>NZ_JAWKUW010000002.1:0-472121 GCF_041398385.1 Hyphomonas sp.
AAAAATGCACACGAATATGGTACTGGTGCCCAGAAGAGGACTCGAACCTCCACGCCTTGCGGCACACGGACCTGAACCGTGCGCGTCTACCAATTCCGCCATCTGGGCACAGGATTGGAAGGCGCGGATGTATAGGGCGAGGGCACGCGCGTCAACGGGGTGTCTGCGCAACATTTGCCGGAGTGCTGCGGCCGACCGGGTGGAACCGGATTGCAGGATCCGAACCCGCCCCGGGCCGGAGAAGTCATCCCGGCTGACCCTGCACACAAGCTGCACATCTTCGGACCCGCGCCCTGCATCCGGGACAGGCCACAGACGGCTTCAGAGGCGAATGCACAGCCGGCTTTCTGAAGATCTGGATGCCGGGGATGAATGGTGCCGCTAAGGTGACTTGAACACCTGACCCTCGCATTACGAATGCGATGCTCTACCAGCTGAGCTATAGCGGCTTAGACCATTCGAAGGCCCGCCTCATACCGGCAGACGCCCCGTTTCGCAAGCCGGTTTTGCCGTTCCGGACGCCGCTGGGTCAGTCGTCGTCCGGTGCGTAGTCGAGCGGGGGGGTGAGCGGCCGGTCCGGCGCCTTCGGCTTCGGCGGTTCGTCCTCTTCCGGCCCCGGCAGCGCCAGCACGCGGCCGGCTTCCAGCTCACGGCCATAGGTTTCGTAGCGCGGATGGATGAGGTCGCCGACATCGCCGAACGCATAGACGAGCCGGGCCCAGCCGGCCTTGTCGAAATCGAAGGCACTGCCCTTGGGGTCGATGTCCGACCAGTCAGGCTCGCGCGAGGCCGAGACGGCCATGCGGCCCCAGCGATTGGCCTCGCCCATGTCGCCATAGCCTTTCAGCGCCCGCTCCATCAGCAGGCAGAGCCGCGCGGTGGGGTTTTCTTCCACCAGCAGGGCCAGCGAGCGGATCGCGCCGACCCAGTCGGCCTTGTCCATCGCGATCTCGGCGGCGAGGATGCGGCTTTCGCGATGGGTCGGGTTCATGTTGATCAGGGCCTGCAGGCGCCCGGCAATGTTCGCGGCGGTGTCCTGCGGCACGAGGCGGCGGGCGAGCTGTGCGAGGGCCGGATGCGGGCGCGCCTTCCAGCCGAGTTCCAGCACGCCCTGCGCCGGCTTTGGCTTGCCATCCGTCATCAGGGCGCGCGCACCATGGAAGGCGGCTGGCGGGAACGCCGGGGCCGACCGGATCGCTTCGGCGAGCGCCTTCTGCGCGTCGACCTTCCGGTCATGCGGCAGGCCGACCGCGCGGGCCGTGTGCAGCACGGCGCGACGCCGGCGCAGGCTGTCGCCACTGATCATGCCGCGCTTTTCGCCGAGGGAGAGCGTCTCCAGCGCCTTCTCCCACTCCCCTTTCGAGACTTGTAAGTCGAACAGGGAATTGAACGGCCAGTCGGCGGACGACTTGAGCGCGAGCGCTTCCCGGGCACGGGATTCCGCGGTCAGCTGGTCACCGCGTTCGGAGGCTGCCGTCGCCGCCCCGCGCAGGCCCGCGAGCTGTCCGCCCGGCAGGCGCGTCAGCTGGCCCCAGGCGCGTTCGGCCCCGGCCCAGTCATTGTTCGCTTCGGCGGCCCGCGCCTCCAGCAGCAGTTTCAGCCGTTCGTCCTCGGCATGTTTCGCCGCCTTGCGGGCGAGCTTCAGCGCCGCATCGGCATCGCCTGCCTCGGCGGCGAGCAGGCCTTCGGTCAGCGCCGAGTTCGCCTTGCGCGCCTGCGCCCGTTTCCGCGAGCGGCCGATCCGGCCAGGCAGGACAAACAGGCCACTGATGATCCACCACAGCGCCGCGATCAGTGCACTGAGGAAGACAACGCCCAGCGCCGCAAGGCCGGACTTGATGCGCACTTCTTCCTGGCCCACCGGCACGGTGACTTCGCCCGGCAGTGTGTAGGCCCACCAGCCCACCGCCAGCATGGCAACGAACAGCAGGAGGAAGACGAGGAAAACGATGATGCGATTCATTGGCTGTCGGTTCCCCCTTCCGCCAGGACGCGGCGCAGCGTTTCCAGCGACGTTTCGAGACTGATGCGCCGCTTTGCCCCGTCCGTCCATGCGGCCATCGCGTCGGCCGGCGGCCCGGTCAGCTGGCCGACATAGGCGACCGCGCCGGAGAGGTCTTCATCCTGCAGGGCATCCTCGGCGCGCGACAGGATCGCATAGGCATCCTCATCGCTGCCGTCGGCCTTGCGCACGGTGACGGCGCCGCCGAACACGCGGTTGAGCCAGCCATATCTGCCGGCTTCTTCCTCCGGCACCACTTTGCGGGCCTTTTCGCTCACCTCTGCAAAGTCCTGCGTCAGGGCGCTCAGCGTCGGCGCGCCGGTGGAGGCGACCGGCCCCAGCATCCGCACCGCATCGAGCTTCGGCAGCGCGGCGCGCAGGGCCCGGTAATCGGTCTCGAAGGGAAGGCCCCGGCGCGAGGCCGCCTCGATACCGGAGAGGGCCAGCGCCGCTTCAGCGAGCGCATTGGCAGAGGCCGCTTCGGCCCGCGCGTCCGCCTCGCCGGTGCGCACATTCTGCAGCACACTGGCGAGCGCCGCATCCGGCCCTGCATTGCTCGCCATGTCGGCGCGGAGTTCCGCGAGTTCGGCTTTCAGCTCCACGATGCGGATCGGGTCGACCCCTGCGGGCCGGGTTTCAAGCTGGTCGAGGCGGCCCGACAGGGCGGCGACGGCCCGGCTCAGCGCGTCGGCCGAGACACTTTCGCCGGCCGGTACGGATTCGAGCGCCTTCAGGCGTGCTTCTATGCCGGTGAGGTCGACCTTGCCGCCTGCGGCAGACGCTGCGTCCACCCGGCGGCCGAGCGCGGCGATCTGGTTGGCGAGGTCATCGGCGGCTGCGCTGCCCGTTTCCAGTGCGTCGAGCCGCGCGGTCAGGGCGCCGAGATCCGCCGGCGCCTGCGCCGCAGATGCCTTGCCGCCCGGCAGCACCCGGTCGAGGCCCGCGCCGATGACGCCGCCGCCAAGCGCTGCCAGCACGCTGAGCAGGCCCGCGCCGATCCAGCCGGGCCCGGACGCCCCCGGCTTGCGGCGGGCGCCTGACGTCTCGGGCGCGTCGGCCGGTTCGAAATGGGCATCGATCGGCTCTGTCGAGCTGACGGGGGGTTCGGGGGAAGATTCGTCGGTCATCTGCGACTGGTTTACCGCGAACGCCGGGGCAAAGGAACCGGTCGTCTCAGGCGCCCTTTCCGGCGGTTGCGAGCGCCTCCAGCAATGCGTCCTCGTTCGGGGCGGCTGCCGTGACGATGGCTGCGGCGCCCTTGCCGTCCAGCGGGGCTGCTGCCGCCGCCGAGATCGCGACCACGACCACCCGCCCAAGGTCTGCACACACGCCTGCAAACGCCGCCGCGCCCCTGGCGGAATGCACCAGCACATAGCACGGGCCGGACGCCAGGGCGGTGCCGGCGGCGGGCGTCAGCGTTCGCGCCGGCCGCGTTTCATAAAGCGCCAGAAATTGCGCGCCGAGCCCCGCCGCCTTCAGCCGCGCGACGAGATCGCCCGCCGCCGCCTCATTGGCGACATGCAGGATGCCGCGCGTCCCGGCGGGCAGCACGGCGATCATGTCACCCGCCAGCGCGACGGCATCGCCGCTGCCCTCATGCACATCCGGAAAGCCCGCCGCCCGTGCCGCGTCCGCCGTCGAGGGGCCGACGCACCAGGCCCTGCCCGCGCGCCAGTCCGTCGCATCCGCAAAAAACCGCACGCCATTGGCGCTGGTGAAAACGATATGCGCAATGCCGGTCAGGTCCGGCGTCATGCCGGGAAGGGCCGCAAGCTCCAGCATCGGCGACCGGATCGCCGTGACGCCCATCGCCTCAAGCCGCGCCATGGTTTCCGAGGCGCCTGGCTCGGCGCGGGTAACGATAACGGGGCCGCTCACCATGTCTCGCGGAAGGCGGGCATCTTGCTGCCGGCCTGGCGCCGCACGATGCGGGCGATTTCCTTGCCCAGCGCTTCAAGCTGCACGTCGGTTGCGCCCTTGCGGCAGAGGCCTTCGGCGCTCCAGCGCATGGCCCCGTCCATGGACAGCACTTCGCCAACCAGTTTCCAGTCTTCGCCTTCATCGAACATGTGCGCGGCAATCGGCGTGCGGCACGATCCGTCGAGCGCCAGCAGGAAGGCCCGTTCCGCGATTGCCGCCTCATAGGTCGCCTGATGGTTCAGGCTACGGACGATCTCCAGTGCTTCGCTGTCCATGTCGTCGCGCACCACGACGCCGATGATGCCCTGCGCGGCAGCCGGCAGCATGTCGGTCAGCGGGATCGGATGCGCGACATCCTGCATGCCGAGCCGCGTCAGCCCCGCCATGGCAAGATAGGTCGCGTCCGCCAGCCCCTCTTCCAGCTTGCGCATGCGGGTCGCGACATTGCCGCGGAAGGTGACGATTTCGAGGTCCGGGCGCAGGGCCCGGGTCTGGGCTTCCCGGCGCAGGCTCGCCGTGCCGACCTTCGCGCCTTCCGGCAGATCCTTCAGGCTTGCCGCATGCGGCGACAGGAAGCCGTCGCGCGGGTCTTCCCGCTCGGGGAAGGCCGCAAACACCTGCCCCTCGACCAGCACCGACGGCACATCCTTCAGGCTGTGCACGGTGAGGTCCAGCTCACCCCGGCTGAGAGCGGCGTCCAGTTCCCGCGTGAACAGGCCCTTGCCGCCGGAATTGATCAGCCGCTCGGTCGTCAGCTGGTCGCCGGACGTGGTGAACGTCACGATCTCGCCCTTCATGGCACCGCCGGAATTCGCGTCGATGGCGGCGGCGACATGGTTGGCCTGGTACAGGGCGAGCGGCGACCCGCGGGTGCCGATACGGAGGATGCGTGGCTCAGTCATGCCCCTCCCCTAGCCGGACTGAAGCGGCTTGCCAATTGACACAGGGCCGCGGAATGAGGATACAGAGTTTTATCGTTTTTCGAGAAATCCCCATCCGGAGACCCCCCATGATCAGAACCGCCGTTTCAGCGCTGGCGCTGGCGTTCGCCCTGACTGCCTGCGGCAAGCCTGC
Source organism: Hyphomonas sp. (assembly GCF_041398385.1). Classification (GTDB taxonomy): domain Bacteria; phylum Pseudomonadota; class Alphaproteobacteria; order Caulobacterales; family Hyphomonadaceae; genus Hyphomonas. The sequence goes on from NZ_JAWKUW010000002.1 coordinate 4,997, forward strand.
CGCCCCTGCCGCCACCCACCAGGTCACGGCCGAAGAGCAGGCCGAGATCAGCAAGCAACTGAACCAGTTTTTCGACGAGAAATACGAGGAAATGCTGCAGATGAGCCCGCTGCAGCTGACTTTCCTCGGCCGCAAGGACAAGAACGACCAGATCGACTGCTTCACGCTGGAATGCCAGGACGAGCAGCTGCAGATGACCCTCGCCGCCGTCGACGAGATGAAGTCGAAATTCAACTATGACGACCTCTCCGACGCCGACAAACTGTCCTGGGACATCCTCATCTACATGACGGAGCGGGCGCAGGAGTCCGCGAAGTACCGCTATAATGGTTTCGTCTATGATCAGATGAACGGCCCGCAGGGCTTCATCCCGCAATTCCTGATCCAGTTCCACACCGTCGACACGCCGGAAGACATGGCCGCCTATGTGAACCGGATCCGCGAATCGGCCCGCGCCCTCAACGAAGCCACTCTTGTTGCGAAAGAGTCCGCCGCCCGCGGCGTCCACGCCCCGAAGTTCGCTTATGAAGGCGTGATCGACCAGGCGACCAAGGTCATCTACGGCGCGCCCTTCACCGATGGCGAGGACAGCGCGATCTATGCCGACGTGAAATCCGAACTTGCCACGCTCGTCGCCGACGGAAAGATGACCCAGGAAGAAGCCGACGCGATGGAGGCCGATGCGGTCTCCGCCCTCAAAGACGAATTCATGGGCGCCTATTTCAACATCATCGCGTTTGCGACCGAGGACATGGCGAACTCGCCGGATTCCAACCAGCCGGTCGGCGCCTACCTCCAGCCGGACGGCGAAGCCTATTACAATGACCGCCTGAAGCAGATGACGACGACGGCGCTGACGGCCGACGAGATCCATGAACTCGGCCTCTCCGAGGTCGCCCGCATCCGCGGCGAGATGGAAGCCATCAAGACGCAGGTCGGCTACGAAGGCACGCTCAACGAATTCTTCGACATGCTGCGCGATTCGAAAAACGACGAGCGCTTCTACTATCCGGACACGGACGAAGGCCGCCAGGCCTATATCGACGACGCCACAGCCGTCATCGAGAACATCAAGACCAAGCTGCCGGACTATTTCGGCATCCTGCCTAAGGCCGACATCGAGGTGAAGCGCGTCGAAGCCTTCCGCGAGCAGCCGGGTGCCGCCCAGCACTACTTCCCCGGCACGCCGGACGGCTCGCGCGCTGGCATCTATTACGCCCACCTCTCCGACATGACCGCGATGCCGAAGCGCGAGCTGGAAGTGATCGCCTATCATGAGGGCATCCCCGGCCACCACATGCAGATCTCGATCGCGCAGGAGCTGGAAAACGTCCCGCAATTCCGCACCCAGGCCGGCTTCACCGCCTATGTCGAAGGCTGGGCGCTCTATTCGGAATGGCTGGCCAAGGAATTCCCCGGCACCTATCAGGATCCGTACTCGGAATTCGGCCGCCTCGGCTCTGAAATGTGGCGCGCCATCCGCCTCGTCGTCGACACGGGCCTCCACTCCAAGGGCTGGACCGAGGAACAGGCCGTCGAATACTTCAAGGACAATGCCGCCATCACCGACGCGCAGGCCCGCTCCGAAGTGCGCCGCTATATCGTGATGCCGGGCCAGGCCACGGCCTACAAGATCGGCATGATCAAGATCCAGGAGCTGCGCAAGAAGGCCGAGACCGAGCTTGGCGACAAGTTCGACATCAAGGCCTTCCATGACACCGTGCTCGGCGGCGGTGCCCTGCCGCTCGACCTGCTCGAGCGCCGCGTCGACCAGTGGATCGCGGAAGTCAAGGCATCCTGATCGACTGACGCCCGACGGGCGGCGACCTTGGGGCAGGGCTTGCCAAGCGCAGGCCCTGCCCTACGCTTTTGGGGCAAGCTTTCAGGAGCGCCCCATGGACCTCGCCTTCAGCCCCGAGATCGAAGCCTTCCGCGCCGATGTGCGCCGCTGGTTCGAGTCCGAATTCCCGAAAGACATCATCCGGAAATACAAGGCCGGCGCGCCCCTGACGACCGGAGACGTCCGCCGCTCCGAAATGGCATTGGGCGCAAAGGGCTGGCTCGCCACCGCCTGGCCGGAGGACTATGGCGGCCCCGGCTGGGGGATCGAGGAACAATACGTCTTCGACGAGGAACTGGAACGCGCCGGTGTGCCCACCGTCACCCCGATGGGCGTCATCTATGTCGGCCCGGTGATCTATACCTTCGGCTCCGACGCGCAGAAACAGCGCTGGCTGCCCGGCATCCGCGACGGCTCGGTCGGCTGGGCGCAGGGATATTCCGAACCCGGATCAGGCTCCGACCTCGCCTCGCTGCAATTCAGCGCGAAACTTGAAAACGGCACCTACACGCTCAATGGCCACAAGATCTGGACCTCCGCCGCCCAGCACGCCGACTGGATCTTCCTCCTCGCCCGCACGTCTCAGGAAGAGAAGAAACAACAGGGCATCAGCTTCATCTGCTGCCCCCTCGACGCGCCCGGCGTGACGGTGAAGCCGATCATCACCATCGACGGCAACCATGTCCTGAACGAGGTCTTCTTCGAAGACGTGAAAGTGCCGGAGGAAAACCGCATCGGCGAGGCCGGCATGGGCTGGACTTATTCGCAATACCTGCTCGGCTTCGAGCGCACCTCTTACGCCCGGATCGGCGGCAAGCGCGAAATGCTGCGCCATGTCCGCGAAGTCGCGACCGCCACGCCGGACGGCGGCGGCGCGCGCCTGATCGACGATGCCGGCTTTGCCCGGCGTCTGGCGGAAGCGGAAATGGCCGTGGACGGACTGGAAATGACCGTCTTTCGCATCCTCTCGGCGCTGGCGCAGGGCGGCTCGCCGGGCGATGCGGCCTCGACGGTCAAGATCCTCGCCACCGTCACCCACCAGCAGATCACGGAACTCATGGTCGATGCGGCCGGCGCGTTCGCCCAGCCGCACATATCGTTCTGGTCCCAAATGAATGATCCCGGCGGGTCGCCCGGCCGGGATCTCTCAACCTATTTCGCGGGCCGGGCCCAATCGATTTATGGCGGCACCAACGAGATTCAGCGCAACATCATCGCACGCAAAGTATTGGGGCTTTAGTTGCAGCCGCACCCACCGCCCGGCGGACGCGGGGGCGGACGGCGGGTCACGCGCTTGACCTTCTTGTTGAAGGTAAAGGCCGATGCCGAGGACTGCAGGACGCCGGAGAAGCGCGTGCGGTCTTCAAAGATGAAGCCGCCACCACCGCCATAATAGCCGCTGCCGATGGACGAGCCGACGCCGCCATTGAAGCCGGAGAAGTCATAAACCGCGGCCGGCGGCGGGGCGACCACACGGGTCACGGTCGGCGGCGTAACGGTACGCGTCACGGTCCGGGTGACGACCGGGCACACGAAGCGGCCGTGATCGTCGAAATAGCCCTTGCCGCTTTCGCAATAGGGCTGGGCTTTCAGCGGGGTCGGTCCGCGCACGGGCTTCACAGGCTTGCCGTCGGCAAGCGCAGGGGCTGCAAACAGTGCCGAAGCGAGCGCAAGGCTGACCAGAATGTTCCGTTTCGACATGGTTTTCCCCTTTGAAGGCGTGGTTCGCGTCGATTTTCACCTCACAACGCAACCCTGAGGCCAGTTTACCATGCCAGTTAGGCAAAGCGGGGCGCTCAGGGCAAACGGCTTAACCCAGCGCGGGAACCGCGACCTTCCGTCTCGCCTCAGAAATCGTAGGCGATGCCCTTGCGTTCCCAGTCGCCGAACCGGGTCGGCTCGATCCGGGTCGGCCCGCCCTGCTCGTCGTCCGGAAGTGCCGCGGAATCTGCGGCTTCCGCCGCCTTGCGGGCATCGGCCTCGGCCAGGGCACGCTGCGCCGCTTCCGGCAGGGCGGCACGCCTGGCGGCTTCTTCCGCAGGCAGATCAGCCATGACCTTTCTGTTATCCGCGCTCATCGGGACTTCCCCATTCATTAACGCTCGCCATATAGGGTACCGGGTTCCGGAATCATCCCTTCCGCTCCCCTGTTAACGGAGTTTTCTGCCCATGGGCACCCTCAAGACCTTCATCCTGCTGGCCGTGCTGACCGCCCTGTTCATGGGTGTCGGTTATCTCGTGGGCGGCGTGCCCGGCATGGCCATCGCCTTTGTCGTGGCCTTCCTGATGAATGTGTTTTCCTGGTGGAACTCCGACAAGATCGTGCTGCGCATGCAGGGGGCGCGCGAGATCGACCCGGCAAGCGCCCCGCCCGTGATCCGCACCTTTGCCAATGACGTGAAAAAGCTCGCCGACCGGGCAGGCCTGCCGCCGCCGCGCATCTATATCATCGAGACGCCGCAGCCGAACGCCTTTGCCACCGGCCGCAATCCTCAGCACGCCGCCGTCTGCGCAACGACGGGCCTCCTCTCCATGCTGAACCGCGAAGAGGTCGCCGGCGTGATGGCGCACGAACTCGCCCACGTGCAGCACCGCGACACGCTCACCATGACCGTGACCGCTACCATTGCCGGCGCCATCGGCATGCTTGCCAACTTCGCCTTCTTCTTCGGCGGGCGCGACGGTGAACGCGCCAATCCGATCGCCGCCATCGCCGTGATGATCTTCGCCCCGCTCGCCGCCGGCCTCGTCCAGATGGCGATTTCCCGCTCGCGCGAATACGAGGCGGATCGTCTCGGTGCGGAAATCTGCGGCAACCCGCTCTGGCTCGCCTCGGCGCTTGAGAAGATCGAACGCGGCGCCCGATCCACCATGAACATCCCGGCCGAGCGCGCCCCCGCCATGGCGCACATGTATATCGCCAACCCGCTGAACGGGCGCGGCGCCGACAATCTCTTCTCCACCCATCCGGCCACCGCCAACCGGGTCGAGGCGCTGCGCCGCCTCGCCGCCGAAATGGGTGTGACCTCGGCCCCGGCCTCCCCGGCGGCCCGCCGCGAAGCCGGCCCGTGGGGCTGAGCCGTTGAGCGGAGCGACCGTCCGGCGGGCTGCCGCCGATCTCCTCGTGCTGACGCTCGAAAAGCGCCGCACGCTGGACGAAGCCCTCACCCTCTCAGATCCGTTCAACACGCTCGAAGGTGCCGACCGGGGATTTGCCCGCGCGATTGCCAGCGCCGCCCTTCGGGAGCTTGGCCGCATCGACCTTGCGCTGGAGCCGCTGCTCACCCGCCCCATCGAAGCGGTCAGCCCGGCGGTGCGCGCCCTGCTCCGCGTCGGCGCGGTCCAGCTCTGGCGCCTCGGCACGCCGGAACATGCCGCCGTCTCCGAAACGGTCGAATCCGCAAAGGACTGGCCGGAGGCCCGCTCGGGCGGGAAGTTCCTGAACGCGGTCCTGCGCCGCGCCGCGCGCGAACCGGCCGATCTCGACGCCCTGCCCGCCACCGCCATCTGGCCGGACTGGCTGCAGGCCGCGATGGAGGAAAGCCTCGGGCCGGAGCGCGCCGAGCGGGCCGCCCGCGCCCAGCTCCGCGAACCCGCGCTGGACCTCACCGCGAAATCCGATCCCGCCGCCGTCGCCCGCCTGACCGGCGGCACCGTCACCGCCTCCGGCAGCGTGCGCCTCGGGACCGGCACAGTGGAGGCCCTTCCCGGCTATGACACCGGCGACTGGTGGGTGCAGGACGAAGCCGCCGCCCTGCCGGTCAAGGTGCTTCTGGCCGGCGCTGAGGGTCAATTTAAGTCAACGCAGTCCACCCCGGAAGTCACGCTACGGGCCCTCGATTTGTGCGCTGCGCCGGGCGGCAAGACGCTGCAGCTCGCCGCGGCGGGTCTTGCCGTCACCGCGCTCGACCGCTCGAAACCGCGCCTCAAACGGCTTGAGGAAAACCTCGCCCGCACCGGGCTTTCTGCTGAAATCATTGCAGATGACGCCGAGACCTGGCGCCCGGCCGAGCCGGCTGACCTCGTCCTCCTCGATGCCCCCTGCTCCGCCCTCGGCACCCTCCGCCGTCATCCTGAAGGCGCCTGGACCAAGCGCGAAACCGATGTCGCCCGTTTCCCGGATGTGCAATATCGGCTACTGAAAGCCGCCCACGGCATGGTCCGTCCCGGCGGCATGCTCGTCTATTGCGTCTGCACGCCGCTGCGCTCCGAAAGCGCCGATGTCGTTAACCGTGTGATCGCCGACGGGCTCTACCGCCGTGTGCCGGTGACCGCCGCGGAAACCCCCGGATTTAACCACAGCCTCACCGCCGAAGGTGACCTCGTCACGGTGCCGGAAGACGGCGCCGAACATGACGTATTCTTCATATCGCGCCTCACGCCAATGTGAGCGAAATCGTGCTAGTGCCTTGAAATTGCCGCCTCGGGTTCATCCACCATTCAGGGATAAACGCCGAAAATAGCCCAATCAAACGTGCAGGGAGCACTGACTGAAATGACTATGGTTTCCACCCTCCGCGCCTCCACCGGCAAGCTTGCCGCGGGCACCTTCCTGGCGCTCAGCCTCGCCCTCGCAGGCTGCACCACCAATTCCGGCGTCGGCACCGCGTCCACGCGCTCCGTCGGCCAGGCCTCGACCGTCTACCAGGGCACGGTGACCTCCGTGCGCGAAGTGACGATCCGCCCCGACAACTCGATCATCGGCGCGGCAACCGGCGCGGTCCTCGGCGGGCTTGCAGGCTCCGAACTCGGCGGCGGCGACAAGGCCCAGACCGCTGGCGCCATCGGCGGCGCGGTCCTCGGCGGCATGGCCGGCAACGAAGCCGGCAAGGCGGTTGGCACCAAGAAGGGCTTTGCCTACATCGTCCGCTTCTCCAGCGGCGAAGTGAAAGAGATCATCCAGGGCGCCGATGTCTACATCGCGCCGGGCACCCCGGTCGACATCATCGCCGGTGCCGATGGCTGGAAGCTGATCCCGGCCGGCGCATACTAAGGCCTGTACGCCGCGTACACGCGCAAATTGGACAGCCGGCCGCCTTGTGTGGCCGGCTGTTCCCATTTAGGGAGACTCCATGCGTCCGGTGCTGATTTCCCCCTCCATCCTGTCGGCTGATTTTGCGTGTCTTGGCGAGGAAATCCGCGCCATCGACGCGGCCGGCGCCGACATGATCCACATTGACGTGATGGACGGCCATTTCGTGCCGAACCTCACCTTCGGCCCTCCGGTCATCGAGAAGCTCCGTCCGCACACGAAAAAGCCCTTCGACGTGCACCTGATGATCGCGCCGGTGGACCCTTTCATCCATGAATTCGCCAAGGCCGGCGCCGACATCCTGACCGTGCATCCGGAGGCAGGCCCGCACCTGCACCGCACGCTACAGGCGATCCGCGCGGCCGGCATGCGCCCCGGCGTCGCCCTCAATCCCGCCACGCCCGCCAGCGTGGTCCAGCCGGTCATCGGCGACATCGACCTGATCCTCGTCATGTCGGTCAATCCGGGCTTTGGCGGCCAGGCCTTCATCGAAAGCCAGCTTGCCAAGGTCGAGGAATTGCGCCGCATGATCGACCAGTCGGGCCGCGACATCATTCTCGAGATTGACGGCGGCCTGAACGCAGAGACGGCCCCCCGCGCCATTGCCGCGGGCGTTACCGCCATCGTCGCCGGTTCGGCCGTATTCAAGGGCGGCCCGGCGGCCTATGCCGGGAACATCCGCGCGTTGCGTCCGGGTGTGCACGCTTAGAGTCAGGAAGGTCGGCTTCGGGTGTCAGGTGGAGACAGCCATTCCCTCGCTGATCGGGCCCGTTCCGGCGCCGAAGACGCGGCGCTGTGGCGGCGCTTCCGCGGCACGGCCGGGGAAGACGTCAAGATCGGTGCCCTGCAGCGCCTGAAACAATCCGCGCCCGCGCCGGTCCGGTTCGCCCTTCACCTGCCGGACCTCGTGCCGCCGGACATGCTGCGCGGCGAGGCGCTGATGAAGGGTGTCTGGCGGTTCGGCATGTCGCGGATGACGCTGTCGCCCGACGAAGACCCCTGGAACGTCACGCTGCCGTCCAAGCATGTCGCCGACCGGCTGCACCGGTTTGCCTGGCTGCCGGACCTCTTTGCGCAGGGCGCGGACGCCGGCCAGCGCGCCCGCGCTCTGGTCGACGCCTGGATTGCCCAGCACGGCAATTTCAATGGCTTTTCCTGGCGGCTGGAACCGACGGCGGTGCGTCTCTGGAACTGGCTGCGCTGCGGCGAGGATCTGTTCGAAACCGGCACCGAAGCAGCCTGCCGGCAGCGGCTCGACTCTTATGCCCGACAGGTCCGCTATCTAGCCGAACTGGCCGATACCGCGGTCGACCCGAAGGCGCGCTGGAACGCAGCCGTGGTCCTGGTCGCCCATGCGGCCTGCTTCAATGATGCTCCGGCGCTCGGACCGGCGCTCGACCGGCTGGATGCCGAATGCACCGCGCAGATCCTGCCAGATGGCGGACATGTCAGCCGGGCCCCGTCGCGCACGCTGAACTGCCTCCTGCAGCTGCAGAGCCTCGAGGCACTGCTGGAACGCGCCGGCCATGGCGTCCCGGAGTTTTTCGGCAAGTGGATCCCGCGCATGGGGGCGATGGTCGCCTTCTTCCAGGTGCCGGACGGTGCCCTCAATCCGTTCAATGACGGGGACGAATCGCGGCCGGAAGTGGTGGATGCCGCCTTGTCGCGCCTGCCTGCCCCACCCCGGAAGTTCACCTTTGCTCCGAAATCCGGCTTTCAGAAACTGGAGAAGCATGGCCTCCGGCTGGTGCTCGACTGCGGCGAGGCACCCGGCCAGCCCTTCGGCGATCTCGCCCATGCCGGGGCCCTCGGCTTCGAGCTTTCGGACGGGGCCAGCCGCATCGTCACCTCCTGCGGCTTCAGCTCGGAAGTGAATGTCGACTGGCAGGCCGCCGTCCGCCGCACCAGCGCCCATTCGACGCTGATCCTTGCCGGACGCGACTCGGCCGTTTTCACCCTGAACGAGGAAACGCGGCTGCAGTCGGCCAGCGGGCCGGAAGGCATTTCCGCCAAGCGGTTGGAGGAGTCGGACGAGATCTGGCTTGACGCCCAGCATGGCGGCTACAAGGCATCAAACGGCCTCCTGCACCGTCGGCGCCTGTTCATGGCGGCCAGCGGACACCGTCTTGCCGGCGAGGATTCGCTCGTGCGCCCGATCTCCCAGCCCCCCGCGGAAGACCGCAAGCACATTAATTTTGAGATACGTTTCCATCTGCATCCCACAGTGACAGCAATGATGAGCAAGGATGCAATTCGCCTTTTATGCGATAATGGGGCTGTATGGCGTTTCAAAACGAGTCATGAAGGGGCAAGACTTGAGCGGACGGCGTATCTCGCCAGCGGTGTTGTGGAACGACCCGAGCAGATCGTCATAGCGGGGTTTGCGGATCCGAACAGCGATGGACAGGAACCGCCAAACTGCATCCGCTGGGCCTTTGTGAAGGAAGCGACTGCATGACACCACAGCGCGCAGCCCGGCGAGCCATTGCCCTGACACTGGGGTTCGATCTCGCCATCGCGGCCGCGGCGATGGTCCTGTCGAATCTGATTGTGTGGTGGGTGGTCGAAAACCGTGAACCGTTCGAGTTTCTGCCCGCCCTGGTCAGCGTCCTGGTCTTCGTCCTGTCGGCCGCAGTCAGCATTGTGGTCCTCAAGGTGCACACGCAGGTCTGGCGTCACATGGGATGGCCGGACGCCGTGCGCCTGGCACAGGCAGTGGCCCTGGCCGGCCTGGTCTACCTGCCCTTCGCCGCCATGTTCAGCCGCCCGCTGGCCGAGCCGTGGACCGTCCTGCTGACGGCACTCCTGTTGTGGACGATGAGCCTGTTCCTCGGCCGGATGATTGCGCTCTCGCGCTCCACGCACCAGCCGCTGCAGATCTTCACGCCCGTCGCCCGGAATGCCCAGCCGGTCCTGCTCGTGGGCGACGCGACCAACTGCGCCGCCGTGATCCGCAGGCTTCAGGCGCCATCGCAGATGCAGAACCTCCGCATACTCGGCCTCATTGATGTCGAGGGCAACGATCCTGGCCGGGCCATTCGCGGCGTCCCGATCTTCGGCGGGATCGGCGAACTCGCCAATGTCATCGACGTCCTCACGGTCCGCTACGGACAGACCCCCTGGGTCGCGGTGACCGGCAAGGCGCGCCGCCGCAAGATCATGATGCAGATTCTCGAGGTCGCCTCGGAGCGCGGCGCGGCCATCATGGCGCTCAATCCGGACGAAACGGCGCAGGTGACCGAGCGCATCCGCCCGGCCGACCTGCTCGCCCGCCCGGAACGCATGCTGGACATCAACCCGGTGCGCGACCTGGTGGAGGATTCGCGCGTCCTCGTCACCGGCGGTGGCGGCACGATCGGCTCGGAACTCGCCCGCCAGGTCGCCGGCCTGAAGCCGGAAAGCCTCACCATTCTCGATTCCTGCGAGTACAATCTCTACGCCATCGACCTTGAGCTGCGCCGGGCAGCACCGGACGTCGCCTTCAGCACCCGCCTCGGCGATGTGCGCGATGCGAGCCGCGTGCGCGACGTGTTCCAGAGCGTCCAGCCGCAGCTTGTCATCCACGCCGCCGCGCTGAAACATGTGCCGCTGATGGAGCGCAATGTCTGCGAGGCCATCCTCACTAATGTGGCCGGCGCCGTGAATGCCGCCCGCGCCGCCGCCGCCGTGGGCGCCAAGCGCTTCGTCTTCATCTCCACCGACAAGGCGGTGGAGCCCGATAACGTCATGGGCGCCACCAAGCGCCTCGCCGAAATCGCGATTTCCCACATCACGGCCGAGACCGGCATGGCCGCCGCCATGGTCCGCTTCGGCAATGTCCTCGGCTCGTCCGGTTCGGTCGTGCCGCTGTTCGAGAAACAGATCGCCGAGGGCGGCCCGGTCACGCTGACCGATATGGGCGTCACCCGCTATTTCATGACCGTGGAAGAAGCCTCCGCCCTCGTCCTGCAGGCCGCCGCGCTGCAGCAGGAAAAGAGCCGGTCTGAGCTCTACGTCCTCGACATGGGCGAGCCCATGGCCATCCTCCAGCTCGCCGAGACGATGATCCGCCTCAAGGGCCTTGTCCCCGGCGTCGACATCCAGATCACCGAAACGGGCCTGCGCGAGGGCGAGAAGCTGCACGAGGCGCTGACCTATGAGCATGAGGCGGTGATGAACACGCCAGTCGACGGCGTGCTGAAAGTCACGAGCCATCCACCCTCCTCCGAACTCTTCGACAAGCAGCTCGCCGCCCTGATCGAGGCGGCCTCCCGCCGCGACCGGTCGGAGGCCCTGCGCCTGCTCGGCGCGATGGTGCCGGAATATGGCGAACGGCGCGGCGACAAATCCTTCAGGCACATCGCTTGACGCCCTGCCCTGCCGTGCTACCCCGCGCGGCAAAAGCAGCCTGGAGATTCCCCGATGTCAGACGCCGCCAGCGGTTCGCCCGTCCGCATCCGCCGTGCCCTTCTGTCGGTGTCCGACAAGACCGGTCTTGTTGAGCAGGCGAAGAAACTCGCCGCGATGGGCGTCGAACTCGTCTCCACCGGCGGCACGTCGAAAACGCTGAAAGAGGCAGGCCTCGCGGTGAAGGACGTTGCCGACCTCACCGGCTTTCCGGAAATGATGGATGGCCGTGTGAAAACCCTTCACCCGGCCGTGCATGGCGGCCTGCTCTATCTCCGCGACAATCCTTCCCACGTGAAGGACGCCGAGACCCACGGCATCGGCGCCATCGACCTCATCTATGTCAATCTCTACCCCTTCGAAGCCACCGTCGCCTCCGGCGCAGACTTCGAGACCTGTATCGAGAATATCGATATTGGCGGCCCGGCCATGCTGCGCGCGGCGGCCAAGAACGGCGCCTTTGTCGCCGTCTGCACCGATGGGGGCGACGTCGACAAGGTGCTGGCCGAAATGGAAGCAAGCAAGGGCGAAGTCTCCGTCGCCCTCTGCCGCAAGCTCGCCGCGAAAACCTATGCCCGCACCGCCGCCTATGACGCCGCGATCTCCGGCTGGTATGCCCGCCAGCTCGGCGAGGAAGCCCCCGACTGGGCCGCCATTGGCGGCAAGCTGCAGCAGAGCCTTCGCTATGGCGAAAACCCGCACCAGAAGGCCGCCTTCTACGTCACCGGCGAGAAGCGCCCCGGAGTTGCCACGGCACGGCAACTTCAGGGCAAGGAGCTTTCCTACAACAACATCAACGATACCGATGCGGCCTATGAGCTGATCGGCGAACTCGGCGCCGAAACGCCGGCCGTTGCCATCATCAAGCACGCCAATCCCTGCGGCGTGGCGCAAGGCGCCAATATCATCGAAGCCTACCGCGCCGCCCTCGCCTGCGACTCGACCTCCGCCTTCGGCGGCATCGTCGCGCTCAACCGTCCGCTGGACGAGGCGACCGCACAGGAAATCTCGCAGATCTTCACCGAAGTCGTCATCGCCCCCGGCGCCGATGCCGCGGCCGAGGCCGTCTTCGCCAGGAAGAAGAATCTCCGCCTGCTGATCACCGAAGGCCTGCCGGACCCTGCCGCCGCGGGCATCTTCCTGAAAACGGTCGCCGGCGGCTTCCTGATGCAGGACCGCGACTTCGGCCGCATCACGAAGGCTGACCTGAAGATCGTCACGAAAAAGGCCCCGACCGAGCAGGAACTTACCGACATGCTGTTCGCCTGGCGCGTCGCCAAGCATGTGAAATCCAACACCATCGTCTATGCGAAAGACGGCGCGACCGTCGGCATCGGTGCCGGCCAGATGAGCCGCATCGACTCTGCCCGCATCGCCGCCCGCAAGGCGGAAGACGCCGCCGAGGCCGCCGGCTGGGCAGAGCCGAAGACCAAGGGCTGCGTCGCCGCCTCGGACGCTTTCTTTCCGTTCCCGGACGGCCTCTTGCAGGCTGCCTCCGCCGGGGCCACCGCCGTGATCCAGCCGGGTGGCTCGATCCGCGACGACGAAGTCATCGCCGCTGCCAATGAGGCCGGTCTCGCCATGGTGTTCACCGGCATGCGCCACTTCCGGCACTAGATGGGCCCGGTGCGCACCCTCCTGCTCGCCGCCGCCGTGCTGACGGTCAGCGCCTGCAACCGCGCGGCGCTGCCGGAAGCGGAATTCATGCATCGCCTCTCGGCCCTCTGCGGAAAGGCGTTTGAAGGCCATGTCGCCAGCGATGACCCGCAGGATGACACCTGGCGCAGCCAGACGATCATCATGCATGTGCGGTCCTGTTCGGACGACGAAATCCGCATCCCGCTGCATGTCGGCGACGACCGCTCCCGCACATGGATCATCCATCGCGAAGACGGCCATCTTGCCCTGCATCATGCGCATCGCCATGAAGACGGCAGCTTCGACCCCCTCAGCGGCTATGGCGGCAACCGGGACGACCGATTCAGCGGCAGCCGCATGAACTTCCCCGCCGATGAAGCGACAAAGACCCTGTTCGACGCGGAAGGTATCCCTCAGTCGAAGGACAATGTCTGGGCCATTGAAGTGCGGCCCTCGCATAGCCTGTTCGCCTACGAACTGGAGCGCCCCGGCCGTTTCTTCCGCCTCGAATTCGATACGTCGAAGCCAGTGCCCGCTCCCCCTGCCCCATGGGGCGGTGACTGACCGGAATCATGCCGATGAGCACGGATGGCCATTATCTCGCAGTCTTCTACAGCGACAAGACCGGCCCCCAATGGCAGGCCTGGTATGCCATGACCGCTGAGGAAAAGCGGGCCGCGGCGGAGCTTTTCGCCGACCATCCCCACTGCACGATCTTTCCCTGCCACAGCGTCGACATCATGCCCCTCCTCGGCCCCGCGCCGGACGCGTGAGGACAGAGACAAGCCTTATCCCACCCCACTTCTGTCATCCCGGAATTTGCGCAGCAAATAGCCGGGGCCGTATTTGTGGTGTGCGCACACCAGCCGCAAGGCCCCGGATCAACGCGATGTGTTTGCCCGCATGACAGGGGCGGACGGACTCAATCCGGCAGGCCATCGATGCGCGGCACACTGCCCGAACGATGCACCCAGGCCTCAAACCCTATTTCGATCATGTCTGGCCACTGTTCTGGCCGTGGCTGATCTGGAATCTTGTCCGCTTTGCCAGATGGCATGAGCGCACGGGCCTCAATGCGCTGCTCGCCGTCGACTGTTTCGGCAACATCCGCATCACCATGCTTTGCGATCTGCCGCCTGCGGAGGATCTGTATGTGTATGACGCGCCTGAAGTGCCGCGCTGGGAGCGGCTGGCAATTCAGCCCCTCTCCCTCGGGAGAGGGGTTGGGGTGAGGGGTCAAGGCATTGCGGCAAGCGCTGCTCGCGCCGAATCTCCGTCGCCCCTCATCCCCACCCCCTTCTCCCAGGGGAGAAGGGGCCAACTCCCCCGCGCCCCTCCGGAGCCTTCCCGGAGCCTCACCGTAGGATTTTCCGGAGCCCTGCCGCCCGCGCGCGCCCCGCCGCACAGAATCCAACTCTCCGCAGATACCTGCGAAAGCAGGTATCCATCTCCCGATGGCGCCTCATGTGCTTCGGGGAATGGCAGGGGTCTGCGGGAAATGGACGGCAACCCAAACTCCCCCACCGGACGGCACCCGCCGCTCCGGCCGCAAATGCTGCCTACAACCTGAAGCGCCCTTCAATCACCGTCACCGCACGCCCGATCAGCTTCACACGGTCCCCTTCAAGGCGCGTGTCGATGAAGCCGCCCCGGCCCGGATAGGCCTGGAAGCACCGCAGGAACGTCTTACCGAACCGCTGGCTCATCACGCGGGCCAGCATGGTGTGCCAGCTGCCGGTCGCCGGGTCTTCGTCGATGCCGCTGCCGGGTGCAAAGAACCGGCTGGTCACGTCCACGCCGTCTCCGCCTGCGGCAAAGCAGCCGAAATTGCCCCGGTCCCAGCCCTCGCCCGGCACGCCGAGATCCTTCAGGGCTTTCAGGTCCGGCTTCAGGGCTTTCACCTTGTCCGCCGTCTCGAACCGGGCGGCATAGAACATCCCGCCCCACGCCTGAACCGGCCGCGCGCCAAGCGCTTCAGAGACTTCATCCGTCACCGGAATTTCCGTCACGGGGCCGCAAGGAAAATCCATTTCCAGCCGGCCATCCTCAAGCCGTCGAACCGTGAGCCGCCCGGACTTCACCGTATCGAAGCCGATCACTTCGCCCGAAAATCCCAGCTCATTATACAGGACATGCGCACTCGCCAGCGTCGCATGCCCGCACAACGGCACTTCCACAGCCGGCGTAAACCAGCGCAGCTTCCAGACGCCCTCGCCCGCCGGAACGATATAGGCCGTCTCGGCCACATTGTTCTCCGCCGCGATCGCCAGAAGCTCCGCATCCGGCAGGAATTCATCAAGCGGCATGACGCAGGCCTGATTGCCTTCAAAGGCTTTCGTGGCAAAGGCGTCGATCTGGTAGAAAGGCAAGTCCGGCATCACGGCCTCCAGAGTGGGCCGTTCCTCTGCCACAGATCGGTGCGCATCGGAAACGATGAATTCTGAAAGGCCGTTGAGCCGGCCTATTCGTCCTTGTCCAGCAGCCAGCCATGATGGACCGGGCCGTGACCATGGCCAAATCCCTTCGCCGCCCGGAGCGCGCCCATCAGATACTCCCTGCCCCGCTCGACCGCGTCAGGCACGCTCTCGCCCTGCGCCAGCAAGGCCGCAATCGCGGACGCCAGCGTGCACCCGGTTCCATGCGTCGAGGTCGTCTGGATGCGCGCGCTCTCGAAGATCCATTCCCCGGTCGTCGTCTGTAACACATCGACCACCTTGTTGCCGCCGAGATGCCCGCCCTTCACCAGCGCCCCATGAGCGCCAAGTTCCAGCAAACGGTCCGCTGCGCGCCTCTGTCCGTCTACGGACTCGACCGCCTTGCCGGTCAGCACTTCCGCCTCCGGCGCGTTCGGCGTGACGAGCCGCGCGCCCGGCACGAGTTCGGAGCGGATCGCGCCGACGGCTTTCTCGTTCACCAGCCGGTCGCCCGAGGTGGCCACCATGACCGGATCGATCACGCGCGGAATGATGATCGCCTTTTCGGCCAGACGCTCAGCGACGGCTTCGACCAGCTGCGCGGTGCCCAGCATGCCGGTCTTGACCGCATCGGCGCCAATATCCGCCAGCGTCACATCGATCTGGCGCAGTACGCCGTCAAGCGGCACCGGCCAGACGCCATGCACGCCCTTCGTGTCCTGTGCGGTGATCGCGGTGATCGCCGTCATGGCGTGACCGCCCAGCATGGTCACAGCCTTGATGTCTGCCTGGATGCCGGCCCCGCCGCCGGAATCGGACCCGGCAATGATCAGGACGCGGCCCCTCGGGCCTTCGGCCTCGGCCATGGATCAGACCTTGATTCCGGCCTTCTTCGCATCGGCGAGGAAAGTCTCGAGGCCCTTATCCGTCAGCGGATGATTGGCCAGCGTCTTGATCACCGACGGCGGCGCCGTCATCACATCCGCACCTGCCAGCGCCGACTGCTTGACGTGGTTCGGCGTGCGGATCGACGCGGCCAGGATTTCCGTGTCGAACAGGTAGTTGTCATAGATCTGGCGGATGTCCGCGATCAGCTCCATGCCATCGAGATTGATGTCGTCCAGGCGGCCGATGAAGGGCGAAATGAACGTCGCGCCGGCCTTCGCGGCCAGCAGCGCCTGGTTCGCCGAGAAGCAGAGCGTCACGTTGACCATCGTGCCTTCGCCGGTCAGCGTCTTGCACGCCTTCAGGCCGTCCCAGGTCAGCGGCAGTTTCACGGTCACGTTGCTGGCGATCTTCGCCAGCTTGCGGCCTTCCTTGATCATGCCGTCATAATCGGTCGCGACGACTTCGGCGCTGACCGGGCCTTCGACCAGGTCGCAGATTTCCTTGATCACTTCGGCAAACGGCCGGCCGGCCTTGGCGACCAGCGACGGATTGGTGGTCACGCCGTCGATGAGGCCGGTTGCGGCCAGTTCGGCGATCTCATCAGTGTTAGCGGTATCAACAAAAAACTTCATGGGTCAGATCCTTACAGAAGCCTCGAATCAAACGGAAGGGCGGCCGATGGAAGTATAGGCGAAGCCTTTGGCGGCCATGTCTTCCGGACTGTAGATGTTGCGCAGGTCCACGACAACATTGCTCTTGAGCGCCTTCTTGAGGCGGTCGAAATCGAGGGCGCGGAACTGGTCCCATTCGGTCACGATGACGAGCGCGTCTGCGCCCTCGGCGGCCTCATAGGCATTGGCGGCAAACTCGATGTCCTTCAGGAGGTGAGACGCCTCTTTCATGGCTTCCGGGTCGAACGCCTTGATCTTCGCGCCAGCTGCCTGAAGCGCCGGCAGGATGTCGAGGCTCGGCGCGTCGCGCATGTCATCGGTGTTCTGCTTGAAGGCGAGGCCCAGCACGCCGATCGTCTTGCCTTTCACATCGCCGCCCATCGCCGCGATGACCTTGGTCGCCATCGCCTTCTTGCGGGCGGCGTTGACCTCGACAACCGTGTCGACGATCCGCACGGGACTGTCATAATCGTTCGCCGTCTTCGTGAGGGCGAGCGTGTCCTTCGGGAAGCAGGAGCCGCCATAGCCGGGACCGGCATTCAGGAATTTCGAGCCGATGCGGCCGTCGAGGCCGATGCCACGCGAAACTTCCTGCACATTCGCGCCGACCTTTTCGCAGAGATCGGCCATCTCGTTGATGAAGGTGATCTTCACGGCGAGGAAGGCATTGGCGGCATACTTGATCAGCTCGGAGGTGCGGCGCGAGGTGAACAGGATCGGCGTCTCGTTGAGGAACAGCGGCCGGTAGAGTTCCTTCATCACCTGGCGGGCGCGCTCGTCATCGGTGCCGACGACCACGCGGTCCGGGATCTTGAAGTCCTTGATGGCGGCACCTTCGCGCAGGAATTCCGGGTTCGAGACCACGGCAAAATCGCCATCGGGACGCACCTTGCGGATGATCTCTTCGACTTCGTCGCCCGTGCCGACCGGAACCGTCGACTTGGTCACAACGACCGTGAAGCCGTCCATCAGCTGGGCGATCTCTTCTGCCGCTCCATAGACATAGGAAAGGTCCGCATGGCCATCGCCGCGGCGGCTCGGCGTGCCGACCGCAATGAAGACGGCATCGGCATCCTTGATCGCCTTGGCCGGGTCGGTGGTGAAGAACAGGCGCTCTTCCTTGACGTTCTTGGCGACCAGGCTGTCGAGGCCGGGCTCGTAGATCGGCATGATGCCGTTTTCGAGCTTTTCGATTTTGGTGACGTCCTTGTCGACGCAGGTCACGACGTGGCCGAAATCGGCAAAACACGCACCTGAAACCAGGCCGACATAGCCCGTACCGATAACTGCGACACGCATGGGGGAAACCTCAGAACACTTGGGCCGGAAAACTCGCTGGAGGGGTGCGATTTTTGTGCCGCAAGGTCAAGAGCCGAGGACCGCCCGGCTGAATTTGATTCAGCTTGACTCTCCGGCTTCACAGGAACAGGATCAAAACATGAACAAACGGAGGGGCGCATGGCTGCAATCACATTTTACACAAACCCCATGTCGCGCGGCCGCATCGCACGCTGGATGCTTGAAGAAACGGGCGCGCCCTATGATGTGACCTACCTGTCCTATGGCGGAACAATGAAAGGGCCGGATTATCTGGCCATCAACCCGATGGGAAAGGTTCCGGCCATCGTGCATGGGGACCAGACCGTCACTGAATGCGCGGCGATCTGCGCCTATCTGGCCGACGCTTTTCCGGCGGCCGGACTGGCGCCGCCAACCGACAAGCGCGGGGCCTATTATCGCTGGCTGTTCTTCGCGGCCGGCCCGGTCGAGTCGGCGGTCACGAACCGGTCGATGGGTTTCACCGTTCCAGGCGACCGCAAGATGATGGCAGGCTATGGCGATTTCGACGACATGTATTCGACGCTCATCAAGGCCGTGTCGGACACGCCCTATATCTGCGGCGATCAGTTTACCGCTGCGGACGTCTATGTCGGCTCGCAGGTCGGCTGGGGCCTGCAATTCGGATCGCTGCCGGCGCATGACGCGCTGGCTGCCTATTTCGCACGGCTTGAAAACCGCCCCGCGCGCCTGAAAGCAGCGGCGCTCGACGATGCCGCCATGGCCGAGCAAGGGCCGACCCCTCCGGGTTGACCCCTGCCCTGCCGTCGCCCCGCTAGAGGCGGGTCAGATTTCCTGGTTGTAGGCGCCGACTTCGGGATGCTTGCCGAGGCGCGGCTTCACTTCCTTGTGGAAGAGATCCTTCATGTCGGCATCGCTGGCCATGGATTCGACCACAACGACCAGTTCCGGCTTGTTGGACGAAGCGCGCACCAGCACCCAGGAGCCGTCTTCCAGCGTCACGCGGGCACCGTTGACCGTGTTCACGTCGATGACCTTCCGTCCAAGGATTTCCGTGCCGTGGAGGCCTTTGTATTCCTCGACCATCTTGTCGACGATGCCATACTTGGTCTCGTCGTCGCAGTGCGGCGACATGGTGAGCGAGGTATAGGCCACGCCCAGTTCGCCTTTCAGGTCCGCCATGGTCTTGCCGGGGTTGCGATCCAGCATCTGCAGCACGGCCTTGGCGGCGGTCAGGCCGCAGTCATAGCCGAGCCCGATTGGCGGCCGGAAGAAGAAGTGGCCGGATTTCTCGAACCCGGCGAGCGCGCCGAGCTCCGTCGTGCGACGCTTGATGTAGGAATGGCCGGTCTTGTAATAATCAACCGTCGCGCCGTTGGCCTTCAGCACCGGATCGGTCTTGTAGAGACCGGTCGATTTCACGTCGACGACGAATTTAGCATCCGGATAGATCTTCGACAGATCGCGGGCCAGCATCAGGCCGATCTTGTCGGCGAAGATTTCCTCGCCCGTATTGTCGACGACGCCGCAGCGGTCCCCGTCCCCGTCGAAGCCGAGCGCCACATCGGCGCCGAGCTCCTTCACGGCTTTCGCCATTTCATGCAGCATTTCTGCATCTTCCGGGTTCGGATTGTATTTCGGGAACGTGTTGTCGAGATTGCAATCCATCTCGATCACGTCGGCGCCCATGGCGCGCAGGCAGTCGCCGGCGAAGGCACCGGCCGTGCCGTTGCCGCAGGCTGCAATCACGCGCAGCGGGCGCGATAGTTTCACACCGTCGACGATCGAGGCGATATATTTCTCCCGGATACCGTCGACACGGTAATGCTTGCCGCCGGCGCGCTCGACAAAGGCGCCACCCATGACGATTTCCTTCAGGCGGCCCATTTCTTCCGGGCCGAAGGTCAACGGCCGGTTGGCGCCCATCTTCACGCCCGTCCAGCCATTTTCATTGTGGCTGGCGGTCACCATCGCACAGCAGGCAGCGTCCAGTTCGAACTGGCTCCAGTAAACCATCGGCGAAAGCGCAAGGCCGACATCCATCACTTCGCAACCGCCCTGAGTGAGGCCGAGGATCAGCGCGTTCTTGATCGGCTGGCTGATTGAGCGGAAATCATGGCCGGTCACAACTTTCGGCTCGACACCCAGTTCGTGGAACAGCGTCGCCATGCCGAGACCGAGGGCCTGCACGCCGGTCAGGTTCAGTTCCGGTGCCTTCTCCTTGCCGATACTGTTGAACCACCAGCGGGCATCATATTCGCGGAAGCCGGTCGGCTTCACCAGCGGCAGGACTTCGAATTCGAATGTATTGGGCGCGAGGTCGGCGCGGGGTTTGGGCATCATGTCGGGATCTCCGGCGTTTCGTGCGGGTCTTGAACACGTTTAAGGGGTCTGACGCAACCAGATGCAGGTTTCGCACCAAAAGCGAATCGTTAACGCCCTCGGCTGTGTGCCGTCAGGAAGGCGCCAATCCAGCGCGCGAGGCGCGCATGATCGCCCGTCTGTTTCAGGGAGGAAATCGCCTGCCCGGTCATTGCCTCACCCAGCCGGTCGCGCCGCAGATCATACAGGGCAGAGGAAAACGTATCGTCGAATTCCGGATGGCACTGGAAGCTGAACGCGGGCGCCTCGGGATAATAGAGGCCGGCATAGGGCGTAAATTCAGACGCCGCGATGACTTCCGCACCCGGTGGACGCAGCACAACCTGATCCTGATGGCTGACCGCGGCAGAAATGACCGGCGGACATCCGTCCGTCACAAAGTCCGGACAGGCGAGCACTTCATAGGTGTGCCGGCCGACACCCCAGCCCTTTTCGGATTTCACCACCTTGCCGCCCAGCGCTTCGGCGAGAATCTGGTGACCGAAACAGATGCCAACCTGCGGAACATCAGCCGCGGCAGCGCCCCGGATGAAGTCCTGCAACGGCGCGATCCAGGGTTCGTCATCGTAAACGCCAGCCGGAGAACCAGTCATCATCACGGCATCGAGCCCGGACGGGTCCGGCAGGCTGGCGCCCTTCACCAAGGGGATCGTCTCGAAGGTATAATCCCCGACAGCCGACATCATCTGCCGGAACATGGCCGGATAATCATCAAACCTGTCGCGAAGCGGCGCCGGCGGCAGGCCGGTTTCAATTATGGTCAGCTTCATTGGGCGCGCGGTGGGGCTTCGCTGGCGGTCGTCGCTTGCTGGCCGGCGATCCAGGCATGGATCTGCTCGTCCAGCACATCCATCGGCACAGCGCCCTGCGCCAGCACGGCATCGTGGAAAGCCTTGAGGCTGAACCGAGGCCCGAGCGCGCCTTTTGCCTCGCCGCGCAGGTCGAGGATCTTCAGTTCACCAATCTTGTAGGCCGTCGCCTGCCCCGGCCAGCCGATATAGCGCGTCACTTCAATCTCAATATTGAGCGGGGCGAGCGCAGTGTTCTCCTTGAAGCAGGCCTCGGCCTCCTCACGGGTCCAGCCATACCAGTGCAGGCCCGTATCGGCGACCAGCCGGCAGGCTCGCCACATTTCATAAGACAGCGCCCCGAAGCGCTCATAAGGCGTCTCATAAATGCCGGCCTCCTTTGCGATCTGTTCGGCATAAAGGCCCCAGCCCTCACCAAACGCCGTCGCGTAATATTCGCGGCGGAAACGCGGCTGGTCTTTCATCTCCTTGGCGAGCGCGATCTGAAGATGGTGACCCGGCACGGCTTCGTGCGCAGAAAGGGCCGGCAGTTCGTAGAGTGGCCGCTGGTCGAGCGCATAGGTGTTGACGAGATAAATGCCCTTGCGCCCCTTCTCCGGATCGCCCTCGACATAGCGCCCGGTCGTATAGCCCGGCGCGATGGCGTCCGGCACCGGCTCGACATCAAATCCCAGCGCTGGCAGATGGCCGAAATAGTCCGGCAGGACCGCATTGAGGCGCTCGGCAATGGTGCGGGCCCGATTCATCAGCTCCTCAGGCGATTTTGCATAGAATTGCGGATCGGTGCGCAGAAAGTCGAGAAAGTCGCGGAACGAACCCTCGAACCCGATTTCCTCGATGATCGCTTCCATTTCACCGCGGATCCGGGCGACTTCCGAGAGACCGAGTTCATGGATTTCCTCCGGCGAGTAGCCGGCGCCGGCGGTGTAATGCTCAATGTCGGCGAGGTAGACCTCCTTGCCGTCCGGCAATCCGGCAATTCCCGCCCCTTCCCGCGTTTGGGGCGCATAATCGGCCTCGATGAAGGCCAGCGTATCACGATAGGCGCCGATCGCTGTTTCCACGGCTTTCAGCCCGTCAGCCTTGAGGCGCAGGGCGACGACCGGGTCCATGTCTTCCGGCAAGTTCAGGAATGGCTTGTAGAGGTCGCTGCCCGCCGGGGCCTCCACGATCTGTTCGCGAATCTGGTCGGTCGCCGTTTTCAGCGGGTCGGCATGCGCCACCCAGCCGGTTTCCAGGCCCCGGCGCATATTTTCAATATTTTCAGAGAAATAGCGCGGCACATCGTTCAGCCGGGCGATCCACGCATCGCCCTCCGCCTCGGTCGAAATCTCCGTGCGCAGCGCGGCAAAGATCGGCTCTGCCTGAAAGCCCCAGTCGCCGGTAAACGGGATGCGCGCAAGATCGAACCGGGCATCGTCGATTTCCCCGGTCAACAGCCGCTCAAGGATCGCCTGATCGGTGGTGCGGTCGGTTTCTGCCGCGTCGATTGCCGCCCGGAGGGCTACGGCCTTGTCCATGCGGGCCGAAATGGCCTCAGGCGTCACATTTCCCCAGGACGCGGGCGCGGCGCCGGCCTGAAGTGCCGCCTCATAAGGGCTCGACTCGGCGAGATAGGCCTCATAGGCGCCGATCAGGGGGTCCAGCGGGTCTTCTGCCAGCGCCGGCGGCACACAGAGGGCAACAGCCGTCATCGCATACACAAAAAGTCTCATTTTGCTGCTCCAGGCGTTGCGGTGCGTTGACAGGATCATAGAGACTCCTAGAACGCCAAGCCAAGCACCTGATTGCAACTCTTTCATAGCATCGGAAGGTATCCCTCACATGTCTGGTACACCACGGGCAGATACCCGGCCCCTGTCGCCGCACCTTCAGGTCTGGCGCCCGCATGCCACCATGGCCGCCTCGATCACCCACAGGATTACCGGCGTCGCACTTTATTTCGGCACTTTCCTGATCGCTGCCTGGCTCGTCGCGCTCGCAACCGGATCAGACACTTACGGCCTGATCGAAACATTGCTGTTCTCCTGGTTCGGCAAGGTCGTGCTGTATTTCTGGGCCGTCGCGGTGCTCTTCCATTTCGTCAACGGCATCCGCCACCTTCTGTGGGATGGGCCGGGCGTTGCGTTCGGCCCAAAGGCGGCGAGCGCCTTCTCTATCTTCAATTACACCTTTGCCTTCCTCGGCGCGGCTGCCATCTGGGCCGCCGCCGCCTGGCTCTAGGAGGCCACACCCATGTCGAACAACCAGTTCCTCACACCGACAAAGGCCGCACGCGGCCTCGGCTCCGCGAAATCCGGCACCGTTCATCACATCCGCCAGCGCGTTTCGGCGCTTGCGCTGATCTTCCTCGTGCCATGGTTCGTGTTCTCGGTCATTCGCGCCATCCAGGGCGGCGAAGCGACCGCCGCCGACTGGGTGTCCCAACCGGTTCCGGCGATCCTGCTGATCCTGACGGCAGGCGCGGCGATCTATCACATGCGCCTCGGTATGCAGGTCGTGATCGAGGACTATATCGCCAAAAGCGGAACGCGCGCGGCGCTGCTGATCCTCAACAGCTTCGCCTGTATTGCCCTGTTCGCGATCGTCGCGCTTTCGGTGCTGAAACTCTGGATTGGCGCAGCCGCCTGAGGCGGGCTGCGGGAGAATTGATATGAGCACATATAACTGGATCGACCATACTTACGATGTCGTGGTTGTTGGCGCGGGCGGTTCCGGCCTCCGCGCGGCGCTGGGCGCCGCCCAGGCGGGCCTGCGCACAGCCTGCATCACCAAGGTCTTCCCCACCCGCTCGCACACGGTTGCCGCCCAGGGCGGTATCGCCGCCTCGCTCGGGAACATGGGCGAGGATAATTGGCGCTGGCACATGTACGACACCGTCAAGGGGTCCGACTGGTTGGGCGACCAGGACGCCAGCGAATACCTGACGCGCAACGCCCCGGCCGCCGTCTACGAACTCGAGCACTGGGGCATGCCCTTCTCGCGGACCGACGAAGGCAAGATCTACCAGCGCGCCTTCGGCGGCATGACCCGCGACTTCGGCCAGGGCCCGGTGCAACGCACCTGCGCCGCCGCTGACCGGACCGGCCACGCCATGCTGCACACGCTCTACGGCCAGTGCGTGCGCGAGGAGACTGAGTTCTTCATCGAATATCTCGCGCTCGACCTCATCATGGACGATGACGGCGCCTGCCGCGGCGTGACGGCCTGGAAACTGGACGACGGCACGCTGCACCGCTTCCGCGCGCAGAAGACCATTCTCGCGACTGGCGGCTATGGACGCGCCTATTTCTCCTGCACCTCGGCCCACACTTGCACGGGCGACGGCAATGCGATGGTGCTGCGCGCCGGCCTGCCGCTGCAGGACATGGAATTCGTGCAGTTTCACCCGACCGGCATCTACGGCTCGGGCTGTCTGATCACGGAAGGCTCGCGCGGCGAAGGCGGCTACCTGACCAACTCCGAAGGCGAGCGCTTCATGGAGCGTTACGCGCCAAGCGCGAAGGACCTCGCCTCCCGCGACGTCGTTTCCCGCGCGATGACCATGGAAATCCGCGAAGGCCGCGGCGTTGGCCCGGAGAAAGACCACATCTACCTGCACCTTGAGCACCTGGGCGCTGAAGTGCTGCACGCCCGACTGCCGGGCATCTCGGAAACCGCCAAGATCTTTGCCGGCGTCGAGGTGACCAAGGAGCCGATCCCGGTCCTGCCGACGGTCCATTACAATATGGGCGGCATCCCGACGAACTATCATGGCGAAGTGCTGACCAAGAAGAATGGCGACCCGGATGCCGTCGTGCCGGGCCTGATGGCCGTCGGCGAAGCGGCCTGTGTGTCCGTGCACGGAGCGAACCGTCTCGGG
Organism: Hyphomonas sp.; assembly: GCF_041398385.1. Lineage (GTDB taxonomy): Bacteria > Pseudomonadota > Alphaproteobacteria > Caulobacterales > Hyphomonadaceae > Hyphomonas. The sequence goes on from NZ_JAWKUW010000002.1 coordinate 30,218, forward strand.
TCGAACTCGCTGATCGACCTCGTCGTGTTTGGCCGCGCTGCGGGCCTGCGCTGTGGGGAGACCACCGATGCCGGCGCGACCCAACCAGAACTGCCGAAGGGCGCAACCGACCGTCACCTCGACCGGTTCGACCGGTTCCGCAACGCCTCCGGCGAGCATCCCGTCGCAAAGCTGCGCCTCGAAATGCAGAAGGCGATGCAGAACAACTGCGCCGTGTTCCGCACCGGCGACGTGCTGAAGCAGGGCGTCGACGAGATCGAGGCAGTTTATGCGAAACTGCCCGGCATCGACGTGCAGGACCGCACCATGGTGTGGAACACCGACCTCGTCGAAGCGCTTGAATTCGACAACCTCATCGCCCAGGCCGCCGTCACCGTGAACTCGGCCGCCAACCGCGAGGAAAGCCGCGGCGCGCATGCACGCGAAGATTTCTCCGAGCGCGACGATGAAAAGTGGATGAAGCACACGCTCGCCTGGAACGACGGCGCCGGCAAGGTGACACTCGATTACCGGCCGGTGCACACCTACACCATGTCGAACGAAATCAGCTATATCGAGCCCAAGGCCCGGGTTTACTAAACAGGATCGGATCCAAGATGGTTCAGCTTACTCTCCCCAAAGGGTCGCAGCCGAAGAAGGGCAAGACCTGGCCGAAACCGCAAGGCGCGAAGAACCTGCGCGAGTTCCGCATCTATCGCTACAATCCGGACGAAGGCACCGGCCCGCGCTGGGACACCTACTGGGTCGACATGGACCGTGCCGGGACGATGATCCTGGACGTGCTGCTATACATCAAGAACAACATCGACCCGACGCTGGCCTTCCGTCGCTCCTGCCGTGAGGGCGTGTGCGGTTCCTGCGCGATGAACATTGCCGGGCGCAATACGATTGCCTGCACCAAGGGCTTCGACGACCTGCCTTCCGGCGCCGTCACGATCAGCCCGCTGCCCCACCAGCCGGTGGTGCGCGACCTGATCCCGGACCTGACGAATTTCTACGCCCAGCATGCCTATGTGCAGCCCTTCCTGAAAACCGACACGCCGGCCCCGGAAAAGGAATGGAAGCAGTCCGAAGCAGACCGCGAGGAACTGAATGGCCTCTACGAGTGCATTCTCTGCGCCTCATGCTCCACCTCCTGCCCGTCCTATTGGTGGAATGGCGACAAGTATCTCGGCCCGGCGGCCCTGCTGCAGGCTTATCGCTGGCTGATCGACAGCCGCGACGAAGCCACCGGCGAGCGCCTCGATGCGCTGGAAGACCCTTTCAAGCTGTATCGTTGCCATACGATCATGAACTGCGCGCAGGTCTGCCCGAAGGGGCTCAACCCCGCCAAGGCCATCGCCAAGATCAAGCACATGATGGTGGAGCGCGTCGCCTAGGGCGCACCGCCGTTCACGCGGAACACGTCTCGGAGTCCCTTCGGGGATTCCATGGCCCTCAGCACGCTGATCAATTCCCCAACATGGAACTGCCAGGTGGTCGTGGGCGGCATCGGACTGGTCACACGTCCGCCCAGCGCTTTGAAGAGATTGTTGGCCTTGCGGTTCTCCGGCAGCGTCTCGGCTTCGAGCATGATGATTCCCTGATCGTGGCATTGAAGCGCAACGCAGGCGATCAGCATGCGGGAAATGCCTTGCGCCTGGTAATCGTCGAGCACACCCATGGCGAGCTCCGCCGAATACCCCTCTTCCATCCGGATGGCATGTGCCGCACTCAATAGCGGCTGGCGCGGCCGCGTCAGGTCCAGCGCACCCCAGGCGATGTGCCGGTCACCGTCCGCATCGGCGAGCTGGTGGATGATCTGCTCGGGAATCTTTGCGATGCCGGTGAAGAAGCGAAGATAGCGCGATTGCGGCGACATCTTCTCGACGATCTCGGCAAATCGCCCCTCATCCGCGAGGCCGACAGGCCGGAGCAGGACGTCGGTGCCATCCTGCAGCTGCGTAAGAACGGGTTTCGTCGGCATTCCTGGTGGCCTGCATCCGCGATCAAAGACACAGTCAGCCAGAAAAGCCCCTGCCCCGCAACACGACCATGGGCGAAACCAGGCTCAGCCCTCTGCAGGCGGATCCAGAGCGGCATCCTTCAGCTGGCTGAGCGCATCGCGCACATCATCGGCGAGCTCGAGGACAGCCTTCTCTTCCGCCGTCGCGGAAAGATCCTGCCTTTTCGACCAGGTCGCGATGGCACGAGAGAGGCCTTTCTTCTCGGCGAAGGATGTCATCGTCGCATAGGGGTAACCGTTGCGGACATCGATCAGCAAGCCGCTCGCGGTCGCTTCCACTTCCACATTGCGCGTCGGCAGCACGAACAGGCCGAGCACAGTCAGGTCCGCAAGCCACAGCTCGTTCGACCGATCCTTTCCTTTCGTCGCGGTTTCATACACCAGCACATAGTCGATGTGCTGACGCGCAGCGCCCTTGCGGATATGGTCGATTGTCCGCGCCTGGGAGCCCGCACCAGGTTCAGAATCGGAAACCATCGCGGCGATCATCGGGCTCACCGGAACGAAGGCGCCAGTCTCCGGGCCGATCCCTTCCGCGAGTTCCCCCCAGATTTCCAGCTCATTGGCTGGGACGGCAACGAGATCGCCATAAGGTCCGATCCGCGCCACGCCGATCTTTGCCGGGAAGCGAAGGTCCGGCTCGATCGCCGCGATGCGGCGCACTTCAGCATCCGTATCACTGCCACAGGCGCCGGCTGCCACTTCATAGCTGCCGTCATAGCGGGCGAGATAGTCAGCCCCCGAACTTGTCTGCACGCTGCTCTGACACGCGCCGAGCGCAAGCGCCATGACCAGCACCGCCAGCCCTGAAATCCTGATATCCATGATATTCTCCCGTCCGAACAGGCGGGAAGCTGCAGGCGGACTGCGACAATCCTGCGGCACAAAAAAGAAAAAACGCGCCGGTTTCCCGGCGCGTCTTTCGAAATGCCCGTTCTAATCGGATCAGGCCGGATTCGGCTCCGGATCTCCGGAAGTTTCGCCGGCATCGCCCTTCGGCTTGCGGCGCTTGCCGATGACCGGCACGGCGGAGCCGGGCGTCATGTCTTCATCGCTGATATCGGGGCGGGTCGGCGGCTTGCCTTTGAGAAGTTCGGAAATCTCCTCGCCCGTCAGGGTTTCGTATTCGAGCAGGCCGGTCGCGATTGCGGACCATTCTTCACGACTGTCCGTCATGATCTGGCGCGCATCGTCCATACCCTTCTGGATCAGCTTGCGGACCTCCTCCTCGATCTTGCGCGAAGTTTCCTCCGACACATGGCTCGACTGGACGAGCTGCTGGCCGAGGAAAACGTCGCCCTGGTCGGAGCCGTAATCCACCGGGCCGATCGTGTCGGCAAAGCCCCAGCGGGTAACCATGGCGCGGGCAAGGCGGGTGGCCTGCTGGATGTCGGACGCCGCGCCGGCGGTGACATGGTCGTCGCCGAATTTCAACTCTTCCGCCACACGGCCACCCATCATGATGGCGAGGCGCGAAGTCATCTCGATCCGGCTCATAGACAGCTTGTCATCTTCCGGCAGCTGCATGACCATACCGAGAGCACGGCCGCGCGGAATGATCGTCGCCTTGTGGACCGGATCAGCGGCCGGCACCTTCATGGCCACGATGGCGTGGCCGGCCTCGTGCCAGGCAGTGAGTTCCTTTTCCTTCTCGGACATGACCATGGAGCGGCGCTCAGGCCCCATCAGAACCTTGTCCTTGGCGTCCTCGAATTCCTGCATGGCAACGACGCGCTTGCCGCGGCGGGCGGCCAGCAGCGCGGCCTCGTTGACGAGGTTCGCAAGGTCGGCGCCGAGAAGCCCGGTGTGCCGCGCGCGATGGTCTTCGCGTCGACGTCCTTCGCCAGCGGCACGTTGCGCATGTGAACGCGCAGGATTTTCTCACGGCCGAGAATGTCGGGATTTCCGACAGTGACCTGACGATCGAAACGGCCGGGGCGCAGCAGGGCCGGGTCCAGCACGTCCGGCCGGTTGGTGGCGGCCATGATGATGATGCCTTCATTGGCTTCGAAGCCATCCATCTCCACCAGCAGCTGGTTCAGTGTCTGCTCGCGCTCGTCATTGCCGCCGCCGAGGCCGGCGCCGCGCGAACGACCGACCGCGTCGATCTCGTCAATGAAGATGATGCACGGCGCCGAGCGCTTGGCCTGTTCGAACATGTCGCGCACGCGGCTGGCGCCGACGCCGACGAACATTTCGACGAAGTCAGAGCCGGAAATTGTGAAGAAGGGCACGCCCGCCTCCCCTGCGACAGCGCGCGCGAGTAGCGTCTTGCCGGTACCGGGCGGGCCGACCAGCAAGGCGCCTTTCGGAATCTTGCCGCCAAGACGCTGGAATTTCGACGGATCTTGCAGGAATTCGACGATCTCCTGCAGCTCTTCCTTGGCTTCATCCACGCCAGCGACATCGTCAAATGTGACGCGGCCATGCTTTTCCGTCAGCAAGCGGGCGCGCGACTTGCCGAAACTCATCGCCCCACGTCCGCCGCCGCCCTGCATCTGGCGCATCATGAAGAAGACGAAGCCGACAATCAGCAGGATCGGCAGGATCGAGAAGAGCAGCGAGGCAAACGTGTTGCGGCCGCTGTCAGCATCCACCGTGAAGGGCACATTGTGCTCGCGCAGGTAGTCCTGGGTGCTCATGTCGAGAGCGCGCAGTTCGGAGACCAGCGTGCGGTTGTCCGTGGTTTTCACCACGATCTGCTCGTCGCCAAGCGTGGCTTCGGTCACCTCTCCGGCATCCACAAGTGCATAGATCTCGGACAGCTTGGCGCGGTTCGCGTGGGTCGCTTCCGGATTGCCGCCCATGGCAATCGCCATACCGATCACTAGGAGGGCAATGGCGCCCCAGATAGCCAAATTCCGGACGTTCATCTCAACTCTCGCAGTTTAGAAAGCTTCTCGCTTTGTAACATAGGCATGCCCTCACGCAAAAACGACTCCTGAGCTGTCACCATGTCATATTTCTCATGGTTTGCCTGAACAGACCGTTCTGAACGCCGCCAAGCGTGCGGGAATTGCATTAACTACAGGCAGATCCAGCAATTGCTCTGCCTTAAGGTGGATGATGCCATCGCCGGCGGAAATAATCGCCCCTCCAAGGGTCGCTGCGCGGAAGGGTCGCGGCGTACCAAGTCGACGGGCGAGCCTGACCATCGCGTCGGCCCGCGGAGGACGCGCACGCATCGTGGTGAGCTGGATGACCAGCGACAAGGCCCGCACACCCCGTTCACCCTCCGGAAGCCCGCCGGATATGGAAATTCCTTCGCCTTCGCTGCGCACGCAGCCGTCGAGCCACCGCCCGAGGGCGCGGTCTTCCACTGTGCGAAAGGCCTGCAGCCCGTTCTGGCAGGACAAGACGCCCGCCCTGAGGCCCGGCACCTCGGCCAACAGGCGCCGCATCCGCACCCGCTCAAATCGCGGGTCGCTGTTTGATGGATCCTCGATCCAGCGCAGACCTTCGGCTGTGAGGACGCCCCTCAACGCCTCACGGGACATGCCGAGCAGCGGTCGGGCGACCAACGCATCGCTGCCATTGCCCGTCGCGGGCGTCACGGCAAGCGTCTGGATCCCGGCAAGGCCATACCAGCCGGAACCGGACCGGGCCCGGATCAGGACGGTTTCGGCCTGGTCATCCTCCGTGTGCGCCGTCAGGATAAGGCGGCTGTCAGCCTGAGCTGCAGCACCAGCCAGAAGATCATGCCGGGCGGCGCGCGCCACCGCCTGCCCTGCTTTCGGCGCGGCCCAGGCCAGCGTTTCATGCCGGATGCCAAGGTCACGGGAAATGCCCGCCACGTGCCGGGCCTCCGCTGCCGCTTCCGGCCGCAGCCGGTGGTCCACGGTGAAGGACAGGATCGTCCGCCCCCGCCGTTTCGCCCATGCCGCCGCCAGTACCAGCAGCGCAAGGGAATCCCCTCCCCCCGATACCGCAACGCAAACCGGCCCCGCAGCGAAGCTGCAGAGCCGGTCGAAAGACTCTGTGACCGTGTCTGGTACCGGAAGGGCCGCTAGTTGCTGCACCCGGACTTGGTCCGTTCCACGGCCGCCAGGTCGCGCGTCACCCCGGATGCTTTCGGGTAGCGCTTCGGCAGCGTGTCCAGCGCAAGGCAGGCTTTCTCCTTGTCGCCGATCAGGCGCATGGCGCGCGCCAGCTTTACCAGCGCGTCCGGCGCCCGCGGATCGTCCGGATACGACCGGATCATGGTCGTATAGGCGGCGCCGCTGTCAGCATAGGCCTTCTGTTGGTAAAGCGCTTCAGCCAGCCAGTAATGGGCCTCGCCCGCCTGTGGATCATCTGAAAACTGATCGATAAACGCCCGGAACGCCACTTCGGCGCCCGCATAATCGAACTGGATCAGCTTCGCCTTGGCCGACGCGAACAGTGGGCCGGCTTCGCCCGGCAGGGCGCTCGCGGGGATCGTGCCGAGCGATCCGGTCGGCAGGTTGCTCTGGCTGACCGCCATGCCGGCCGATTCAGATTGGTCGCGAACGCTCTCGGCGCTGCGCGTGACGACGCCGCTGCTCGGCTCGGAGCCGACGATCCGGCGCGGGCCACCGGAGGACGAGTCCTGCGAGGTGACGGGCCGGGTGATTGTCGTCACGGTCCGGGTCGTGGTCCCGCCCGAGGCGGAAGAGGAAGACGGATAGGGATTGCCGCTCGCCGAGCCGGGATAGGACGAATAGTTCGATGGCTCAGAAGACAGGCTGGAGGACGTCGATTCCTCGCCGGGATCCATGCCCAGCACGCGGGCCTGAAGATCCTGCAAGGCACGGGACTGCGCCCGCATCTCGCTGCGCAGCGACTTCATGTCGTCCGCCAGCGTTTCATTGTCCTTCACCAGCGCCTCATTGTCGTTGCGCGATTGCTGCAGCTGGAACTCAAGCGTCTCGATCCGCCCGTTGAGTTCCATGATGTCGCCCTTTAGGCCGCTAATCTGCACAGTCAGGTCGGCATTCTGCTGCCGGGCCTGGGCCACTTGCTGAGCGAGGTCGGAGCTGGTCGTTCCCTGCGTGATCGGGGCGCTGCGCTGGGCCAGTGCCGGCGAGGCAAGCATGAGGAAACTGGCAAGCACCAGGGCGGGTGTCTTGAACATGGATGGAAGCCTCCGGATTGTGCTGCGACCATACAAAAACAGCCGGGGCCAAAATATGGCACCCGGCTGCAAATGATACCTGAATCCTCAGCCCGGAAGGGGCTGCGGCAATCAGTTCGGGGCGACGATCTGGATGAACCCGTTACGGTTCATTGCCCAGGCCTGCTCGTCGGAGCCGGCGGCGATCGGGCGTTCCTTGCCGTAGGAGATGGTGTCGATCCGGGTGCCGTCGATGCCGAGGCTGACAAGGTAGGCTTTCACGGAAGCAGCACGGCGCTCGCCGAGGGCGAGGTTGTATTCGCGCGTGCCGCGCTCGTCGCAGTTGCCGGCAACGAGGATCCGGACATCACGGTCCTGAGCGTATTTCAGGGCGTGCTGTTTCAACAGGGACTGGTCATCGGTGTCGAGATTGTCACCGTTGAGGTCGAAATAGACGCGATCGCCGAGCGCAGGCTCGGTAACGACAGCGGCAACATCGCCGGTGCCGACGCCGGTCGTCGGGGCCGTTGCAGTGGTGTCGGTCTCGACAACTGCAGCGGCTTCTTCAGCGACAGGGGCAGGCTTGGTGGCGCAGGCGCCAAGGATGAGAAGCGAGGCGCTCGCAAGCGCGAGGGCGTGGCGGGAGTTCATGGACGTGCCTTTCAAGAATGAACAGAGGGCGGGGTGTGGGGTACGCACGAAAACCCAGCCTCTAAACAAAACAGCCGGGGCCAAATTATGGCACCCGGCTGCAATGTGCAAAAAAAGAGGCGGGCTCTTAGCTGGTCGTACCCGACACGAGCTGCGTGAAGCCATTGCGGTTCAGGGCCCAGGACTGCTCGTCCGAACCGGCCGCAATCGGGCGTTCCTTGCCGTAGGAAATGGTGTCGATGCGCGACGGATCGACGCCGAGCGACACGAGGTAGTCCTTCACGACGGACGCGCGACGCTCGCCGAGGGCAAGGTTGTACTCACGCGTGCCGCGCTCGTCGCAGTTGCCTGCGACCACGATGCGAACGGACGGGTAGGAAGCGAGCCAGGCAGCCTGACGCTTCAGGATTTCCTGATCGTCAGTGTCGAGGCGGTAGGCGTTGAGGTCGAAAAAGACGCGCTCGCCGACGTTCACGCGGAAGTCTTCGAGCGAGCCTGCAGCCGGACCCGTGGCAACCGGGGCAACCGGCGTGGTGTCAACGGTTTCAACCGGAGCCGGCGTCGTGTCGACAACTTCAACCGGAGCCTCGGTCGTCTCGACCGGAGCAGGCTTGGACGCGCAGGCGCCGAGCGAAACGAGCACGGCAGCGGCTGCAGTGATCTGGAGGTAGGATTTCATGTCAGTCAGACTCCCCTGAGTTCCTGAGCTTGGTAACGCCTTGCGGCCATATTGGCATTGGCTGGGCGCAAAGCACTCGTTGCTTTCATAATCGGGCCGAAATCCGGCAACAATCGGGCGCTAGCCGTTGCGCTCGGCCTTTTACACAAAGATTCCGGCTGTGTCTCCCAAAAGCAACGCCCCCGGAGGCTTTTTCCGGGGGCGAAACCTGTAGATTTTCCTGTAGTTACTCGAGAACAGGCGACCAGGCAGGGTCAGATGCCTCGGTCTGGGTCTGCAGTCGGCGCTCATTGCGGCCCGACAAGTCGATCGACCAGAGCTGCGGCCCCGCACCCGGGCGGCTTTCGCGGAAGAAGACGATCACACGGCCGTTCGGCGACCAGTCCGGGCCTTCATCGAGATAGGCCTCGGTCAGCAGGCGCTCGCCCTGACCGTCAATACCGATCACACCGATATAGAACTTGCCGCCAAGCTGCTTGGTGAAGGCGACAAGATCGCCCCGCGGGCTCCAGACCGGCGTCGAATACTGACCCTTGTTGAACGTGATCCGGCAGGCAACGTCCCGGCCACCCGAGGGGCAGGTGCGCGGGCTCTTGTCGGCGTTCATGATGTAGAGCTGAGGCGAGCCACCCCGGTCCGAGGTGAACACGATCGAGCGGCCGTCGGGCGACATCGATGGCGAAGTATCGATGGCCGGATGCTCGGTCAGGCGCTTCGACTGACGGGTCTGCAGATTCATGATGTAGAGATCGGAGTTGCCGTTCTCCGCCTGCGTCAGCAGCACGCTTTCCCCGTCGCGGGAGAAGCGCGGCGCGAAGGTCATGCCGGGGAAATTGCCGAGCAGTTCCTGGCGGCCCGTCTCGATATTGAAGAGATACACGCGCGGCTTGCCGCCCTCATACGACATGTAGGTGATTTCCTGCGCCGACGGGCTGAAACGCGGCGTCAGGACCGTGTTGCGCCCCGGCGTCAGGTATTGCTGGTTGGCGCCATCGGAATCCATGATCGCAAGGCGCTTCACCCGGTTCAGCTTCGGCCCGGTTTCGGCGATGTAGACGAGGCGGGAGTCGAAATACGGGTCTTCACCGGTGAGGCGCGTATAGATCGAATCCGCGATCTTGTGCGCGATGCGGCGCCAGTTGTCCGGCGTCGTGGTAAGGCGGCGTCCTGGCTGGCCGTTGATGCGCATGACTTCGCCGGCATAGACGTCCCAGAGGCGGAAGGAGACGGCGATCTTGCCGTCCGCCAGTTCCTCGAACGATCCGACCACAAGCCCGTCCGTCTTGATGATCTTCCAGTCGGCAAAGCGCGGCTGGACGTCGATCGACAGATCCTTCTGGATGAAGGAGGCCGGGTTCTGCATTTCGAACAGGCCGGTCGATTCAAGGTCGGAGCGCACGACATCGGCGATCTGGCGCGCAAGGTCGGTATTCGTACCGCGCACCTGGAAGTCCGGAATGGCCAGCGGCGTCGGCTTGAAATTACCGCCACCTTCCACGAGCACTTTCAGCTCCGCCTGTGCAGGCGAGGCGAAACCGAGCGTGACGAACAACGTCATCACCAGGGTCATCAGCAAGCGGGTCATCAAATCTCTCCTTGGGGCGTTTCTTATGGCTGGGTCGGGCTGATCGTGACGTTTATGTCTTTCCAGAGTTCATAATCGTCTTCAGGTAATTGGTAAGGGGCGCATTTGCGGACGGCGCGCAGCGCGACGTCCACGGCAATACCGGAACGGCCCACCGGGCGCGAGCGCGGGCTGACCAGTTCGACATTGCCCTTGAGGCTGCCGTCGCGGTTCAGCGAGACACGCATCTCGACATCGATCTGGTCCTCCGGCGGCAGGTCGGACACGCCGCGCCAGCAAACATAGATCTGACGGCGCATGGCGGCCTGCAGCGAAGCGGTATTTCCGCGCCGCTCACCTGCGCCCTGGCGGGTTTGCTGAACATCCTTCAGGACCGGCTTGTCGATCTTCGGCGGTTCTTCATCCGGTGCCTGGCGGCGCTCGGTCTGGGCCTTGTCTTTCAGGATATTCTCGAAATCATTGAGGAAGTCGAGATCGTCGGCCTCTTTCGGCTTCTGCTTCTCGATCAGCTTCGGTTCCTCCTTCTTCTTCGGAGGCTCCTCTTTTTTCGGCTCTTCCTTCTTGGGCGCCTCTTCGGGTTCGGCCTCCTCGTCGGGAATGACGACCTCTTCCTCTTCCGGTGCGGACTCTTCCTCAGGCGGAGGTTCGGGCTGGTCTTCGACCTCTTCCGGAATCACCTCTTCGGGTTCTTCCTCGGGGGGCTCTTCCGCCTTCTGGGCCGGGGCAATGTCAGTGACGAGGCCGATCTCGACAAAGTCGACCGGCACATCGATGGAACTCGCGCATTGCGGCAGGCGCATCAGGATGTCGATGGGGGCGAGGCCCGGTTCCTCGCGCTCCAGTCGCTCGATCAGCTTCTCGCACTCGGTCTTCTGGTGCGGCCACGACAGCACCGCCATCGCCAGGACACTGGCGTGGACAAGCGTGGAGACTGTCAGGCCACGAAGCATTCGGGCGGGCCGCTCCTGTCTTTACTTCTTCTGCTCGGTGACGAGCGAGACGCGCGTGTATCCGGCCGCCTTGATCTCGGCCATCACGTTCATGACGTTGCCATAGGGCGTCGCCTCGTCGGCACGCACATAGATCGGCTTGTCATAGCCTTCGCCGATGATCGCCTGGATCTGGGTGCCCAGCGTGTCGATGCCGACCTGCGTGGTCTGGATGAAGACATCGCCATTGGACTTGATGGTGATCGCCAGCGGCGCATCATTGGGATTGGTCTGGATCGGGCCGGACCGGGTCTTGGGCAGGTTCACATCCTCCCCGCGCACCAGCAACGGCGCGGTGATCATGAAGACGATCAGCAGCACCAGCATGACGTCCACGAACGGCGTCACGTTGATTTCGGCATTCAGGGCGCGGCGTCCGCGCCGCCCGCCTTTGCCACCGGATCCCAGGATCAGACCCATCGCCTATTCCCGCCCTGCGTCGGAAGCGCGGCGCGACAGACGCACCAGCACATCCTGCGAGAAAGTGTCGAGCTGGTCGGCCAGCTTTGTCAGGTCGCCTGTGAACTTGTTGTAGAAGATCACAGCCGGGATGGCGGCGACAAGGCCCATGCCGGTCGCAAAAAGCGCTTCGGCAATCGGGCCGGCAACCGTGCCAAGGCTCGTGTCCTGTTGTTCGGCAATGTTGAGAAAGGCGTTCATGATGCCCCAGACCGTGCCGAACAGGCCGATGAAGGGCGAAGCCGAGCCGATGGTCGCCAGCACGCTGAGGCCCGTGCCGGCCTTGCCGAGTTCACGATCGATCGTGGCCCGCATGGACCGTTCGGCCCGGTTGACGATGGCGGCTGCCTCGCCGGAGCCCGGCACAACCCGGCGCGCATCGGCCCATTCCCGTGCAGCGGCAGAGAAGACGCGGCTGGCCGCGTCGGCGCCGGCGCCGGGGCGCAGGTCCAGGTCTTCCGTGCGGCCGTTCCAGAAGGCTTCCTCGAACTGGCGGGCCTTCTTGCGGGCGGCGCCCATCGAGAAGAGCTTTTCCCCGATCACGACCCAGGACCAGATCGATGCGGCAAGCAACGCCAGCATCACCAGTTTGACCACGGGATCCGCCTCGAAGATGAGGCCGATCAGCGAGAAATCTGCATTACTGGCCGCTGTGCCAATCGCATCCGATTCCATGAGACGATATCCGCTCCTTGAATGTCCTGCGCGCCAGCGGCCCGCACCAAAGGCTATCGCCGCGGGAGGCCCCGCGCGCGTCAGGCCCCTGTTTCAACAACAATTCCGGCAGAAACACGGCAGAGGACCGGGATTCCGCAGCTCCCGTCCGGGGCTAGGTTGAAACGGTTAAGATTTTATGTGGTTTCGTTAACCAGACTGTTGCCAGCGATAGGCTTCCAGTTGCTCCATCAGCTCCGGGACGGGACGCCGGGGCCGGCCATTCGCATGGATCATAACGGCCGTAATGTCTGCTTCCGCAATCACTTCCGCCCCGCGCAGGCAGGCCTGCCGGAACAGGAAGCGCACCCCGTCGAGCCCCATATAGCGGGTGCGGATATGCAGGAGGTCGTCCACCTTCGCGGCCCGCCGGTAGTCCACCTCGACGCGGGTGAGCGTGAAGGCTGCAGGATCGTCGCGGTTCAGCAGATCCTGGTGCGAGACGCCCGCATCCCGCAAGCAGTCCGATCGCCCCCGCTCAAAGAAGCGCAGGTAGTTGGCGTGGTACACCATGCCGGTGAAATCGGTATCTTCGTAGTAGACGCGCACGGGGATCCAGTGCTGGCGGTCTGCATCGAAATTGCGTGCGTCAAGGGCTGGCAGGCTCATGGCTCCGGCCTATCAGAGCGCCTTGCGGCCGTCACCCCTTATCGGCGCGCCAGATCAGTGCGCTGCCCCATTGGGGCTCGTTGCGCCAGCGCCTGCCCCTTCTGCCTCGACAAATACGCGCCTCGCCAGGAAGTCGCGCAGGTCCGCCACCGAGCGGGCGGCGACCTCTTCCTGTGGCAGGTGCCCGGTCGCCGGATAGACGACAAGTTCGGACCCGGTGATGGCCGCCTCGAATTTCCTGCCTGCGCTGACCGGCACAAGATTGTCTTCCTCACCATGCAGAATGAGCGTCGGCACCGAGATCGCGGCGAGGCCCGCTGCCGTTGCCGGCGCATCCTTCCCGCGCGCGGCACTCAGCGTCATGATCGCATCGCGGTGACAGGGCGCCCGGCCGAGTGCGACATAACGATTGACCATTTCCTCGGTCACGAACGCGTCGTCGGAGAAGCTGTCCTTGAGGCCCGAGCGGACGAGCATGGTCGAATCAAGGTTCTTCATCAGCCTGCGGGCCAGCGGATTGGCGAGCAGCCGGAACACGACCGGCTCGGACTTCTTGTCCGCCTCTTCCGGCGGCCAGCCCGAGGCGTCGACAAGGACGAGCCCATCCAGCCGCTGCGGATGGGCCAGCGCATAGCTCCACGCGGTGCGCCCGCCCATGGAATTGCCGGCAAGGACGAAGCGGTCGACACCGAGCTTGGTGGTCAGCGCATCGACCGTCGCGACAAACTGGTCCACGCCGATCTCGCTGGCATCACCGCAGGTGCTCAGGCCGTGGCCCGGCAGGTCCAGCGCGATCACCCGGTAATCACGCTTCAGGTCCGACACCCACGCGTCCCAGGTGTGCAGGGAAGCAGAAAATCCGTGTACCAGCACAATGACCGGTGCCTTGCGCGGGCCGGTGTCGCGGTAATGCACGCGCAGGCCATTCTCCAGCGTTGCGATCCGGCTGTCGGGTTTGCCGTAGACGAGTTCGAGACGGTCATAGCCGATATCGTCCCGTTGGAGCGCATACCAGCCCGCAGTCAGGGCTGCCGCGAGGGCAAGAAGCAGGAACAGAATACGGCGCAGCATCAGCTGTCGGACTCCCCAGTATGTTCTTGAAATTTCGCGCGACTAAGCCGCTGCAGCCGCACCATGTCAAACACCGTTATCATGCTTCGCTGCAATCGGAACAGGCCGGGTCGCGCCGCAAAGACACCGTGCGCGCCTCTCCCGTGAGGCCCGACAGGAGCAACAACCTGCCTATCAGTGGCGTTCCGGCGCCAGTGATGAGCTTGACGGTTTCGAGCGCCATCGCCGCACCGGCCATGCCTGTGACCGCTCCCACGACACCGACTTCGTCGCAGGCTTCTGCATCTGGCGGCATCTCCGGCACCCAGCACCGGTAGCACGGCGCAGACGCGTCGACGCCTGAGGCAAAGACCCCGACCTGGCCTGCCCAGCCGGCCGCCGCACCATGCACCATCGGGCGCCGCGTCGCATGGGCAAGGCGGTTCAACGCATAGCGGGTCGGAAAATTGTCGCTGGCATCGACCAGGATCTGTCCGCCTGGCGAATCGCCGTCAGCGAACCGCGCAATCTTCGGGACGATCTCGATGTTCGGATCGATGGCGCGCAACCGGGTTGCGAGCGCTTCCACCTTCAGCATGCTGACATCCGACTCGCCGAACTGGACCTGGCGCTGGAGGTTCGATCGCTCGACCCGGTCATCGTCCCAGAGTTCGATCCGGCCAACACCTGCCGCCGCAAGATAGAGGGCGCATGGCCCGCCGAGCGCCCCTGCCCCGATGATCGACACATGCGCCGCCCGAAGCTTCTGAACGCCCGGCCCGCCAATCTCCTTCAGCAGGATATGGCGCTTGTGACGCTCGATGTCGTCCGCCTTGAGGCTCATACGCGGCCCTCGCGGATGGCCGTCGAGGAAGACGGGTCCAGTGGTCCCTTGAGGTAGACCCAAGCTGGCGGCGCCATTCCGGGCAGCAGCGGCGCCATGACCTCCGGCAGGCGCTGGAGTTCGAACATACGGGCAAACGGGGCGTTGCGCGCGCCCGGTCCGACGCCGGGACGGGCGACAATCGCAATCGGCATCAGGCGGGCGATGTCCTGCCAGCGCTGCCAGTAATGGAAGCCCACCATATTGTCCGCGCCCATGATCCAGACGAAATCCGCACCCGGAGCACGCTGCGCGATGGCCGACAGGGTTTGCCAGGAATAAGTGAAGCCGAGCTGCGCTTCGAGATCGGTGACGATCATGCGCGGGTCATGCGCGATCTTGCGGGCTGAGGCGAACCGCTGCGCGAAATCCCCATGCTGGGATTTCAGCGGATTGCCCCGCGCGACGATCCACCAGACCCAATCCAGGTTCAGCCGTTTCATCGCTGTCTGCGCCACATGCAGGTGGCCAGAATGGGCGGGATTGAAGCTGCCGCCAAACAGCCCGATGCGCAGGCCCGCTGTCGGCCCCGGAAGTTTCACAGACCTCAAGAACGAACCTGTCCGGTACCACGTACGAGATATTTGTAGGTGGTCAGCTGCTCAGCGCCGACCGGTCCGCGCGCATGGATGCGGCCCGTGGCGATCCCGATTTCCGCGCCCATGCCGAATTCGCCGCCATCGGCGAATTGGGTTGAGGCATTGTGCAGGAGGATGGCACTGTCGACCTCGGCAAAGAACCTGCCCGCCGCTGCCTGGTCTTCTGTCAGGATCGCTTCGGTATGGCCGGACGACCAGCGCGCAATGTGCGCAATCGCTCCGTCAATGCCGTCGACCACGGCAACTGCCAGGATCGGCGCGAGATATTCCGTAGACCAATCTTTGTCCGTCGCGGCATTCATCGCCGGCACGATGGCGCGGGCTCGCTCATCGCCACGCAATTCGCAGCCAGCCTCTGAAAGCGCGCTGGCAAGCACGGGCAGCAAAGTTCCGGCAATTGCTGCGTCGACCAGCAGCGTCTCCGCGGCCCCGCAGATGCCGGTGCGGCGCATCTTGGCATTCACGACGACCGCAACCGCCTTGTCCGGGTCGGCTGCACCGTCGACATAGACATGGCAGAGGCCTTCGAGGTGGCCGATCACCGGCACGCGGGCATCCATCTGCACCCGCTCGACTAGGCTGCGCCCGCCGCGCGGAACGATGACATCGACCTGACCGTCAAGTCCGGCCAGCAAGTGGCCGACAGCCTCCCGGTCCTGCGTCGGGACCAATTGCACCGCATCCGCAGGCAAGCCCTCGTCCGTCAGGGCACGGCGCATTGCGTCGACCAGCGCCCGCGAAGAGCGCGCGCTTTCAGAACCGCAACGCAGGATCGCTGCATTGCCCGAACGAATGCAGAGCGCTCCGGCATCAGCCGTGACGTTCGGGCGGCTCTCATAGATGATGCCGATGACACCTAGCGGCACCGCCACACGGGCGATGTCGAGCCCGCTCGGCACGGTCCAGCGGGCAAGCTCCTTGCCGATCGGGTCGGGCAACGCCGCCACGGCTTCGACCCCTTTCGCAATGCCTTCGAGCCGCGCCGCGTCGAGCGCCAGCCGGTCGAGCATCGCTGCATCGAGGCCTTTGGTGCGCCCGGCCTCCATGTCTGCCGCATTCGCCGCAAGAATGTCCGGCGCGGCCGCCCGGATCGCGGTGGCAATCGCTTTCAGGCCGCGCGTGCGGTCAGCCGCCGTCGCCTTGCCCAGCGCGCGCGAGGCTGCCCGTGCCTTGCGGCCCATGGCCAGCAAGGTTTCGGCAAGATCGGCATTCGGCGGGGGCGTGTGGACGGTCATGGGCATTCAACTGCCGCAAGACGTGTCTCAGGGCAAGGACCGGATAAACGCGAGCGACGCCGCACCCACGGGCGCAAACGCCTCATCCCCGCTTACGTCGGCCGACACGTAGACCGATTCTGCAAAGGCGGTGAGGTTGTGCTTGCGGGCCAGCGCGGCCGCGGACGCATAGGCCACCTCCCGCAAGGGATCGTCCTCGGGCCAGAGGCCCATGAACCAGTCCGTCCACTCTTCCGGCGTGAGGAGCCCCCGCCGGCTGAGGTACAACACCGGCGCGGCCAGCCGCTCCGGTTCTCCGAAGATATAGGCATGGTCCGACGTCCCGGCCTTCACCGCGATCACTGCCAGAATTGCATCGGCCTCGTCCCGCGTCAGCGCCTCATTCAGCGACAATTGCAGGAAAATGTCCGCCGTGTGCGCCACGCCATGGCGCCAGCCATCGGTATCGGAATAGCCCCGGTAATCGGCAAGTCCGGACATATAAGCCGCTGCCGCGGCCACCAATTCGCCGCGCTCCTCCCCCGTCATCCAGGGCGTGATCCTGTCGGTCCGCACCACTTCCGACAGGATCAGCGCAGCAAACGGCCCGCGAAAGCCGGCAGGGTCGCCCCCGGCTGCGGCCAGTTCGTCGAGCAGGGCCGCCTTCAGCGCCCTCAGCCCGGTTTCGTCCAGCAACCCGCCGCGCATTATCGCGGCATAGGTTTCATAGGCGAAACCGTCCCGAACCCTGGGATCCGGATGTTCGAGGCAGGCGACCATATCGAGCGCCACCTCAGCCCGTTCATTGGCTGGCAGTTCTGACAGCGCCGCCACACGCGCCTTGCCCTCGCCCGCAAACCGTGCGGCTGACGCACACGCCGGAGCGGGAGACATTTCAGGCGTACCGGCGCAAGCCACAATGACAAGGCTGAAGAGCACTGAAAATAGCCGGATCAAGGACACCTCCATCTGCAGGGTCCTTTCAGCCTTGCCGCTGCGACGCGGGCTGACAAGCGCCCGGAAGGCACTAAACTCACTTCAAAGAAAAGAATACCTGCGGAGGAAAACATGATCGACGTCGACGCGATGCCGTTTCTGGCGGATGTGCCACGCGTCCAGGCCGGGCTGCGTCCGGACAAGGTGGCGTTCTGGTTTGAGGGCGATTCCACGAGCTTCCGGGATCTGGACACCCGGTCGAGCCAGGTCGCCAATGGCCTGATCGCGCTCGGCGTGGCACCGCAGGACCGGGTGGGCTATCTCGCCAAGAACACCTCGCAATATTACGAGATGCTCTATGGCTGCGCCAAAGCCCGCGCCGTGATGACAGCGGTGAACACGCGCCTCGCCGCACCGGAAGTGACGTTCATTCTCTCCGATGCCGGCGCGAAAGTCCTGTTCGTCGGCAAGGAGTTTTACGCCATGGTCGAGCAGATCCGCGAGGAACTGCCCGATCTGACCCAGATCGTCGCCATTGATGGCGGCCATGCCGACTGGCCGGATTATGCCAGCTGGCGCGATGCGCAGGACGCCGCCTCCCCCGGCCTGCAGCCGAAGAACGACGACGATGTCCTCCAGCTCTATACATCCGGCACAACCGGCCTGCCCAAGGGCGTGCAGCTGACCAATCTCAATTACCGGGAACTATTTGAGCAGGCCCGGCTGCTGGAATGGTCCAGCTATGATGCCGGCGACGTGGTGATGAATGCCATGCCGCTGTTCCATGTCGCGGGTGTCAATCTCGGCATCCTCGGCTCGATCCAGGGCGCGCGCACCGTGGTCCTTCGCGAGATCGACCCGCAGCTGATCCTGAAGCTCGTCGAGGAACAGGGCGTCCAGCACGCCTTCTGGGTGCCAGCCGTCATCCTGATGCTGACCCAGCAGCGGAATGTGCGCGACATCGACTGGTCGAGCCTGAAGCAGGTTTTCTACGGCGCCTCTCCCATCACCGAGAGCCTGCTGCTGGAAGCGCAGGACATCATGGGCGCCCGCTTCACCCAGCTTTACGGCCTGACGGAAACGGTCGGTGCAGGAACCTTCCTGCCGCCCGAAGCGCATAATCCGTCCTGGAACAAGCTGCGCTCCTGCGGCGTGCCGTATCCCGGCACGATCATCCGATGCGTCGACAGCGAGGGAAATCCGGTGCCCACGGGCGAGGTCGGCGAAATCGTGATCAAGGCCGGCTATGTCATGAAAGGCTACTGGAACCGTCCGGAAGCAACTGAGGACGCGATCCGCAACGGCTTCTTCCACACCGGCGATGCCGGCTATTTCGACGAGGACGGCTTCCTGTTCATCCATGACCGGGTGAAGGACATGATCGTGTCCGGCGGCGAAAACGTCTATCCGGCCGAAGTCGAGAATGCGATCTTCGGACATCCCGGCGTCGCAGACGTTGCCGTGATCGGCGTTCCCGACGAAAAATGGGGAGAAGCGGTAAAGGCCATCATCGTGGCGAAACCGGACCAGAACCCCACCCCGGAGAGCGTCATCGCCTGGGCGAAAGAACGGATCGCCGGCTACAAATGCCCGAAATCGGTGGATTTCATCGACGCCCTGCCCCGCAACCCGTCAGGCAAGATCCTGCGCAAGGATCTGCGGGAACCCTACTGGAAGGGCCACACCCGCCGCATCGGATGATCCCCCTTTCAGCGCGGCCATCCGTGTGCGCACAGGCATGCTCATGGTTAAGCTGAATCAATTGCAAATCCTAATGGGCAAAGTCGATTTGTATTGTCCCGCCATGTGACGGACACTGGACGTCCATAGCAAGGAGGCCGCAATGAAGGGCTGGAAACTCTTTTTCTGGATGGTTGCCGGATACAGCTGGGCGATCGGCATACCGCTCTACATCGCTCCGGGATTCATGACCGACCTGGTCGGTCATGGCGTCTTCGCGCCGGATCTCTCGCTGATGAAAATCACCGGCGCACTGATCGTGTGTATCGGAATCCTGTTCGCGATCGTCGCGCACGATCCGATCCGCTTTCGTCAATTGCTCTGGGCGCCCCTGATCGGCAAGCTCGGCCTCGGCCTTGTCTATATCGGCGACTGGTTCCTCGGTGCCATTCCGCAGCCCGCCATCCTGATGACGCTCGTCGACATCCCTCTGACGGTGATCGTGCTGTTCTTCGTGTTCCGCCGCCCCCTGAAGAGCCAGCTGGACGCCTACGCCCTGGCCGCCTGAACCTTCGGCGGCCCGTCATCAGCAAGGCATCGGTCCTGGCTTAGTGCGCCAGCTTCAGCCAGTCGCGGGCCGCTGACAGCGCAATCTTCACTTCTTCCGAAGTCAGCATGTCGGCCATTTCCTGGCGCTGCAGCTTGGCGTCTTCATGACCACGCGCAGCGGCGAGGTTGAACCATTTGTGCGCCGAGACGAGGTCGATATCGGAATCGATCCCGGCCGCGCAGGCAAGGCCAGCCTGGTAGAACTCTTCGGCTCCGGCATCTGCCCCGAGAAGGGCGCCGGGCGGAAGCGGCATATCTGAATAGGGCATCTCATTCTCCTGTCACCCAGACCCGCCTGCCGGACTTTGTGTCCGTGTCCAGCGGGCTTACCCAAGTGCCGCACGGAATATCCGGCGACGGAGGAAATCGTGCCTCTGACGGTTTTCATTAAGGTTAACAGAGAGGGGCGAAGAGCGCGGCTTCGTAAACAACCGGCCCCGGCACATTTACATTCGGCCAAAAGAAACGCCCCGCAGGCGGAACCTGCGGGGCGTCTGCATGATGTCCGTCAGCCGTCCTGGCGTCAGGCGGCAACTTTTTTCTTGGCCAGCGACTTGGCGAGTTTCTCCATCGCCACGGCCTTGTCGATGTTCTCGACGGCCGCCAGTTCGCGGGCCATCCGGTCCAGCGCGCTCTCATAGAGCTGGCGCTCGGAATAGGACTGTTCCGGCTGGTCATCGCCGCGGTGAAGGTCGCGCACGACTTCCGCAATCGAGATCAGGTCGCCGGAATTGATCTTGGCTTCGTATTCCTGGGCACGGCGCGACCACATGGTGCGCTTGATGCGGGCCTTGCCGCCGAGCGTCTTGAGGGCGTCGTCGACCAGTTTCGAGCCGGCGAGGGCGCGCATACCGGACGCTTCAGCACGATTGGTCGGCACGCGCAGGATCATCTTGTCCTGGTCGAATGCCACAACATAGACTTCCAGCTCCATGCCGGCGACAGTCTGCTTCTCGACGCTGGTGATCTTTCCTACCCCGTGTGCGGGATAAACGACGCTTTGACCCACCCCGAACGTCAGTTCCGCAGCTGCTGCTTTTTTCGCCATTTCGGTAATCGCCCTTTTCTACGCATTTAGAGCCGAAGTGACCCACCACAGTCCGCAAGGTCTACGGTCTGAGTTGGGAAATCCGGCTCTTCGTTACTTATCGCTCAAGCTTGCTGTCTAACACAAATCTGTAGGAATTTCAACAGGTCACATCAGGAGTTAACCATAGGTGAAGTTAACGAACCCACGGAATTCGTTAACTTTTCTTCAGATCTGCAATGGATACAGCGCCTGACGGGCTATCCCCGTCTGCTCAGTCGCCGGTGCCGGGATTGGGGCTGAAGTACTTTTCCAGCTTGCCGGTAATCTTTGCGAATTCATCCCGGTCGGCAGGCGGCTCTTTCATCCGCGTGATGTTGGGCCAGACCTTGGAATAGTCCGAATTCAGCTTCAGCCATTTGCCGTCCGGATCGTCCTCGGTATCCGGCTTGATGGCCTCGGCCGGGCATTCCGGTTCGCACACGCCGCAGTCGATGCACTCTTCCGGATGAATGACGAGCATGTTCTCGCCCTCATAGAAACAGTCGACCGGGCAAACTTCGACGCAGTCCATGTATTTGCAGCGGATGCAGGCATCGACGACGATATAAGTCATAGGCGAAAGGCCTCTTTTAGGAATTCAGCACGGGCGAAATGGCGCGCGCATAGCCCTGTGTCAATGCGGTAGAATACGCAGGAATGCTAATGTCGCGCTTCCGCCCTCTGGCGCGCTCCGGCCCGCGCAATATCGTCTACGTAGAGCAGCGAGGCGACCTGCCGGATGAAGGCATCCTCCACATCGCTGCGCTCGCCATCGGAAAGGGCGACGCGGTAGAGGCCTTCGACAATCGCGATCCGCTTGTCCATCGGCAGCTTCTTGGCGTGGCGGGTGAAATTGAACGTGTCGACCGCTTCTTCCGCGAGCGTCTCACCCTCCGCGATCAGCTCGTCGACCTTGTCGGCTTCCAGGTCGAAGGCTTCCAGCAGGATTTCGGCGATCATGTCGCTTTCGATGTTCACATAGACGCCGTCCACCAGCGCCGCTTCGACCAGCAGGGCGGCCGCGGCGAGATGCGGGTCCATATCCTTCTCGGCGGGCGTCTTGCTGCGAAAGAGATCCCTGAATTTCATCATGTTTCTCCTTCGAGCAGTCTGTAGAGCGCCTGCGCTTCGGCCGGCGGGCCGCGGCGGGTGCCGAGATCCAGGATCTCGATGGTGGATATATGCGCCCCCCGGACAAGGGTGACAATATCGCCGGCTGTAATGGCGGTTGCGGGTTTGTCGATGCGCCGGGTCTGGCCGTTATGGGTGAGCCGGGCGCCACGGCCGCGCAAATGGTCGGCCGCGAGGGTGCGTGTCTTGAAGAAGCGTGCCCGCCACAGCCAGATGTCGAGGCGCAGCGTGCCGTCCATACTCAGCGAAACGGCTTGTAGACGAAACCTGCAGCATCGGCGGCAGGTTTGGACCCGCCACCCTTGCCCTTCGGATTGCGCTTTTTCTTCTGATGGGGCGGCGGCGCCGGCGGCAGCAGGGCTGCGAGCGCCGCAAACGGGCTGTCCGGATCGGGCTGGCGGCGGCTTGCCTGATAGCCGCGTTTATCCCCGCCACCCCTGTTGGACGGACCGCGCGATTTGTTGACCGCGGAGGTGGGTTTATGTGACTCCCCGCGCCCTTTGCGTTGACCTTGCTGACCCTCAGGTGCCCGGTCGTCGCGCTTGCGCCCGCGCGGCGCGGCATCGTCCGGACGCGAGCGCGAGGCATAGCGCCAGAGCGTCACGGCGCCGGTTTCCTTGTCCTTCTCCGCCGGGGCGATGCCGAAGCCCTTGAGCACGGCCGGCCAGTCATCCGCCGGACAGGAGACGACCGAGGCAAGGTCCATCGGGATGGCGAAGACCGACTTGTCCGCCTCACGGCGGCGCTTCGACAATTCCCATCCGAGCCGCTCGGCAAGGTCGGCGCGCACCGCGCGCTTTCCGAAGCGGAGATAGCCGTTCGAGGCGAGCGCCTCTTCCGGCCAGGTGCCGTCGAGCGCGAACGAGCCCGCCCCTTCCGGGGCCAGCGGGAAGCCCTCGCCGGCATGGATCGCACGCAGGATGGCGATCATGCGCTGGGCGGCCGGCTTCTGCGCGTCCGGCACATGCGCGGCCACGCGGCCTGCGCGGATGCCGATGCCCTTCAGCGCCTCGCGCTGTTCCGGCGTCAGGCGCACGGCCTGTTCGTCATTGCGAAGGTCCACCGCGGCGCCGCTTTCCAGCACGCGGAAGGCAAGGCCCCGCGGCAGGCCTTCCAGCGCCTCGCCGGATTTCTCGGCAACCAGTTTCCAGTGCGTCGGCAGCACGCGCGCGATCTCGCCGCGCATCCACTCTTCCATGCGGGCGCGGGCAGGTTCGCGATCGTGCGGTTCGGTTTCCATGGCGCCGACCACGTCGACGCGCGGCACCATCCAGATCGGGCCCTTGGCCAGCGTTCCGACCACAGCGCCCTGATGTTCGATCGTGCCTTCATCGGTCAGCCGGAAGGCGTCGGCAGCCGCGCCGGTGATTTCGGCAAGGCGCTTCAGCAGCATGGGGCGGATGGCAGCGGTCGCGGCATTGCGCACGGCCTTGCCTTCCAGCGTTCGGGCGTCGAGGACGGGTTCAAAGGTCAGGCCTTTCAGGCGTCCGACGACATGGCCTTCCACGGTCACATCGCCTTCGGGCGTCAGATCGGTCACGAGTGCATCTTCCTTTTTGAGGCTGGCGAGCAGCGCCGTTGTCCTTCGGTCCACAAACCGCGCCGTCAGCGCTTCATGCAGCGCGTCCGACAAGGCGTCTTCTATCTCGCGGGTCTTTTCCTGCCAATAAGGAGGGTTCGCAAGCCAGTCGGGCCGGTTGGCCGCATACGTCCAGGTGCGGATATTCGCAAGCCTTTGCTGCAACCGGGCGATATCACCCTGCGTCGAGGCGAGGTCTTCAAGACGCCGGCGCATGCCGTCATCCGACAGGCGGGCATCCGGGTCCTTCAGCGTTTCGGCAAGGCCGAGCACGAGCCGGCCATGGCCTTCCGGCCCGGTCTTGCGGAAATCCGGCAGGCGCGCGAGATCCCAGAGGCGCTTCACATGGCGCGCGCCGGTCACATCCGGCCCAATATGGCCGTCTTCGCTCATCCGGCGGAGGATCCATTCGTCCAGCGCGTGCGGCGTGTGGATCAATGCGGGGTGTCCGGACGGTTTTTCGAGGCTGCGGATCAGCGTCTTCAGCGACGAGAAGTCGAGGTCGGAACTGCGCCACTGGATATGGTCCACCGGGTCGAAGCGGTGCTCCTCGATGGCGCGCCATTGTTCTTCCTCGAAGGGCGGGCAGTCGGCCGTCTCGCCGAATTCGCCATCGCTGCGGAAGCGGCCGGCACGGCCCGCAATCTGACCGCATTCGGCCGTCGACAGCAGGCGGTGCCGCCGCCCGTCGAATTTCGAGCGCGAGGCGAACACGACCCGGTCGACATCGAGGTTGAGCCCCATGCCAATCGCATCCGTGGCGACGATGTAATCCACCTCGCCGGACTGGTACATGGCGACCTGGGCATTGCGCGTGCGGGGGCTGAGCGCCCCCATCACCACAGCCGCCCCACCCTTCTGCCTGCGGAGCAGTTCGGCGATGGCATAAACCTCGTCCGCGCTGAAGGCGACGACAGCGGTCCGCTTCGGCAGCTTGGTGATCTTGGTATGGCCGGAATAACGGAGGTCTGAAAACCGCTCGCGAAACTCCGCTTCGGCACCGAGTTTCAGGTCGCGCAGGATGGCGCGCATCGTGTCGGAACCGAGCAGCAGCGTCTCATGATTACCGCGCAGATTGAGAATGCGGTCGGTGAAGATGTGGCCGCGGTCCTCGTCTTCGGCGAGCTGGATTTCGTCAATGGCGACGAAATCGGCACGCAGCTCCACCGGCATGGATTCGACCGTGCAGATGAAGTAACGCGCCGTGGACGGAACAATCCGCTCCTCCCCCGTGATCAGCGCCGCACTGGCCGCGCCCCGCCGCTCGACCACGCGGTCATAGACTTCGCGCGCCAGAAGGCGCAACGGCAGGCCGATCATGCCCGTGCCATGCGCAATCATGCGCTCGATGGCGTAATGCGTCTTGCCGGTATTGGTGGGGCCAAGAATGGCCTTCAGGGAGGAAGTCATCGGCAGGACGTGGCCGGGAGAGGCGGGGAAGTCAAGCGGGCGAGGAAAAGTCTCGCCTCATCCTCCCCCGTTCACGAGGGAGGTGGCCGCGGAGCGGACGGAGGGGGCGCCTGCCGCACGTCCGGTTTTCCCCCTCCGTCAGCCGGCTGCGCCGTCTGCCACCTCCCCCGCAAGCGAGGGAGGAAACGCATCGGGCGCCCCTTCGCAATCCGGTGAAACCCTTGCTACAATGGCAACCGGAAATCAGAGAGACATCCAATGCGCCTTGCCATCGTCGCCGCCCTTCTCGCCCTTACCGCCTGCAGCCCGGCGGCAGACAATGCCGCGCCCGCTGCGACCGGCGACGGCCCGCTTGATTGCGCCGCATTGATCAGCGCGGCCGACCGGCTGATTGCGGACGGCGTGCTGCCCGCCGACGGGGATTTCCAGGCGCAGGTGCTGATCGCGGCGATGACGCACCTCAACGCCTATGCCGTGCCGGAGGGCGTGTCCGAGCCGGACGCGTTCAAGGCGCTGAACCTGCGCCGGGGCGAGCTGATGGATACGGTGACGGGCGACGAAATCCTTGCCCGCGCGAAAGCCTGCGTGGCGAACACGCCGAACTAGGCGACGGCGCGGATGCGGGCTTCCTTCGCGACGGGCTCGGCCTCTTTCACTTCGTGGGGCTGGAAGTGGAGGACTTCCCAGCGGCCGTCATGGTGCTCGACCAGCGCCGTGCAGCTTTCCACCCAGTCGCCGTCATTCATGTAGGTGATGCCGTCGATGTCGCGCATTTCGGCGACATGGATGTGGCCGCAGATCGCACCGTCGAAACCCTTGCGGCGGCAATAGTCCGCCACATGGCCCTCGAAATTGTGGATATGGTTCAGCGCCCGCTTGGTGCGCTTCTTCAGCGCCGCCGAGAGCGACCAGTAAGGCAGGCCCATCCACCGGCGCACGGCGTTGAGCTTGGTGTTCGCCCAGAGGAGGAAATTATAGGCATGGTCGCCAAGGTGCATGATCCATTTGCGGTCGGTGCGCATCATGCCGTCGAACATGTCGCCATGCACGACAAGGTAGCGCTTGCCGTCCTCGCCCTCATGCAGGGCGCGGTTCTTGACGCTGATATCGCCGAAAGCGAGACGGAACTGAAGGAAGGCGCGCAGGAACTCGTCATGGTTCCCGATGATATAGGTGACTTCCGTGCCGCGCTTGGCGGCCGTCAGGATACGGCGGATGACGTTGGTGTGCGACTGCGGCCAGAACCATTTTTTCCGCAGGCGCCAGCCATCGATGATGTCACCGACCAGGTAGAGCTGTTCGCTCGTATGCGTCTTCAGGAACTGGCACAGTGCCACCGCCTGGCACCCGGCGCTGCCGAGGTGCACATCGGAAATGAAGATCGCCCGGTAATCAGGGCGCGATTTCGGAAAAGACGACGTCATCCGCAGGCGGATAGACTGATTTCATACAGGATTTATGACGGCTTTTCTGCGGTTTTGTAACAATCGCAGTGGGCGGATGGTTAATCAGCCCTCCAGTTCCACATCCCAGTAGAGATAGTCCATCCACGTCTCATGCAAATGGTTGGGCGGGAAGCGGCGGCCGGTGTCCTGCAGCTGGTAATTGTTCGGGCGGAAGGGCCGCTTCAGGAGGTGCATGTCGGTCTGGTGCAGCAGCTTGTTGCCCTTGCGCAGATTGCACGGGCTGCAGGCGGCGACGATGTTCTCCCAGCTGGTGCGCCCGCCCTTGGAGCGCGGCACCACATGGTCGAACGTCAGATGCTCACCGGAGCCGCAATAGGCGCATTCGAACCCGTCGCGCAGGAACACGTTGAAGCGCGTGAAGGCGGGCGGTCGGTCCTGGCGCACGAAATCGCGCAGGGCAATGACGCTCGGAAGGCGGAATTCCGTACTTGGAGAGCGCACCACATAATCGTATTCGGCGATGATATCGACACGGTCGAGGAAGACGGCTTTCACCACTTCCTGCCAGGGCCAGAGCGACAGCGGATAGTAGGAAAGTGGCCGGTAATCGGCATTCAGAACCAGTGCCGGCCGTCCGCTGGGCGGGGCCGTTATGATCTCAGCCATGATGACCCCCCATCCGGCGAAGACTTGAAACCAGAAAGATCCTGAAGACGGCGCTCCTTGTTCCTTCGCCCATCGGATAGGCGATTCCCGCTACAAGAATATGACACCTCACTGTATTTGCAAGGCGCGGCGGGGTCACAGGGCGTTCAGGCAGGCGGCTGGCCGGTCTTTGCCCGCTCGGCATTCAGCCAGCCCCAGAGCAGGTGCGCCGCCACGCCCCGGTAGGGCCGCCATCGCTCTGCCCAATCGGAAAATTCCTTGTTCGTCATGCGTGTCGTGTAGCCGCCAAGGCGCTTGTGCGCCTCCATCAGGCCGACATCGCCGGCCGGAAACGCGTCCATGTTTCGGGCCGCGTAGAGCAGGAACAAATCGGCGGTCCATGGGCCAATGCCCCGCACGGCCAGCATTTCTGCCCGCGCCGAATCAATCTCCGCCGCCGCCACGCGCTCTAGGTTCAGCGCACCGGAGACGACCGCCTCGGCAATCGAATTGAGGTGGGCGAGCTTCGGGCGCGACAGGCCGCAGGCGCGCAACGCTTCCTGGTCGCACGCCAGCACCGCCTCCGGCGTCACCTCGCCCAGGAAATCCTCGACCCGGCCCCAGATGGTCGTCGCCGCCTTTGTCGTGATCTGCTGGTAGGCGATCATCTTCGCCAGAACGGCATATGTGGCGTCGCCCTTGCGCCACTCGGGCACCCTGACAACCCGGTAGGCCCGTTCCAGCGCAATGTCGCGCCGGGCCAGCTCCTCGCAAGCCGCTTTCAGCTTGCGAGGCGTCATGCGTGTCACAGGCCGGAGCCTGGCAGCTTGCCAACAGGCACAGGGCCGGCAAAGATATTGCTGTCGATCACCGAGAGTGTCAGGAAGCCATTGTCGCGCGAGGCTGGCTCGATCGTGCCGATCAGCGTCTGCTCCATCGTGCCCCAGCGGCCGGCGGCGATCATCGCTTCCTTCAGCGCGGCGGCATCTTCCAGCCGCACCTTGATCGCGCCGTTCGCCCGGCCACCCTCAAGCGTCAGATTGGTCTGCCCGCCAAGATCCATCGGGCCCCAGTCCAGCAGCAGCTGGGCCACCTCGACATCGCCGCCGATGGTCAGAAGCTCGCCCCAGACATCCCGGATCTCGCCCCCGGCGCGCGTATAGGCCGGGAAGAAATTGCGCACTTCGCCGATCAGGCGCGACGGCCCAAGCTCCGTGCCCAGATAGGGCGCAGCCTGCGGCGCTGCCTCCAGCGTGACCTTGTCCCACTGCACCGCCAGCATCAGGTCGTCGGGTGACTCGTCGCGCGGCGCGAAGTTGAGGCTGAGGCCGGAAATCTCATAGGCCGCCCCATTCAGGATCACGCTTGCCTCGCCGGATTGCGCGCCGATCCGCTTCGGGCCTTCTGCTGTCCAGGACAGGCTCGCGGCGGCGGTCTCGTCGAGGTCGAAGCTGTTGCGGATGCCAAGCGGCGTGGTCAGCACATTATGGCCCGGCGCCCGGGCGATCACATGCTGGAATTTCCAGGCCTGCATCACGAACTGGACATGGTCGCCTTCCCAGACATGTCCGTCCGTGGCGCGATAGTGCGGCTTGTCGAACTGCACATCGAACCGGAAGGGAAAGCCGGTCAGGCTCTTCGAGGCATAGGTGAACTCGGCCCCTTGCCCCGGCTGTTCGGCGATCCATTTGTCGACCGCCTGATTGACCTTGGTGCTGGCAAGGAACCACCAGCCGCACCAGCCACCAATGGCGATCGCGGCAAGGATGAACGGAAAGAACAGCCAGAAGCGGGATCTCTTCTGCGTCGAATGGGATTTGGCCATCTGGAATCCTGAAAGCAGTTGAACTCAGCCGGTCGGCAGGTCGCGACCCTGCACGGCAAGCCCTTCCTTCACAAGAGCTTCCGTTGCGGGCTCCAGCGCCGCTTCCAGCCGCGCCATGAGGTCCTTGCGTGGAAGGCCGGCCGGCAGGGGCGGCAGAATCTCGTAAACGACGCGGCCCGGCCGGCGCATCAGGCCCCGTCCCGGCCAGCAGAGGCCCGCATTCGTTGCCACAGGCACCACGGGCGCCTCGATCGCCTTGGCAAGGGCGGCAATGCCGGCGGCATGGTAATCCGCCGGTGCGCCCGGTGCCCGCCGCGTCCCTTCCGGGAAGATCACGATCTGGCGGTAGGCTTCGGCCCGCTTTTTCGCTTCGGCCACCATGGCTTTCAGCGTCTTCGTCGTTCCTGCCCGGTCAATCGGGATCATCGCGGCCTTGAGAGCGTACCAGCCGAGGACCGGATACCAGAGCAGTTCCCGCTTCATGATGATCGCCGGGTCTTTCATCACCAGGAAGGGGATGAAGACGTCGTACATGCACTGGTGCTTGCCCGCATAAATGACCGGGCCCGTGGGCATGTGTTCGAGGCCCCGGATCTCGGTGTCGATCCCGCAGATCAGCTTCAGGCCGATGCGCACCATCCGCGTGAAGGTGCGGATGCCGAACAGCACCGCCGCCCGCGGCAACAGCAATGCCGGCAGGAACAGGATGCCGAGAAGGCCCATCCAGCCGTACATCCAGATCACAAACAGAAGGGAGGTCACAAACCGCATGGCGCCGGGCTTAACCAATCATTCGAGCGTCGTCACCCGCCACTTCGCCCATTCCATGAAAACCCCCTTTAGGGATTTTGGATGGGACCAGATCCGCGACGGATCGATCACGGTGCGCACCGGCCAGGGCGTAAGGGCGATGTCCGGCATGGCTTCCTCCAGCACGATCAGGCTGCGCGCCATGTGATAATCGGAGGTGACGACGATCAGCTCGTCATAGTCATGCTCATAGGCCCAGGCCGCCGTCTCGTCGGCGTTGCCAAGCGTGGTTTCCGCGACATAGCCGAGGTCTACACAGCAGGCCCAGACCTGCGCGTCGCCGCCGGCAAGGTCTATGAGATCCTGCAGCGTCACATCCGGATTGACGCCGGAAATCAGGAGCCGCTCGCCCCGCCCCTCGGCCACCAGTTTCACGCCTTCCGCGATCCTGAGGCCCGATCCGCCAGTCAGCGCCACGATGGCATCGGCATGGGCGGCAGGGTCCGGTTTCAGGCCCGTGGCCCGCTGGGTAAACAGAAGGAAGTCAGCCGCCAGCGCGCCGAGGACGATCAGCGCCAGAAGCCAGGCAAAGCCCGATATGCCCTTGCGCCGCCGCCGGCTCACATCACGCTCTTCAGCGACCGGATGACGGTCACCCGCGCGGCGATCCGCGCGGCAAGGCCGGCGATGACCGGCGTCAGCACCAGGACGACAAGGTCTGTGAAGTCGAGGCTGAGTTCCGGCAGCAGGCCGGTGCGCGCGCCATGCGCCTTGACCGCGAAAATGGTGGCGGCGGCCGCGCCAAGGGCCAGCAGCGCCCCGACCGCCCCGGCCCTGAGGCCGAGGATCCAGAAGCGCCGTTCGAACAGGGTGGCAATGAACCGGTCGCGCGCACCCGACAGGTGCAACACGTCGACAATGTCCCGGCGTGCCAGCAGCGCCGCATGAGTCGCAAAGGCGATGACCGCAATGGCCGTCGAGACCAGCAAGGCCACGGCGGTCAGCGCGACGAGCCTTGCGATGCCCAGCATCCGGCGCACATCGCCCGCCCAGTCGGCATGCTCATCCACTGCGCTGTCATAGCCCGCTTCGGCGAGGGTCCGCTCCAGCGTCGGGCCGAGGTCCGGCGCCAGCGGGTCGGCCGTCACCGCCACCAGCTGCGGCAGCGGCAGGCTGTCCGGCAGGCCGCGATTGCCGAAATTCGGCGCCAGCAACTCGTCGATCTCTTCCTTGGTCAGCACATGCGCCGAGCGCACGCCCGTGACCTTCTCGATCAGTTTGCGGGCATCTTCCGCCGCGCGCCGGTCGACATCCTGCAGGGTCACAGTCAGCTCCCCTTCCACTTCCGCCGTCCAGCTCTTGGCCGCGCCATAGGTGGACTTTGCCGTCAGGGCGGCCAGCGAGGCAAGGAAGCAGAGCGCGGCGACGACGAAGAACAGCGCCATTTCGCGCGCATCCTCGACCGGCAGGAGGGGTGTCTCGCGGGCCATCACTCGTCCTCCGGCACGCGCACAGGGTCGGTCCGGCGGCGGCCCGCGCCGGTGCCGAACTCGACATCCTGCACCAGCAGGCCATTGGTCAGCCGGTAGACCGGCGCATTCACCTGCCGGACCAGGCCAAGGTCATGCGTGGCGATGATGACCGTCGTGCCGCGGCGCTTGTTGAGCTCGAGGAAGAGGCGCATCAGGCGGGCGCCCATTTCGGGGTCGACGTTCCCGGTCGGCTCGTCGGCGATGATGATGTCCGGCTGGGTCACAACGGCGCGGGCAATGGCGACGCGCTGTTGCTCACCACCAGAAAGCGTATGTGGGCGCGCATGCAACCGCTTGCCGAGGCCGACCCAGGTCAGCAGTTCTTCCACGTCCGGCCGGTAGTCCGCCTCTTTCCGGCCCACCACGCGCAGCGGCAGGGCGACGTTTTCGTAGGCGGTGAGGTGGTCCAGCAGCCGGAATTCCTGGAACACGACCCCGATCCGGCGGCGCAGGGCCGAGAGCTGGTCGCGCGCAAGCCGGCTGGTCGGGCGGCCGAACAGGCTGACCTCCCCTTCCGTCGGCTTCAGCGCCAGGTACAACAGTTTCAGCAGGCTCGACTTGCCGGCGCCCGAGGCTCCGGTAAGGAAGCTGAAAGAACCCTGTTTCAGGGTCAGATCAATGCCGCTAAGAACGTCGTCCGATGTGTCGTAGCGGAGCGACACATGGTCCAGGCGCACAGCGACATCGTCGAAGAGATCGAGTCTCGAAAGGGTCATCGGCTCCGTCAGTCGGCTCGGATGGCTGGATTATTGGGGCGAATTGCGGGAAAGACCAAGGATGATCCTCACCTGCCCAAGCTGTGAGACCCAGTATTTCGCCGATGACTCAACAATCGGTGAAAGCGGGCGCACTGTAAAATGTGCGGCTTGCGGCCATTCCTGGTTCGTCGGGCCGACCGGCCTCGCGGTTGACGCGGCCAGCCCCGCCTCCCCCGTGGCCGCGCACGAGATCTACCGCGAGCGGGTGCGCGAGCAGCGCCGGCAGAAAAGCCGCGCCGCCGCCCTCATTTCCTGGCTGGTCATGGCCGCGGCCTTTTTCTCGCTGGGCGTTGCGGCCATCGTGTTCCGCAATGACGTGGTGAAGGTCTGGCCGCAGGCGGCCGCCGCCTACAAGCTGACCGGCTTTACCGTCAACCGGTTCGGTATCGAGTTCGAGGCCATCGAACGCTCGCGTACCTTCAATGACACGATCCCGGTCGTCACCGTGTCCGGCCGCGCCTTGAACGTTGCACGCACCACGGTCGAGACGCCGCTGGTCAAGGTCGAGCTGATGGACGAGCGCGGACGGGTCGTCGCGACCAAGTATGGCTCGATCACGCCGGCCCGCCTGCAGCCGGGCGCCCATGGCACTTTCCAGGTCGTGCTGGAGCAGGCGCCGATGGAAAGCTTCGAGATCGAACTGTCGCTGGAAGACAAGATCGGCGCCGAGCGGCCGCCTGCCCCGGTCCCCGCGCCGGAACCGGAACCGGAGACCGAAGTGGTCGATGTCAGCGAAGATTCGGAAGGCAATATCGAATGAGTGGTGACCCGAAGATCGAAGTCCTCGTCCCGGAAGCGGAGCTGATGGCCAAGATCGAGGAGCTTGCCGACCGGCTCGCCCCGAAACTCGCCGGCGACTGGACGATCGTCTCTATCCTGATCGGCGCCACCCCGTTCACCACCGACCTGATGAAGGCCCTCGCCCGGCGGGGCGTGCACCCGATGCTGGATGTGATCTGGCTGGAATCCTATCGCGACGCCCGCGAAAGCTCCGGCCGGGTCGCCGTGCGGGCAGACCTGTCGCGTCCCGTGAAGGATCGCGGCGTGCTGCTTCTGGATGATGTATTCGACACCGGGCGCACGCTGGAATTCGCCAAGCACCACCTGATCGCCAAGGGCGCGCGCGAGGTCATCACCTGCGCCCTGACGCAGAAACCATGGGCCCCGCGCGGCGACAACGGCGTCGATTTCTGCGCCTTCGACGCGCCGGGCCGCTATCTCGTCGGCTATGGCATGGATGACGCCGGCAAGTATCGCGGCCTGCCCTATATCGGCGCGCTGGACTGAGCCCTATTCCGACAGGGCCTGCCGAAAGACCGGATCGGCCCCAAGCCGGCCTCCATACAGTTTCATGCCGGCAAGCGACCAGTGCTGGGCGTCGGTATACCCAAGCTCGGACCCTATCACCATGTCGCAAAGATCATCCGGGCAGACGAGATCCCATTTCGAAATGAAGGCGACCCCGGCCTCACCCGCCATGCTGGACAGAAGGGTATCGAGATCGTCGAAGGTCTTGTAGCGCCGATTCCAGGCAAACTGGTTCACCTGCTGGAGCGTATCGGCGTCGCGGAAGATCACATCCGGCGAGCCCATAAATTGCGGCACACGGCCGAGCACAAGAATCTGCGCCGGCACCGCCGCCTTGATGTCTTCCAGTGTCTTGCCGAGGTACGGCAACGCATCGGGGCGCCAGGCCTCGGAGAAGATCACGAGATCCGGCGCGGCCTGCTCAACCTTGTTCAGAAGGTCCGCATGCTGGGGATAACAATAGCCCTCCTCCCGCGTCTTGTCCTGAGAGTGGGATTTGTAGAGCTCGTCCATCGACACCGTAATGCTGTCGAGCGTCAGCGGATCGCAGATACTGTGGATCAGGACGACGTTTGCATGGTCGTCCCCAAGCGCGAGCCGGAGCGCGAGCGAGACATCGACCGCATGCGAATCGCCGAGCACGGCAATCACTTTCCGGTCCGCGGCCAGCACGCCGGTGGCCTTTTCCCGGATTTCCTGCTCTGCCAGGTCGCGGACGGCCCGGCGATCCTGAATTCCGTCCAGAACCTGCGCCACTGTGGCCACTTCCGTTCCGGCAGGCTGGTGCGTGGCCATTTGCTGCCGGATCACCGGATAGGCCTGGTTGAAGCCCAGCGCGCCGATCAACATCACGGGCGCCATGGCGATAATGGCATACCGGAAGCGCGGCAGCTTCACCTTTGAGGCCGGTTGTTCCACCAGCCGGTACAAGATCTCCGCAAGGACGAGAGTCACGCCAAGCAACACGGCGATCTCCGGCGCATTCAGCGGGCCGGGCCTGGAGATCTTGTAGAAAACGACGAGCGGCCAGTGAACGAGATAGGCCGAATAGGAGATCAGGCCGATGCGCAGGAAAGGCCGGAAGACCATCCAGTCCCGGTTCAGGAGCGGATGCGACACGGCAATCATGAGTGCCGTTCCGAGAATGACCGCCCCGCTGCCCCATCCCGGAAATGCGGAATGCCCATCGGTTGCAACGAGCCCCCAGGCAATCGCCGGAATAGCCGCCGCCACGAGAACTGCTCCGACAGGGCGTGGCAGGCGCGCAAACGAAATCCCGCTGACCAGCGCGCCGATGGCGAATTCATGGACGCGGAACGGAAAGTGATAGAAGACCGTCGTTGGCGAGAAGCCCGGATACATGCCGCCGAGAAGCGATACGATCCCGGCCAGGGCGATCACGAGAGTCAGATACCGCCTGTGGAACAGCAGCACGGCCATTGGCCAGAAGATGTAGAACTGCTCCTCGACAGACAGGGACCATGTATGGAGGAGCGGCTTGTAGACGCTGTCCGTATCGAAATAGTCCGCAATCGACCAGAAATAGACGTTTGATACGTAGGCCGACGAAGCGATCGCGGAATGGGCAAAGTTCTGTAGCAGCGCAGCCGGCAGGAGCAGAACGGCCCCGATCCCGGTCAGCACGAGCGTGGCGGCCAAAGCCGGAAACAATCGCCGTATCCGCCGCGCATAGAAGTTCACGAAAGAGAAATTGCCCGCGTCCAGCTTCTGACGAATATGCAGCGTGATCAGGTAACCTGAAATCACGAAAAACATGTCGACGCCGAGAAACCCGCCGCTCAGGCCTGGCACGTCGAAATGAAACAGGATCACCGCAAGCACGGCGACGGCCCGGAGCAGGTCGATGTCGACACGCCGCCCCGCTGGATGCCCGCGCCCTTTTCCACGTCCCGAAGCGCTGTCATTACCGGGCAGCACGCTTGCTGCGTCACCCGGTTGCATAATCGTGTCCCGGATCACGGCCTCAGAGGATGGCAGGAATCACGCGATCTGGCGGGCGGTGCCCGTCAGCGAAGGTCTTGATGTTGATGATGACCTTCTCGCCCATCTCGACGCGGCCTTCGATCGTGGCCGAGCCCATGTGCGGCAGGAGCAGGACATTGGGAAGGTTCAGCAGTTCGGGATTGACGGTCGGCTCCCGCTCGAACACGTCGAGACCGGCCCCGGCAAGCTTGCCCGCCTTGATCGCCCGCGCGAGCGCCGCCTCGTCGATCACTTCGCCGCGCGACGTATTCACGATGAAGGCGTCTTCCTTCATCAGGTCGATCCGGCGCGAATTCATCAGGTGGAAAGTTGCCGGCGTGTGCGGGCAGTTGATCGAGACAATGTCCATCCGGGCGAGCATCTGGTCGAGGCTGTCCCAATAGGTCGCCTCCAGCAGCTCTTCGATCCGTGCGCTGACGGGCTTGCGGTTGTGGTAGTGGATCTGGAGGCCAAATGCCTTGGCGCGGCGGGCGACCGCCTGGCCGATGCGGCCCATGCCGATGATGCCGAGGCGCTTGCCGGCGAGGCGGCGGCCCAGCATCCAGGTCGGCGTCCAGCCGTCGAAACCACCTGTATCCATGATCTGCGCGCCCTCATGCAGGCGGCGCGGCACAGCGAGGATCAGCGCCATGGCGACGTCCGCCGTGTCGTCGGTCAGGACGCCCGGCGTGTTGGTCACGGTGATGCCGCGCTGCACGGCGCTCTGCACGTCGATATTGTCGACGCCGGCGCCGAACTGGGCGATCAGGCGCAGCTGTTCGCCGGCGCGGGCCATCACGCGCCCGTCGAGGTGATCGGTCACGGTGGGCACCAGCACATCGGCCGTCTGCATCGCCTCGACCAGTTCGTCCTGGCTGAAGGGGTGGTCGTCCTCGTTGAGGCGTGCGTCGAACAATTCCTTCATCCGCAATTCCACCGGGGCCGGCAGCTTGCGGGTGACGACGATCTTCAGCTTCTTTCCCGGCATGGGCACCCTTCGAAAATTCCGTGCAAAAAATTGCGTCCAGCTAGGGGCCTTAGCAAAGCCCTGCAGGAACGCCAATGCCGAACATTTTTCCAGCAATTGCGACAGGCGTGGAATCTTGTCGCGCCACTTGCGGAAACTACGGATTGCCTGAGAAACAGGCAGCCGCCCCTCAGATGCCTTTTACCCCGCATTCACGCGGGCATGAGAGTGTGCGCCCGCATGGCTATGGGACGCGACAAAACATGAAATGGGCCCCTCTTCTCGTCAGCGCTGCGTTTTTCGTCGGTGGCGCCGCCATCGCGCAGGCGCCGGAGCTGGTGAAGATCAGCCGGTTTTCGGGCAAGCCGGTGCCGCGCTTCGAAACGCTGAAATACGCAATGGTCAATGGCCGCGCGGGCCCGTCCAAGGATTATCCCGTCCTGTGGGAATACCAGCGCCAGGGCCTGCCTGTCCTGGTGATCAAGGAAAGCGACACCTGGCGGCGCGTGCGCGATCCGTCCGGCGCCGAAGTCTGGATGCATGAGCGGATGCTTGAGAGCGGTCACAAGGCCTGGGTGCAGACGCCGACCGTTCTGCGCATGGAGCCGGCCAGCAGCGCCGTCCCGGTGGTCGATGTCGGCCGCGGCGTGCTGGTCGATCTTGGCCCCTGCGAGGCCGGCTGGT
Source organism: Hyphomonas sp. (assembly GCF_041398385.1). Classification (GTDB taxonomy): domain Bacteria; phylum Pseudomonadota; class Alphaproteobacteria; order Caulobacterales; family Hyphomonadaceae; genus Hyphomonas. Next base: position 66,998 of record NZ_JAWKUW010000002.1, read on the forward strand.
GCGAGATCCGGGCCAAGGACTATCGCGGCTATGCCCCGCAGGCGACGCTCTGGGGCGCCGACACCGGCACCGGCCAGTAGCCACACAAGCCGCGCCAACAGTGTTGACAACAGGCCCGGTCCGGGCCTTCAAGGCGGGTCTTGTCTTTAAGGAAAGAAGGCCGCCCCCCATGTCCGGACCGCACGATTACCACACGCCCAAATCCTCCTACTCCAAGGAAGACCTGCTCGAATCCGGCAAGGGCGGCTATTTCGGGCCCGGCAATGCCCAGCTGCCGGCCCCGCCGATGCTGATGATGGACCGGATCACCGAGATTACCCTGGACGGTGGCGAATTCGGCAAGGGCCGCGTCGTCGCCGAACTCGATATCACGCCGGACCTCTGGTTCTTCTCCTGCCACTTCCCCGGCGACCCGGTGATGCCCGGCTGCCTTGGCCTCGACGCCATGTGGCAGATCGTCGGTTACTGGCTCGGCTGGTCCGGCAGCCCTGGCAAGGGCCGCGCGCTCGGCGTCGGCGATGTGCGCTTCACCGGCGAGATCACGCCGGACAAGAAGCTGGTGCGCTATGAAATCGACATGAAGCGCGTCCGCCGCGGCAAGCTCGTCCTCGGCATTGCCGACGGCAAGGTCTTCGTCGATGACGAGCATGTCTATACCGCCACCGACATGCGCGTCGGTCTCAAGAACATGGACGCCCAGACCTAGGCAAAGCGGCAGAACGCCATGCTGCGCTGAGCGCCGCTGGCGGGGCCGCGGCTTAGCGGTGCTGGGACTTGAAGAAGTCCCAGATCACTTCGCTGGCATCGAAATCGGTCACCGGGGCATCGCCCCTGCGCGAGCCCTTGCGCCCGCCCGGCCAGGCATGGCCGCCTTCGGTGATCGAGTACCAGCGCACCGGGGCCGCACAGTTCGCGCCCGACCGCAACGTATACGTCCCGGTCTCTTTCGAAGGGGCCTCGCCCTGGCAGTGATTGCCGGCCGACCAGTAGCGGAAGGCCACGTCTGCCGGCCCGAAGGGCACGTCGTTCGGCGGATCCATCCGCCGGTTGAACTGGCCATTTCCGCCCGCAGCCGGCACATGCGCGTCCTTTGCGCCGGTGATGATCAGGGCCGGAACCGGCGCAGCGGTCATCGGTTCGTCGCCGAACATGGCGCCGACGACCGGCGCGATCGCAGCGATCTTGCCCGGCAGTTCGCGGCCGGCCCGATGGGTCATCATTGCTCCGTTCGACATGCCGGTGACATAGACCCGTTTCGGATCGGCGATGCCTTTCGCGACGAGGTCGTCGATCAGGTCCGACAGGAAGCCGACATCGTCCACGTCCCGTTCCATGGCAGAGGCACAGCAATGGCCGGCATTCCAGGTCAGGAACGGCCCGCGCTTCGACGTCCCGTCCGGATAGACGACGGTGAAACCCTCGGCGTCGGCGAGATCGTTGAAGCCGGTCATCTTGACGCCATTCTTCCCGCTGCCCCCGCCGCCATGCAGCATGATGACGAGAGGCGACGCACCTTTCACGCCGTCAGGCCGGTGCATTTCATAACTGCGCATCATCCCGCCCGAGGCGAGTTCATGATGGGTCAGGCCCTTGTCGCCGCCCCGCAGCGGCCCCGCTTCTGCGCCCGATGCGGCGAACAGCGCGGCGCACGCCGCCAATGCAAATGCCAGTCTGCCAGATGACATGACGGTCTCCTGTAATGTCCCACGAAGCCTTCAACGCATGAGACAGGGAAAACCGTCGCCCGATCAATCGACTCCTCTGGCGAGAATGACGACCGCGTCGGCGCCTGCCTTCCGGTCCTGCGCGATCGCAGCATAATCCGGATCATTGGCAAAGCGCAGCGCTTCGGCCTCATCGCGGAAGCGCAGGATCACGACCTTGCTGAACGGCCACGCCCCTTCCAGCACGACCGGTGCCTCGTCCGCCACCACGACCTCTGCCTTGAATTTTGCGAAGACCGACGGGAAGGCCGCCTGGTAGCGCCGGTAAGTCGCCTCATCGGTGAAGGCGAGCTGGGCGATGGTGTAGACAGCCATGGTCCTACAGCCGGAATACCCGCAGGGCATTCCCGCCGAGGAAGGCTTCTTCGCCCTCGGCCGAGAGGCCAAGGTCCGGCAGTCCGCCGAGGCATTGGGCCGGTGACAGCATCGGCCAGTTCGTTCCGAACATCACCCGGCTGCGGCCGACGCCTTTCATCCAGGCCACGAAATCCGGCGGCAGCCGGTGCAGGGCATAGGCCGATGTATCGACATGGAAATTCGGGAACTTGATGCTCATGGTGTGCAGCTCGTCGATCCAGGGAAAGCCGACATGGCCGCCGACCACGGTCAGCTCCGGAAAATCCAGCATCACGTCTTCAAGATACGGGATCAGCCGCCCGGTCTCCGACCGTTTCAGCGGCCCGGTATGACCGATCTGCGTACAGAAGGGTACGCCCGCCTCGATACAGGCGGCATAGACCGGGTAATACCGCCGGTCATTCGGCGGTAAGTCCCACAACCACGGGACGACCTGCACGCCGACGATGCGCTTGCCGTCGACGACACGCCGGATTTCCCGCACAGCGCCCATCGGATCTGTCAGGTCGACGGTCGCCAGCCCGCGCAGCCGGTCCGGCGCCTCGCTCACCTGTTCCATCAGCTCCGAATTGGAAATGAGGTCTCCCGACGGTGACGACCAGGCCGAGATCAGCGAAACGTCCACACCCGCCCGGTCCATCGCGGCGACCGTCTTTTCCACGCTCGTGGGCTGCGGATCCCCTTCCCGGCCGGTCCATTTCCACAGCGTCTTCAGCCAGGGCTGAGCGGCGAACCGCTCCGTCGTCACCTGCGCCCATACGTCAACAATCATGCTTCGCTCCATATACTTCACTATTGAAGTATATGCTTCCACACCGCCCCGCAAGACGTTACCAAGCGTCATGACCGCCCGTTCCAGCCGATTCTATCACGCCCTCCAGATCGCCGCGCACCGCCTGCAGAAGCGGGCCGACCAGGCGCTGATGGAGGCCGCCGGCATCTCCACCGCTCAGGCCGCCGTGCTGGCCATCGTGTCCGGCGCCCCCGGCATGCGCCAGAATCAGGTTGCCGCCCTGCTCGGCCTCAATGAAAGCGCTGTCACGGCCATGGTCACGCGGCTCGTGAAACAGGGCCTCCTCGACCGCACCCGCAGCGAGGCCGATTCCCGTGCCTTCGAGCTTGCCCTGACACCCGACGGCGAAGCGGCCCTCAGGGCCACCGAGGCCCCCTTTGCCGAGATCAACGCGCGGATCGACGACACGCTCGGCGATGAAGTCGAGGCATTGGCAAAGGGCCTGCGCGCCTTGTCCGACAGGCTTGCCGGTGGTTAATGCGGTTGACGCCGTCGCTGGCGCTGCCTAGCGGTTCAGGCAGACAGAAAACACCATCAAAGAGAGGGATTTCCCGCCATGGCTGACGACTGGACCCCGCCGGAAGGCACCCTGATGAAGGGCAAGCGCGGCATCGTGATGGGCGTTGCCAACCAGAACTCCATCGCCTGGGGCATCTCCCGCATGCTGGCCGCGCAGGGCGCCGAAATCGCCTTCACCTATCAGGGCGAAAGCCTCGAGCGCCGCGTCCGCCCGCTGGTCGAGAGCATCGGCATGGACACGATGATCCCCGCCGACGTCACTGACGACGCCTCCATGGATGCGGCCTTCGCCTCCATCAAGGAGAAGTGGGGCAAGATCGACTTCCTCGTCCACTCCATCGCCTTTGCCGGCAAGGACGAGCTGATGGGCTCCATGGTCGCCAACACGTCCCGCGAGGGCTTCCGCCGCGCCATGGACATCTCGGTCTACAGCTTCATCGACAGTGCCCGCCGCGCCAGCGAGATCATGCCGGACGGCGGCGCGATCATCTGCATGACCTATCTTGGCGCAGAGCGCACCGTGCCCTCCTACAATGTCATGGGCGTCGCCAAGGCCGCGCTCGAAGCCTCGACCCGCTATGCCGCCCGCGACCTCGGCACGCAGGGCATCCGCGTGAATGCGATCTCGGCAGGCGCGATGCGCACGCTGTCCCTCGCCGGCATCCGCGGCGGCAAGAGCCTGATGGGCACCGGCCGCGACTGGTCCCTCCTCAAGGAAGACACGCGCATGGAAGGCGTCGCCGGCTGCGCGCTCTACCTGCTCTCAGAGCTTGGCCACTCCATCGCCGGCGAAGTCATCCACGTCGACGCCGGCTTCCACGCCGTCGGCGTGCCGGAGCTTCCGGAAGAGGAATAAGCTACGAGAGTAAGCGCTTTCGGTATCTCCCCTTGCCGAGGAACTCCAAGAGGCCTCGGTCACGCATGACCTGCAGTTGCTGCCGGAGTTTCGGTCGGATGTTGTTGTTCTCCGGGAACAATGCGCCAAGCTGTGCCTCATGTTCGTAGATTTCCGAAAGCGAAAACTCCTTTCCCCGCACCTGTTCGACGCATTGCATGGTTGCAAGCAGCCAGCCGCGACTGTCGGCGCCCGCGTCTTTGAGAAATGCCGTGCTTTGCCACGTCCGACGAACAATCTCTGAGGGCGCGAATTTTCCGTCTGTCATGATCGGTATCTTTCCGACCCCGGGAATCTGATCGAGCAATATGTTGCAACCCACCCACCCTGCGCGACGCGCCGTGGGCGCGAGCGGTTTTCTCTTTTCAATGGCGCGCAAGGAGAAGTGAAATTTCGGGATTAGAAGTACATTTTCGACAATCGCGTCCTGCCTATGATAATGTAGAAGAATGAGACTTGGGTTGTTTGCCGCCTGAAGTCGCTCAACCATTGTGCCGTACGCCCCATCGACAACTTTACGCCCAAACGGGCGCGATTGGCTCTTTAGCTCGAATTCTTCCTCACACTTCTCGCAGAACAAATCCGCCACAGGACGGTTCGCCGGAAAAGCGCTCAAAGATTCACTAGAACAACTGGGGCAGAATAAGGAATGCCGCGCCCAGTCTTCCGTCATCGCACGAGCATTTTGCGACGGACTGGCAAACACCGCCCGCTCTTCGCGCATACCTGGACTTCGATTCCGGACCATTCTTCCGCATACTCTCTGCCGCTAATCGGCAAAAGTACGCGAAAGAATACTGCTAAATCTCTACCCCATCCCGATCCAGCAACACAAAATGCCGGTCATCAAACGTTTGAACTCCGTCATGTTGCCACCTGTATTGGCCTTCGTTCTCGGCGGCCTGTTCGAGCGCTTCCTCTGGTGTCGTGGCTTCGACGACAGCTATTTCGCAGTACCATGCGTCAGTTTTTCTCTTCACTTCAAATTTCGACATTATCGATTGCACCTGCTTCAGACTTGCCGTTGCCCGGCGTATCGGCAGAATGATGCAGGATTGAGCGGTCGTGAGTAGGCTTGGATTTGAAATCCCCCTTTCGGCAAACCTGAAATACCGTTGGAAAAGCTTGACCCGTGAGCGCCTGTTTCCCAAATAGGCGGCTCAACGGAGTGTTTATGTCCAATTTGTCTGAGTCCCGGTAAGGGGCCTGCCGTTCCAAGGCGCTGAGGGTCAGCGTCAGGCAGGCCGGCGAGAACGATGCTGCTGGCGCAATTTGCGCCGGTGAACGTTTTTGCGCGTCTTCATGACGCCGGACTTCGGACCCACTTCAAATGGATATCTCACGCGCCGAACAGCGCATCCTCCACCTGCTCGCCCAGGGCGGGCATATCGACCTGATCCGCGACGAAAACCGGAAACCTGCTGAAGTCCAGTGCTTCACGCGCGATGGCTGGCGCTATGCGGGCCTTGATCTGGACCTCTTCCGCAAGCTGAAGCGTCGGCGGGCCATCGCCTCGAGAGACGGACGCCCCTACCGCATCACACGGCGGGGCCTCGAACTCGTGCGGGCCGAATTCGACAATCGCTAGTCGCCGCAAGGCCTTCCCCCACCCGGAAAGGCCTTGCGCTGGCCCAGAAATTGAATAATAAATGTTCTGTTCATTTTTTATTCAGGAGCCATCATGGCCGCGCGCATCTTCCTTTTTGTGGGCCATCCCCGTACCACCTCGCTCAGCCACGGCATGGCGGATGCCTACCAGCGCGGGGCCGAACGCGCCGGCGCCGAGATCCGCCGGATGCACCTTTCCGACATGGCGTTCGACCCCGACCTCACCGAGGGCTATCACAGCCGCAAGACGCTGGAGCCCTGCCTCGAAGAGTGGCGCGAAAACACTCTGTGGGCGGGCCATCTGGTCTGGGCCTATCCGCAATGGTGGGGCGGCATGCCGGCGAAGATGAAAGGCGTCATCGACCGCTCCTTCCTGCCCGGCTTCGCCATGCGCTACCATGACAAGGGCCCCTGGTGGGACCGGCTGCTGGCCGGCCGCTCTGCCGACATCCTGATGACATCCGATGCTCCACCCCTCTGGGACGCGCTCACCTATCACCGTGCAGCAAAGAACCAGGTGGAGCGCACGGTGCTGAACTTTGCCGGCGTCAAACCCGTCCGCACGCTCCAGTTCGGCACGATCAAGGGCGCGCCCGAGGCCCGCATTTCGAAATGGCTGAAACAGGTTGAAGCGCGCGGTGAGACAATGGCACAAAAGCGGGCATGAAGACCTCGCCCGAAACCCACGTGCCGCTGACCGGCTATGCCGCCCTGCCCGAAGACGAAATGCGCGTCCGCGCCCTCGCATTTCATGCGCGCATGGCAACGCGCCGCTCGGTTCGCGCGTTTTCTGACACACCAATCCCGCAGGACATTATCGAAGCCTGCGTGCGCGCCGCCGGCACTGCCCCTTCAGGTGCCAACCACCAGCCCTGGCACTTCGCCTGCGTCGGCAGTCCGGAAAAGAAGCGCGAGATCCGTCTTGCCGCCGAGGCGGAGGAGCGCGAATTCTATGCCGGCCGCGCCGGAACAGAATGGCTGGACGCCCTCGCCCCCATCGGCACCGATGCCGAAAAGCCCTATATGGAAATCGCGCCCTGGCTGATCTGCATCTTCGCGCAGCGCCGGGGCGGCGTGCGCGAGGGCGAAGACCGCAAGAATTACTACATCCACGAAAGCGTCGGCATCGCCACCGGCCTGCTGATCGCGGCCTGTCATGAGGCGGGGCTCGCCACCCTTGTCCATACGCCGAACCCGATGAAATTCCTCAACGCCGTCTGCGGCCGTCCGGATACGGAAAAACCCTTCCTGATTCTCGTCGCCGGCCATCCGGCGGAAAATACGACGGTGCCGAAGCACGCGCTTATCAAGAAACCGCTTGGGGAAATCTCCAGCTTTCTCTGATCAGTAGCAGTTGTTACGATTTACACCGGAGAACAAAAAAATTGCCTTCCGGGCTGACCGCGCTCAGCGTTTCTGGTAGAAGCCTTCTCACCGGTCAGCGAAACCGGATGCCACGTGTCGTGGCGCCGGGTGGGGTTCGCAGGATTGATCCGTATGCCCCGAAGATGGGGCAGTGTACCAGCCATTACTCTTCGAGTGGCGGCTTCTGAAGTATCTGTTGCGTTAGTGTAGCATAAGGGCCAGAAACGGGGACACAGGATGAAGACCTGCCTCATCGCAGAGCGATCGCATGCCGTTCGCAAGGTCGCCGCCGGGATCATCTCATCGCTCGGCCTCGCCGTCATCACAGCCCCGGACGACGCCGATCTCGCAACCCTCCTTGTGCAGACGAAGCCCGACATTCTTCTCATTGACGAGGGCCTGACCGGCCTGGAAAGCGCGAACCTGCTGCGATCGCTGCGCGCAGGCGCACACGGCCGGGCGCCCTATTTGCTCGTGCTCACACTGCGTCGCGACACAGCGTCTCTGGCCGCGCTGCTTGAAGCCGGCGCCGACGACATTCTCATCAAGCCATTCGATGCCGGCATGATTGCGCTGAAGCTGGCCGCCGCGGGCCTTGTGCCATTCCCCGCGGGTTCGGCGGACGAAGCGGCATAACGCCCCGGAGAGACAAAGTAGCCATGCAGGACGCAGAATTCAGACAGGTGGCCGACATACTCCTGCGGCGAACGGGCCGGCGCCTGTCCCCGGAAAAAGCCTATCTTGCGACGTCGCGGCTCGGCCCGCTCGCGCGCAGCAAGGGGCTCGGCGATCCTGCAGGCCTCATCAATGCCCTGCCCTCACAGCCGGATGCGCACGTGGCTGACGAAATTGCCGCCGCACTGGTGCCGAAAGAGACCTGGTTCTTCCGCGGCCGGCCGATGCTGGAGCGCCTGGCCGCCAGTCTCCCGGCGCGCATCGCGCCCGGCCGCCAGACCCTCCGCATCTGGTGCGCAGGCGCTGGGACCGGCCAGGAGGCCTTCTCGCTCGCCATCCTCATCGGCGCCCTGCCCGGCAACATGGCTGAGCGCGTCGAACTCGTCGCGACCGACCTCTCCCTTCACGCGGTGCGCCGGGCCCGCGCCGGAGAGTTCGATCATTTCGACGTCCAGAAAGGCCTCACGGCGACGGAGCTGGTTTCCCATTTCAGGCCGCTCGCCAGCGGCGCGTGGCAGGCCTCGCCCGCCCTAAGCGGCCGCATCCAGTTCCGCCAGCACAATCTGCTCGACGGCGCCGACGACCTCGGAACGTTCGACATCATCCTGTGCCGCAACGTGCTTTCCGGCATGACACGTCGCGCCAGCCTCCAGGCCCTCGGAACGCTGGAGGCCGCCCTGGCGCCCGGCGGACAGCTCATTCTCGGCGAAAGCGAAACGCTGGCAGGGCTCACCGGCCGCATGGCGCCTTCACAGAGCCTGCGCGGCGCCTGGGCACGCGTCAGTGAGGCTGGCCGCGCCGAAGGCGCTTCAGTCGTCGCCTGAGCCGCGTCAGCCGCCTACGGTCACGGCGGGCCCCGGCAGGCGGATCGTGTAGATAAGGCCCGGCTTTTCGCCCTTTTTCCGGCTGAAGGCAGCAAGGCCGAAATCACCATTGAGCGTCGCCGGAATGCCGCCCGCCAGCGTTTGATAGGAATCCTCGCCCCGCTTCGCCTCGAAATGCTGGAAGGTCCAGTCGCGCAGCGTCGGCTTCATGTCGATCGTCTGTCCCGGGCGCATGCGAACCGGCAGCGGATGCGGGAGCGTACCGGAAAGGTCCATGAACACCTGCGTGATCCAGACGCCATGATCCGTCCGTACCACGCCCATCGCAACATCGGTGATGTCGGGGTTCAGGATGTTCTTGCGGTGGCCGGGGCTGTCCATCAGGTTCTGGTGCAGGCGCGGCACGGCCTTGCGTTCCAGATCCCAATGCCCACCCGTCACCTCGATCATGGCGACGTTCTCGGCCGAGTATTCGATGAGTGCGCTGCGATCGAACGCCGCCACCCGGTCATGCGGCATTCGCCCGTCCGGCGCTTCATGGCCGAAGAAATGATTGTAGGCCATGTCGAGGCTCTGGAAGCGCGCCGCATCCAGCAGTTCGGGCCGATACCGCAGCGGTTTCAGCCCGCGCGACGTGCGCTCCGCATTCACCCGTTTCAGGAATTCGGCCTCCATCCGCCCGTCGGACCAGTAGCCCGCCGGCATGTCGGCGAGGCAGGGCTGAACCGCCTCGACATAATCCGCCACGGCCGCACCGCGATGCGCAAGATTGAGGTCGCACGCCGCCGCCGGCAGGCACGCGGCAACGAAAGCCGCCGCCAGGAGGGACACAAATCTCATCACGGCCAATATACCGCGTCCGGCCCGCGAGGCTAAGCCCCGAGCGTCAGACCTGTCTGAAATTTCAGATAATTCCCGCCGTCCCGAGGCGCGCCAGCACGGGCGCCAGCATCCGCTGGATGGCCTCCGACGTCGGACGCACATTGCCATAGGCCGGCAGGCCCTCATCGGCGATCACAAGGTCGGCCTCGAACTTCGCCGGATGGGTCCAGCGATAGTGCGCCGCGCGCACTGTGCCGAGATATTGCTGCAGCACGTCTTCCACATCGCGCCCGCGCTCCACCACGTCACGGCGGATGCGTCGCGCCAGGCGCAGATCGTCCGGCGTGTCGACATAGACCGAGAGATCGATGAGCGAACGGATCTTCGGCATCGAGAGGGCGTGGATGCCTTCGAGGATCAGCACCGGGGCCGGCTCGATCCGCCGCGTCTTTTTCGACCGGTCATGCCGGCCGTAGTCATAGATCGGTTGGTCGATCCCCTGCCCGGCCTTCAGCGCCTTCAGGTCGGACACGAGATGATCGACCTCTTTCGAGGCCGGCGCGTCATAGTTGATGGTCGCGATCAGCGCCTTGCGCTCATCCTCATTCTTCGGCGCGCCGTAATGGCTCATCGGATGGTAATACGCATCCTCCCCGAACATCACGGCCTGGCCCGCCAGCAGGTGCTCCAGCAGCGCCTCGGCCAGCGTCGACTTGCCCGACCCGGACCCGCCGGACATCGCGATGAGGAAGGATTTTTTCTTGGTCATGCCAGCGGCTTTACCGGCAAAGCGCTTTGGGTTTCAACGGGAAATGCAGGCACAGCCCGCCCCAAGGCGGTCCCATCAGCCCCGGCACCAGGCGATCGCCGTTTCCATGCACCGGTCAAATCCGTCCGCAATGTCGCTCTCGGTCTGGCGCACTTCGACATCCGGCGGGATGCCCCGGTCCGGCCGTTCGACAAGCGGGAAAAAGCCGATCAGCGGAACGTCGAATTCGAGCCCGCTGCCCGGAAGGCGGACAAAGAAATAAGCGCTGCCATTGATGCCGCGCAGGTTTCCCCCGGTCTGTTCCCCGAACAAGCGGACAAGGCCGGCTTCCTGCGCCCGCCGCGCAAACGAGAATGTCGCGGAACTGCACGCAGGCCCCACCAGCGCCGCCACCGGCACGGTGATCTTTGGCTCCGTGGCCGGGATGAGATCCGTCGCCTCCATTTCCGACGGAAGCACCAGGAAGCCGTCGCCCATGTCGCGGGCGGCCTGCCCGAGTGTCCGGAACGAACGGTCCCAGGTATCCAGATAAGGGTCGAGTTCGGCCGGCGTCTGCCGGAACCTAACGCGCTGCTGGTACCCGGGGAATTGCAGGTCGGTCGAGGCAAGCCGCGACAGGATGACATTGCCGCACTCATTGCCACCCTCATTCAGGCGCAGGTCCAGCACAAGCCCCTTCAGCCCACCGAGACTGGCGAGCCGCTCATCCAGCCAGGCTTTCCAGTCCCATCTGGAATTGTACATGACCCAGGTCGGCATGGTCAGGATGGCGATGTCGTCGCGCACCTCCCAGGTCCAGAGCGGATCCGACGTGCCATCCTTTTCTTCCGTGATCTGTTGCGCCCGCCGTTCGGTGAGGTCGAGCGCCGGCAGGTCCAGCGCCAGCTCGCGGCCATCCGGGTACCGCGCCTGCACCCGGTGCTCCCCGCCAGCCGGTGGCGCGATCAGGCCCTGGAAGATGTCGAACGTCTCGAACGTATCGCTGTTCTGCATCGTCATCAGCGCGACCTGCTTGCCGGCATTGTGCCCGTCGGTGCGGGCATACGGCAGCAGCGCACGCAGCAGCGCTTTCGGGCACTGGCCATTCAGCCGGGTGATCGTGCTGCCGGCGGGCAGGTCGCCGGCATTCGGCAGGACCACCATCTCGCCATCGATCCAGGTGAATGGAAACGGCACCCGGGTGCGCCGGTCGAACAGAGACGCCACAACCTCGTCGGACTGGTTGTAGGGATTGCAATGTGTGTGGCCGCACCGCACGGCCGCGAGGAATTCCGACAGGATCAGGAATCGGGACGCGAGGCCGTCCGCCGCAACATAGGCCTGCTCCAGCGCGCTCAGCCGGCCTGCCATCTCGTCCGGCGTGTTGTAGCGGAAGAGGCCCGGATGCAGGTCCAGGGCGCCGCGCAGGATGCGCATGTCTTCCCGGGCCTCAGCATCCGTAAGGCCGCCAGCCAGCGCAAAGGGCGCAGCCGCCGCCGAAGCGGCTGCCATGAGCGCCGCGCCGATAAAGTCCCGTCGATTCATTCGTGCTCCTCCTGTGTCCGGCAGAGCTAGCGGACCGGCCGGCGCCCCGCGTCTCGAAATCGTGTCCGGCGGTTATTTTTCGGGATCTGAGACCTGTTTCTGGCGGTAAGCCGACGGCGAAACGCCGAATGCCGCCTTGAAGGAGCGGTTGAAGCTCGCCTTGGAGCTGAAGCCCGCGTCCAGCGCGAGCCCGAGCAGGTCGCCCGACCGGCCCGCCCCGATCGCACCCGCCACATCCTCGCATCTCATCTGGTTGATGAAGGTGGAAAAGTTTACGCCGAGGCCATCGTTCAGGGCGCGGGACAGGTAGCCCGAATTGGTGCCCAAGAGGCGCGCAAGACCCGCCAGCGAAAGCTCAGGCTCCCGGTACCACTTCTCCGCCCTGACACGTGCGGCCCATTCGGCCCCCAGCTGCGCCCAGTCAGGACCAGCCGGACTGGCAACTGTTTCGTCAGGCAGGCTTTCGAGCCGCGGAAACGCCAGCGCCGAATGCCGCCATCCCTCGACCGCGAGATACAGAGAGAAGACCGCGATACCGACATAAAGGCCCATCAGGCCACGGTACCCAAGCGGCGCGACCAGATCCCACAGCGAATAGGTCGCCCAGAAGGGAAAAAGGATCATCAGGGCAATGGTCGAATTGCTGAGCCATCTGACAGCGAAGCGATGATCGTCGCTGCGCTGGCCCGCAAGGCTCGTGCGGTAGGCCGACAATAAGCGCAGGCTGGCAAGACCATAGGCGGCAAACCCGATTATGATGCCGGCAGACACCAGCCCATCATATGCCGGGCCTGACAGCATCATCCATTCATTCTTGAATGGCTGGCGCAAAAGCAGGAACGCGCCAGTCAGGTACGCCAGCTGGACTCCCGCCGGCACCAGATGCCTCCACCAGGCTTGCGGCAGGCGATCATGCACCAGCGCGTGGATATAGAGATAGAACAGCGGCGCCACCACAAGCGTGATCGAAAACGGCGCAAAGCTCAGCCACCGCCATTTGTCGTAGAAACCGGCAAACCCGATCATCCACGGTGTCAGGATGCCCGCGAGCACGATGAGCAGGGCAGCCAGTGTCCGGTTGGCGCTCTTGTTGGTGATCGGCCATTGCAGGGCCCCCGCAATGACCAGCAACTGCAAGACCGCAACGCTCAGCACGGCCGTCAGCCAGCCGAAACTCAGACCTTCAAGCATGATCGCACAAACCAGCCCATTACTGGGTGAGACTAGTCCGGGCACGGGAAGCGCTCAATAGGCCGCCCTTCACGTGTGCGCGCCGGATCCTTGCGGAACAAAAAGGCCGCCCATTGCGGGGCGGCCTTCTCTTTATCCGTTAGCGGAAGGACTATTCTTCCTCGCCGCCGTCAGCGGCTTCTTCGGCGAGTTCCTTGCCGGTCGCCTGGTCGACGACTTTCATCGACAGGCGCACCTTGCCGCGATCGTCGAAGCCCATGAGCTTCACCCACACCTTGTCGCCCTCTTTGACGAGGTCTTTCGGGTGGCCGATGCGCTTGTTGGCCATCTGCGAGACGTGGACGAGGCCGTCCTTCGGACCGAAGAAGTTCACGAAGGCGCCGAAATCCTTGAGGCTCACCACGGTGCCCTCATAGATTTCGCCGACTTCCGGCTCGGCGACGATGCCCTTGATCATTTTCAGGGCCTTGTCGATCGAGGCGCGGTCGAGCGCAGAGACCTGCACCGTGCCGTCATCGTCGATGTTCACCTTGGCGCCGGACTCATCCACGATGCCGCGGATCACCTTGCCGCCCGAACCGATCACATCGCGGATCTTGTCGGTCGGCACCTTGATGATTTCCATCTGCGGGGCGTTGTCGGACAGCGAGCCGCGGCTCTCGCCGAGGGCTTTCGCCATTTCGCCGAGGATATGCAGACGGCCGCCATTGGCCTGCTGCAGCGCCTTTTCCATGATGTCCTTGGTGATGCCTGCCACCTTGATGTCCATCTGGAGGCTGGTCACGCCCTTTTCGGTACCGGCGACCTTGAAGTCCATGTCGCCGAGATGGTCTTCGTCACCCAGGATGTCGGAGAGGACGGCGAAGTCCTTGCCTTCCAGGATCAGGCCCATGGCGATGCCCGAAACCGGACGCGCAACGGGCACGCCGGCATCCATCATCGCGAGCGAGCAGCCGCACACCGTCGCCATCGAGGACGAGCCATTGGACTCGGTGATCTCGGAGACGAGACGGATCGTGTACGGAAATTCCGAATGATCCGGCAGGACCGCCTGCAGCGCGCGCCAGGCGAGCTTGCCGTGGCCGATTTCGCGGCGTCCTGCGCCACCCATGCGGCCGGTCTCACCCACCGAGTAGGGCGGGAAGTTGTAGTGCAGCAGGAAGCGTTCTTTCTTCGTGCCGTCGAGACCGTCGATATACTGTTCGTCGTCGGACGTACCGAGCGTCGCAACGCAGACAGCCTGCGTCTCGCCGCGGGTGAACAGGGCGGAGCCGTGCGTGCGCGGCAGGAAGCCGGCTTCGGCCACGATCGGGCGCACCTGGTCCAGCTTGCGGCCGTCGATGCGCTCGCCGGTCTTGATGATGTCGCCGCGAACCACGGAGGCTTCGGCTTCCTTGAAGGCGGCCTTGAAGGTCTCGGCCGACATTTCGCCGGGGGCTTCTTCGGTGCCGACCAGTTCGGCTTTCGCCTTGTCGCGGGCCTCGCCGACGGCGGCATAGCGCTCGCCCTTGGCGGTGATCTTGTAGGCCTTCGAGAGATCCTTGCCGACGATCTTCTCGATCGCCTTCACGGCGGCGGAATTGTCCACCGGCTCGAAGTCGAACGGCTCTTTCGCGGCTTTCTCGGCGAGGTCGATGATCGCATTGATCACCGGCTGCATCGCGTCATGGCCGGCGACGACAGCGCCCAGCATGATCTCTTCCGAGAGTTCCTTGGCTTGCGATTCCACCATCATCACGGCGTCGGCGGTGCCGGCCACGACGAGGTCGAGCTCGGAGCCTTCAAGGTCCGCAACGGTCGGGTTGATCAGGTATTCGCCATCCTTGTAGCCGACGCGGGCCGCGCCGATCGGGCCCATGAACGGGGCGCCGGAGAGGACGAGCGCGGCAGACGCGCCAACCATGGCGACCACGTCCGGATCGTTTTCGAGGTCATAGGACAGCACCGTCAGCACGACCTGGACTTCATTCTTGAAGCCGTTGACGAACAGCGGGCGGATCGGACGGTCGATGAGGCGCGAGGTCAGCGTCTCTTTCTCGGTCGGGCGGCCTTCGCGCTTGAAATATCCGCCGGGAATCCGGCCGGAGGCGAAGTATTTTTCCTGGTAATTCACGGTCAGGGGGAAGAAGTCCTGGCCCGGCTTTGCTTCCTTTGCATAGACGGCGGTCGCGAGGACCACGGTGTCGCCATAGGTCACCATCACGGCGCCGTCGGCCTGGCGGGCAACCTGCCCGGCTTCAATCGTCAGTGTGCGGCCGGCCCATTCCAGCGACACGGATTTCTTGTCAAACATCTGTCTTGTCTTTCTTCACATACGAAAAGCCCGCCGCGGCCCTATGCCCGGCGGGCTTGATTGGGGCGCCCTAGCGGCGGATGCCCAGTTCGGCGATGAGCTTCTGATACCGCGCCTCATCCTTGCCCTTGACGTAGTCGAGGAGCTTTCTGCGCGTGGCAACCATGGCGAGGAGACCGCGCCGGGAGTGGTTGTCTTTCTTGTTGGTCTTGAAGTGGTCGGTGAGGTTGTTGATCCGTTCGGTCAGGATCGCGACCTGCACTTCAGGGGAGCCGGTGTCGCCGGGTTTGGTGGCGAATTGCTTGATCAGCGCGGCTTTCTTCTCAGCGGTAATCGACATCGAAAGTCTTTCGTGTAGCAGCCTTGCGGCGGCGGGTTGATAAGTGCCTGAATTGGCTTGGTTTTTGTGGAGGGACCGGAAACAAAGGCCACAGCCGGGATGTCGTCCAGCAGGGTCACTGCCCGGAGGCCCACCTCAAGCGGCGGCTTATGGCGTATTTTGGGGGGGTTGGGAAGTGGTTGAGATGCTTCTCTTCCCAGCAGCCAAAAACGAGCTTCCTTCAGCTTTTTAGCAAAGGAACCAACGTAGTTGTCAAAAAGGCCGCCCCGCATATTGCCAAAGAAGCAATCAATCCCCGAGATCGCCAGGCTATTCGCTCAATCTGGTCGCGCTTCAGTGCAAACCCGCCTTGAATTTCGGAGACGTTCTTCGGCCCTCCGTTATCAGTTAACCAAATGAATTTTGAAAGCTGATGATAGAGGTTTGTAATATCTATGAAGTTCCGTATGGCGAAATAGGTACCTACTGTCGACGCAGACAAAATGCAGATGCGGGCGACGACTGTAAGAATGCCGGGCTCAGGAAGTACAGGAATGGAAGAAGCCGCGATTGCGATTGCGAATACCGCTATCGACACATTCCCCATACTCCCGTGAGTATCAATGTGCCTCATTGCGAATGAGACGTCAGAAATATCTTCAGTCTTGAAATTTCTACGCGCCATTCGTCGCCTTAAACTGCGAAATCGTAGCCAAATCCCGCCTTCTTCATACGCCGATAAACCCCAGAAGCGTTTGTTTCGTCGGGGTGTTGATCAATAATTTCAGCCCAATGATGCACAAGACCGTTCTGGATGTACATCAGAACATGGCCGCGATTGGCTTTGAAATCGGAATTCGCAGATATTTGAGAAAAGCAGTACGCCAATTGCCGTTCAAGTCCTGGAGGACAAGACGCTCCAGTTCTCTTTTCAATAGACGGAACCTGTACGCGTAGCTTTTGTTGTATTTTTATATCTACTTTGAGCATCTTTACCAAATTCCAAAACGCGTTTTTTGGTGAGCAAATGATGATTCGTCAAGGCTAGTAGTGTTTAGTTATTTAATGAGAATTGCGAAGGCGATGCCTTGATTGCAGCCAATTTGCTTTCCATCCAAAATAGTATCGTAGAAAAATTATTAGGCCCTACTTCCACGTAAGTGGACGAAAACGTGAATGGTTCATCAAAACGAGCGTCGGTTGGGTTGAGCGAATCGACTCCCGCCATCCAACCATGCAGCAGGCTTTGGAAGTGGATACCGGCTGCGCCCCAACCCACTCTACAGGTTGCGAACCGACCTCCCGATCCGCGTCCTGCCCGATGGCCGCAGGCCATCCGGGCATCCATCTCCGAAAGAGTCCCCGCGCGCATCATCCTCCGTGGGCGTTACGCATCCTGACGCACGCGCGGCCGCGTTCACGGATGGGCCCTCAGACGGCTTCGCCGTCGAGGGGGACGCCTCATGGGGAGAATGGCGTGCCTTCTCCCCCCCTCTCCCGTGGGAGAGGGGGCGGGGGTGAGGGGGCGCGGCGGCAAATTCAGGGGGCGCATGGAAAGACACGCCAATGCTGAGCCTGCAGCGCATCGCGGCCGCCCCGCCCTGCCGCAACTTCGTCGCCCCTCTCCCCTGCCCCGAGGGGGAGGGGACGGAAACTCAATCCGGCAGGCCACGCGCCCGGCGCACACTGGCGCCACGATGCACCCAGGCCTCAAACCCTATTTCGATCATGTCTGGTCGCTGTTCTGGCCCTGGCTGGTCTGGAACCTTGTCCGCTTTGCCCGGTGGCATGAGCGGACAGGCCTGAACGCACTCCTCGCCGTCGACTGTTTCGGCAACATCCGCATCACCATGCTCTGCGATCCGCCGCCTGCGGAGGATCTGTATGTGTATGACGCGCCTGAAGTGGCGCGCTGGGAACGGCTGGCAGTTGAGCCCCTTCTCCTTGGGGAGAAGGGGTTGGGGATGAGGGGTGATGCCGGTTCGGCAGGCTCTGCACTTTCTGAAACGCCGCGTCCCCTCACCCCAACCCCTCTCCCGAGGGAGAGGGGCTTTGCGCCCCGCGCCCCTCCGGAGCCTTCCCGGAGCCTCACCGTAGGATTTTCCGGAGCCTTGCCGCCCGCGCGGGTGCCGCCACCCAGCACCCCACTCTCCGCAGATACCTGCGAAAGCAGGTATCCATCTCCTGAAGGCACCTCATGTGCTTTTGGAAATGGCGGGAGATGGACCCCTGCGTTCGCAGGGGTCTGCGGAACCTGAATCCCCGAAACCAAATCCCAACCGGACGGGCCCTGCCCCGCGCCGGCCACATGTGCTGCGTGAAACGTAAAACGCCCTAGAGGCCCTTGGCTTTCACCCGGTCGCGGCCTTCATTCTTGGCCATGTAGAGCAGGCCGTCGGCCTCTTCCATCATCTGGTCCGGTGTCATGCCGGGATGGTAGCGGGCAATGCCGAACGAGGCCGTCATGTCGCGGAGCACCCGGCCGGAGCGGGCGCAGGTCAGCTCCGCATCGCGGAAGGCGCGCTTGATCTTGACCATCAGGTTATAGGCCGCGAACACATCCGTCTGCGGAAGGATGATGGCGAATTCCTCGCCCCCGATCCGCGCCACCATGTCGGCGCCCTTGATGTTCTTAATGATGATCGAGGCGAACATCTGCAGCACATCATCGCCGGTCTGGTGGCCGTAGGTGTCATTGACCTTCTTGAAATAGTCGAGGTCGGCAAGCGCAAGGCAAAGCTTTTCGCCGCCGTCAAAGGCCTTCTGGACGTCTTCCGCCAGCCGCCTGTCAAAGGCGCGCCGGTTTGCGACAGACGTCAGCGGGTCGCGCAGCGACTGGTACTGGACCTCTTCCAGTTCCTTGTTCAGCGTCGCGATCTGTTTCTGCGATTCCTGCAGGCCGGCATGCAGCTGGTGCGTGGTTTCCGCCATCCGGCGGTTTTCCTTGACGAGGTTCGCAAGAATCCCGCCCAGCGCGCCCGGTGTCACCGAATTCGGCAGCAGGTCGTTCATCTCGTTGAGAATGTCGCCGAACGTGTCGGAATTCTTGAGGCCTTCCTGCACGATACGGATGACCGCATCGATCTCGCCCTGAATGGCCTGGCCGATGCTCTGCCGGGCAACCTCGCCCTCGCCTCGTGCGGCCAGTTCCTGGCAGATCGCCTCGACATCGTAATGGCTGAGCGTGCCCGTCGACGCCAGCACCGCATCGACACGGGCGTTCAGCTCGGCATCCCGCCCGGACGCGTAAGTGTACCAGAGCAGATAGGTGTCCGGATCCGGCGGCGTCTGGTATTTTTCTACCAGCGCAAACGCCCTGCCGGCCCGGTCATAAATCTCACGCGCATCTGCCCGCGGGGGGCGGGGCGGCAGTGTGGCTGGTTCTGCTGCAGCAGTCTGCATGGAATCTGTCCGCGCACGGGATTGTTGTAGAATCCCAGAAATATGACAGATCGGCTTTATTCGAGGTTAACGGACGCCCACTTGCTGCAACGGCTCAGCTGGCGAATACGCGCGCCGGCTCGAACCGCCCGGCCCGCACTTCGCCCAGCGCAATCGCGTCGCCGTCGCAGATAACGAGGGCAGACCGGTCCTCGCCCGCCCGCTCGGCCCGCCAGCGCTCAACGAGATGCGGCAACAGGAGGATGCCCTGGCCATGGCGCACCTGGCTCGCATCCTCGCGGCCAATCTCGATCTGCGGGATGCCACTCAGCACGGCATGAACCGGCTGAAGGAACGCCATCAGGGCCGCCTTGTCCTCGGTCTCCTCAATCCGCGACAGCGGCACCGCCGTGGCCGAACCGAACGCCCCGACCCGGGTGCGCTGCAGCTGGCTGATATGACCTTCGCAACCAAGGTCGAAGGCAAGATCCCGGGCGATGGCGCGGACGTAAAAGCCCTTGCCGGATGTGACGTGGATCACCGTGTGATCCCGGTCCGGCATGGCGATCACTTCGGCGGAATGCACCTCCACTTCGCGCGGCTTCAGTTCGAATTCCTCCCCTTCCCGGGCAAGGTCATAGGCTCGCTCGCCATTCACCTTGATGGCGGAGTATTTCGGCGGAACCTGCTCGATTGTGCCGACATAGGCTTTCAGCGCGTCAACAACGGCATCCCGGGACGGGCGCGCATCGGAGGTGGCCGTCACTTCGCCTTCGGCATCCTGGCTGTCGGTGGAAGTGCCCCACTCGATGGTGAAGACATACTCCTTTTCGGCATCCATGGCCCACTGGACCGTCTTGGTCGCCTCGCCGAACGCGATCGGCAGGATACCGTCCGCCAGCGGATCAAGCGTGCCGCCATGGCCGACCTTGGCGGCATTGTAGCGGCGCTTCAGGATCGCGACCGCCTGGGTCGAGGTCATGTCGAGCGGTTTGATGAGGTTCAGCCATCCATTGACCGGATCGCCCTTGCGCTTGCGCTGTCGTGCCACTGTCTGCTCCGCGGCAGGCTTCAGCGGTTCGAACGCCGGCCTGCCCTGTTTTCAGGAAAGGAAGCGCGCGGCATAAGCGGGCCCGGCTGACGCGTCAACTGGCCGGTTCAGGCTTCAGGAGGCGGATTTCAGCGCTTCGGCTGCCTTGTCGAACAGCGCATCCTGGTCGATTTCGTCCTCGCGGGCCCGGGCGATCCGCGGCAGCGGGTCTTCCCGCTTCGGGGCTTCCTGCTTCGAGGCTGGCCGGGCCGGTTCGGCCACGGCGTTGGCTTCCAGCGCGCTGGCAGGCGCCGGTTCATTGCTTTCGCCGACGGGCTTCAAGTTCACGATGTCCAGATTGAGGTCGAAATCGCCGACAATCGTGCGGTTATCCGTATCCATTTTGTGGCGCACGACATCTCGGATCTTGCACAGAACCTCCCGATTGTCGTCGACCAGCGGGATCTGGCGCCCGTCCGATGTGCCGATGACGAGACGAAAATATTTCTGCCTCTGCTTCAGCTTCATCGCGATCACCGAGGCGCGCATGCCGAAGAACAGGCCGGCCAGCACCAGCAGCCCGCCAATGAACAAGGAAATCACGCCCGATTGCTGACCATTCATCAACCACCAGGCCGCAAAGGCGCACAGCGCGAAAAACATCGACCCGACGAACAGGGTGGCATACAGGCTCTGCGTCTGGCGGTTACGCGGCGTGTCCCAGGGGAAAAACTCGTTTGCTTCCACGGACATGGTGGCGATGCGCTGAATGGCAATCGTGTCATTGCCCATCTGCAGCGACGCCGCGGAAATCTCGCCCTGACGGGCGCCTTCCATGTCGAGAGTCTGGCGGTCCATTCTGAAAGCCCCTTCTGACGCCCTTCCGGCACGTCATGAAAGGCTGGCAATGTGGCCACAGTAAGTCAACTTACAAGCGGTCAACACTTGGGCGACGCGGCTTACTGGCCTTCGACATCCCGGCGTACCCGCGGATCCATCAGCAGGCGGTCGATTGCGGTCGCCTCGTCATACGACTTGTCGGCGATGAAGTGCAGTTCGGGCGTGTAGCGCAGGTCGATCTCCCGGCCGAGACGGGTGCGCAGGAACCCGGCTGCCCGGTTCAGGGCCGCAGCCAGTTTCGCCTGTCCCTCTTCCGAGTCGTCGCCGAGTGGCGTCACGAAGATGTTAGCGTGTTTGAGGTCGGGCGAGCAGCGCACTTCGCCCACTGTAATCATCGCATTTTCAAGGTCAGGATCGCGGAACGCCTCGCGGGACAGGATGTCCGACAAGGCATGGCGCACAAGTTCGCCCGCGCGCAGCTGGCGCTGGGAGGGCATTCCGGGTGGGGCAGGCTTGCGGGCCATCAGGCGGTCGTCTTCTCGTTCAGGCGCGCAATGAAAGCCTTGCGTGCGGTCTTGTCGTTTCCGAACCAGGCGGCCGGGATGATCAGCGGGTCGGCGCCGTCGATCATGATCGTAACATGGGAACGGGATACCGACACGTCTGAAACCGCATTCCAGCTGGCCCGGATCTCGACCCCGCCACGATTGACGACGAGGAAGTCGCCTTCCAGCGCGATCCGGGTCGGTTCCGACGTCTCGTTTCCGCGCCCATGCCGGTGGCGGTAGGACCACCGGATGAAGATGAGGTACCAGGCAATCCCCGCAAATGCGGCCACAAGCGAGGCGATGAACCACTGCCAGTAAGCGCTGGCCCCGACATGGTCGAGCGTATTCCTCACCATGACGGACATGCTGGCCGAGATGATCGGCGCGGTGACGCCGGCATAGTAGACGGCAGTCGGCCCAACAGTGCCGCCCCGCGCCAGACGCGTGAGTTTCTTCACGTCCTTTTCGGTCAGCAGACCGGATACCGCCAAAGTGTCAGCCATGCTGCAGCTTTAGTCGAGGGTTCTTGCGATTTCCTCAACCTGGAAGCATTCGATCTTGTCACCCTGGCGGATGTCCTCATAGCGCTCGAACGCCATGCCGCATTCCATGCCGGAGGAAACTTCGTTCACTTCATCCTTGAAGCGCTTCAGCGTTTTCAGCTTGCCCTCGTGGATCACCACATCGTCTCGCAGGAGGCGCACGCCACAGCCGCGAAGAACCTTGCCCTCTGTGATGCGGCAGCCGGCAACCTTGCCGACCTTGGTGATGTTGAAGACTTCGAGGATCTCGGCATAGCCGATGAAGGTCTCGCGCTTCTCCGGCGCCAGCATGCCCGACAGCGTCGCTTTCACGTCGTCGATCAGGTCATAGATCACCGAGTAATAGCGGATCTCCACGCCTTCCTTCTCGGCGAGGTCACGGGCCTGCTTGTTGGCACGGACGTTGAACGCGAAGATCGGCGCGCCGGACGATTTCGCCAGCAACACGTCGCTCTCGGAAATACCGCCGACGGCGCCATGGATGACCCGTGCGCGCACTTCCTCGGTCGAGATCTTGTCGAGCGATTGCGAGATGGCTTCGACCGAACCCTGGACATCGCCCTTGACGACGACCGGAAGTTCGGAGGTTTCAACAGAGCCGTCCTTGAGCTTGGTGAGCAGCTGGTCGAGCGAGGCGCGCGCCGCGGCCCCGGCCTTGCCGGCCACCTGGCGCTTGCTCCGGATACGGTAATCCGTGATTT
Organism: Hyphomonas sp.; assembly: GCF_041398385.1. Lineage (GTDB taxonomy): Bacteria > Pseudomonadota > Alphaproteobacteria > Caulobacterales > Hyphomonadaceae > Hyphomonas. The sequence goes on from NZ_JAWKUW010000002.1 coordinate 89,718, forward strand.
CGCGGGCGCGCGCTTCGGTATCGACCACAACGAAGGCTTCGCCCGGATCGGGCGCGCCATCGAGGCCGAGCACTTCGACCGGCAGTGACGGACCTGCATCCTGAAGCTGCTGGCCGCGCTCGTCGACCAGGGCGCGGACCTTGCCCCACTGGGTGCCGGCCACCACGATGTCGCCGCGCTTCAGCGTGCCGCGCTTAACCAGCATGGTCGCCACGGGGCCGCGGCCCTTGTCGAGCTGGCTTTCGATCACGACGCCGTCGGCATCGCGGTTCGGGTTGGCCCTCAGTTCAAGCACCTCGGCCTGGATTGAGATCGCATCGGTCAGCTCGTCGAGGCCGAGGCCGGTCTTCGCCGACACTTGCACAGCCTGGGTTTCGCCGCCCATGCTCTCGACCTGGACGTCATGCTGCAGAAGGTCCGTCAGCACCTTGTCCGGGTTGGCATCGTGCAGGTCGCATTTGTTCACTGCCACGATGATCGGAACCCCGGCCGCCTTGGCGTGATTGATGGATTCGATGGTCTGCGGCATAACCGAATCGTCGGCCGCCACGACCAGGATCGCAATGTCTGTCGCCGTGGCGCCGCGGGCACGCATCGCCGTGAAGGCCGCGTGACCCGGCGTGTCGAGGAAGGTGATCCGCTCGCCTGATTTCAGCTGAACCTGATAGGCACCGATGTGCTGCGTAATGCCGCCCGCCTCACCGGAGGCGACATCGGTCTTGCGCAACGCGTCGAGCAGCGAGGTCTTGCCGTGGTCGACATGGCCCATGATCGTGACGATCGGCGGACGCGGCAACAGTTCTTCTTCACGGTCATCGACCCCTTCAAGGCCGATTTCAACGTCGGATTCCGCGACGCGCTTCACCGTGTGGCCGAATTCGGCGGCGATCAGCTCGGCGGTATCGGCATCGATGATGTCGTTTCCGCGCAGCATCTCGCCCTGCTTGATCATGAACTTCACGACGTCGGCGACGCGCTCGTTCATACGGCCAGCAAGATCCTGCAGCGTGATGGTTTCCGGCAGGGTGACTTCGATCGAAACCTTGTCACGCTCGCTGGTTCCGCCCATGCGGCGCTCGCGCTCGCGTTCGCGGGCCCGCTTGACGGAGGCAAGCGAGCGCTGGCGGTCAGCATCGTCACCGAGCGCAGATGCGATCGTGAGCTTGCCGCGGCGGCGTTCACCGTCCCGGCTCGCGCCGCCACGCGCCGGCGCTTCTCCGCGCGATCGGTCGGCGCGGTCGTCGCGGGGGGATTTACCGCCGCCGCGCTTGCTGCGGCCGGCGGCCTCGTCCGCTTCCGGATCGATAACCGGAGGCGCGGCAGAAAAATCAGCCTTCGGACGGGATTTCGGAGACCGGTCAGGACGCTCTTTTGCAGCAACTTCCTGCACCTTGCGGGCTTCTTCCTCAGCCTTGCGGCGGGCTTCAGCCTCTTCGCGCTCCTTCTGCTCCTGGATCTTGCGTTCCTGTTCGGTGCGCAGACGGTCCTGGGCTTCCTTGTCGCGCTCGATTTCTTTTGCGCGCGCATCCTGCTGAGCCTTGCGCTCGGCCAGCGCCTTCTGCTGCGCGATCAGCTCTGCAACGGTGATCCCGCGCTGGGCGGCAATCGCCTTCAACTTCGCTTCGAGCGAGACTTCCGCTTTTGGCGTGGCGGCGCCTCCTGCAGCAGGTTGCGCGGCATCGCCAGCGCCAGGACCAACGGTCCGTCGCTTTTTGGTCTCCACAACCACCTGTTTGGACCGGCCATGGCTGAAGCGCTGATTCACCGTTCCCGATGTCTTGCGGGAAACAGTGAGCGGCTTACGCCCGCCCGAATTGCCACCAGAGTCTTTCGTATCGCTCATTCGTCCTACATATCACAGTTCTGGCCGGTACGCCCACGGGGGCGACCGGCGGTTTTTCCGCTACCGATCCTGATCCTTGAACCAGTCCAGTTCCGGCCTGTCGCGAAATCCGGCAAGCCGCTCATACGCGGCCCCCAGTGCTTTAGCGAAAGGCCCCTTGCGGACGAGCCCGTGTATCACACGGTCGCGTCCAAAAGCCATGCCCAATTCAGCAGACGTCAGGGCCCCGGCGACGGTCACGTCGCTATATAGGGCTTTCGCCAGAAAATACACCTTGGTCCGGCCGTCTTCTGCACCATCCGCCGCCTCGAGCAGCAGTCCGGGCGCCCGTTTCTGCATGGCATCACGCACCTGGTCGAAACCCAGCACGATATCGCCGGCCTTCTTGGCCATGCCGAGGAGTCCGGTGAACCGCTGCACCAGCAGGCGCTCCACGGTCTCGGAAAGGTCGTCAGGCACCGTAACAGGCTGCTTGAAGGCCCGGGCAAAGGCCTTCTTCTTCAAAGCGTCTTCCAGAACGGTCCGGTCGGCCGTTACCCAGACGCCGCGGCCGGGCAGTTTCTCCGCCACGTCCGGCGTCACCACGCCGTCTGGCGAAAGCACAAACCGCACAAGCGCGTTCTTGCCGAGACGCTCACGCGTCATGGCACACTGACGGACGGAAGCTTCGCCTCCGTCCACAGTATTTCCTTCAGTGCCGGTTAGCGCGGCATTAGTCTTCGGATGCGGCCGAGTCATCGCCGCCCTCCGCTACCAGGGCGTCGAGGTCGATATCCTCGAGATCGCCGAAATCCAGTTCGGACGCGTCACCGCCATCGAGCGTGTTGAGGGCGAGCAGGGCGCGCTCCTCTTCCGTCAGCTCTTGAGGCGTTTCGGCTTCCTTCTGTGCCGCAAGCATCTGGTCAATGGCGTCCGCCTCGATCCAGCCGGCGGCAACGCGCGCCTTCATGATGAACATCTGGGCGTCGTCCTTGCGCATTTCACCCTTCTTCAGGATGCCCTCGACCCAGACCGGCTTGCCGTCCGGACCCGGCTCGCGCCAGCCCGTGATGTCGTCCGGCACGAGACCGGCGACGTCGTCCAGCGACTTGACGCCTTCCTCGCCGAGGCGGACCGCGAAGGACGGGGTCATGCCTTCAAGTTCCATGACTGTATCCTCGACGCCGAGCTCCTTGCGCTTGGCATCGTTCTCGGCCGCCAGGCGATCGAGGAATTATTCACGGGCGTTCCTGCAGCTCGGCGGCCACATCCTCATCGAAGCCCTCGATGGTGATGAAGTCTTCTCGGCGCCACATAGGCGATCTCTTCGACCGTCTCGAAACCTTCCGAGCTGTGCAGCTGGGCCAGCGTCTCGTCGGCGTCGAGCGCCTTCATGAACAGCTCGGCTATCCGTTTCTGGAATTCGCGCTGGTAGCGCTCGGAATCGGCGGACCGGTGATCAGGTCGATCTGCCAGCTGGTCAGCTGCGAGGCGAGACGCACGTTCTGGCCGCGACGGCCGATGGCCAGCGGGAACTGGTCGTCCGCAACCACGACTTCGACGCGGCGCTCGTCTTCGTCCAGCACCACTTTCGACACTTCGTCACGCAGCGCGTTCACGATGAAGGTCGCGTCGTCATAGCTCCACGGGATGATGTCGATCTTCTCGCCCGAAAGCCTCCGCTGACGACGGCCTGCACGCGCGCACCGCGCATACCAGGCGCCGACCGGATCGATCGAGCTTTCGTCATTGGAGATCACGCCGATCTTGGCACGCGAGCCCGGATCGCGGGCACAGGCCTTGATCTCGATCACGCCTTCACTTCCGCACTTCCTGGGCGAACAGGCGGACCATGAAGTCCGGTGCAGCGCGCGACAGGAAGATTTGCGGGCCCTTGGTCTCGCGGACCTTGTAGAGATAAGCGCGCACGCGGTCGTTCGGCTGGAAATTCTCGCGCGGGATACCGTCATTGCGGCGGATGATGCCTTCGGCGCGGCCGAGGTCGACGATCACGTGGCCGTATTCGACGCGCTTGACGACGCCGGAGATGATTTCGCCGACACGGTCCTTGTATTCATTGTACTGACGCTCACGCTCGGCATCGCGCACCTTCTGCATGATGACCTGCTTGGCGGTCTGGGCAGCAACGCGGCCGAAGTCGAACGGTGGAAGTTCTTCGGTCAGTTCCGAGCCGAGTTCCAGCGAGGGATCGATCCGCTTGGCTTCGGTCAGGCGCAGCTGCTTGGCTTCGTCCTCGAATTCCTCGTCGGACACGACCGTCTGCACGCGGAGCAGGGTCTGCTCGCCCGTCACCGGATCGATCTTGGCGCGGATGTCATGCTCCTGGCCGTATTTCGCCTTCGCGGCCTTTTCGATCGCTTCCTGCATGGCCTCGATGACGATCGACTGGTCGATCGACTTCTCTTCGGCCACGGCCTTGGCAATCTGCAGGATTTCGAGCCTGTTGGCTGAAACGCCGATAGCGCTCATGTGACGTCTCCCGTCTCTTCGTTGGTATCTGTGTCGTCTTCACTCTCGTCGATCTCAAGATCGCCGAGGTCATCTTCATCCGGCTGGGGCGGCAAATTGCCGGCGGCGCGGGCCGCCTCGATCAGTTCGTCCGTCAGCACTAGGCTCGCCCGGCTCATCTCATGAACATGGGCGACGAGTTCGACATCGTCTTCCAGTTCGATATGGGCACCATCTTCGTCCTCGCCGGTAATCGTACCGGTAAAGCGCCGGCGGCCGTCAATCGGACGCGCCAGCTCCACCTTGGCGAGGTGGCCGACCCAGCGGCCGAAATCGCCGGGGCGCGTCAGCGGCCGATCGATGCCGGGGGTCGAGACCTCAAGCGTATAGGCTTCCTTGATCGGGTCGGCGGTGTCGAAGGTCGGGCCGAGCGCCCGCGACAGGCGCGCGCAATCCTCGACATCGGTCTGCGCGCCCCCCGCCTTCTCAGCCATGATCTGCAGGTGCGGCCGGCGTCCGCCCTGGATGCGCAGGCGCACGATCTCCATGCCCAGCCCCTCTGCCACGGGCGTGGCGAGGCTGAGAATGCGACGTTCCTGTTCGGTCAGGGCGATCATGCGGCAGGGTAAATCCGGATAAAGAAAAACGGCGGCCCCGTTTCCGGAACCGCCGCCGATATGTTTCGACTTGGCCGCTATATAGTCAGATCAATCGCCCCTGTCGAGGGGGCTTTGACCGTAGCGGCCTTACCGGATCAGAGGATCTTGAGGTCGACCGCCGAGGTCTTGTTGCGGCGCTCGTCCTTGTAGAGCTCGTAGGAGATCGCCTGGTCTTCCGCCAGGGTCTTCAGTCCGGAGCGTTCAACAGCGGAAATGTGGACGAACACGTCCGCACCACCTTCGTCAGGCTTGATGAATCCGAAGCCCTTCTGGTCGTTGAACCATTTTACTTTGCCAGTAGCCATAATTCTGTATTCCATTTGCGTTGCACAAAGTCTCCCACCCCAAAATCGAGGCAAAAGACTAATCGAAACGGGTAGGAAGAAAGTCATGGCCGCCGGTCCAGCGGGGTATTGATATTCAGACCGACCGAGTTCGATGGCGACAAATTACCGCGAGACGCGAGTTTCCGCAAGGAAATCCACAGGTTTCACTGTGCGAGGAAATTAAACCAGACCGGCGCACAGTCGCCGAGCTTCTTGGTTTCATAGCGTGTCGTCACATGATCGGCCGGGGCCAGGCGCCAATCGTCGGCACTTTTTGCCTGCCAGTCGAAGCCGCCATGGCCCAGAAAATACCCAAGCGCCTCATCGGCATAGCTCGCCACATCAGTGGCGAACCGCACGCGGGCGCCTTTCCGGCAGGCCCGGTACAGCGAGGCCAGAAAGTCCGGCTGGATCAGGCGGCGCTTCTGCTGGCGCTTCTTCCGCCAGGGATCCGGGAACAGGATGAAAACCCGGTCGAGACATCCCTCATCGAGGGCCGCGACGAGGGGCCGGGCATCATCCATCAACAGCCGGACATTGGTGAGCCCGTTCGCCTCGATCCCGGTCAGGGCCTTGGCCATGCCTTCGATAAAGGGCTCGCAGCCAATGACACCCACCTCGGGGTGCCGCCGCGCCTGCTCAACCAGATGCTCCCCGCCGCCGAAGCCGATTTCCAGCCAGACTTCACGGGCGCCCGGAAACAGCATCCTCGGGTCTGAAAGTCCTTCCGGCACGGCGAGGCGCGGAAGGAGATCCTCGACCAGCGCCTGCTGGCGGGCCGACAGGCTGCGCCCGCCGACGCGGCCGAAGGTTCGGATGGGGCGGGGATCTACGGGGGCAGCCTTGTCTGTCATGGCGGGCCAGATGCCCGAGGCGGCAGGCCGGATCAATCCTGGACCTGTTTCGGATCGAAGGCTTCCGCAGCTGCGCGCACGGCGTTCAGCAGCGATTTGCGCAGGGATTCGTCCCCGATCCGCTGAAACGCCGCGATCAGGTTCAGCGTATCCGTGTCGAGCAGCGGTGCCTGGACTCTCCCATTATCTTCGGCAGCGCGGAGGCGTTCGTCGGAAAGCTCCGCTTCTGCCCCCTCATAGAAATAACTGATCGGCGCGCCCATGACGGAAGCGATCTCGAAAAGGCGCCCAGCCGAGACCCGGTTCACACCCTTTTCGTATTTCTGCACCTGCTGGAAGGTCAGGTTCAGGAGTTCCGCCAGCTGTTCCTGTGTCAGGCCCAGCTCCCGCCGGCGCCAGCGGATCCGCTGGCCCACGACCCGGTCTATTCCGTTGGGAAGCTTGTTTTCCGACATTTTCCCCGGTGAGGCTCTGCTAAACGATCACGCAGCTAGACTTAGCGGCGCCAGGTCGCCAAGGCGAGTCCCGCGAAGATGGCAAGGGAAACCCAATAGAGAACAGCCCCTGCCCGGCTCTGATACACCGTCATCGCGGCAGGAGTGGGCAGCCGGCCGCGGCCATACACCTCTTCCCAGCCGGCCGGCGCGCCTTCGACCGGCGCGGCGCGCAGGAGTTCGCGGCCATAACCGTCGATGATGGCTGACGCCCCGCGGCTGGCGACGCGCACCATCGGCAGGCCTGATTCAATCGCGCGGTAGCGGTTCTGGGCGTAGTGCTGCGCCGGGCCCATGCCACCGCCGAACCAGGCATCGTTCGAGATCAGCACGATCCAGTCCGCCCGTGTCGCGAGGTTCGCCTGCCGGGTGATCTGCGGATAGAGGCCTTCATAGCAGATCAGCGCCACGAACGGCGGCACGCCATCGGCAAAGATCACGGCCGGGCCGGTGCCAGGCCGGAAGCCATTGGTCGCCATCTGCTGCATGGCACTCGGCAGCACGCTCGAAATCGAATGGCCGAAGGGAATGAAGTCGGCCGCTGCCAGTTCGCCGAACGGCACAAGGCGGTACTTGTCGTACAGGGCCGCAGCGCCGGACCGGCTGACATTGTCGTCGAGCACGACCAGCGAATTGAAATAGATTCGCTCGTTCTGTTCCTCGAACTGGTAACGCGCCGTCCCGGCGATCAGCTTGCGCGGGCCGATATAGGATCCGACCGCGTCCAGCGCATTGATATCGTTGAGCATAGCGGTCGGCACTGCGCCTTCCGGCCAGATCATGATGTCGCCGGGCTGGCTGTCCTTGCGGGACATCATCCGCAGGTATTCGATCAGTACCGGATCCGGCCCGATTTCCCATTTCTCGTCCTGCGGAACCCCGGAATCCATCAGGACGACGTTCTGCTCGGTCAGCGGCGAAGGCGCGGCAATCCTCTGCGCACCCCAGGCCCAGCCGAGCGCGAGCACGATGACAGACCCGAACGCGGGTGCGAGACGGAGCATCAGGCCGCGTGCATCGCGCGTATCAACGAGCGCTGCCGGCGCCGACATGATGAACACAGTCAGCAGCGTCAGCCAGTAGACACCGCCAACCGACGCCGCCTGCGACAGGGCCCCGCCGGGGATCCAGGTGGTGCCCGGAAGGTTCCATGGGAAGCCGCCGAACAGGTGGCCGCGGGCGAACTCCGCGAGGGCAAAAAAGAACGCAAAGACGAACACCCGCGACGGCGAAGACGACCAGAACGCCCCCGCCATGGCACCGAATGCGCCCCAGATGATCGCCATGCCGCCGGGCAGGAGGATCAGCGGCATCCAGAGGAAAATCGCATGCTTTTCCGGCTCGACCAGGAAAGGCTCAGCCGTCCAGTGCATCGAGATGAGGAAGAAACCGACACCGAAGGCCCAGGTGCGCAGGAATACCGCCCGCCCCCAGCGGCGATGGCCGCGCGCGCCATCGATCATCCAGATGAGTCCGGTGAACGAGATCACCAGCACCGCGCTGAAATGGAAAGGCGCAAACGCCACGGCGGAAAACGCCCCGAGCAGGAGCGCCGTTCCGGCGGCGGCCCAACCGGTCAGTCGGGCAAAGGCTTCGTGAAGGGGCCCAAGCGCCGTGAACCCGTGGCTTCGCACAGCGGTGCTCATGTTAATCTACTCCTGAGGCGGGGCTGCCGGGACCGCTTCGGGGGTGCGCAGGCGAAGGCGGCGGATGCGCCGCGCATCGGCATCGAGAATCTCGATTTCCACGCCGGATGGGTGGCGCAGGACTTCCCCGCGCAGCGGCACTTTGCCGGCCAGCGCGAAGGCGATCCCGCCCAGTGTGTCGAACTCTGCGTCGTCATCGTCGAGTTCGAGATCAATCCCCGTCTCCTCGGCAAAATCACTTATTTCCGTCCGCGCATCGGCTTCCCAGACCCTCTGGCTGCGGCGGACGAACATGGGCTCTTCATCGTCGTGTTCGTCTTCGATGTCACCGACGATTTCCTCAACCAGGTCTTCCAGGCTGACGAGACCGTCCGTGCCGCCATATTCGTCGACCACAAGGGCAAGATGGATGCGCGTCGATTGCATCTTCACGAGCAGATCGGCGAGCTTCATGGAAGGGGGCACATACAGTACCTCCCGGTGCAGGCGCTCCAGGGGACGTTTTGTCGGCTCCCCGCCCTTGGCGAGTTCGCTGACCACGTCCTTAATGTGAACAAAGCCGATCGGATCGTCCAGCGACTCGCGGAACACCGGCAGCCGTGAGTGCGTGCACTCCGCGAAGACCTTGAGAAGATCGGGAAATTCCGTGTTCACCTCGACCGCCTTGATCTCGGCGCGGGGCACCATGACGTCCTCGACCCGGAGATCCTGGAACTCCTGCAGCCGCAGGCGCATGGCCTGCGGATCGGCCGCAGGCTCCTCCGGATTTGCGGGGGACACTTCTATCACGGGCGCCGCGCGCTTGCGGCGCAATCCCAGAAGCTGGCGCAGGCTCCGCGTGGAACCTGCCGGGGATGGGTCTGGATCGCTCATCGTCTCGGTGAATCAGTCAATTTCATATGGATTGGATATGCCAAGCGATGCAAGCGCCTTTATCTCCAGCGCCTCCATCTCTGCGGCCTCTTCCGGCACTTCATGGTCATGCCCCAGCAAGTGGAGGTAGCCGTGAATGAGAAGATGCGTGAGGTGATCTTCCAGCGAGATGTTACGGGCCGCAGCATCCCGGGACGCCACACCGAGGGCCACGGCGATATCGCCGAGAAGGGGGCGGTCCATCTCGTGAGCCGGAAAAGAGAGAACGTCCGTGGTCTTGTCCTTGTCACGGAAACGGGCGTTCAAATGGAGCAGTTCTTCGTCATCGCTGAGAAGAAGGGAGACAAGGCCTTCGGCCTGTTCGACCCCCGCACCCGCCGCGAAGGCACGCTGGCAGAGCGCCTCCAGACCGGGCAGGATTTCCCAGCCGGCATCTTCAATGAGCAATTCGAGTTCGATCATGCCGGCGGATTGCCCTCGCCGGCGGCCTCATAGGCATCGATGATGCGGCTGACGAGGCCATGGCGCACGACGTCCGCGGCCGTCAGCCGGTGCACGCTGATGCCGTCAACATCGGAGAGAATGTCGAGCGCGTGGCGCAGACCCGAAGCCTGATGACCTGGCAGGTCTACCTGGCCGGGGTCACCCGTAATCACCATGCGGCTGTCCCGGCCGAGCCGCGTCAGAACCATTTTCATCTGCGCAACGGTCGTATTCTGGGCTTCATCGACGATGATAAAGGCATTCTTCAGTGTACGGCCGCGCATGAAGGCGATCGGCGCCACCTCGATCTCGCCCCGCGCCATGCGGCGCTCCATCTGCTCCTGCCCCATCAGCTCACGAAGCGAATCCCAGATCGGCAGCATGTAGGGATCAACCTTCTCCTCCAGCGTGCCGGGCAGGAAGCCGAGCTTCTCTCCGGCTTCCACCGCAGGACGTGTCACGATCAGGCGCTGGCGCACGCCGGCCATGAGTTCGGCAACGCCCGCCGCAACCGCGAGGAAGGTCTTTCCCGTGCCCGCCGGGCCGACGCCGAAAATCATCGAATTGTCGGAATTTGCCAGCAGGTCGATATAGCGCGCCTGGCCCTTGGTCTGCGGCACAATCGGCTTTTTCAGGCCCTTGAGGCCGCCAAAGCTCTGTTGCGGCGTCATCGCGGCCTCGATCGCTCCGTCGAGGTCGAGGTCCGAAATCTCCGCACCGCTCCGCATACGGCGTTCCAGTTCAGCGAGAGCCGCCTCGGCAATCGAGACGCCTTCCGCCGTTCCGGCGAGGAGGATGCCGCCGCCCTGGCTTTCGGCACGCAGGCCATAATCCTTCAGCTTCGCTTCCAGCCGGTGCAGGTAGCGATGATGCGGCCCGCACAGGTCGCGCAGGCGCTCGGAATTGCTGACTTCGTAGAAACGGCTCACGGGCGCTTCGGGCGAGACGTTCGGACGGCGCTTTCCGCTCACAGGGCCGCCTCATGCACGTTCACGAGTTCGCCGGTCAGAGAATTGAGGCTCGCATCCACAACGCGGACGTCGACGATCATCCCGGCCATCTTTGCATCGCCGTCGAAATGCACCGCCTGCAGCCAGGGCGACCGGCCATGCGCCTGGCCCGGATTGCGGCCCTTGCCCGTCACGAGAACAGAGACAGTCTCGCCGATCTTCGATCGGTTGAACGCCTCCTGCTGGTCCCTCAGGAGAGCCTGCAGCGCTTGCAGCCTTGCATCCTTCACCTCTTCCGGCACCTGCAATGCCATATCGGCCGCAGGCGTGCCTGGGCGTGCGGAGTATTTGAACGAATAGGCGATGGCAAAATTCACATCGCGGACAAGCTGCATCGTCGCTTCGAAATCCTCGTCCGACTCGCCGGGAAAGCCGACAATGAAGTCGGACGCGATGGCGATGTCCGGCCGCGCCGCGCGCACCTTGCGGATGATTTCGCGATATGCGTCCGCCGTGTGGCCGCGATTCATGGCTTTCAGGATCCGGTCGGAGCCGGACTGCACGGGCAGATGCAGAAAGGGCATCATTTCCGGCACCTCGCCATGGGCAGCGATCAGGTCGTCGTCCATGTCGCGCGGATGGCTGGTCGTGTAGCGGATGCGGTCGACACCGCCGATCTTCGCGATGTGCCGGACGAGCTGGCCAAGCGTCCAGTCGGCCTCATTGCTGAGCGCCGGGGCCGCGCCGTGATAGGCATTGACGTTCTGGCCGAGCAGCGTGATCTCACGCACGCCCTGTGCGGCGAGGCTGCGCGCTTCCAGAACGATGTCGTCCACAGGACGGGAAAGCTCCGCGCCGCGCGTGTAGGGCACAACGCAGAACGTGCAGAACTTGTCGCAACCTTCCTGAATGGACAGAAACGCCGCCGGCCCATCGGCCTCGCGCGTTTTTGGCAGGGCATCGAACTTTTCCAGCGTCTCGAACTCGGTTTCCAGCCGGTCGCCAACGGCGCGACTGGCGCGCGCGATCATTTCCGGCAGCTTATGATAGGCCTGCGGGCCAAGCACCAGATCCACCGCTGGCTGGCGGCGCATGATCTCGGCCCCTTCGGCCTGCGCCACGCATCCCGCAACCGCGATGGTCAGGTTGCCGCCGCGTTCCTGCTTCATCAGCTTCAGCTGGCCGAGTTCGGAATAGACCTTCTCGGTGGCCTTTTCGCGGATGTGGCAGGTGTTGAGGATGACGAGATCAGCCTCTTCGGCACTCTCCGCCGGGGCATAGCCGATGGGCCGCAGCACATCGTGCATACGCTCGGAATCATAGACGTTCATCTGGCAGCCATAGGTCTTGATGAAGACCCGTTTGGCCGGCCGGGAGGCGGACATATCGGTCATTCGCGGGCTTATGCCCGAAAACAGGGCGCCCTGCCACATCCGAATGAGCATGCGCACTGCAAGGCGCTGCGCCTGCGATGAATGCTTCACATGAGGGGAAACGGGGCTAGTCTCTCGAGAAATTAATTGCTGAAGCCGGGGAGGCTCATGGAAAATCTTATTCGCTCGGTGAACGAATTCGTCTGGGGACCACCCATGTTGGTCCTGCTACTGGGCACAGGTCTGTACCTCACCATCGGCCTCAGATTGCTGTCGGTGATGAAGCTGCCCTTCGCGGTCAAGCAGCTGTTCAAGGCGCCCGACCAGGCCGGCGAAGGCGATGTGACGCCGTTCGGCGCGCTGATGACAGCGCTGTCCTCAACTATCGGCACCGGTAATATTGCGGGCGTGGCGGCCGCCATCGCCATCGGCGGACCGGGCGCGGTGTTCTGGATGTGGATCACCGCCATTGTCGGCACAGCGACAAAATATTCCGAAGGCGTCCTCGCTGTCCGGTTCCGCGAGATCGACCATGACGGGCGTCATGTCGGCGGGCCGATGTACTACATCCGCAACGGCATGGGTAAGAACTGGGCCTGGCTCGGCGCCCTGTTCGCGACTTTCGGCGTGCTTGCCGGCTGGGGAACGGGAGCCTCTATCCAGTCCAACTCGATCGCGGATGCGCTCAAGGCGACCTACAATGTCCCGCCGCTCGTTTCTGCCTTTGTCTTGTCGGGCGCCGCCGCAGCCGTGATCCTTGGCGGCATCAAGCGGATTGCCAGCGTGGCCAGCCGGCTGGTGCCAGTCATGGCCATCTCCTATATGGTGGGCGGCCTGATCGTGATCGGGTTGCATATCGATGCGGTTCCGGCCGCTTTCGGCCTGATCTTCAAGAGCGCCTTCGGGCTGGAAAGCGCCGGAACCGGCATATCCATCGGCCTGATCATGCTGGCCATGCAGAAGGGCGTCGCACGTGGAATCTTCTCGAATGAGGCGGGCCAGGGTTCCGCGCCGATTGCCCACGCCGCCGCCAAGATCAAGGATCCGGTGGATCAGGGTCTTGTCGCCATGTTGGGCACGATCATCGACACGCTGCTCGTCTGCTCGGTCACCGCGCTGGTGATCCTGACCTCCGGCGTGCTGGGGCCGCAATGCCTGCCGACGAGCGAAACTGCCGCCACCTTCCTGGCGAGCGGCCAGCCGGTCGGGTGTGATACGGGTGCGCCGCTGACGGTGGCCGCGTTCGATGCAGGCCTCACCGGCATCGGACAGCACATTGTGGCACTGGGCCTCACCGTATTCGGCTTCACCACCATTCTGGGGTGGAGCTATTATGGCGAGCGCTGCTGCGAGTACCTGTTCGGCGAGAAATCCATCCTGCCCTTCCGGATCAGCTGGATCGTCGTGACCTTCCTCGGCGCTGCGGCCCTGATGCTGGAAGGAAGCGTGGCGAATGTCGTCAACCTGTTCTGGCTTGTGGCCGATACGCTGACCGGCATGATGGCCGCGCCGAACCTGATCGCGCTGGTCTTCCTCAGCCCGCTGGTGTTCAAGATGACCAAGGCCCATTTCGACGCCGTCCGTTCGGGCGCGCCGAAGCCGGATTATCCGATCATCGACCAGCGGAAGGCGCCGCCCGGCGAGTAAGACCCGGTCCCTTCACACACAGAAAGCCCCGCCGGTGATTGCCTGGCGGGGCTTTTCATTTTTTTAGGATGGAATTTGGGGCTGCTTACCAGCTGCCAATGTTCTCGGCTGAGGCCCAGGGCTCCTGCGGCGCGAGCGCCTCGCCCTTCTGCAGCAGTTCCACCGAAATGCCGTCCGGCGAGCGGATGAAGGCCATGCGGCCGTCGCGCGGCGGGCGATTTATCGTGACACCCAGATCCTGCAGCCGCTCGACTGCCTCGTAGATGTTGCCGACCGAGTAGGCGAGATGCCCGAAATTCCGCCCGCCCTGATAGTCTTCCGGATCCCAGTTATAGGTCAGCTCAATCATCGGTATTCGCATCTCGGTCGGCCGAAGCCCCTCAGGGACGCCGCCTAGCCGGTCCACATCGTCAGGCGACGCGAGGAAGACCAGCGTGAACCGGCCCGCCTCGCTCTCATAGCGGCTGAGTTCCTTAAGGCCGAGGCCTTCGCAATAGAATTTCAGCGACGCGGCGAGGTCGGCGACACGCACCATCGTGTGCAGGTATTCGATGCTCATTTCACAGCTCCGTTGAGATCCCGCAGGACCTGTTTGAGATTCGGCGGGGTCAGGGCGTAATAGCGCCGCATCGCCGCCGCGAGCAGCGCAATGCACGCGCCCATGAAGGCCAGGAACACCATGAATGTGTGGACCAGCGTTCCCGTCTCGAACACCGGGGACTGGCCGCTCATCATCCAGAACATCTTCCAGACGGAATTGAAGGCCGCCACGAACGGGCCAAGCAGCAGGAACAGGGTGGCTGCACAGGCAAAGAAATAGGTCTGCCCCCGCGGTCCCTCGCTGCGCACATAAAGGTCGCGGAACATGTCTTCGGTGATCGACTCCGGTAACTCGCCATCGCGCTTTTTCGCGGCCAGCACCTCGCCGGAAAAATCACGCACTGACTTCCACTTCCAGGAAAGGGCCGCGCCCCAGGCAATCAGGGCAAGCACAATGAGAATGTAGAAGATCATCAGGGCGGTCGTCCGGTCTGGCGCCCGGCCGGGCCTCGATCAGGCGGCATGAGCGCGTTCGAAAGTCAGCATGGCGCGTTTCCGGGCCACACCCCAATGATAATTATGAAGCCGGCCGTCCGCTGCAAGGGCGCGGTGGCAGGGGATGAACCAGCTGATCGGGTTCGCGCCGACCGCTGCGCCGACAGCGCGAGCCGCTTTCGGATGGCCCGAACACGCGGCCAGCTCGCCATAGGTGCGCGTGCAGCCCGCCGGAATGTCCAACAGGGCCCGCCAGACCTGCCGCCGGAAGGGTGTTCCATAAAGGGCGACCGGCAGCGGCTCGCCCTTCTCGAACACCTGCGCTGCCATGGCCCGCGCGGCCGCATCGTCCCGGCGGATGTCGGCGCCCGGATAGCGGCCGGCAAGATCGGCGAAGGCATCCTGTTCATTGCGGCCCTGATGCACGAATCCGGTCTTTTTCGGTGCGTTTTCATCGATGAATCCAAGAGCGACGAGCCCGCGGGGGGAGATCAGCCATGCCCCCTCCCCGAACGGTGTCGGGGCCCGGCCCAGCATCAGGTCGGCGCCTTTGCCCCCAGTCTTGGCTTCTCCGGGGGTAAGGCCTTCATGCGCGATGAACAGGTCGTGCAGCCGGCCCGGCCCGGAAAGACCCGTTTCAAACGTCGCTTCCAGGACACTCGCCCCCTGCCGCAACAGGTCGCCTGCTTCAGCATGGGCGATGGCTGCCTGGAACTGGCGCGGCGAAACGCCTGCCCAGCGGGTGAATTCGCGCTGGAAATGGCTGGGGCTGAGCCCCATCGCGCCTGCCACAGCCGCAAGATCCGGCCAGTCGCGCCAAGTATCGCCCAGATGTTCCAGCGCTCGCGCCATCCGAAGATAGGCGGCGGCGCGTTCGTCCAGAGGAGCTGTCTGTTGTGTCATGAACGTCTTTTGCCGTGTCGGCCCCGCCCCCGCCACCCGATTCTTGTTGCGCCCCGGGCAGGCTGTGCAGGCACAATTGGCCACTTCCCTGCCCGCACAAAGCCCGGCAAGACTACCGGCCACAAAAGACCATGAGGGAGCTGAGCCGCAAATGGCAGACGCCCGAAGCATTATTCTCCACGAATACCCGACATCCCCTTTCGCGGAAAAAATCCGCCTCGCCCTGCGCCTGAAGAACCTTGCCTGGTCGCGGGTCGAGATTCCCGTCATCATGCCGAAGCCTGATCTGATGCCACTGACAGGCGGCTACCGGCGCACGCCGGTCATGCAGATCGGCGCCGATATTTTCTGCGACACCGCCATCATCCTACGGGAACTCGAGGCCCGCTATCCGATCCCGACGCTCAAGCTGCCCGGCCATGAAGGCCTCGGCCAAATGGTCGCCGGCTGGACCGACGGGCGCTGGTTCCAGGCTTCCGTCGCCGTCATCTTCGGCGAGCTCGCCGACAAGGTGCCGGAAGACTTCCGCAAGGATCGCGAGAGCCTGTCCGGCCAGCCCTTCGATGTCGAGGCAATGCGCGCGGCGGCACCGCTGATGCGCGACCAATGGCGCGCCCGCCTCATGCTGCTCGAAGAAAGGCTGCAGGGCGGCAAGGGCGCGGGCGGCGGGCTTTACCTCATCGGCACCAAGCCCGGCCTCGTCGATGTCCACGCCTACATGAATGTCTGGTTCATGCACCAGAACGTTCCGGACTTCCTGGCGAAGTGCTTTGAGTCAGCTGACCTCACCAAAGCCTGGTTCGACCGCCTGCGCGAATTCGAGGGGCAGGAGCCGGAAACCATTTCATCCGCCGACGCCCTCCGCATCGCGAAGGCCGCGGCCCCTCGTCTTGTGGCTGCGACAACCCGCAATGAAACCCAAGGGTTTGCTCCCGGCGAAATGGTTGCGGTGTGCCCTGACGATTACGGCAAGGTGTGGGTCGAGGGAGAGCTCGTCCATGCCGATTCCCAGCGGGTCATCCTCCAGCGGATCACCAAGGAAGCCGAGACATTGCACGTTCACTTCCCCCGCGCAGGCTACCTCGTCCGCCGCCTCTGACGGATGCGAAAACAGAAAGAAAAACGCCGCCCTTCCGGGCGGCGTTTCATTTGTAGGCTGAGTGTCTGTTCCTAGAACTTCCAGGTCGCCTTGCCATAGACGAAGCGGCCGGAATAGCCGAACGGGCTGTACGCCGAGAAAGGCGTGTTGCCAGTTCCGTTCTGCCCGATCGGCGCAGCGTCCGGGTATTCGTCAAACAGGTTGTCGGCACCGACCGCCAACTGGATTTTCTCGTTCACATTCCAGCGCCCTTCAACATCGAGCAGGACTTTCGCGCCCAGCTCATAGTCGTTGGCGGCATTGGAGTTCGGCACCAGCACTTCGCCGTAGCGCGTGACGCGGGCTGTACCGCCGAAGGCGCCATTCTCCCAGTCGACAGACGCCGCGAGCTTGCTCTTCGGCGTGCCTTCCTCAAACGTCTTGACGTTGACGCGGCCGAACAGGACCGGCGCCGGATTGATGGCCGACAGCTGCGGAACCGCCGGAACAGCCGTCACATCGGTCTGGTTGAAGTTCGCACCGAACGTCGCCTTGAACGATCCGTATGCGGTTTCGCCGAAGTCATAGTTCGTGACGATATCCACACCGCTGGTTTCGGTGTCGACGCCGTTCAGGAAGAAGCGGCCACCGCCGGCCCCGATGAAGCCTTCGCTTTCAAGATAGGCCCGGACTTCCGCCGAGGTAAGGTTCTCCGACAGGACGATCCGGTCGGTCACATCAATGCGGTAGGCATCGATGGTGACATTGAGCTTGCCGGTCGTGATGACAGCACCGATCGAGTAGTTCAGCGATTCCTCGGCATCGAGATCCTGCGCACCGAGGGCGCGCGCGATCGGGTCCGTCACCGGGAAAGTAGTGATGTCGAACGGCACACCGCCGATGAAGTTGGTCGACGTCGTTGCGAAGTATTGCTGTTGCAGCGACGGAGCCCGGAAACCGTTTTGGACGGATCCGCGCAGGGCGAACACATCGTTGAAGTCATACCGTGCCGCGATCTTGCCGGTCACCGTCTCGCCGAAGTCCGAATAGGATTCCGCGCGCACTGCGCCCGACAGCAGGAACTGGTCGGTCACATTGGCTTCGAGGTCGATATAGGCACCGACAGCGGTCCGGTCTTCATCGACTTCGTTTTCAGGGCGGAAGCCCGGGAACACCTGTGCACCAGATGCCGTCGGGGAGCCATTCAGGAGAACGCCGCCATTCCGGTAGGAATCCGGCTCACCGGCAAAGATCTCATAGGTCTCCTGACGTGCCTCAAGGCCCCATGCCACGTTGAGCGGCGATGCAAGGCTCGCAACGTCGAAACCCTTGACGCCGGAAAGGTTCGCCACGACCTGCGAGTATTCAAACCCGCCAGCATCGAAGGCCGTCTTAGACGTCGGACCGATCGAGCGGTTCAGCGTGTTGACGATCATGAATTCCATCTTGTTGTCGCCATAGACGACGGAGGCATCCATGTCCCAGCCCGCCATATTCCAGCGGGCGCCGGCCGCGGCCGAATAATCGGTCGTGGTCGGATTGATCTTCGGCAGGAAGCCATCGGGATAGATCTCGATGACGTTCCGCGCATCCTGCGCCCGGCGATAGAAGCCGGCGGACACAGTCTCGCGGTCCTGGTAGCTCGCCCAGCCATACAGTTCCACGCCGTTGGCAAGGTCGTAGCCGGCATTGGCGAACAGGGTGATCTGGTCGAGGTCCGGTTCACCGGTCCAGGCGTTGAAGCGGTTGAAGTCTGCTTCGCGCGGATCGAACCCGCCGCCGGCAGGCGTCGGATAGTTCTGGCGGACGTCATAGCCGGAGCGCTCCGTATGGCCCTGGTCCTTGTATTCCGCCGTGACGGTCAGGAAGCCGTCCTGGCCGAGCGAAAAGCCCTTCCAGCCGGACAAGGTCCAGACCTCGCCGTCCGAACGGCTGCGGGTCACCGGGCTGAACACCTCGATGGGCATGCCGGCTGCCGGAGTACCGGCCGGAACCTCATAACGGGTTTCGCGGATGCCATAGGAGACCTGTGCTGCGCCGCCTTCCGAGGCTTCGCGCAGCTTGGTGTTGATGACGCCGGCGATGGCGTCAGAGCCATACTGCGCAGACGCACCGTCGCGCAGCACTTAGACGCCGCCAATGGCCATGGTCGGGATGGTGTTGAGGTCGACTGCGGAAGACCCACGGCCGATCGTTCCGTTGACGTTGACCAGCGATGCCGAGTGGCGGCGCTTGCCATTGACGAGAACCAGCGTCTGGTCAGGCGCGAGACCGCGCAGACCGGCCGGGCGGATCGAGTCCGTACCGTCGGCGAGCGCGGGACGCGGAAAGTTGAAGCTCGGCAGCTGCACAGACAGCGCCTGGTTCAGTTCGCCGACACCGATATTTTCGAGCGCGGCACCGGGAACCACATCGACGGCCACGGCGGTATCGAGCGCGGACCGGTTGGCCACGCGCGTACCGACGGTCACGACGGTGTCGAGCGTGCGGTCGTTCTCGGCGGTTGTTTCTTCCTGGGCGATTGCGGGGAGGGCGGCGGATGCGACGAGGATCGCTGCCGCGGAAGCCGCCTTCAGGACGGACTTGTAGGACATTGTTTGCTCCATCTTGCTGAGGTGCGTCACGTGCGGGCGCAAACCTACCTCGCTTTTAAAAGTGTCCCCCTTGTAAGAATTCACAAGTCCGCTCAGGGTCGCGGGAGCGATTGGTTTGAAGTTGTTGTAAAAGCGTCACATTTTCTGACGCTCGCCTCGCGGGGGAGATTCCTACCAATGACTCGCCGCTTATGCCTCATAACAGGCGCTTCTGCCGGGATCGGGGCGGAATTTGCGCGCCAGTACGCCGCTCTCGGATGGGATCTTGCCCTTACGGCACGGCGCACAGACCGATTGCAGGCCCTTGCAGACGAATTGGCAGCCACGCACAAAATTGAGGCACTTGTCCTCGGAGAAGACCTCGGTTCCGATGGCGCACCAGAGCGGATTCTGGCCGGCATCACGTCGAAGGACCGTCATGTCGACGCGCTCGTCAACAATGCCGGCTATGGTTTGCCGGGAACCTTCTTCAACACAGTCTGGGACGACCAGGCCACCTTCCTGCGCGTCCTCTACACCGCGCCGATCGAACTGTGCCATCGCATCCTGCCCGGCATGGCGGAGCGCGGATATGGCCGCATCATCAATGTCGCATCTCTCGCCGGATACGCACCTGGCAGCGCCGGCCATACGCTGTATGCCAGCGTCAAATCCGGCCTGATCAAATTCTCCGAGAGCCTGAATGCCGAATGCGCCGCATCCGGCCACTATGATATCCATTGCACTGCATTGTGCCCCGGCTTTGTCTGGAGCGAATTTCATGATGTGAACGGCACGCGCGAAGATGCAAACACGCTGCCGAAATGGATGTGGATGGAGGCGCCCCCGGTCGTGAAAGCGGGCATAGAGGCGGTTAATCGCGGACAGCCCGTTGTTGTGCCCGGTCTGGCGAACAAGGGCCTTGCCACCCTGACCCGGATCATGCCGGAACCGCTCGGACGTGCCATTGTGGGATCGCAGAGCCGCCGCTACCGGCGAATTGACTAGACTGCGATGTTGCACCGCACAATTATGGACTGACAGGGCGGCCCGGCCGCCCTATAAAACCTGAAACAATTGCAGAAGGGGCAGGATATGGCAGGCGACACAATGGTTGCGGACTCTCCGGTGATGACAGGCTTGACCGAGGCCATGCAGGCGGCGGTTGCCGCGGTCGAGGCGTATGTCGACGCCGCGACGCGGGCCGTTCGCGCCAAGGTCAGCACGCCGGAAGGCAAGCCGGACCGCGCCGCCTTTGAGCGCCACCAGCATGCCGCGCATGGCTTGTCCTGGGTCGCCACCTATCTCGAAACCCTCCGCCAGACGGCCAGGTGGGCTGAACGTCTCGACGCGGAAGGCAGCTTCGGCGAGACGGAACAATTGCTCTCCCAGATCCTGTTCGGCGAATACCTCGCCCAGCTGATCGGCGGCATCCCGATGAACCAGGGTGAGATCATTCGCCCAGCCGATCTTGGCTGCGACCGGGATGACATGAACCTTCTCTTCGCCCCCGCGATCCAGCGTTTCCTGTCCGAAGGCAAGACGCCGGCGGCGCTGGCAGCGGCCGCGAAACTCCTGCCCGATGCCCTGTCTCGCAACACGGCTGAACATACAGGTCTCGACGAGACCATGAACATGGTCCGCGACCAGTTTTCCAAGTACGCTTCGGAGCGGATCAAGCCACATGCCCATGGCTGGCATCTGAAGAATGAATACATCCCGATGGATGTCGTTTCGGAGATGGCGGAGCTCGGCGTCTTCGGCCTCACCATTCCGGAGGAGTTCGGCGGCTTCGGCATGGGCAAGACAGCCATGTGCGTCGTGTCGGAAGAACTTTCCCGGGGCTATATCGGCACTGGCTCGCTCGGCACCCGCTCTGAAATCGCCGCAGAACTCATCCTGATCGGCGGCACGGACGACCAGAAGCAGAAATGGCTGCCGCTGATTGCCAGCGGCGAGATCCTGCCGACCGCGGTCTTCACCGAACCGAACACCGGCTCTGACCTCGGATCTCTCCGCACGCGCGCGGTGAAGGATGCTGATGGCAAAAACTATTCGATCACCGGCAACAAGACCTGGATCACCCATCCGGTCCGCGCCGACCTGATGACCGTCCTTGCCCGCACAAATCCGGACACAAACAATTTTTCGGGACTTTCCATGTTCCTTGCGGAAAAGCCGCGCGGTGACGATGCCACCCCCTTCCCCGCCGAAGGCATGACCGGTGGCGAGATCGAAGTGCTCGGCTATCGCGGCATGAAGGAATACGAGATCGGCTTCGACGGCTTCAAGGTAAAGTCGGAAAACCTGCTCGGCGGCGTCGAGAATCAAGGCTTCAAGCAATTGATGGCCACCTTCGAGAGCGCCCGCATCCAGACCGCCGCCCGCGCCATCGGCGTCGGGCAGAACGCTTTTGAAACCGGCCTGCAATATGCGCTCGACCGCAGCCAGTTCGGGCAGCCAATCTTCAACTTCCCGCGCGTATCCAACAAGCTGGTCATGATGGCCGCCGAGCTGGTCGGCGTGCGCCAGCTGACCTATTTCTCAGCCCGCCGGAAAGACGAAGGCAAGCGCTGTGACCTGGAAGCCGGCATGGCGAAACTGCTCGCGGCACGGGTCGCCTGGGCCGCCGCCGACAATGCCGTCCAGATTCATGGTGGCAATGGCTTTGCGCTGGAATATCCGATCAGCCGGATACTTCAGGACGCCCGCATCCTCAACATCTTCGAGGGCGCAGGCGAAGTGCAGGCGATGGTCATCGCACGGCGGCTCGTCGAAGGCGGGAACTGAGGCCTAATCGTCCGTGTCAGGAATGCGCTCGTAGACACGCACCCAGTCGACAAGAAAATCGTCCGGATACTTCTCTGGCTCAGCCTTGTTGGCCCATGTTTCGGTCGCCGCCCAGCCGCTTGTCGATAGTTCTCCCGACAGTTTCAGCCAGAGCGGCACCTGACTCACGCCTCCGGCACGGGAGCGCCATGTTTCCTGCCCGTCGATGAAAAACACGTACTCGTTCGGATACCATTCCAGCGTGAATGTGTGCCAGCCATGACGGATGCCCGGAACCACCGTGTCTGAGGACACCCATTGGTGCGCCTTATTGTACCCGTCCCAGTGAAGCGCCTGATTGATCCGGTCGGTCCAACCGAAGCCCTCGAAGATATCGACCTCCGTCCCGTCGCGCCCTGATCCGTCGACATTGTTGACGCTGCTCGAAAACAGCCAGAACGCCGCCCACCAGCCGGCCGCCTGGGGCAGTTTGGCCCGGGCTTCGAAACGGCCAAAGGTCTGTTCGAACTTGCCTTCGGTCGACACCATCGCGGTGGCGAAATCGTAGGGGTCTTTGTCTTCCCCCGGATTGCGGTTCTCGATCTTCGTCGTTCGCAGAACAAGGTGCCCATGCCCGTCAAGGAACGCATTTTCCGGATCCCACCACCCATCCGGGCCTTTCTCGTTCGGACGCCGGTTGTATTCCTTGGAGATCCATTTGTCCGGGTCCGGACGGCCCTTTCCCTTGAACTCATCGCTGAAGACGAGTCGCCAGGGAGATGCCTTGTCGTCCAGCGCCGAATGCGTCCCCTGCTCGGCCTGCGCCGCCAGGCCGGCAGCCAGTCCGATCAGGGCCAGTAAGAGGGAACGCATCGCACGCATCGGCCCCGAACCTAGCGAATCATGCCGCCCAGCGGGGCAATATCGTCCGGCTCGTGCTGGATAATCACCTTGGCGCCCAATTCCTGAGCGCGCGTCTCGAATGCATCCATCGAGGCAAGCGTCTTCGGCTCGTCCCAGTTGAAGCGCGGCACGCGGCGCAGCTGGCGGCTCTCGGTGCGGTGATAGAGATCCCCGGAGAGCAGCACCGGCCCGGTCTCGGGCATCATCAGTTGCAGCACGGAATGGCCCGGCGTGTGGCCCGGCAGTTCGATAATGGTCACCGTGCCATCGCCGAAGACGTCATAGTCGCCCGTGATCTTCTGCGCCGTCAGCGGCTTGAACAGCGCCCACATGGCGGCCAGCTGCGGATCCGGCTGTTCGGCATCCTCAGGGCGGAACATGTCGTTGTATTCGTCTTCCTGCACGATCCAGGTCGCGCCAGACACCTGGTCCACCTGGCCAACATGGTCGAAATGGTCATGCGACAGGGAGATGTAGTCGATATCGCCCGGCGTCAGCCCGAGATCGGCAAGCTGCTGCGTGATCGATGTGTCCATCGTCACTTTGAAGATGCCGCCGACCGTCTGCGTGCCCGCGCCGACCAGCATGCCCGGCAGGCCGAGATCCCACAGCATCCGACCCTTGGGGTGATTGATCAGGAAACACGTGTCGGTCAGCGTGTCGGTCTGCCCGGCCCAGTCGCCGGCACTCGAGAAGGCGTCGAGGTCGGTCACTTCAATCGTGCCGCAATCCAGCACATTGACCGTCAGCGGCGCGGCCTCTTCGGCGGGCGCCTCGGCACGCTCAACCTCAGCAGGACCGGAAACAGCCTTTTCCGCAGGTGTACAGGCCGCAGCGAATCCCATGGCGGCCGCTGCAAGCAGCAAGCGTGACTGAGTCATGATGTCCCCTTTTCGATGGCTGTCTTTTGGTTTTGCCCGACTGATGCCTAGCCCATGTCCGGGACGGGCGAAAGGCCGGACCCGTCCGGGGCGACGATCCGGTAGAAACAACTCGCCCGGCCGGTGTGACAGGCACCGCCCGTCTGCCTCACTTTCAGCAATACCGCATCCTGGTCGCAGTCGATCCGCACGTCGACGACCTCCTGCACATGGCCGGATGTCTCGCCCTTGACCCACAATTCCTGCCGCGAGCGCGACCAGTAGGTCGCCCGGCCCGTCGCCAGCGTCGCCGCCAGCGCCTCGGCATTCATCCAGGCCATCATCAGCACCTCGCCGGAGGCCGCGTCCTGCGTGATCGCGGCAATGAGGCCGTCGGCATTGAATTTCGGGCGCAGTTCGCGGGTTTCGTCCTGCGCACTGCCGGAGAGGGGAGGAAGGAAATCTGTCATGGCCGCTCCATACGTCACCCCTCCCCTTTGCGCCAGCAGGAGTCTAGTCTGAAAGAAAACAGGAAGACCGGAGGAATGCCATGTCCGACTACAGCCAGATCCTGAGCGAAACGCGGGATGGAGTCCTGACCCTCACGCTGAACCGGCCCGACCGGCTGAATGCCTGGACCGACGTCATGCACAACGAGTTGAAACACGCCATTGTCACCGCCTCGGGCGACGATGCGGTGCGCGTCATCGTCGTCACCGGAGCCGGGCGCGGCTTTTGTGCGGGTGCTGACATGAATGTGCTTCAGGGCATACAGGGCGGGGCGCGCGACCGGCTGGCTGAGATCGACGAGGCACCGTCCGACCTGCGGGGGCTTTATCCCGGCCGCTTCGGCTACATGTATACCTGCCCGAAGCCGATCATCGCCGCGATCAATGGCGCCTGCGCCGGGATCGGCCTTATCTTCGCGCTGTTCGCGGACCTGCGCTATGCAGCGACAGAGGCAAAATTCACCACCGCTTTCGCCCAGCGCGGCCTGATCGCCGAGCATGGCATCGCCTGGCTGTTGCCCCGGTTGATCGGCGAGGCGAAGGCACTGGACCTCCTTTTCACCGCCCGGAAGTTCACCGGACGCGAAGCGGCGGATCTCGGCCTCGTCAATGAGTCCTTCCCGGTCGGCGAACTGATGGGCAATGTCCAGCACACTGCTCACCACCTCGCGACCCAGGTCTCACCCCGTTCCCTCGCCGTCATGAAACGGCAGATCCGCAAGACTTATTTCCAGAGCTTCGGCGATTCCCTTGCAGAGGCAGATGCTGAAATGGTGGCAAGCTTCACGACTTTCGACTTCAAGGAAGGCGTGGCAAGCTTTGTCGAGCGCCGCGCCCCGGCATTTGAAGGAAGATAGGAGCCCCATGACCCGCCGCATCGACATTGTGGAAGTCGGCCCCCGCGACGGGCTGCAGAATGACCCCGCCAATCTCACGGTGGAGCAGAAGCTGGAATTCATCTCGCGCCTCGAAGCGGCCGGCGTGAAGCGCATGGAATCGGGAAGCTTCGTCAGCCCGAAGGCCGTTCCGAAGATGGCCGACAGCCCGGCCGTTTTTGCCGGGCTCGACCGCACGAAGCCGACACGCCACATCGCCCTTGCCCTCAACGAGACAGGCGTGCGCCGCGCCATTGAGGCAAAGGCGGACGAGATCAATTTCGTCCTCGTCGCCAGCGAAACCTTCGGCCGGAAGAACCAGGGCATGAGCCCGCAGGACAGCGCCGACATGCTGGCCCGGTGCGCGCCGCTGATCCATGAGGCCGGCATCCCGCTTTCCGCCACCATCTCCGTCGCCTTCGGCGATCCCTATGATGGCGAGGTGGACCTTGGCGTGGTTGCCAGCCTCGCCGCGCAAGCCCAGCGCGCAGGCGTCGGCGAACTCGCCCTCGGTGACACGATCGGTGTTGCGGACCCCTGGGCCGTGCGCCGCGCCATCGACCGGGTACGGATCGAGGCGCCGGACGTGTTCCTGCGCATGCACTTCCACGACACACGCGGACAGGCGTTGGCGAATGTCGCTGCGGCGGTGGATGCGGGCGTCGATGTCATCGATGCGAGCTGCGGCGGCATCGGCGGCTGCCCCTTCGCCCCGGCGGCGACCGGCAATGTGGCGACGGAGGATGTCGTCTACCTGCTCGAACGCGGCGGATTCGAGACAGGGCTGGACCTCGGCAAGCTAATCGAAACCTCGAAATGGCTGGAAACGGTGCTGCAGCACCCGGTCAGCTCATCGCTGAGCAAGGCGGGCGGATTTCCGCCGAAATAGAAGTTGAGCCGGCGCAGCATTGCTCTGGTCTCAGTCCGGTACGGGCAGCTTCCCCGCAAGTTCGCTTACCATCTGCCAAGTACCAAACGCCATCTGCGAGAAGTCTTGTGCCGAAAACGAAATGCGTGATCCAACAGGAAAACTTATTTCCTTCGTACCTGATTTGAGAAGAACCGTAGCTTCTTCTTCCGCTACCATGCCGGGCACCAATTCAACTTCCCTTTCGCCCATTTTTAGAAAAAGTTGCAGTTTCGGAACAGACAGAACAAGGGCATCCACACCCTGTTCTACATCTTTGTCCTGAGAAACCAGACCGTCGCGATGTTCCAAGCAATTACGCACCTTCTGAAATGACAGGAACTGTGGATACCACATCAATTCTGTTTGCAAACCATCGTTCACTTGCGCGAGCAGGTCAGGAAAATTCAATCTGTTCACTGCCGTCTTCACCGCGTTCAATATTTCAACGAGGTGTTGTTCATCTCGCACGACCTGCTCACGCATTTGGACGGTTGTATTGTACAGACATGCCTCTTCAAGTGAGAGACGGATTCCTCTCGCCAGTTCATGAAATCCTTTTGCCAATAGCCAATTTTTCTGACGCGTGCGTCTTTCGTTTTGATCTCCATGGTCAGCCAATCGGAGAGACAGTCCTTCCAGTTCGACCGCGATGGTGTCCGGAAGCGGTCCTTCTTCTATCGTGGGAAGCAATCTAGAAATTACGCCCAACGTTGTTTTCACAGCATTCATGGCTGGAGCTACAACACCGTTGGGATTTAGCTGGATGTTAATCCGGCGACCCGGCTGATTGACTTGAATTTCGTCTGGCATCACCCAAAAGTAGATAAGCAAGAAGTGGAATACAATCTACTTCTTAGCGCCCTTCACTTCCTGAAGGCTCGTCGTCTTCACGGCGCGGCCGAGGTCGACTTTCTTGCCCTTGCCGTAGGAGGGCGCGCCGGCACCGGCGCCCGAAACCGCGCCGCGCACGGTGCGGTCCGTCAGCGGAGGAATGGCCATGGCTTTCGGGTTCGGCTGGTTCTCGTCGAAGAGGCTCGCCAGCTGGTCGGTCATCGCGCCGCCGAGTTGTTCGGCGTCCACGATGGTGACGGCGCGCTTGTAATAGCGCGTCACGTCATGGCCGATGCCGATGGCGATCAGTTCCACCGGGCTGCGCGTTTCGATCTCTTCGATCACCTGACGCAAATGGCGCTCAAGATAATTGCCGACATTCACGTTCAGCGTCGAATCGTCGACTGGCGCGCCATCTGAAATCACCATCAGGATCTTGCGCTGTTCCGGCCGCATCAGCAGGCGCTCATGCGCCCATTGCAACGCTTCGCCGTCGATATTCTCTTTCAGCAGGCCCTCGCGCATCATCAGGCCGAGGTTGCGCCGCGCGCGCCGCCAGGGCGCATCTGCCTGCTTGTAGATGATGTGGCGAATGTCGTTGAGGCGCCCCGGCGTCGCAGGCTTGCCCGCCTTCACCCAGTCCTCCCGCGACATGCCGCCCTTCCAGGCTTTTGTCGTAAAGCCCAGGACTTCCGTCTTCACATTGCAGCGTTCCAGCGTGCGGGCGAGGATGTCCGCACACAGCGCCGCCACCATGATCGGCCGCCCGCGCATCGAGCCGGAATTGTCCAGCAGCAGCGTCACGATCGTGTCGCGGAACTCCGAATCGTCTTCCTGCTTGAACGACAGCGGCGAGGTCGGATCGGTAATCACCCGCGTCAGGCGCGCCGTGTCCAGCACGCCCTCTTCCAGGTCAAAACTCCAGCTGCGATTCTGCTGTGCCATCAGAAGGCGCTGCAGCTTGTTGGCGAGTTTCGACACGGCCCCCTGCAGGCCTTGCAGCTGGTGGTCAAGATATGCCCGCAGGCGGGTCAGTTCTTCAGCGTCGCACAGGTCCGGCGCGTTCGCCACTTCGTCATGCGCGCGGGTGAAGACGGTATAGTTGAACCGGTCGCGATCGTCGCCGTCACGGAAATTCGGACGTAGCGGCTTGGTGCCTTCCTCGTCGTCGCCCGGCATGTCGTCGGCGTCCATCTCCATGTCCTGGTCGATCTGGACGTTCGCTTCCTCGCCTTCGATTTCTTCCGTGTCGCCGGCTTCCATCTGTTCGGAAGATGCGCCCATCTGCTCTTCGGGCTGCATGTCCTCGTCGCCGGCATTCTGCTGTTCGCTCTCGCCCTCTTCCTGGGGCTGGTCGTCAGCGGCTTCGTCATCGTCGCCGGGAATGTCGGTGGCCGTCAGGTCACGGATCATGTCGCGCACGATGCGGGCGAATTCCGGCTGGTCGTGCAGCTGGCTGATCAGCCGGTCCAGCGCATCGCCGGTCTTTTCCGTCACCTGTGCGCGCCAGAGGTCGGCCACGCGCCGTGCCGGCTCCGGCAGTTCCCGGCCGGTCAGCTTTTCCCGCAGCAGGAATTCGAGCGCCGGGGCCAGCACCGCCTCCGGCTGTTCGGTGCCCATGGCGAATTCACCGGACTGGCAGCGATGCGCCAGCACGGCATCCAGATTGTTCGCCGTGCCACGCATCGCATTGGCGCCGAGGCTTTCGATCCGCGCCGTCTCGGCCGCATCATACACCTTGCGCGGCAGGTCGCCTTGCGGCCTGTGCCGCATATGTGCCGCCGGATCATGATGCGCCCGGCGCAGCGCTACCGCGTCCGCCTCACCACGGATCCGCGCGGCAACTTCTGCCGGCAGCGTCACCGGCGGCGGCCGCAGCACGATGCGCTCTTCATCAGACCCCGGCTCATTGCCGAAGCCGACCTCCACGTCCCGGTCGGCGCTCATCGACTTGGTCGTAACGGCGAGCGCCTGCCGGAAGATTTCCTGGGGAGTCGTTTCCTTCGCCATCGGACTATCTGTCGGCCACCCTAATATCCGGCATCCGCTGCGGCTTTGTTGAACAGGTCGAGCGTCCGCCGGAAGGCCAGCGCGTCGGCATGGGTGTCGAAATCGTCAGAGCGGCGGCGGGCGAATCCGTGCCCCGCATCATACACATAGACCGGCACATCATGGCGCTCAGCCTCAAATGCGCGGACACCCTCCATCGGGATATGCGCGTCGTGCCGGCCGAAATGGACGATGGTCGGGCATTTCGGCGAGGCGTCCTTAAGTCCCGGAACGAGGCTGCCATAATAGCCGCTCGCAGCAGACAGGCCGTCCAGCTGGCAGGCCGCGATATAGACCATCGACCCGCCATAGCAAAAGCCCGTGATGAAGACCGGCGCCTCAAGCGCGGCGATACAGGCAGCAATATCTCTCATCGCATTGTCGAGCCCGTTGGCGCGGGCATAGCCGCCGCCCTCGGCGATATCGTCCGGCGTATGGCTCTCGGTCGTGTAGCCTTTTTTCTGCCGGTCGAACATCGAAGGCGCGATCACCTCATAGCCTTCGGCGGCAAAGCGTTCGCACGCCTCGACCATATAGGAATTCACGCCGAAGATTTCCTGCACCAGCACGAGGCCGCCCTTGCGCGCGCCCTCCGCCGGCAGGTGCAGCGCGCTGAAGCGAAACCCGTCACCACTCGTCAGTTCGATGACGGTGCCGCTCATCTCAGGCCACCCTCACCATCAGGGCGCTTTCCGGCAAGTCCACGCCAAAGCAGCGCTGGTACATTTCCGCAACCAGCGGGCGTTCCAGCTCGTCGCACTTGTTGAGGAAGGTCATACGGAAGGCATGGCCGAGATCGCCGAAGATGGCGAAATTCTCTGCCCAGGTGATGACGGTCCGCGGGCTCATCACGGTGGAGAGGTCGCCGGACAT
Organism: Hyphomonas sp.; assembly: GCF_041398385.1. Taxonomy (GTDB): domain Bacteria; phylum Pseudomonadota; class Alphaproteobacteria; order Caulobacterales; family Hyphomonadaceae; genus Hyphomonas. Next base: position 119,482 of record NZ_JAWKUW010000002.1, read on the forward strand.
GAAGGCGTTCCGCGTCAGGTCCGCCAGCGTCACCATCTTGGCGAGCGTGTCGTCGTCGACGCCGGTGGCCTTCGATTTCACGATCTCCACCTCGGCATCGTGCTCAAGGTAGTTCAGCGTGGTGACGATGTTCCAGCGGTCCATCTGGCCCTGGTTCAGCTGTTGCGTGCCGTGGTAAAGCCCCGTCGTATCGCCGAGGCCGACCGTGTTGGTGGTCGAGAACAGGCGGAAATACGGGTTCGGCGCGATCACGCGGTTCTGGTCCAGCAGGGTCAGCTTGCCCGAGCTTTCAAGCACGCGCTGGATCACGAACATCACGTCCGGACGGCCGGCATCGTATTCGTCGAACGTGATCGCCACCGGGCGCTGTAGCGCCCACGGCAGGATGCCTTCGCGGAATTCGGTGATCTGCTTGCCGTCCTTCAGGACGATCGCATCCTTGCCGACCATGTCGATCCGGCTGACATGGCTGTCGAGGTTGACCCGGATCATCGGCCAGTTGAGGCGCGCGGCCACCTGCTCGATATGGGTCGACTTGCCGGTGCCGTGATAGCCCTGCACCATCACGCGGCGATTGTGCTCGAACCCGGCGAGGATCGCCATGGTGGTTTGTGGATCGAAGCGATAGGCGTCGTCGATCTCCGGCACATATTCGGTGCGCTTCTTGAAGCCATGCACCACCATGTCGGAATCAAGGCCGAACACCTTGCGGACATTGATCTTCTCGGTCGGCTTCAGGCCGTCCAGTTCGGTGCTGTCGCTCATTACGGTCATTGTAATCGTCTCAGGTTCGGGAGGATGATGTGTTACCTAGGCGTTCTATCACGCCTTAGCCCCCCGGCTAGTGCGACGTAACGGAAACAGGGCGGCGCCCTGCAGGCCTTATTCGGCCCGATAGACGATCTCGCCGCCCACCACCGTCATCACGGCCTTCGCCTCAAGGATTTCCGCTTCCGGAACCGTCATCAGGTCACGGTCGAACACGGTGAAATCGGCAAGCTTGCCGGGCTCGATCGTGCCGAGATCGGCTTCCTGGAACGCGGCAAAGGCGGGCGCCGAGGTGAACAGGGCGAGCGCCTCGTCCCGGCTGAGTGCCTCTTCCGGGTGCCAGCCCTCTCCGCTGAACCCCTCGAGATCCTTGCGCGCGACGGCGGCATAGAACTCGATCAGCGGCGAGCCGACTTCCACCGGCGCATCAGACCCGCCCGCCACCACGGCGCCGGTCTGAAGCAGGCTCTTCCAGGCATAGGCCCCCTTCAGCCGGTCGATCCCGAGGCGCGCCGGCGCGAAATGCAGGTCGCCGATGGCATGGCTCGGCTGCATCGACGCGACCAGGCCAAGCGCGCCGACCCGCTCGATGTCCTCCGGTGCCAGGATCTGCGTATGTTCGATGCGCCAGCGCAGGTCCGCGCCATAGCCCAGCTCCTCGAACGTATCGAGGATATTCCGGTTGGCGAGGTCGCCGATCGCGTGGATCGCCAGTTGGACCTGCTCTTCATTGGCGCGCATCATCAGATTGTGAAGCACGGTCGGCTCCAGCGTCGACAGGCCGCTGGTCTCCGGGCGATCCGAATACGGAGCAATCAGCAGGGCGCCGCGGCTGCCGAGGGCGCCGTCCATATAGAGCTTCACCGCGCGGTTGCGGATCGTGTCCGTTTCGAACTGGTGCTGCCGGGCGAGGTCGAAGCCGCGTTCGTCGAAGGCATTGTAGAGACGCAGCGACAGGCGCCCGTCTGCGTCGAGCGCCGCCATCAGCGGAGCCTCGCGTGGCTCGACGCTCATATTGTGGGCGCCCGTCCAGCCGCGCGCGACATAGGTCTTCGCGCCGATTTCGAGGGCTTTCGTCAACTCCGCCTCGGAGGGTGCGCGGAACAGCGCGTACACAGGCGCCGCCGCATTGTCGATGACGATGCCGGTCGCCCGGCCGTCCGGCCCGCGCTCGACATGGCCGCCGGCGGGGTCGTCGGTGAGGTCGAGAATGCCGGCGGCAGCCAGCGCGGCGGAGTTCGCCACCAGGGCATGCCCGTCGGCACGGGTCAGGACCACTGGATTGTCCGCGCTGACGGCGTCGAGGTCGGCGGCCGACGGCATCCGCCCTTCCGGCCAGCCGGTCTCGATCCAGCCCCGTCCATAGAGGATGGCGCCGGGCGGCAGGCCCTCCAGCTCGGCTTCAACCCGCGTGACCAGCTCGTCGACCGATGCCGTGCCTTCGAGATTGAGGGTCAGCTCGCGCTGGCCGATGCCCAGCAGGTGAATGTGGGAATCCGTGAAACCGGGGAACATATAAGCGCCCCCAAGGTCAATTATCTCTACCCCGGAAGCATCACTTGGGTCATCCCAATCGGCCGAAAGCGGCGGCACCGTTCCGACAATCCGGCCGGACTTATCCACCACCACGGCCTCGACGACCGGCTGTTCCGGCACGCCGGTATAGATGGTGCCGCCCGTGAAGATGGTGATCCCGGTATCCGCGGGGCCTGCGGCCGCTTCAGGCTGGGCCTCCGGCTTGCAGGATGTCAGGAACAGGACGCTGAACAGCGCGGTGGCGGGAACGGCAAAACGCATGCGACGGGCCTCCTGATGAGGCCCTTCCCTGCCACGGCTCAGACAGGTATGCAAAACAAAAGCGCGCCCCGAAAGGCGCGCTCTGTCGATCCGCTTACAGGATCAGAATTTTCAGGCGGTCGCCTTCTTGGCGATGTCGCGCTTGATCTTCTGTGCCTTGGCAGACAGCGTGTCGTCCTTGGCCTTGGCCAGGAAGCCGTCGAGGCCGCCCAGCTTGTCCACGGTGCGCAGGGCCGAGGCCGTAATGCGCATCGGGAAGTTCTGGTTCAGCGTTTCCGAATGCAGGGTCACGCGCACCAGGTTCGGGCGGAACAGGCGCTTGGTCTTGATCTGGGAATGGCTGACGCGATGGCCGACCATCGGCTTCGTGCCGGTAAGTTCACACTCGCGGGACATGGCCTCGCTCCAATAAAGGGGTCTTATCTCGAAGGCGCGCTGTTAGAACGGGCGGGGCCCCTCTGTCAACACTGGTCTCCCCCGATTCCTCAGTTGTCCGCCCCTGTAACTGCTTGTCACAAGGTTTGACCGCATTTCCGCCCGATTAAGGCGGGAAAATGACCAACTCATTCAGGCGCCGTTGGATTGCCCGGACTATATATGGGACAGGATAAAGAGCCGGCCCGGTGGCCGGCAGGAAAGGTCTGAGATGAAACGCGCGTTCTTTCTCGCATCTGCAGCAGCTCTGGCGCTGGCCGGCTTTGCGACAGCTGACAAGGCCCCTGCGGCGAATGCCGCCTCCGGCGCCCTGCTGACCAATGTGAAGGCCGGCACCCCGACCCGTATGGTCTACGAGCTCGAGGCGAAAGCATACTTCCTGTTTATCCCGGCCACCGGCCGGGCCTCGTTCACGACCGAACTCCATCCCGATACCTACAAGATCGACTCCCGCGTGAAGGTCACAGGCATTGCGGACTGGTTCGTGAATTACGACATGAACATCCATGCCGAAGGCGAAACCCATAATGGCGAACTGAAGACCCGCTCCTATGTGTCTCAGAACAAGGACGGCAAAAAGAACCGCAAGGTGGAGATGGAAATCTCCGAAACGGATTTCACCATGAACGCCACGCCGCGTTTCGGGAATCTCGGCGACCCGGCCGCCACCACGGAACAGGTGCTGAAGACGAACGACCCGATAACGGCGCTGATCACGTTCGCACTTGAGCCGCGCGCGCCGGGTCAAGATCCCTGCGGCGGGCCCATCCGCATCTTCGACGGCCGCCAGCTGACCTATCTCTACCTGAACAATGCCGGGATGCGGAAGGTCTCGACCCCTGTCTGGTCCGGTCAGGCCATCGAATGCCATGTCACGATGGACAAGGTCGCCGGCTACAAGAAAGGCGAGGCGGACAATGACAATCTGACCGGGATCGACGGTCCCTTGCGGATGTGGCTTGCCCCGCTCGACAATGGCGCAACGGTGCCCATCAAGATCGCCGCCGATTCCAAGAAAATCGGTGATGTGACCCTGACGGCTAAGAAACTGCGCTTTGAACCGCTCGTAACCTCGGAAGCCGCCGGCGGCCCGGGCAGCGGCCAGCACTAGACCGTTTTCGGCAGCCGCCTCAGCGCAGCCACCAGGCCCGACATATCCTCAGGAAGAGGCGCTTCGAACCGGAGCGCCTCTTTCGTTATCGGATGCACGAACCCCAACATGGCCGCATGCAGGGCCTGGCGCGGGAAATCGCGCGCCAGCTTCAGGCCGGCGTCATGGTCCGCCCCGCTCCCCAGGCAGGATATGCCGCGGTTGCGGCCGTAGACAGGATCCCCCACCAGCGGTGTACCGATGTGGGCCATGTGAACCCGAATCTGGTGCGTCCGGCCGGTTTCCAGCCGGCACTCAACCAGCGCAGCGGACGGAAAATTCGTCCCCTTTTCGCGGATTCCGAAAGTTTTCAGCGTTTTGTAGTGGGTCACCGCACGGCGGCCGAACCCGGCTTCCGGGTTGCGCACCACCGCCATTTTCTTCCGGTCTGCCGATGACCGGGCAAGGTGTTCGTCGACCGTCCCGGATGAGGGCCGCGGTGCCCCGCGCGTCACCGCGAGATAAGCGCGTTCAATGTCATGGGATTCGAACAACGCCGACAGGCCGAGATGGGCCGGTTCCGTCTTTGCCACGACCAGCACGCCGGTCGTCAGCTTGTCAATCCGGTGCACGATACCCGGCCGTTCCACGCCGCCAATCCCCGACAACTGGCCCCGGCAATGGTGCAGCAGGGCATTGACCAGAGTATCCTGCGCGCTGCCGGGTGCCGGGTGAACCGCCATGCCCGCAGGCTTGTTCAGTACGATCAGGTATTCGTCCTCGAACAGGATATCGAGCGGGATATCCTGCGGCTCGGGTTCGGCCGGCACGGGCTCCGGCAGGTGGACGACATAGACAGCGCCCGCAATGACCGGCTTCTTCGGGTTGGTTTCGACCGCCCCTGCCGTCGTCACCGCGCCTTCAAGGATCAATGCCTTGAGGCGCGACCGCGACAGGTCATCCGCCTTCGCCGCCAGGAAGACATCTAGTCTCTGGCCGGCATCTTCAGGGCCTGCAGTCAATTTCAGTTCGCTCATGGCGGCGGCTTATAGACGAAAGCTGCGCCCGGCGTCATGCTATTGTCTCTCACCGGCGCTAGACCGGTCGCCCATACCGGAGGATTCCCCCATGACCAGAGTCACTCGGCGCGGCCTGCTTGGTGCCGCCGCAACCGGAACCCTTGGCCTCGCAGCCTGTGCAACCGTCCCTGTTGGCGGCGAAACCTATGACGGCGAAGTCGCCTTCGAACATGGTGTCGCATCAGGCGACCCCCTCTCCGACCGCGTGATCCTCTGGAGCCGCGTGACCCCGAAAAGCGGCACGGGACCGGTTCCCGTTCGTTACGATGTGACGAATGCTGCCGGAGCGGTCGTTGCAACCGGGTTGCTGAGCGCAGATGCGGCTCACGATTTCTGCATCAAGGCCGACGCGGCGGGACTCGAGCCGGGAACTGCCTACACATATCGCTTCAGCGCGCTGACAAAAGGCGGCGAAATCGCCTCCCCGGTCGGGCGGACGCGGACAACCGCCCGAACAGGTGATGCGCCCGTCCGGCTGGTCGTCATTTCGTGTTCGAACTGGCAGTTCGGCTTTTTCAATGCCTATGCGGCACTCGCGCAGGAGCCGGATGTCGATGCCATCGTCCATCTCGGCGACTATATTTACGAATATGGCACCGATGGCTATGGCGGCGAAGTCGCCGGACTGATCGGGCGCCCGCATGATCCGCCCACAGAATGCATCAGCCTTTCTGACTATCGTCGGCGCCATGCACAGTACAAGACAGACCCGAACCTGCAGGCAGCCCATGCGGCGGCCCCGTGGATCTGCACCTGGGATGACCATGAAAGTGCCAACGACTCCTACCGGACGGGCGCTGAAAATCATAACCCTGACGAAGGCGAGGGCCTGTGGTCGGACCGCAAGATGGCGGCCATCCAGGCCTACTACGAATGGCAGCCGATCCGCGAACCTGAAACGGGAAAACTCGCTTCTGCTGTCTGGCGCAGCTTCGACTTCGGAAATGTCGCGACGGTCTGCGCGCTTGAGACACGCCTCACCGGCCGGTCGGAAGGTCTTGACTGGTTTGCGGCGCTATCGGGACTGACCGAGGAATCGGCCATCGTCCAGAGGGCGCAGGAAACCTTGGTGAAAGCGAACGATCCCGAGCGCACCATGATGGGCACCGAACAGGAAGCCTGGCTCGACGGCGAGCTTGCCCGGTCTGTGTCAGCCGGGAAAACCTGGCAGGTGCTCGCCAATCAGGTCGTGATGGCAAAGGTTGCCCTGCCCAAACTTCAGCAGACGCTCACGCCCGCCCAGATTGCGGCACAGGCAAACCCTTTCGTCCAGCAGATGATCGGCTTTTCCGCGCTTGGCCTGCCAATGAATCTCGACGCGTGGGACGGTTATCCGGCGGCACGCGAACGGCTCTATGCTTCCGTCGCCAGAAGTGGCGCCCGCCTCGTGACGCTCGCGGGCGACACGCACACGGCCTGGGCCAATACGCTGCATGATGCGGCCGGCACCCGGCGGGGCGTCGAGTTCGGCTGCACCTCGATCACGTCGCCAGGATCAGGCACGGCAGTGACCGACATCCCGGACCTCGGTGCGCAGTTCGCTGCCGCCAACAAGGATGTCGACTGGCACGATCCGTTCGGACACGGATATATCATGGTCACGCTGACGCCCGAGGCGGCATCGGCCGAGTTCAAGAAAGTCTCGGATATTCTGGGTCCGGACTGGTCGCTGGACACCGTTTCCGCCTGGACCGCCAGCCCGGAAGACAAGGGCGTGTCCTGCCTGAAGCCGGCTTAAACGTCGAGAACGCCGGCAAGGCCTGACCGCCCCCCATCGAGGCGCAGGATCTCGCCGGTGATGATGGCTGCCTCACTGGAGGCCAGAAAGGCTGCCGCGTCGGCGATTTCGTCGGCGAGGGCCGCCCGGCCGAGCGGCGTGCGCCGCGTGGTCCAGGAATCCATTTTTTCTTCCCGCGGACGGATGGCGACGATCCCGTTGACCCGGATGCCTGCCTCGGCCAGTTCCACCGATCCTGCCCGGATCACGCCCAGCACGGACGACTGCGTGACAGATTCCGTGAACCGGCCGGGCATGGTTGCCAGCGCAGAATAGGACAGGACGAAGGTAACAGAGCCCTTCTGGCGAATGCGCTCGACACCCGCAGCCGGAAGGTCGTCCTGCTCGGCAATGCGTTCGGAAAACACCTTGAGCGTCTGAGCGGCGCCGCGGACCGTTTTTGTCAGGGCCTTGTCGAAGCGTTCCTGTGAAAATTCCTGCAGCGTGTCCGGCGCTTCGATTGAAGGAATGACGACAACATTGTCGATCCTTCCAAAACCTTCGACAGCGGCGGCAATTGCATTGCGAAGGCCCAGTCTGGTGTGCAGGTCGCCGTGATGAAGGAGTGCCTCATCCGGCATCGAATCGCGGGCGGTTTCCAGCCGTTCGCTGCTGTCATCTGCGGCCAGCACGCGGTGGCCGAGCTCACTGAACCGGCGCGCGACAGCATCGCCGACTTCCCGGCCGAGCCCGAAAATGGCCGTAACGGGTGTGGGCATCAGCTCACTCGCCTTTTGGCGCTTCGCGGCGAACGCGAAGATCGTCGCCCAGAATCGCAAGCCGGTCGTTCAGCCGGTGATGGGCGGCCAGCAATTCCGTCAGCAACCGGACGACCAGGAACAGGAACCCCAGAACTACAAATGCGCCTAGCGTCTCTGCCAGTCCGCCAAGGATGTGTCCCGAGAATACGCGTCCCAAGCCTCGCAGCAGGGCCAGCAGCGCGGCAGCAGCCAGCAAAAGGCTGAACACCTGCCCGGCCTGACGCACGACACCGAGGCTCAGTGATTTATCCTGATCGAAAATATCCCGCATGAAACCGGTCCCTTCGCCGCTGTTTCAGCTGCCGGCGAAGGAACCCAATTCCTGAAGTGCCGTCAGCTCGCTTCGAGCCATCGCAGCTCTTCTTTAATCTTGAGTTTCTGTCGCTTGAGATCCTGGAGGCGGAGCGTATCGGCGGCGGGGCGCTTCTCTTCCTCGGAAATTTCATGGTCCAGTCTGCGGTGCTTGTTTGCGAGCTCACTGATCCGGCCTGTTAGCGACATGTCAGTCTCCTTCTGCTGTTAAGGTTTTGTGTCTTAACAGCAACACCTAAGCACAAATGATTTCGAGCGTCACCATCCGCCGCAATGAATCCTGAGTAACTTTTTGGCTGCCTCAGCCTTGCGCAGACCGGCTGCCTTTCCTGTGCGCTTTTCGGGCAAACATGGCCTGATCGGCCCTTAGGATCAGGTGATCTGCGTCCTCGCCGGGGTGCCACGACACCACGCCGCAGGAAGCGCCGATGTGGAGTTCGGGCCCGTCCGGGTCGCTGGGCGACCGGATGACCAGCGAGTCGATCCGCTCCGTCACCTGCGCCGCCTTGTTCTCGGAATCGGCAAGTGTGGCCTGCGACAGGACAATGCCGAATTCGTCCCCTCCGAGGCGGCCGACAATATCTGTTTCGCGCGTAATGCTGCGCAGGACTTCAGACACTTTGATCAGGACGGCATCTCCGGTGGCATGTCCGAACAGATCGTTTACCGGCTTGAAATGGTCGAGATCGATGAAAATCAGGCAGAGCGGCGTCCGGAAGCGGGTCGCCAACGCGATTTCTCGGCGCACTTCCCGTTCGAAGGCCCTTCGGTTGAACAGCGGGCACAGGGCGTCATTGTCAGCCAGCAATTCTGCTTCCGACAGCGCAGCCCGGACCGTCGTCAACTCCTCGCGAAGTGCAATCACTTCATCACAAAGCGCCTCGATCGCGGCACGTGCGTTGCGGTCCATCAGCGCCAGATCGACCCCCAGGATGTCGATCAGGGCGCGGCGCCGGTTCGGCTGCGGAGAGAAGACATCGTCGGCCATTAGCCAATCATAGGCGCACTTGCCGGGCTTGTGGAGCAGGTTCGCCCGTCAGGCGGCAGTTGACGCGCAGGGCCGCCTGCATATGGTGCGCGCTTTCCCGCTGCGAGGACGCCATGGCGACAAGCGATTCCCCGAAAGTCGGCATTATCATGGGCAGCCAGTCGGACTGGCCGGTCATGAAGGAAGCCGCCCGAAAGCTTGAAGAACTGGGCGTCAGCTATGAGGCCCGGATCGTATCAGCCCACAGGACACCGGACCGGCTCGTGTCCTACGCGAAATCTGCGAAAGAGCGGGGGCTCAAAGTCATCATTGCCGGCGCCGGCGGCGCGGCCCATCTGCCCGGCATGGCAGCGTCGATGACGTCGCTGCCGGTCCTTGGCGTGCCCGTCCAGTCGAAGACGCTGTCCGGCCTCGACAGTCTCCTCTCCATCGTCCAGATGCCACGCGGCGTGCCCGTGGGAACGCTCGCGATCGGCGAAGCGGGCGCCGTCAATGCCGGCATCCTCGCTGCATCTATCATCGCGCTGGAAGATGTAGATGTTGCCCGCAAGCTCGACGCCTTCCGCGAGGCTCAGACGGACAGCGTTGGAGAGGCGCCCGAGGAATGAGCCTCATCGCCCCCGGCAGCGTGATCGGGATTCTGGGGGGCGGCCAGCTCGGCCGGATGCTCGCCGGTGCCGCCGAACGGCTGGGTTTCGACGTCGACATCTATTGTCCCGACACCGACGCGCCCGCAACACGGGTTTGCCGGCGACACTGGCAGGGCGCCTATGACGACGGCGCTCTGCTGGCGGAATTTGCCGCCGCCTGCGACGTGGTCACGCTCGAATTCGAGAATATCCCGGTGGGCGCAGTGTCGGTCATCGAGGCCAGCGGCACGCCGCTCCATCCCGGCCAACGCTCCCTGTCCCTGTCTCAGGACCGCGGCGACGAAAAGGCGTTCCTGAATTCCATTGGCGTCGCCACGGCCGATTACAGGCTGATCGACGACAACACCGACATCGCACCCGCGCTTGTTGAACTTGGGGCACCCAGCCTGCTCAAGACCCGCCGCGAAGGCTATGACGGCAAGGGTCAGGCTTGGATTCGAAGCCCGGCTGATATCGAATCAGCCTGGAAATCGGTCGGCATGGCACCCTGCATCCTCGAAGCTGCGGTCCCGTTCGAGCGCGAAATTTCAGTTCTCGTCGCGCGGTCCAGCAATGGCGAGACAAAGACCTGGGCCCCGCCGCATAATGTTCACCTCGACGGGATCCTTTCGACATCGACCGTGCCGTCAGGCCTGCCTGCCGACGTGGAGCACGATGCGCGCGAGCAAGCGATCATGCTGGTCGATGCGCTGGGGCATGTCGGCGTGCTGGCGCTCGAATTCTTCGTCCTGCCGGACGGCCGGCTGCTCGCCAATGAATTCGCCCCCCGCGTGCACAATTCCGGGCACTGGACGCCTGAGGCTTGCCAGACCGGTCAGTTCGAGCAGCACATCCGCGCCATTTGCGGCTGGCCCCTTGGCGACACACGGCGCCTGTTTGATGCGGAAATGGTGAACCTGATCGGCGATGCCGGCCTCGTGACACCAGACCATCTTGAGCCGGGCGACGTGCTGACGCTTTATGGAAAGCGCGAGGCCCGGCCCGGCCGCAAGATGGGCCATATTACAAGACGCCTGAATCCCCGGAAGGATTGATCCCATGCTGCTCCCAGTCTCAACCTGGCAGGACATCGAAGCCTGGCTCGGGAAATCCCGCACTATCGTCATCCCGATCGGGTCGATGGAACAGCATGGCCCCAACGGCTTCATCGGGACGGATGCGATCTGCCCGGAAGTGATTGTGCGCCATGCGGAAAGCCTTGCCCCGGACGACATGCTTGTCGGGCCGACCTTCTCGGTCGGCTGCGCGCAGCACCATCTCGGCTTTCCCGGCACGATCACGCTGCGCCCGTCCACCATGATCGCCGCGATGGAAGACTGGACGGAAAGCCTGATGCGGCACGGCTTCGAGCGCATTTATTGGCTGAACGGCCACGGCGGAAACATCGCCACTATTGAAGCGGCCTTCGCAGAAATCCACGCCCGCCGCAGCTTCGACCCGCGCGGGGCGGACAACCGGCCGGGCATCGCCCTCAAGCGCCGCGACTGGTGGGATTTCTCGTCGGTCATGTCCCTCTGCAACCAGCTCTACCCGACCGGCCATGGCAGCCACGCAACCGCGTCTGAAGTCTCTGTCACCTATCATGCCTATCCGGACCGGGCGCGCCCCGAAGTGAAGATGAGCCCGAAGATCGCCCCGTCCGGCACGATCAGCGACGCCGTTCGCTACCGCCAGGATTTTCCAGACGGCCGCATCGGATCTGATCCGACCCAGTCTTCTGTTGAAGACGGCGCAAAAATCGTGGCGGTCGCGGCCGAAGCGGTCCTGGAAGAAGTCCGCCGGTTTGCTGCCTGATACTGCAGAGCGCAGGCGCAGGCGGCTGGCCAGATCACCCGAAGGACGGTATTCAGTCAGCCTACCGCGGTGAGAGGCGTCAGACCCAGAGAATGCTCGACATTCGCAATCTGGAAAAATCCTTTGGCGCCAAGCGTGCCGTGCAGGGCGTGTCGTTTACTCTCGAAAAGGGAACGGTTCTGGGATTCCTCGGACCCAATGGGGCCGGTAAATCAACCACGATGCGCATGATCGCTGGCGTCCTTGAGCCCGACGCAGGCGATGCGCTGATCGACGGGAAATCCATTGTTTCGAATCGGCGTGAAGCACAGTCGTCCCTGGGCTACCTGCCCGAAGGCGCCCCACTCTACGACGACATGACGCCGCCCCAGTTCCTGGATTTCGTTGCGGCTGCCCGCCGCATCGAACGCAGCAAGCGCAAAGATGCTGTCGAACGAGCCATTGCCGATGCGCGGATAACCACCGTCTCGGGCCAGAGGATCGGCTCATTGTCGAAAGGCTACCGGCGCCGCGTCGGCCTCGCCGGTGCCATCCTGCACGATCCGCCCGTCCTTCTGCTGGACGAGCCAACCGACGGCCTCGACCCGAACCAGAAGCGTGCCGTCCGTGCCCTCATCGCCCGCATGGCCCCGAACAAGGCCATCCTGATCTCGACCCACACGCTGACAGAAGTGCCCGCCATGTGCACCCGGGCCATTGTCGTCGACCAGGGGCGGATCGTGGCCGACGAAACACCGGAAGGCCTTGCCAGGAAGTCCGAGGACGGATCGCTCGAGGGCGCATTTGCCCGCCTGACCGACCAGGCCGAGGCAAACTCGGCATGAACACGTTTCTGAGCACGCTCCGCGAACAACTCGGCGGCTTTGGCGCGACCTACCGACGCGAACTGGGCGCCTATTTCGCGACACCGATGGCCTATGTCTTCCTGGCTGTCTTCCTTCTGGCGCTCGGCGTGTTCACCTGGGAGGCTGGTCGGTTCTTCGATACCGGATCGGCGGACCTATCACCTTTCTTCGTCTGGCATCCCTGGCTCTACATGATCTTCCTGCCCGCCCTCGCCATGCGGCTCTGGGCGGATGAACGGAGCGCGGGGACGGACGAGCTCCTTCTGTCGCTGCCGCTCGGCATGCCTGGCCTCGTCCTCGGGAAGCTCTGCGCTGCGTGGACCGTCGCAGGGGTCGGCCTCCTCCTGACCTTTCCGATGTGGATCACGGTCAATTATCTCGGCCAACCCGATAATGCGGCGATCCTGCTGACCTATGTCGTCAGCTTCCTGATGGCGGGCGCTTACCTGTCGATCGGCTCGGCCATTTCCGCACTGACCGGCAGCCAGGTGACGGCCTTTGTCATCAGTGTCCTGATCGCCTTTGCCTTCACAGCAGCGGGCTGGCCACTGGTTCTGTCGACCGTCAAATCCCTGTTCGGTGCGCGCACGGCAGACCTTGTGGCCGAATTTTCCTTCCTGACTCAATTCCAGGGCGCGCAACGTGGCGTGCTGGAGCTGCGCGCGGTCGTGTTCTTCCTCGGCTTCACCGGCTTCTGGGCCATTCTGAATGGCCTCTGGGCATCGCGTCAGAGGCTCGGCTGAGATGCAATCGCGGACCTATCTGATCGTCGCCACCGTCCTGATGAGCGTCATTTTTATCGCAGCGAACCTGCTCGCACAGACGGTACTGACCGGCGCTCAGGCTGACTTCACCGAGAACCGTCTTTTCTCGCTGTCCAAAGCAACGAAAGACACGCTGACCGACATCGCCGAACCGGTCGACATCACATTCGTCTATTCCCGCAGCGTCGGACAGGATTTCCCGGCCGTCCGAAGCTACGCAGCAAGAGTGCGAGAACTGCTGCAGGCCTATGCAGCCCAGTCCCGGGGCAATGTGCGGATTCGGGAGATTGACCCCTCGCCCTTCTCTCCGGCCGAAGACGAAGCCCTCGCATCGGGCATCACCGCCATCGGCACCAATGGCAACGACCCGCTCTATTTCGGCATTATCGGGCGCAATACGATCGACGATGAGCGGATCATTCCCTTCCTCGCGCCGGAACGCGAAATCACGCTGGAATACGACCTGACGCGGATGATCGCCCGGCTGGACGATCCTGACCCGCCCCGCGTCGGCATCCTGACCAGCCTTCCGGGCATGGCGGCGCCGGGCGGGCAGGGCGGATATACGCTGCTGCAGGACATCGCACGCTCTTTCGAGATCGTTCCGGTGCCGGAGGATTTCCAATCCCTGCCCGCAGATCTGGATGTCCTGCTCGTCGCACATCCGCCAGCCCTGTCTCGCCGGCAGGAATGGCTGCTCGACCAGTTCGTTCTACGCACGGGCCGCGCTGTGTTCCTTGTCGACCCGGCCGCAAAGACAGCGCTTGCGCAGGGGCCCTTCGATATATCCACGGCGGAAGCCCACTCGGACCTTGGCATGCTGGGAGCAGCGTGGGGCGTAACCCTCGCGCCTGATGCCGTCGCCGATGCAGCAGGCGCCCTGATGGTGCCAGTCGATCTTGGCGACGGGCGCACAGAAGAACAGGCACATCCCCTGTTCATCGGAGCCCCCGCGATCGACATGAACCAGGAAGACCTGATCACGGCAGACCTGTCGCGCACCGTGAACTTTGGCGCGCCCGGCGCCTTCCTCAGCGCCTCCCTTGCTGACGGCCTGTCTTTCTCCCCTCTGATCGAGACCGGCCCCAGCCCGTCCTTTATTGACGCGAACAAGGCGGTTCGGGACATGAAGCCTTCCGAAACGCTCAAATCCTACGAAACCCAACCCGGGCCGCTGGTGATCGCGGGCCGCCTGTCAGGCCAGATGCAAACGGCGTTTCCAGCAGGCGCTCCCGCCTTCGAAGAGCCTGCCGATCCGGTCCTCGCCGAACTCGCACGCGCCGAGGCCGCCAACGCACCGCCTCACATTTCTTCAAGTGAGATCAATGCTGAGATCGTCCTGGTCGCCGATGTCGATTTCATCTCTGACGATTTCTACATCATTCCGGGCCGCGATGTTGTCGTCGCAGACAATGGCGCGCTGGTCCTGAACGCTCTTGATGCACTTGCGGGCGGTGGTGAACTTTCGCGCCTGCGTTCCCGCGCACCCAGCCTGAGGCCCATGAAACGGATCGACGATATGCGCGCCCAAGCCGAGGCCCGCTATTTCCGTCAGCAGGCAGAGCTTGAAGCCGGCCTGCAGGACGCGCAGGGCCGGCTCGAAGAACTTCAGGCAATCGGCTCAACCGACGGCTTCTATGCCGGCGATGCTGAGGCTGACCTCACCGATGAGGAACGTGCGGAACTTGCACAGTTGCGTGAGCGGATCGTTTCCCTGCGCGGCCAACTGCGCGACATCGAACGCGACTATCGGCGCAACATCGACCGGCTGGAAGGCATCCTCAAAGCCATCAACATCTGGGGCGGCCCGCTGCTCGTCGCCCTTGCAGGCCTGTTCGTCTGGCGGCGCCAGCGCACTCATGCACGGAGGGATGCATGAGCGAACAGAGGTCTGAACAGCGCAAGCGGCGGATACAATTGCTCGGCGCAACCGCAGCGCTCCTGACCGTACTCGCAATTATCGTCCACCTCGACCTTGGCCACGATGCCCGCGACATGGGCCGCAACGGCCAGGCGGTCCTTCCTGATTTCGCAGCAATTCGTGCGGACGCAGCAGAAATCCGGGTCACGCTGGCGGACGAGTCCTATCGGCTTGTGAACAGTGCGAATGGCTGGACCATGGACGGCACGCACGGATATCCCATCCGCGCAGATCGCCTTGCCGCCCTCGCTTCAGGCCTTGCGGACCTGACCTGGGGTGAAGGACGCACACGCGATGCGGACAAGCTGAACCGGATCGGACTTGGCGATCCGCGTACCGGTGGCACCGGTGCACTCATCGAAATCGCCGACGAGGATGGCGACGTCACGGCGGCCATCATCACCGGTCGCAAGGGCGACCATCTATATGCCCGCCGACCCGATGAAACCCAGGCATTCCAGGTCGAAGGCGACCTGCCGCCCTTCTACAATCAGGATGCCTGGCTCGATCTCGACATTATCGACATCAACCCCGATGCGATCTCTGCCGTTCGCCTGTACGACCGGGCCGGCGAAAGCCTGTATCTTCAGCGGACGGTCGGTTCCAGCGAACGCAGCTTCCGTCCGGGTCCGCCCTATCAGGATTTCCGCCTCGTCAGCCGGATCGCCGCATCGACGCCTGCGCTGGCGCTGACGCGCCTGCAGCCGATCGGCGTCAAGCCGGCCAGCGAGCTGACAACCAAACCGGTCGGACGCCACATCACCCAGACGCATGACGGCCTCGAAGTCGACCTGGATGCTTATCGGGAGCCCGACGGATTCTTCGTCACCCTGCATGCCATAGAAGCCGGCGAAGGGGCCCAGCGCGGCAGCACTATTAATGAAAAGTCGGACGGCTGGGCGTTCCAGCTGTCGGAATATGACTGGAATGATTTTACGCCGGCGATCTCATCTATTGTCCGGCCGCCCGAAATTGCGGCGCCGGAAAACTGATCAGCGGCTGAGGGGCAATGTCGCGAGGACCGGCCCGAAACCTGCTTCCTGCACCACGATCACGCAGTGCGACAGGCATTCCGGCAATTCAAGTTCCATGTGTCCGCCAAGCCAGGGGCCGAGCGCCGTCACATGCGTCACCGGGTGCACCATATTGGTCGTATTGTCCTCGCCATCGAGATAATCGATGTACCAGATGTCGGTCAGGCCCTTGGCCTTGCCGTCCAGGGTGATCCTGTCACCCTTCTGCGCCACCTTCACAGGTTCCGACGAAAAGGCTTGCACTTTTTCGAGGGCGGAAGACACGTTGGCTGGCTTGTTGCCGGCACATTGCTCGACGCCATTGTAGACAGTCTGAGGCGTATACGGCCCGCGGAGGCGGAAGCGGTCGACATAGCCGCGCTGGCGGTCTTCCGATTCAACCATCGCCATCGGATCTTTCGCGCCAAGATAATCCCAGTAATCGACTGACCAGGTCAGGATGAAAACATCCTCGCGATCAGCATCGACCTCATGCAGCGTCTTGTTCGCTTTCGGGCAGGCCCGGCAATTATGGGAGGCAAAGAGCTCGACCAGCACCGGCGATTGCGCAAGCGCCGCCGGCGCCAGAAGCGCCGCAGAAACCGCAAGAGAGGCGAGAATATGTTTCATGATGCCTCTCTATAGATCAGGCTTGCACCCACGACACAATCACAGGGGTGTGAGCGCTGCAAAAACCCCCGCAGCGGATGGGCTGCGGGGGCATTGATGGTCAGGTGCCCGGCAGGCCTCAGCTTGCCTCACGCGCCAGGTTACGCAGCACATAGTGCAGGATGCCACCATTGCGGTAGTAGTCGAGTTCGTTCTCGGTATCGATCCGCACCATGGTCTTCGCGGTCACGGTCGAACCGTCCTCGCGCGTGATCTTCACGTCCACGGATTGGCGCGGCTTCAGGTCGTTGATGCCTTCGATGGTCACCTGCTCCTTGCCGGTCAGGCCGAGTGCCTTGGCGCTCTGGCCTTCGGCGAACTCGAGCGGCAGGACGCCCATGCCGATGAGGTTCGAACGGTGGATACGCTCGAAGCTGCCGGCGATCACGGCGCGGACGCCGAGCAGGATGGTGCCTTTGGCTGCCCAGTCGCGCGACGAACCGTTGCCGTAGAGGTCGCCGGCGAAGATCACCAGCGGGGTGCCTTCGGCTTCGTACTTCATGGCGGCGTCGTAGATCGGCATCTGCTGGCCGTCCGGATAGTGGACGGTCACGCCGCCTTCGACGCCCGGAACCATCTGGTTCTTGATGCGGATATTGGCGAAGGTGCCGCGCATCATGACTTCATGGTTGCCGCGGCGCGAGCCGTAGGAGTTGAAGTCCAGCGGGGAGACCTGGTGGGCCTGCAGGTAGATGCCTGCCGGGCTGGAGGCCTTGATCGAACCGGCCGGAGAGATGTGGTCGGTCGTGATCGAGTCGCCGAACACGGCGAGGACGCGGGCATTCTCCACATCCGTCGGCGCTTCCACGTCGAGGCTCATGTCCTTGAAGTAAGGCGGGTTTTGGACATAGGTCGAACCGGGCGGCCAGCTATAGGTCTGGCCACCGGAGACCTCGATGGCCTGCCAGTGCTCGTCGCCCTTGAAGACGTCGGAATAGCGCTCGGCGAACATCTCCGGCGTCACGGCCTTTGCCATGATCTCGGCGATTTCGTGCGAGGTCGGCCAGATGTCCTTCAGGTAGACGTCGTTGCCGTTCTTGTCCTGGCCGATCGGATCGGTCGTCAGGTTCTTGCGCAGCGTGCCGGCGATCGCATAGGCGACGACCAGCGGCGGCGAGGCGAGATAGTTCGCCTTGATGTCCGGGCCGATGCGGCCTTCGAAGTTCCGGTTGCCCGAAAGCACCGAGCAGGAGACGAGGTCGCCGTCTGCGATGGCTTTCGCCAGCGGAGCGTCCAGCGGGCCGGAGTTACCGATACAGGTGGTGCAGCCATAGCCGACAAGGTTGAAGCCGAGGGCGTCGAGATCGTCCTGCAGACCGGCCTTTACGAGATAGTCGGTCACGACCTGCGATCCCGGGGCGAGCGAGGTCTTCACCCACGGCTTGCGGGTAAGGCCCAGCTCATTTGCCTTTTTGGCGACAAGACCGGCGGCGATCAGCACGGACGGGTTGGACGTGTTGGTGCAGGAGGTGATGGCGGCAATGAACACGTCGCCATGCGTGACGGTGTAGTCTGCGCCTTCCACGGCAATCGGCTCGGCAGCGTCGGAGGCCTTGCCGAATTCCTTGGCCATGGCTTCGGCAAAGGCGGTGTCGCCTGCGGAAAGCAGCACGCGGTCCTGCGGGCGTTTCGGGCCGGAGATCGAGGGCACGACGGCGCCGAGGTCCAGTTCCAGCGTGTCGGTGAAGACCGGCTCGGCCATCTCGGGGCGCCAGTAGCCCTGGGCCTTGGCATAGGCTTCGACGAGGGCCACGCGGTCCGCATCGCGGCCGGTGTTCGTCAGGTATTTGATCGTATCGTGGTCGACCGGGAAGAAGCCGCAGGTCGCGCCATATTCCGGGGCCATGTTGGAGATCGTGGCCTGGTCTTCCAGCGTGAGGTTTGCGAGGCCCGGGCCGTAGAATTCCACGAACTTGCCGACGACGCCCTTCTTGCGCAGCATCTGCACCACGGTCAGCACCAGGTCGGTCGCCGTGGCGCCTTCGGCCATCTTGCCGTCGAGACGGAAGCCGATGACTTCCGGGATCAGCATGGAGACAGGCTGGCCAAGCATCGCCGCTTCGGCTTCGATGCCGCCAACGCCCCAGCCGAGAACCGAAAGGCCGTTGATCATGGTCGTGTGCGAGTCGGTGCCGACGCAGGTGTCCGGATAGGCAACCGTTTCGCCGTCTTCTTCCTTCGTCCAGACAGTCTGGCCGAGATATTCGAGGTTCACCTGGTGGCAGATGCCGGTGCCTGGCGGGACGACGCGGAAGTTCTTGAAGGCGGTGGAGCCCCAGCGGAGGAACTCGTAGCGCTCCTGGTTGCGCTGGTATTCGATTTCGACGTTCTTCCGGAAGCTGTCCGGACCGGCGAAGCTGTCGACCATGACCGAGTGGTCGATCACAAGGTCCACCGGGACCTGCGGGTTGATCGCTTCGGCCGAGGCACCGAGCTTCTTGGCGGCGTCGCGCATGGCGGCAAGGTCGACCACGGCCGGAACGCCGGTGAAGTCCTGCATCAGCACGCGGGCCGGACGGTAGGAGATCTCGTGATCGTCCTTGCCCTTGTTTTCCAGCCAGTTCTTGAACGCAATAATGTCAGCCTGGGTAACCGTCTTGCCGTCCTCGAAGCGCAGCATGTTCTCCAGCAGCACTTTCAGCGACGCCGGCAAGCGGGAAATGTCGCCCAGTCCGTTCTCGGCCGCCGCCTGCAGCGAGTAGTAGGTGTAGGTCTTGCCGGCGGCGGTGAGGGTGCGTTTGGATTTGAAGCTGTCGAGAGACGGCATGGGGAGGGAACCTCGCGTCTGGTGTGAATCCGGGGCCGCAACCGGGAGGACCGGGCGGCACGTGGGCCCCTCATATAGGCGGAGGCACGCTGACGCAATCGGGACAAAGGGACTATGCCGCAGCGGCGAAGCCGCTAAAACGGGCGGCGAAACAGGCAGGTAGGAGATCCTGATGCCCCGGCGCGCCGCGTTCGCCCTCCCCTGTCCGCACCCGGCGGAGGCGTAGGACCGTGCCCGATGCCCTGATTTCCGGCACCGGCCTCGGCATGATCCGGGGGGAAAGGGTGCTGTTCAGGGATGTCGAATGTGTTGCCGCAGGTGCGGACATAATTGTCTTAAGAGGCTCAAACGGGACGGGAAAAACCACGCTTCTGCGCATTCTGGCCGGTCTCACCCGCCCGGAAACCGGGACCGTCACCCGAGCCGCCTCGCATCACTGGATTGCCCACCGCGAGGGCCTGAAACCCCACGAGACCCCACACCAGCACCTGAGCCTCTGGGCAAAGGCCTGGGGCGCGGATGCCGACGTGTCCGCCATCCTGAAGCGCATGGGCCTGTCGCGCCCGGCGGACGTGCCGGCCCGGCACCTGTCGGCCGGCCAGAGGCGGCGGACGGCGCTTGCGCGGCTTCTGTTGACGCCCCGCCCGATCTGGCTGCTCGACGAGCCTTTCACCGCCCTCGACGCGGAAGGCCGCGACCTCGTCCTGTCCCTGATCGAGGAGCACCGCCGCAAGGATGGCTGCGTGATTGCGGCGATCCATGGCGATGCGGGCTTTGCCTCGACCCGCGAGGTGGTGCTGTGAGCCCGAAGCCCACCCTTGCCGCCTTCCGGCAGGCGCTGACCGAGGCCTGGGCCGGCGGCGCGGGCGCGCTGCTGCCGCTCGGCTTCTTTGCCGGTACAGCGGTTCTGGTGCCGCTCGGGATCGGGACCGATCCGGCGACCCTGCGCGCCATCGGGCCGGGCATCCTGTGGGTGGCCCTCGCCCTGTCCAGCCTCGTCACGCTGGAGCGGATCTTCCAGGCTGACACCGAAGACGGCGCACTCGACCTGTGGCTGCAGACCGAGGCACCTGCCTCCTCGATCGCCGCGGCAAAGACGCTCGCGCATTTCTTGACCGCCGGCCTGCCGCTGGCCCTGATGTCGCCCCTGCTGGCGCTGATGTTCCAGGCCGAGGCATCCGCCAGCCTGCTCGTTCATGCCGCCTATTACGCGATTGGCGGCCTCGCCTTCTATTTCTGGGGCGGCGTCGGCGCGGCCCTGTCGGCGACGGTGCGGCGCGGTGGCCTGTTGATCAGCCTGATCGCCCTGCCCCTTTATGTGCCGACCGCGATTTTCGGAGCCCTGGCGATGACGAACACACCGGCCGGCGAAACCGCACCGCTGCTACTGGCCGCATCGGCCCTGTTTGCCCTCGCCGTTGCGCCGTTTGCCATGGCTGCGGCCCTGCGCTTGGCGGCAGACTGACAAAAAGGTATCGCAAAGCGTCATGTTCTCCTGGTTCGCCAATCCGCATCGTTTCCTGAACCTGTCGAGCTGGCTGGCACCTGCCTGCTATGCCGGCGGACTCGTCCTGATCGCCTGGGGCCTGTGGCAAGGCCTCTGGATGGTGCCCAAGGACGATTACCAGGGCGGCGACATCATGCGCGTCATGTTCATGCACGTGCCGTCGGCCTGGCTGGCCATGGCAAGCTATATGGGCCTCGCCGTGATGAGCTTCATCTGGTTCATCTGGCGCCATGAAGTTGCCGATGTCGCAGCCAAGGCAATTGCGCCGCTGGGCGCGGTCTGGACGGCGATCTGCCTTGCGACCGGCGCGATCTGGGGCAAGCCGACCTGGGGCACCTGGTGGCAGTGGGACGACCCGCGGATGATGTCGGTCCTGTTCCTGTTCTTCCTGTTCCTCGGCTACATGGCCCTGCGCGCCGCGATGGACTCCCGCCAGAAAGCCGCCCGTGCCGGGGCGATCCTCGCCATGGTCGGTGCGCTGAACGTTCCGCTGATCCATTTTTCGGTCGAGATGTTCACCTCGCTGCACCAGACGGCCAGCGTGGTGACGGCGGACGGTCCCAAAATGGCGGCGGTCTATCTCTGGCCGCTCCTGTCCAGCGCGCTCGGCCAGTCGCTGTTGTTCGCGGGCCTCGTCCAGACGCAGATGCGCACCGAGATCCGCGACAGGCGCACGGCGAAACTGCGCGCCCAACTGATGGCCGGAGGCTGATCCTGATGCTGCCCGACTTCGACAAGAACGCCGCCTATATCTGGGCGGTCTATGCCATCGGGGCGTCGGCAATCCTGCTGACGGCCCTGATCGTCATCCTCAAGGCGAAGGCCTCCAAAGCCGCGCTGGCCAAAGCCGAAGCGCGCATCCGTGAGGAAGACGGCAAATGAAGCGCTGGCTGGCCGCCATTCCCATTGCCGCGCTCATCCTGTTTGCCGTACTGGCCGGCTACCAGCTGTCCCATCCGGAAAAGGCCGAGTTCGAACGCGTGTCGCGCATGGCGCCGGACAGGGCTTTCGAACGGTTTGAGGGAGATGGCGCCATCAGCTTTGCGCCGCCACCCGGCGACGAAGCCGTCGTCGTGAACCTGTTTGCAAGCTGGTGTGCGCCCTGCGTCGCCGAACATCCGCGCCTTGTGGAACTGGGCAAGGCCTGGCCGGGGCGGGTCTACGGCGTGCTGTACAAGGATACGCTCGCCAATGGCGAGAAGTTCCTGTCGGAACTCGGCAATCCGTATGCAGATATCGTGATGGACCCGGATGGGCAGGGCGGGCTGGATTTCGGGCTGACCGGAGTGCCGGAAACCTTCGTGATCTCGAGCAATGGCGAGATTCTCGAACATATCGCCGGGCCGCTGGATGACGCCGGCGTGAAGCGGGTGAGCGAGGCGCTGAAAGCGCCCCGCCCGTAACCCTTCAGGAAATTACTTCTTTTTGGCCTTGCGGGCCGGAGCTTTCTTGGCCGGGGCCTTCTTTGCGACCGGCTTTGCAGCGACGGCTTTCTTCGGCGCAGCCGCCTTGGCAGGGGCTTTCTTGGCCGGAGCTTTCTTCGCCGGGGCTTTCTTCGGAGCCGCAGCCTTCTTCGGTGCAGCGGCTTTCCTGGCAGGCTTGGCAACCGGGGCAGACGCCTCAGCCATGCCCATCAGGCCGGACATCAGGGCATCCTGCTTGGTCTTCGGCATGTCGGCGAAGATCGCAGCGTCGGCCTTTTCGACGGCCGGGAGCGCCTTGTCGAGCGACTTCTTGCCTTTTGCCGTCAGCGAGACGGATTTTGCGCGGGCGTCGGTCTTGGAGCTGGCGCGCTTGATCAGGCCGGCGGATTCCATACGGGCGACCATGTCGGCCAGCGTGGAACGGTCGATGCCGGTTGCGTTGACGAGGTCGGACTGGCTGACGCCGTCATTGCCGTCGAGCGCTGCGAGCAGCGAGAACTGACGCAGGGTGATGCCGGCAGCTTTCAGGGCCTTGGCGGAATGGTTTGCAGCCATCTGCTGTGCGCGGTGCAAGAGGTGGCTCGGCGAAGCGTTGAGATTGTATGCCATTGTAGTTTACCTTTCGAGGGGGGGTGATGAACTCTTGGGGGTCGATCCGACCATGATTTACCCTTGTTAGTAGTCTCCCGTGTGCGGATCAATGCCTTTCCCCTTAGGCGCGATAGGATAACAACCGATGACGGATCAATTATCGAATGGTTACATATCCCCCCATTTTCACCTCGAAGTGCCGGATGGGGACGAAAAACTGCGCCGGGTGTGCGCGCATTGCAGATTTATCGACTATGTGAACCCGAAGATTGTTGCAGGCTCGGTCGTCACAAAAGGGGACCGGATTCTGCTCTGCAGGCGTGCGATCGAGCCACGCAAAGGTTACTGGACCTTACCGGCGGGCTTCATGGAAGAAGACGAAACGGTCGAGGAAGCCGCCCGGCGCGAAGCGCGTGAAGAGGCGTGTGCGGAAATCCGGATCGGGCAATTGCTGGCCGTCTATTCCGTGCCCCGCATCGCGCAGGTGCAGGTCATGTTCCGTGCGCACCTGGAATCGGATTTTGCCGCCGGGCCTGAAAGCCTCGAAGTCGACCTTTTCGACTGGAAGGACATTCCCTGGTCAGAGCTCGCTTTCCCGACCGTGGTCTGGGCGCTGACGCAGTTTTCGGAGATCCGGAACGAGGTGGCGTTTGCACCTTTCACCAATCCTCCGGCAACAGAGAGGCTTACTCGCTAGGCTCCACTTTTTCCGGATGGCGGATGTGCTTCAGCGTATAAGGTGTGTTGGCGATCGCGAAGACGATGCCGATTACGATGTTGCCGAGCTTCCAGTTCGCCCAGGTCGCTTCCGAAAAGGTGCGCCAGAGAAATTCGTTCCACGCCGCCATGGCGACGAAGTAAAGCCCCCAGCGGATGGCAAGTGTGCGCCAGGCGAAATCCGGCAGGTCGAACAGCTCGCGGAACAGCATCTTCCAGACATTCCGGCCCACGGCGAGACCGCCGAAGATCAGGCCCGCCAGCAGCAGATTGACGATGGTCGGCTTGATGAACAGGAACAGCTTGGACTGGAGCAGGATGCCCAGCGTGCCGAAAACGCCTATCAGGCTTGATGAAATCAACAGGAAGGGCGGGATCTTCTGCCCACGGATTTTCTTGACGACGATGACAGTGAGGGTCGCGGCGATGAGCACACCCGTCGCCCAGTAAAGCGCGGTCGCCTTTGACAGCATCCCCTCTTCCGGAAAGCGGAGGAGGACATTGTAGATCACGATGAAGGCGAGCGTCGGGCCGAGTTCCATCCATATGCCGCCCGCGCGGGCGGCGGCCTCTCCGGCGGTGGGTTGGGAAGGGTTCGTCTCGCTCATGATCGTCCTTACGCATCAGAGGTGCTTGCGGTTTTCTTAAAGGCGCTGCCTGATTAGCTGTCGCACACCTGCGGCATCGAGCGCAAAGGCTGCGATCACATAGACGGCAGCGCCGATGCCGGCCTTGAGGATCAGTTCAGGCCAACCGCCGAGCGCCGGCACCAGCATCACAGCCGGCCACATGGCGAGCGCGGCGGCGAGGATCTTCGCAAGTTCTGTCCACGGCACCGGCAGCGCGACATATTTCCGGCCGATCACCGCCAGCAGCAGGATGGCGATGACATAGGACGCAACCGTCGCCACCACCGCCCCCATCAGGCCCATCACGGGCAGAAGGAAATAGTTGAGCGCAATATTCGCCACCGCCGGCACGGCCATCAGGAAAGCCCGCTCCGCCGTCTTGTGGGCCAGTTGGAAGGCTTCGGAGAAATACGAAATCAGGAGGCCGTTGAGGAGGCCCGTCACGGCGATCCACGGAATGATCTTCAGCGCGCCCTCGCGCACATCCTCGCCGATCATGGCTTCCGCGAACGGACGCGCGACAAGCGCGATGCCCACGGTTGCCGGGATGCCGGCGAACAGAAGGAAGGTCGCCAGCTGGCGCGCCGCATTGCGCGTTTCCTCCGGCCCTTCCTTCTCATAGGCGGCCATCAGGAGCGGGCTGCCGGCCATCGCCGCCCAGGTGCAGATCAGCGTCACGGGCCGCTGCGCCGCGCCATAGCCGGCGGCATAGGCACCGACCTGCGCTTCGCCATCCGGCAGCATGGCGGCGATCATCGGCCGGTCGGCGCCGGAGACGATCAGGTCCAGCACAAGCGCCGCCGCAATCGGCAGGCCATAGGCCGCCCAGGCTTTCTGCCGCGCGGCGCTGGTCTTCCCGCCCGCCGAAGACTGCATCAGCCAGACAATTTCCCGAAGCGCCATGAGCCCCCCGGCCACGACCATGCCGAAGAAAGGCGCGGCCGATCCGAGCCCGAGCTTCCAGGCCGCGAACGCGCCGAGGGCGAACCCCATCAGGAGGCGGAAGGTTTCGGTGAACACATAGCGGCGCACGCGCTGACCCGCCTTGTGCGCCTCGAGCGCCACCTGCACGACCGAATTGATCGGCAGCAGCGCAGCGATCCATGGGATGGTCGCCGCATAGGCCGGCCGGTCGCGGAAGATGACCCAGAGCACCGCGCACACGATCAGCGACGCCGACGTCGCCATCACCATCAGCGGCAGCGCGGTGCGGTAATGGTCTGCCAGCTGCCCGTTCGCTTCGGCCGCGCCGGAAAAGCGATAACCTGCCGCCTCAACCCAGGTGAGGCAGACCGTGTGGATCATCGCCATGACCCAGAACATCAGCGCATAGACGCCATAGGCCTCGGCGCTGAGCAGGCGCGTGAACACATAGACGCCGCCAAAGGCCGCAATCGCGTTTGCGAGGTTGACCGGCAGGTAGCCGGCAAGGTGCCGTGCCAGTTTCACTGTCCCCGCTCCCTCTGGTTCACGCCCCTGCCTGCATGAGAACGAGCCCGCCCGCAAGCACGCCCGCTGCAAAGGTGCGGCGCGCACCGAAACTTTCCTTCAGCAGCCAGGCGCCCATCGCCGCAGCAAACACGACCGATGTCTCGCGCAATGCCGTCACATGCGCCGCATCTGTCAGCGTGTAGGCAAAGATGGCGAGGCCATAGGAAATCGTGCCGGCAATCCCGCCAAGGATCCCGCCCCGCAATTGCGGACGGATGGTTTCGAGATACTTCCCGCGGCGCTGCCACAGGAACACCATCGTCACGCCGAACCAGTCGATCAGGAACAGGGCAATCACGAAACTCATCGTGGAGGGCATCGCCCGGGCCGCGCGCGTATCGTTCACGGCATAGAGGCCGACGCCGACGGCGGTCATCGCGGCCCAGAACAGGGCACGCCGGTCAAGGCTTCGGCCTTCGGCCGTCGACGCCGTGGGCAGGGCAAAGAAAAGGATCGCAAAGCTCGCACAGAAGAGGCCGACGGACTGGATCGGCGCGAGGTGTTCTTGCAGCATGAAGGTCGCAAAGATGGCTGTCGCCAGCGGGCCGAGCCCCCGCATCACCGGATAGACCAGCGACAGGTCGCCCCGGTGCATCGCCCGGATCAGGCAGAACTGATAGAACCAGTGCGACGCCGCACAGATGCCGATGAGCGGCCAGGTTTCTGGCGGCGGGAACGGAAAGAAGGGCGCCAGGGGCAGCAGGATCAGCGCGCTTGTCACCGACACCAGCATCCGCGCCGTCAGCACGTCGCCGCCGCGCTTCACCAGCACATTCACGATCGCCACCGTGATCGCAGAGATCAGGCACAGAAGAATGGGAAGCAAGTCGGCAGACATAAGTGGCGGGCCCTTTCCGGCGCCCGTCTGTGCCCGAGTTCCACGCCAAGGAAAAGCGTGACGCGCCGTCAGGCTTTGACAGGTTGCGCCGCTCTGTCATCCTCTCCCAAAAACGGGAGGACCCCATGACGACCAGCGACCTCATCATCCGGGGCGGGACGATTGTGGACGGCACAGGCGCAGCGCCATTCGAAGGCGATGTCGCGGTTTCCGGCGGCGTCATTACCCAAGTCGGCAGGGTTTCCGGCAAAGGCATCGAGGAAATCGATGCGCGCGGACAGGTTGTCACCCCCGGCTTCGTCGACATTCACACCCATTATGATGGCCAGGTGACCTGGGGTGACGCGATCAGCCCCTCGTCCCTGCATGGCGTCACGACTGTGATCATGGGCAATTGCGGCGTCGGCTTTGCGCCCTGCCGGCCAGCCGATCATGACCGGCTGATCCGCCTGATGGAGGGCGTCGAGGACATCCCCTTCCCCGTCCTCGCCGAAGGCCTGCCCTGGGACTGGGAGAGTTTTCCGGATTATCTCGATTTCCTCACCGGACGCGAATTCGACACGGACATTGGCGCCCAGCTGCCCCATGCGGCGCTGCGCGTCTATGTCATGGGAGAGCGCGGCGCGAACCGGGAAGATGCAACCGATGCCGACATCGCCCGGATGAAACAGCTGGCGAAGGACGCCGTTCTGGCCGGCGCGCTCGGCTTTTCAACCTCGCGCACGCTCAACCATCGGACATCCGACGGCCAGCCGACACCGACCCTGACGGCCAGCGAAACTGAACTCATCGGTATTGCAGAAGGCCTGAAAGAGGCCGGCCGCGGCGTTCTGCAATTCGTGTCGGACTTCAACGATCCCCAGAAGGAAGCGGCGATGCTGCGCCGGATCGTCGAGCAGTCCGGTCGGCCGCTGTCTGTGTCGCTGGCGCAGGCGGATGTGGCGCCGGAAGGCTGGAGGCTGCTGCTCGGCGCGATCGAGCAGGCTGTCGCTGACGGATTGCCGATGCGGGCGCAGGTTGCCGCCCGGCCAGTCGGCGTGCTGCTCGGCCTTGAACTGACGCTCAATCCGTTCAGTGCGCACCCGGCCTACCAGGCGATTGCGGCCCTGCCGTTTGAAAAACGGCTCGAAATGCTGAGAAACCCCGAATTTCGTGAAAAGCTGCTTGCGGAAGAGCCGTCGACGGACCACCCCTTCCTGCGGGTGATGCTGCGCAGTTTCGGCAAGATGTTCCAGCTCTCCGATCCCGTGGACTATGAGCCGGGGCCGGAACGCACGCTCGAACACATGGCGCAGCGGCGCGGTGTCAGCCCTCAGGCTGTTGCGCTCGACCTGATGCTGGAGCGGAACGGGCGCGGCATGCTCTACCTGCCTTTCCTCAACTATTCGCAGGGCACGCTGGAGCCTGTCCGCGCAATGATGGAAAGCGCAGCGACGCTGCCGGGCCTTTCCGATGGCGGGGCACATGTCGGCATGATCTGCGACGGCTCTTTCACCACGACCATGCTGACCCATTGGGTGCGCGACCGGACGCGCGGGCCGAAATTGCCGATCGAGTTCCTTGTGCGCCGCCAGGCCCGGGATACGGCGCACTGGATGGGCCTGACCGATCGCGGCGTGATCGCACCCGGTCTGAAGGCCGATCTCAATGTGATCGACCTGGCGAACCTCAAGCTGCACCTGCCGGACGTTGACTACGACCTGCCGGCCGGCGGCAGACGCCTGATGCAGCGGGCATCAGGCTATACGGCGACGATCCTCAATGGCGTGGTCACGCATCGGGACGGGACGCCGACGGGCGCACGGCCCGGCCGCCTCATTCGGGGCGCGCAACAGCCCGCATCTGCCGCAATTGCTGCAGAATAAGGAATTTTGTAAAGCACGCTTGACTTTGTAAAGTACACTTGTCATATTGTCATGGTCGCTAGACATATTGACAAGGAAACAAGACATGGCCCAACTCGGCTTCCGAACGGCAAACCGCCGGTACAAGTATCTCTTCTGGCCCATGATGGCCGTTTACGTGGCGGTGGTCCTGGCGACCTCCTTCCTGATCGACAAGGAGACTGCAGCACCGTGGCTGAAAGCGGCCTGCGCGCTTGGCGTGACGCTGCCGCTCTTCGGCGTGCTGTTCGCGATGCGGCGGCAGACAGAGGAAACGGACGAATACACCCGTATGAAGCAGCTGAATGCGATGCGGGACGGCGGCCTCATCACCGCGGGGATCACCTTCCTGGTCGGCTTCCTGCAAATTTTCGACGTGATCGGCTATGTCGACATCTTCTGGTTCGGCACGCTGTTCTTCTTCGCCTACGGCCTGTCGCACCTTACCAACTGCTTCGGCCGGGTCGTTTGAGCACATTGATGAAGAACAGTCTCCGCATCCTGCGCACGGAAAAGGGCTGGAGCCAGGCCGATCTCGCGGACCGGCTCGACGTCTCCCGCCAGTCGGTCAACGCCATCGAGACCGGGAAGTATGACCCGTCCCTGCCGCTCGCCTTCGCCATCGCCCGACTGTTCGGGCGCAGCATTGAGGAAATCTTCGATGATGGCGTCGGCGCGGCAGAGGCCGCTGAATAGGATTTCGCGCGAAATCCGATCGAATCCGGGGAAATTTCCCCGGATTCCGCTGTTTGAGGATCAGGCTCCGAGGCCGACCAGGGCCTTGGAAAAGGCCTCGGCGCTGAAGGGTCGCAAATCCTCCGCCTTTTCCCCGATGCCGATGAAGTGGATCGGCAGGTCATACGCCTCCGCAATCGCCACCAGCACACCGCCCTTCGCCGTCCCGTCGAGCTTGGTCATGACAAGGCCGGTCACGCCGGCCGTTTCGCGGAAGGCTTCGACCTGGCTAAGGGCATTCTGACCGACCGTTGCGTCGAGGACCAGGATCACGTCATGCGGCGCGGCGGGGTCGAGCTTGCGGATGACGCGGACGACTTTCTCAAGCTCCGCCATCAGTTCCGACTTGTTCTGCAGGCGCCCGGCCGTGTCGATCAGGACGAGGTCGAGATCATCCTCCCTGGCTTTTTCAATCGCTTCGTAGACCAGGCCGGCAGCATCGGCACCGGTCGGCTTTGACATGACCGGGATGCCGGCGCGCTCGCCCCAGACGGTCAGCTGTTCGATCGCCGCCGCGCGGAACGTGTCGCCCGCGACCAACAGCGCTTTTGCACCCTGTTCCTGGAGTTTTGAGGCAATCTTGCCGATGGTCGTCGTCTTGCCGGAGCCATTCACGCCGACGAACAGAACGATGCGCGGCCGGGGACCATCGGAGAAATCCACGATCTTTTCGCGCGGCTTCAGGACGTCCGTGATCTCGCTGGCGAGGGCTTCGCGGATCTCTGCTTCGCTGATTTCGCGGTCAAAACGCTCTTTTGAGAGGTGTTTCGTGACCCGCGCGGCGACCTTGGCGCCGAGGTCGGACGTAATGAGCAGGTCTTCGAGTTCTTCCAGCGTCTCGTCGTCCAGCTTGCGCCGGCCGAGGGCGGCAAGTCCCTCGGTGAGGCGCATCGAGGAGCGCGAGAGGCCCGTGCCGAGCTTTGTTATGAAGCCCGGATTGTTCGCTTCGGCTTCGAGCGCGGCGCGGGCGGCAGCCTCGTGTTCGGCGCGCAGGCGTTCGGCTTCGCGCCTGTCGGCCAGAAGTTTCAGCTCCGCTTCGGCCTTCGCACGCTCGGCTTCTGTAGCAGCTTCTGCAGCTTCGCGGGCCTGGCGTTCTTCCCAGGCGCGATTCGCCTCGGCGACCTTGCGTTCGATTTCTTCCTTTTCGGCGGCGATCCGGGCGGCTTCGGCCTCTTTCGCGGCCAGCTCTTCAGCCGAGAGTTCGGGAGACGCCATGGCGGCGCCGGCGGCCTTCAATGCGTCGGCCTGCTTCTTTTTCCCGAACCAGAGGATCATTCCACAAGGTCTCCGATCAGCTGTTCCCCGTCATGCCCGGTTATATGGGCGCGCACGGGGCGTCCAGCTTCGGCCGGCGCCCGCGACAGTTTTACAGGGGTGAAATCCGGCAGGCGCGCGGCCGTTCCACGCTCCACAAGAGGTTCGCAAATTTGACCGGGATATTGCTTCAGATGACTTTGCAGCGCGTTTTTTGCCGTTTCGCGCAGGCGTGCCGCACGGTCTTTCACGAGTGCGCGGTCAAGTTGCGGCATCCGGGCCGCCGGTGTGCCCGGACGCGGGCTGTAGGGGAAGACATGCAGGAAGGCGAGGCCCGCTTCGTCCACAAGGCGGACCGAGTTCTCGAAATGCACCTCGGTCTCGGTTGGAAACCCAGCGATGATATCCGCGCCAAGTGCTATATCCGGACGCAGACTGCGCAGCCGGTCGGCGAGGGCGATGGCGTCTTCCCGCGAATGGCGGCGCTTCATCCGCTTGAGGATCAGATTGTCCCCATGCTGGAGGGAAAGGTGCATGAAGGGCGCAAGGCGTGGCTCGCCCATCGCCTCGAACAGCGCCTCGTCGATCTCGATGGCGTCGATGGAGGAGATACGCAGCTGTTTCAGTTCCGGCACCAGTTTCAGGATGCGCTGGACGAGGTTGCCGAGCTGCGGCGTGCCCGGAAGGTCCGCACCCCAACTCGTCAGGTCCACGCCCGTCAGCACGACTTCGTAGTGGCCGGTTTCGACGAGGCGGCGCACCTGTTCCACCACATCGCCTGCCGGAACCGAGCGCGAATTGCCCCGGCCGAACGGGATAATGCAGAAGGTGCAGCGATGGTCGCAGCCGTTCTGAACCTGCACATAGGCCCGCGCCCGGCCGTCCATGCCGTCGATCAGGTGAGCGGCGGTCTCCTTCACCGACATGATGTCGTTGACGCGCACTTTCTCCGTGCCGCCCAGCAGGTCGAGCGGTTTCCAGGTCTCGGCCTTCATCTTCTCATGGTTGCCGATCACGCGGGTGACTTCCGGCATGGCGGCGAACATGCCGGGGTCGATCTGCGCTGCGCATCCTGTGACCAAGATCGGCGCGCCCGGATGGTCCTTCGCCGCGCGGCGGATGGCCTGCCGGGCAGAGCGCACGGCCTCGCCGGTGACGGCGCAGGTATTGACGATCACCGCATTGCCCAGCCCCGCATCGGCCGCATGACCGCGCATCACCTCACTCTCGTAGGCGTTGAGACGGCATCCGAGCGTAATCAGCGTCGGGCGGGTGGGGTCGGCGGGCTCAGTCATGGCTCTCAGCAGCGCACATCGCGCCGGACGGGCCCGGAATCAAGGTCAGGCCACACTCCCGGCCGGAAATCGGTCCGTCGGACCTTGCCACGCCAGCAGGCGGCGTGTGTATGCGCAGGAACGCAAAGGAGCCTTCACATGGGCATGCTCATCCTCATTCCGGTCCTCGCCTTCGCACTGACGGCATTCGGCGCGGTCATCCTGCGCCACCGGATCTGGCTCGGGGCCTGGACGCTCTATGCCCTGTTCGTGACCTTCGCCTTCTGGAGCGCCGCAAAGGGGCAGCCGGACGGAATCAGCGGCGGTTATCTCCTGATGCTGATCGTCATGCCGATGGCGCTGGCAACCGTGCTCGGCGGGGCCGTCGGCCTTTACCGTCTGCGGCAGAAGGGCCCGGTGGCGCTGTCGCTGGATTCGCTCGCTGTGCCGGTGCTGTATGCGGCGGGCTCTGGGGCAGTCGTGTCTTGGCTGCTGACGCGGCTCTAATGCGGGCCTACACATAAACAAATATCAATATGTAGATTTCCACAGCGTAACTGCACACAATCTTACTAGATGTTGTGCCGGTAGCTTGCATTTCGGGATAATCTAGGGATTCTTGAGAATCGACGGTCGGAATGAAAAAGGCCGTCAGCTCTTGGACCAGCTGACGACCCCTATTCATCCGATCTCCGCAAAACCGGTTTGCATGGTGCGGAAATTGGACTTGGTAGGAGAAGAGATTCTCGCGTAACGCCCAAACAGTCAAGCCATGCAAACGTTTCTACGCCGAAACGAAAGGCAAAGACTGTGACTAACTCTGTGAAAAGCGCGATCTTGAATCGCAAACAGATGACCATCCACTACGAACCCGGTTCACGGGTCATCGAACCTCATGCCCTTGGCTATAGCCAAAATGGCGACTTGCTTCTGAGGGCCTATCAGGTCAGCGGTGCCAGCGCCTCCGGTGAGCACGAACACTGGAAGCTGTTCCGTATCGACCGCATGAGCGCAGCCAATGACAATGGCGAAACCTTTGACGGTCCCCGTCCCGGCTACCGCAAGGGCGACAAGGCCATGAAGGGCGGCATCATCGCGGAACTTTAGCCCCGCAATCGCACGGCCCCGGCTTTATGGCGGGCGCATTGTGAACGGCGCAGTCCGAAGCGTGTTCCGCTTCGGACTGCGCTATTTTCCCAAGTGCGGTCTCTAAAGATATCTCATCCATGTCGGCGCCAACTTCACGGATGGCTTTCTGGAACTTTTCGGCTTGCTTGTCCCTACTCAAAAGAATCTCCTCATACGGATGCCTGCGGCGTCGACTGACTTGGCCCGCTAGATTTCCGTCTCGAATTCCAGCTCGATCGGGCCGGTCATGTAGACATGGTCGTCGCTCTCGCGCCAGTCGATCACCAGTTCGCCGCCATCGAGGATCAGCAGGGCCTTGCGATCTGTCAGCTTGGCACGCGCCGCGCAGACAAGGGCCGCGCAGGCGCCGGTGCCGCAGGCCTTGGTGAGCCCCGCACCGCGTTCCCAGACACGCAGGCGGATTTTGTGCCGGTCGATCACCTGCGCGAAGCCGACATTGACACCTTCCGGGAAGAGCGGGTGCCATTCGACCAGCGGCCCGAGGGCCGGAATGTCATAGGCATCGACATCGGAGACGAAAAACACCGCATGCGGATTGCCCATGGAGACAACCGCAGGCCGCGACAGGATGGGATTGTCGATCGGGCCGATCTTCACGTCGACGCCGCGCACATCCATCTTTTCCTTGAGCGGAATATCCTCCCAGCCCATCAGGGGGGATCCCATGTCCACTGTGATGAGGCCGCCGCCCGCCCGGTAGGCATGCAGCATGTCGGCCTCGGTCTGGATCGTCACCTTTTCCTTGCCGGTCTCTTCCAGCAGGAGATGGCCGACACAGCGCGAGGCGTTGCCGCAGGCGGAGACCTCGCCGCCATCGCGGTTCCAGATGCGCATAAAGCCGTCGCGCGCGCCGTCGCGTTCCAGCGCGATCACCTGGTCGGCGTTCAGACGCTCGGCAATTTCGCGCACCTGGTCGGCGCTCGGCGTGAACGGGGCCGAGCGGGCGTCAAAAATGGCAAACGAGTTGCCGGCCCCATTCATCTTCCAGAGTTTCATGACGTTTCCATAGTCGGCTTTCCGGCACGGTGAAAGCGAAACCGCGCGGGGCCTATTTCGGCAGGCGGCTGGCGACGACCCAGCCGCCAACCTGAACCGCCAGCGCCGCCAGCAGCAGGCCCGGTATCAGCTTGTGGGACACGAAAAACGCGAGCGCGGCAACCGCCATACAGGCATAGTCGACGAGGTCGCTGGACATCAACCAGCCTTCCGGCGTGCGGGCGCGGCGCACGTCCAGCAGCGTGACGGTGCGCCAGACGCGGCCCATGTCCGGCGGACCGAACACTTCCAGGAGGCGTTTCGGGTCGCGGATGCCGGTCATTTCGGCGAGGTCGCCGACCTGCGCCTCGCCCAGCGCAATGTTGCGCTTGCGCGCCGACGTGCCGATCAGGCTGACAATTGCCGACAGGACCACCGCGAGCGCGATGGCCGTCAGCGTGAATCCGTCAAAGGGGCCATATCCGCTCATGCAGGCTGATATAGGCCCGGGACGTGGCCGGCGAAAGCCTCAGCGTCCGGCCCGCTTCGGAATGGCGGCCCAGTAGTCGAAGTCGAGGAGGACGCCGTCGGCATATTTGCCTTCCGCGGTCTTGTAGGCGAAGGCGCCGGGATCCTGGTCTTTCACCGCGACGAGGCGGAGGCGCAGGGCCCCGGCCCTGTCCGAGAGGTCCGCCTTGTCCAGCACTTCGCTCCAGGCATAGATCGTGTCGCCGGCGAAGAGGGGGCTGGCATGCGTGCCGGCATTGATGGCCAGCACCTGACCGGCATTGGCAAGGCCGTTGAATGCGAGCGAGCGGGCAATGGAGATGACGACGCCGCCATAGATCAGGCGCTTGCCGAAGCGGCTCGATTTCTGGCCGTGGGCGTCGAAGTGGACTTTCGCGGTGTTCTGGTAGAGGCGCGTCGCGATCTGGTGTTCGGCCTCTTCCACGGTCATGCCGTCGACATGGTTGATCTTCTCGCCGATCTCATAGTCCTCGTAGCCGAAGGGCGATCCGGCGAGGGCGAAGTTCCAGTCTTCCATGCCGGGGACGCCTTCAAGCTCGGCGCCGGGAACGGCATCCGGCAGGGCAGGCACGTGGGGCGCGGGCACTTCATTGTCCTCTTCCCACTTGTTCACCATCACCCAGCGGACGAAGGACATGACCTCCTCACCGCGCTGATTGTAGCCGCGCGTGCGGACCCAGACGACGCCAGTGCGCTTGTTGGAGTTTTCCTTGGTGCCGATGACTTCAGAGACGGTGTTCAGCGTGTCGCCGGGCATGACGGGCCGCCGGATGCGGCCGTCGGCATAGCCGAGGTTGGCCACGGCGTTGAGCGAGATGTCCGGCACAGACTTTCCGAACACGACATGGAAGGCATGCACGGGATCGATGGCGAGGCCCGGATAGCCGGCCTTGCGGGCGAATTCGGCGGAGGAATATTGCGCGTAGCGGTTCCCGGTCAGCGCGCGGTAGAGGGCGACATCGCCCTCGGTCACGGTCTGCGGCGTCGCATGGACAAGCTCCATGCCGACGTGGAAATCTTCGAAATAATTTCCGGGATTGGATTTGCGCGTGTGGGTCATGGGCTGCCTCGTTCGGGGGCAGCCATTCAGCGCAGGATCTCAGATCAGATCTGCCAGCCGCCCGTCATGTCGTCGGCGATTACCTGCACGCCCGAGACCGGGGAAATCAAGCTCGGCGAGGCCTGAAGCACCCAAACGAGCGAAATCGCCGCAGCCAGGAGGCTGCCGGCCCACACCTTGTGCGAGGCGCGCGCGCGCAACTGGTCAAACACGCGCGGGCCCATCACGATATAGGGCAGGCCGAACATGCAGAAGGCCGAGAACACGAGGCACAGCGCGGCCAGAAGAAGGAGGGCGGTCGTCATCATGACGCCCTTATCGCGCCGATTGGCTTATATCGGGCGACGAAAAACGGTGAAATTTGATCGAATCGCTGCGAATTCGCTGCGGATCAGGTGATGTCGAGCAGCTTTTCGGGCGGGCGGCCAAGCGCCGCCTTCTTCCCCTTAATGCCGATGGGCCGCTGGATCAGCTTCGGGTTCTCCGCCATGGCGGCGAAGATTTCCTCGTCGCTGGAGGCTTCGTCGATCCCGGCTCCGGGCGCATCCTTCGACCGCATAAAGTCGCGCGGGCTGACTCCGCCGAGCTTGGCGGCAATGTCCTTCAGCTCCTCGACGGTCAGGCGCTCGGTCTCGTTCATGTATTTGCGCACTTCCGGATTGATGCCGCTCGCCTTCAGAAGTTCGAGGCCTTTGCGGGAAGTTGAGCAGCTCGGATTGTGCAGCAGTTTGTAGGACATGGAACCTTCCTCAGACGGTTTCGAATTCGCGGATCGCGGCATCCATGGCGACGGTGCGGCGGGCTTCTTCGAGGTGCAGCAGTTCGGTCATCTTGCCGTTGACCTTCAGCACGCCCTTGCCGGCGTTTTCAGGCAGGGCGAAGGCCTCGATCACGGCTTTCGCCTGTTCGACATCGTGATGGCTGGGCGCGAAGACGCGGTTGGCGGTGTCGAGCTGCGAGGGGTGGATCAGCGTCTTGCCGTCGAAACCGAGGTCGCGGCCCTGTTCGCATTCGGCGATCAGGCCATGCTCGTCCTTGATGTCGTTGAAGACGCCGTCGATGGCGGTCAGGCCATAGGCACGCGCGGCGGCGACCGAAAGCTGCAGCGCCGTCTGGAAGGCCAGCCGGTCCGGCGTCATCCGTGCGCGATATTCCTTGGCGAGGTCATTCGTGCCCATGACGAACGTGGTGAGGCGCGTGTCTTCAGAGGCGGCGGCAATCTCATGGATATTGAGGATCGCCTTCGGCATCTCGATCATCACCCAGAGGCCGAAATCGTTTGGCGCGCCCGCTTCGGTGAGGGCCGCATCCAGCGTCAGGATATCGCGGGCCGATTCCACTTTCGGCGCCAGCACCGCTTTCGCGCCGGACCCGACCGCCGCCTTGAGGTCATCCCCGCCCCATTCCGTGGAAAGCCCGTTCATGCGGATCACGATTTCCCGGTGGCCGTAGCCGCCCTGCTTCACCGCCGAGACGATCGCCTCGCGCGCCATCAGCTTGGCATCCGGCGCGACGGCGTCTTCCAGGTCCAGCAGCAGCGTGTCGGCCGGCAGGGTGCGGGCCTTTTCCAGCGCACGCTCATTGGCGCCGGGCATGTAGAGGCAGGAGCGGCGCGGGCGATGCGTCGATGAAGCCATGTGTTGTGTTCCTTCTTGTCCCGCGCGGTTATCGCGCTGCGCCGGATGAGACGCAACTGCGGCAATTGCCTCGCGGGCCCGGATGTTCATACTGGCGGCATGCGCCCCGCCCTGTGCCTCGCTGCGATGTCGTGCCTCACCCTGCCGGCGCTGGCGGAGCCCGTGACCATGAGCGACGCGAAACAGGCACTGGCCGATTCCGGCGCTGAGGCCATGCAACTCGCCTATAATGAGGGGAATCCGGCGATCTCCGGGGAGATCGACGAACGTGCCTTCGAGGCGCAGCTTTCAGGCTGCACCGGCGACACGCTCTCTTGCGTCCGTATCAGCCTGTCCGCATGCCTGCCCCTGCCCGGCGAGTCGCGCATCGAAGCGCTCGAATTCGTCAATGACTGGAACAGCGGCGCGAAACTGACCGTGGCGACGGCCCGGGAAGACTGGCTCGGCCCGTCGGCCTGCCTCAGATATTCCGCCAATCTTGAAGGCACCGCGCGCTTCGGGCCTGACGATGTCATCCTCTGGCGGATCGACCTTGAGGATTTCGGGCAGCTGATCGCCGATGGCGGGACCGGGGCGGCCATGGCGGACCTGCTCGACAATGGGGCCCCATAGGCCGTAAGGGGCAGGAATGAGCGAGCTTGCCCCCCCGATTTCCGGTTTCGTTGCGCCCGGCCTTGAAGGCGTGCGCGAGGCGTTTGAAGCGAATTTCCGCGAAATGGAGGAACTGGGCGCCGGTTTCGCGGTCATCCATCGCGGTAAACTGGTTGCCTCGCTGATCGGCGGCTGGGCCGACCGCGCAAAGTCCCGCCCGTGGGAAGCCAGCACGCTGGTGCCGGTCTATTCGACCACAAAGGGCATCGCAGCCCTGATCGTCGCGTCGCTCATCGACCAGCTGCCGGCCGGTTATGAGACACCCGTCGCCGATGTCTGGCCCGAATTCGCCGCCAATGGCAAAGGTGCTGTCACGATCGGAGAGGTGCTGAGCCATCAGGCCGGCCTGCCCGGCTTTGCCGAGCCCGTGGATCCGGACCTCTGGCTGGACCCGCCCGCCTGCGCCGCCGCCATCGCGGAGCTCGCGCCGATGTGGCCGCCGGGCACCGCGCATGGCTACCACCCGCTGACCTGGGGCTATATCGCCGGCGAGATTGCCCGTCGGATCAGCGGCGAAACGCTGGGGACCACGCTGCGCCGGAAACTGCCGGATGTGGATTTCCGCATCGGCCTTCCGGCATCCGAACATGAGCGCGTCGCCGACATGCTGCGCCCCCGCGCCCTCGCGGACCTTGGCGAGCTGAATGACTACCGGCGCGCCGCCTTCATCCACAAATGGTCCTCGCCGAACCGGGCGGGTGCGATCTGGCGCGAAATCGAAATTCCGTCCGCGAACGGCCATGGCACCGCCGAAGCCGTTGCCTCGATCTATGAAGCCTACGCCACGCATGGCGGCCAGCTGGTAAAGCCCGGCCCGTTCGACGACCTCATCCGCCCGCGCACGCATGGGCCGGATCTCGTGCTGCCGCTGGAGACGAGCTTCGGGGCTGGCATCATGCTGAATACGCATGGATACTTCGGGCCGAATCCGGCTGCGCTCGGCCATTGCGGCTGGGGCGGGTCCATGGCGACGGCCGACGCCGACAAGGGCCTGACCTGCGCCTATGTCATGAACCGCCAGTCGAATGTGCTGGTGGGCGATCCGCGCGCGGTGCGCCTCGTCGAAGCGGTCTACGCCGCGCTCTGACCCCATGCTGTCCCACGTCGACTGGCCTGCCTTCCTGTTCGCCATGCTCGTGGTGGAGCTGACGCCCGGCCCGAACATGGGCTGGCTGGCCACCCTGTCGGCACGGCGCGGCCGCGCGGCCGGGATGAGGGCGGTGGCCGGGATCACGCTGGGCCTTGCCCTTCAGCTCGCCGCAGCGGCCACGGGCCTGTCAGGCCTGCTGGCGGGCTCGGTCCTGCTCTACGAATTGCTGCGCTGGGCAGGCGTCGCGTTCATGGTCTACCTCGCCTGGGAGGCGTTCAGGGACGACGGATCGGCGGCGCCGGGAATTGGCCACGGGCCGTCCGGCTTCCGCCGCGGGCTGGTCGCCAACCTGCTCAATCCCAAGGCGCTCGCCTTTTACCTTGTCGTTGTGGGACAGTTTGCCCACCCTTCGGGTGGACTGATCTGGTTGCAAATTTTTGCATTGGGCGGGATTCACCTTCTTATGTCCGTTCTAGTACACACAACCATCGTTATGCTTGGCGACGGACTCGGCGCGGCGCTGGAGCGCTGGCGCACCTCCCTTGCCGTTCGAATCGCTTTTGCCATTGCACTTTTGACGATTTCAGCCTGGATCGCCTACTCAACTTCACGGGCCTGACCGAATGACGCACCCCGTAGAATCCCGTAGTGGCGCGAGGCTTGCAAATTTACCTGTGAGATCGGGAAACCATCTCCATCTATGCAAACTTTACAATGCCCCGCACGGTCCCCGCTGCGGGGTCTTTTTTTCCGGCTTCAGGCCGGCCCTGCAGACCGGGCAAGCCGGCGTGCGCGGGCCTCTCCCACGAGGCTGTCCACCGTAAAGACAACCAGCGCAGCCCAGATGCAGCCGAACGCAATTGCATGGGTTGGCCCGAAGGTCTCATGGAACACCAGCACCGCGATCAGGAACTGAAGCGTCGGCCCGATATACTGCATCATGCCGATGGTGGAGAGCCGCAGGCGTTTGGCCGCCAGCGCAAACAGAATCAGCGGCACCGCCGTGATCGGGCCCGCGGCCATCAGCAGCGGCACATCCATGCCGCCTTCGCCCATCAGGCGTCCATCCGGCTGGCCGGCAAACCAGGCAAGCCACCCCAGGGCGAACGGCACCAGCACAACGACTTCTGCAAAGAAGCCGGCCCGGCTGTCGATCACCACCTTCTTGCGGATCACCGCATAAATGCCGAACGTGAAGCACAGGAAGAGCGCGACCCAGGGCACCTGGCCGAGCGCGCTGGCCATGACCGCAACGCCCACCACGGCAATGCCCACGGCAACCCATTGCGCCGGCCGCAGGCGCTCGGCAAACAGCACCATGCCGAACAGCACGTTGACCAGCGGATTGATGTAATAGCCGAGCGAGGCTTCCAGCGTCCGGTCGGCATTCACGGCCCAGATATACATCGCCCAGTTCGACCCGATCAGGACGGAAGAGATGAGCAGCCATCTCAGCGTCTTCCAGCGGAAGGCGAGGCGCACATCGTTCCAGTTGCGCGCCACCGCAATCAGGATCAGCGCCGCGGGGACGGACCAGATGACCCGGTGCGCCAGCAATTCCTGCGGCAGGATGTGCCGCATCGCCCGGATGTACAGCGGCAGGCTGCCCCAGATGAGATAGGCGGCAAGGCCCACGAGGAATCCGAAGCGCTGGGTCGACTGCATGCGCGCGCCTGTAGCTCGTGCCACGTCCCTTCGCCACCCAATTCTTGTTGCAACCTTCATCGGGCCGTGACCGATTGGCTGGGCGACATGAAAGGGTTGTGTCATATGGGCAAGGCTGCCGAACCGTCCGCACCATTCCGGATGGAAGTTCGACTGAAATCCGCGCGTGACCTGTTCAACTCGCTCGACCCCTCGCCATTGGTCGAGCGCGACCTGGACACGCGCGTGGAAGAGTTCATCATCGCCTGGGCAGAGGAAGCGCCGAGGCAAGCCCCACTCCACCTGGTCATCCATTTGCCGGGAGACCCCGGCCTTACCGCTGAGACCGGGACGCTGGAAAGCGCCGTGCAGACCTATTTCCGCATGTCTGAAGCCCGCACGCAGCGGAAACTGAACAAGCTGCTCGCGGAAGGGCGCCGGTCGGCCCTGATCGGCAGTGTTTTCCTCGTTGCCTGCATGGCCGCCGCTCAACTTGTAAGGACGATGGCTTCGAATCCGATTGCTGCAGCAATCAGCGAAGGCCTGATCATCATCGGCTGGGTCGCAAACTGGCGTCCCGTTTCCATTCTGCTTTACGAGTGGCGCCCGCTAAGGAAAGATCTTCAAATTCTGGCGCGCCTGTCGACTCTCGCGGTCGAGTTGCGAACCGAAGACACCAGCGCGCCGCAGGTTGCTTCGGGACGATCATGAACTAGGATTCCCCCCATCGCCCTCGCGGCCGGCTCGAAAGGTGACTG
This sequence comes from Hyphomonas sp., assembly GCF_041398385.1. Lineage (GTDB taxonomy): Bacteria > Pseudomonadota > Alphaproteobacteria > Caulobacterales > Hyphomonadaceae > Hyphomonas. The sequence goes on from NZ_JAWKUW010000002.1 coordinate 160,747, forward strand.
CCCCAGATGGAAGACACGACCCAATCCATTCTGGAGGCCCTGCACCTCACGGATGCCGCCGCCTCGCTGCAGGCGGGTTTCGCCCAGCTGGCCAAGGAAGTCCTGTCCTATGCGTCGCTCTGGCAGTTTCTCGCCATCGTTGGTGCAGGCCTGATCGGCTTCCTCCTGTCACGGGTGCCGGCCAACCGGCTGAAAAAGGCGGCCTCGGCGCGCGAAAAGGCCGATTTCATCTTCCATGCCGAAGTGTCCGGCGCGCGGGTCATCTGGCCGGTCGTGACGGCCATCCTGCTCTGGCTGGTGACCCTCGCCTTCGATGCCTTCGGCCTGCGCAACGAGATCCTGCGCGTCGCTTCAAGCCTGCTGAACGCCTGGATCGCGGTGCGCGTCATCACATCGAACATCCGTGACGGCTTCCTGTCGAATTCCCTCTCCCTGCTCGCCTGGTCGATCGCGGCGCTCTACATCCTGCGCCTGTTGCAGCCGGTCACGGAGTCGCTCGACTCGACGATGATCGAGATGGGGGACCAGAAATTCTCCCTCTTGCGCCTTCTCACCAGCATCTTCGTCGCCGCCGTCGCGCTCTGGCTCGGGCGGATCGCCGGGGATGCGGCGCAAGCCCAGCTGCGCAGCTCAAAGAAACTGACGCCATCGATGGCGGGCCTGCTCGGGCAGGTGCTGAAGGTCGCCTTCATCGTCCTTGCCATCATGATCGCGTTGCAGGTCATCGGCATCAACCTGACGGCCCTGACCATCATCTCCGGTACGCTCGGCATCGGCCTCGGCTTCGGGATGCAGACGATCTTCTCGAACTTTATCTCGGGTCTGATCATCCTCGCCGAAAAGTCCGTGAAGGTGGGTGACTTCATCGAGCTTCAGTCCGGCGTGACGGGCCTCGTGCGCGAGATCAATATCCGCTCCACGCTCGTCACCACGAATGACAATGTCGACATCCTCGTGCCGAACGAGGAGTTCATCAAGGCGCAGGTCATCAACTGGACGCACCGGGAGGCGCGCCGCCGCCTGCGCGTGCCATTCGGCGTCGCCTATGGCTCGGACAAGGAGCTGGTGCGCAAGGCGGGCCTCGAAGCGGCCGAGGAAATCGAATGGACGCTGACAGGCGTGCCCGGCCGCGCGCCGCAGGTCTGGCTGACCAAATTCGGCGACTCGGCTCTCGAATTCGAACTTGTCGTGTGGCTGAGCGAACCTGCGGTGCGCCGCCCGGCCCGCGTCATCGCGGATTACAACTGGGCGATCCATACCGCTCTCGAAAAGTACGGCCTCGAAATCCCCTTCCCACAGCGCGACCTGCACCTGAAAAGCGCAACGGGCCTCAACGTCACCGTCGAGACCCGCCAGGCAAAATTCGATTCAGGTGACAGCTAGTCCGCGACAGCGGACTGCTTTTCCGGCTTGAGGACGCCGCGGTTCAGGAGCTCTTCGGCGATCTGCACGGCGTTGAGGGCTGCACCCTTGCGGAGATTGTCCGAGACGCACCAGAACATGAGGCCATTTTCGACCGTCGGATCCTTCCGTACACGGCTGATGAAGGTCGCCCAGTCGCCGACACATTCCTTCGGCGTGATGTAGAGATCCTCTGCCGGATCGTCGACCAGCATGATGCCGGGGCTCTCGCGCAGCAGGGCCTTGGCTTCCTTGGCGCTCATCGGGCCGTTCAGCTCCACGCTGACCGCTTCGGAATGGCCGACGAACACGGGCACGCGCACGCAGGTCGCGACGAGTTCGATGCTCTCATCGACGATCTTCTTCGTCTCGACGCGCATCTTCCACTCTTCCTTGGTGAAGCCGTCTTCCATGAACACGTCGATCTGCGGGATGACGTTGAAGGCGATTTCCTTCTGGAAGACCTGCGGCTCCGGCTCATCATTCACATAGATGCCGCGCGTCTGGTTCCACAGTTCGTCCATGGCGTCCTTGCCGGCGCCTGAAACGGACTGGTAGGTCGCGCAGACGACGCGCTTGACGCCGACGGCATCATGCAGCGGCTTCAGCGCCACAACGAGCTGCGCGGTCGAACAGTTCGGGTTGGCGATGATCATTTTCTTCTTGTAGCCCATCACCGCATCGCCATTGCACTCCGGCACGACCAGCGGCACATCCGGGTCCATCCGCCAGGCGGAGGAATTGTCGATGGTGATGGCGCCGGCCTTGGCGATCTTCGGGCACCATTCCTTGGAGGCAGCGCCGCCAGCCGACATCAGGACGAGGTCGACCTTGGAAAAGTCAAAACTCTCAATGTCCTGGCATTTCAGCATGCGGTCGCCATAGGAAACTTCCTTGCCGATCGACCGGCGCGAGGCCACAGCATAGACCTCGTCTGCCGGGAACAGGCGCTCGTCCAGAATGTTGAGCAGTTCACGTCCGACATTTCCCGTCGCACCGACAACCGCAATCCGTGTGGCCATGGCCTTCTTGCTCCTTGCAAACCGAGGCGGGCTTATGACGCATTTTGACCTGATGTGAAAGCGCCTGTTGCCATCCGCCACCCTGTGGGGCAACACGGGGTCCGTTCCTGCTGCCCCAACAGAAGGCGCCCGGCATGCTCGACGACGTGATCGCCCGCTATATCCAGAGCTACAATGCCCGTGACATCGACGGCATGCTCGATTGCGTGACCGACGATGTCGTGTTCGAGAACATCTCCAATGCCGGCGGGTCCATGCGCCTCGATGGCAAGGACATGATGCGCCAGGTTGCGGAACTCTCGGGCAACGCCTTTTCCTATCGCCGCCAGCGCCTGATCAATGTCGTGACCGGCGGCGGCAAGGCCGCAGCCGAGATCGAGTTCGAAGGCAAGGCCGCCGTCGACCTGCCCAACGGCTTGAAGGCTGGCGAAACGGTGAAAGTGCGGGGCGCGAGCTTCTTCGAGTTCCGCGGCAACCTGCTCTGCCGGATTGCGGACTACAGCTGAACTGGCAGTCCTCTAGAGCGCCGCGATAATTGCGTCTGCCATCTGCCGTGTCGTCAGTTCGCCGCCGAGATCTTTCGTGCGGGCACCGCTTTCCAGCGCTTTTCCGACCGCCCCGAAGAGGATGTCAGCCACTTTCTCGCGCCCAAGTGACCAGCGCAGCGCCATTTCCAGGGACAGGATGGCCGCGCACGGATTGGCGATGCCCTTGCCGGCAATGTCGGGCGCCGAGCCATGCACTGGCTCATAGAGTCCCGGCGTACCGGGAGCCCCCAGCGAGGCGGACGGCAGCATGCCGATCGACCCGGTCAGCATGGCCGCCTCGTCGGAAAGAATATCACCGAACAGGTTGTCGGCCAGGATCACGTCGAACTGTTTGGGCGCGCGTACCAGTTCCATCGCGCAGGCATCGGCATACATGTGCGACAAGTCCACGCCGGCGCCGATTTCGGCGTGGGCCAGCGTCACTTCCTGGCGCCAGAACAGACCGGATTCCATGACGTTCGACTTTTCCACGGAGCAGACGCGGCCCTTGCGCCCGCGCGCGATGTCGAAGGCAACGCGGGTGACGCGTTCGATTTCCGGATGGGTATAGATCGCCGTGTCATATCCGCGGCGGATGCCGCTCGTCTCGTCGATGCCGCGCGGCTGGCCGAAATAGACCCCGCCTGTCAGCTCGCGGACGATCATCAGGTCCAGCCCTTCGACCACGTCGCGCTTCAGGCTGGAGGCATCGACCAATGCCGGGAAGCAATAGGCCGGGCGCAGGTTCGCGAACACGTCGAGGCCCTTGCGCAGGGCCAGCAGGCCGGCTTCAGGCCGCTTGTCTCGTGCGGCGCCGGTCCATTTCGGGCCGCCCACCGCCCCCAGCAGCACCGCATTCGCGTGCCGCGCCTTGTCCAGCATTTCATCCGTAAGCGGAGTTCCGTGAGCGTCGAGCGAGGCCCCGCCGACGAGGCCTTGCTCGATCTTAAGGTCCGGCGCGACCACTTCGGCCACGCGACGGGCCTCGGCGATGACTTCAGGACCGATCCCGTCGCCGGGAAGCAAAAGAAGTGTCTGGTGCATGGCCACTATATACCTGTTCCGCTGTCACGGGGCATGTAACCGCCCCGTACGCAGATGTCATCCCAGGTTTTTGACGCAGCTAGCCCTCAGGCGATCAGAGCTTTTCGGCGATGTCGTCGGCGTTCGACTCAGCTTCGTCGTCAAACTGGTCCCAGGCCTGGACCGTGCGGCAGTCCTTTTCCGGGAAGCGCGTGCCTGTCACCTTGATCGAGCGGCAGACGAGCTGCTCGCCATTGTCTGCTGTTTCGGCAGGGGCCGAGGCACAGGCGGAGACGAGCGCTGCAAGGGCCGCAGCGGCGAAAACGGAAGCAAATTTCATCTGGGAGGGTCCTTATTGTGGGCCATCTGCTTAACGACGGCTGCCGGCCCAGGCAATTCAATTCTTCTCAAAGTTGCGGAGAATTCCCGACGGCCGCCTAAGTGGCTTCCGGCTCTGCATCATAAAGGCGCAGGGACCGGTCGGTGATGCCGAATTCCGGCCACAGGGCGCGCCATTCAGCCATGTGCGGCATGCGGAAATGCGCCGCCAGCGCCTCCCGGCTTTCCCAGCGCTCTGTTACGCGGATCAAACCCGTCTCCATCACGTCGAGGCTGTACGCGTAGTCGATACAGCCGGGTTCGGCCCGGCTCGCCGCAATCATGCGCGCCATCACCGGGCGCGCGGCCTCGATCCGCTCCGGCGGGATCCGAACCGTTCCCTCGATCAGGATCACTCGGTGCCTGCTTCGTCTTCTGCATCCGCCGGCACCGCGGCATCGTCAGCGGGTGCTTCAGTCGTGGCGGGCTTGTCCGGCAGGCGGACATTCACTTCCGGCTTCATGCTGAAAGGATCGGTGTGACAGGCGGCGAGCGTGCCGAGCGCCGCCAGCGCGGCCATCATTTTCGGACTGGGCTTCATGGATGTGCCTCCTTGATCAATCCGTCAGGTCAGCGGGCGGGCTCCAGCCAGGGCGTGGACAGTTTGCGCTCCGCCTCGAACGCGGTGATGTCGCCTTCGGCCTTCAGCGAGGCGCCGATCTCGTCGAGGCCCTGAATCAGGTTCGACTTGCGGCCGGGGTCGACATCGAACGTGTAGGTTTCACCATCCGGCGCCGTCACCGTCTGGCTCTCAAGGTCGACAGTGAAGACATGGTTTGCGCCGCCGGCCTGCTTCGCCAGCTGTTCGCACACATCCACGGGCAGGCGCACGGGCAGGATGCCGTTCTTGAAGCAGTTATTGTGGAAGATGTCGGCAAAGCTCGGCGCGATGATGACCGAAATGCCCTGGTCTGCCAGGGCCCAGGGCGCGTGCTCGCGCGATGAACCGCAGCCGAAATTCTCTCCCGCGATCAGGATACCCGCGCCGGCAAATTGCGGCTTGTTGAGCACGAAATCGGGGTTGGGAGAGCCATCTGCCAGCGTTTTCAGCTCATAGAACAGGCCCTTGGCGAGGCCGGTGCGCTCCGTCGTTTTCAGGAACTGTTTGGGGATGATCATGTCCGTGTCGATATTGGACATGGGCTTGCCCTTTTCGAGCAGGGCCGCGGCGGTTCCGGTGAGCTGGGTAAAGGCTTTCATGGGTCTTCCTTACTGCCGCTCATGGGCGATGAAAAGCGTTGGCACGCTCATCGTCCCGTCGCGCACGGCAAACACCTTGGAGCCGGGTTTGCGGCCCTTGCGGATTTCCGAAATGTTGAAGCCTGCCGCCTCCAGCCGGGCATGCGCCGCTGTCAGATCGTCGACGGCCCAGGTCAGGCCCCAGATCCGGTCATTCGCTGCCGGATCATGGGTTTCGCCAAGCCGGTGGATCACTTCGAAGGTCAGCCCGCCTGTGCGGAAGAACAGGAACCGCGTCTTCCATTCCGGCGCCGTGCGGTCGAGCGCGAGGTCGAGACCCAGCCGTGCACCATAAAGACCCAGGGCCCGGTCCGGATTCGGTGTGTCGATCACGACATGATCCAGCGATACGACGCTGCCCGTGCCCGCCTCGCGCACCGGCAAAGGAGTGTCCGGCTGGATCAAAAATGTCTTTACGCCGGCTGTTTCATCGTCCGAACAACGAAAACGCGACCATTTTCGCGCTTTTCCGTCTATTTCGTTCGCGCTCTCGCCGGGCTGGACGTCACCCGGCTTCATGCCCCGACGTGTCAGCTTGTGATGCGCGCCCGCCAGATCGTCGGTGCCGAAGACGACGCTGGTGAGGCCCGGCCCATCCGTCTCGATGATCTCACGCAGCCGGTTGCCGACGGCCCCTTCTCCGGCCGGAGCCATCAGTTCGAGGCTCATATTGGCGAGCCGGAACAGGGACGTCGCACTTCCGTCGTCGCTCCGGGCGCGCCAGTCTGCGGGGCGGCCGAGCAGCGAAGCATATACCGCCTCGCCCGCGCCAATGTCGGGCACGACGAGAACCAGATGGTCGACGCCAGTGATCAGGGGGGTCATGTGTCTTTCTTCCGTCGTCTCTTGCGTCTTGGAAACGGCATCACAGGCAGCTGCTCGCCATCAAGCGCCAGCGCGACCAGCCGGCCCTCTTCATCCATCCAGGCTTGTGCCGCGAGTTCACCGGCCTTGACCAGCTTGCGGACCCGGCGGGTCATCCTGAGCGGCACGGTCCAGGTCTCGTCGGCCACTTTCACATTCGCCAGATAGGCTGCGGAGTCACCATCGCTCATCCGGGTGACTTCCACTTCTGCGGAAACCGGCGCGCCTTCTTCAAGTGCCTTCGCCCGGCGCTCATCGAAGCGCAGGGAGAACCAGGCCATCACGATCAGGTAGATGCCAAAGGCTGCCGCCAGCAGCTGGATCCAGCCTGAGACATGCAGGTCCATCATCGCGTCGAGACCGAGCGCAAGGCCCAGCATCACCACGCCGAGAATGAACAGGACGACCGTGTGAACGCGCATTCCGCCTCCGAAGGCGCTCATCTCTCCATGCGCCCCCTACGGAAGGCAAGCCCCGCGGGCCGGAGCGGCCCTAGAGTTCCTCGAACAAGATGGTGGAGACGTAGCGCTCGGCAAAGCTCGGCAGGATCACCACCAGCGTCTTGCCCGCCATCTCGTCGCGCGCGCCGACCTTCGCGGCCGCCGCCATTGCAGCGCCGGAGGAAATCCCGCCTGGAATGCCCTCGAGTTTTGCAAGGCTCTGCGCCGTGGCGATGGCTTCGCCATTATGCACCGCGACGACCTCATCGATGAGGCCGGTATCCATATTGCCCGGAACAAATCCCGCGCCGATCCCCTGGATCATGTGCGGGCCGGGCTCTCCCCCGGACAGGACCGGGCTTGCCGCCGGCTCAACCGCAAACATCTTGAGGCCCGGCTTCCTCGCCTTCAGCACACGGCCGATGCCGGTGAATGTGCCACCTGTGCCGATCCCGGCGAACACGCCGTCGACCTTCCCGCCCGTGTCGGCCCAGATTTCTTCCGCGGTCGTTTTCTCATGCACCGCCGGATTGGTCGGGTTGTCGAACTGGCTCGGCATCACCGCGCCGGGAATGGAGGCGACGATCTCCTGTGCTTTCGCGATGGCGCCGTTGACGCCCTTCTCCTTCGGCGTCAGCTCGAGTTCGGCGCCGAGATGGGCCAGCATCCGGCGGCGTTCGATCGACATGGATTCCGGCATGGTGAGGATCAGCCGATAACCGCGCGAGGCGGCCACGAAAGCAAGCGCGATGCCCGTATTGCCCGAGGTCGGTTCCACAAGCGTGTCGCCCGGCTTCAGTTTCCCCGACGCCTCCAGCTCAAGGATCATGTTGAGGCCGATCCTGTCCTTCACGCTGGCGAGCGGGTTGAAGAATTCGCATTTGACCAGGAGTTCGGCCTTCAATTCATGCTCGGCGCAGAATTTCGGCACGGCGACCAGCGGCGTTGAGCCGACCGTTTCCAGGATCGAGGCATAGGTGCGCCCGCGCGGCCCATCCAGTTTCACCCCGCCCGCAAGGTCCACGGTTCCAGCCATCTTGTTCTCCTTCAGTCCGGTTTGGCGCGGACTATCGGCCGGGCCAGCCCATGGCGCAACTCAAAGCTCGGTTTAGCGGTTGCGGCCGGAGCCCTGCCGGTGTCTTATCGGCGTGTTTTCCGGAGTGTTCCGATGAAGAAATTTCTCCTTCTACCAGCGATCCTGCTGGCCGCCTGCGCAAGTGTGCCCACCACACCGCCCCTGCCGGCCCCGGATGCCATAGATGCAGAAGTCGCAAGGCTGATGCAGGTGGAAGACGTCAAAGGCCTCGCCCTTGCGGTCATCGACAAGGGCGAAATCGTGCGCACTGCCGCCTATGGCCACCGCAATGTCGAAAAAGACCTGCCGCTGGAAACGGATACGGTCATGTACGGCGCCTCGCTGACCAAGACCGCCGTGGCTTATACAGTGCTTCAGCTTTGCCAGGAGGGCCTGTTCGATCTCGACACGCCGCTCGGCGACTATCTCAAAAAGCCGCTGCCGCAGTATGAGGAATTCGCCGATCTGGCGGCCAACGACCGCTGGAAAGACCTGACCGCACGGATCGTCCTCACCCATTCGACGGGCCTGCCGAATTTCCGCTGGCTGGAGGATGACGGCGTGCTGCGCTTCCACTGGGATCCCGGCAAGCGGTACGGCTATTCGGGCGAAGGCTTCTACATCCTCCAGCTCGCCATTGAGGAACACCTTGGTGAAGATCTTGGCACGATCATGGATGCGCGCGTCTTCGTGCCACTGGGCATGAAGAACACCTCGATGATGTGGCGGGCGGATTTCGCCGAAAATCTTGCTGACGGCTATGCCATCGACAGCAGCTTCATCCCCCATGACGAACGCTCCGGCCCGAGTGCCGCCGGCTCGATGGACACGACCATCGAGGACCAGGCGCTGATGTGGCAAGCCATCCTGAAGGGTGACCGGCTGACGGCGGCATCCCATGCGGATTTCTTCCGGCCTCAATTGCCGATCCATTCCGCGCACCAGTTCCCCACGCTCTGGGATTTCAAGGATCCGCGTACTGAGCAGGTTCACTTGTCTGCAGGTCTCGGCCTCGTCACCGCCGAAGGCCCGCATGGCCTGACAGTCTTCAAGGGCGGTCACGATGACGGAACGGGCAACATGGCGATCTGCGAACCGGAGCTCGAACGGTGCGTCGTGTTCCTGTCAAACAGCGTGCGGGCAGAGCTGATCTATCCCGATCTTGCCGCCTTCATCCTTGGCGACAATGGAATGCCCTGGTGGTGGGAATACAATCCGGACTGACGCCAGCAGCCTGAACTTCATCGGCGTCGAAAGGGAACGCCGAACTGGATTATCAGCAGACAGGCCATCAAGCAGAGACCCGCCAGCGCGGCTCCGGTACGCTCCGCCCGCATTCGGCGCTCGACCTGCTGCGGAGCAATCAGCATCGCACCGTCGGCCGCCACTAGCTGGGCTAATGTCTCACTTCCCGTCAGGACATACGCGGTGGCAATCTCACCTTCATAAGCTGAAATGCGCCTGAATTGCTCCGTGTCGGGCTGGGTCAGCCACGAGCGGGCAATCGTGAAACTCTGGATTTCGCCGTCTTCAGCCTTGAAAGAAAGCTCGTGTCGCCGCGACCGGGAGCGACGGCCAGCCCTAATCGCCCTCACAGGCCCGATGACCCCGTCAACTGCCTGCCAGTTCGCGGATCTGATTTCGCCGATCCGGTGACCCGCGTCGATTGCAAAGACAAAGGCGCCAAAAACTAGGGCGGCAATGACGAACTTTCCTGCCGCCCGGAATTTCAGCGCAGCCATCGGGCGAACCGCCCTATCCGATCACGCCCGTGATCGCCGCCTTTGCAGCCAGCGCCGGGCTCATCAAATGGGTGCGGCCGCCGCGGCCTTGGCGGCCTTCGAAATTGCGGTTCGATGTGGAGGCGCAGCGTTCGCCGGGCGACAGGATATCGGGGTTCATGCCGAGGCACATGGAGCAGCCGGGCTCACGCCACTCGAAGCCGGCCTCGATGAACACCTGGTCGAGCCCTTCTTCTTCCGCCTGTGCCCGCACGAGACCGGACCCCGGCACGACCATGGCGCGCACGCCGTCAGCCACTCGGGCACCTTTCGCCACGTCAGCAGCTGCGCGGAGGTCTTCGATCCGTGAATTCGTGCACGAGCCGATGAACACGCGCTGCACCGGCGTGCCGGCGATCGGCGCACCGCCTTCAAGGCCCATATAGGAGAGCGCCCGTTCGCAGGCCGCCGCCTTCACCGGATCGGAAAAATCCTCCGGCTTCGGAATGATGCCGGTAACGGGGATGCCCATTTCAGGGCTCGTGCCCCAGGTGACCGTCGGTTCGACGTCTTCGCCGCGGATTTCGACGACATGGTCGAACACCGCATCATCATCCGTGAACAGGGTTTTCCAGTAGCTTTCGGCAACCTCCCAGGCCCCGCCTTTCGGGGCGGAGGGGCGGCCCTTCATATAGGTAAAGGTTTTTTCATCCGGCGCGATCAGGCCCGCCCGCGCTCCACCTTCGATGGACAGGTTGCACAGCGTCATGCGCCCTTCCATGCTGAGATCACGGATGGCCTCGCCGCGGTATTCCATCACACAGCCCGTGCCGCCGGCCGTACCGATCTTCGCGATGATGTGCAGCGCAAGGTCTTTCGCGGTCACGCCCGGCTTCAACTTGCCGCTCACCTCGATTGCCATGTTCTGCATCTTCCGGGCCCGGAGCGTCTGGGTCGCCAGCACGTGCTCCACTTCCGACGTTCCAATGCCATGCGCCAGTGCACCGAACGCGCCATGCGTGGACGTGTGGCTGTCACCGCAGACAATGGTCATGCCCGGCTGGGTGCGCCCCTGTTCCGGCCCGATGACGTGCACGATGCCGTTGCGGATGTCGCCCATCGGGAAAATGTCGATGCCATAGTCCTTCACATTGCGCATCAGCGTTTCAAGCTGGTTGCGGGCTTCCGGATCCTTGACCCCGGCGAGGCCAGCCGCCTGGTTTTCCGTTGGCGTATTGTGGTCCGGCGTCGCGAGGGTGAGGTCCGGCCGGCGCACCTTGCGGCCAGCCGCCTTCAATCCCGCGAAAGCCTGCGGCGTCGTCACCTCATGGATCAGGTGCAGGTCGATATAGAGCAGGCTCTCGCCGGAGGCCTCATCGGTGTGGACCACATGAGAATCCCAGATCTTGTCGTAGAGAGTCTTGCCAGCCATCGGGCGTTTCTTTCTGTTCCGCGGTAAATTCTTGCGCATTTACAGCACAAATGATGGCGTCTCGTGCAATACGCAAGCGGCGGCGTCAATAGGATGGCAGGGTTGCGCTCAGGCGACGTCGCGGGCGGCCATGTCGGTCCAGTGCGCGACTGCCTCCAGCAGCTCATCCTGGTCCACCGGCTTGACCAGAACGCCGTCCATTCCCCGCACGCGGAATGACTCCTGCTCTTTCCGCAGGGCATGGGCCGTCACGGCGAGGATCGGGGTTGCCGGACGCCCGGCCTCAGCTTCCAAATCGCGAATGGCCTGCGTGGCGGCAATCCCGTCCATGACCGGCATCGACACGTCCATCAGGACGAGGGCGTAGTCGTGCGCGCGGAAAAGCTCGACGGCCACCTGGCCATCGCCAGCGAAATCGAGCGCAAAGCCGCAACCGGCGAGCAGGCCCCGCATGACCTTCTGATTCACTTCATTGTCCTCGGCCACGAGAATGCGCCGCCGGGTCACGCCTTCCTTTGGCCGCGCCTCCGCAGCAGCCCGCTGTGTCGGCGTGCTGCGCAGTGTCTGCGTTCCGTCGCAACCGAAGGCCTTTGCAACCGAAGCCGCCAGCGCACCGGAGCGGAGCGGTTTGACCAGAAAATCGCTGACCCCAGCGGCCGTGAAGGCGTTTTTGACATCCGGCGTATCGACGGAAGACTGGACGATAATTTTCAGGTCGCGGAAGGCCGGTTTGCTGCGGATCATTCGGGCGACTTTCAGCCCGTCTATGCGTGGCATCTGATAGTCCAGCACCAGCAGCTGTAAAGGGTCACGCCGGTTATGCGCCTCGACAAGCCGCTGCAGCGCCCTTGCGGGATCGGTCTCGCTCTCGGTCGGCATGTCGTGCACAGCGAGCTGCGTGCGTGCGATACGGCAATTGAGGTCTATGTCGTCGAGCACCAGCGCCCGGATGTGGGACAGGTCGTGCGCACACGGCCCGACCGGACCGGCCGCCGCGGTACTTTCAGCAATCGGAAGGCGCAGGAAGACTTCGAAGGTCGAACCCTTGCCCGGCGCGGAGATTACGCCCACCTCCCCGCCCATGGCCTCGACGAGGCTGCGGCAGATGGACAAGCCAAGCCCCGTGCCACCGAACCGGCGGGTCGTTGACGCATCGGCCTGCTCGAATTGTCGGAAAATAGCGTCCTGCTTTTCTTCCGGGATGCCAATGCCGGTGTCTTCCACGGCGAGGCGCAGTTCGGCGTGGCCGTCCGATACTTCGCCATTCGCCATGACGAGGACATAGCCTTCGCTCGTAAACTTGATGGCGTTGCCGACAAGATTGGTCAGCACCTGCCGGATCCGGCCGGCATCGCCGACCAGCTTTTCGGGAAGGTGGGGCGCAATATCGGTGATGAGTTCCACGCCCTTGTCGCTGGCGCCCGATGCAAGCAGGGCCGCCACATCCTCCACAACCGAGGCGAGCGCAAAGGGCGCCGGATCGATTTCGAACTTGCCCGCCTCGATTTTCGAGAAGTCCAGGATGTCGTTGATGATCGTCAGCAACGCCTCACCGGACCGTTCGATCGTGGCGACAATCTCTTCCTGGTCCGCTGTCAGCTGCGTGCGACGCAGGATCTGCGACATACCGAGGACACCATTCATCGGTGTGCGGATTTCGTGGCTCATATTGGCCAGGAATTCAGACTTCGACCGGGAGGCATGCAGCGCTGCCTGCTCGGCCGCCTGCAACGCCTGTTCCCGTTTCTTGAGTTCGGTCACATCCATCAGTACACCGATGATGAAGGCATTGCCGTCGCCATCCTCGAAATAGGACTTGCTCGACTCGACCCAGCGCACTTCGCCCGCGGCATTCGAGTTCTGCTCAAGGTTGACGTTTCGCTCACGGGTCGTGAGGACGCGCGTGTCCATGTCCCAGAACACATCTGCCTGGTCCTTCGGGAAATAGTCGTGATCGGTCTTGCCGATCAGTTCGTCGCGTGTACGGCCCAGAAAGGCGCAAAAGGCCGAGTTAGCCTCGATCCAGACATGGTCGGCATTCTTGATATAAACGGGATTGGGCAGGAGGTTCATCACCCCCATCAGCAGGTCGAGTTTGCCGACACTGTTCATTGCCTGAACTCCCTCCACCAGAATAGGAAAGCCACAGACCAATCAACATTCCCTTAAGTCAGGCACGTCGCCTTAGGCATGCAGAAATACCGGATTGCGCCCCGGCAAAAGGAGAACCGCCGTCAGCTGCCCGCCATACACGGCGCCGGTATCGATATTGATCCGCCGGGGCGGATCGCCGTGCATTTCTTCTGCGAAGTCATGCGTCGGTGTGTGTCCATGGATAACGGTCCAGCCGGCGAGTGCGGGATTGGTCCAGCGGGCCGTATCAAAGAAGGTTGGCGAGCGGGTCCACAGACCAATCTGGTCGTCCAGGTCCGGCCACCGAGCCGGCGCAATTCCGGCATGGACGAACACCAGCCGCCGGTCCTCCTCGACATGATGGACCGGCAGACCCTTCAGCCAGGAATGGTGGGCCTTCGGAACGTCATCGAGTCCACGACGATGGTAGCTGTCCATCGTGTCGCTCCCGCCGCTGCATTGCCACATGCCCCCATCGCCGCCATCCAACGCCCCCAGCATCATCTCTTCATGATTGCCCTTCAGGCAGATCGTGGTGAGGCCGGACCGCCTCTCGAGCGCCATCAGCTGCTCGATGACGCCGCAACTGTCCGGCCCGCGATCGACATAATCACCGAGATGGATCAGCTTCAGCGCCGCATCCGGATGGAAGGCCTGGTGAAAGTCGAAGATCGCGGCATGCAGATCCAGCAGGCGCTGGCATTCGCCGTGAACATCGCCAATCGCGCAGATCAGTTCCTGGGTCATTCCTTCCGGATACAGAAAACCCCTGCTCTTGCGAACAGGGGTTTCTGAGTTCGTAGCCGAAGCGTGCGCCTATTCTTCGGCGGCGCCTTCTGCGGCAGCAGCGGCCTCTGCGGCGGCGGCTGCGGCTTCCGCTTCCGCTTCAGCCTTTGCCTTCGCGGCGGCTTCGCGCTCGGCAGCAGCGGCTTCCTTGCGGGCCACTTTTTCTGCGTCTTTCTGGCGGCGGCGCTCGGTCTTGGAAACGGCGATTTCGACGTTCTCGATGCCGTGGCCGCTGGTGCGCTCGGCGATACGGGCGCCTTTGCCGCGCAGGTCGCGCAGGTAGTACAGCTTGGCGCGGCGGACGCGGCCCTTGCGCTTCACTTCGATCGACTCGATCAGCGGCGAAACCAGCGGGAACACACGCTCCACGCCTTCACCGAACGAGATCTTGCGGACCGTGAAGCTCTCGTTGATGCCAGCGCCGGAGCGGGCAATGCACACGCCTTCATAGCGTTGCACGCGCTCACGGTCGCCTTCCTTGATCTTGACGTTCACGGCCAGCGTGTCGCCAGGCGAGAAAGTAGGGATTTCTTTGCCGCCGAGGACGCGGGAAACTTCTTCCGCCTCGATCTGTTCAATCATGTTCATCGCCTGTCTCCGGCGCTTGGAATTCTGGGGTCTTGGAGTAAGCGGCGTATAAATCGGGGCGGCGCTCAAATGTCAACGCCTTTGCGCTGTTGAAACGCCATTCCTGTATGCGTTTGTGGTCGCCCGAGAGTAGCACCTCCGGCGTGCCCCGTCCTTCCCACTCCCTGGGCAGGGTGTATTGGGGGTGTTCGAGCAGGCCTGTCTCGAAGGACTCCTCCGAAAGGGAGGCTTCATTGCCCGCAACGCCGGGCAAAAGGCGCACCACCGCCTCGGTCAGCGCCATGGCGGCGACTTCGCCTCCGGCCAGGACGAAATCGCCCAGCGAGACCTCCATCATCCCGCGCCCCTCGATCACCCGTTCGTCCAGCCCTTCAAAGCGGCCGCAGAACAGGATGAGACCCGGCTTTTCCGCGAATTCGCGGGCAAGCTGCTGGTTAAGGGGCTTTCCGCGCGGGGAAAGGTAAATCAAAGGCCGGCCGCCCCGGTCGAGACTGTCGATGGCCGCGGCCGCCACATCCGGGCGCAGCACCATGCCTGCCCCGCCACCAGCGGGCGTTTCATCCACATTCCGGTGCTTTCCGATGCCGAAAGGGCGCAGATCGACCGTTTCGAGGCTCCACAGCCCTTCCTTCCGGGCGCGCTCCAGGATGGAGACGCCCAGCGGGCCCGGAAACGCCTCCGGAAACAGGGTGATGAAACTCGCCTTGAACATGCGGCCTGCCTTTAGCGCAGCCAGAGCCCCGCGTCACCGGAGATTGACCGCGCGGCCAGACCAGCGCTTCATGGCCCTGTCCTGGGGAGGATAACATGACTGCGCTTGAGACTGTCGCCACCATCGCCGACATCCTGGCTTCTGCCGCCGTGGTGATTTCGCTCATATTCATCGGCTTTCAGCTGAAACAGAATGCCGAGCTGACCCGCATGGCCGCCGCCCAGACCTCGGCCCAGCTGCTGTCCACCAATCTTGGCCGGATTATCGAGAATGGCGACCTCGCGGAGCTGATCACGAAAGAAGGTGCGCCCGACTGCTGGAACCGGGCCGAGCAGTTGCGCGTGACCAATTTCCTCTCGGCCTCCTTCCGCCATTTCGAAGTGTTGCACACCCACCGCCGCTTCGGCGTGTTCGAGGAAGAACTCTGGATCGGCACCGAGGCGCGCCTGCGCGACAGCCTCTCGACGCCTGCCATCCGTGAATGGTGGCGGGAGTCAAAACCCTTCTATGCGAGGAGCTTCGCCACCTATGTCGACAAGGTTGCCGCAGAGATGGAGGCGCTGGAGCGCGACGAGGGGCTCTGGTCTTCCAATCCCGCGAATTAGTCGGGCCAGTCCCTGAACAGGCCGAATTTCACATTCGTCACCATCGCGTTCGCCGCGAAATGCAGGGTGTCCATCTCTCCTTCGCGGGCCGCCGCCGCGCGGAACGCGCTGTCCAGCTGGGCGAGATCGCGCGTTTCTATCATGATGTGGAACTCACGGATCGTATCGGGGCGCAGGCCAAGCTTGCAGCGCATCATCCGCCAGGTCTCGATCCGGCCCTCATCCTTCATCTTGCCGAGAAAGGCTGGCAGCGCCGCCGCGAAGGCCTGCTCGTCCGCGCCGGGCTTCAGGTCGAACCAGATGTGATAGATGTCCATTGCAACTCGCTCGCAATTCAGTTTGCCGGATTGGCCCGTCTTCTATACGTGAGTCTGCATGGCCGCGATCCCCGCACTTTCCGTGATCATTCCCTTCTTCAATGAAGAGGGGAATGTGCACCCGGTGATCGACGAAGTGCACGAGCAGCTGGCAGGCATCCCGTTCGAAATCATCTGCGTCAATGACCAGTCCTCCGACCGCACCGGCGAGGAGCTGGCGGAGGCAAAGGCGAAGCATCCGGATACGGTTTTCGTATTCAGCCATGTGCAGCGGCGCGGAAAATCGGCCGCTCTTTTCACCGGCCTCAAGGCCGTGCGCGGCGATTGGGTCCAGCTTCTGGATGGAGATGGCCAGAACGACCCCGCCGACACGGCACGCCTCTGGAAGCAGATCATCGCCCCCGGCGCCCCGCCACGCCTCGGCATCATCGCCGGCAAGCGCAACAGCCGCAACGATTCCGGCTTCAAATGGGTGCAGTCACGCGTCGCCAATGGCGTGCGCCGCTTCGTGCTGCAGGACGATGCCACCGACACGGGCTGCGGATGGAAACTGATCCGAACATCCGCCTTCCGCGACCTGCCCTATTTCGCCTCCATGCACCGTTTCCTGCCGGCGCTCGTCAAACGCGCCGGCTGGGAGGTGAGCGAAGAGCTGGTCAACGACCGGAGGCGCCTCGCGGGCCAGTCGAAATACGGCTTTCTCGGTCGCCTCGGCGCCGGAATCTTCGACCTCATCGGCATGTTCTGGCTGGTCCGCCGCGGCGGATACGGCGTCGCCCGCGAGTGGGATGACCCGCGGGCGAGCTGAGTACGCTTCAGAAGACGCTACCTGTCCCGCCCGCGCAGGGCTGGCGGCCGGCTGTCGTCGCGCGCGGCCGGGCGTGAGGGTTCCGGTCGTGGTGGCGGAGAAGACGCCTGCGGCCGCGGCTGCGGTGCCGGTGCTGCCGGGGGCGGCGTATAGGCCGGGCGGGCAGGCTGCGGCGCCCGAACCTGCGGCGCGGAGGTTGGAGCTGGCGGCGTTGCACGCGGGGGACGAGCCGGCGGAGGTGTCACACCGCGCGGTGTCTCGACAGGCCGCACATCGCGCAGACCCGGACGCACGCCGGTTCCCCGCGGCGGGCTGACGGCTGGCTGGGGCGTTGCCACCGGCGTGCCGCCGGCCAGTTCACGGGGATTCGGGCGCACATCGCGTGGAGCGGGATCGCGGCCGAGACGGTCGCGGTCGCGATTGACGCGCGCAACACCCGGCGGCGTCGTGACCCGCGGTGGCGGCGAAGTCCGTGGCGGTGCGATGACCGCAGGCGGTGTCGCCGGTGCCGACGTTCCCGTACCGGTCAGGCCCTGGCCTGAACCGTTCGGGCCATGCCCACCCCGATCGCCCCAGTTGCCGGGCGTCGTGCCGCCGGGACGGGGACCGCGATCGCCGTGTCCATCTCCGCCCGGACCATGCCCGCCGTCACGCCCGGTTCCGGGGCGGTCGCCACGTCCGGGCCCCGGGTGGCCCGTACCCGGACGGCTAGTGCCGGGAGTCCAGTTGCCGCCGCCGTACCCATTGCCGCCAACGGGACGGATGGAAGAAACCTGATCGTTCAGCCGGAAGCCGTTGAGCCGGTCCACCGAGGCGTCGACAATCTGGCAGCGGCCCCGGAAATTGGAGTGTTCGCAGATCTCCCAGGTTCCCGACCGGATATAGATCGACGACACATTGTCGTTGAACCGGTACTGGCTGAGATCGGGAATCGCCCGGTTCAGGCCGAAGGATGGTCCGCGGCCATAGGAGTCGACATACAGCGTCACCGCGCCATCGCGGGCGCCATAGTGCCCACGCAACGGCTGGACCCGGCGATCGTAGTGCGAACCATAAGCCCCGTGCCAGCCAAAGCCGTAGGGATCGTAGCCAAGGCGCGGGTCGTAATACCCATAGCGCACATAGTCCGGCGAGTAGCCGTAGTGGTAGACTGATATCCCGCTCGAAACGCCATAGCCGTAGCTATACCGGTCGGCGCCATACTGCTGGTTGTCGATGTAGCGGATGTAACCATTGCGGTCGCGGGTGAACATGAGGCCATGCTCGGCCTCGGTGTATTCGAAGATCGGGCGCACCGAGGAAACCCGGCGCTCCAGCCCGAACCAGCCGAGATCCTGGACGTCATAGCGCAGGAACACGCAGCGCCCCGTGAAATCGCTGTGCTCGCAGACCTCCCACTGGCCCGCCAGCACCGCCACGGAACGCGCGCGGTCATTGAAGGCAAGGTCCGGCAGGGCGTAGATCGGATCATAGATCTCCCGCGGTTCGCCGGTGAAATTCTCGCCGGCGTAGAGAATGATGGCCGGCGGCTCCTGGTACGGGCCGCCCTGGGCTTCATGGGCCGGGTCCACGTATCCATTATCGGCACTCGCCGCACCCGCCATAAGCACGGGGGCGATCAGCACCGCTCCGAAGCGCAGGAGTTTCTTCAACATGGGCACACCTCTGCTGGTTACCCGCAGTTTATGCCAGATCGAATCTGAACCCGGTGCAACACCTTGTTAGGTATGCCTTATGGCTGCGGTTCCGCGGTTTCATCGCTGCTGCCAAGCCAGTCGTCGAGACTCGCCACGACAATCCGGCCTGCGGCAAGGTCCACCACCGGCACATCCGCCAGCGTGAACGGGATCAGGACACTGTCGCCGCCCTTGAGGCTTATCTCGATGAGACCCCCGGCGCCGTAATCCTGCACCGATTTTACCCGGCCGGCCGCCTCGCCGCCCCCGGCAAACACATCAAGACCGACCAGATCCTCGATATAGAACTCGTCCTCGCTCGCGTCGGGCATGGCAGAGCGGGACACATGCAGCAGGGTTCCGCGCAGGGCGTCCCACTCTTCTTTTTGCTTCTGTTCCTTCGGGCGGACGATGAAATGGTCCTTGCCCGGCCGGGCAGACTTGGGCGTCAACACCGTCTGGCCCGCCGCGTCGACAAGCGGGCCATAGGCGAAAACAGCCTCCGGATCCGCGGTAAAGCTCTTCACGCGCACTTCGCCGCGCACGCCATGGGCGCCTTTCACGACGCCCACCGCAATCAGCCTGTCTTCTGCCGCCCTGGTCATCGCGCCTCTTTAGCGGCGCCTAGCCCCAAGGCAAGCGGCAGCTGCCGTCAGTAGCCGCGCCCGTCGATGCGGCGGATCGAGGAAATCGTGTTGTTCATCCGGATCTGGGAAAGATCGCCGGCACCGGAGGAGAGCACTTCGCACCGCCCGCGGTAATTCGAATGCTCGCATACCAGCCAGGTTCCGCCGGAGACTTCAAACGAGCTTGCAAGGTCATTGAACCGGTAAGGGGAGAGTGTGGGGACGTCACGGTCGATTTCGATGGGCTGGCCACGCAGATAGGCGTCCGGATACAGCACCAGACGCGCGCCCCAGCCGCCGCGGCGGGGCCCGTCATTTCCGCGATATCCTCCATAGCCGGCTCGGCGTGTGTCCAAGGGGCGCAGAGAAGACACCGCATCGTTCAGACGATAGGACGTCAGCGTCGGCACATTCGCATCGATGATTTCACAGCGCCCGCGATAATTCGCGTCCACACAGACCTGCCACACGCCGGACCGGATCTCGATGGATGAGGCCCGGTCATTGAACCGGTACTGCGTCAGCGTCGGAATGGCGCCATTGATGGGCAGCGCTTCGCCGGAAAAATGCGAGTCGGAATACAGCATCACCGCGCCGCCGCCGCGATAGTCGCCGCCATATCCGTAGCCGCGCCCGGACCCATGGTCGGCACTGGCCGGAAGGGCAAGGGCAGCAAGGCCGCCGAGAAGGGCGATGACAGACACTGATGGCGTCTTCTTGTTCATGACGGTCTCCTTTCAGATCGGAGGGGCTTATCGCACCAGCGGTCTGAACAGGATCGGGGCGGCCTGTTATCTGACGTTCAGCTTTCCGGCAGGCACGAAAAAGCCGGAACCCCGAAGGGCACCGGCTCATCCGTATCCTGAACGTCAGGAGGGCGCGCTTATTCCGAAGCGGCTTCCTCTGCCGGGGCTTCTTCAGCCGGCTCGGCAGCAGCAGCGGCGGCGGCAGCGGCTTTTTCTTCACGCTCTTTCGCGCGTTCCTGTGCCTTCTTGCCCGGCTCACCCTTTTTCGGGTTGTTGCCATGGGTCCAGGTGGCAACAGCCTTGCCTTCAACTTCCACGTTCGAGAGGAAGCGGGCAACGCGGTCCGTCGGCTGGGCGCCCTTGCGCAGCCAGTCGGCAGCCTTGACGGCGTCGACCTTCACGCGGTTTTCCGAATCCTTCGGCTGGCGCGGATCATAGGTGCCGATCTTTTCGATGAAGCGGCCGTCACGCGGCGCGCGGGCGTCGGCAACGACGATCGAGTAGAAGGGGCGTTTCTTGGACCCGCCGCGGGCGAGTCGGATCTTGAGGGCCATGGGGTTCTCCTGTGGTTCTGGCGTCTCGGGGATGTCTAGAAATCTTCGACCTCTTGGTCGCGGATCTGCTCATGATGGCGGATGACTTCCGCCACGATGAAATTGAGGAATTTCTCTGCAAAGGCCGGGTCGAGTCCGGATTGCTGCGCGAGTTCACGCAGTCGCTCGATCTGGCGGGCTTCACGGTCTTTGTCCGCAGGCGGCATATTGTGCAGCGCCTTCAGCTTGCCGACATCTTTCGTCCGCTTGAAGCGCTCTGCAAGCGTATGAATGAGGATCGCATCGAGATTGTCGATGCTGGCGCGGAACTGGTTCAGCTGGAACTGGGCCAGCGTGGCGCTGGTGTCGGAAGGGTCATTCATTTGCTGGCTTCCAGTTCTTGCGCGGACGGGTAGACAAGGCGTTGAGCCTCTTGTTCAAACGCAAATTTTAGCGGCTGAAGAAACCTCTGACCGTCGTCGAACCCCCGCCCGTCCGCCGGTGCGGCAAACCTCATCTCGGCCGTCGCACGCTGCATCAGCCTTGCGAACATTGCATCGGCGACCTCGAATTCTTCTGGAGATCCATCGCCATCGTGAATGGTTCGACAGACCGTCCGTATGTCTACCGGTTGCCCATCTGCGGCAAGATTGAAGTCCGCAATACACGCCGACTGATACCCGTTCCGCTGCAGCAGTGAGGGATAATTCGGAACGCAAATTAATTCGATCTGTGGCGTGTCCGCCGACGGCACGGCTTCCGCCAAGCGAGTGTTGGGAAGCATCTCTTTACAGGCAGGACGGCTATCCACGAACTTCACCGCGGCTTCTGTCGAAAGTGGCATCGGGGGCGGATGACTCGGCGCGCTTTCCTCGATGGCTGCACAGCCAGCAACAAGACTGCAAAGTGCGAGTATACGGATCATTTCTTCTTCCCCAGCATGTCGCCAAGACCGGGCGGAAGGGACGGTCCGCCGAGGCCAGGCAATCCGCCGCCCGGCAGCGCCTGACCGCCCATCTTGGCGAGGTCCGCCGGAGAGATGCCGGCTTGCTGCGCCATGCCCAGCATGTTTTTCATACCGCCCTTGGTGCGCATCTTCTTCATCATGCCGGCCATCTGCTGGTGCATCTTCAGCAGTTTGTTCACGTCCTGCACACTGGTGCCGGAGCCGGCCGCAATCCGCTTGCGGCGCGAGGCGTTCAGCAGGGCCGGCTTGCGGCGTTCGGCTTTTGTCATGGAGGAAATGATCGCCTCCTGACGTTTCAGGATATTGTCGTCGAGATTGGCGGCCGCCATGGCCTGCTTGGCCTGGCGCGCGCCGGGCATCATGCCCATCAGGCCGCCAAGGCCGCCCATGCGCTGCATCTGTTTCAACTGGTCCGCCAGGTCGTCGAGATCGAACTCGCCCTTCTTGAGCTTCGCGGCCATGCGCTCGGCTTTTTCGGCGTCCATCTGCTCGGCGGCTTTTTCCACCAGCGAGACGATGTCGCCCTGGCCGAGGATACGGCCTGCCACGCGCTTTGCGTCGAAAGCGTCGAGCCCGTCGAGCTTTTCCCCGACGCCGAGGAACTTGATC
The DNA here is from genome assembly GCF_041398385.1 of Hyphomonas sp. Classification (GTDB taxonomy): domain Bacteria; phylum Pseudomonadota; class Alphaproteobacteria; order Caulobacterales; family Hyphomonadaceae; genus Hyphomonas. The sequence goes on from NZ_JAWKUW010000002.1 coordinate 182,975, forward strand.
GGCAGGCCCGTGACCGCGCGCATGGACAGCGCTGCACCGCCGCGTCCGTCGCCATCCATCCGTGTCAGGACGAGGCCGGTCAGCGGCAGGCGCTCATGGAAGCGCCGTGCGGTCTCCACCGCGTCCTGGCCGGTCAGCGCATCGGCCACGAGCAGCGTCTCGGACGGCTGGGCAATCTCGGCGATCTCGGCCGCCTCGGTCATCATCTGCTCGTCGATCGACGTCCGGCCTGCGGTATCGAGGAACAGGACGTCATAGCCGCCGATCTTCGCGGCATTGAGCGCGCGCCGGGCGATGTCCGCCGGCAGCTGGCCTGCAATGATCGGCAAGGAGCTGACATTCGGCCCACACTGGTCCGCGAGGATCGCCAGCTGTTCCATGGCCGCCGGGCGGCGCACGTCGAGCGAGGCGAGGAGAACCTTCTTGCGGCCCTTCTCGGAAAGCCGCTTGGCGAGCTTGCCGGTCGTCGTCGTCTTACCGGAACCCTGGAGGCCCGCCATCATCACGACGGCCGGCGGGCTGTCCACGCGCAGCGTCGTGTCGGCCTCTTCCCCGCCCAGCATGTCGACGAGGCCGTCATAGACGATCTTGATGACCTGCTGGCCCGGCTTCACGGAGCGGATGACTTCCTCGCCCACGGCGCGGGACTTCACCTTGTCGATGAACTCCTTGACCACCGGCAGGGCGACGTCCGCCTCCAGCAGCGCAACCCGGATTTCGCGCAGCGCTTCGGACACATCCTTGTCGGACAGCGCACCGCGCCCCGTCAGGCTGTCGAATATGCCGCCGAGCCGTTCGCTGAGGGCGTCAAACATCGCGTTACTCCTTTTGCCGTCTGCCAGTAGGGTCTGACATGGGCGCTCAATGGTGTTTGCGCAAAGCCGTAGAGCCCCGCTGAGCGAAACTTCGCCGGGCGGGGGGCCTCGCTGTCCTCATGGGAACGGTCAAGGCGCGCTTCTTGGATTGCGCAGATGTGGCGCGCCTAAAGCATGTGGGGGCTGCGGCGTCAAGCCAGCTGAATCTGCCGGATCCGGTCCCGGAGCAACAGCGTGGCCGCCTTGATCTCGTCTCCGACCAGCGACAGCACGGCCACATCCGTCCAGTTGCCGCTCGCCGAACGCATATAACTGCGCAGAACCCCGTCCCGCCGCGCGCCCAGCCGCTCGACCGAGCGCAGGGCCCGCTCATTCTCCGTCGGCAGGTAATAGTCCACCCGGCGAATCCGCGCCACGATTGCCCGCTCCAGCAGCGCAAGCTGCGTTGCCGGCACGATCGCCGTTCCCCGCAACTCCGGCGGATGCCAGATGAAATTGATGCCAAGGCGCCTGTGCAGCCGCGACACATTCTCATAGGCCGCAAGCCCGGCAAACTGGCCGGTCGCCTTGTCGTAGACGACAAAGGGAACGAACTCGTCGGTCTTGCCGGCCATGAGGCAATAATCGAGATAGGAATCGAAACTTGTTCCCGTGGAGATGACGGGTAGCCATTCCCACATCGACTCCGTCGCACCCGACTGACGGATCATCTCGCGATGGTCCTCTTTCAGCAGTTCGAGCCGCACCAGATCGTTCTCAAGGGCAGGCTTGTGGAGTTTCATGCCCCAACAGCGTCTCACGGATCGGCCGTTAGACAAGCCCTGGCAAAAGAAAAATCCGCGTTCCTATAGAGAACGCGGATTTTCAGTTCTATTTCAGAATGCCTACTTTTCGAGGGGCGGGAACAGCTTTTCGCTCAAATAGGTGAATTCCAAAGCGGTACGCTTGGCGCGCTCCGTTTGGTTCGCCGCTGCCGCGTGCCCGCCATCGATATTCTCATAGTAGAGGAAGGGCAGGCCGGCGGCTTCGAACTTCTTGGCCATCTTCCGCGCATGTCCGGGATGCACCCGGTCATCCTTGGTCGAGGTCACGAAGAAGGGCTCGGGATAGGGCTTCGCGGCATCGAAGTTCTGGTAGGGCGAGATCGTCTCCAGGAAGGCCCGCTCTTCCGGCACGTCCGGCGAGCCGTATTCGTCGACCCAGGACGCGCCCGCCAGCAGGAGATGGTAGCGCAGCATGTCCAGCAGGGGCACCTGCACGACAACCGCGTTCCACAAATCCGGCCGCTGGTTCAGCATGACGCCCATCAAGAGGCCACCATTCGAACCACCCATGATGCCGAGATGCTCCGGGCTGGTGACGCCGCTTGTGACCAGATCCTCACCCACGGCGATGAAGTCGTCATAGATGCGCTGACGATTGAGCTTCAGGCCTGCCTGGTGCCAGGCCGGGCCGAACTCGCCGCCGCCGCGGATATTGGCCAGCACATAGGCCCCGCCCTGCTCCAGCCAGAGCCGGCCCGTGACCGGGCTGTAGCCGGGGTTCATCGACACCTGGAAGCCGCCATAGCCATAGAGAAGCGTTGGCGTCGTTCCATCCATCGGAATATCGGCCTTGGCGACGAGGAAGTAAGGGATCTTCGTCCCATCCCTGGAGGTCGCAAACTTCTGAGCGACTTTCAGGCCGCTCGTGTCGAACTTCGGCGGCAGGCTTTTCAGCGTCGTCACGGCATCGGCTTCGGAATCATATTCCAGCAGCGAATCCGGCGTGAGGAAGTCCTCATAATTGAGGAACACTTCTTTCTCCCGGTCGCTGGCAAAGGCGATATTCGTCTGGCCCGCACCCGGCAGCATGACATCCCAGACAAGCCATCCATCTTCACCGGGTTCCGCCCGCTTCACTTTGCCGACGGCCGTATCGGACACCGACAGAAGCAGTGCACCCTTGGCGATGCTGACACCCTCCAGCGCTTGCGACGACGAGGGCCGGAAGACGAGTTCCACCGGCGGCAGCGTGCGGTCAGCAAGGAAGCTCTCAAGATCGAAGGCAACGAGATCGCCCGACAGGAACTTGCCTGCCTGGCCTTCCGGCGCCCAGTCTTCCTGCAGCGAGACGAGGAATTTGCCCTCATAAACGCCGCTCGGGTTCGATTTCAGCGGGATCGGCCATTGCACCGGCTCGCTCTCGCCTTCGGGGAACCACCAATAGCTGGACGTGAAGAAGGTCTCCGCTTCAACCGCGCCCTGCAGGATACGCCCGTCTTCCAGCTCCAGCGTCATCGGCCAGGTGCCGACATCGGTCGTCTTGCCACGGAACACTTCGGCTGCGCTTTCCAGCGGCGTGCCGCGCTGCCAGCGCTTCACCACGAAGGGATAGCCGGACTCGGTCACCGTGCCGTCGCCCCAGTCGGTCGCAATCAGCAGCGTGTCCGGGCCCGCCCAGGCCGCGCCCTGCTTTGCTTCCTTCGTGACAAATCCTCCGTCCACGAAATTCTTTGTCGCAAGATCGAACTCCCGCTGGACCACGGCGTCCTTGCCGCCATCCGACAGCGACACCATGCATTTATAGGCATCGGATCCGACCGGCGCGAAACAGTTTGCGCCCTTGTAGACCCAGTTCTTGCCCTCGTCGGCGGAGAGCTTGTCGAAATCGACGATGGTTTCCCAGTCGGGGTTTTCCGTCCGGTAGGAGGCGATCGGCGTGCGGCGCCAAAGGCCGCGCACATGCGTGTCATCCTGCCAGAAATTGTAGACCTGTCCGCTGCGCACCGAGCCATAGGCGATGCGTTCGGAGGAGTTCAGCGCGTCCAGCGCGGCCGCCTCAAACCCCGCATAACGCGGATCGGCCTGCAACTGCTCCAGTGTCCGCGCATTCTGCGACCGCACCCAAGTGAGCGCGTCCTCGCCTTCAACTTCCTCAAGCCACAGATAGGGATCTTCCGCAGCATCTACGCTTGCAAAATCGGGCGCCGTCTGGGATTCAGCCAAGATTGTCTCCGGGGTTTGTGACGTGCCGCAGGCCACAAGGGCGAGCGCGCTCAGGGTTGCAAACATATTGCGCATTCTGGCTCCTGTCTGGAGGAATTGGGCCTCAAAGGCCGCGAGTCCGACTCGCGTCATGCTTAGGCTTCCTTCATAAGGCGCAGACCCGTTCTGGCAACCTGAAAGGACTTCCGATGCGCGCAAAGACGCCCGCCCGATATGCTGCCTTCCTGCGCGCCGTGAATGTCGGCGGCACGGGCAAGCTGGCCATGAGCGACCTGAAGGACATGTGCGCCGCGCTCGGCTTCGAGGGCGTGAAAACCTACATCGCCAGCGGCAATGTCGTGTTCCGCAGCGCCGCCTCCGAAGCGGACGTGAAACAGGCGCTCGAGGCCCGGCTTGAAGCCTATGCCGGAAAGCCGGTCGGCGTGATCGTGCGCACAGCCGAAGAGCTTGCAGATGTTCTTGCGCGCAATCCCTTTCCGGATGCTGCACCCAACCGCACCGTCGCCATGCTGACCGACGCGCCAGCGAACGCCAGGCTCATTGCCGCCATCAAAGGCATCACCGACGAAGACATCCGGCCCGGCAAGCGCGAACTCTTCATCCATTTCCCGAATGGCCAGGCGGATTCGAAAATCCGCTACCCGGCAGATTTTACCGGCACCGGGCGCAACATGAACACGATTGCAAAGCTCGCAGAACTCGCCGCCGCGCTCTAATTGGTCCAGCGGCCGAGCCGCTCGAACGTTACGCTTTCCACGATCAGGGCGCGCGACTTGTCGGGGACCACCGGGCGGATGGCAAAATAGTCGACGCCCTGCTCCCCCTCGGCCACGGGCACATTGTATTCGAAGCTGTAATCCTGAAAGCCCGGCATCAGATCGAATTCCTGCCAGCCGGATTCCCCGACACGACCGGCTGAATAGTTCAATTCCATCTGCATCGCGCCGCGTTCATCCGCCGGGCGCGCGCGCACTGTGCATCGGACCGTGAAACCCGAAAACTGGACTTCCAGATCGCCGGCCAGCCGGAAATGGGGCCCGTATTCCGGCGCATCGCTGAGTGCGCCGGCCGCGACTTCGATATATAGCTGGCGATGGCCGTCCGGTCCGTTTTCGAGGCGGCTGGTCGCGTCACCCCCGGCAATGACCTTGTTGAGATAGGCGTCTTCCACCGTGATCCGGCTGTAATCGCGCCCATCGCCCGTGACTGGTCCTTCCGGCAGGCGGCCAAAGCCCGGCGACAGAGCCAGCAGCACCATGCCGGCGGCGACGAGGAAAGCGAGCGGAAAGAAGATCCGGTCTTTCATGTATTCCCTTGTCTCCTGTCACCACGCGCCCGCTGGCCAAGCTGCCGCGCTCCTGTTAGCAGGTGGCCGACAGGGTTGGCGAGCCGCTTTCGCCGACGCATCTGCTACGGGGTTCGCGCTATATGTCAAAGTCCGCTCTGAAGCGCAGGGCTCATGAAGCGCGCCATTGGCTGATGGATGCCTGCTTTCCGCTCTGGTCGGAGCGCGGCGTGGCAGACCACGGCCTGTTCCGGGAATCCCTGTCGATCGATCATCAGCCGGCTGCCTCTGACACGACGCGTTTGCGCGTGCAGGCCCGCCAGACCTACGTGTTTTCCGAGGCCCTGCGGATGGGCTGGAAGCCGGATACGGCGCGCGATCTGATTGGCATGGGCCTTGGCACCCTGACAGGACCAGGCTTGCGGGCCGACGGCCTGCCGGGCCGGACGCTCGATACGGCAACGGGCCAGCTCGCCGACGATACGCCTGACCTCTACGACACGGCGTTCATCCTGTTCGCGCTGGCCGAAGCAGACCGGGCCCTCGGCGGCGATGCAGATACGCGTGCCGCGGCGCACAGCATCCTGTCCCGGTTGGATACGGCTTTGCGCAGCCCGGATGGCGGCTATGTCGAAACCCTCCCGCCGGGCCCGCAACGCCACCAGAATCCGCACATGCACCTTCTCGAAGCCTGCCTGTCGCTGCACCAGGCAGAGCCGGATGCCAGCCACATGGTCCGCGCCGATGAACTGGTCGCCCTGTTCCATGATCGCCTGATTGCCGGAGAAGGCGGCCTTGTCGGAGAGCATTTTGCACCTGGATGGGCGACGCCGCCGGGGCGCGATGCGGAGATCGTCGAGCCCGGCCACCTGTTCGAATGGGTCTGGCTGCTGCACGCCTATGCCCGCCTGTCCGGCAAGCCGGCCTCGGCCGCCGCCCGGCCGATCTATGACTTTGCTCGCGCAACGCTCGATCCGGAGGGCCGCGCGGTCCAGGAAGTCAGCCGCAGCGGCGCCATCGAAGACGGCTCCCGCCGCACCTGGCCGCAGACCGAGGCGCTGAAAGCGCACATCGCGCTGTTCGAGGCAACCGGTGAGGAAACCTACGCGGCGGCGGCGTGCCGCAGTTTCGATGTGCTGATGGACGAGTATCTGACCCCTGAAGGAGGCTGGATCGAACATTATGACGCCGATGGCAAACCCATCGCCACCGCCATGCCGGCATCCACCGGCTATCATGTGACGCTGGCCTTCACCCATCTGATGCAGGTCATGAAAGACTGATCTGAGCCCCAAAAGACTGAAAACGCCGACAAATACGCAAAAGGACCCTGATTTCGATGCCAAAGCTCGCTCTCGTCCGCCACGGGCAATCTGCCTGGAACCTTGAAAACCGCTTCACCGGCTGGTGGGACGCTGACCTGACCGAAAAAGGCGAGGCCGAGGCCCGCAAGGCCGGCCAATTGCTCAAGGTCGCCGATGCCGACTTCCGAGCCGGCTTCACCAGTGTCCAGACCCGCGCGATCCGCACGCTTTGGCTTGCGCTGACCGAAATGGGCCGCGCCTGGCTGCCGGTTGAAAAAGCCTGGCAGCTGAATGAACGCCATTATGGCGGCCTGACTGGCCTCGATAAGGCCGAAACCGCCGCAAAACACGGTGATGATCAGGTGCGTGTCTGGCGCCGCTCCTATGATGTGCCGCCGCCGCCACTCGAAAAGGGCTCGACCTGGGATCTTTCGACCGATCCGCGGTATCGCGGCATCGATATTCCGGACACCGAAAGCCTGAAGCTGACACTGGACCGCGTTCTGCCTTATTGGGATGCTTCGATCGCCCCGATGCTGAAGTCCGGCAAGGATGTCGTCATCGCCGCGCATGGCAATTCGCTGCGGGCGCTGGTGAAGCACCTCTTCAACGTGCCGGATGAGTCCATTACCGGGATCGAGATTCCGACCGGCAATCCCCTGCTGATCGAACTGGACGACGCTCTAAAACCCATTTCCGTCCGGTATCTGGATGCAGACCGCGCGCAACCTCTGCCGTCCCTTCCATGAGCAAGCGGCGCGACCGGCGGCTGATGGGCCGGGCCTTCGGCCTTGCCCGGTTGAACCAGGGTATGACCGGGGTCAACCCGTCGGTCGGTTGCGTGATCCTCGATGCGGACGGCCACATTGTCGGCGAGGGCGTCACCGGTATCGGCGGCCGGCCTCATGCCGAAGAAATCGCTCTGGATATTGCAGGAGGCGCGGCGAAAGGCGGCACCGCCTATGTCACGCTGGAACCGTGCCGGGAACGGTCCCAGGGCGGCAAGTCCTGTTCGGTGAAGCTAAAGGAAGCCGGTATCGGCCGGGTCGTCTGCTCAGTCCTTGACCCGCACCCAGTTGCCAATGGCGGCATCCTGAATTTGCGCAACGCTGGTATCCGGGTTGAGGTCGGCACCGGCCGGCATGTGGCCGAGCGGCTCTACAAGGCTTTCTTCGCCAGTATCGGCTAGGCCGGGAACGGTCCGGCCGAGGCTATGATCGTCTCGTAAAAGGCTTTTGAATCACGCTGGAAAGCCGCTTTGGTGAACTGCGCCTCATAGGAAGCGCGTCCACCCGCGACCAGTTTCGCCGCGAGCGCCTTGTCCGAAATCACGGCGGAAAGTGCGTTTGCGAGAGCATCCACGTCGTTTTTGGGGATCAAAAGGCCGTTTTCGCCGTTTTTCACATAGGCCGCCGGGCCGACCGCATCGGCGGCCACGAGCGGCCGGCTTGCCGCCCAGGCGTCCACCGTCACCGTCCCGAAGGGCTCATAGCGCGACGGGAAAGCCACCACATCGCAAGCCGCCAGCAGCGCGCCGCGGTCGTTGCGCCAGCCGAGGAACCGCACCCGGTCGTCGAGGCCAAGCCGCGTGCAATGCGCCTTCAGCTCCGCCTCCAGCGGCCCGTCGCCGGCAATCCACACATACAGGCCCGGCACTTTCGCTGTGGCATCCAGCAGTGTGTCGAGGCCCTTTTTCTCGTGCAGACGCGCCAGTGCCAGCGCCACGGGCGCATCCGCCGGCGTATCGAGGCTGGCCCGGTCGGCCGGGTCCGATCCCGTGAAATCGGCATAGGTGTGGATAATCGCGGACTTGTCGTCCGGCACGCCCTGCTCGCGGATATGTCGGAGCAGGTCGATCGTCAGGCCAACATGCCATTCGCAATTCACGAAACGGGCGAGCTTGTAATAGCCGCCATACCAGCCGATCGAACGGTTGCGGTATTCTTTCGGTGCAAATTGCCCGGCACGCCCCATCCAGTACTCGATCACATCCGGCCTGAACGTTTTGATCGCATCACCCAGCACCCGGCGGGTAGGGAACGGCCAGGCATTGTTGAAGGGTGCGAGATCCACGCCGATCCCGGCCTCGCGGAACTTGCGCACGCGGAAATCATTGTCCGGCCGGGTCACGACATGCTGCTCGAGCCCCGCTTCAGCCAGCGCCAGGACGGATTCCAGCATGATGTTCTCCGCCCCGCCTTCCGGCGCTCCGGCCATGACATGCATCACGCGCATCGGCGACTCCTTCGCATTCGCTGAAATCCTCTGCTGCAGCGCATACAGATTTACGGGCGCAGCGGCAAATGCCGGCCTGCATCTGCACTGACGTAGGCTTACAAATTGCCGTAACCACTACAGGCCGCGCCTGAACGCGCCGGCGTTCTCGTGGCACCGCCAGGAACAGGACGCACACCAGCGCCGCTCGACGCCGGAACAAGATTCGCCCGGCGGGGGAAATGCCTTTCAAAAACAAGGTCATTTCGCTTACGTAACCATGGCGCGGTTTTTGCGATGCCGCTGGCAGTGTCCCGCTTTGGAGCGGGCCGCAGGTTCGGAACCAAGTCTTGAAATACCTAAATGGCCAGAGGGGCCTCAAAGGGGAAGGTGGAATGAAAATCAAAGCAAGCCTGATGGCGATGAGTGTGCTGGCCGTGGCCGCACTCCCACTCGCCTCGAACGCTCAAGAGCGTTACAATCCGCGCGGTGAGGCCGCATCCAACGTCCTGTCTCAATCCGAGATTGACGACCTGATCGCACAGGCCCGCAATTCGGGCGTTGCGATCTCGGGCGCTTCGGACGTGCGCTACGTCGGCGCAAACCCGAACGCAGTCGAAACCGTCCAGTGCTGCGAGAACGTTGAAGAGCGTGTCGAAGAGCGCACCGAATACCAGGAAACCGAAGTTGCCGTGCCGGCCGTCACCGCCCGTGACGTGATCCAGCCGGTGCAGCGCACCCTGATCCAGCCGATCGAACGCCGCGTGCTCCAGCCGACGAGCGAAACCGTCACCGAAGACATGCGCTATGAAGAGAACCGCCTGCCGGTCCGTATCGAGCGTGACCCGGTTCCGGCTGTCGTCGAAAACACGATCCCGCAGGAAACCACCGAAACCCGCGAAGAAGTGACCGAGTCGACCTATGACGTGCTTGGCCACCGCGAGATCATCCAGCCGGTCGAGCGTACCGTTGTGGTGCCGGTCCAGCGCCGCATCACCCGTCCGCGCGTCGAGACGGTTACCGCTGAGACCCGCTACGAAACCCGCAAGGCTCCGGTCCAGGTTCAGGCTGCGGCAATCCCGGCCGTTGCCGAAACCATGATCCCTCAGGTTACGGAAGAAACCCGCCAGGAAATCACCGAAGTCGCCGTGCCTTATGTCGCAACGCGTGACGTGATCCAGCCGGTCACCCGCACGGCCATCCAGCCGGTAGAGCGCCAGATCCTGCGCGGTACCACCGAAACCGTCACGGCCGCGACCCAGTATGTCGAAGAGCGCCTGCCCGTTCGCGTCGAAACGCAGCCCGCACCGGCCGTCACTGAGAACACGACCGAGCAGCTGACCGAGCGCACCGTGCTTGAAGTCGAAGACGTCTACATCGACCAGGTTACCCGCAACGTGATCCAGCCGGTCGTCATCACGACGATCCAGCCGATCGAACGTCAGGTCATCGCGGCCCAGAAGGAAACCGTCACCAACCCTGTTCAGTATGAAGAACAGCGTCTGGCCGGTATCGTCGAAGACGTCATGGTTCCGGAAACCCAGGTGAACTATGTTGCCCAGGTCACGGAAGAATCCCGCGAAGAATACAGCGAGAGCTACTTCGAAGCCGTGACCCAGCGTGACATCATCCAGCCGATCGTCCGCACGCTGATCCAGCCGGTCGAAATCCGCCGCCCGCGCGTCACGACCGAAACGGTCACCGCACCGACACGCTACGAAACGGTCCGTGCATCGCTCGTGGTCCTGAACATCGGCGGCAGCTGTGTCTGCTCCGACGGCACGATCGAAACCAAAGTCGAGAACTGCGACTGATCAAGGCTTGCCGCCGGGGGCGACACCCAGTCCCCGGCCGGTTTCAAAAACCCCTGCGGCACCTGCTGCAGGGGTTTCTTTTTATCTGCGCCGGTCGGCCAGCCTAAAAGAAGCGGCGCACCTCTCGCGAGATGCGCCGCCTTTTTACGATCCGTCAGCGGAGAAAGCTTATGCCGCGTCGGAGGCTTTTTTCTTGCCGATCAGTTTCGGCTCCGCCTGTGCCGGGGCGCCGATCTCGATCTTGCGGGGCTTCTTGGTTTCCGGAAGCTCGCGCACAAGGTCGATGCGCAGCACGCCATGCTCCAGGCTTGCGCCGGTCACGATCACATGATCGGCCAGCTGGAAGCGGCGGATAAAGCTGCGCTGGGCGATGCCGCGGTGCAGGAAGTTGCGGCCATTGCCGTCTTCGGTCTCGTTTTTCTTGCCGGCAACCGTCAGCAGGCCTTCCTTGGTCTCGATCTCGAGGTCGTCTTCGGTAAAGCCGGCAACGGCGATCTCGATGGCGAAGGCATCTTCATCCACGCGTTCGATATTGTACGGAGGATAGCCCTGCGAGCCGTCTAGGCGCGCGGCCTGGTCGATCATGCTGGCCATGCGGTCGAAGCCGACCATGGTGCGATAGAGGGGGGTAAGATCAATGTTCGACATGACTTTCAGTCCTTTTGAAGCAACTGGAAACGCCCCTGAACCGGAGGCGCTCACGCTCTTGTGATGTCGGATCCCGTGAAACCCCGGCCCATTCAGCGGCGCCGGCACGTTTTCCGGCCACGGCCCGCCTGGCAGCACCGTGACACAGAACATGTGGGAGCCTATGAGGAAGGTTCAAGAGGTTCAGCCACACGAAGAGAAGACCGATGAAATCTGCCGCCTGCCTTTCCGTTCTCGCGCTCGCCTTGCTCGCCGGATGCTCCAAACCTGCGACGCCGGCCGCCGGCACTGATGCGGCCCCGGCAGAGGCTGCGGCGCCCGCTCCGGTGGACGCGCTGCAGGCAGCGATCGACAGCGATCTGCGCTCCCCGGCCGAAAAAGCACGCGATGCCTGGCGGCATCCGAAAGAGACGCTCGAATTCTTCGGCGCCACACCCGACAAGACCGTGGTCGAGATCTGGCCGGGCGGCGGTTGGTACACCAACATCCTCGCGCCCTGGATGGCCACCGGCAATGGCAAGCTCGTCCTCGCCATCTTCGATCCCGCCGCCCAGTCCGACGAGGAGGGCCGCGCCCGCACCGAAGCCAACAATGAGGAATTCAAGGCGAACTATGCCGATCCGAAATTCGGTACGATCGACTATACGGTGTTCTCCCGTGTCAGCGGCCCGCTGATGGAACCTGACAGTGCCGACATAGTCCTCACCTTCCGGAACATCCACAACTGGATGGGTCGCGGGTACGAACAAAAATTCTTCAACGACGCCTATGCCGCGCTGAAGCCCGGCGGTGTGCTCGGCGTGGTCGAACACCGCCTGCCTTCCACAGGCACGCAGGATCCGGCTGCCGGCACCGGCTATGTCCACGAAGACTATGTCAAGGCGCTCGCCGCCAATGCGGGCTTCGAATTTGCCGGTTCGTCCGAGATCAACGCCAACCCTGCCGACACGGCCGACCACCCCTATGGCGTGTGGACCCTGCCGCCGGTCCGCAGCGGTCCCGGTGAAGACGAAACCCCGCCGGAAGGCTGGGATCCGGCGAAATACGAAGCCATCGGCGAGAGCGACCGTATGACGCTGAAATTCGTCAAACCGGCAGAATGATCTTCGCTCTATAAGCCGTCCCATGACGACGCGCTCCCTCTTCCCTACCCTGGTTAAGGAAGCCAGCCTTGGCACGGACTCGCTCCGGGCCGGGCTGGAATCCGCCTGCTGGCTACTGGAAGAAGAGGATGTGGCCGGCAATGAATGGTGCGACGCAGAAGGCTATGACGGCTACACATCGTATGCCTCGCTCGACGACCTGCCGGAGCGATTCCCCGAATTCGCCGAGCTGAAAAAACTGCTCGACCGTCAGGCTGCGGAATTCGCCCGCGAATTGCACTGGGATCTTGAAGGCTTCCGCCTGAAACTGGACGCGATCTGGGTCAATATTCTCGGCGAAGGCGGCAGCCACTCGAACCACATCCATCCGGGCAGCGTGATTTCCGGCACCTATTATGTCTCGGTTCCCGAGGGCGCCGGCACGCTGAAGCTCGAAGATCCGCGCCTATCGAAACTCATGGCCGCGCCACAGCTCACCGACGAGACGCCTGAAGCGATGCGGCGCTTCATCTATCTGGCGCCGCAGGAGGGCCATGCCTTCTTCTGGGAGTCCTGGCTGCGCCACGAGGTCATGCCCAACCGCTCGGAAGAGCCGCGCGTCTCAATCAGTTTCAATTATGCCCTTTTGCGCGCCTGAGCTGCGACATTGGTCGGCATTCGCGTAACGGAAGCTTGACCTTATTGCTGCATCGCGTCATCGCCACCCGCAAACTTCCTTTTCCCTCCCAGTAGAGACGAAGACCATGGACCTTTCCAAGATCAGCGCCGGCCAGAACCCGCCGGACGACCTCAATGTCCTCATCGAGGTGCCGCTCGGCGGCGACCCGATCAAGTACGAGATCGACAAGGCCTCCGGCGCGATGTTCGTGGACCGCTATCTCTACACCGAGATGCGCTATCCCTGTAATTACGGCTTCGTTCCGCACACGATGAGCCTCGACGGCGACCCGATCGACGTCATGGTCGTCGGCAACCGCCCGCTGGTTCCGGGCTCGGTCGTGCGCGCGCGTCCGGTCGGCGTCCTGATGATGACCGACGACAAGGGTCCGGACGAGAAGATCCTCGCGGTGCCGCACCCGAAGCTGACCGCGTACTACGACAAGATCGCCACCTATCACGACCTGCCGCAGACGCTTTGCGACAAGATCGCTCACTTCTTCACCCACTACAAAGACCTCGAACAGGGCAAATGGACCCGGATCGAAGGCTGGTACGGCGTCGAAAAGGCTCGTGAGCTGATCGAGGAAGCCGTCCGCCGCGGCAAGGAAGAGAACGTCTGATCGCCGGGCCGGACTGAATGGATCTTTCAGTCTGGCTGGCGCTGGTTGCGCTGTTCTTCGCGGGCGGGCTGACCCCCGGTCCCGCCGTCATGATGGTCATGAGCACGTCGCTGCGCTATCGCGCGCCGACGGCGCTCATCCCGGCACTGGGCATTTCAGCCGCAAACCTTGTCTGGATCTCGCTGGCGGCGGCCGGGCTGGCTGCGTTTGCCGCCAGATTCCCGGCGGTCCTGATCGGCCTCAAGATTGCGGGCGTCTGTTTCATCGCCTGGCTTGCCTGGACGATCGCGACGTCCGATCCGCACCGCCCGCGGGCCCGCGCCTCCGATGCCCCGCCCAAACACGCCTTGTTCATGCGCGGCGTGGGGCTGCAGCTCCTGAACCCGAACGCGCTCGTCTTTTTCGGTCTGCTTCTGCCGTCCTATTTCAATGTGGACCGGGCGGTCGTGCCACAGGCGCTGATCATGATGGCGACCATCACGGCCTGCGAAATGTTCGGCCTCACCGTTTACGCCTGGCTGGCAGACCTGATGAACCACCGCTTCCAGTCACCGCGCTTCACGCTCTGGTTCAATCGCTGCGCCGCGCTGGCGATGCTGGCATCTGCCGTGTTTGCGGCGCTCATGACGACCGCACGCTGACGAATTACGGCTCGATCACCTCGAAACGGCCTGTTTTCGCGTTCCGCCAGTGAAGCTCGCCATGCTTGATGGCAAACCAGGCGCCATGCAGCTCCAGCGTGCCGGCCTCCACCCGCTTTGCCACGAAGGGAAAGGTCATCAGATTCTTCAGCGACGACTCAATACCTTCGAGTTCGAGCGAGAATTGCGGATTGACCGATCCACTTTCCATGACGCGCGCCCGCGCCTCGTCCAGCAGTTTTACCCAATGGGTCACGAACTCGCCGATGGCCGGATTGCCCTGCTCATTGGCAAGCGAAGCCGCGATGCCGCCGCAGCCGCCATGGCCCATCACCACGATGTGCTGCACCTCCAGCACATTGACCGCGTATTCGAGGGCCGAGCTGACGCCATGCAGCTTGCCGTCCGGCATGTAGGGCGGGACGAGGTTTGCGACATTGCGCACAACGAATAACTGTCCGGGCGCGGCCGCGAAGATGTCAGAGGGCTCGGCCCGGCTGTCGGCGCAGGCGATCAGCATGATCGCCGGATTTTGCCCTTCGCCGAGGCTGCGATACAGGGCGGCCTGTTCCGCATAGATGCCGGCCCGGAATCGGCGATAGCCCGAAATCAGGTCATTAATCGTCTTCATGGCCGCGTTCCCGTTCGTTTGCGGCTTGAACTAGAGAAAAATCCCCGTTCTGCAAGTTGGAATCGGAGATTGTTTACGGCTTAGTGTTAACGACAGGGTCGCACAGTCCCGCAGTAGAGTGTTCAGAAGGAAGCCTGCCGATGCCCTCCAGCACGGAAACGACTCCGAAATCGCGCAAGGGTCCGGCTCGCAGCGAGGAATCCCGGTCCGCCATCCTGGAAGCGACGCGCGCCGAACTCGCCGAAAACGGATGGCGCGGATTCAGCGTCGAAGCGGTCGCCAAGCGCGCCAGCGCCTCCAAGCAGACGATCTATAAATGGTGGCCCTCGATTGGCGCCATGTGCGTGGAATCGGCCCTTGCGCTCATTCCCGATGCGCCCGACGGCGGACGCGACCCGCAGGAGCGCATCACCGCCCTGATCGTTCCGCTGGAAGCCACCGCCCGCACCGGCAACGGTCATGCCGTCCTGCGCGGGGCGCTGATGGCGGCCGCAGACGACAAGGATGCCGGCGAACTCTGGCGCGCCTGGATCAATCGTGACATCCGCCAGCCCATGCGCATGGTGCTGGCCGAACTCGCGTCAAAACGCGTGATCCGGCGCGATTTCGACCTGGATGAAGTGCTGGAACAGCTGCTCGGCCCGCTCTGGCACCGTATCTGCGTCACCCGCGCGCCGATCCGTGAAGGCTTCTGCTCCGACCAGGCCCGTATCGCCCTGCGCGTCTATTCCTCCATCTGATCCGGCTCCGGATCGCCTCTCGCACGAATCTTGCAGCACTCCTCGCCAGACAAGGCGGGAGTGAGCCATGCCGGGAGGGCACATCAATTGGATCGATCAGGCGCGAGGCGTCAGCCTCATCCTGATCGTCATGGCCGGCGCAGCGCTTAGCTATGCCGGCCTCGGCGCCTCATCCGGCTGGATGGGCCCCCTGCTCGCCTGGGCCGAACCGCTGGCTCTGCCCGCTTTCTTCCTGATCTCGGGCCTCACCCTGCCGCGCATCCTGTTCGCGCCGAGATCGGTCTTCTTTGACCGGAAAGTGCTCCATTTCGTCTATTTCTACGCGATCTGGCTTGTCATCGACACCGCCATCGCCCGGCCGGCGCTGGCCGTTCAGGCGCCGGGAGAGTTCGTCCGGGCCTGCCTCATGGGCTGGATCGTGCCGCCGCCCGGCCTCTGGCTGGTGCATGGCCTTGCCCTTTTCCACCTCGCCGCGCGCCTCACAAGGTTTGCCGCGCCCGGAAAGGTCTTCGGTCTCGCGGCCCTGCTGCAGGTGCTGCAGGCGGCCGGCCTCATGCACACCGGCTGGCCGGTCTTCGACCATTTCGCGCAGTATTATGTCTTCTTCTTCTCAGGCTACGCTTTCGCACCGGTCCTGTTCGAGCTGGCCGGGACGGTCGCAGCCAATCGGGGCAATTTCCTGCGGGCCCTCGCTGTCTGGGCCGCCGCGCAGACCGGTTTCGTCGCGCTCGGCGCCGACAGCTTTCCCGTCGTTTCGCTGATTCTCGGCTTCACAGGCGCCTTCGCCCTGATCGTCGCAGCCGTCCTATGCCGCGACCTGCCGCTCATGGACCGCCTCGCCGAGACCGGACGCAATGCCCTGCCGCTCTATCTCGGGGCCATCGTTCCGATGACGCTCCTGCAGGTCGCGTTCGCCGCGTCCGGCCTGTTCGATCCCGGCACCAGCGTGCTGCTCATCGCCGCCGGGTCCGTCGCCGGGTCGCTCGCGCTCCATCATCTGCTGAAAGCAACGCCGCTCGCGCTGCTATATGTCCGGCCGGCGCGGCTGCACCTGAAGGCCGCCCGCGAACGCCGGGGCGGATCGCTGCTGCCCGCACCCATGAAAAACGCCTGATGTCACGGTGATCTGACGAGAAAGGGCGGCTCAGCGCGCCTTGTGCCACACCATCAGCGGATCGAACGCGCCCGTCTCGGCCGCCTTCTGCAATTGCGCAATCTGGTCAAACACGGGGTTCGACGCGCCGGCTGCCGTCTGCGGCCCATACAGCGCCTGGTCCAGCCGGCAGATCTGCTCGAACAGAGCCTCGGACTTTTCAACAAGGTCGAGGAACCGCGGCGGCAGGCCGAGGCCCTTCTGCGCGCGGGTATCGAGCGGCGGCTCTTCCCTCCGTATGCGGTATTTCTTGGCCGCAGCGTCCTCGCGCCGCATCTCGCCGTCGCGCACGGCTTTCTGCATGACCAGCCAACTCGCCGCCTGCATCAGGCGCGTCGTCAGCTCCATGCTCCAGGCCGCATAGGTGAGGCTCGGCTCACGGTCGAGGGTCTTGGCATTCTCGCGGCCCGGCCCGTCGAGATAGGAGGCCGTTTCCTCCACCAGCGCCATGCCGCGTGAAAACACGGTGTCGAAGAGCTTTCCGCCCGTGAAGGCATCTGCGGTCTGCTCGCCCCCGCCTCTGGATCTTTCTGCAGCCATCAACCCGTCCCTGAAACGCCGGACAACCTGCCCAACCTAACCCCTACCCCCTTTCCGGGGACTTAATCTCCACCGCCAAACAGCGCCTCTGCCGCCGATTTCTGTGCGCGCTTTCTCGCGATCTCCGCTTCGCAGGCCGCGATACCGTCCTTCAGCTTCGCGATCCGCACTTCCAGTTCGTCCACCGACATCTGCTCCAGCGTCTGCGGTGTGTTCACGAGGATCGGCTCTTCATCCGAAACCGCCATGCCTGCCTCCAGTTCGTTCCGGGGTTCATCAAAGCAGAAAGGTACACTACATGCGACTCCTCAGAACGGGAGTCGGAACAAATGCGCGAGACAATGAAGGCAGTCGGTGTCCAGGCGGACGGCCCCCTGTTTCTGGAAGACGTAGCGAAGCCCGCACCCGGCCCGAACGAAATCCTGGTGAAAACCGCATTTTCCGGCCTCAACCGGGCCGATCTCGTGCAGCGGGCCGGCGCCTATCCGCCACCCCCAGGTGCCTCGCCCATTCTCGGCCTTGAAATTTCCGGCACTGTGGAATCGGTCGGCAGCGACGTGTCCCGCTGGAAACCCGGCGATGCGGTCTGCTGCCTGCTTGCAGGCGGCGGCTATGCCGAATATGTCGCCGTCGATGAGGGCTCGTCCTTCCCTGTGCCCGCGGGCATGAGCCTCGATCAGGCCGCCTGCCTGCCCGAAGCGATGATGACGGTCTGGGCCAATGTGTTCGACCGGGTGGGCCTCAAGCCCGGTGAGAACTTCCTCTGCCATGGCGGCACCAGCGGCATCGGTGTCATGGCGATCCAGATGGCACGCGTCGCGGGCGCTGCAAATATCTTCGCCACCGCTGGATCGGATGAGAAATGCCTGCTCGCGTCCGGCCTCGGCGCCACCCGCGCGATCAATTACAAAACCGAGGACTTTGTGGAGATCGTGAAAGCCGGCGGCGGCAGCGACGTGACCCTCGACATGGTCGGCGGCGATTACATCCAGAAGAACATCTCCGCCGCCATTCCGGACGGGCGTATCATCAATATCGCCTACCAGAACGGCTTTCAGGCGACCGTCAATTTCGCCCCGGTCCTGATGAAGCGCCTCACCCTCGCCGCCACGACCCTGCGCGCCCGGCCCCTGCCCGAGAAAAAGCGCATCCGCGACGCCGTGGAGCGGGATTTCTGGCCGCATGTGACCCGCGGCGCGATCCTTCCGGTGCTGCACAAGGTGTTCCCCGCCGCCGAGGCCGATCAGGCGCACCAGCTCATGGCGTCCGGCGCGCATTCGGGAAAAATCCTGATTTCATGGTGAAACAGGGCCTTGTGAGCCTTCAGGCTTCCCATTTCGGCCCATCTGGCCTATACGGGCGCCAAGGTTCAGCACGCGCCTGACCCCGACCGCCCGGCACGACGTGCCGGGCGGCTGCATTTCAGGCCCGAACAAAACATCAGGGAGAGCCCCCAATGTCCGAAGTCCTCATGCCGAAGGCCACCGCCGTCTGGCTACTCGACAATACCAGCCTCACCTTCGCGCAGATCGCCGAATTCTGCGGCCTGCACCATCTCGAAGTGAAAGGCATCGCCGATGGCGACGTGGCCGAGAACATGCGCGGCGTCGACCCGATCGCCGGCGGCATCCTCTCGCGTGAGGAAATCGCCCGCGGCGAAGGCGACGAAAGCTACCGCCTGAAAGTGGCCGAGTCGAAAATCGCTCACATCCCGCAGCCGAAGCGCAAGGGCAGCCGCTACACGCCGGTCATCCGCCGCGCCGACAAGCCGGATGCCGTGGCCTGGTTCATCCGCAACCACCCGGAAGTCTCCGATGCGCAGATCTCGAAACTGATCGGCACCACCAAGTCGACCATCAACAATGTCCGCGACAAGTCGCACTGGAATTCCGGCAACATCCGTCCGGTCGACCCCGTGTCGCTGGGCCTCTGCAGCCAGATCGAGCTTGACGAAGTGATCGCCAAGTCGGCCGAGAAGCGCCGCCGCATGGAAGCCGAGAAA
Organism: Hyphomonas sp.; assembly: GCF_041398385.1. GTDB lineage: Bacteria > Pseudomonadota > Alphaproteobacteria > Caulobacterales > Hyphomonadaceae > Hyphomonas. The sequence continues at coordinate 202,132 of NZ_JAWKUW010000002.1, forward strand.
GCCGCCCGCATGGAAGGCCCCGGCCTCACCCCGGCGCACGATGACCCGGATGCGTATGACATGCCTGAGGAAGAAGATGACACCGGCAAGGATCTCTCGGCCGACGACATCTTCAAGAACTTCAACTGATCCTGAAAGCCGGCCCCGAGGGCCGGCTTTTTTCTTGGGGGAATGAATCCCCCCTATCCCCACCCTTCGTTCGTCATCCCGGAGTTTGCGCAGAAAATATCCGGAATCCTGTTTGTGGTGTGCGTACACCAGCCGCAAGGTCCTGGATAAACGCGTTGCGTTTGCCCGCATGACACGGGCGGACGGACTCAATCCGGCAGGCCATTGATGCGCGGCAAACTGCCCCCACGATGCACCCAGGCCTCAAACCCTATTTCGATCATGTCTGGCCGCTGTTCTGGCCCTGGCTGATCTGGAACCTTGTCCGCTTTGCCCGCTGGCATGAGCGGACGGGCCTGAACGCGCTGCTCGCCGTCGACTGTTTCGGCAACATCCGCATCACCATGCTCTGCGATCCGCCGCCTGCGGAGGATCTGTATGTGTATGACGCGCCCGATGTCCCGCGATGGGAGCGGCTGGCAGTTGAGCCCCTTCTCCTTGGGGAGAAGGGGTTGGGGATGAGGGGTCACGGAATCGCGGCAAGTGCAGAACGTGCTGAAACGCCGCGTCCCCTCACCCCAACCCCTCTCCCGAGGGAGAGGGGCTTTGCACCCCGCGCCCCTCCGGAGCCTTCCCGGAGCCCCACCGTAGGATTTTCCGGAGCCTTGCCGCACGCGCGCGCCCCGCCGCACAGCATCCCACTCTCCGCAGATACCTGCGAAGGCAGGTATCCATCTCCTGATGGCACCTCGTGTGCGTTTGGAAATGGCGGGAGATGGACCCCTGCCTCAGGAAATCGATCCACCGGACGGCCCCGCCGTGCCGGCCGCTCGTGCTGGCTATTCCTCGGCCGGCGCGCGCAGGAATACATACCAGGCCCCTGACCCGCCATGTTTCGGGTGCGCTTCAGAATAGCCGGACACAATCGACCGTGCCGCCGGCATCTCCAGCCAGCGCAGGAAGTTCCGCCGCAGCACACCTTCCCCGCCCCGCCCTTTCCCGGTGATAATCAGCACACAGCGCGCGCCCTCTGAACGCTTGCGCATCAGGAAATCCGGCAGGGCCTTGTCGGCGCTCAGCTGTGTATGACCGTGCAGGTCGAACCGTCCCGCCAGCTCCAGCTTGCCGCGTCGAACACGCTTTTCATTGCCGCGATTCTGCGGGGCGGGCGCCGGCTTGGGAGTGGCAGGTTTCGGCGCTGGAACGGGCGCTGAATGTTCCGGCGGCGCACGGCGCACGACCGGCTCGCCATGCTCCAGCGCCTCGATGAACTCGGCCATATCTTCCGCCTTCGGACCGATCGGCTTGACGCTGCGCGCGACGCGGGCCCAGGCACGGGCTTCTTCAGGGGTGAGGCGCCGGTGCCGCGTCATCGCCCGGTTTCAGGGTGCCGGCGGAGCGAGGTTAAGCGCGGCATAATCGTCCGCCTGCATTCGCGCCGCAACGGCCCGCGGCAGGAACACCCACAACCGGCCCGGCGCATTGGTCACGCCCGCCCGCTCTCCCGCCTCGGTCCCGGTCCCGAAATAGATGTCGCCCCGCACCGCGCCTTTGATCGCCCCGCCCGTATCCTGGGCGATCAGCAAGCCTTCCCATTCCCCGCCGAGGCCGGGCGAGTCGGTCTGAATGAACATCGGAACACCCAGCGGATGCAGGCTCGTATCCACCGCCATCGAGCCGAGCGCCGTCAGCGGAACGCCCTGCGCCCCATCGGGCCCCAGCATCGGATCTCCTTCCGGCAGCGCCCGAAAGAAAACAAAACGCGGATTCTGGTTCATCGCGCGACGGGTTTCGGTCGCTCCCGCCCGGTCCATCCAGGCGCGGATGCCCTGCATCGTCGCCTCGCTGCGCTTGATGCGGCCGGTTTCCATCAGCCAGTTCGCCGTCGACTTGAAGGGCCGGCCATTATGCGCGGCATAGGCCGCCCGCAGCGTCGAGCCATCCGGAAACACCAGCCGGCCGGACCCCTGGATCTGCAGGAAGAAAACGTCGGCCGGATGTGCATAGGCAATCGCCCTGACGCCGGCATTGGTGATGTCCTCCCGCGCCGGATAGGGCCGGGTCTTTCCGTTGGACAGGCGCTGGAGCGGATGATCGCCATTCGCGACAAGGTCCGCCGGAAGCGCCGGCACAGGTTCGGTAAAGGGCGGCGTCGGCGTCCAGCGCGCTTCATAGGTCGGCTCGAAATAGCCCGTGAACTTGCTCGCGCCATCCGGGGAGATCACTTCGACCGGCAGGAACACCTGCTCGAACAGTGCTCGCGCTTCGTCCTCATTCGTCGCGGCGGAAATCGCGCCGCAGGGCGCCGCCCAGTCTCCGACCGTCCCGGCCCAGGGCGCCGCGCCCGACAAGCTGTCATTCATGCCGCGTGTCGAGAAAACTTCGCAGGACCGTGCAAACGCTTCGACGGCAGCTCCCAGCGGAACTTCGGGCCAGTCCGGCAGGTCAGAAAAATCCGATGGCGTCTGCCATTGCTGAAGCTCTGGAGATGGCCCCGGCTGGGGCTCAAACGGAACCGTCCCGACCGGCTTGTAGATAACCGGCGGGTTCCCGCTCTGGCAGGCGGCGAGTACCAGGAGGAAAAGCGTTGAGCGCACGCGCGACCACATGCGCGCTTTATGGCGTGCTTCCCGTCAGCCTGTCATCCGAAAGATGCCGCCGGCCCCTAGTTCGCCGTTTCGACGTCGTCGAGGATCCAGTTCGGATCGGAATGCGTCACATCGCGCATGAAGGTCCAGATTTCGCGCGCCGTGCGGACCATTTCGCCATCACCCAGCTCGGCCTCATACCGGACCGACACGCGCGCGACACTACCGTCGAGGTCCGCGCTTTCGATTTCCGCCTTCTTGATGCGCAGCAGCTCGAACGCCGCTTCACCACTGGCGCGGGCATCGATCGCCTGTTCCCAGGCCTCATAGACATCATCGTCGAGCATGGGGCGCAGCGCGGCCTTGTCCCCACGCGCAAAGGCCGACACGATGATCTGGTAAGCGGCCCGGGCGCCCTGCATGAAGCCGGATGTCGTGAAGCTGCGATCCAGATTGTAGATTTCCTCGAGCCCGGCCGCCGCAGGCCCGGTGAAGACCGGACGGTCGGCTGACGGCATCGCCAGTTCGTCCGCGCGAGCGCGATTGCCATTGTCTTCCGATCCGGACGCCGGGGTTGTCCGGCCCACGGGCCGGTTGTTCTCACCCTTGCCGAGCGCGAGATAAAGCCGCGAGAGGACAAACAGCGCGACGGCGGCGAGGATCAGAACTTCCATCACGGGGTCCATTCAGAGCGGGCCTTGTTCTTGCATTTCAACCATTCCAACGGCCAAGATAGGGTCCTTGTGCCTGTAGTGCCAGTGATACATTGCGCTTCATGGGGCCGCATGTTAGGCGCGCGGCCGGTAGAGTTGGGAGGAAAACATGACCGAGATGAGTGCTCCGCAAGCCCCGAATCCTGCTGCAGCTGGCGAAGCTGCGCCGGGCCTGCGTGTCCTGGGACAGTATATCAAGGATCTCTCGTTTGAAAATCCGGGCGTCGGCCCGGTCCAGGCCCAGCCGAACATCGATCTCGGAATCGACGTCAGCGCGACGCCTCATGTCGACGGCAACGGCCTGTTCGAAGTGTCGCTGAAGCTCTCCGCCAAGGCGATGGCAGACGGAAAAGTGCTGTTCATCACCGAACTCGACTATGCCGGCCTCTTCCAGCTGCAGAACGTCCAGCAGGCCCAGCTCGAGCCGCTGCTGCTGATCGAATGCCCGCGCCTTCTGTTCCCGTTTGCGCGCCGTGTCGTCGCCGAGATTACCCGTGAGGGCGGCTTCCCGCCGCTCCTGATCGATCCCGTCGACTTCGTTCAGCTGTATCAGCAGCAGTATCGCCGCGCTCAGGAGGCCGCTGCCGGCAATCCGCCGCCCGCTCAGGCGTAACGGTTCCACAGGGCGTTTTCGCCCAGCTTTTCAACAAAAGCGCCGTGTGCGGCTCGCTCGAATTCCGTTACCTGCGGATCGAGCGGTTGCGGCCGGTTACGTGCAGCCCGCACCTCGCCGACGATCTCGACTTCGCTGACGGTTTCGAACGCAAATGCGCGCGCCCGTCCGCCCATCAGTTCGAGGTAGACGCTTGCCAATAGCTGGCTATCCAGAAGGGCCCCGTGGAATGTCCGGCTTTCGAGCGAAATGTCGAACCGCTTGCAAAGCGCATCGAGACTGGCCGGTGCACCTGGAAATTTCCGGCGCGCCATCGCGGCTGTGTCGATCCAACGGTCTTCCGGCACCGGTGCGCGGCCGCACCTGTCCAGTTCCATATTGAGGAAGGCCCGGTCGAATCCCGCATTGTGTGCAATGAGGATCGAGTCGCCGAGGAATTCCAGGAATGCGTCGACAACATCGGAATCTTCAAAAAACGGCGCATCCTTCAGGTTGTCATCGGTGATGCCGGTGATGCGAACCGTATCGGCGGACACGGCACGCCGCGGATTGATCAGGGTCCGGAATGTGCGGCCCGTGGGAATGTGGTTCAGCAGCTCGACCGCACCGATCTCGATGATCCGGTCGCCATCCTGCGGGTTGAGGCCCGTGGTTTCGGTATCGAACACGATTTCGCGGATCTGGTCCTGGCTCATGCGTCAGCCTCGTCTGCCTTGCGATTCATCAGCGCCACTATGGCCCGTACATGGTCACGCGCAAACTCGAAACCATGGGCTGTCGACAGGATAAAGTCGGCTTTTGCACGTTTTTCTGCATCCGGCACCTGCCGGGCGAGGATCGCTTCGAAGGCGTCCACCGTCATTCCGGGACGCGAAAGCACACGCTCGCGCTGCACGTCGGCAGGCGCAGTGACGACCAGAACAAAGTCGCAATAGCCGGTGCCGCCGGTTTCAAAGAGCAGCGGAATATCCACGACGATGAAGGGTTCGCCGGCTGCTTTTGCGGCGAGGCGGAAATCCTGCTGCGCCTTGCCGGCCAGCGGATGGACGATGGATTCGAGTTTCTCCATCGCAGCGGAATCGTTCAGCACACGCTCGCGCAATCTGATCCGGTCGATCGCATCGCCGGCCTTCACGCCCGGAAAAGCCGCTTCGACCGGGTCCACCGCCGCGCCGCCCGCCTGGTAAAGTTCATGCACCGCCGCGTCGGCGTCATAGACCGACACGCCTTCATCCCGGAACAGTGTCGCGGTCGCCGATTTGCCCATGCCAATCGATCCGGTGAGGCCGAGGACGATCAAGACGTTGCCTCCACAAGCTTTCGGCACGCCGAAAGGGCAGCCTCCGTGTCAGGCAGGATACCGAACCAATGTTCGAAACTATAGGCCGCCTGCGCCACCAGCATGCCGAGACCATCATGAGGATGCCAACCGCGCTTGCGGGCGGCGTCCGCGATGCCAGCCGCAGCCTTGCCATAGGATATATCGAAGAATGGCCGCCCCTGCCCGTCCGGCAGGTCCAGGGTGCCCCCGGAATGGCCGAGGCTCAGCGTGTTGACGACGAGGTCGCTCGCCGCCGCGTCTGCAAGGCCGTCCTCCAGCGAGCAGATACGTGCTTCGATCCCGGTTTCCTTTACCAGCGTCTTCGCACGCGCGAGGGTCCGATTGGCGATGGTCAGATCGGCGCGCAGATCCGACAGGCTGACCGCCACAGCGCGGGCGGACCCGCCGGCCCCGAGCAGCGTGACGCGCAGGCCGCCCGGTTCGATGCCGGCATCTGTCAGCGCCCGGATGAAACCCGGTGCATCGGTGTTTTCGGCCCGCCAGCCGCCTTCTTTCATGCGGATAAGCGTGTTTGCTGCGCCGATGCGTCGGGCAACTTCGCTGGCATCCCGCGAAAGCGCCAGGGCATCTTCCTTGTGCGGCAGGGTGATGTTGAACCCGACACCACCGCGCTCGCCCAGCTTCTCCAGCGCGTCTCTGAGTTCTCCGGCCGGAACCTGGAGCGCCTCATAGGTCGCATCGACCCCTTGCTCGCGCATCCACTTGTTGTGGATGACCGGCGACAGCGAGTGCGATACCGGATCGCCGATAACTCCCAGCAGCAGCGTCATACCGGCACCACGCCGCGCACGCGCAGGTAATCGAGCAAAGGAAGCAAGGGCAGGCCGAGGATCGAAAAGAAATCGCCGTCCACTTTCGTGAACAGCTGCGCGCCGAGGCCTTCGAGCTGGTAAGCACCGACGGTCGCCAGCAGCGGTTCGCCGGCGCGCGCGACATAGCCTTCGATGAAGTCTTCCGACAATGGCCTTACAGTCAGCTTTGGCCGGGCGAGATGCCGCCAGACCGGGATACCGTTCTCACAGACGACGATCGCTGTTTCCAGCGTGTGGGCCTGGCCGGAGAGTTTGCGCAAATGATCCTTGGCGGCATCGAGATCCTTCGGCTTGTCGAAGGCTTCATCGCCAAGTGCCAGCATCTGGTCACCGCCGATGACGAGGCCCGGCTCGCGGGACGACACCTTGAGCGCCTTCATTTCGGCAAGCCGCATGGCCTGTTCCCGAACCGGCAGGCCTTCCATCCGGTAGCCGGCTTTCAGGGCATCCTCATCCACGTTCGGCTTGATGCAACGCGCTTCCACACCGGCGGCGGCCAGCACCTTGCGCCGGCTTTCGCTGCCGGAGGCGAGGATCACCTCAAGACTCACAGATGGCTCCGCCGCTCGTTCAGCAGATTGAGAATGGCTGCGGCTGTTTCTTCCACAGAGCGGCGGGAGACGTCGATCGTCTTCCATTTGTTGCGCTGGAAGAGGCGGTTCGCCTGGGTGACTTCCTCCCGCACTGCATCTTCGTCGGCATAGATCGTATGCTCGTCTTCATTGAGGGAGATGAGGCGTGCGCGGCGAATCTGTACGAGGCGTTCAGCGCTGATCTTCAGGCCAACGACCAGCGGTCCCTTGTCGCCCATCTGCTCGATGTGTGCGGGCAATGGCACCCCCGGCACAAGCGGTATGTTCCCCGCACGGACCTTCCGGTTGGCAAGATAAACACAGGTCGGCGTCTTCGAGGTGCGGCTGACACCCAGCAGGATGACATCGGCGCCGGTCAGGCTTTCGACATTCTGGCCGTCATCGTGGGCCAGCGTGAAATTAATCGCTTCCATCCGCTCGAAATAGTCTTCGTCCAGCGCATGCTGGCCGGCGACTTTCTGGTTGGCGGAAATGCCGAGATGGCGGGACAGCATGGCAATGGACGCATCAAGCACCGGCAGCGTCGGTACGCCGCGCTCGCGGCAGAAGGATTCGAGGCGCCCTCGCAGGCCATTATCGGAGATCGTATACCAGACGACGCCGGGCGCGGCATCGATCTCGCGCATCACGCGCTCAAGCTGGCGTTCGGACCGGACGAGGTAGTAATTGTGCTCCAGCGGTTGCACATTCTCGAATTGCGCGCAGGCCGCCCGCTGGATGGCGTTCAGGGTCTCCCCTGTCGAATCCGAGACGAGGTGGACGTTGAAATAGATGCTGAGGCGTTGCGGCCGTGTCATGATGCCTTCTCTCTTGCCGAGGTTCGGCATTTTCACAAGGCCTGTGACTCGCCTGTGGATAATGGAGTTCACCCACCCGGAGTCACACAAATCCCACAGGCTGCAAAATCTGACTCTGCGGAATCACGTTCCGTTCCGGACTGTGACTCCCATTGGGCCATTAACGCATGGTTAACCATTGAGTCCGCGTGGAATCTTTACCCCGTCCTTTGCGGACAGACCTGTGACTCGCATGTGGAATTCGCTGGACAAATCCGCGCACGGGCCTTTTTCCCACTTCTTCACGGTCTAATAATCATAAGTGCCCTGACGGGCTTGTTTTTAAAGTTTCGGGGAAACTGATGGGCATGGCAGGTACGAAAAAGCTGCTGCAGGTTCTGCAGGGAGAATCCGCTGAAAGGCCTCCGGTATGGATGATGCGCCAGGCTGGTCGACACCTGCCCGAATATCTTGAGCTTCGGGCCCGGGCAAAAGACTTCCTGGATTTCTGCTACACACCATCCATGGCCGCCGAGGCTACGCTTCAGCCGGTGCGCCGCTATGGCATGGACGGGGCGATCCTCTTTGCCGATATCCTGCTGGTGCTGGATGCGATGGGCCTGTCGGTCGAATTCGAAAAAGGCACAGGGCCCCTTGTTGAAAAGATTTCGGCCCCGGCTGATCTCGACCGTGTCCCAGCCATCAAGGCAGCCGACCGGTTGGCCCCTGTCTATGAAACGGTTTCCCGCGTGCGTGAGGCCTTGCCTTCTGAAACCACGCTGATTGGGTTTGCCGGCTCTCCCTGGACGGTCGGCCTGTATGCGATTGAAGGTCGAGGAAAGACCGACAAGTCCGATGCCTGGCGCTGGGCGCATGGGCGGCCGGAAGACCTTGCCGCTGTCATGGACAAGGTGGCGGAAGCGACCGCTCATTATCTTGCCCGCCAGATCGAAGCCGGCGCCGATGCGCTGATGCTGTTCGACAGCTGGGCCGAAGGCCTGCCGGACAATATCTTCCGGGAAGTCATCATCGCGCCGACCCGCAAGCTGGTGGAGCGGCTGCGCGCCATGGGCATCACCGTGCCGATCATCGGCTTTCCGCGCGGCGCAGGTGTGATGCTGGAACCCTATGCGAAAGAGACAGGCGTCACCGCGGTCGGCCTCGATACGGCGGCTGTGCCCTTTTTCGTGAACGCCGTTCTGCCGCCGGACATGCCGGTGCAGGGGCATCTCGATCCCCTGCTGCTGATCGAGGGCGGCGAACGGATGGACGCCCGGGTGCGGGAACTCATGGCAGCGTATGCGGGCCGGCCCCATATCTTCAATCTAGGCCATGGCATCCGGCCGGAGACGCCCATCGTAAACGTGGAGCGTGTTCTGAAGATTCTGCGGGAAGGCTGATAATGGGGCGTAAGATTGCCGTCGTGCTGTTCAATCTGGGAGGCCCGGACAAGGCTGAGTCCGTCCAGCCCTTCCTGAAGAACCTGTTCCGCGATCCGGCGATCATTACTGCGCCCCTTCCCATCCGCTGGGTGCTGGCGCGGTTGATCTCGAAATCGCGGGCACCGATGGTGATCAAGAATTACGCGATGATGGATGCCGGCGGCGGCTCTCCCCTGCTGCCGGAAACCGAGGCGCAGGCAGAGGCGCTGCAGGCCGAGCTCGCAAAGCAGCTGCCGGACGACGAAGTGCGCTGCTTCATCGCCATGCGCTACTGGCATCCCTTTACCGAAGAGGCCGCAGCCGAGGTGAAGGCTTGGGGCGCCGATGAAGTCGTGCTGCTTCCGCTCTATCCACAGTTCTCGACGACCACGACGGGCTCATCCCTCACCGCCTGGAACAAGGCCTACAAAGACCCCTGCCGCACGATCTGTTGTTATCCCTTCGAGGAATCCTTCGTCTCGGCGCATGTCGAGCGGATCATGCAGGCCTGGGAGAAGGCCGGCCGGCCGGAGAACGTGTCTCTCCTGCTGTCGGCGCACGGCCTGCCGGAAAAGATCGTCCAGGGCGGCGATCCCTATCAGTGGCAATGCGAAACCATGGCGGACATGATCGCCGGCCGCGTGCCGCGCGAGTGGGAAGTTACCGCCTGCTACCAGTCCCGTGTCGGACCCCTGAAATGGATCGGCCCGCCGACCGAGGAACTCGTCGTCGAGAAATCGAAGGAAGGCCGCAACATCCTAATCGCGCCGATTGCCTTCGTCTCGGAGCATATCGAGACGCTGGTCGAACTCGGCGAGGAGTACCGGCTGCTGGCCGAACAGAATGGCGCGCCGAGCTATACGCGCGTCGAGGCCCTCGGCACCCATCCGGATTTCATTTCCATGCTCGCCGGCGAAACGCTGGAGGCGCTGAAGATGAAGACACCGATGCGCAGCTGCGCCGGCGACCGGCTCTGCCCGCAGGGTCTTGCCCGCTGTCCGCACAAGCAGCCCGAGCACAAGTCCGGCATGGTCGTGAACAAATCCGCTGAGGCCCGCACATAATGCTGTATCTCTGGATCAAGGCCGCACACGTGATTTTCGTCATCGCCACGATGGCCAGCCTGATGATCTATCCGCGCTACAAGATCCACCAGCTGTCGAGCCAGCCGGGCGAGCCCCTGTTCGAGACCATGAAGACTGCGGCCAACAAGCTGCGCATCATCGTGATGAACCCGAGCATCGTGCTGGTCTGGATCTTCGGCGGGCTCATGCTGTGGATGAACCCGGCCCTGCTGTCCCATCCCTGGATGCATGTGAAGCTTCTGTTCGTGACGCTGATCACGGCGATGCACGGCTACTATGTCTATGTCGGCAAGCGTATCGACCGCGGCACGGCAAAGGTTACCGCCCGCACGCTGCGAATGCTGAACGAAGTGCCGTTCCTGATGATGATCGTGGTGGTCGTCATGGTGATCGTGCGGCCGTTCTGAGCGGCGCCATTGCGCTTAAAGCTTGACGCCGCGGGGCTGCTGAGCCCATATGCGGCCAATCCGGCGCACAGTCCTTGTGCCTTGCGACCTATCCTTTTCGCGCGGACCTCCCAAAACTTGTCTCTCGCAGACCCCTACAATCGGACTCCACCCGTATGGCCTCCTCGATGCTCGATAACCTGACCAGCGTGACCCTTCGCGAACTGAAGGCAAAATCGCCGGAAGAACTGCTCGCCTATGCAGAAGAGCTGGAAGTCGAGAACGCTTCCTCGATGCGGACGCAGGACATGCTGTTCGCGATCCTCAAGGAACTGGCCGACAGTGAAGTGGAAATCACCGGCCAGGGTGTGCTGGAAGTGCTGACCGACGGCTTCGGCTTCCTGCGCTCGCCGGAATCGAACTACCTGCCCGGCCCGGACGATATCTATGTCAGCCCGGAAGTGCTGAAAAAGGCCAATATTCGCACCGGTGACACCGTGGAAGGCCCGATTGTCGCCCCGCAGGATTCGGAGCGCTACTTCGCGCTGACCGATGTGTCCAAGATCAACTTCGAAGACCCGGACAAGGCAAACAAGAAAGTCCACTTCGACAATTTGACGCCGCTCTACCCCGAAGAGCGCCTGCGCATGGAATCGCGCGACCCGACCCGCAAGGATCGTTCGGGCCGCGTCATCGATATCGTCGCCCCGATCGGCAAGGGCCAGCGCGCCCTGATCGTCGCCCCACCGCGTACCGGTAAGACCGTTCTGCTGCAGAACATCGCCTCGGCCATCGAGGAGAACCATCCGGAATGCTACTTGATCGTCCTGCTGATCGACGAGCGCCCGGAAGAAGTCACCGACATGCGCCGCACGGTAAAAGGCGAGGTTGTCGCCTCGACCTTTGACGAGCCGGCGACGCGCCACGTCCAGGTCGCCGAAATGGTGATCGAGAAAGCCAAGCGCCTCGTCGAGCACAAGCGCGATGTGGTGATCCTGCTCGACTCGATCACGCGCCTCGGCCGCGCCTACAACACGACGGTCCCCTCTTCCGGCAAGGTGCTGACCGGCGGTGTCGACGCGAACGCCCTGCAGCGTCCGAAGCGTTTCTTCGGTGCCGCCCGGAACGTCGAGAATGGCGGCTCGCTGACCATCGTTGCCACCGCGCTGATCGATACCGGCAGCCGGATGGACGAAGTCATCTTCGAGGAATTCAAGGGCACGGGTAACTCCGAAGTCGTGCTGGACCGGAAGATCGCTGACAAGCGGACCTTCCCGGCCATCGACATCATGAAGTCCGGCACGCGGAAAGAAGAACTCATCACGCCGCAGGACCAGCTGTCGAAGATCTATATCCTTCGCCGCATCCTCGGCCCGATGGGCACGAACGACGCCATCGACTTCCTGATCGACAAGCTGCGCCAGACGAAGACAAACGACGAGTTCTTCGAAGCGATGAAGAACTGACCGGGAGCGTTTGGCCATGAGCGAGCGCGACACGATCTGCGCCCTCGCCTCGGGCCAGCCACCGGCGGCGATCTGCATCATCCGCCTCTCGGGCGACCGCGTGTGGAAACTTGCCGGCGAGCTGCTGGAATGCGGCCTGCCCGAGCCGCGCCGCGCGACGCTCACAAAATTCCGCGATGAAGACGGCAACCTGATCGATGAAGGGCTCGCCCTCTTCATGCCGGGGCCGCATTCCTACACAGGCGAGGATACGCTGGAGCTCTATCTCCATGGCGGCCCCTATGTGATCAAATACTCACTAGAGACGCTGACGCAGCAGCCGGGCGTGCGCCTTGCCGAGCCCGGAGAGTTCACCCGCCGCGCCTTCGAAGCCGGCAAGCTGGACCTGACCGAAGCCGAAGGCGTGGCTGACATCATCGAAGCCGAGACCGAAGCCCAGAAGGCTCAGGCCCTGCGCCAGCTCACCGGCGGGCTGACGGAAATCTATGATCGCTGGCGCGCGGAGCTGACCGGCGTGCTGGCGCTGATCGAAGTCATGGTCGACTTCCCGGACGAAGGCGACACGCCGGACGACACGGTGCGCCCGATCCTGGAAAAGCTCGATCGTCTGATCGCGGAGCTGGAAGACGCCCTCGGCGACCGCGGCGTCGGCGAGAAGATCCGCGACGGATTCCGCATTGCCATTGTCGGCCCGCCCAATGCCGGCAAGTCTTCCCTGCTGAACCGGATCGCCCGGCGTGAAGCCGCCATCGTGACGGACATTGCCGGCACCACACGGGACATTGTGGAAGTCCGCCTCGTCCTCGGCGGACAGGTCGTCTGGCTGGCCGATACGGCGGGCCTGCGCGAAACGGCCGACGTGGTCGAGGCCGAAGGCGTGCGCCGGGCCGAACGCGCGGCCCTTGAAGCAGACCTCCGTATCCACGTGATCGACGCCGCAGATCCCGAGCCACCGAAGGGTCCCGTCGAAAGCCAGGACATTATCGTGTTCAACAAGGCGGATCTCCGCTCGCCCCTGCTCGCCCCGGATGGCGCCCTGACGATATCGGCGGCGACCGGCGAGGGCATCGATACGCTGGAGCGCTGGATTTCGAGCTTCGTGTCGCAACGGGCCGCATCGGTGGAAGCGCCGGTCATCACCCGGGCGCGGCACCGGGAAAAGCTGAGCGCGGGGCTCGCCAGCCTGGTCACGGCGCGGCAGCTGCTGGAAGAAGGTGTCGGGGCGGAACTCGCGGCGGAAGATGTGCGGATGGCGATCCGCCAGCTCGGCGCGATTGTCGGCAGTGTCGGCGTTGAGGACGTGCTCGGCGCTGTCTTCTCGCAGTTCTGCATCGGCAAATGACCCCTAGGGTTTGAGCCTCGCCGGCGTTATATAGCCCGCTCACTTATCCACAGGATGCGCGAACCATGACGGGTGACACCCGCTTCGATGTCATTGTTGTCGGCGGCGGCCATGCCGGTTGCGAAGCTGCGGCGGCTGCTGCGCGCACAGGCGCGAAGACGGCGCTCGTCACGCACAAGTTCGCGACGATTGGCGAGATGAGCTGCAACCCGGCGATTGGCGGGCTCGGCAAGGGCCACCTTGTGCGGGAGATCGATGCGCTGGACGGCCTGATGGGCCGCATGGCCGACAAGGCCGGCATCCAGTTCCGCATGCTGAACCGCTCCAAAGGTCCGGCTGTCTGGGGCCCCCGCGCCCAGATCGACCGGAAGCTCTACCGCGAAGCGATGCAGGCAGAGATCTCGAACTATCCGAACCTTACGGTCATCAAAGACGGCGCCGAAGACCTGATCGTTGAAGACGGCCATGTGGCGGGCGTCATCGGTCTGACGGGTGAGCGCTATCCGGCGCGCTGTGTCGTGATCACGACGGGCACCTTCCTGAAAGGCGTCATCCATATCGGCGCGAAGCGCATTCCGGCCGGCCGCGTGGGCGAAGCACCGGCGATTGGTCTTTCAGATCGCCTCTACAGTCTCGACCTGCCAATGGGCCGGCTGAAGACGGGAACGCCTGCGCGCCTCGACGGCCGCACCATTGCGTGGGACCGGCTCGAAATGCAGCCGGCCGACGATGAGCCCGTGCCCTTCTCCTATATGACGGACAGGATCACCGTGCCGCAGATTGCCTGCGGCATCACGTGGACGACGCCGGAAACCCACGCGATCATCGAAGAGAACATCACCCAGTCTGCCGTCTATTCCGGCGCGATTGCCGGGCGCGGCCCGCGCTACTGCCCCTCCATCGAGGACAAGGTGAACCGGTTCGCAGACCGCGAACGCCACCAGGTCTTCCTGGAGCCGGAAGGGCTCGACGATCACACCGTCTATCCGAACGGCATTTCGACCTCCCTTCCGGAGGAGGTTCAGGAGCGTTTCGTCCGGACAATCCCCGGCCTTGAGGATGTGAAGATCCTCCAGCACGCCTATGCTATCGAATATGATTATGTCGATCCGCGCGCCTTGAATGCCGCCCTCGAAGTCAAAGCCCTGCCCGGTCTGTATCTGGCGGGACAGATCAATGGCACGACGGGATACGAGGAAGCCGGCGCTCAGGGCCTGATGGCCGGTCTCAATGCCGCGCGCGCCGTGAAAGACCTGGAACCGATCATCCTTGATCGCGCTGATGCCTATATCGGTGTTCTCATCGATGATCTGATCACGCGCGGCGTGACGGAGCCCTATCGGATGTTCACCTCGCGCGCGGAATACCGCCTCGCGCTTCGGGCGGACAATGCGGATCAGCGGCTGACGGGAAAAGGCATTGAGGCCGGATGCGTCGGTCCGGAGCGGGCGGCGATGTTTCACGTGAAACATTTGGCGCTCTCCGAAACGCGGAAAACGCTTCAAACCCTGTCACTTTCCCCCGCCAAGGCCCGCGAAGCCGGTTGGAACGTTAATCAGGACGGCCGCGTCCGGACCGCCTGGGAATATCTCGGATACAAGGACATCACGCTTGCGACCCTCGCGGATGTCTGGCCGGAGCTTTCAGAGATCGATCCGGCCATCGGCGCACAATTGGAAATCGAGGCTCTCTATTCCGGATACATCGAACGCCAGGCCACCGACGTGGCATCGCTTCGCCGGGACGAGGCGCTCCAGATCCCTGACTCCATAGACTATGCTTCCATTGGCGGTCTCTCGAATGAAGTCCGCCAGAAACTCGAAGCGATCCGTCCGGCGACCCTCGGACAGGCTTCCCGCATCGAGGGCGTGACGCCGGGCGCCCTCACGGCGCTTCTCGGTCACGTCAAACGCCGCCGGAAGACGGGCTAAGTGATGGTAAATGAGGATCGGGCGGCCTTTCTGGCCGCAGCGGATGTTTCACGTGAAACACTGGAGCGTCTGGACCGCGTGATCGATACGCTTGGCGTCTGGCGGAAGAAGAGCAATCTGATAGGGCCCCGCGAATGGTCGGTCATCTGGACGCGCCATGTCGCCGATTGCTACCAGCTCCTGGACCTGATCCCGGAAGACGCGAAGGTGGTCGATCTGGGCTCCGGCGCCGGATTCCCCGGCCTGATCATCGCGGCGGCGCGGCCGACTGGGCATGTGACTATGATCGAAAGCGTTGGGAAGAAGTGCGCATTCTTGCGGGCGGCCATCGATGCGGCCGGGCTTCCGGCGACTGTGCGGCAGGAACGGGTCGAATCCGTACCGCATTTTGCGGCAGATTTCGTCACGGCCCGCGCATTTGCCCCGCTCCCGAAGCTGCTCGACTACGCCGCACCCTGGCTCACCAAAGGCGCAACAGGGCTTTTCCTGAAGGGCGAACGCTGGAAAGAGGAATTGACGGAGGCTGGCCAAAGGTGGAACTTCGCTTATGAGGCGATTCCAAGCCGGGTTGGTGGGTCAGGCAAACTAATGAGCATCAGGGAGCTACGTCGTGGCAGGCAGTAAGCCCAGAATCTTTGCTGTGGTGAACCAGAAAGGCGGCGTCGGAAAGACAACGACGTCGATCAATCTCGGCACAGCCCTCGCCGCCGTAGGCCGGCGCGTCCTGATCATCGATTTCGATGCCCAGGGAAATGCGTCTACGGGGCTCGGAATCGGGCGCACGGAGCGCGAAACCACGTCCTATGATGTGGTTGTCGACAACATCCCGATGGAACAGGCGGTAGTTTCGACCATCGTTCCGCGTCTGGACATCGTCACGGGCGACGAGAACCTGTCGGGTGTTGAAACTGCGCTGGCAACCGACAATCACCGGTCATACCGGCTGCGCGATGCGCTGCATTCCTATATCGAGCGCGCGACGGCCGGCGGTCTGGTTCAGTACGACTATATTCTCATCGACTGTCCGCCGTCGCTGTCTGCCCTGACCATCAATGCGATGACCGCGGCCGATGCGCTGCTTGTACCGCTCCAGTGCGAATTCCTGGCGCTGGAAGGCCTCAGCCAGCTGCTTCGAACGGTGGACGTCGTGCGGCAGGGGCTGAACCCGGATCTCGAAATCCAGGGCGTGGTGCTCACCATGTACGACCGGCGCAATAACCTTTCCGACCAGGTGGCGGACGAGGTGCGCGCTTTCTTTGGCGCCAAGGTCTACAACACAGTGATTCCGCGCAATGTCCGCCTGTCCGAGGCGCCGTCCTTCGGCAAGCCGGCCCTGCTGTATGACTACCGCTGCCCCGGGAGCGAAGCCTATATCCGGCTCGCTTCGGAAGTCCTGCAGCGCGAAAAGGCACGGGCGGCCTGAACGGTATGGTCGAGGATTCCAAGAGCAAGCCGAGCCGATTGGGCCGAGGGCTGTCAGCCCTGATCGGAGAGGTCGAGGCGGCGACGCCGGCGACAGCCATTCCGGGCGCACCGATGGCGACCGGTGTGTCGGAAATCCCGATTGATCATATCCGCCGCAATCCTGCTCAGCCGCGCCGCACGTTCGATGAAGCCACGCTACAGGAGCTGGCGGACTCGATCCGCACCAAGGGCATTCTGCAGGCAATCCTTGTTCGTCCGGATCCCAAGGAAGCGGGGCGTTACCAGATTATCGCGGGTGAACGCCGCTGGCGCGCCGCCAAGCTGGCTGGTCTTGCCGCGATACCCGCCGTCGTGCGCAGGCTCGATGAACTTGAATTGCTCGAAGTCGGCATAATCGAAAACGTCCAACGCCAGGATCTCAATCCGATTGAGGAGGCCGAGGCCTACGACGCGCTGATGAAGCGTTTTGGCCGAACGCAGGAAAGTCTCGCCTCCAGCGTCGGCAAGAGCCGGGTGCACATCACCAACACGCTCCGTCTGCTGCAACTGCCGGAAGCGGCAAGGGACCATATTCGTGCAGGGCGGATCAGTGCGGGCCATGCCCGCGCTGCACTTGGTTCACCGGACCCTGAAGCGCTGATCGAGACCGCGGTCGCCAAGGGCCTGAGCGTGCGCGAAGTTGAAGCGCTTGCGAAAGGCGGAAGAGACGGTGGCGCAACTGGTAACAGCCCGGGCAGCCGTAGTCCGGCAGCCGAGAAAGATGTCGACACCGAAGCGCTTGAGGCAGACCTTATGCGGCAGCTCGGCCTGCAGGTGGATATCCGCCATGGCGCGAATGGGGGCGAACTGCGTATCAAATACCGGGATCTTGAACAGCTTGATGATGTTTGCCGCCGCCTGACCCGCAAGAAGGGCTGAGCTAGCGCGCGGCTTCTGCCGCTCGGGCGAGCTCATTCATCAGCATACGGACGACCGCGTCTGCGCTGCCGCCAGCGCGTTTTGCCTGCTCTTCGGCGTCATAGATGCGTTCCAGAACACGTGTGAGGCGCCGGACCGGCCACTTGTTCAATCGCGCACGATAGGACGGCCAGGCGCTCTGCCAGACCGGCGGTCTCAGCTTCATGTTCGGGCTGGGCTGGCCTTCGGCGATCCGCATATGCGCATCCAGCATGCGCCGGACCTCGAACTGGAGCGAGCGCAAAAGGCCGATTCCTGCGGTACCTGCCATGGCGAGCCTGTCAAATGCATGGTTTGCATCGCCTGGCCGACCGTCGAGCGTGGCATCGATTGCGGCCGTCACCGTCTGCTCAAGCTCGGTTGCGCTGAGGGCGCGGATATCCGCCATCGACAGGGCCCGACCGAGTCCGCGGGCATACAGCGACAGCTTTTCAATTTCGGAATTTGCAGCCAGCCGGTGCCCTGGAAGGTCGCCGACGAAGGCATGCAGCGCATCGGCATCGATCGTCGCACCAGCCTCCAGCAGGGCCTGTTTGACCTTGCCTTCGATGTCCACAGCCTCGTCCGCGAACAAGTGAAGTGCAGCAACTGTGCCGGCTGCTTCGGCCGCCGCGCGCAGTTTGGATTTTTTCTGGAGCGAGCCGGCCTCTATCAGCAGGCGAGCTCCGAAGCGGTCCTGTACTTTGTCACCTTCGGCAAATGCATCGCTGAGAAGGCCGGCAATCTTGTCGCCGCTTGTCCGGATCCGGACGATCCTCATGTCGCCCAGCAGCGATACTGCTTCCAGCGCGTCGAACAGCAGCGCGGGATCCTTTTTGATCGCTTCGTCATCCAGCAGGGTGACATCGGCAGGCGGGCCCTTACCGACCCAGGCCGCCAGCACGCTTTGCCCCGTATCGCTGGCAAGGCCTTCGTCTTCGCTGAATGCGAGCACAGCCCAGATTTTCGGGTCCGGCTTGCGGGCAAAGGCGATGGCCTGCTTGCCCTGAAGAAGCATGTCAGTCTTCCGTCGACAATTTCAGGCGCAAATCGTCCACGATCCGCGAGGCGAGCTGGCGCATTGCCCTGTCCGATGCACTCGTTTGCGCAGAGATGTCGCCATAGGGTGCATCCGGCACAGCAAAATCGGTCTGTACTGAGACCGTATCGGAAATCACGCCGTTTTCGCTCGCCAGCACATATTTCGCGCGCGCCCCGATGCTCGACCGTGCGGCCGCGCCGTCGGGCTTGAAAGCGAGTCGCGTCAGGTTCTCGTCGAGCACGATGTTGAGCGATGCAGAGCTCGTCACATTCGGCAGTCCGATGGCGAGTTCTTTCTGGAGGGCCTGTCGCAACACGTATCCGGAACGTCCGCGGATCGGCTCAACTGTAATAAAGCCCGACGTATAGGCCGCGCTTCCACCCGGCGCATAAACAGGCTGGAAGCCGCAACCGGCGAGACCAAGAGTGAGCGCGATCAGGAGCCGTTTCATGCGACCACGATATTCACGATGCGGCCCGGCACAACAATCGTTTTCTTCACCGACTTGCCGGCGAGGAATGATGCAACATCCGGATGCGCATGCGCGACGGCTTCGACCGCCTCGTTTGCTTCACCCTTCGGAACGGTGATTTCAGCACGGCGCTTGCCATTGACCTGGACAGCCATCGTCACTGTATCATCCTCGGTGAGAGCCGCGTCGGCCTCGGGCCAGGGCGCAGCGGAGACAAACCCTTCGCCACCGATCCGCTCCCAGCAGCTTTCAGCAAGATGCGGCATGAAAGGTGTCAGACAACGCGCCAGCATGGACGCTCCCTCAAAACGCGCCCCAATGGCCGATTCGCCGGCAGATTCAGATTTCTTCAGCGCGGTGACCCATTCATGAATCGTCGCGACAGCCGAGTTGAACCGGAATTCCTGGATGGCTTTGTCGATCGATGCGGCTGCCTTATGGCTCGCCTTTCGGACGGCAAGGGATTCGGCATCGCTGGCCGGCGGCGCCTTTTCGAGGCCCGACAGCTCATCGAACACGCTCCACAGGCGCTGGGCGAACCGCGCGGAACCCTCGACGCCGGCCTGCGTCCACTCGACATCTCGCTCCGGCGGCGAGTCGGACAGCACAAACCAGCGCGCCACGTCCGCCCCGAACTGCGCAATGATCGCGTCTGGGTCGACCGTGTTCTTCTTCGACTTCGACATCTTTTCGATCGGGCCCGGCGTTACGGCCTTGCCGCTGCCGATCTCAATCCAGGTGCCGTCCTTCTGCTCGACTTCGGAGGGCTGCAGCCACTGTCCGCCGGCAGATTTGTAGGTCTCGTGCGTGACCATGCCCTGAGTAAACAGGCCCGCGAAGGGTTCGCCGCTCGGCAGGTCCAGCTCGCCGACATCCCGCATCGCCCGCGCAAAGAAGCGCGAATACAGCAGATGCAGCACGGCATGCTCAATACCGCCGACATACTGGTCGACCGGCAGCCAGTAGGCGCGTTCTTCCATGTCATCCGGGCTGGCGAAGCGGGCATAATACCAGGACGAATCCACGAACGTATCCAGCGTGTCGGTTTCACGCCGGGCCAGTTTTCCGCAGGCCGGGCAGTCGACATGCTTCCAGGTCGGATGGCGCTCCAGCGGGTTGCCCGGCTTGTCGAACGTGACATCATCGGGCAGGCGCACGGGCAACTGGCTTTCCGGTACCGGCACGACACCGCAGCCTTCACAATGGATGACCGGGATCGGACAGCCCCAATAGCGCTGGCGCGAAACGCCCCAGTCGCGCAGGCGATATGTGGTCGTTGCGGTGCCTTGGCCGAGGGTTTCCAGCCTGGCGATCGCTGCCTTGATGGCCTCCTCGGTGCTGAGCCCGTCCAGAAACTTTGAATTGTAGATCGTGCCGGGGCCGACATAGGCCTCATCGGTGATCTCGTGATCTTCGGGCTTCGTGCCCGGTGGCAGGACAACCGGCTGCACCGGCAGGCCATATTTGCGTGCGAAGTCGAGATCGCGCTGGTCACCCGCAGGCGACCCGAAGATCGCGCCGGTGCCGTAAGACGACAGCACGAAGTTCGCGGCCCAGACCGGTATGGTCCACTCCGGATCGAATGGGTGTTTCACGCGCAGGCCAAGGTCGACGCCGAGCTTGGGAGCCTTTTCGATCGCCTCTTCGGAGGTGCCGATCTGCGCCGCTTCCCTGATGAATGCCTTTACCGCGGGATTGGTTTCGGCCAGAGCCTTGGTGATCGGATGATCAGGCGCCAGTGCCACAAAGCTCGCGCCGAACAGCGTGTCGGGACGGGTCGTAAAGACCTCGATCCCGTCTTGGTGTCCGGCCGGCGCCGGGCCCTCAAACAGCCACCGGAACGTTGCGCCGGTGCTCTTGCCGATCCAGTTCGCCTGCATGATGCGAACTTTCTCAGGCCAGCGCTCAAGCTTCTGCACCTGGTCCAGCAGGTCTTCCGCATACTGCGTGATGCGGAAGAACCATTGGGTCAGCTCGCGCTGCTCTACCGGCGCGCCGGACCGCCAGCCCTTGCCGTCGATCACCTGCTCGTTCGCTAGAACCGTGTTGTCCACCGGGTCCCAGTTGACCTTGGACGCCTTGCGATAGACGAGCCCCTCGTCCATCAGCTTCAGGAACAGGGCCTGCTGGGCGCCGTAATATTCGGGGTCGCAGGTCGCGAATTCGCGGCTCCAGTCTAGGGAAAGGCCAAGTTTCGCAAACTGGGCCTTCATCGCGGCGATATTCTGATAGGTCCATTCACCGGGGTGGACGCCGCGCTCCATGGCAGCGTTCTCGGCCGGCATGCCGAATGCGTCCCAGCCCATCGGATGCAAAACGTTGTAGCCCTTGGCCCGCTTATGACGGGCGACCACATCACCCATCGCATAATTGCGCACATGGCCCATGTGCAGGCGTCCCGAGGGATAGGGAAACATCTCGAGGACGTAGGCCTTCGGCGCGCCAGGCGCTTCCTTCGGCGATTTTGTCCTGAACAGCTGGGCCTTGTCCCAGGCTTCACGCCATTTCGGTTCCGCGGCTTGCGGATCGTATCGGGTGGCCATCGGCCCACACCCCCTGATTGTCGTCTGGTTGCAGACCGGCCTTCTAGCCGAGTTGAGCGTTCTTCAGCGTCCGCGCCCGGTCAAGAATGGCATTCTCAAGCTGGATGGCAGTTTCCGGGTCCACGTCTGCATCGCTCCATTGGCCGCCTTCATTGACCTGCCGGAAAACCGAGACTTTGACGCCGTCCGCACGCAGCCGCGTGTCGAGGATGTAGACCGTCGCCTTGATCCGCTCATCCTTTGCCGACGGGAAGCTCATCCAGTCATAAACGATCAGCCCACCGATCGGATCTGCGCTCTGGACCGGCATCTTGTCGAACGTGTCCAGCGCGGCACGCCAGAGATAAGGGTTCACCGTGCCGATATTCTCGGATGCGACGCGGGAGTCGGCGCTGACGCGCTTGACTGACTGGCACCCGGTGAGCCCGATAAGGGCAGCGGCTGCCGCAGCGAGGACAAATTTGTTCATAAGAAGGATTCCCAAGCGCAAGACCTTGTTCACGGGCGTTTGTATAACAACACGAGTCAGGGCTCGCCAGTGCCGATGTGCGCTGGATAGGGCCGGGAGAGAATCATGGATCGTCTGGCCATTTCACTGGCGTTTCTGGGTGTTGTGGCCTTACCCGCAGCCGCGCAGGACGTGTGGGAAGAAGAAAGCCTCTGGGAAACCGGCGTCACCGGCGAAGCGGCGCTCGTGGCTTCGCCGGGTGAAGACGACGAAACCCTCCTGCGTTTCGGCATTGGTGCCTTTGCGAACAGGGTGCTCGACAATGGGCTCGAGATTGGTGTCGTCACCGGGGTGAGGTTCGAGCGCGACCATCCGGCGCGCGCCGGCTTTTCGGGCATCCTCGCGGCACCTGCAGGTCAGCAACCGCCAGTGATTGGGGCGTTCAGCGGCCTCGCGGCTGCGGCGGTTGTGGAAGATGCGGGGGCCCGCGGGGCCATCGAGACTGCCTATGTCTATGCGGAAGGTGGGTATGGCGAGATCCGGCTCGGTCGCGACGAAGGGATCGCAAAGCGGTTCAGCGAGGGCGCGCCTTCTGTGTTTCGCACCCTTTCCCTGCATGCGCCTCAGCTGGATCCGGGTGGTGTGGCCCTCGTCCGGACCGATCATGACCTTACCGGCCCCTCGGCAAAAGTATCTGTTGCGACGCCCCGCATAATCGGGTTGCGTGGTGGCCTGTCGTTCACGCCTGAAGCGTCCACACGCGGTCTGGACCGCGATCCGGCCCGGATCTTTCCCGGTGCCCCGGCCGTCTCGATCCGCAATGCGGCCGAGGCTTCGCTCAGCTTCAACCACCGGTTCCGCGCAACCGGGCTCCGCACGCGCGCTTCAGTTGCTTACAGCCACGCTGACGTGGATGCGGCCCCCACCTCACCGGTCGATTATGACAGCGTCACCACTTTGTCAGCGGGCGGCTCTCTCGAATGGGAGGGTTTCGTTCTGGGTGGCAGCATGCTCGACAGCGATAACGGGCTGGCCGACACGCCGGGCGATTACACAGCCTGGACTGCGGGACTCAGCCGGGAACTTTTTGGGATCCGCTGGGGCTTCGAATATGGAGAGGCAGAGGACGATACTGTCCAAATCGACGGCAAATCCTGGCGATTCGGGGGAGCGAAGGCGTTTGGCGATCACGCGGCGGTCGCATTGGGCTACCGGTCTGACACGGTGGACCTGCTGACAGGCGCACACAGCCTCTATCTGCCGGACAGCGAAGGGATTGTGTTAGAAATCACACTATCCCGTTAGAATTGTATCTGTGTCAGTATTTTAATCTTCTGTTTACGCACTCGGGCGCTTAATCTTTAGGCAGATAAGGTGCGGACAATGCGGCTAGGGCTGTTAATCACTGCAACGGTTGCCATGACGGCGCTGGCATTGCCGGCGGCTGCTCAGGAAGCCGCGCCTGCACCCAGCACTCAACTCGATTCGCCGCAGATTTCAGACACACGGGCCGGTTCGGTCGATTGGTATCGCCAGTTCGCTCTGGCAAAGCCGACAGAAGCACGTCCCGTCTGGCAGGCTGAGCCTTCCGAAGATGTGTCCATGCAGTTTGGCGGCAACACGCGCTGGGAATTCAGCCTGGACAAGCTTTCGCGTCCTGACTCTGCTGTTTCGCCGCTGCCGCGCGAAGAAATGCAGGCCGGTGCAACGTTCAAGATCACTCCGCGCCTGTCGGTCGGCGGTGAAGTCAGTGTTGGGGCTGACAAGCTGAATGATGTGACCCAGTGGGAAGAGCGGAATGTCGAGGCTGGGATCCGGCTGAAATCGGCGTTCAAGTTCTAGGGCCGAAAACCCGTTCAATTCCTTCGATTCCTGCAATGCCTGCTACAGGGGCTATCTTGCTTGCCGTTTCGGCTGTGAGGCCGCCGAGGGCGTAGAGGGGCGTTTGTGTGCATCGGGCGAATGCCCTGAGGCGAAGTGGGCCCATGGGGGTTCCGGCGCTGGGGCTGTCCGACGCAAAGACGGTTGAAAGCAGTGCCGCATCAACCGGCGTATCCTGCAGCAATCGCACCTGTTCCGGAGAATGAGCGCTGGCCGTCATGAGGGGGAAGCGGGTGCGCCATTTCCGCGCCCCGGACCGAGCAGCAAAGGGCCAGTGCACCCCGTCTGCTCCGACGTCGGCGGCAAGGCCGGGATCGTTGGCAATCAGCACCAAAACATGACTTTGGCGTGCGACAGCGATGATCCTGCGTGCCATTTCATACCGGTCAGCCGCGCCAAAATGGCGGTAAATGATGCCCCAGCCGGCCGGAAGGCGCGAGGCCGTCTCGGCCGGGTCGGGCGTCCGCTTCGGATCGGTGAGGAAGAAGACCGGCGGGAGCCCGGTGGGCAAATGCGCCGCAGCGGCACGCGCGGCGCTGCGAAGCTTGCGTTCTGCGCGATTCCGGTCTTCCTGCTGCATACACATGACTGATACCGACACGCTCTCCATTGCCAAGCGCCGCGAGGCGGTGCTGGCGGAACTTTCCGCTGCCGCGACCCCGGCCCCGACGCTCGTCGCAGTGACGAAAACGCAGCCGGATGAGGCAATCGACGCCATTCTGGACACGGGCCAGCGGGTTTTCGGCGAAAACCGGGTGCAGGAGGCCGAAGCGCACTGGGCCCACCGGCGCGCTGCCTATCCGGACCTTGAGCTGCACCTCATCGGCCCCTTGCAGACGAACAAGGCGGACGAGGCGGTGCGCCTGTTCGACCTGATCGAGACGCTGGACAGGCCGAAACTGGTCCACGCACTGGCGAAAGCCATGGAGAAGGCCGGGCGCCGCGTCCCGGTCCTGGTCCAGGTCAATACGGGCGAGGAACCGCAAAAGGCCGGTGTTGCACCGCGCGACCTGCCGGCGCTGCTACAGGAAGCGCGCGATGCCGGGCTGGAGGTGCGCGGCCTGATGTGCATTCCGCCGGTGGATGAGCCGGCGGGCCCCCATTTCGCCCTTCTGGCAAAGCTCGCCCGGGAGGCCGGGCTTCCGGTTCTCTCCATGGGCATGAGCGGCGATTATGCGACCGCGGCGCGGTTCGGCGCGACGCATGTGCGCGTCGGGACGGCGCTGTTCGGCGCACGCAGCTAAGTTCGGATTTCGATTTCAGAACCGGATTTTGCCGTTCTGAGTACACCAAGCAAATCCTGGACTGCCATCGCGATGCAGCCCTCCGTACCGCGCCAGTCCGGCTGAGCGAGATGCATGAAAATGGCGCTGCCCCGTCCCGGCACGGGAGGGTCGTCATTGTATCCAAGCTCGACCACCAGGTCGTAGGCATGGTCGTCCCGCCACATTTTTTCGTGGCTGGCCGCATAAGGCAGGCGGACAAGCCGGTTGTAGTTCGGGTCGTCCGGTGCGTCACACCAGCCGTCACCTGGTGTCAGCGCGACGACGGTCAGCCCGGTTTCAGGCGGGGCGACCCGGTCAGGCCGGTAGAAAACCCGGCGCAGGGGCCAGATGCCGGCAGGCGAGGCGCCGTCGCCTTCCCGCTTGTCCGCAGCCGCCACCACGCCGCTCTTGCCAAGAACGCAGCGCACACTGCGGCCTTCGAAGCAAAAGCGCCCGTCCGCATTGGCAATGAAGTCTGCGCTCACGCACCTCTCCCGCTCTTGTGATCGACTAATCCCTGTTTTCTTATGGCATCTTCACGCTGTTCGGATAAGAGCGGGCGCGAAACGCGAAGGAGGCAGCCCATGGCGGCCAAGAAGACAATCCTGCTGGTGGACGATGATCAGGACCTGCGTGAGGCGCTGGCTGAACAGTTCGAGCTGCATGACGGGTTCGAGATCCTGCAGGCCGAAAATGCCAATGCCGGAATCCTCAGGGCAACGACGGAGCGGCTGGATCTCATCCTGCTCGATGTCGACATGCCGGACATGGATGGCCGCGAGGCATGCAAGATCATGAGGCAGAAGGGTGTGCGCACGCCGATCATTATGCTGACCGGTCAGGATGGCGACGCCGATACGATTCTTGGCCTCGAATCCGGCGCCAATGACTATGTCACCAAGCCGTTCAAGTTCTCCGTCCTGCTGGCGCGGATCCGCGCGCACCTGCGCAGCTTCGAACAGTCGGAAGATGCGACCTTCAAGATCGGCCCGTATGAATTCCGCCCGTCGATGAAACAGCTGCTCACCTCGGATGGTCGCAAGGTGCGCCTCACCGAGAAGGAGACCAACATCCTGAAATATCTCTACCGGGCCGGCGGCAAGCCGGTCGCGCGGGATGAGCTGTTGTCGGAAGTCTGGGGCTATAACGCGGCGGTGACAACGCACACTCTGGAAACGCACATCTATCGCCTGCGCCAGAAGGTGGAGCCGGATCCGGCGAATGCGCGCCTGTTGCTGACCGATGCCGGCGGCTACCGTCTCCAGCCCTGATCAGACTTTAATCTCGATACTGACCGGTGCGTGGTCGGACGGTTTCCATCCGCCGCGCCAGCCGAGATGAATCCTGTAGGAATCGACCTTCGTGTCCGGAAGCGCCGCGGGATTGACCCAGATATGATCGAGGCGGCGGCCGCGATTGCTCTCGGCCCAGTCCTTCGCGCGATAGCTCCACCAGGTGTAGAGCTTCTGCTCATCCGGCACGGCGAGTCGCGCGACGTCGGCGAATTTCGCAAGATTGCGGGAGGATTCGAGCCGTTCGGTTTCTTCCGGCGTGTGCGAGACGATCTTCAAGAGCTGTTTGTGCGACCAGACGTCGTTTTCGTGCGGGGCGACATTGAGGTCACCGACGAGCACGCGCGGGGTTTTCGTCTGCTTCTTGTAGGCGGGCCCCAGGCGCTCAAGAAAGTCGAGCTTGTGCGCGAACTTGTCGTTCGTTGCGGGGTCGGGCTCATCGCCGCCGGCGGGCAGGTAGATGTTGTGGACCTCCATGCCGGCAACTTTCGCGGCGATGACGCGGGAATGGCCCTCGCGGCAGAGATCCGGCGCCTCGATCCGCTCCAGCGGCAGGCGCGAAGCGATGGCGACGCCGTGATGGCCGCCCTTCTGGCCGTTCAGCACAAGGTGCTTCAACCCCATTTCGCGGAAGATCTTTTCGGGGAATTCGCCGTCCTGGCACTTGGTTTCCTGCAGGCAGACGACGTCAGGCTTCTGCTCGGCCACGAAGGCCTCGACATTCGGGGCGCGCAGGCGGACCGAGTTGATGTTCCAGCTGACGATCTTGAGGGTCTTTGGCATCCGCGCTGGGTAGCATTGTTCCCCGAAACGTCAACGCGCCCGAGCGCGGGGGGAGCTCGGGCGCGCCTGACGCGGTTTCCAACGTCTCGCCGGGAGGGGAAGGCTCCGGCAGCGACATCACGGTGGTTCACAGCGGGGGGTCGGGTGCTGCGCGGGGTATGCCGTGTGTCGACAGTTGCAAAGATGTCACTACAGGCGAAAACTTCAAGTAAATTATGTGTTAACAGCTTGTGTTTTCCGCAACAGCATTCGCCCCGGACGTGACCGGCCGGGGCGGACCTGTATGTTTTTCAGCAGCGGACGCCGGAGCTATTCGTCCTCGAAATCCTTGACCGTGAAGAGGCGCGGACTGAGCTTTTTGCCGGTCTGGACGTCGCTGAGTTCGACTGAGGTCATGTTGCCGGCGCCATCGACGGCGCGCCAGCCGACCAGGTCACGCTTTGCGCCCGCAAAGATCAGGGTCAGCGTGCCGTCCATTTCACCGGACTTGTCGCGCAGGGTGACGCCGACGCGGTCGCCAGTCTGGATGACGTCGACGATCTCGGCCTCGGTCTTGAAGTCGAGCTGGTCGTCGAGCAGCAGGGCGAGTGGCGTCGAGCCGAGCGGCACGCGGTCTGTGGTCTCGAGTTCGGAATCCTGCATGGCGACCGTGGTGCCGTTGCTGACGATCAGCAGCGGGGACGGGTCGTCATATTCGAACCGGACCTTGCCGGGGCGCGACAGGGCAAAGCGGCCGGTCACGACGGTGAAGTCGGGCGAGAGCTGTTCGAAACGGCCGCTGGCGGTTTTCACCTTCTCCATCGAGGCGGCGACTTCCTTCAGCAGCGTGTCGCGCTGGGCCGGGGTCAGCGCCGTGCTGGCGGCGTCGGCCGGCGCGGTCACGGCCGGGGCGGCGCCCGCCTGCTTTGCCACGGCGAAAGGCGCAGCGACAAGCGCGGTGGCGGCAACCAGGGTGGCGAGGCGGATCTTCATGGAGGGTCTCCTTTGGTGACCTTGGACTTACACTTAATCGCCTGAACCCTGCCTAAACAGGGCCGGATTAAGGTATTTTGGCCGATTTTCGTTGGCCGCTGTTCAGCCGGCGGCAAAAACGCACTCCGGATGGACCAGAGATGAACGCAAAAGCCGCGGCAGCGTTCCGCTTGCGAAAGCGCCCGCAAACGCCCATCTTCGCGCCAGCTTGCAAGGGATCAATGCCATGGCTGACGCCGCCGCGCTGCACACGAAAGACAGCACCGACCAGGAGTTCATGACCGATGTCGTGGAAGCCTCTAACACCCAGCCCGTAATCGTCGATTTCTGGGCGCCCTGGTGCGGCCCATGCCGCCAGCTGGGCCCGATCATCGAGCGCGTGGTCGAAGGCCACAAGGGCGCGGTGAAGCTGGTCAAGATCAATATCGACGAGAACCCGGCCTTTGCCGGCCAGCTCGGCGTGCGGTCGATCCCGGCGGTCTATGCGTTCGACAAGGGTCGTCCGGTCGATGCTTTCCTCGGTGCCCTGCCTGAAGGCCAGGTGCGCGGTTTC
This sequence comes from Hyphomonas sp., assembly GCF_041398385.1. Lineage (GTDB taxonomy): Bacteria > Pseudomonadota > Alphaproteobacteria > Caulobacterales > Hyphomonadaceae > Hyphomonas. The sequence continues at coordinate 230,920 of NZ_JAWKUW010000002.1, forward strand.
ATCGACAAGCTGCTGTCCGGCACGGATTCCGCGCAGGCGATCGCCGAAGCGCTGGCCCAGGCCGAGGCCGCAAGCCAGCAGGGTGACATTGCCACGGCGGCGCAGATCTATGCCGCCATCATCAATGAAGAGCCGGAAAACGTCACCGCCATTGCAGGCCTCGCACGCTGCTACCTCGCCAATGGCGACAAGGAACGCGCGAGCGCAACGCTCGACATGATCCCGGACGACAAGAAGAACGACTCCACCGTCAAGGGCGTGCGCATGGCCATCGAGATGATGGGCGATTCGCCGGCGGCCGACGAATTCGATGCGTTGCTGGATGCGGTGATGGCGAGCCCGGCGGACCACGACAAGCGGTTCGAGCTGGCCGAAGCCTATGCCGGTGCCGGGCGCTATGCCGACGCGGTGGACCATTTGCTGATCATTCTTGGTGCCAAGATGGATTGGGCCGAGGGCAAGGCGAAGCAGAAACTGCTGCAGGTGTTCGAAGCGGCCGGCGCGACCGACCCGGTCACGGTCGAGGGACGGCGGCGTCTTGCCTCACTGATGTTTGCCTGAGGCGGCCGGCGCCCCACTTATAGAGTTATGAGTGGAGCGCCGTTTCATTCCATCAGGGACCTGCCGGACACGCTGGCCGTGTTTCCGCTGCCGGGCGTTCTGTTGTTCCCGCGCTGGCCGCTGCCGCTCAACATTTTCGAGCCGCGCTACCTGAACATGGTGGACGATGCGATGGCCGGAAACCGGCTGATCGGCATGATCCAGTCCACCGGAGGCGAGCGTCAGGCGCCGGACCTTGCCGCCATCGGCTGTGTCGGACGGATCACGAGCTATTCCGAGACCGAGGACGGGCGCTATCTGATCACGCTGACGGGGCTTGCCCGGTTCCGGGTCGCGGAGGAACTGGATGTGCGCACGCCCTATCGCCAGGTGCGGGCAGACTGGACAGAGTTCGCGGATGACTTCCATGAACCGGACGTCGAACCGCCCGGAACCCGCGCAGGCCTGATCGCTGCGCTCAACATCTATTCCGACGCAAAGGACATGTCGGTCGACTGGGATGCCGTCGGCAAGGCGGACCTTGAAGGCCTGATCAATGCCCTCTGCGCCGGATGTCCTTTTTCCGTGATGGAAAAACAGGCCTTGCTGGAAGCCGTGTCGCTGCAGCAAAGGGCGGAGCGGCTCGGCATTCTTCTCAAAATGGATTCCGCTGGCCCGGACCGCGGAAGCCTGCAATAGAAAACCCATGAGTACCGACCAGTCCCCGCCGCGCAAACCCCATTCGGGCGTCGATCCGCGGCTTCTTGAAATCCTGATCTGCCCGCAGACGCGTCAGCCGCTCAGCTATGACGCCGAACATAACGAGCTTGTGTCACCGCGCGCGCGCCTTGCCTATCCGATCCGCGGCGGAATCCCGATCATGCTGGTCGAGGAAGCCCGCGACCTGACACAACCCGATCCGCCCCATGGAGAGACCGAATGAACGCCGAAGCCTGGCCCATCCGCCTGACTTTCCGCAAAGGGGCGCAGGAATTGTTTGCCGAATTCGACGACGGCACGTCCGGCACCGTCGGCTACAAGCGCCTGCGGGAACAGTCGCCCTCCGCTGAAGTGCGCGGCCATGGCGGCGGTCCGCCGCCGCCGCAAAAGCCGGTGCCGGAGAATATTTCCGTCGTGAACGCCGAGCCGGTCGGGCGCTATGCCCTGCGCATCTTTTTCAGTGATGGCCATGACAGCGGGCTCTATAACTGGTCGCTGCTCCGGGATCTGACAGTCGGCGCCTGAGCGCTCAGCGCATCAGGCTGGGCAGGTGCTTCTGGTCGGCGCTGGCCTGGCGGGCCATGGCCCGGCGCAAGGGGCCGATCTTGTTGGCCGCCGTCATGGCAAGGCCCCGCAGCGGCTTCATCACCGCATTGTCGTTTGAAAAGGCCCGGTCGATCACGTCCATGAACATGGCGACACTGGCGGAGTCGAAGCGCCGCCATTGCTGGTAGCGTTCCACGGCGGCATCGGCCCCATGATCGAGACCGACTTCACGCGCTTCGACCATCACGTCGATCAGCGCGGCGACATCCTTGATGCCGAGATTGAGGCCCTGGCCCGCCAGCGGATTGATCCGGTGGGCAGCGTCGCCCAGCAGGGCGGTGCGGGGGCCGGTCATGCGCTGGGCGAGTTTCATGCGCAGCGGATAGGAAACGACGGGACCGTCGATTTCCATGCGCCCGGCAAAGTCCGCGAACCGGGCGTTAAGTTCGGCTTCCTGGTCTTCCTTCGGCAGTTTTGCCAGCGCCTCGGCGGCGCCGCGCTTCATGTACCAGGCAAGGTTGGCGCGATTGTCGGGCATGGGCAGGGTCGCAAACGGCCCCTCCGGCATGAACAGCTGGCGCGCGATGCCGCCATGCGGCCGGTCCAGCTTCACATTCGCGGCGAAGACGGATTTGCCATAGTCGTGCTCTTCCGTGCCGATGCCGAGTGCGGCGCGGACCGAGGAGTTGACCCCGTCGCAGGCGGCGACCAGCCGCGCCCGGATCTCGGTTCCGTCTTCCAGGCGGACTGTGGCGCCGGCCGGATTGGTCTCAAGACCGGCAAACCGGGCGCCGCGGAGCCAGGTCAGGCCTTCCGTTTCGCCGGTGATCCGGTCCAGCGCGGCCTGAAGATCGGCCGAAGGGATCATCTGGCCCAGCGGCTGGCCGTCTTCATCGTCCGGCAGGTCTTCATTGCCGAAGAGGACAAAGGGCGCGCCGAAAGCATGGGTGCCGCCATCCACGGCTTCGAGGCCGTTGAGGGGCTCGGTCACGCCTTCCAGCAGGGGATGAACGCCGGTTGCGCCGAGCAGGCGCCAGCTGCCGCGGACGATGGCGAAATTCCGCGTATCCATTGCAGGTATTGCAGAAGGGTCGCGTCCATCGACGAGGATCGTGGTGAAACCGCGCTGGGTGGCGAGGATCGAAAGCGAGGTGCCGACCGGCCCTGCCCCGATCACGACAAGGTCCACTATTCCTTCCGGCACTTCGTATGGTTTCGTCATGGTTTCGAGATAGCGAGCCGCCCGCCCCGCGTCCAGCGATGGCGTAGATTTGGGCGATTGGCCGCATCCCTGCCCAGCCTTTGACCACGAGTCTCCAGATTGGGGTGTTGAGTCTGCCGCCCGAGCGACATTCGGGCGGACCCTAAATCATATCGGGGGTGGGAGAGCGCGGGGGGTCCCGAGCTCCGGAACCAGCGACATGGAGGGGCCGAATGGGCCAGACATTGAAAAGATGGGTGCGCGGGGTGGCATTGCTGCCAGCCTTTGCACTTACGGGGGCGCTCGCATACGCACAGGATGCCGATCTCGAAGCACGTCTTTCCGCGCTTGAGGAATCCGTCAGCGGAAGCGCCAGCTCCTATGTCGACAATTCCTACCTCTTCCTGATCGGCGGCCTGATCGTCATGTTCATGGCGGCCGGGTTCATGTGTCTTGAAGTCGGCCTGGTGCGTTCGAAGAACGCCGCCATGCAGTCGATGAAGAACGTCCTGCTGTACGCCGTTGCCGGCCTCATGTTCTGGGTTGTCGGCTACAACATGGCCTATCCGGGCAGCACGATCCTCGGCGGCCTGCTTGGCACCACGCCGGGCATCTGGAGCGGCGGCGACCTTGGTGTCGAAAGTGATGCCGGCTACGCGCCTGCTTCCGACTGGTTCTTCCAGATGGTGTTCGTGGCAACCGCTGCCTCGATCGTCTCCGGGACCGTCGCTGAGCGCGTCAAGCTGTGGGGCTTCCTCGCCTTCACTGCAGTCCTGACGGCCTTCATCTATCCGGTTGTCGTCTCCTGGGAATGGGGTGGCGGCTATCTCGACTCCGCATGGGCCTTCTCCGACTTTGCTGGCTCGACGCTGGTCCACTCGGTCGGTGGCTGGGCGGCGCTCGTCGGTGCCATCATCATCGGACCGCGGACCGGCAAGTATTTCGGCAAGCAGGTTCACGCGATGCCGGGTTCCAACATCCCGCTGGCGGGCCTTGGTACCTTCATCCTGTGGTTCGGCTGGTTCGGCTTTAACGGCGCCTCGCAGCTCGCTGCCGGCACGGTTCCCGACATCAACTCCGTCGCCCAGATCTTCGCCAACACCAATATGGGCGCTGTCGGCGGCACGCTTGGTGCGATGATCATGACGGCGATCCTCTATAAGGGCAAAGTCGACGCGACCATGGTGTTCAACGGTGCACTTGGCGGCCTCGTCTCGATCACCGCTGAGCCGCTGACCCCGACCATGGGCCAGGCCGTCCTCATCGGCGGCGTGGGCGGCGTGCTCGCCGTGCTGACGGTTCCGCTGCTCGACAAGGTCAAGATCGACGACGTGGTCGGCGCCATCCCTGTGCACCTCGTCTGCGGCATCTGGGGCACAATGATCGTTCCGGCAACGCACGGCATGGCGATTGTGCCGAACGAAGCCGGCGACCCGAACTTCGTCGGCCAGTTCGTCGGCGTGGCGCTCACGGCGGTGTTCGTGTCGGCTGCTTCGCTTGTCGTCTGGCTCGCGCTGAAGTTCACCATCGGTGTCCGCGCGACCGAGGAAGAAGAAATGATGGGCATGGACAAGGCGGAAGTCGGTCTGGAAGCCTATCCGGACTTCACCGCAGGCTGAGCCTCGACACCTTCCTGATCAGTCCCGGCAGGTCTCCTGCCGGGACTTTTCTTTTTAGGGCTCGCAGCCGCCGGAGCCGTTAATTTTACACACCGCCACATTAGGAACCCCTGCCGGAAACATGGAAGGTGTTAACGGATGGGGCTCGCAAACCCGTCCGCATACGGCAGACATATGTCAAGCTTGCTCTCAGGCCCCCAGCTCCGGGAGCGCCGATTCCTTCCTGTTTCACGGGACTTGGTGCGCCTGCGCGTCGTCTCGCAGGCCGCCACAGAAGTGTGCCGGCGACCCCGCATTGCCGTAAATCTCTTCGCGTCAAATTGTTAAAGCGGGCACTGCGTCTTGGGCAGGCGCATTTTCCCGGTGTTAAGGCTGATAGGGCAGATTGCGGCCTCCACCGACAACGCGGAGGCCTCCCCACCCCATGACCGATTATGCCTATGACGATGATGACGCCCCCAGCCTCAGCGTAAGCGATCCGGTCTGGCGCATCCTGACGGGGGCAGCCGCCTTCGCCATTGGCGTGTTCATCTGCGGCAGTGTGGGGTCTTATGTCGCGACCGATCCGTCCTGGAATGCGGCGACCGATGCAGACGTGCAAAACCTGTTTGGCGGCTCGGGCGCTGTCTTCGCAGACCTTGCGCGCCAGACGCTCGGCTGGTCCGCGTGGACGGCAGGTCTTGCGCTGATGATCGGCGGCGCGATGCGCACGGTGCTGATCGGCGCACCGCGCATCCGCCGGTGGTTCCAGGGTTTCCTGTTCGTGCCCCTGTCGGCGGCATTCTTCGCAGCCTGGCCGGTGCCGCAATCCTGGCCGCTCAGCGCCGGGCTCGGCGGTGTGGTCGGCGACGGCCTTTATCATTTTGCCTCCATGCCGTTCCGCGCGCTGATGCTGCCCTCGCCAGACACCTGGGCCGGTATCGCGCTTGGCATGCTGGCGCTCTGGGCAGGCCTGTCGGCTCTCGGCTTCCGCCGCGGCGATGCGCTCCTCCTCAAGGATGCGGCAGCGAGTTCCAGCATCCGGGCGGCGCGCCAAGCGCATGGCGTGGGCGGCGCCCTGTTTGCGGTGCTCAAATTCCTCGCGCCGAAGAAGAAAGAGCGCGTCGACGAAGTTGAGGTGGAGCGTGAAGAACGTGCCCGCGTCGTACTGACCGACGACGACGCGTCTGCGTCGCGTTTCCTGCGCGGCCGCAAGAAGATCGAGATCGAGGAAGAGGAAGACGACCTCGACTACGAGGATGAGGACTATGTCGACGACGAGGCCGACGACTATGACGACCTCGACGACGAAGACTATGACGACGAAGACCTCGATGATGAAGACGAGGCCGATGAGCCGGTGCGCAAGCCGCTGTTCACCCTGCCCTCCGCCCGTCCCAAGGCGCCGGTTGAGCCGAAAGTGGCCAAGCCTGTCGAGCGCCGCCGCAAGGCCGGCCGCCTGCCCTCCATCGACCTGCTGGAACTGACCGAGGAGCGCGCCGATTCGATCGACGAGGAAGCCCTGCTCGCCAAGGCGGCACGCCTCTCCGAAGTCCTCAAGGAATTCGGCGTGCGCGGCCGCGTGAAGGAAGTGCGTCCGGGTCCGGTCATCACCCTGTTCGAGATGGAGCCGGCGCCGGGCGTGAAGTCTTCCCGCGTCATCTCGCTTGCCGACGATATCGCCCGCTCGATGAGCGCCAAGTCTGCCCGCGTCGCGGTTGTGCCGGGCAAGAACGCCATCGGTATCGAACTGCCGAATGAAGAGCGTGAGACGGTCTACCTCCGCTCGCTGCTGCAGTCGGATGCCTATACCGGCTCGCGCGCCAGCCTGCCGATGGCCCTCGGCGAAGACATTGGCGGCGTGCCGACGGTCGTCGACCTCGCCAAGATGCCTCACCTGCTGATCGCCGGTACGACGGGTTCGGGCAAGTCGGTGGGCGTCAATGCGATGATCCTGTCACTGATCTTCCGTCATACGCCGGAACAGTGCCGCTTCATCATGATCGACCCGAAGATGCTCGAACTCTCGGTCTATGAGGGCATTCCGCACCTGCTCGCCCCGGTCGTGACCGATCCGAAGAAGGCGGTGAACGCGCTACAGTGGACGGTGCGCGAAATGGAAGGCCGCTACGAGCTGATGTCGAAAGCGGGCGTGCGGAACCTGGCCGGCTTCAACGAGAAGGCCGCAAAGTATCGTAACGCCGGCGAGAATCTGGTGCGCAAGGTGCAGACCGGCTTCGACGATCGCGGCAAGCCGATCTACGAGACCGAGATCCTGCCGATCGATCACATTCCGAACATTGTTGTCGTGATCGACGAGATGGCGGACCTGATGCTTGTTGCCGGCAAGGAAGTGGAAGGCTGCGTCCAGCGTCTTGCCCAGATGGCCCGTGCCGCCGGTATTCACCTGATCACGGCCACGCAGCGTCCGTCCGTGGACGTCATCACCGGCACGATCAAGGCGAACTTCCCGACCCGTATTTCCTACATGGTGACGACGAAGATCGACTCCCGCACCATTCTCAACGAGCAGGGCGCCGAACAGCTGCTCGGCATGGGCGACTTGCTGTATCAGGCACCCGGCCAGAAATCGACGCGCCTGCACGGCCCCTTCGTCTCCGACGAAGATGTCGGCGCCGTCACCGACTGGCTGCGAGACCAGGGCGAGCCGGACTATGTGATGGACATTCTGGAGTCGCCGGAAGACGGATCCACGGGATCGGCCGTGATGGATGCCATGCTCGGCACCTCGACGGGCGACGAAGACGAGGATCTCTTCGCGCAGGCCATCGCCATTGTCGTGCGCGACCAGCGGGCATCGACCTCTTATCTGCAGCGCCGCCTGAAGATCGGCTACAACAAGGCCGCGGGCCTGATCGACCGGCTGGAAGAAGACGGCATCATTTCCGCGCCAAACCATGCCGGCAAGCGTGAGGTGCTGGCGACCGGGCGGCCATCCGCGGACTGACGCACAACCAGTTTGGTGGGGCGAATAGGGGCACCCCCGGCCTGCCGCAAGAAGCGGGCCGGGGGTTTCAATTTTAAGGCTCAGCCCATCGGGTACTGAATGTCTTTCGTCACTGCATTGCAGGCCTTCATGACATCGTCGGACAGGGTGAGGTCGGCAGCAGCGAAGATGTCCGCCAGCTGATCGAATTTCGACACGCCGACAATGGTGGACGCGACGAAGTCATGTTGCTTCGACCAGGCCGTTGCGAGCGTCACCGCGCTGATGCCCGCTTCCTTCGCGATCTCCATGAAGCGGGCTGTGGAAGCGAGTGTCTTGTCGTTGACGAAGCGGTGCGCCATCGTCGCCTGCCGTCCGCCGATTTCGAGATAGCGGGAGAAGCGCGCGCCTTCCGGCCGGGCGCCGTCCTGGTATTTGCCGGCCAGCACGCCGCCACCAATCGGGGAATAGGGGATGAGGCTGACACCTTCCTGCTTGCACACTTTGGAAAGCGCATCTTCGAAGCGGCGATTGTTCAGGCTGAAATTGTTTTGAATGGTCTCATAGCGCAGCACGCCGAGCCGGGCTGAGGCTTCGAGACTCTTCATCAGGCCCCACGCATCCTCGTTGGAGCAGCCGGCAATGCGGATCTTGCCTTCCCGTGCGAGGTCATCGAGCGTTTCCATCGTCTCGTCATAGGCAGTGCCATGGTCTGGCCAGTGCGTCTGGTAGAGGTCCACATAATCCGTGCCTAGACGTTGCAGGCTCGCTTCGATCGCCTTGCGGATATTGTGCCGGTCGAGCGCCGTCATGCCAGCGCGCTGGCTGCCCTTGATCCAGCCATGCGATGGCCCGCAGACCTTGGTGGCGAGGATGATGGAATCGCGGTCCTTGGTTTTCAGCCATTTGCCGACGATTTCCTCCGTGCGCCCGGCCCATTTGAAATCCGGGGGCACGGGATAGTTTTCGGCCGTGTCGTAGAAATTGATTCCGGCATCGAAGCTGGCATCGAGGATGCGCAGGGATTCGGCCTCGTCGGCCTGCGAGCCGAAGGTCATGGTGCCCATGCAGATGTCGGATACATAGATGGCGCTGCGGCCCAGGCGGCGGTGTTGCATGGCGTTTCTCCCCTTGTTGCGGACCGGCGGGAGACTAGCGCTCTCAAGCGCGATGGCCAGAGGCGGGCGCCAACTATTTTGGGCTACGCTCGTCAGGGTCGAGACAGCCGGCCGCTTCCAGAATGTCCAGCGCCGGCTTCAGCCCCGCTTCATAGCGCTTCCAGCGGGCGAGCGAGCGCGTGTAGAGCGGCTCGCGAACCTGTGCGGAACTCGCGGTCGCCACGGGCGCGGTATTTTCATGGAAGGAAACGCAGGCGGGCTCGAATTCCAGCCCGCAGAAGTCAAGCAAGGCGCGCGTTTCGGTTTCTATGTCGCCGACAACCTGCTCATACCGGACCTGCCGGAACCTGTCGGGAGGTAAAACTTCGGAATAGTGCGCCACCATCCGGTCGAAGCCGACATAGTAGCGGGCGCACGCTTCGAGATCGTAGGCATAGTCGTAATAGGGAAACCGCGTCGCAAACAGCTGGCGGTAATTGCTGAGCACGGTGTCGGCCGGATGACGCCGCAGGCAGATGACGCGCGCATCTGGCAGGGCCGCAAGAATCGCCGGTGCGTAGAGAATGTTGAGCGGCAGCTTGTCGATGAACCGGCCTTCCAGGCCGAGCGTTGACCGGACGCTTTCGGCATAGGTCCGGCCGAGCGCTGAAAGGTCGACGCGCTCTGCGGCGGCGAGGGTTTCCTGGTCCAGAACCTTGTTCGATTGCGTGCCCGACAGCCGCTTCAGCGCCATGCCGAAATCGGCAAGTTCGCCGCCCGATGTCACCAGGCTGTGGCTCGACAGGATGCGGTCGATGAGGGTTGTGCCGGTGCGGGGCATGCCGACGATAAAGATCGGCGCTGGCCCGGCCTGTCCGGATTTTCCCCTCAGGGCTCCGGCGAGGTGCCGGGCGGTTGCGAACAAGGCCTCGTCCGCTGCCGGATCATAGCGAATCGCCGCCCATTTGGCGGCTTTCGCTTTCTTCAGCCAGTCGAGCGCGTCGTCGGCATTGCCCAGATCCTCATGCGCCTTGGCCAGCGCATGGCCGACACGCAGGGCGTCGTCGGCATCCGCGGACGTTGCCTCAAAGGCGGCTTCCAGCCGGGGCAGTTCATTGTCGTCCGGCGTCTGTTTGCGGATCTGGGTCAGGGCAGACAGCGCCCAGGTATTGTTTGGCGCCAGCGCCACGCAGGCTTCATAGGCTTTGCGGGCCTCGTCCATCCTGCCGATGAATTGCAGGGCGGCGCCGTGATTGTAGTGAAACGCGGGATCGTCCGGCCGCGCTGCCGTTGCGGCGGCATAAAACGGCACGGCACGCTCATGCAGGCCCGCCCGGCTGAACACCACGCCGAGCGTGACCAGCGTGAACGGGTCTTCGGGTTGAAGGGCCGCCGCCCGATTGGCCATGTCCACTGCCTGCGACCGTTCGAGCCGGGCGATTAGGCTTCGGGCTTTCTGGGTGAGCGCCCCGGAATGCTGGCCGTCGATGGCAAGCGCCCTGTCGAATAATTCGATGGCTTTCCGGTGGCCGCCATGATCGGCCGCCATCACGCCCAGCAGGTAGTAGGCCCGCGCCGAGCCGGGGTTTGCATTCAGAACCGCAAGGCAGAGCGCATGCGCCTCCTGGTAGGATTTTGCCTCGAGCAGCCGCCCGGCCTCGTCCAGTTGACGCGCTTCGGTGGCGGAGGTGTGCAAATCTTTCATCGGATCGGGCGCTCCTGCGCAGGAATTGGTCTCAGGTGTGCTCTTTTTGCTTCTCTTTGCCAGAAATGTGACGCGACGGAGTTACGACGCTTGCGCCGCATTTGCCCTTGGCACCTACTTGCAAAATCAGGTGGGAGAAAAGGAGTAACCACAGATGAAAACCTCTCTCATGAAACATGTCAGTCTGGTCGCCCTGGCCGGCGGAGCGGTCTTTGCCGCCGCCGCGCAGGATGCGACCACGACCGAAGATACCGAACTCAGGGCCCAGACGATCACCGTAACGGCAACCCGCCGTGCCGGCGACGTGCAGGACATCCCTCTCAATATTGCCGCTGTCGGCGCCTCGCAGATCGAGGAACAGGGTTTTGACGAATTGTCCGATGTGCTGGCCTTCGTGCCGGGCATCAACGTCGTCGACCGCGGGGGCCGTCAGGGCAACCCGATCATCGTCCGCGGCCTCAATGCCGACCCGATCGGGCCCGGTGATGGCAACAATGATGGTGGCGGCACCGTCGCGACCTACCTTGGTGAAATTCCGGTCTTTGTCGACCTGAAGCTCAACGACCTCGAGCGGGTCGAAGTGCTGCTGGGACCGCAGGGCACGCTCTACGGCGCCGGTACGCTGGGCGGCGCAATCCGCTACATCCCGACCAAGCCGAAATTCGACACCGAGGAATTCCAGTATCGCGCAGAACTGTCGCAATATTCGGAAGCCGACAGCCTCAGCTACGAAACCGGCGTCACCTTCAACATCCCGATTGCCAAGAATTTCGCGATCCGCGGCTCGATCGATTACGAAGACGATTCGGGCTTTATCGACCAGCCCTTCCTGGTGAACCAGATCGGTGTGTCAAAAGCCGATCCGGACTTCACCGATCCGGCCGACGTGGCAGCCAACCTGCACCGGGCCGAAGATGTCGACTGGGAAAAGACGACGTCCGGACGCATCGCGGCGCGGTGGGAGCCGGTCAGCTGGCTTGACGGTACACTGACCTACTATTTCCAGCAGGCCGACATTGGCGGCCGCCGGATTTCCAGCAAGAAGGCGGGCCTCCCGGTTCCGGTGGGCGACTATGAGAATGCCCTGCGCGTTCCGGAGCCGAACAAGATTTCCAACAATCTCCTGGCGCTGGAAGTCGTAGCCGATCTCGGCTTTGCCGAACTGACGTCTGCATCGGGCTGGTCGCATTTCGAAGACGACGGCCAGCGTGACCAGACGGACCTGCTGATCGGTCTGGAATACAGCTACGAAGCCTTCCCGACCTTTACGGCCTTTACGAAGGAAATTGGCGAGGAAGACCGTTTCAACCAGGAAATCCGCCTTGTTTCGACGACGGATGGCCCGTTCAACTGGATCGTCGGCGGTTATTATAACAAGTTGGAATCGGCCAATTCCTCGTCCGAGTTCACGCCTTTCTTCGATGACTTTGCCCAGCAGAACTTCTGTGACACGTCCAGCCCGGCCTTCCCGGATGACTGTTATGTCGTGCTGCGCGGAGATGATCTCGAATATTACTCCGTGTACGCGGGCGATCTGACCGAGAAAGCCATCTTCGGAGAGCTCGGTTATGACCTGACGGACAAGTGGACGGTCACAGTCGGTGCTCGCTACTACGAGTACGAACTGAAAGAGTATTCGGCCACCTGGTTCCCGCTGATCGACCCGGATTTCGGCTCGCCGATGACCCTCAATCAGATTGGCGATCAGGCATTGACGCCAAGCCAGTCGGACAACGGCACGCTGTTCAAGTTCAACACATCCTATGATGTGACGGACGATATTCTCGTCTATGCAACAGTGTCGGAAGGCTACCGGATCGGCAATTCCAACGGCCTCACCGATTGCTTGCCGTATGATCCGAACCTGCAGCAGAACGTCTGTGCCTACGCGCCGGGCGTGCAGTTCGGGCCCAATCCGGGCGATGTGGCCCAGCTCGACGAGCGGGCCTACGGCCCCGACAAGACCACCAATTATGAAATTGGCGGGAAGACGACGCTGCTCAACGGCCGGCTCCTGCTCAATGGTGCCGTCTACTTCGTCGAATGGTCCGATCCGCAGGTTTCGTCTGCCACCATCAATGGCAGCCAGCCGATCACGGTCAACGCAGGCGGCGCGGAATCCAAGGGTGTCGAACTGTCTGCCAACTGGCAGGCGACGGAGGCCTGGAGCCTTCGTGGCAGCTTCAGCCATGTGAAGGCAGAGCTGACCGACGATGTGCCATCGCTGGTGCGCTCGATCTCGCCTCCGGGCTTCGGCACGGTGTTTGAGGATGGCAAAGCCGGTGACCGTCTGCCCGGCTCGCCCGAGACCCAGTTCTCGGTCTTCACGTCTTACGTGATGCCGGTCGCGTCTGGCCGGGATCTGACCTTCAATGCGGGGTATTCCTACCAGAGCGACGTTCTCACCCGCACGGGCAATCGCGGCGGTGCCTATACGGTCGACGGGTTTGGCATGACCAATGCGTCGGTCGTCTACAATGCGGCCAACTGGTCTGCGACCCTGTTCGCGAACAATCTGTTCGATGAATATATCGAGACCGGCGCCCGCAGTACGCAGCTGTCCAACCAGGTCGTGCCGGACTGGAATGGCGATCCGGTCTATGTGCGCAGCTTCTACACCAACGTCGCCGCGCCGCGGACGATCGGTGTGCGGTTCGTCCTGAACGTGGGCTAGGCGCTCATCTTATCTGACAGGAAGGCCGCCCTTCGGGGCGGCCTTTTTTATTCCGGAGCAGAGAGCAGCTGGGTGAAGTCGACGACTTCGAATCCGTGCCCCGTCGCGACGATGAATTTTTCGAAATCGGCGCGGGAGATGGCGGTGGTGCCGGTATTGGTCAGCGGGTGGAAATTCACCGGGTCATGCTCCATCAGGGCCGCATCGACCAGGAAGCGGACGCGGCGGCCCGTGTCGTTCATCAGGGCAAAGGCCGTGACCGAACCGGGCGTGACGCCCAGCACCTCTTGCATCAGGTCCGGCGTGCCGAAGGACATGCGCTTCGTGCCGATCAGCTTGTGGAGATGGTTCAGCTTCAGCTCGGAGTGCGCCTCCGCCGCGATCAGCACGATTGCGCCGTCCTTGTCTTTCAGAAACAGGTTCTTGGTGTGCCCACCGGGCAGGGAGGCTTTGAGCTCCGTGCTTTCGCCCACGGTGAACACGGCGTCATGCCAGTGTGTCGTGTGGGCAATGCCGAGCTGGTCAAGATAAGCGAAGAGGTCGTCGGGGCTTGCAGTCATGACGCCCTTTGGGCCAAGACTTGGGGCCACCGTCAAGCATTTCAGGCCCGTTCATGCACCTCGATTGCTACAAGATCTACGATGTCGCGCCCGAACTGGTGCCGGCCCGCTCCAATCGGGACTGGATGGATGCCTTCGTCGACCGGCATCCCTACCGCTGCCTGCCGCTGACCATGGCGAACGCCACGGGCTGGGAACTGCTCTGCCCGATGGACATCAAGATCGAGTGGAATGGCGGGCCGCGCAATGAGGATATCCGCCTTCTGACCCGCGGCGACCCGCGGGCAATCGCGAGCTTTGCCGATGCGCATTTCATGCGGGGCATCGTGACCTTCCATACCGGCCATCTGTTTCGCACGCCGCCTGGCTGGGGCGTCTGGGTGACCGGGCCGCCCAACTGGCCGAAGGATGGCATCTATCCGTTGACGGGCCTCGTCGAGACGGACTGGCTGCCCTTTCCCTTCACCATGAACTGGCAGATGACCCGGCCCGGCAGCGTCGTCTTCGAGAAGGGCGAGCCGTTTGCTTTCATCACTTTGATGGAGCACCGCAAGCTGGAAGAGATCGTGCCCGAGCGGAAGCCCATGCGCTCCAATGCCGAGTTGGTGAAGGAATATGAGGCCTGGCGCGACAGCCGGGCGGATTTCAACGAGCGCCTGAAAGGCGGCGAGGAAAATGCCATGCGCGAGCGCTGGCAGCGCCACTACATGAAGGGCCAGAAGCCGACCGGCGACAAGGCCGATGCCCACCAGACCAAGCGCCGCCTGCAGGCACCGAAGGATGTGAAATAGGGCCGGATCAGTCCGGAACGTTGCGGCTTGCCTTTTCGACAATGCCGCTGGTGCCCTGCCGCTTCTCAAGCGCTGCCGCCACATCGTCGAGGCTGACGCCTCGCACGCGCAGTGCCACCAGGGCATGGTAAAGCATATCCGCAGCTTCGCTGGCGACGCGGTCGTCCGTCTCGCTTCGGAGGGCTGCGATGAACTCGCCGGCTTCCTCTTCAGCCTTGTCGGCGCAGGCGCCGACGCCCTTGGCCAGCAGCTTTGCCGTCCACGAGGAAGACGCATCCCCGATTTCGGCGCGGGCATCAATGGTCTGCCCCAGATAGGCAAGGGCGGCGGCAAGACGGTCAGCAGGGCCAAGGATCGACATGCCCTTCCTTAGCGCCGTGACGCGGGGGGAGGAAGCCCGCCCGCTTGACGCACCCCCGCGCCCGGCACACTTTTCCGGCAAGAGACCAGACAAAAGGGCAGGGCCATGAACGACCGCGTCAGCATCACCTATCTCGAAGACGGCATCGCAGACGTGCGCATGACACGCGCCGACAAGATGAACGCCCTCGATACGGCGCAGTTCAAGGCCATCGCCGACACAATCGAGGAATTGCACGGCAAAGCGGGCCTGCGCTGTGTGGTTTTGTCGGGCGAGGGCCGGGCCTTCTGTGCGGGGCTGGACCTGACGGCCATGGCAGCCAATGCGGCGAAGGAAGAGGGGGGAAAAAAGGGCGGCGTGACCGGGGATCTGGGCACGCGTACTCACGGGGAGGCGAACCTCGCGCAATACGTCGCCTGGGGCTGGCGCCGGCTGGAAGTGCCAGTGATTGCTGCGGTTCATGGGGTGGCGTTTGGCGGCGGGTTCCAGATCATGTCGGGGGCGGATGTGCGGTTTATCCATCCCGATACGCGCTGTGCGATCATGGAGATGAAATGGGGTCTTGTGCCCGACATGGCGGGTTTCCCGCTGTGGCGGGGCAATGTGCGGGAGGACGTGATCCGGGAGCTGACCTATACCAACCGGGAGTTCAGCGGCCACGAGGCCCAGCGCCTCGGCTTTGCGACGCATATTTCCGACACGCCGCATGAGGACGCGCTGAAACTCGCCGCCGTGATCGCCAACAAGCACCCGCAGGCGATGCGCGGGTCCAAGCGCCTGTGCAATGCGATGCACGACGTGCCCGATGCGGCCCTGTTGCAGATGGAAAGCGACGAGCAGTTGAAGGTGATCCGCACGCCGAACCAGATGGAAGCGGTGATGGCCGAGATGCAGAAGCGCAAGCCGGTGTTTGCGGATTAGACCCTCACCTCCCACGCCCTTTGGGCGCGGGCCCCTCCTCTCCCGCAGGCGGGAGAGGGGTTCAGAGCGGCCGCACCGGCGCGCCGGCTTCGGCCAGCGCCTTGCGGGCGTCGGCCACGGTCGCCTCGCCGAAATGGAAGATCGAGGCGGCGAGCACGGCGGTGGCCCCGCCTTCGATCACAGCGGCCGGCATGTCGGCCACGCTGCCGGCCCCGCCGCTGGCCACAACCGGAATGTTCACTACAGAAGTCACGGCTTTGAGGAGGGGGATGTCATAGCCGGATTTGGTGCCGTCCTTGTCCATCGAGGTGAGCAATATCTCGCCCGCGCCGCGCTTTTCGGCCTCTTTCGCGAAGGCGACGGCATCGATGCCGGTGGCCTTGCGGCCGCCATGGGTGAAGATCTCCCAATGGTCGTCCACGCGCCTCGCATCGATGGCGACGACGACGGCCTGGCGGCCTGCCTTGGCGGCGCAGCGGGAGATGACGGACGGGTCTGCCACGGCGGCGGAATTGATCGCCACCTTGTCGGCCCCGGCGCGCAGCAGGGCCACAAGGTCTTCCGCGCTGCGCACGCCCCCGCCCACGGTGAGCGGCATGAAGCACTGCTCGGCCGTGGCCGAGACGATGTCCAGCAGGGTGCCGCGGCCCTCATGGCTGGCGGTGATGTCGAGGAAGCACAGCTCGTCCGCGCCCTGGGCGTCATAGGCCCTGGCCAGCGCGACGGGATCGCCCGCGTCTTTCAGGCCGACGAAATTGACGCCCTTCACGGTGCGCCCGTCTTTCACGTCGAGGCAGGGAATGATGCGGGTCTTGAGGCTCATGCCGCACGGGTTTAACGGCCCCGCCACGCAAAGCAATGCCACACCTTATCCAACACCAGGTGTGGGAGAGACGCGGCCCCCGGCACTCCGGAGAATCCTACGCAGAGGCTCCGGGAAGGCTCCGGTGAGCGGGAATGTAGGAGAGGAGGGGGACTTTGCGCTCGCTATCCCCGTTACCTTGGCCGCCCCGCCACACACACCGCCGTCATGCGCGACGGCCGCAGGCCACCTGGGCACCCATCTCCGAAAGAATCCATGCGCACGCGCTTTGCTTCGAGGCGTACTCCGTGCAACCTCGACGATGACGCGTGGGAGAACGCCGGGCGCACACGCATATGTTGACCGGGTGGAGGGGCATCGGGGCATGGCAAACGAAGACCGGATCATTGCCGTCTATTTCATGGCGAACCGGAAGAATGGCGCGATCTATACCGGGGTGACGTCACATCTCGTGCAGCGTGTGTGGCAGCACAAAGAGGAAGTGTTCGGCGGTTTCACGAAGAAATATGGCTGCAAGACACTCGTCTGGTATGAGGTGCACGACTGGATCGAGGCGGCGATTGCGCGCGAGAAGTCATTGAAGTCTTACCGGCGGCAAAACAAGATCAACCTGATCGAAGCGAAAAACCCGCACTGGAAAGACCTCTGGTTCGAGATTACCGGCTAGCGACACATTCTCAGCGATGCGTCATGCCCGATGGCCACAGGCCATCTGGGCACCCATCGCTGAAAGACTCCGCAAGTTGCGTCACGTCCCGCCGCGAACCCGGTTCGCGCCAGTAGATGACGCACCCGGCCGTTCCGTCCAGAGATGGATCCCCAGACGGCTTCGCCGTCGGGGATGACGCGAGGGACGTGGCTGGTCACAAGAACAAATCGGGAAAAGATTGCAGGGGCGGCTGGACTCGATTATGGGAAATGCAGTATTTGGGGAATCGATACCAAATACGGTGGCTGCTACTCATCGATGACGCAATCCAGTGGATCGAGACTGGCAAAGGGCGATTTTACACCTCGGTAAATGGTCGCTCTGTGTGGATTGTGGTGAAAGTGCATCCCACATCGGGTCGCAAATATCTTACAACTGAGGGCGACGGATTCCCACCGAATAATCTTCTCAGTTTGCCCGATTGTCCGTGATGAGACGAGGGCGGGTACGTGTGTGCCCGTCCTACCCCGCCACCTCAATCGCCTCGCTCGCCACAATATCCCCATCATAAAGTGCGCGGCCGAGGATGCAGCCGGCGATGGGGGCGCCCGAGGCCCTGAGGGCGCTTATGTCGTCCACGCTGGCGACGCCGCCGGAGGCGATGATCGGGATACGGACGGTGTTGGCCAGCTCTGCCGTGAACGGAACGTTGACGCCGGTCTTCAGGCCATCGCGGCCGATGTCGGTGGCGACGATGCCGGCGACGCCGCAGCCTTCGAAGGCCCTGGCCAGCTCGGTCGCCTTCATGTCGCTGGTCTCGGCCCAGCCTTCGACCGCCACCATGCCGTTCTTCGCGTCGATGCCGACGACGATGCGGCCGGGCAGGGCGCGGGCGGCGGCTTTCACCAGTTCCGGATCGCGCAGGGCCACGGTGCCGAGGATGACGCGGGAGACGCCGGCCTCCAGCCAGGCATCGATCTGGGCGCGCGTGCGGATGCCGCCGCCAAGCTGGACCGGCGCATCGGTGGCCTTGAGGATGGCTTCCACGGCCTCGCGGTTGACGGCCCGGCCCTCGAAGGCGCCGTTCAGGTCTACCACGTGAAGATGGGTGAAACCCGCGGCGCGGAAGGCGGCGGCCTGGGCGGCGGGGCTGTCATTGAAGACGGTCGCCTGGTCCATCTCGCCACGCAGGAGGCGGACGCACTGGCCGTCTTTCAGGTCGATGGCGGGGTAGAGGGTGAAACTGGTCATGCGGGCCTCTTAGTCTTCCCCCGCTTGCGGGGGAAGTGGGCTTTGGCGCTCGGCGCCAAAGGTCGAAGGGGGCCTTTTGCTCGAAGCCCCCCTCCGTCCGCTTCGCGGCCACCTCCCCCGCAAGCGGGGGAGGATGGAGGCGTCACGGCAGCCACTTCAGGAAGTTCGCGAGGATGGTGAGGCCCACGCCCTGGCTTTTCTCCGGGTGGAACTGGGTGCCGAAGATATTGCCGCGCGCGACAGCGGCGACGAGCGGGCGGCCATAGTCCGCCGTGGCGGCGATGTCGGCCGGGTCGTTGGGCGTCAGGGCGTAGGAATGGGTGAAGTAGACGTGCGGGTCGTCGCCCAGCCCCGCGAAGACCGGGTGGGGGCGGGGCAGGGTGAGGCCGTTCCAGCCCATATGGGGGATGCGATAGCCGGGGCCGGGCCGGATCAGGTCCACCTCGCCGCCGATCCAGTCGAGGCCCGGCGTGCGGCCGTCTTCGAGGCCCGCGGTCGCCAGCAGCTGGAGGCCGACACAGATGCCGAAAAACGGGGTTTTTGCGTCGATCACGGCCGAATTCAGCGCGTCCACGACGCCCGGAACGGCGCGAAGGCCCGCCGCGCAGTCGGCAAAATGGCCGACGCCGGGCAGCACGATACGGTCTGCGGCGGCAATGTCGGCCGGGTCTGCGGTGATCAGGATGTCATGGCCGGTGCCGGCATGGTCGGCCGCCGCGCGCAGGGCGCGGCCCGCCGAGTGCAGGTTTCCGGAGCCATAATCGATCAGCGCGACCCGTTTCATGGCCGCGCTCTTGGCCTAAAGCGAGCCCTTTGTCGAGGCGGGCTTTCCGCCGAGTTTCGGGTCCACCGCGATGGCGGCGCGCAGGGCGCGGGCGGTGGCCTTGAAGCACGACTCGGCAATGTGGTGGCAGTTCTCGCCGTACAGGTTCTCGATGTGCAGGCACATGCCGCCATTGCCGGCCAGGGCATGGAAGAACTCCTTGAAGAGCTCGGTGTCCATCTCGCCGATCTTGTCGCGCGTAAACTGTACATGCCACACCAGATACGGGCGTTTGCAGAGGTCCACGGCGGCGCGGCTCAGCGTCTCGTCCATGGGCACATAGGCATGGCCGAAGCGGGTGATGCCGGCAAAGTCGCCAAGCGCCTTGAGGATGGCCTGGCCGATGACGATGCCCGTATCCTCGACACTGTGGTGCATGTCGATATGCAGGTCGCCCTTGCAGCTCACCGTGAGGTCGATGGCCGAATGCTTGGAGAAGCTCTCCAGCATGTGGTCGAAGAAGCCGATGCCGGTGGCGATGTCGGATTTGCCGGTGCCGTCGAGACCGACGGTGACGGTGATGTCCGTTTCCTTCGTCTTGCGGGTGACTGTGGCGGTGCGGTTCTGGCTCATGGGGGCCCATATAGTGTGTAAAGCCTGCTACAGCTAGCGCACTTTGTTCACTGATTTCTAAACATATTGCCCGATGTTTCCGACGGGATTTCGCCTGAGGCGTTAGTCGAGCGAGGAAGCATTGCGCAAGCCGAACATCATTCGCCGCACGCTCGGCACGATGTCGCTGCCTGCTTTTGCAGGCGTGTTCGGGGGCTTGCTCTCTGCAGTCCTGACGGGCGGATTCATCCTTCTGGCGCAGACTTACCGCGTCCTGACGGGCATGGCGTCATGGGGCGAACTGTGGCTGCCGGGACTGGTCATGGCGGCCTTCTGCGGCGTGACGGTGGTGCTCGCCGGCATCGCCACCTTCGCGATGACGCAGACATTCCAGCGCATCCTGAAGCGGTTCCTTGCCTATCTCGAAGATGCCGACAGCGTGTCGCCCAAGGGCATGGAAATGGTTTCGCTGTCCGAACTGCGCCATCTGCGCATCGCCGTGACGCGCACCGTGCGCCGCCTGCGCCGGGAGAATGAGTCGCTGCGCCGGATCGCCTTTGTCGACACGCGCACGGGCCTGCCCAACCGGATTTCGCTGGAGCGGGAAATCGAAGCGCGCCTGCCGGCCGCAACCTATGAGGCGCCGGCCGCGTTCTTCCTGCTGGATCTCGACCAGTTCTCGCGTGCGGCCGAGCGCCTCGGCACGCATGCGACTGATACGCTGCTGCGCGCGGCGGGGGCGCGGCTGACCCAAGCGCTGGCGCGGCTCGAGGCGCCGGTCTCGGCCAGTGTCGAAGGTTCGGTTGTGGCGGCATTGCATTCCGACCAGTTCGCGATCTTCCTGCCGTCGGCGATTTCGCGCGAGAACGTGTCCTCGATCGCGCGGGCGATCCGGATTGCTTTCTCCCATCCGTTCGAGATCAACGGCCAGGTCGTCGTGCTGGGCATGTCGGGCGGGATCGTGAACGCACCGGAAGATGCAGATTCCGTTCAGAAACTGTTTCGCCATGCCGAACTGGCGCTGCGCCAGGTGCGGACGGAGTCGGCGTCCGGCTTCCGCTATTTCTCGCCGCGCCTCACACGCGTCGCGCGCGGCAAGTACATGCTGGAAGCGGAACTGCGCGAAGCTGTCACCAATCGCGAGTTCAAGGCGGTGTTCCAGCCGAAGATCGACTTTGCCACCGGCCGCATCGTGGGCGCCGAGGCGCTCGCCCGCTGGCAGCGCGCCAATGGCAAGGTGATCTCTCCGGCCGCCTTTATTCCGCTGGCGGAGGAAACCGGTCTCGTCAACCAGATCGGCGAGCAGATCCTCGAATCTGCCTGCTACTCCGCTGTCCGCTGGATGCGCGAAGGCTATGACGTGTCCGTCGCCGTCAACGTCTCGCCGCGCCAGTTCATCAGCGTCGATGTGACCGAGCTGGTGCTGGATGTGCTGAAGCGCACCGGCCTGCCGCCGGACATGCTGGAGCTGGAAATCACCGAGAGCATGGCGGTCGCCGATCCGGCGAAGGTCGCGCGCGTGATGCGGCCGCTGCGCGCGCTTGGCACAAAGCTCGCGATTGACGATTTCGGGACGGGCCATTCGAACCTGTCCATGCTGACCCAGCTGCCCTTCGATGTGTTCAAGATCGACCGCCAGTTCGTGTCGGCGCTTGAATCCGATCGTCAGGCCCCGGCCATTGTCGAGATGATCCTTGCCATGGCCGAGACGCTTGGCCTGAAGACGGTCGCCGAGGGTGTCGAAACCGAGCGGCAGGCAGAGTTCCTGTGGCGCCGCGGCTGCAGCATGGCGCAGGGCTTCCTGTATTCGCCGGGCCTGCCCTTCGACGCATTCATGGACTTCCTGCGCAAATGGGACGCCAGCAGCGTCGGCGAGCGCCGCGCAAGCTAGGCCGGAACGCGCTGGAAGACGTTGATGGCTGCGCCGCGCAGCTCTGACGGACGCCAGAACCGGTAGCCGCATTTCTCCGCAACGCGCCGAGAGGCGAGATTGCCTTCATCCACGATGCATACGGACATTCCCGGCCGGGCCTCGTCGAGCCAGGCATGGATTGCGCCGACCGTTTCGCTGGCGATGCCCCGGCCCCAGGTCGCTTTCGAAAAGGCCCAGCCGGCCTCAGGCCATTGCGAGAGGTCCGGTGTGATGCCGCGCCGGAAATCGGCAAAGCCGGCTTCGCCAAACACCTCGCCGCTGGCGCGGTCTGTCACGGTCCAGTTACCGAAGCCCTTGATGTCCCACATGCCGCGGCCGCGCGCGAGGGTGAACCAGACATCCTGCGGGCCGCGCGTCTGGCCGCCGATAAAGCGGACGACCTCGTTATCGCCCCACATCTCGGCAAGCGGCGCAAAGTCGCTTTCCTGTGCCGGGCGCAGGACCAGGCGTTCCGTTGTCAATGTGGGCGGGGTCATGAGGACAGGCAGAACTGCATCGGATAGACAACATTGTGCCGGTCATAGGGCGTGCCATCCAGTGTTCGCGGCTTGAACCGGGAGGCTGCGACGGCATTGCGGGCAGGCTGGATAAAGATCGGATTGCTGCACGCAGCGCGGATATTGCCCGCGGTTCCGCTGCTCAGAACAGTGAACTTGATCTCACAGATGCCTTCCGTCGCTGTTGCCATAGCCCATGCCGGATAGGCGGGCCGGGGCGGTGCAAGCGGAACCGCATCGATCATGATGCGCCCATCAGGAAGATGGATTTCTCCGTCGCGCTCGAGTCCTGTTGACCAGTCAATTTCCATTATTGCCGGATCGGCGGCGAATTGCTGATCCCAGTCGTCGGGATAGGTGATGAGAGCAACATCGCCATTTGGATGCCCGCACTGGACGATGCTGCCGGGTCCGGTCAGCCGGTCATCGGCGAGGTGTGACTGGTACAGAAAATAGATGCCCGCGGCCACGATCCAGCCGGTCACGGCCAGGAGGCCGAAAATCAGCGTGGCCGGGGACTTCAAGCGCCAGTCTTCATTTTCGCGAGCATGGCGCCCATGGCGGCGTGGACCTGCTGGATCGCTTTCAGCGGGCGTACCATGACCTTGAAGTCCGTGATCTGACCATCGTCGTTCCATTCGATCATGTCGACGCCGTTGACGTGGACGCCGTCCATCTCGCATTCGAATTCGAGCACGGCCTTGTCGCCGCAGTCGAAGGCGCGCGTGTAGCGGAAGGTGTCGCCGCCGAGGGTCTGGCCCGCTGCCGTGAGGTAGGCGAGCGTGATCATCTTGCCTTCCTGCGGCGTGTGCACCACGGGGCTGCGGAAGACGACCGTCTCGGCCAGCTGCCCGGCAAGGCCTTCCGGCGAATGATCGCTCTCCATCCAGTCGAACCAGCGCTGCAGGTGCGGGGTATAGCCGGTCATCGGGATCAGGTGCTGTCGTGCCATGTCGCTTCCTCCTGCGGCCATCCTAGGCGGGCGAGGGAAGGGCGGCAATCTTTCCGCAAGGTGAGTGGGCGCGGCGTTCCGCGCTCAGTCGCTGACGCAGAACTCCATCGGCATGAGAATGCCGGAGACGGGCAGCGCCTTGCCGTTGAGCGTGTAGGGCTGGAACCGAATGCTGGCGAGCGTGGCGAGGGCGTGGGGCTCGAAGTCGGGATCGGAACAGCGGGCTTCAGGTGTTTGCGGTGTGCCGGTCTCGTCGATGTCGAAGACGAGGTCGCAGACGGCGCTCTTGTTGCGGGCGGAAAGCTGGGCCGGCATAGATACGGTTCCGGCCGACACGATGGCGGGATGTTTCGGGCCGCCCAGCTTGGCGACATCGCTTTCATCGACGCGCGCCTGCATACTGGCGGGCAGGGGCGTTGCGTCCAGCCGAGCCCGCAGGGGGCCGCAGGTGTCGGCGTAAGTGTTCTGCCCGCTGCGCATGGCGTCGGTCTTTGCCTTTTCGGCATCCTCGAACGAGGCGGGGGCGGCGGGTTTGTCGAACTCGGCTGCCATGTCGGTTCCTCCGTCTTCAGGTGCAGGCGCAAGGCCGCAGGCCGAAAGGCAGGCGGCCAAGGCAAGGGTAAGGAGCGCTGCGCGCATGGGTCCGGTCTCCTCTGCCTTTTGCGGCTGTCGGGAGCCTAGCACGCAGGGGAGGCAGGAAAAGGGCCTGATTAAGCCTCGTAGGCGGCAGCGAGGTCCGGATCCTTCGCGGCGACGAGGTCGGCGAGGTCTGAGATGACCTTGGCCTGTTTCCAGGTTGCATCGTCCTGCATCTTGCCGTCGATCATGGCGACGCCCGTGCCGTCCGGCATGGCGGCGAGGATCTTGCGGGCGAATTTCACCTCATTCGGGTCCGGGCTGAACACGCGCTTGGCGATGGCGATCTGGTTCGGGTGCAGGCTCCACGTACCGGCGCAGCCGAGCAGGAAGGCGTTGCGGAACTGCTGTTCGCAGGCGTCGAGGTCGGCAATGTCGCCGAACGGGCCGTAGAAGGCGTTGATCCCGGCCATGCGGCAGGCGTCGACCATACGGGCGATGGTGTAGTGCCACGGGTCCTGCTGGGCGCTGGCGCGGGGGCTGCCGTCTTCGGTCGGGTCGTCGATGACGCGATAGAAGGGGTGGCCGCCGCCGACGCGGGTGGTCTTCATCTTGCGGTTCGCGGCGAGGTCCGCCGGGCCGAGCGAGATGCCCTGCATGCGCGGGGAGGCGAGGGCGATGTCTTCCACGCGCGCCATGCCTTCGGCGGTTTCGAGAATGGCGTGGAACAGGATCGGGCGGGTGAGGCCGGCCTTGGCCTCAAGCTGGGCGACATACTGGTCGGCGAAGTGGATGTCCCACGGGCCTTCGACCTTGGGCAGCATGATCACGTCCAGCTGGTGGCCGGCATTCAGCACCAATTGTGAGACGTCTTCCTGGAACCAGGGGGAGTTCAGGCAGTTCACGCGGCTCCAGAAGCCGGTGCCCTTGCCCTGCCAGTCATACATCTTTGCCATTTCCACGGCACCGGCACGGGCGGCGTCTTTCGCGTCGGCGGGGATGGCGTCTTCAAGGTTTGCGAGGATCACGTCCACGCCGGGGGCCATGTCCGGTACCTTGGCGCGCACCTTGTCCAGGTGCGGCGGCACGAAATGGATCATCCGCTCGAGCTTGACGGGCAGGTCCCGCATCGGCTCCGGCGCGCCGATGGCGAGCGGCTTGAAGAAATTTCGCGGCGTTTTCTGCGACATGTATCCGTCCCTGCAATTCTTTGCAGGAAGGGTTAGGACCAATGCTGCAGCGCGTCAAACGCCGTTTTGGCGCAGGACCGGCTCAGCCTTCGCTGGTCTCGTTCGCGGCGATGCGGCCCTCAGCCTGGTAGGCGCGGCGGTAGATCGCAACCGCAATGGCCGCAACACCCAGCGCCGTCACGGCCTCGCCGCCAAGGATGACGGAATTCGGGAAGTGCAGTTCCGCGAGGATCGACCAGGTGGCCGTGAAGAAGGTGAGGCCGGCAATCTCGGTCAGCAGGACCGTCGGAACGAGCGCTTTGAGGACACGGTTCATGGGTGAAGCCTTCTGTGTTCGCAGCGTTTTATATCGCGCCGGCCGGGTTTTTGCGCAATCGCGAAATCACAGATCAGCGCGAGAAGGTGTAGGCGTTGCGCCGGATGGTTTCGCCGCCCTCGTCGAAGGTGACGAGCTTGGTCCAGTTCATCCAGTCAGGGGAGAACGTGTAGACATGCTTGCAGGTGGCCGGGCGGTCATCGTCCTGGCAGGCCTCTTCCGTCACGATGACTAGCAGGTCCGCGGTTTCCGTCCGGGCAGTGACCGTCGCGCCGTCAAGGGTGCGGCCCTCATCGGTGATGAGGATTTCGCTGCTGCCGTCGGCTGAGGGTTCTTTCGGATAGTGCAGGCTGAGGGACAGGCCGCCGGGAACCGGCGCCAGCTTTGCCTCAACTGACAAAGTCACATCCCCGAAAGGCGGGCTGTAGTCGCGATAGGTGAGCGTTCCGGCCCAGTCATCGCCCGCAATCCGTTCAAGATCTGCCGTGGTGACGCGGGGCGCGTCCAGAGGAGCGAGCGTGGTGCAGGCGGGCAGGCTGGCGGCTGACAGTAGTGCGACGCAGATGAGGGAATGTTTCATGGGCGTCTCCGATCCTTCAGGATCAGATACGTACGCGCTGCGCCAATGGATGTGCGGTTTCGAGAAGTTCCGCCAGTTCGTCGGTCAGGACGTGGGTGTAGATCTGGGTCGTGGCGATGTCGGCATGGCCGAGCAGGGTCTGCACGCTGCGCAGGTCCGCGCCGCCCATCAGGAGGTGCGTCGCATAGGCATGGCGCAGGGCGTGCGGGTGTACGCGGTCCGGCCGGATGCCGGCGGTGGCGGCGAGTTCTTCCAGCAATTGCGCCAGCCGCCGGCGGGTCAGGTGGCCCGCCTTGCCGCGCGACGGGAAAACAAAGGCTTCCGAGCGGCCACGGGCAAGGCTGCCCTCCGGAAGGGTGGCCTCACGCACGGCGAGCCAGTCGGACAGGGCCGTGAGTGCCGGCTTGCCGAGCGGGCAGAGCCGTTCCTTGCCGCCCTTGCCGCGGATGATGATGTCGCGCGTCACCCAGCGGCTGCCCTTGCGCCGTGGCAGGCTGCCGAGCGTCAGCGACACAAGCTCCGTCGCGCGCAGGCCTGCGCCGTAGAGAAGTTCGACGAGGCACTTCAGGCGCAGGTCTTCGCCGCAGGTCTCGATCAGGCGCTTCATTTCCTCGCGCGAGAGCACATCAGGCACGTCGCGGCCGGGTTTCGGGCCGTCCAGCTTGGCGGTCGGGTCGTCCTTGCGGTCGCCTTCCTCGAACAGGAACCTGAAAAAGCGGCGCACGGCCGACAGCTTGCGGGCCTGAGACGACGGCGCTAGGCCACGGGCGGACAGGTCCGCCAGCCATCCGGCCAGCTCGCGCCCCGTCGCATCGGAAAGGTTGCCGCCGCAGAATTCGGAGGCGTCGAGCAGGTCGCGGCCATAGGCGTCGAGCGTATTGGCCGCTGCACCGCGCTCGGCGGACATCATTTCAAGGAAGGCTTCGATGCGGGCGCGGTCTGACATGGCCGGACTCTGCCGCAGGGAAGTTGAAAGCGCGTGAAGACGGGGAGGGATTGCTGCGGCGCACAATCACAAGTCGAGGGAAAGACAGTTTACGCGCTTTTGGGACCGGGCGTTTTCGCTTAATCCTTACCGAATGGTAGGGCCATATCTGATCCGCTATCCGCGCCGCCGGCCGGTGCGTGCCGTCCTTCGATGGATGACCGGACGGCTGATCCACCATTTCGGCCATCTCGACGTGCAGGGGATCGAGAATGTGCCGAAAACGGGCCCGGTGATCCTTGCGGCCAACCACTTCAATTTCGTCGATCCGCCGCTGATCCTTTATACCAGTCCGCGCATGGTGGAGTTCATCGGCGGGGCGGAACGGCCGAACTCGCCGCCCTGGGCCCAGATGATCCCGAAAATGTGGGGCTTCATCCGCGCCTATCGGGGCGGGTTCAGCCGCTCGACGCTGAAGCATTCCCTCGGCGTGCTGGAGCAGGGGGGCGTTCTTGGCATTTTCCCGGAAGGCGGCAGCTGGGCGACCCTGCTGCGGCCCGCGCGGCCGGGCCTTGCCTTTCTTGCGCTGCATAGCGGCGCGCAGGTGGTGCCGGTCAGCATTGCCGGGGCGGAAAACCTGCTGGGCGGCAAGAAACAGCCCGTCAAAGTCATCTTCCATCCGCCGGTCGCTGCGCCGCAGATTGCCGAAACCGGGATCGAGCGGCGCCATGCGCTCGATGCCTATGGCAGCAAGATCATGTCGATGATCGCCATGGGCCTGCCGGACAGCCAGCGCGGGCTCTACTCCAACGATCCCGAGGCGCGGGCGGCGGCGGAGGCGGTGTCGGACTATCCGTTCCACCTGCCGGAATTGCGGGGCATGTAGGGCCTCAAAAAATCTTCCAGGCCTGCATCCAAACACGGTTTCTGCTGCATCCTCACCGGAAGGCCGCGTGTGCCCTGCCCGGAGGAGAGTTCATGTTCCCGCGCCCGATCCTGTTTCCGTTCGCCTGCCTGCTGGCCGCCTGCACGACGGCGCCGCCGGCCCCCGCAGGTGTTCCTTTCGACGTCACGGGATTGCAGGCCGATCCCGGCTTTGTCGAAGCGGACGCAGATGTTGCCGCCGCGAAGGCGCAGATCGAAGCCTTCTTCGGCCGTCCGTTTGCCGAGCCGGTGCGCGTGACCATCGCCGCGGATCGTGCCGCCTTCGATGCGGTGATGCCGGCAGAGTGGGGCATGACGCCGACCCAATGCTGGATGGTGGGTGTGGGCGTCGCGGACTGGTTTGCCGTTCTCTCCCCTGCGGCGTGGGCCGGCGAGGCCTGCGAGCATGATGGCCGCGATGCAGAGGCAGTCCGCGAACTGATCGCCCATGAGCTGACCCATTCCTATCACGGGCAGAACAATCCGACCCGGGACTTTACCGGCATGGACGATATGGGCTGGTTCGTCGAAGGGCTGGCGACCTATGTCTCCGGCCAGCTGGACGGCGACCATGCAAGCGATGCGGCGGCGGCGATTGCTGCAGGGCAGGCGCCTGCCGAACTGGAAGCGGCCTGGGGCGGAAAGTACCGCTATGGCGTCAGCGGCTCGATGGTGGCCTTTATCGATGACCGTTTCGGGCGGGACGCACTGACCGCCCTGTTGCCCGCGACAAGCGAGGCGGAGCTTCTCGGCCGGCTCGGCCTGACGGAAGCCGAATTCCTTGAAAGCTGGAAAGCCTGGGTGACGGCCTAGGCGTCGCGCTTCAGCAGGACGCGGGCGACCCTCAGCGTGCGGCTCGCGATCCGGATTTCCAGGAGGAAATAGATCAGGCCTGCGACGAGCACGCTCATCGCGGCGATGAACAGGATCGAGACGGCCTGGGTCACCGGCATGTGCAGCAGCTGGCCGGTGAACAGGAGGATGATCACCACACAGACGAGCAGGGCGGCGAGCGTCGAGAGGGCAATCGCCCGGTTGATGTTGGCCATGCGCCGGTCGAGCCCGCTGAGTTCTTCGACACGAATCTTGCGCGCGTCCGCGTCGCAGGTTGCGAGGTCTGCCTCCAGCGCGCGCCAGCGGTCGACGACGCGGGCAAGGCGGTTGGCCATCACATTCAGGAAGGCGCCGATGCCGGCCAGCAGGAAGACCGGCGCAATGGCGATCTGGATGACATGGGCGATGTCTTCGGGGATGGCGACGTCAGGCATGGTCTTGCGTCCGTAGGGTGTGAACGCTCCCGCTTAGACCATGCCCGCTGATTCGTCGCCCCGCCGTTGCGCTTATTCCGGATTGTACCAGACAGGGCTGGTCCAGGCGCGCTCCTGGATGGTGGAGGGCATGTCCGGATTGGGCGGTGTGCCGTTGCGGGCCGCGTCCCAGCTGGACCAGCGGCAGGACGGGTTTTCCAGAACGCGGACATAATAGGCGGCGCGCTGCGATGGGTCGAAGGCGGGATCGTGCCAGAGCGCCTTCAGTTCGCCGACGCCGGTGCCGTCATTCGTGGAGCAGTCGGCGAGGTTGACGCTTGCGCCATTGTCCGGGCACCGATGGGTTTCGGGGTCGGGCAGGGCACCGCCGGAGCAGGCCGCATCATAGACCGTTTCGTGCGCTTCGTTTGCGGCGTCGGTCCACACCTTCACGACCTGCAGGCGCTGGAGCGGATAGGAGTAGGAGTCCCGCATCGCCCAGGCGAGGATGCCGGGCGCGGTGCCGTC
Source organism: Hyphomonas sp. (assembly GCF_041398385.1). Lineage (GTDB taxonomy): Bacteria > Pseudomonadota > Alphaproteobacteria > Caulobacterales > Hyphomonadaceae > Hyphomonas. Next base: position 260,347 of record NZ_JAWKUW010000002.1, read on the forward strand.
GCCGCCGGACAGCTCACCGCCCTGCGGCACGCCCGCGGCATAGGCTTTCGCAACAAGGTCCGGGTCCGACAGGAGCGACGCATCGAAGCCGAAGCCTGCGAACATGCGGGCCTTGATGCGGGGGCCGGAGGTGCCGAAGGTTTCCTTGCGGCGGATCGCGTCGAAGATGGCTTCGCGGGTGTTTTCATCCGCCCACACACCGGCAAGGCCGGAGGCGCTGTACTGGCTGGCGGCCAGCAGGCGGCGCATGTCGTTCGGCCCGACCGGGATGGGTCCGTTGACTTCAACCTCCGCGACGTCCCAGGTCTTTGCGCCGTCCGGCGGAACCGAGTGGCGCGCTTCGGGGCTCGCCCCATCGGCCGGGAACTTGCCCCAGAATTTCTCCTCGATGAACGGCCCGGCGGCGATATGCGTGTCGGACGATCCGATGAAGCCGAACTTGTACGGGTTGAAGCCACCCACGCCTTGCAGGGCGAGACCGCGGCCGAGGGCGGTTCGGGCGAAATCGCCCGTATGCGGAGAAGACTTCTCGGCACTGCCGATAAAGGACTCGTAGAGTTCGAAGCCGGCCCATTCATCGTTCGGGGACAGGGAAGGGTGAGTTTCCGAGGTGCCCTTGATCTGGGTGATCTCCATGACCGGCTCGTTGCGCATCCGGGTGGTGGCATAGTCCGCTGTCAGCGCGCCGCCTTCATAGGTCTCCATGGCGAACATTTCGCCATTGGACGCGTTGGAATTGTGCGGAATGGACATGACGTCGCGGCCATCCGCGCGCTGGCCATCCATCCAGTCCCAGAGGTCTTCGGGATTGGTCGAGTCGAGCGTCGAGAAAAGCCGGTCCGGCGCCTCGCCGCGGAAGATGACATTACGGTGGAGGTTCGCCGCCGCCGGGGTCTTCGCCTCGACCACCTGGGTCATTGCGGTGAATTCATAGCCGGCAAAAGTCGTGAACTTGCCCGGTTCGTAGTGCCGGTTGGCCGCGTCGATGGCCCGGCCCCAGGCGGAATCGATCACATCGCGATCGTAGATTTCCTCGACCTCTTCGCCGGTAACGATGGTGATGCCGACATTCTGGAAGGATTGTCCCGGATTGACGGCGTCCGGGCCGAATACGGATTTCGCAAAGTCGGTCTGGGACAGGGCTGAGCCCGGCGTCGCCATCACGGGCAGGATGCCCATGTATTCGCCATGGTCGGTGACGGCGAGGAAATCGAGCGGGCCGCTTTCAAGCTGGATGTCATAGCCCGCTTCGATGTGGAGCTTTTCGCCCTTGGCGAAGCGGTAGGCATCGTCCGGCGTCGCGCGGACGTTCGCGATGAAGGCGTCGAAGGACTGCCCGGTGTGGACGTGCAGGTCGCCAAACAGCGCGACACGGGCCGAAGGGTCGGCAGGCGCGTCCATTGTGACGGCCGGTTCCGCAGCCGCGAGGGTCTCTTTTGCTGCGTCGGTGCTGGTGTCCGTGCCGCAGGCTGCCAGCACAAACAGTGAAGCGCTCGCCAGTGCGAGATGTTTCATGGATTTTCCTCCCCTGTAATATTTTCAGGGAGCATCGGCCTCCCGGCAGCAGAGATCAAGCGGCAGGGGAATTTATTTCTGGGTCTTCCAGTAGCCGGTCGCCTCAAGGGCCAGCGTCCGGGCGAGATCCTCCGCCCCGACACGCCGCAATGCCTCGACGAGGATGGCAAGGTCTGCCGGATCGAATTTCGACGGGTCGCCCGCGGTCAGTTCCAGCGTGGAGAGGATGGTTTCGGCCGTCGCGCCGGAACGTGTGGCAGCGAGGACCGACATGACCTTGCCGGGGGCGAGCGCCTTGCCCGGTGCTTCGCTTTCCTTCGCGATAAAGGCGCGGCCATCGGAGGGCGCCGTCGTGTAGAAGGCCGACCAGAGCATCATGACCCGCGCGGCGGCGCGCTTCTCGCTCGCGGTCTTTGCTGTCTCCATCAGGCGTTCGGTGACCGCCGCAACCGACCGGTTGCCGGTATTTGAACCGGCCAGAACCACAAGCGCGTCGATCCAGGCGGTTTCGAAGGCGGGCAGGCCCGACTCTTCCAGCTTGATGGCGCTGGTCCAGCGATTGGCTTCACGGGCATTGCCGGCGGCGATGCAGGCGCGTGCGAAGGTCAGGGCAAAGGGCGCCGTGTCCGGCTCGACCTGCAGGCGGGCAAGGTCGGGGGCGAGCAGGCGGGAAATGGCGGCAAAGCGGGCTGCGTCGCCAGAGGCATCTTTCAGGGCGGCGGCCAGCGCGGCGGCCTTTTCCGGCGTTTCGCGGAACGCATCGGCTGAGGTGAAATAGGCCTTGTCGAGCGCGGTTGCCTGCACATAGCCGTCGGCGGCGAGCGCGGAATTATAGGCGGTGCGGTGTTCGTCGGCCGTCAGCAGTCCGGCCGCGGCGGCGATGTTGGCTGCCTTCACGCGCAGGACCGGCGGGGTCAGCTTCTGCCGGGCCATCGCGGCGGCGACATCCGGGCGTCCGGGGTCGCCGCCCTTGGCCGGAGCGGCAAGGTTTGCCCGGAAGGACATGGCGAGGTCGATCCCGGAATCGAATTTGGCTGTCGGCGGATTCGGCATCTCGCCGGAGGCGGCGAACACGGCGTTCAGCAGCCAGCTGTCCTCGACGCCCTGCGACCGGGCCATTTCGATCGCGAGTTCGGCCCCGGACGTGTTGCCGGCCAGGGCGGCGCAGACGGCGCGCAGCTTTGCCCAATAGGCGCTGTCATGCCCGTCCTGGCCGACGCCGGCACAGGCGGTCGCCTGATTGCCCATGGCAAGGTTGAGGTCCGCGGCGGTTTCGGCAGGGTCGAGACCGGGGGGAGGGGTTTCCAGCCGGCCCATCAGGGCGGCGGCGGCCGAGGCTTCGCCAAGCTCGAACGCAATGCGGGCCCGTTCGGCCAGCATTTCATCTTTTTCCTCGCCCGCCGGGGCCAGGGCCGGGGAGAGAACCATGCGGCGCAGCAAGGCGCGCTCGGCGGGCGTGAGGCCCTTGGTGCGGACCTCCCGCAGCATTGGCAACAGGTCTTCCGTGCGCGCGCCGCGCCACATGGCGGTCTGGAAGGGGGTGTCGCTCTGCTCCAGGAAGCCGAGGCCCCAGGGGTCGACCTGTCCGAGGGCGCTGTCCTCGATCTGTGCGCCAGCCGGCCCGGCGAGGCAGGCCGCCAGCAGCGCTGCGCAAAGCCCCTGCCTAGACCACATCTTCCACCTCGATCCTGATTTCGCCCGGCGCAGGCTTGCCTTTTTCTGCCTGGGTTCCCAGCCACCACAGGCCCGCAACCGCAAGAACGGCTACGATTGCGAGCAGGATGAGGAATTTGCGCATGTCTTGGCTTCCCTGGGTTGTATTCTAACATCTGCGGGCCAACGTTCACGCATTGCGAACGGACCCCCGTCTCTATACACGATGAACCGAACCGGCCATGAAAGTCCAGAATGCCATCTGACAGTGACAGTCGACCCGAAGAGACCTCAGGGGCATTGCCCTATGAGTCCCGGACGATTGCGCTTGTCGGCCTGATGGGGGCAGGCAAGTCCACGGTGGGGCGGCGCCTCGCCGAAAAACTGGGCCGCGCGTTTTATGACAGCGATTCGGAAATCGAAAAGGCGGCTGGCCTGTCGGTGTCGGACATTTTTGCCCTGCACGGCGAGGCGGACTTCCGGCGGGGCGAGCATCAGGTGCTGAAGCGCCTGCTGACCCTGCCGCCGCATGTGCTGGCGACCGGGGGCGGGGCGTATCTGAATGCCGATACCCGCGCCATGATGCGCGAGCGGGCGGTCACGGTCTGGCTGAATGCCGACCTCGAGACGCTGTGGCGCCGCGTGCAGAAGCGCGACACGCGCCCCCTGCTGCAGCGGGAAGACGCCAAGAGCGTGCTGACCAATCTGCTGGCAGAGCGTGAGCCAATCTATTCTCAGGCGGATCTCGTCGTGCGGTCCAAGGACGGTCCGCATACGAATACGGTGAACGCCATCCTGAAGGCGCTGAAGACATGGGGACCGACATGAGCGTGACCGCGCCGTCGCTGGAAACCGTGCGGGTCGAACTCGGCCCCCGCAGCTATGATATCCTGGTCGGGCACGGGGCCCTGTCGCAGCTTGGACCCCGCCTGGCGGCGATGCTGAAGCGGCCGCGCGTCTTTGTGCTGACGGATGACCATGTTGCGGCCGCGCACCGGGCAAAGGTAGAGGCCGCGCTCAATGCCTCCGAGATTGCGTCGAACTGGCTGGCGCTGACGCCCGGCGAGAAGACCAAGAGCTTTGCCAATCTCGATGCCATTCTCGGCTGGCTGCTCGAGGGCGGGGCGGAGCGCAGCGATATTCTCGTCGCCCTCGGCGGCGGCGTGATCGGTGATATTGCCGGCCTGTCGGCCAGCCTGATGAAGCGCGGCATGGGTTTCGTGCAGGTGCCGACGACCCTTTTGGCGCAGGTTGATTCCTCCGTCGGCGGAAAGACGGCGGTCAACAGCCCGCACGGCAAGAACCTTATCGGCGCATTCTACCAGCCGCGCCTTGTCATTGCGGATACGGAACTGCTGGCGACGCTGCCGCCGCGCGAGCTGCGGGCGGGCTATGCCGAAATCGTCAAATACGGCCTGATCAACGATCCCGATTTTTTCGAGTGGCTGGAAGAGAACGGCGCCCGCGTCATGGCGCTGAAACCAGACGCCATCACCTATGCGGTCGCGGTCAGCTGCCGGGCCAAGGCGGCCATCGTCGCAGAGGACGAGACAGAAACCGGCGTGCGCGCACTGCTGAACCTTGGCCACACCTTCGGCCATGCGCTGGAAGCGGCCAACGAATTCCGGCCGGACCTGTTGCACGGCGAGGCGGTCGCCATCGGCATGGCGCTTGCCTTCCGCTATGGCGCCGAACAGGGCATCACGCCGGCCAGCGATGCTGAACGTGTCCGCACAGCGCTGGAAAGCGCGGGCCTGCAGGCTGCCATTCCGGGCCGGCAGGGCGGGCCGTACACGGCAGTGCGCCTCGTGGAGCTGATGCAGCAGGACAAGAAGGCGAGCGGCGGCAAGGTGCCGCTCATCCTCGCGCGCGGGATCGGCAAGTCCTACATCCATCCGGATGCGGACCTTGACTCTGTCAGAGCCTTCCTGCGGGCCGAACTGCTGGAAGCATAGGAACTTATGGGGCTGAAATGATTGCCGGATATGCCATTGCCATCATGGTTCTGCTGGCCATGTCGGGATTCTTCTCGGGGTCCGAGACGGCGCTGACGGCCGCGTCGCGGGCCCGGATGCACCAGCTGGAAAAGGATGGCGACAAACGTGCCGCCGCCGTGAATCGCCTGATTTCGAATCGCGAGGGGCTGATCGGCTCGATCCTGCTCGGCAACAACGTGGTCAACATTCTCGCCTCGGTGCTGGCAACCTCGCTGTTTACCCAGCTGTTCGGACCGGGCGGGCTTGCCCTTGCCATGGCGACGGGGGTCATGACGCTGCTGGTGCTGGTTTTCGCCGAAGTGATGCCGAAGACCTATGCGATCGGACGGCCGGATTCGACGGCCATGCGTGTGGCGCGGCCGATTTCGGCGCTGGTCTGGGCGGCGTCCTGGATCGTGAAGGCAATCCAGATGGTGGTCAGCGGTACGCTGAAACTGCTGGGCCTTGGTGCGCCGGCAGAAGCGGTGTCTGCGGATCAGGAAATCCGGGGCGCCATCGACCTTCACGCCTTCGAAGGCAGCGTCGAGGCGGCAGACCGGCTACGCCTCGTCGGCGCGCTCGACCTCAAGGAACTCACCGTCGAAGACGTGATGATCCACCGCAAGAACATCAAGATGCTGAACGTGGAACTCGATCCGCGCCAGCTGGTGATGAAGGCGCTGGCCAGTCCCCATACGCGCATTCCGCTGTATCGCGGCGAAAAGGAAGAGATCGTCGGCATCCTGCATGCCAAGGATCTGCTGAGGGCGATCATTCCTCTGGGGGGCGACCTGTCGAAGCTCGACCTCGACGCGATCATGCGCAAGCCCTGGTTCGTGCCGGAAACGACGCCGGTGCAGGACCAGCTGGACGCCTTCCTCCAGACCCGCACGCACTTTGCCCTGGTCGTCGACGAATATGGCGAACTGCAGGGCCTGATCACGCTGGAAGACATCCTGGAAGAGATTGTCGGCCACATTCATGACGAACACGATGTCGCCGTGCAGGGCGTGCGCCCGCAGCCGGACGGCTCGGTCAATGTCGATGGTTGGGTGCCGATCCGCGATGTGAACCGCGCGATGAATTGGAACCTGCCGGACGAGGAGGCCGTCACCGTGGCGGGCCTCGTCATTCACGAGGCGCAGACGATTCCGGAATCCGGGCAGAGTTTCGTGTTCCACGGCTACCGCTTCAACGTGCTGCGGCGCCAGCGCAACCAGGTGACGGGTCTCAATATCTCAGAGATCGAATCAGCCTGATTTGCGGTTCACGGTGCGGCGGCCTTGATGGCGAGCGCGTGCAGCCCGGTGTCGAATTCCGGTTGCAGAACCATCATCACGCTGCGCTGGATCTGGACCCTTGAGAGGCCTTCGAAGGCCGTCGAGACGATTTTCACGGAATAATGCGTTTCGCCCCCGGGCTGGGCGCCCGCATGGCCTGCATGTTTGGCGCTGTCGTCGGTCACGGAAAGCTCGACCGGGTCGAAGGCCTCTGTCAACTTTTCATGAATTCGCGACAGCCTGTCAGTCGGTTGTGGCATCTTTAACAAGCGCTCCCTATTATACCGCGTCATGTCCGACGGCGAACCCTTCACCTATCGCGTCAAGTTCACCGATATAAGGGTGAACCCGCCGCCCGACGAGGCGTCGCGGGCACGTGCGCGCACCACAAGGGTCTGCGACCATGCCAGCTGCGACCTCGAAGGCACGCATCCGGCGCCGAAACGCAAGGGCAAGGGCAAATTCTATTTCTGCTTCCAGCACGCGGCTGAATACAATCGCAGCTTCAATTTCTTTGAAGGCATGTCGGAAGCCGAGGCGGCCTCCTTCGTGCGCAACGAACAGTTCGGCCACAAGCGCACCTGGCGGTTCGGCACCGGGCCGATGGGCGGGCGCAAGGCGACCGACCAGTTCGACCCGCGCCGCTGGGCCGGCCGGCGCTTCTTCGACATGGACGATATTGCCGAGGCGACCGGCGGCAGCGCCACCTCCGGCAAGCGTTCGACCCTGCAGATGCGGGCGCTGAGGGAACTCGACCTCGAAGGCGACGCGACGGCGGTCGAGATCCGCGCCCGCTATGCCGAATATGTGCGTCGGTTCCATCCGGATTCGAACCAGGGCGACCGGTCGTCGGAGGACAAGCTACAGCGCGTGCTGCGGGCGGGCAAACTGCTGAAGGCCGCCGGCCTGATGAAGGGCTGAGGCGCCCTCGCGTGCACGATCTTCTGGTCATCGGGGGCGGGATCAACGGCGTCGGCATCGCGCGCGACGCGGCCGGGCGCGGGCTGGATGTCGTGCTCGTCGAGAAGGACGACCTGGCCCAGCACACGTCTTCGGCCAGCACGAAGCTGATCCATGGCGGCCTGCGCTATCTGGAGATGTACGATTTCGCGCTGGTTCGAAAGGCGCTGATCGAGCGGGAAATCCTGCTGCGCGCGGCGCCGCACATCATCTGGCCGATGCGGTTCGTGCTGCCCCATGACAAGGATCTGAGGCCTGCCTGGCTGATCAGGCTGGGCCTCTTCCTTTACGATCATCTCGGCGGGCGGGAGATGCTGCCCCCGACCCGGACCCTGAAGCGCAAGACGACCAACCGGCTCGATCCGCTCAAGGAGGAATTCCGCCTCGCCTTCGAATATTCCGATTGCTGGGTGGAGGATTCGCGTCTTGTCGTGCTGAATGCGGTCGATGCGAAAGAGCGCGGTGCGGAGGTGCTGACGCGCACCGCGTGTACAAAGCTCACCCGGCACCCGGCGCACTGGGAGGCGGAATTTACGTCCGGCGGGAAGACAGAGACGCGCCAGTTCCGTGCCGTGGTCAATTCCGCCGGCGGCTGGGTGGATGAGGTTCTGGGGCTGGCGGGGGCGGGGGAAAAGGAACGCCACCTTCGCCTTGTCAAAGGCAGCCACATCATCGTGCCGAAATGGCATGAGGGCCGGCACGCTTACTTCTTCCAGAACGGCGACGGGCGCATCATGTTCGCCATCCCCTACGAGCGGGGCGAGTTCACCCTGATCGGTACGACGGATATTCCGTATACCGCCGACAAGGACAAGGTGGAGATCAGCCAGGATGAGATCGAGTATCTCTGCGCCGGGGCGAGCGAATATTACCAGAAGCCGCTTTCCCCGTCGGATGTGGTGGCGACCTATTCCGGGGTGCGTCCGCTGTATGATGACCATGCGGCGTCGGCCTCGAAGGTCACGCGCGATTATGTGCTGAAGCGCGATGCGGATGGCGGCGCGCCGATTCTCTCGGTGTTCGGCGGCAAGATCACGACCTATCGCGAACTCGCCGAACATGTGCTGGAGGAAATGGCGCCGGACTTCCCGAAAATGGCGGAGCCGTGGACGCGGGACGCGAAGCTGCCGGGCGGCGACATCCTGCTTGCCGATTTCGAATCCTTCGTCGGCACACTCGGCCTTGTCTATTCCGAACTTCCGGCACCACTCGTCGGGCGGCTTGCCCGTGCCTATGGCACACGGCTGAAAGTACTGCTGAAGGGGAAGAAGACGCTTGCCGATCTTGGCCGCGACTTTGGCGGCGGGCTGACCGAGGCGGAGGTCAGCTATCTGGTCGAGCATGAATTCGCCCGCACGCCCGAAGACATCCTGAAGCGACGCTCGAAACTCTACCTGCACATGACGGCGGCAGAACAGGCAGAATTCACGGCGTGGTTCAATGCGAGCTATTCGGCGCCCTGATCGCCTTTAAGCCGGGCCGCAGACTTCCGTCTCCTGAACATGCCGAACACTGAGGTCGCATACGGCCTCGCCATCGAAAGAGCAGGCATAGCCGGACCCGGTCGCTTCGCAGGGCCAGTCCGTTGCGGCTGCGCTGGCGGCGGTGAACCGATAGGAGGCGGTCGCCGCAAAGCTTTTGCACATCTGCGCGGCCTTCGCTTCCGCCTGGCTCATTGCTGCTGCGCGCGCGTCGGCTTCGCCGGGATAGGATTTGCCGTCTCCGGCGAGGAACAGGACGAGGCGCTTTTCCGTCGGTTCCCAGACTTCCGTCGCTTCCGTGCGCATCGCGGCGAGCATGTCCGCCGCATCGTCCCGGAAGGCGCCCTCCGGGAACAGGTCGATATGCCGGCGCAGGGCTTCGCAGCTGGCGGTTTCGCGATTGGCCCAGGCGAGGCGCTCGGTCTTCGATGGCTTGCCGCCGAAGCCCATCGCACCGCAGGCATCGGAGATGCCCGGCTGGGCGATGTCGATGGAGCAAACCATATTCTGGAACGACATGACATTCGCGCCGAATGAAATTGCCGTACCGATCGCCACGAGCAGAGGCGCACCGAAGAGGATCAGGCCACCTGACTTCTTTTTCGATTCGGACATATGCGTTCCCCCGTTCGTGTCAGTTCGGCTTGGCGGCGTTGCGTTGGCGGATGATTTCCATTGCCTGTTCGACTTTCTGGTCGGTGCGGGCCCGGTCGAGATTCATTTCGATCATGTTCCTGTCGTACAGCAGGTCGAGACTGCCGGGATCTTCCTTCGACAGGAGGGCATTGATCCTGAGGGCTTTGGAATAGGCCGAGATGGCGGCGTCGAAATCCTTGGCCTTGTAGGCGGCATCTCCGAACTTGCCATACCCGTCCTGCAGGTCGCGTTGCCAGGCGACGTTCGTCGTGTCGGTAGCAGCGAGATCCTCGATGATCCGGAAGCTCCGGGTAAAGTAGGATTTCGCGTTCTCGAAATCCGACCGGGCGAGATAGGTTTCGCCAATATATCGCAGCGTCCTGCCGAGCGAAGACTGGACACCGAGATTGAGCGGATCCTTTGCGGCCCGCGCTTCGAGGATGGCGAGGCTTTCCTGATAGAGCGCGAGGGCCGGGGCCTCCTGTTTCAGCTGGGTCTTCGCGAAAGCCTGCGTATTGAGTCCGGCGGAGATGCGGGATTTCAGCGTATCGTTCGTCGGGTCGGCTGCCGCGAGGCGGCGCAGCGTTGCAATGGGTGCCTCGAACGCCTTGTCGGCTTCTGCAAATTTCAACTGTCCCATCAGGGATCCGGCGACCGCCATGCGCGTCTTGGCGAGTTCGAAATCGATTCCGGCGCTGCGCGCATCCGTCTTCGCGAGACGCTCCAGAATGTCCGCGGCCTTTCGGTATCGCTTCTCGGCCAGATCGTAGACGCGCCCGTTACCAGCCCTGTTTCCGGCGGCCGAATAAGTGCTTGCGAGGTCGCGTTGCCAGCGCGCATTGGTCGGGTCGAGGCGGACGAGTGTCTCCATCAATTCGTTTGCCTTCTGATCGTTCTGCGATGTGCAGACCATGTCGGACTGCGTCGCACACAGGTCGCCGATCTCCAGATGGTTCAGGGCCAGTGCGTGCTGCCAGCGTGCATGACCGGGATCGCGGGCCAGCAGGCCTTCGAGGTCTGCCTGACGTCGGCGGAACAGGTCCAGCTCCGCGGCGATGCCGCCATCCTGCAATTCCGTGCTGGCGATCAGCGACTGGAGGCGGGAATAGTCTTCCTGCCAGGCCAGCGTGTCGGGGGCCGTTTCAAGCAGGCGGCTCTCGATGTCGAGCGCGCCCCTGAACCAATCGAGCGCATCGCCGAGTTCGCCCTGTTCTTTCCGCACACTGCCGAAGTCGGTCAGGATCGTGGCACGCGTCCATTGGGCGTTGCTACTGTCAGGCTGAAGCGCGATGAGCCGGTCGGCCGCGTCGAGGGCCTGTTTCAGGACCGGCAGGACAGCCGAGAGATTGCCTTTGTCCACAAGGACGCTTCCGCGAAGCCTGTAGACATCGGCGAGGCCGTCCTGATACCGCGCGGTGCCGGGGCCCGCGTCAGCAAGCGCCTCGAGCAAGGCTGCGCTCGTGCCGAGATGGGCCTCGGCGTCCGGCAGCTTGCCCTGATCGAATTCGATGGCGCCGAGTGTCTTGAGCGCTTCAGCCCTGGTGGCTTCATCCGGGGCAAGGTCGAGCGCGTTCCGGGCGGCGGCCGCCGCCTCGGTCAGCTTGCCTGCATCGCGATAGAGGCCGCTCAGCGTGATCCAGTCGGATGCCTCGCTGCCATCGAGCCGAGTGATTTCCTCGAAGCGCCTGATCAGGTCCGCCGTGGTGAGATTGCCTGAGGCGCGGGCTTCGAGGGCGAGCGCCGCGATCTGGCGCGCTTCAGAGGCCGATTCGGCATTGACCCGCGCCATCCGGGCCGCATCGCGCGCCTTGCGCAGATCATCGAGGATGGCGATGGCCCCCATCTGGTCGCCGCTGTTGAATTTGGCGAGGGCGGCAAGGCCCTCGGGCGTCGCAGCGATCGATTCGACCGCGTCGCCATAGGCCGAAATCTCGCGCGCATAGCCGGCATCCTGTTGTGACAGGAGTTCGACGATCCGGCGTTCCTTGTCTGCGAGGGCTGCCTTCAGCGTGTGGATTTCGTCGGCGCCGCTTGCTGCCACCTGCAGGCGCAGCGCGTCAATCTCCTTGCGGGCGGCAGCGAGCTGCTGCGTGTACTGGCGCTCCATCGCGGCTTGCGTGGCGGATGCCGCGTAAAGGGCGGCGGCAACTTCCGATTCGACGGAATAGGCGGATGCGGCGGTCTGGAGTCCGCTTCCCGTTCCCTGACCGGCCGCCGGACCGGTTCCGGCCAATCCGACCCAAATTCCCAGACCGATCGCGGCCACCGGCTTTGAAATACGCAAGCCGTACCCTCCTGAATTTTTGATCCCGGCGAATCCGTAAAAAGCCAGTCAGGCCTACAGGGGCGGCGAGGTCAAGGCCCGCGCCCTGGGCATTCGCCCGCTGACCGGGCAGATCGCGTGTCAGCCCTTATGGACAGGCCCCGCGGCGTATGGTGAAAGGCGCAAAGCAACAGGCAAGGCAGGGTTTTGCGATGACCAAGGGCTTGGTGACGATTTTCGGCGGCTCGGGCTTTATCGGGCGCTACACGGCGCGCGAGCTGGTGAAGAAGGGCTGGCGCGTGCGTGTCGCCTGCCGCCGGGTCGGAATCGCCGGGGATGTCCGCCTTGCGGGTGCGCCGGGCTGGGTGGACCTGGCCCAGGCGAATGTCCGCGACCGCGCCTCGATCGAGCGGGCGCTGGAAGGCGCCGATGCGGTCGTCAACCTCGTGGGCATCCTTGCCGAAAAGGGAAAGCAGACCTTTGAATCGACCCAGCGCGACGGCGCGGCGCTGATCGCGGAAGTCGCGGCGGAAAAGGGCATCACGCGGTTCGTGCAGGTGTCCGCCATCGGTGCCGATCCGGACTCGCCCTCCGACTACGGGAAGACCAAGGCCGAGGCCGAAGCGGCCGTGCGCGAGAAGGTTCCGGCGGCGACGATCCTGCGCCCGTCCATCGTGTTCGGCCCGGAAGACGGATTCTTCAACAAGTTCGCGGCCATGGCGACATGGCCGGTCATGCATTTCCTGCCCGTGATGCCGCTGATCGGCGGCGGCAAGACGCGTTTCCAGCCCGTCTATGCCGGCGATGTGGCGCTGGCGATCGCGACGGCCGTGGATGATGCCTCGACGGCGGGCAAGACTTATGAGCTGGGCGGTCCGCGGACCTATTCCTTCAGCGAGATCTACGACGTCATCTTCACCCATACCGGCCGCAAGCGGTTCAAGTTTCCGCTGCCTGTTTTCATTGCGAAGCCGGTTGGCTACATGATCGGCGCGATCTGGCGCTATATTCCGCCCTTCAGCTGGGGCTTCATGGGCGACGTGCCTGTCACCGGCGACCAGGTCGAGATGCTGAAGGCTGACAATGTCGCAGCCGAAGGGATGCCCGGACTTAAAGAGCTCGGCGTGCCGCAGCCGGAAACGGTCGAGGCCATCGTGCCGACCTATCTCTGGCGCTTCCGCCCCTACGGCCAGTTCAGCCGGCCGTCCGAGTCCGAAGCCTAGAACCAGCCGACCAGAGGCGAGCTGAGCAGCAGCACGGCGCCCAGAATGAAGCGGTAGAGGACAAAGGGCAGGAAGCTCATCCGCTTCAGCAGCTCCATCATGAACCAGATCGAGGCGAGGCCCGTGATGAAAGAGATCACGGCTACGATCAGGCCATCCGCAAAGGTCAGCGCAGCGCCGGCTTCCGCTTCGGCGGTGAAAAGGCCGTACGCGCCGTAAAGGCCGGCCATCGCGAGGATCGGCGCACCGAGGAGCATCGACAGTCGGGCCGCTTCCGTCCGCTCATAGCCGAGCGCACGGGCAGCCGTCATGGTGATGCCGGAACGGCTGGTGCCCGGGATGATCGCGGCGATGGCCTGCGTTGCGCCGATGATCATGGCGTGACCAAGCGTGATGTCTTCTTCCTTACGCGTGCGCGGCCCGGCCACGTCTGCCCACCAGAGCAGGGCGCCGAACACGATGGTGGCGCCGGCAACCGTATAGATGCTGCGCAGCGCGTCCTGGATGTTCTCGGGTAGCACTGTCTCATAGAGGAGCGCAGCAATCACGGGGATCGGTGTTGCCACGATGATGCTGACCGCAAGACGTCCGGCCGGGGAGAGGGGCATCTTAGACACCGGCTTCATCACCAGTTCGAGGCCGCCCATGAAAGCGGTCGAAACATCCTTGCGGAAATAGATCAGCATCGCAGCCAGTGTGCCGATATTGGAGACCGCATTGATCAGCAATTCGTCCCGTCCGGCGAGGCCGAACAGGTCGGCTGCCAGCAGGACATGGCCTGATGACGAGATGGGCAGCCACTCGGTCAGGCCCTGGATCGTTGAGATGAGTGCGAGCTGGAGCAGGGACAAGGATACGGCTTTCGGCGACTTCTGCTGGAAGCAATAATAAGGTTTCATGTCCGAAGCATGAACCCCTCTGTATACCAATATGATATTGACCCAATAAATTCACGCGACCGACAGAAATACTAAACGAAAAAATATGGTCTTTCGATATCATAATGATATTGTAAAATGCAGATCGGTCTTGGCGGCGCAAAATTCTGGCTTTAAGGCTACAGGCTCTGTGCAGGGAGGCCCGGTTCATGGCCGAAATTATGCTGAAATTCACGCATGTGCCGCGGTCGATGCCGGACAAACGGCCGGCAAAACAGCGCGCCTCCGATTTCCACGAAATCTATGACGGCTTCTCCCCGGACGCGGCCCGCTCGCAGGCATCGCGGTGTTCGCAGTGCGGCGTGCCGTTCTGCCAGCAGGGCTGCCCGCTCGCCAACAATATTCCGGACTGGCTGCGCCTTGCGGCGGACGGCCGGCTGGAAGAAGCCTGGCGCACGTCGTCCGCCACCAACAACATGCCGGAAATCTGCGGCCGGATCTGCCCGCAGGACCGGCTGTGCGAAGGCATCTGCACGATCGAACAGTCCGGCCACGGCACGGTGACGATCGGCTCGATCGAGAAATACATCACCGACACGGCCTGGAAAGAAGGCTGGGTCACGCCGATCAAGCCGCCGCGCGAGCGCAAACAGTCCGCCGGCATTGTCGGGGCAGGTCCGGCGGGCCTCGCCGCGGCCGAACAGCTGCGCCGCAAGGGCTACAAGGTCACCGTGTATGACGCCTATGACCGGGGCGGCGGCCTGCTCGTCTATGGCATCCCCGGCTTCAAGCTGGAGAAGGATGTCGTCGAACGGCGGATCAGATATCTCGAAGACTCGGGCGTGAAGTTCAAGTTCAAGACGCGTATCGGCGAGAAGGTGACGCTGCAGAAGCTGCGCGACAGCCATGACAGCGTGCTGATTGCAACCGGCGTCTATGCGGCGAAAGACCTGAAATGTCCGGGCGTCGGCTCCGAAGGTGTCTTCGCGGCGCTCGACTACCTGACCGCTTCCAACCGCAAGAGCTTCGGCGATGCGGTGCCGGACTTCGACTCCGGCGCTCTGGACGCGAAGGACAAGAAGGTGGTCGTGATCGGCGGCGGCGACACGGCGATGGACTGTGTGCGCACGGCGATCCGTCAGGGTGCGAAATCCGTCACCTGCCTCTACCGCCGCGACCGGGCCAACATGCCGGGCAGCCAGCGGGAAGTGCAGAACGCTGAAGAAGAGGGCGTCGTCTTCGAATGGCTCGCCAATCCCGATGCGATCCTCGATTCCAAGGGCAAGGCGAAAGCTGTCCGTGCCGGGAAGATGAAGCTCGGCGAACCGGATGCCTCCGGCCGCCAGAGCCCGGTCAAGACCGGCGAGACGTTCGACGTGAAGGCCGACATGGTGATCAAGGCGCTGGGCTTCGACCCGGAAGACCTGCCCGCCTTGTTCGAGGAACCTGCGCTGGCGGTCAATCGCTGGGGCGCGATCAAGGTCGACTACAGGACGATGGAGACCAGCCTGCCGGGCGTCTATGCGGCGGGCGATATTGTGCGCGGCGCTTCGCTCGTCGTCTGGGCCATCAAGGATGGACGCGATGCGGCAGAAGCCATGCACAAGGCAATGAAAGCGGCTGAAGCCGCGGCAAAAGTGGCGGCGGAGTAATCAGATGTCCGATTATGTGAAACAGTACGAAGCCAACCGCCAGCGCCTGATCGAGGCGCATGCCTACGATCCCGCTGACGAACACGATGCCTGCGGAGTCGGCCTTGTCGCCGCGCTCGATGGAAAGCCCCGCCGCGAGATCGTGGAAATGGGCATCAAGGCGCTCAAGAATGTCTGGCACCGGGGTGCCGTCGATGCGGACGGCAAGACCGGAGATGGCGCGGGCATCCGCGTTGAAGTGCCGCAGGATTTCTTCCGTGAGCATGTGACCCGCACCGGCCACAAGCCGACGGACGACCCGATCTGCGTCGGCCAGATTTTCCTGCCGCGCACGGATTTTGCCGCGCAGGAAGCCGCGCGGACACTGGTCGAGACCGAAGTGCTGCACTTCGGCTTCTATATTTATGGCTGGCGCCAGCCACCGGTGGACGTGTCCGTGATCGGGCAGAAGGCGAAGGACACGCGGCCCGCGATCGAACAAATCATGTTCCGGGACGCCCGTGGCCGTACGCGCGAGGAGCTGGAGCGCGCCCTCTATATCTGCCGCCGCCGCATCGAGCGCCGCGCCCGCGAAGCCTCGATCCCTGGCTTCTACATCTGTTCGCTGAGCAATGCCTCGCTGATCTACAAGGGCATGTTCCTGGCGCAGGACATCGACCGGTTCTACCTCGACCTGCAGGACGAGCGCTTCGTGTCGGCCTTTGCGATCTATCACCAGCGCTATTCCACCAACACCTTCCCGCAATGGTCGCTGGCCCAGCCCTTCCGCATGATCGCGCACAATGGCGAGATCAACACGCTGCGCGGCAACAAGAACTGGATGAAGAGCCATGAGATCCGCATGGTGTCGGAAGCCTATGGCGAGCATGTCGACGATGTGAAGCCGGTGATCCCGGATGGGTCGTCCGACTCCGGCGCGCTCGACGCGGTGTGGGAACTGCTTTGCAAGTCCGGCCGCCCGGCGCCGATGGCGAAGGCCATGCTGATCCCGGAAGCCTGGTCGAAGCGCGACTCGGTCATGCCGCTCGCGCATCGCGCGCTCTACGACTACTGCAACTCCGTCATGGAGCCGTGGGATGGCCCGGCAGGCATCGCCGCCTATGACGGGCGCTGGGCGATTGCGGGACTTGACCGCAACGGCCTGCGCCCGCTGCGCTATGCTCTGACGACGGATGGTATCCTCGCCGTCGGTTCCGAGACGGGCATGTGCCCGCTGGGCGACCATGAAGTTGCCCGCCGCGGCTCTATCCCGGCCGGCGGGATGATCGCGGCCGACCTCAAGACCGGCAAGTTCTACGACCACAAGGACATCGTCGACTTCCTCGCCGCGCAGGCGCCTTACGAAGAATGGCTGTCGGCGGTGACGGAGCTGGAGCCGGAAATCGGTCCGGGGCCGGAACCGTCCCTGTTCTCGAAGGAAGAGCTGCTCCGCCGTCAGACGGCTGCCGGCTATACGATGGAGACGCTGGAACTGATCCTCTCGCCCATGGTGGAGAGCGGCAAGGAAGCCATCGGTTCCATGGGAGACGACACCGCGCCGGCCGTGCTGTCCTTCCACTACCGTCCGATGAGCCATTTCTTCCGGCAGAATTTCAGCCAGGTGACGAACCCGCCGGTCGACCCGCTGCGCGAAGCCCGCGTAATGAGTCTCAAGACCCGGTTCAAGAACCTCGGTAACGTTCTGGAGACGGACAAGTCACAACAGGAAGTCTTCGTTCTGGAAAGCCCTGTGCTGACGACGGGCATGTTCGAGCGGCTGCAGACCCGCCTCGGGGGCGGCTATGCCGAGATCGACTGCACCTTCGCCGAGGAAGACGCGAATCGTGACGGCAGCGCCCTCAAGAATGCTCTCGCGCGCATCCGCCGCGAAGCCGAAGATGCGGTGCGCGAAGGCCGCGAACACATTGTGCTCACGGACCAGTATCAGTCCGCCAGCCGGATTGCGATTCCGATGATCCTCGCAACGGGCGCCGTGCATTCGTACCTTGTCATGCAGGGGCTGCGGACGTTCTGCTCCATTACGGTGCGGTCTGCCGAATGTCTCGACACGCATTATTTCGCGGTGCTGGTGGGCGTCGGGGCGACCTGCGTAAACGCCTATCTCGCACAGGACGTGATTGCTGACCGCCATGCACGGGGTCTCTACGGAGACCTGACGCTCGGCGAATGCGTCAAGAACTTCAAGGAGGCGATCGAAGCCGGCCTTCTGAAGATCATTTCGAAGATGGGCATCTCGGTCATCTCGTCCTATCGCGGCGGCTACAATTTCGAGGCGCTCGGCCTCTCGCGTGCGCTGGTGGCGGACTATTTCCCCGGCATGAGCAGCCGCATTTCGGGCCTTGGCCTTGCAGGTCTCGAAGAGAATGCGCTGGTGCGCCACGAAATGGCCTTCGATGAGGACGTCGTGGCGCTGCCCGTCGGCGGCTTCTATCGCCTGCGCGCCAGCAGCGAACCGCACGCGCTCGACGGCAACCTGATCCATACGTTGCAGATGGCCTGCAACACGGGCGATTATTCCGTGTACCGGAAATTCGCCGATGCCATTCACGAACGCGATCCGATCCAGCTGCGTGACCTCCTGGACTTCAAGAAGCTGAGTCCGCCGGTGCCTCTGTCGGAGGTCCAGTCGATCAACGAAATCCGCAAGCGCTTCGTGACGCCCGGCATGTCGCTCGGCGCACTGAGCCCTGAGGCACACGGAACGCTCAACATCGCGATGAACCGGATCGGCGCGAAGTCGGTCTCGGGCGAGGGCGGGGAAGACCGGGCCCGTTACCGCCCGTTGCCGAATGGCGACAATATGAACTCCGCCGTCAAGCAGGTCGCTTCCGGCCGCTTTGGTGTGACGGCGGAATACCTGAATCAGTGCCGCGAAATCGAAATCAAGATCGCGCAGGGCGCAAAGCCCGGCGAGGGCGGACAGCTGCCGGGCTTCAAGGTAACGGAGCTGATCGCAAAGCTGCGCCATGCAACGCCCGGCGTGACGCTGATCTCGCCGCCGCCGCATCACGACATCTATTCGATCGAAGACCTGGCCCAGCTGATCTACGACCTGAAACAGATCAATCCCGAGGCGCGCGTCTGCGTGAAGCTGGTCGCACAGTCCGGGGTCGGAACGGTTGCGGCCGGTGTCGCCAAGGCGAAGGCGGACATCATCCTGATCGCCGGCGGCGTCGGCGGCACGGGCGCCAGCCCGCAAACCTCGATCAAGTATGCAGGCCTGCCCTGGGAACTCGGCCTTGCCGAGGCGCACCAGATCCTGTCGCTGAACAATCTGCGCAACAAGCTGACCCTGCGCACCGATGGCGGGCTCCGCACGGGGCGTGACATCGTCATTGCGGCGATGCTGGGGGCGGAAGAGTACGGCATCGGCACGGCGGCGCTGGTGGCGATGGGCTGTATCATGGTGCGCCAGTGCCATTCGAACACCTGCCCGGTCGGCGTCTGCGTGCAGGATGAGGCGCTGCGGGCGCACTTCACCGGCACGCCGGAGAAAGTCGTCAACCTGATGAGCTTCATTGCCGAAGACGTGCGCGAAATCCTTGCCTCGCTGGGCCTGCGCTCGCTGGACGAAGCGATCGGACGGACCGACCTGCTGGTACAGGTCAGCCGCGGGGCGACCCATCTCGACGACCTCGACCTCAACCCGCTGCTGGTGCAGGTCGATTCCGACAAACCGCTCGTCTACCAGCCGAACCGGCGCGAGGAAGTGCCGGAGACGCTGGATGCGCAGATCATGCGCGATGCCGAGCCCTTCTTCGAGCGCGGCGAGAAGATGCAGCTCGAATACGGCGTGCAGAACACGATGCGGGCCATCGGTACACGGTCTAGTTCGGCCATCACGCGCAAGTTCGGCATGCATGCCCTGCCGGAAGGCCGCCTGCATATCCGGCTGGAAGGCTCCGCTGGCCAGTCGCTCGGCGCCTTTGCGGTGCAGGGCCTGCTGCTGGAAGTGATCGGCGACGCCAACGACTATGTCGGCAAGGGCCTCTCCGGGGCGACCATCGTGGTTGCGCCGCGGCCGAAGGATCGCCGCTCTGCTTCGGGCGATGCGATCATTGGCAATACCTGCCTCTATGGCGCGACCAGCGGTAAGCTGTTTGCGTCCGGCACGGCCGGCGTGCGCTTTGCCGTCCGGAACTCAGGTGCGAAGACCGTGGTCGAAGGTTGCGGGGCCAATGGCTGCGAATACATGACCAATGGCCGCGCCGTGATCCTCGGGCCGGTGGGCGACAATTTCGGCGCCGGCATGACTGGCGGTGCCGCCTATATCTGGGATCCGGCCAACCGGTTCGAGCGGGTGGTTAACCCGGATTCCATCGACTGGTATGCGCTGTCGGAAATGCCGGCCGAGCATATCGGCGAGGCCCATGCCCTGATCGAGGAACATGCAAGGCGCACTGGTTCGATCCGGGCGAAGGAAATCCTCGATGACTGGGAACGCTCGATCCACGACATGCTGATGATCGTGCCGAAGGAAGTGGCTTCGCTGCTGCTCGTGCGGACCAAGCCGAAATCCAAGAAGAAGGCCGTCTCCGAGAAGGCCTGATGGAACAAGCCCCGCGGAGCGATCCGCGGGGCTTTTCAGTTTCCGGCCCGGTCAGGCTTTCTTCTTGCGGCGGATGCGCGGCCAGATCAGCTTCAGCCAGACCCACAGGAAGACGCCGATCAGGAGCAACCAGGGCAGGCCGACGGCAAAAGCCGTGATCACGGCGGCAAGCGCGCTCGACAGATTGTAGAAGAAATCGCCGAAGGCATGCGCCAGCGGCTGGAGCGCGCCGCGGGAAACGGGATTGCGTTTCGTCTCATAGCTGACCGAGAGCTGGCTCATGTCGACGCGCTGTCGCAGCGCAGCGAGGGTCGACTTCAGGGAGTCGATCTCGCCATTGACGCGGGCGAGTTCCCGCTCGGTTTCCAGCAGTTCGCCCAGCTTGCCCGGCCGGTCGGCCAGCAATTGCTCAAGCCTTGCCTGCAGGGTCTGAAGTGATTTGAGGCGAGCATCCGTATCGATAATGGAGACGGTCAGATCTTCCGCTGTGGTCTGGCGGTTGAAGACTTCGCCTTTTGCCGCCTTGGCCTCGGCGTCGACGCCTTTCAGGAACGTGTCGATCCAGGCGGGTGTCGCACGGATCTGCAGCGAGCCGCTGGCTTCATCCTCAGAATAGGCGTTCAGCCAGGAATTCGTCACCATGCAGATGGTCGGGCCGGCCGTGTTGCAGGCGTCGATATGGGTCTGCATGGTCGGCTCGATCGCGGCGACCGGCAGGCGCATGCCGAGGGAATGGGAATAGGCGATATATTGCTGTACTTCCGGCGCGCCGCCGCCAGCGCCCTCCGACGGTGCCGCCTCGTCATAATACGGCGCCTCCTCGCGCATGGCCATTTTTGCGGGAGCGGGCGCCATGGCCGGGCCCGACTCGATGGAAGGCGCGTATTCGGCGCGGCCGCAGGCGGCCAGCACAAGCGCCGAAGCGCCAAGTATCAGTCTACGAAACTTCATCAAATGTCCCTCCAGTGGACAGACTTCCCACATGAAATGCGGAAAAAGGCAAGAAGAGGCTGGGATTCGGGAAAATTGCGGCGGCGTCACGATCCCGCCCAATAGGCCGCCGCTTCCGGGCCGAGGCGTTCGAGTGCCGCGTCGAGCGTTTCGGCGCCGATCGTCCGCCGCAGGGCGCGGGCGACATCGGCGATGGCGGTATCCGGCGCGAAATTGTGGTGCTGGCGCAAATGCCGGACTTCGCGGGTCAGCGTGTCGCGCGTGCCCCATTCGGGCGTGAACTCTTCAGGGCTCCAGCCGTCGATGAAGATGGAGGCGACCGCCGGCGGCAGGATCTGCGCGAACGTCAGGATCTGTTCGGGCGTCAGGCGGCGGCGGAAAACGATCAGCACGCCCTGCAGGCAGGTATAGGACTGGTGGCGCGTTGCCAGCGAGGTCTCTTCCCGGACGGCGAGCAGGAAGTCGCTGAAGAATTCTCCCACACGCAGGTATTCCGGCGGTACGGGCAAGGGATGCTCCTCAGGGTCTGAAGCCGGTCGAGCGGGTGCCGGGTTCCAGCGTGCGCCAGGCGTGATGGATGAAATCCACGAGCAGCGGGCGGGTGTCGCGCGGATCGATGATTTCCTCCGCAAGGAAACTTTCCGCCGTCCGGAAGGGTGAACGGATCGCGTCGAACTTGCGGTAGAGATGCGCCTTCAGGGCCTCAGGGTCTTCGGCTTCGGCGAGCTCCTTGCGGAAGGCGGCCTCGATACCGCCCGCCATGGGCAGGCTGCCCCAGTCGCCGCTTGGCCAGCAATAGCGCCATTTGGTCTTCGACTGGTTCATCATGGCCGAGCCGGCAAGGCCATAGGCTTTCCGGATGACCACGGAGCAAACCGGCACATCGGCCTGGTAGACGGCGGTCATGGCCCGCACGCCGGCACGGGTGACGCCGGCCGTTTCCGCCTTCACGCCGACCGCAAAGCCGGGGCAGTCGACGAAGTGGATGACCGGCAGGTGGAACATGGAGCAAAGATCCATGTGCCGGCAGACCTTGTCGCAGACATCCGCCGTCCACGCGCCATCCAGGAAGAACGGGTCGCCTGCCATGATGCCGACAGGATAGCCGTCGATCCGCGCAAGGCCGCAGACGATGCCGCGGCCCCATTCCTTGCCGATCTCGAAAAAGCTGCCGCGATCGACAGCGGCCTCAATGATCTTGCGCGGTTTGTACGGCGTCTTGCCATCCGTCGGGACGAGCGAGAGCAGGCTTTCCTCGCGCCGTTTCGGATCGTCCGCAGGCTGAGTGCGTTCCGGCAAGTGGTGCACCGAGGGGGGCAGGTAAGAGAGGAATTTGCGCGCCGCGATGAAGGCGTCGGCCTCGCTGTCGACCACATTGTCGACGGTGCCGTTCTGCGCCTGGATCTTCCAGCCGCCGAGCTCTTCCTTGGTGACATTCTCCCCCAGCGCGATCGCCACCGGCGGGCCGGCCACGAACACCTGGCTCAGCTCTTTCACCATGACGGAGAAGTGGCTTGCCGCGACCCGGCCGGCGCCCATGCCCGCGCAGGGGCCCAGGGCGAGCGAGACGAACGGCACTTCGCTGAGGCCGTGCACGATCTCGTTCCAGCCCGGCGTTTCGGGAATATAGGTGCGCGGATCCTTTTCCAGCGCCTTGACCGATCCGCCACCGCCGGTGCCGTCGATCATCTGGACCAGCGGCATCCGGTATTCGGTCGCCATTTTGATCATCTGGACCATTTTCTGCCAGATCGAGGCGTCCGAAGCGCCGCCGCGGACGGTGAAATCATCGGCGATCACCACGACCGGACGGTGATCGATCGTGGCGCGTCCGGTGACGGAACTCGCCGGCAGGAAGCTTTCAAGCTCGTCTTCGGCGGTATAGCTGGCGCGGCCGGCAATCTTGCCGATCTCGTGGAAGCTGCCGGGGTCCACCAGGAAGGCGACGCGCTCGCGCACCGTCAGCTTGCCGCGCCCGCGCTGGCGCTCGACGGGTTCTTCCCCGCCCATTTTCTCGGCCAGCCGTTCACGGCGGCGGAGTTCCTCGATCGACTTTTCCCAGCTCATGCACGGCAGGTTCCACGCTTCCGCCACGCAAGGTCAAGCGGGCGCGCACCTCCAGAAGAAAAGAATCATATTGACACATACCAACCGGTTGGTATGTTTAACGTAAGGAGTGAAACATGGCCCCGGCAAAGGAATCCGCCCGCGAGAAACTGATCGGCGCCGCCGTCAAAGTGGTCCGCGAAAAGGGATTCAATGCGACCTCCGTGGACGATCTCTGCCGCGAGGCCGGCGTGACCAAGGGCGCGTTCTTCCACCATTTTCCCACGAAAACGGACCTCGGCGTCGCCGCCGCCGAAGCCTGGAAGCTGCACGCCAATGGCCTGTTCGGCTCTGCGCCCTACATGGCGCATGAAGACCCGCTGGATCGGGTGCTCGGCTATCTCGAATTCCGGCGGGACATGCTGGAGGGGCCTGTCCCCGAATTCACCTGCCTTGCCGGCACCATGGTGCAGGAATCCTATGAGACCCTGCCGGCGCTGCGCGATGCCTGCCACGACTCGATTTGGGGCCATGGCCTGACATTGGTGCCGGACATCGAAGCGGCCCGCAAACGCCATGGCATCAACGGCGACTGGACCTCGGAAAGCCTTGCCCTCCATTTCCAGGCGGTGCTGCAGGGCGCCTTCATCCTCGCTAAGGCCGATCATGGCGCGAAAGCCGCCCGCGACACGGCAGACCATCTTATCCGCTACGTCCGTATGCTGTTTAACCTTCCACCTGAAAAGGAAGCCTGAGCCATGCAAGACCCGACCGCTCCGGAAGCGTCGCATCCGTTCGATCTTGTCCTCGAACGGACGATCGCCGCGCCGGCGTACACGCTCTATCGCTGCTATACCGAGCCGGACCTCGTCTGCCAATGGTTCTGTCCGAAGCCGTGGAAGGTGACCGAAGCGAAACTGGACGTTCGCCCTGGCGGCGCCAGCTATCACCGCATGGATGGCCCGAATGGCGAAGTGAATCATGTCCGCGGGCAATATCTGGAGGTTGTGCCCGGCCGCCGCCTTGTCGGCACGGATGCCTATGTCGGGGACTGGGTGCTGTCCGAAAATCCCCCCTTCATGACCAGTATCATCACCTTCCGGGATCTGGGCGACGGCACCGCGCTCTACCGCGCGGTCGCACGGCACTGGTCGGAAGAGGCCATGAAAGGCCACGAATCCATGGGCTTCCATGAAGGCTGGGGCAAGGCCGCCGACCAGCTCGAGGACCTCGCCAAATCCCTCCCGCCTGAAACCGGAGCGCGTCTCCTGCCAGCCTCCGCCGACGGACATTCCGTCGTGCCGCACCTCGTCTGCAAGGATGCTGCGAAGGCCATCGATTTCTACAAGGCCGCCTTCGGCGCGGAAGAAATGATCCGACTTCCAGGCCCGGACGGCCGCCTCGCGCATGCCTCCGTGAGGATCAATGGCAGCATGGTCATGCTGGTCGACGAGCTTCCGGACATGGTTGTGCAGAGCCCGGAATCGCTCGGCGGTACGCCAGTGACCATCCATCTCTCGGTCACCGATGCGAAAGGCGTCGTCGACCGCGCCGTCAGGGCCGGCGCCAAGCTCATCATGCCGGTCGAACTTCAGTTCTGGGGCGACCTCTATGGCATGGTCGAAGATCCATTCGGACACAAATGGTCGATTGCGACGCCGGGCGCCGATGCGCCGCGCACCAGCGAAGCCCTGCAGGACGCGATGATGCAGGCAGGCGTGTGATGTCGGCCCAGCCGTTTCTCTGGATTGAAGACCAGGCCGAAGAGGCCGCCCGCTTTTATGTGTCGCTGCTGCCGGATTCGGAGATCACCGACGTCGAGAGGCAGGACGGAAAGGCATTCGTCGTGTCGTTCACCCTGTCCGGCGTCCCTTACAAGGCGCTGAATGGCGGGCCGTACTACAAGCTTTCCCCGGCCTTCTCGATCATGGTGACCTGCGACGGGCAGGCGGAGGTCGACCGGCTCTGGTCCGCGCTGACGGAGGGCGGGGCGCCGCTTCAGTGCGGCTGGCTGACGGACCGGTTCGGCGTGACCTGGCAGATCGTGCCCCGGCAGTTTTTCGACTTGCGCAGCGCCGGGACACCGGCGCAGACGAAGGCCATCATGGATGCCATGATGCCTATGGTGAAATTGGACGTTGCCGCACTTGAGGCGGCATTCCGGGCGGCCGGGGAGGATGCGTAATGGCCTATGTCGATGGATTTTTGCTTGCCGTGCCCGATGCCAACAAGGAAGCCTATCGCGCGATGGCCGAACAGGCCGCCGCTGTCTTCCGGAAGCATGGCGCAACCCAGGTCATGGAATGCTGGGGCGAGGATGTGCCGGACGGCGTGGTGACGAGTTTCCCTCTGGCGGTGAAGCTGGCGCCGGGCGAAACGGTCGTGTTCTCCTGGATTGTCTGGCCGTCGAGAGCGGTGCGGGACGCGGGCCACCCCGTCGCGATGCAGGAATTCGAGGATATGGGCCTGCAGGCGAGCCACCTGTTTGATGGCAAGCGCATGGTTTTTGGCGGCTTCGACGTCATGGTCGACGCCTGACCGCTGTCTGACCTCGCGGAATTGTCACGCACTTTTCCTTGCCTTTCTACCCGAGGGTCTGCTTTATCGGCGCCAAATCCATTCAAGGAGGTAACACCATGGATCTCGCAGAACTCACGTCCAAGGCCGCTGCAGCTGTCGCCGGTGGCAGCGACTTCAAGAAAAAGGTGAAGTTCGACTTCGGCGATATCGGCAAGCTGCTGATCGATGGCGTCAACGGCACGGCGACCAATGACGACGCCGCAGCAGACGCCACGATCTCGGTCAACTGGGACGATTTCAAGAAAATCTCCGAAGGCGCCCTCGACCCGACCATGGCCTTCATGCAGGGCAAGCTGAAAGTGGCCGGCGACATGTCGGTGGCGATGCAGCTACAGAACCTGATGAAGAAGCTGGCCTAAGCTTCCGACCCGTCAGGGTTTGACAATTCTGGCCGCCCCGGGACACCCTGCGGGCGGCCTTTTCATTCAGGGACGCCCACAATGGTCGCAGCAGCTGCTACAGAGTCCGGTCTCGTCCTCATACCGGGGAACGATCCGCCAAAGGGCGCCGAGATTGTCTGGTTCAAGGGCAGCGGCGGCCGCGACCTGCGCGCCTGCGTGGCGCCGGCCCTGTCGGCGGAGCATCCCCGCGGCACCGTCATTGTCTGTCCGGGCCGCACCGAGTTCATCGAAAAATACTTTGAGGTCGGCCGGGAGCTGCAGGCCATGGGCTTTGCCGTGGTCATCCTCGACTGGCCGGGGCAGGGCCTCTCGGCCCGGCTGCTCGACGACACGAAAAAGGGTCATATCGATCGGTTCGAGACCTTCATGGGCGCGCTCGCCAATGGGCTGGAGGCGCTGGATGACCGGTTGCCCCGGCCGTATGTCTCGCTCGCCCATTCGATGGGAGGCGCGATCGCGCTGGCGGCCATCACGCAGGATCTCGTGAAAGTCGACGCGGCGGCCTTCTGCGCCCCGATGTGGGGGCTGAAGTCCAAATTCCTCGGCATGCGCTATCTCGTCTGGGCGATGCGCGCGACCGGCCGGTCGGGCGATTATGCCGTCCAGCCCGGCCCGCCGGAGACGTTCGAGACGAACATCGTCACCCATGACAAGAAACGCTGGCAGATGCAGCGCGACCTGGTGGACGCCCATCCGGACCTGGAACTCGGCCCCGTCACCTGGGGCTGGCTCGGCGCCTCGCTCGACATCCTCGCGACCTTCACCCGGCCGAAGACGCTGAAAGGCGTCGACATCCCGGTCTTCGTCGCCTCGGCGGCGGAGGAGAAGCTGGTCGACAATGCTTCGCATGATGCCATCTGCGCGCGCCTGCCCGATTGCGAGCACGTCACCGTCCAGGGCGCGATGCACGAGATCCTGATGGAAACGGACGACAAGCGCGCCGAGTTCTGGGAGGGCTTCCAACGCCTCCTGAAGCGCGCGAACATATAGAAAAACGAGGAAACGCATGGCCATCATTTCGCTGTCGCGCATCATTGCCTTCTGGGCCGACCAGCAGCCGGACCGCATTGCGATCGACCATGAAGGCGCCGCCATCACCTGGCGCGAATTCGAGGCGCGGACCAACCGGCTCGCCCGGGCCTATGCTGGCCTGGGCGTGAAGCCCGGCGACTTCGTCACCATCGCACTGCCCAACAGTATCGAATTCCTCGAATCCGTTTTCGCCACCTGGAAGCTCGGCGCAACGCCGCAGCCGATCTCCGCGCGCCTGCCGAAATTCGAGCGCGACCAGATCGTGGAGCTTGGCAAACCATCGCTCGTCGTCGGCGTCGCCCCCGGTGAATATGATCCGACCCCGTCGCTTCCCGCCGGCTTCGTGCCGGATGGCAATTTCGCGGATGATCCGCTTGCGGAAATCACCTCCGTGTCGATCAAGGCGATGACCAGCGGCGGCTCCACCGGGCGGCCGAAACTGATCGTGTCGAAAGTGCCGGGCGCCTGGGATCCGGACGTGCCCTTCCTGGAGATCCCGCTTCAGGGCGGCATGCTGATCCCCGGCCCGCTTTATCATAATGGCCCCTTCATGTGGGCGATGATTGCCCTCTTCAAGGGCTGCACGGTCGGCCTCACCACAAGGTTCGACCCCGAACAATCCCTCGCAACGATCGAGCGGCTGAAGCTGAATGTCGCCTATATGGTGCCGACGATGATGCGGCGCGTCTGGGCGCTGCCGGAAGAAGTGCGTAATAGCTACAATCTCTCCAGCCTCACCGTCCTCTGGCACCTCGCTGCCCCGTGCCCGCCCTGGCTGAAGGAATGTTTCATCGAATGGCTTGGCGCCGAGACCATCTGGGAACTCTATGGCGGCACGGAAGGGCAGGGCTCGACCATCATTCAGGGCACGGAATGGCTGACCCATAAAGGCTCGGTTGGCCGTCCCGTCGAGACCTGCGAAATGAAGATCGTCGGCGAGGACGGTGAGACGCTGCCCGCCGGCGAGGTGGGAGAAGTGTTCATCCGGCCCCTGAGCGGGCCGGGCACCACCTATCATTACCTTGGCGCTGAAGCGCGCGCCATCGAGGGCGGTTGGGAAAGCCTCGGCGACATGGGCTGGATGGATGCGGAGGGCTATCTCTACCTGACCGACCGGATGTCCGACATGATCCTCGTCGGCGGCGCCAACATCTACCCGGCCGAAGTCGAAGCGGCGATCGACGCCTATCCGGGCGTGCGCTCCTCCGCCGTCATCGGCCTGCCGGATGATGACATGGGCGCGCGCCTGCATGCCGTGATCGACCGGCCGGAGGGCGCCGTGGCGGATGCGGACATGCTTGCCCACCTCGCCGATCGCCTCGTGAAATACAAGATCCCCAAGAGCTTCGAATATTCGGCCGAGCCGGTGCGCGACGATGCCGGCAAGGTCCGCCGCAAGGCGCTGCGCGAGGAACGCATCGCCGCCACGGGCAAGGCCCCCGCTTGACTTCCCCAGCGGCGGCCTAAGTCCCCTCCTGCAAAACAGGAGGAAGACATGAAAGTGGCGGCAGTCAAAAAGCCCGGCGGACTCGACAAACTGGTCATCGAGGATCGGCCGGAGCCGAAACCGCGCCCCGGCGAAATCCTTGTCCGGGTCCGTGCGTCGAGCCTCAATTATCACGACTTCGTCGTCGTCCTCGGCGGCATCCCGACGCCGGACGGGCGCATCCCGATGTCCGACGGGGCGGGCGATGTCGTGGCCGTCGGCGACGGCGTGACGAAATGGAAAGTCGGCGACCGGGTGCTCTCGCTGTTCTTCCCCGCCTGGCAATCGGGCCAGATCGAGGCCGCCGGCTTCCAGAGCGTGCCCGGCGATGGTGCGGACGGTTTTGCCGCGGAATTCTATGCCGGCCCGGAAACGGCCTTCACGCGCATGCCTGAAGGCTATTCCTACGAGGAGGCGGCCACCCTTCCGTGCGCGGCGCTGACCGCCTGGCGCGGCATGGTAGAGGAAGCGAAGATCAAGCCGGGCAGCTGGGTGCTGACACAAGGCACGGGCGGCGTCTCCATCTTCGCGCTGCAATTCGCCAAGGCCGCCGGCTGCTGCGTCATCTCCACCTCGTCGTCCCCGGAGAAGATGGAGCGCCTGAAGCAGCTCGGCGCCGACCATGTGATCAATTACAAGGACACGCCGGAATGGGGCAAAGCCGCCTTTGAGCTGACCGGCGGGCGCGGCGTCGACGAGGTCGTAGAGATCGGCGGCCCCGGCACCATGGCGCAATCCATCAATGCCTGCCGGCCCGGCGGCCATATCTCATTGATCGGCGTACTGACGGGCATTTCCGGCGAGGTGCCGACGGCCGCGCTGTTCTCTCGCAACATCACGCTCTCCGGCATCACGGTGGGCTCCCGCCGCATGCAGGAAGACATGATCGACGCCATCGAGGCGAGCGGCATCAGGCCGGTGATCGACTCGTCCTTCCCGCTCGACCAGATCGCCGCCGCCTTCGCCCACCAGGCCAGCCAGAAGCATTTCGGCAAGATCGTCCTGACGATCTGAGCGAAGACCGCCATTCCCGAGCAGGGAATGGCGGCTATTGGCCCTATGCTGCCCTTTGATCTGCACCGTCCGTTTGTGATCAGGTTTCCACGTTTTTGGAACTTGCCATCCAGTGATCTCCCACTAACCTTGCAACCATTCGGGGATTGCACGGGATGAACGGATGCGCGTGATTGTGCTGCTTGTGGCGTTGATGATGATCGTGCCGCAGGCGCTAGCGCAGACGTTTAAACTGGACGTCTATCCGCCCGGAGTGACGGCAGACGAATGGTCCAGACTGTCCAGCCAGCGACTGGTGGACGAAATGTATAATGCCTATTCGACACCGGACGATCAGGGAACAGGTCATACGATTGCGCTGTTTCTCTGCTCTTTCAATAATGGCGCAGAGGTGACGGAAGCCAGCGCCAAAGATGGTGGAACGAACATCCTCTGCAATATCCAGTCTGCACTTTCGACCGAATCCTCATTGCGGCTTGGAAACCAACGAAACTCGGAAGACCTGAGGCCTGTGATCCTGCTCTATGCTCGTGCCGGGGAGCCCCGGGCGCAGTATGAGATCGGCCGCATGCTGGAAACCGGCCTCTATCGCAGCCAGGGCGAGAGTGCCTCGGCATGGTATCGCAAGGCCGCGGCGAACGGCAGCCAGATCGCGCAGGCGCGGCTGGATCAGCTTTTTCCGAAACCCAAACCTCAGCCTGTGCCACCGCCTCAACCCGCGCCGAAGCCGACACTCCCGGCCGTCGCCGCGTCGAAGCCGGCCCCCGGCGGCACATCGCAGGACGGCATGTGGGGTATAACGCTGAACGATCTGAGCGTCCTGCCGGCGGACACCCTGCTGCATAAAGCGCGGTACCCTGAACAACGCGCAAGCCTGCGCACGGCGGCGGATCGCGGTGATGTCATTGCGCAGACTCTGGTCGCTCTGGCGCTTCATAATGCGTATTACGAAGTAAAGGATAGCGCGGCGGCCGCCAAATATGCCCAGTCAGCAGTTTCTAATGCCAAGAGGATCTACAAGGGTACAGCCCCGAGTCCTCCAGCAAGCCCGACAAAGTATGGACGCGCTTTCAACATTCTCGCAGTTCAAGCGCGTCAACGAGGCGATACCAGTAGTGCCCTGGATTATGCTCGGAACGCGTATAATCAGCGTAGCGCTATTGGAACGGCGACCTGGGCTTATGTTCTGGGCGATGAATGTGAAGTCACGTACCGCTGCACACAGAGCAGTCATAGGTTTATGATAGAAAAAATGCAGACCGCCGTGGATTGGGGATATTCAGCGGGAGAGCCTGACCTACAGAGGGCAAAGAAATTGTTTGAACAAACTTATGGCGCTGGAACTCAAAGCTACAGCGCACCGACCCAAAGGAATTGCTACTGGACAGTCGATCCGGGAGTTGCGGGCAGCCGTCGGCAAGTTTGCAGCGACTAATATTCCACCACCAAACACGAATATTAGTAGACGGGTCACGTAAGCAAGGCGCCAGAGTATTTCTTCTTGGACATCACTAAGCTCTTGGTCTGCTTGGCTGGGGATTTGCATGCCTCTTGGCTGGTTTGCGCCTGTCCGGTTCCGGCGATTTTCTGCCGAAGCGGCCAATCCCTGACTTATCCCCGCTTTGCCCGCCGCATTCTGCCGCAATTCTTCCCGCGGAAATAAATCCATCCAACACCTCCGAAACCGGGCGTATCTTCACGGGCGATGAGCTTCTTCACGCCGCCTCCCGGGTTTCCCGTTTTCCTCGTGCCGGTCTGGCCGATGATCTGGATACAGATCCTTTTGCTGCGAGCAGAGATGCGCGCGGCTTACGGGCCGGGCGTGCAGTATCACTGGAGCGTGACGCTTTGCGGCCGGGTCTATCTCACCAGTATTGACTGGGTGCCGGGGCAGGCGGTGCCGGCCTGGCTGATCGCGCCCGCGCATCCGAACAAGCGGATTGCGGCGGCGCTGAGTGGGGAGCTTCTTCAGCCCGGCTATGCGGCATTAAAGCCCCTCTCCCGTGGGAGAGGGGTGAGGGGTCACGGCCTATCCGCAGGCATGACTCTTGCCGCAATGACTTCACCCCTCATCCCCAACCCCTTCTCCCGGGGGAGAAGGGGCTTACCCCTGCCAGACCCCTGACGCGGACACCGCCCCAAAATCAACAACACCTGCAAGCGCCTTCACGGGCGCCGCAGGTGCTGCGGAATTCCTCCGTGGGAAGAGGGGCGGGCCTAGCCCGCGATGTATTGCGCGCCGTTGACGGTCATCGTCGCGCCGTTGATGAAGGCGGCTTCGTCGCTGGCGAGATAGGCGCACATGGAGGCGATTTCTTCTGCCTTGCCGAGGCGGCCGACCGGGATGGTGGCGATGATGCCTTCCAGCACTTCAGGCTTCACGGCCGCCAGCATCTCGGTGTCGATATAGCCGGGCGCGACGCAGTTTGAGGTGATGCCCTTCTTGGCGCCTTCATAGGCAAGTGCCTTGGTAAAGCCGATCAGGCCGGCCTTCGCGGCGGAATAGTTGGCCTGGGTGAACTGTCCCTTCTGGCCGTTGATCGAGGAGATGTTGATCACCCGGCCCCAGTTCCTGTCGCGCATCCCGTCCCACACCTGGCGGGTCACGTTGAAGGCGGAGGTGAGGTCCACGTCGATCACCTGCTGCCAGTGGTCCTTCGACATCTTGTGGAACGGCGCATCGCGGGTGATGCCCGCATTGTTGATCACGATGTCGATGGGACCGAGATCCTTTTCGATGGCCGCGATGCCGGCGCCGACGGCGTCATAATCGGCCACGTCGAACTTGTAGACCTTCACGCCGATGGCATCTGCGCATTCCTTGGCGGCAGCATCATTGCCGGCATAGTTTGCGGCAACCTTGTAGCCCTTGTTTACCATGGTTTCGCTGATCGCCCGGCCAATGCCGCGGGTGCCCCCGGTAACCAAAACCGTTTTCGACATGCAGATCCCTCCCTTGAAATTTTTGCACCCGCTCACGCTACAGCCTCTGCTGCAGAAACTTCAATAGCGCATTGGTCGCATTCGGATTTTGTGCGAGATTGTGCCGCATAGCACAAAAATTGCTTCTCCCAAGGGAAGCAGAGGGCAGGACATGGCCAAGGGTAACGGATCGGGCGAGCCGATCATCATCAAGAAGTATGCAAACCGGCGGCTCTACGACACGTCGACGTCCTGCTACGTGACGCTGGACCATCTGTCCGAGCTTGTCCGCGAAGGCCGGGATTTCGAGGTCCGCGATGCCAAGACGGGCGAAGACCTGACCCGCCAGGTGCTGACCCAGATCATCTTCGAGCAGGAAACCAAGGGCGACGGCGCATTGCCGCTGAACTTCCTGCGCCAGCTGATCGGTTTTTATGGCGGCGGCGCGCAGACGTTCCTGCCGGCCTTTCTCGACATGTCGATGAATTCCTTTGCGGAAGCCCAGAAGGAATGGCGCAAGGCCGCCAATCCGATGACCATGTTCGAAAAGCAGGCCCGGCGGAACATGGCGATGTTCGAACAGGCGATGAAGATGTTTATGCCGACCCTCTATGGCTCGGCCCAGACGTCCCGTTCCGAGACGCAATCGCCGGCCTCCTCGATGATGGAGCTGCAGGCCGAGGCACTCGCCAACATGCAGGCCCAGATGGTGGCGATCCAGGAACAGCTCGCCGAGCTCTACCGCAAGGACTGATCCCCGGATGCAAAAAGGCCCGCCGGACAGCGGGCCTTTTCATATCGGGTTGAGGCGTTTGCCGCGTCAGCCGTTTTCCATGCCGAAGTCGCGCCGTGCCGACACGATCGTCACAACGACCCCCGCCAGCACGTCCAGCAATGTCATCGACATAAGGATGAAGAAGGTCGAGGTCGCGAAGTTCGGCGTCAGCAGGAATTCGATCATGCAGACGATGAACAGCATCATCGAGACGGCGTGATTGAAGATGGTCGACGTGCCGGTCGAGGTGGATTTCAGGATTTCCAGGAACAGGAACACGATCGCCAGCAATAGGATCGCATCGCCCTTGGTCAGCACCCATTTCACGCCCGAGATCATGGGCAGGCTGAAGAAGGTCGAGTTCAGCAGGTTCTGGATCGGGGCGACATCCGCCCGCACGGCCTCGCCGAACTCGTTGACCGTTTCAATAGATCCGCCAAAGCCGAAGGCCAGCAGGTTGTACAGCGCCACCGGTATGACCAGCAGCGGGAAGATTCCGAAGATTGCGCGCATCAATGACCCCTTCTCGGTGTTGCTGCGGGAATGGGCGCCATTCTGCCGCTCCCGACGCTTCTTTCTCGCGGCGAACATCCCGAAAATCAGGCTCCGCGATCCTTTGTCCATATCCTTACCCGTCATGCGGACAGAGTTAACACGAGGTTTATGGCATTGTCGCGTCCCTTTCGAGGGGCGTCGAGCAGGCCTCCGGGGCTCAGATCTCGTCCGCGCCGCCGGGATTGCGGCGCCGCCGGATCAGCCACATGACACCGCGCAGATCCGACAGGGCATCCTTCAGGCGGCCGAAATTGGTGTAGTTTGACCGGCCTTCGCCGCGGGGACGGTGGTTCACGTCCCGGAATTCGACCCCGAACCCTTCGGCCCGCATCAGGGCCGGCATGTAGCGGTGCATGTGGTCGAAATAGGGGAGCTGGATGAAAGCCGCCCGGTTCATCACCTTGATGCCACAGCCGGAGTCGTCGCAATCGTCGCGCAGGAGGCGCTTGCGGACCCGGTTGGCAAGGCGCGAGCCAAACCGCTTCCAGGCGGTGTCCTTGCGGCTGGCCCTCCGGCCCATGACCATTTTCAGGCCTTCCGGCGCGTCGGCGCGGGTGAGGGCCCGGTAAAGGTCCGGCAGGTCGGCCGGGTCGTTCTGGCCGTCCCCGTCCAGCGTGCCGACAACCGGGGCCATGGCGGCAAGGATGCCGGTGCGGATGGCGCGGCTCTGGCCGGCATTCTTGCGGTGGCCGAGGACGCGCAGCATCGGGTATTTCGCCTTCAGCGCCTTCAGCTCGGCCCGCGTATCGTCGCTCGAGGCATCGTCCACGAAGATCATCTCGAAGGCACGGCCATCAAGCGCGCGGGCGATTTCAGCCGCGAGCGTTTCGACATTGCCGGTCTCGTTGTGAACGGGAACGACGACTGAGAATTCGAGCGCTGAGTCCAATGCTCCGGCCTTTTTCCTTGAATGCGCCCTGACGGGCGCAGAGCCATATTTGCCGCCTCATACAAAGTGCAGGACGCCATGGCGAGCCCTGAGCGTCACTTCAGGCCCGCCGGGCTGCATGTCCAAAACCGGGAGACGCGGAAAGCCGAAGCAGGTAGAGGGATTTCATGACATTTCTCGACCGTCTTTCGACCGGCTGGAAAGCCTGGGTCATCCTTTTCGTCCTGACCTTTGGCGCCTCTGCGCCGGGCGTATTCCTGCTGCCAGCGCTTGACCGCGACGAAAGCCGCTTCGCGCAGGCGTCCAAGGAAATGCTGGAGGAACACGACTATATCCGGATCCAGTACCAGGACGAGCTGCGCAACAAGAAGCCGGCCGGCATCCATTGGCTTCAGGCAGCCTCGACGGCCATTTTCACGGGGCCTGAAGCCAAGCAGATCTGGACCTATCGCGTGCCAAGCTGGCTCGGTGCCGCCTTTGCGGCTATGGCCTGCTTCTGGTGCGGGATCCCGCTGATCGGTCGGCGGGCCGCCTTCCTTGGCGCGGCCATCTTCAGTACCAGCCTGCTGCTTACGTCCGAGGGACATATTTCGAAGACCGATGGCGTCCTGGTTTTCCTCACCACGCTCAGCATCGGGGCGCTCGCCCGCCTCTACATGCGCGGGGACCAGTCGAAACCCATGGCACTGCTGTTCTGGTTTTGCATGGGAACGAGTTTTCTCATCAAGGGCCCGGTGACGCCGATGGTGGCGGCCTATGCCGGCATGGGCGCCTGGGTCTGGGCGAAGGCGGCAGACGGCAAGGGCGGCAACTGGTGGCGGGTGCTGCTCTGGTGGCCGGGGCCGCTGATCTTCGTGGCGCTGGTCCTGCCCTGGTTCCTCTGGATCCAGGCGGCGACAGACGGCCAGTATATCAAGGGCGCCCTCGGCAAGGACCTTAGGGACAAATTCACCGGCGCCTCCGAGGGGCATGGCGGCTGGCCCTTCTACCACCTGACCCATATTCCGGCCTGGTTCTTTCCGGCAACGCTGCTGCTTGTTCCGGGTGGCGTGGCCGCGTGGAAAACCCTGAAACCGCAGTCAGCTGCCGGCACCCGCTGGCTGCAGCGCACGCTGCTCCTTTCGGGCGCGGCGTTTGCCGGCCTGTTCGCACTCGGTTTCCTTCTGCCTTACCTGCCGCGTCCGGCCGGCGACGGCGCGGTCTCGCAGGGCCTGGCCACGCTTGCCCGGCTAAAGCCTCTGCCGGCCTGGCCCGCCCTGGTATTGGCGGGCTTCTGGTGGCTCTCCGGCAAGGAAGCCTGGTTTAAGCGCTGGCCGGTCGGCGCGGCCGAGATCAGCGACGAGGCGAAAGGGCTACGCCTGATCGTCGCCTGGGGTGCGTTGACCTATGCCTTCTTCGAACTGATGCCGACCCTGCTCAGCCATTATATCCTGCCGGCCTATCCGGCGATGGCGCTGCTTGGGGGATATGCAGCTGTGAAGTTGATCGAGGGCGCAAAAATGCCGGTCTCGCGCACCCTGTCGCTGATCCTGTTTGCGCTGGGAGCGGGCCTCCTTCTGGCGGTCTCCTATCCGGGCGTGACGCAGTATTTCATGGCCGAGGCGGCCGGGGATTTCACGACCGCCGCAAAGCAGCAGGTGATGGAGTCGTGGCAGGCGTATCGCGCGTTTCCGCTCTGGCTCTGGTGGACCGGTTTTGCGCTGGCGGGCCTTGCAGGGATCGAATTCAACCGGGCGCGGGAGACAAGCGCCATCGCGCTCGCCATCCTCGCCAGCTTTGTGATCGGCTGGCATGTGCGCATCTTCATGCTGCCGAGCCAGGTCTGGGTACAGCCGACGGAGACGGCGCGGCTTGCGCTCGAAGAAGTCTGCGGTGTGCCGGGGGAGGCGTGCGCGCTGACAGCGCCCGCCAGAATTCTCGCGCTTGGTTATGCCGAGCCGTCCTACGTGCTGACGCTTGGAACGCAGAACCTTCACCCACCGGAAACGCCGCTCGACCTGCCGGCAGAAGCGTCGGCCTATCCAGTCGTCTACCTGATCAATTATGAAGACCGCAAAGCCAGCCCGCCGATCACCGAGGAAGTATCACACCTGCGGAAGGAAGCAGAGGCGATGGGCCACTGCGTGACCGAATCGGAACCGTATTACGCGCTGAACTATTCCAACGGTGATCCGGTGAATTTCGTCGCGATGCGGTTCGATCTCGGTGCTTGCCCGAACTAGCGCGGGGCGCGCTTTGCAAGGATCCGCTGCAGGGTGCGCCGGTGCATGTTGAGGCGGCGGGCCGTCTCGGAAACATTGTGATTGCAAAGCTCATAGACGCGCTGGATGTGTTCCCAGCGCACCCGGTCAGCCGACATCGGGTTTTCCGGCGGGGCCGGCTTTTCGTCCGTCGTTGCCGTCAGGGCGCGGACAATGTCTTCAACGTCGGCAGGCTTCGATAGATAGTCGACCGCGCCGGCCTTTACGGCGGCGACAGCAGTCGCGATGGCGCCGTAACCGGTCAGGATGACCGCGCGGGCTTCCGGCCGATGCTTCTGCAGCATCTCGACCACTTCAAGGCCGCTGCCGTCTTCCAGGCGCAGGTCCAGAACGGCGAAAGCCGGCGGGTTGAGACGGGCAATGTCCTTGCCCTCGGACACGGTGTTCACCGCAGACACGATAAAGCCGCGCTGGGCCAGGGCACGGGCAAGGCGTTGGGCGAACGGGCCGTCATCATCCATGATCAGGCATGAGCGGTCCTCGACGCCCTGGAGGCTTTCATGAAGATTGATTTGCGCGGAATGGTCCATTGCCTTCCTACCCTTTTATTGCCCATCAGACTTTATAGGACTTCCATATCCATTAATCCAACCCGGATGCTTCAAGAGCTGCACGTGGCCAGAGGGCCTGGACGACGGCTCCGGAACGGGGCGGCGCCTGGTTGCGCGTAGCGATCCTGCCGCCGGTCCGCTCGATCAGCGTCTTTGCAATGAAGAAGCCAAGCCCCATGTCGCCGCCGCCATGCTGGCCTTCGCTGCGCTGCGAGACATAAGGTTCGCCCAGTTTCGGCAGCACTTCCTGGGCAAAGCCCGGCCCGTCATCGGTGACGGAAATCATGATCTGGTCGAGTGTCCAGCTCGCTTGCACGGTCACTTTCGTCTCGGCGAAGCTGACGGCGTTTTCGACGAAGGCGCTGATCGCGTGCAGGATTTCCGGGCTGCGATTAAGGATGGGCGGGCGGCTGTCGGCATCGTCGCCGGGCCGGACCAGCACTTCGACCGCAACGCCAAGCCCCCGGAACGGGGCCGCCGATTCGGTGACCAACGCTTCCAGAGGGACGCGCGCGTGCACGATATCCGTCGCTTCGCGCGCATTGCGGATCGTCGCAAGAATGGCGCGGCAGCGATCGGCCTGTTCCGCCAGCAACGCGATATCCTCGTATCTGGGATCGTCTTTCGGGATTTCCGCCAGCAGTTCCTTCGCCACGAGATGGATCGTGGCGAGCGGCGTGCCGAGTTCATGCGTCGTCATCGCCGACATCGCACCGATGGCGGAGATCTTCTGCTCACGCGCCATGACGACACTGGCCGCATCGAGGGCACGGACGAGCTTTGCTTCGTCCTGGCTGACGCGGCTTGCGGACAGGGAGAAGAAGCCGACGCCGACGGCGAGCGCCGCGAACTGGCCAATATGATACATCGGCGGCAGCTCTGCGACCTGACCATAGAACCAGGGCAGCGGCATTGAGACGAGCGGCATGAAGGCCGCAAGCCCGAGGGCCAGAAGCGCGATAATGACGGCGCGCGTGCGCGACAGGCTGAGCGCGGCCACCGTCACCGGCGCGACCAGCAGCAGAAGGAAGGGATTGGAGAGGCCGCCCGTCACCGCGACCAGTGCAGCCAGCTGGATCGTGTCGAAGGCAAGCTGGACGGTCGCCTCCCAGCGCTGGGTCAGCCGCTGGCTCTGGAACGCGAACGACAGGAAGACGTTGAGCCAGGCCGAGGCGGCTATGATCGCGAGGCAGGCGGCGAGCGGCACGTCGAATTTCAGGACAAAGGCCACGAACAGGACCGCGGCCGTCTGCCCGGCAACGGCCAGCCAGCGCAGGGCGATGAAAGTACGCAGGCGCGTCCGGCCGAGCGCCGACTGGGCGGAGCCCAATCCCTCGGGCGCGAGGGTGAAGATGGCGTCGCCGAATTCGAGGTTGGGGGTGCGTGCAGGTTCGTCCATTCCGGCCTTATGCGGCAGCGTGACGCCCTCGCCAAGCCGACACCTGCCGGGCTAGACGGAAGGGATGGCAGACCTTCGGCTAATTGCGGCAGCTGCCGCCTCCACCCTCCTTGCCGCCTGTGGCGGCCCTTCCGGAAGAGAGGCGCCGGATCATGGCGGCGCGGTCGCCGGCTGCATGACACGCGCCTATCCCGAGATTGGCGGGCCGATTTCTCTGGTGAACCAGGCCGGCGAGCGTGTCACGGAAGAGACCTATAAGGGCCATCCGACGCTGATCTATTTCGGCTTTACCTACTGCCCCGATGTCTGCCCGACGACGCTCGTCACGGTGAAGCGGGCCTATGATCGCCTGCCGGACGGCGTGGACCCTCCGCAGACGCTGCTGATTTCAGTCGATCCGGAGCGGGATACACCGGAAGCGCTCGCCCAGTATGTCGCCAGCAAGGCGTTTCCCGCCAATCTTCAGGGCCTGACGGGCACGCCGGAAGAAGTCCGCGCGGCAGCCGATGCGTTCCTGGCCGATTATTCCCGCATCGACCAGCCAGAGAGCCAGAGCGAATATTCGATGGATCACACTTCCCTGCTGTACCTGATGGACAAGGACTGGAAGCTGATGACCTTCTTCACGCATGAAGACACGGACGAGACCATCGCGTCCTGCCTCGCGGAACAGCTGAAATAGACGCTACTGCGCCGTCCAGCCGCCATCGACCGAGAGGTCGGTGCCGTTGATCTGGTCGCCGTCCGGCGAGCAGAGGAAGGCCGTAAAGGCCGCGACCTGTTCCACCGTCACGAATTCCTTGGTCGGCTGGGCAGCGAGCAGCACGTCGCGCTTCACCTGTTCTTCGGTCATGCCGCGGGCCTTGGCCGTATCCGCGACCTGGTTCTCGACCAGGGGCGTCAGCACGTAACCGGGGCAGATCGAATTGCAGCGGATGCCATGCGTCGCGCCTTCGAGGGCCGTCACCTTTGTCAGGCCCGAAATACCGTGCTTGGCGGCCACATAGGCGGATTTGAAGGGCGAGGCGACCTTGGCATGGGCGCTGGCGATATTGATGATTCGACCCCAGCCCTTCTGTTTCATGCCTGGGAATGACAGGCGGATCGTGTGAAACGCAGCCGACAGGTTGAGGGCGATGATCAGGTTCCACTTGTCGACCGGGAAGTCCTCGATCGGCGAGACGAACTGCATGCCGGCATTGTTGACGAGAATGTCGACCCCGCCGAAATCGTCCTCGACATATTTCATCATGTTTTCAATGGCCGGAACACGGGTGAGGTCGGCACTCGAATAGCCCGCCATGACGCCGTGTTCCGAGGCGAGGGACCGCTTCAGCGTGTCGATTTCGCCGGCATCGCCAAATCCGTTGAGAACGATATTGCAGCCCTCGCTGGCCAGACGCGTGGCAATTGCCTTGCCGATCCCGCTCGTCGAGCCGGTTACGAGTGCAGTTTTGCCTTTCAGCATGTCGTGTCTCCTTGAGAGGCGGGCGCGCTGTCGCTAGGGATATGGACGAGCCCCCGCGGGTCCATTTGTCGAACAACAGGATAAGCAGGTTTTCATGGGCGGTGAAATCGGAGCTTTTGTCGAGGCATTTCCGCGGTTCCTGATCTGGTCGGCCAGCGCGGGTGTGCTTCTGATCATTGCCAGCACGATCTATGTGCTCCTGACGCCGTGGAAGGAGATGGCGCTGGTGCGGCAGGGCAATACGGCCGCCGGGGTGGCCCTTGCCGGTGCGATTGGCGGGCTTGCCATCCCGATTTCGTCCACCCTGGCGTCCAGCGTTTCGCTGTTCGACCTCTTGATCTGGGGCGTCATCGCGCTGATTTTACAATTGATCGTCTATCGTCTGGTCGACCTGCTTCTGGGCGACGTGCCGAAGCGCATCGAGAATGAGGAAATGGGCGCAGCCATTTTCCTCGCCGGGACCAAGATTTCGTCGGCCCTCATCCTGGCTGCGGGGCTCTGGGATCCGGCACTGCAGAGGTTCTAGGAATGGAGGCAGTGCGGCATGCGCAGGTTTGACTGGGTTCTCTACCTCGTTGTCTTCGGGGTCCTGGTCTTCAGCCTGTATTCGCAGGACCGCCATGCTGATGCCCCTGAAGCGCCGCCCTCGGTGCTCGAATCGGACGGGCCCATGCTGCCGCCGCCCTCCCCGCTGGATGAGCAGGTTCTGGTGCAGGTCGATGCGCCCAAGGACGGCATCGGGACAGCCTTCGCGGTCAACCGGAAAGGCCAGTGGATCACGGCGCGGCATGTGGTCGATGGCTGCGATTCGGTCGGCCTGCTGGTGGCGCCGGGCCAGTATGTTCCCGTGGAATCCGTCTCGGTCGATGCGGACCATGACCTGGCCCTTCTTTCGACGGGGCGCAGCCCCAACCCGGTGACGCTGGACCTCGGCACGCCGCTGACACTGGGCACCGAAGGCTATCATGTCGGCTATCCGCAGGGACGTCCCGGCGAAGTCGCGACGCGGCTGATGTCGCGCTCGAAACTCATCACACGGGGCATGCGCGATGGCAGCGAGCCGATCCTTGCCTGGGCCGAAATCGGTCGCACGCGGGGTCTCGACGGCACGCTTGGCGGCATTTCCGGCGGCCCGGTCTTCGACCATCAGGGCCGGGTGCGCGGTGTGGTGGTGGCTGAAAGCCCGCGCCGGGGCCGGATCTATACCGCCGCGCCGGATTCTGTTGAAGCCTTCCTGACGAGCCTCGGCGTGGAACAGGAAGATGGCCCGGCCGAAGCGTTCAGTGTCGAGTCCTATGGCCCGAGTTCGGACAATGCCCGGCGGCGGTTGCAGGTGGTGAAGGTCGCCTGCAAGGTGCAGCCATGACCCTGTTTGCTGACCGACTGGTGGATGCCGCCCGCAAACACGGGCCGTTGTGCGTCGGGATCGACCCGCATGCCGGGCGCATTCCGGCCCTGTTTGGCGGTGACACGCCCGAAGGGGTCGAAGCGTGGGGCCTTGCCATGGTCCAGGCCTGTGCCGGCAAGGTCGCCTGTATCAAGCCGCAAGTCGCCCTCTATGAACGCCACGGGCCTGAGGGCCTGAAGGCGCTCCAGTCGATTACGCGTGCGGCGCGCGAAGCGGGCCTGATCGTGCTGATGGATGCCAAGCGGGGCGATATCGGCTCGACGGCCGAGGGCTATGCCGCTGCGTTCCTGGCCAAGGATGCCCCGTTCGAAGGCGACGCCCTGACAGTCAATCCTTATATGGGTCTCGACACGATCGAGCCTTACGTCCGCGAAGCCGAATTGAATGGGCGCGGCGTGATCGTACTGGTGCGGACCTCCAATCCGGGGTCCGCCGACTTCCAGTCCCGCAGCCTCGAAGGGGCGCCGCTCTATGCGCGCGTGGCCGAGGCGCTGGACCCGATGATCCAGCGGTTGAAGGGAAGGAACGGCTGGTCCGGCCTGATGATGGTGACCGGTGCCACCGGCCCGGGCGAAGCGCGCGCCATCCGGGATCTCGCACCGACATCGCTGTTTCTGGTGCCGGGCTATGGTGCACAAGGGGCAGGGGCCGCAGAGGCCCTGGCGGGCTTCGTTCAGGGTCCGGGCGGCCTGGAAGGTGGGGTCGTCAGCTCCTCGCGGGCGGTCAATTT
Source organism: Hyphomonas sp. (assembly GCF_041398385.1). GTDB lineage: Bacteria > Pseudomonadota > Alphaproteobacteria > Caulobacterales > Hyphomonadaceae > Hyphomonas. The sequence continues at coordinate 302,881 of NZ_JAWKUW010000002.1, forward strand.
CCCTGCTGGTTCCGGCGAAACGGACGATCCGGCCGAATGGCAGGCGCTTGTGGCGGCTGCCATCGAAGAGGCACAAGCGGACCTGCGGGGGATATCCGTCCCGGCCTGAGTGCCGCTTGGTCATCCCTCGACAAACCTATCGGAACGTCTAGCATTACAGATGGAGAGGCGGCGCAAAGACCGCCCCGAGGAAACGATCAGGAGAGGACTTCCACGATGGCTCAGTGGCGCAAGATCGCATTGGCAGGAACGGCGCTCGCCCTTCTGGCTGCCTGTGCTCCAAAGGAAAAGGCCGGCGAACCAGCGGCAAGCAAGGAAACAGCTTTTGCAGCGGTCGATTCGGCGCGGATCGAGACCGCCTCGGCGGGCGAAGAATGGCTTACCTATGGCGGCACTTATGACGAGCAGCGCCACTCTTCGCTGACCGCCATCAACAAGGACAATGTCGACCAGCTTGGCGTTGCCTGGACGTTCGACCTTGCGACCAATCGCGGCGTGGAAGTGACCCCAATCGTCGTGGACGGCGTGATGTTCGTGACCTCCGCCTGGTCGGTCGTGTATGCGCTGGACGCCAAGACCGGGGCCCTGCTGTGGGAACACAATCCGGATGTCGACCGCGCGGTCGGCGTGAATGCCTGTTGCGATGTCGTGAACCGCGGCGTCGCGGTCTATGACGGCAAGGTCTATGTCGGGGTGATCGATGGCCGCCTGCAGGCGCTGGATGCCAAGACCGGCGACCTTGTCTGGGAGACGGTCACGGTCGACCAGTCGAAGCCCTATACGATCACCGGTGCCCCACGTGTCGTGAACGGCAAGGTGCTGATCGGCAATGGCGGCGCCGAACTTGGCGTGCGCGGCTATCTTACCGCCTATGATGCCCAGACCGGCGACAAGGTCTGGCGCTTCTACACCGTGCCGAACCCGGCAAAGCAGCCGGATGGCGAGGCCTCGGATGCAGCCTTCGAATCCATCGGCAATGTCACCTGGGGCGATAAAGGCGCCTGGGTCACGGATGGGGGCGGCGGCACGGTCTGGGATTCGATCGTCTATGACGAAGTGAACGACCAGATCATCTTCGGCGTCGGCAATGGCTCGCCCTGGAACCGCACGTTCCGCGACCCGGCAGGCGGGGACAATCTGTTCCTGTCTTCCATCGTCGCAGTGGATGCGAACACCGGGACCTACAAGTGGCACTTCCAGACGACGCCGGGCGACAACTGGGACTATACCGCGACCCAGACGATCATCCTTGCGGACCTGCCGCTCGGCGAGAACGGGGCGCCGCGCCGCGTGGCGATGCAGGCACCGAAAAACGGCTTCTTCTATGTGATCGATGCCGCGACGGGTGAGTTTCTTTCCGGGGACGCGTTCGTTCCTCAGAACTGGGCGACGGGCCTCGACGAAAAAGGACGCCCGATGGAGGTGCCGGAAGCGCGCTATGGGAAGGTGCCGTATAATCAGGTGCCGGGCCCTCTGGGCGCGCACAACTGGCACCCGATGGCGTTCAATCCGGACCTGAATCTCGCCTACATCCCGGCTCAGGAAATTCCGCAGGCCTATGCTGAGGACCCGCGTTTCTTCAGCAAGGAAATCAAGTGGAACACAGGGGCGGACTTTTCCGCGGGCGTTCCGCCGGTTGCCACCCCGGAAGTGGCGAAGTTCCTGCGCTCGACTCTGAAGGGCCGTCTGATTGCCTGGGATCCGGTGGCCCGGGCGCCGCGCTGGACGGTGGAACATGGCAATGCCTGGAATGGCGGCGTCCTGTCGACGGCCGGCGGCCTGGTCTTCCAGGGCAAGCTGAATGGCGACTTCGTGGCCTATGATGCGGCCACCGGCGAAAAGCTCTGGAGCCAGAACGTCAAATCCGGCGCAGGGGCCGGCCCCGGCACCTATATGATCGATGGCGAGCAGTATGTGACGATCGCCACCGGCTGGGGGAGCGCCTTTGCCCTCTCGGCGGGCTTTGCCTACGACGACAAGGTGCCGTCGACGGTCGGGAAGGTCGTGACCTTCAAGCTCGGTGCGACCGGCGAAATCGCTGACGCAGACCTGCCGCCGATTGATCGCACGCCGAAGGCTGAGTCCTTCGGAACGGAAGCGCAAGTGGCTGCAGGCGTCGTGGACTATGCTCGCAACTGCGCCGTCTGCCACGGCCCGCTGGCGGTCAGCTCAGGCGTCTTGCCGGACCTCCGCTGGTCCAGCATTTCAGCCGATCCGGAAGCCTTCAAGGGTGTGGTGATCGACGGGCACTTCGCCGCCAATGGCATGGTGTCCTTCTCCGAATACCTGAGTGAAGACGATGTCGAAGCGATCCGGGCCTATGTCCTCGCGCAGGCTCATGCAGCGGCAGGAGACAGCGGCGGCGCACAATAGACGCACTTTGCCTCGCGTGAATTAAGTGGCGCGGCCCGGTGGGCCGCGTTACTATTTCAAGTCATGCACATACTTCTCTTCCTGCTCGGATTGATCGCCGCGTTCGGCATCTGGTCGTGGCGTATCCGCATGGCGCGGGAAGGAGCGCGTGAAGCCTTCAAGCTGGCGCAGGGCGCGGCCAACCTGCCGCGCAAGATGGCCTTCCGGTACAAGGCATCGCAGAACGGGCTGAGCCTGATCCAGGATCCTCGCGAAGCGGCAGCCATCCTGCTGATGGAAATCGCGCGCGCTCGCGGCGGAACGTTGACTGAGCGGCAGAGCGAGACAATCGAACGCGAGATCGTACACCATTTCCAGTTCACGCCCGCGGAAGCGGAGGAACTCGCCGCGCATGCGGCGTGGGTCACCAACACGGCACCGTCACCGGCAGAAACTGTCCGGCGCCTGTCCAACCTGATCGTGTCATCGCCGGTCCTCGGGCCCAAGGAAGTGATCGACCTTGATGCGATGCTGGTCGCCGTGTCCGAGGCCGAAGGGACGCCGACGCGTGACCAGCTGGCGCTGCTCCAGATGTATCGGGACAAGGCTGGCCTGAAGACCTGAGTTGCACAGGCCTCAATATGCACCTACGGCATTTTCCATGACGACGACTTTGCCATCCGCCTATCGCGCCAAGGTGCGGAGTGAAAGCTGGACCAATTTTTCGGTCCTCAGGCATGGCGCGTTCGATGGCGTGCTGGTGACCTCCAAGAATTCCGGCACGCACTGGCTGAAATACATGCTGGCGGTCGCGCTGGCCGAAACGCATGGCATCGACCCGCCGAAGTATTTTTCCGAGAATGCCGTGCGTCCCTATATCGGCTGGCCGAAGGACAAGCCGGTCTTTGCCGAGCTCCCGCGGCTGGCTTTCAGCCACACGATCCCGCACCGGCTCGCCGATTGGGGGTGGGCGAGGAGCATGGCGAGCCTGCCGCCTTACGTCCTGGCGGTGCGTCACCCGATGGCAATTCTCGCCAGCCATCATGCCAAGTGGGAATACGACATCCAGGTCGACTGGCTGACCTATCTCGAAGGCGACCCGGCCGGATCACGCTACCGCTGCGACCTCTACTGGCTCGCGCGCTTCTGGAACCGCTGGGGCGAGGTGCTGAAGCGCCATGGCGAGACTATCCTCGTGGTCCACTATGAAGAGACGCAGAAAGATCCGCGCCGCATCCTCGAAGCGGTCGATCGGCACTGGCAACTTAGCCTTGCGCCGGCGGCCATCGATGCGGCGCTAAAGGCCGGCACCAAGGAGGCCATGGCTGAAAAGGTCGATCCGGATGCCGAGCCGAATGTCCTTCAGAACCGAAAGACCAGTCTTTCCGAGCTGTTCTCGGGCGACGCGATGGAAGTCTACCGGCGCAAGGTCAGCGAACTGTTCGTCCACGACCTTGGCTATGACCTGTTTACGCCTCCGGCTTGAGAAAGCCGCTTGAGCGACCGTCAGGCCCGTATCTGATCCACCAGGGCTCGGCCTTGGCCTGCTCTTCCAGTCTCAGGAAATCCGGGTCTTCCAGGACGGCAGCCGCATACTCTGCGGCGGCGCCGGACAAAGGCAGGCCATAGGTGCGGAACCGGGTGACGACCGGCAGGTAGAAGGCGTCAGCCGCGCTCCACCTGCCGAACAGGAAGGGGCCGCCTTTGCCGAATGTGCTGCGCAGATTGCTCCAAAGGGCGTCAATTCGGGCAATGTCGGCCGCCAGTTTTTCGGTCATTTCGGGCGTCGCTTCGCGCGCGCGAATGTCCATTGGGCATTTGCTGCGCAGTTCGGAGAAACCGGCGTGCATCTCGCTGGCGGCGGCGCGCGCAATGGCGCGGGCGGCGGGCGCTTCCGGCCAGACCGATCCGGGCGGCGCCCATTCCGCGATCCATTCGGTGATGGCGAGGCTTTCCCAGACCGTGACATCGTCCCAGATCAGCAGGGGCACCTTGGCCGTCGGGCTGATCTCTTTCAGGCGGGCGGATGTTTCCGGAAAATCGAGCGGGACAATCACGTCCTCGACGGGCAAGGCGACTTTCCGCGCCACCATGAGCGGCCGGATCGACCAGCTGGAATAATTGAGATTGCCGAGGACGAGCTGTCTCATGCCGGTTTGCCGTCGCCGATGGCCCAGCGGGTTTCATTGATGTGGACATGGCCGAACACGCCGCCGGTCACGTAAGGGTCCTGCGCATGCAGGGCCTTTGCGGCGCCGATGTCTGCGGCCTCTACCAGGAATACGGATCCGACCATGGCGCCGGTCTCGTTCAGCAGCGGGCCCGCCATGCGGAGAATTTCTCCCAACCCTGCCGCCCAGGCGAGATGTGCCGGACGGTTGGCGGCGCGAGCCTCGGCTCCGCCTTCCGGTTTGTCGAGGCAGTGCAGGCAATAAAGGGGCATCGGCTTCTCCAGTTCGGTTCCGGCTGCTATCGCACAGCCCCGGCCCGCTGCCTATGGGGCAGGCGTGGCCTGCTTTGTGCAGAATGAATGAATCATTGATCCTTCAATTATTGGGAGTAAGGTGCCAGCCCATGAACGACACACCCGATACCCGCCAGCAGATCCTTGAAGCCGCCATGCAGCGGATCAAGCATTACGGTTACGGCAAGACAACCATGTCCGAGATTGCCAAGGATTGCGGCATGTCGGCCGGCAACATCTACCGCTTTTTCGCGTCGAAGCTGGATATCGCCGAAGCCATGGCGCGCAAGTTCAACGCCGAGATGTACCAGTCCTATGCGGCGATCGCGCGGGAGAAGACGCCGGCGCCCGAAAGGCTGAGAAAATACTTCGATTTCAGCATGCGGCACACGTTCGACACCATCGAACAGGAAGCGAAGATCCTGGAAGTGGCGGAAGTCCTGTCTGAAGAGCGCCCGCTGTTCTTCAATGAGCAGATGGCGCAGGAGCGCGTTTACCTGGTGCAGGTGCTGGAGGACGGGATGCGGGACGGGGTGTTCCGGCGGCTCGACCGGCCGGAAGAGACAGCCGAGTTCATGCAGGCCGCATTGATGAAATTCCGTTTCCCGCAGCTGTTTTCGCACCTCACCCTGCCGAAGCTGAAGCGGGAGCTGGACGGGGTTCTGGACCTGCTCCTGGCGGGTCTGTCGGCGGATGCGAAGGTACCGTGATACGTGGAAATACTGACCGCTGAATAATTTTAAAATCGTTCATTGATTTTTATTCAGTGCCTTGCTATATGTAGGTCATGGAATGGCGGCAGTCGTCATTCCCGCAAGCAAGGACTACTCAGATGACCCTCTCGAAAACCGAATCCCGCCAGTCGCTGTTTGCCTTCATGGCAGCCCTGCCGCTGACGGCAGCCCTGATCACGCTGACCCTGTCGCTCACCGAATTCGTGGTCTGAGACGTGGCCCCGAAAAATCAGGCTCTTCAGGCCTTGGCACCCCTACGGCCCGTTACATAGGCCGGATCAAGCTTCGCCGCCGTCTCATCGAGCGGCCAGCGCGGTCTTGCACCGGCGCCAAGGTCTCCTGCCTCGTCTTCGAGGCCCGCTGCCAACCGCTCCGCCCCGGCCAGGGCGATCATGGCGGCATTATCCGTACAATGGCGCATCGGCGGAGCGAGAAGCACCGATCCTGCTGATGCCGCGACAGAATCGAGCGCTTCCCGGATCGACCGGTTTGCCGCCACGCCCCCCGCAACAACCAGCCGTTTTGTCTGTCCTTCGCCGGGCTCGAACCCGTCGAGCGCGCGGCGCGTCTTTTCTGCCAGCACATCTGTTATTGCCGCCTGGAAGCTGGCGCAGATGTTGGCCATCCGGGTTTCGGTCAGGGGCTCGGCGCCGGCAGCGCGGGCGACAGCGGTCTTGAGGCCGGCGAAGCTCATGTCGAGGCCGGGCCGGTTCAGAAGGGGGCGCGGAAAGTCGATCGCCTTTGCATCGCCGGCCGCCGCCAGGCGCTCGACTGCCGGCCCGCCGGGGAAGCCGAGACCCAGAAGTTTTGCTGTCTTATCAAAGGCTTCGCCGGCTGCGTCGTCGATGGTGGAGCCGAGGCGGCGATAGTCGCCAAGGCCCCGGACTTCGAGGAACTGGCAATGCCCGCCGGAGACGAGCAGCAGCAGGTAAGGGAAGGGGCAGTCGTGCGTGAGGCGGGGGCTGAGGGCGTGGCCTTCCAGATGGTTCACGGCCAGAAAGGGCTTTCCCGCCGCCTGTGCGATGGCCTTGCCGGTCATCATGCCGACGAGGACGCCGCCGATCAGGCCGGGCCCGGAGGTCGCCGCCACTGCGTCCAGATCTGTATAAGTTACGCCAGAAGCCACCATGGCCGCCCGGACCGTTTCGTCGGCCAGTTCCGCATGGGCACGGGCGGCGATTTCCGGCACGACGCCGAGATAGGGGGCGTGTTCCTCAAGCTGGGTGTGCACGGTTTCCGACAGGATCTCGACCGTGCCGCCGGGCAGGAGGCGCACGACGGCCGCAGCGGTTTCGTCGCAGCTGGTTTCGATGCCGAGGACGGTCAGGGCGCGGGTCATGGGCCGCCTATACCGTCGAATAGCCAGCAGCAGAAGCCGTCCGGGGCATGACCATAGCGTGACTGCGCAGGTAGACAGCGTTGACCGGACTTACCGCAAAACAGCGGACCGGAGCGGGCGAAGTTGACTGCCGCTCAGAGCGGACGGGTCATGACGAAATCCGTGAAGTGCATGTGGCCCATGACGACCGGCACCTCCCGGGCAACCCGGAAGCCGGACCGCTGGTAGAAGCCGATGGCCTTCTCATTGTCGTTCTTGACGAAGAGGGAGATTTCTCGGGCCGGGCTGAACTGACGGATCGCGGTTTCGGTCAGTACTGTGCCGAGGCCGCTGCCCTGCGCTTCCGGCAGGATGTAGAGCTTTTTCAGCCAGATGGTCTCGCCTTCCCTGAAGGCTGCGCAGAAGCCCATGTCGCGGCCGGTAATCCGGGCGATCCAGAAGGCATGGCCGGCCTCCATGTCCGCTTCGAGCTGGGCATCGGAATAGATCGTGTCGACGATTTTCGGGATTTCGTCTGCCGGGATCAGGCCTTCGAAGGCGACCGGCCAGATCGTGCGGGCGAGTGCGGCCACGCGCGGCAGGTCAGGGGCCGAGAGGCGCTGGATGTCAGGTGTCGTCATGGGGCCACGGCATAGGCCGCGGCCTCTTTTGCGGCAAGGCGCAGTTTTTCCTGTAAGAAATCCGCGGCGCGTCCGACTATAGCCTTCATGACACAGGGATCTGACCAGGATGCGCAATACCTTGCGGCGGCGGAGGCCTTCGGGCCCGCGCTGCAGCGCCTTGCGCGGGCGACCGAGGCCCATCCCGAGCGGCGGCGCGACCTGTTGCAGGATGTGCATGTCGCCCTGTGGCAGAGTTTCGCCCTGTTCGACGGGCGCTGCAGCCTCTCCACCTGGGTCTGGCGCGTGGCGCACAATGTTGCCGCCAGCCATGCCGGGCGCGAGCGGCGGCACAATGCCGGCCAGGTCGGGCTGGAAGATGTGCCGCATCTTGCCGACGGGCGGAGCCTTGCGTCGGCGGTCGAAGAGGCAGACGCCCTCGACCGGCTGAACGCCTGGATCCGCAGGCTGAAGCCGCCGGACCGGCAAGTGCTGACCTTGTACCTCGAAGGCCTCGCGGCGGCGGAGATTGCAGAGATCGCCGGCTTTTCGCCGGGCGCCGTCGCCACCCGTATTTCGCGCCTCAAGGCGCAACTCGCACAGGAATTCAGGGAGCAGAGCCATGACTGACCGGGATCCGCTTCAGACCCTCTGGACCAGCCAGCAACAGGAAGAGTTTTCCATGTCCCTCGCTGAGATTCAGTCCCGCTCCACGCGCCTCCAGTCGAAGGTCCGGATGCGGAACATCACCGAATATGTTGCGGCTGCAATCGTGATCGGTGTGTTCCTGTGGTCGGCGGCAACCATGTCCTTGCCGGTGGCACGGGCGGGGGCCGTGCTGATCGCGGCGGCGGCGCTGTACGTGGCCATCGCCCTGCACCGGAAGGCGCCTGCCGTGAAGTGGGAGCCGGACGGAAGCGAGACGCTGGCGGAGTTCCATCGCGGCGAATTGCTGCGCCAGCGCCATGCGCTCTCCACCGTGTGGCGCTGGTATCTGTTGCCGTTCCTGCCGGGCTTCCTCGTTTTCAATGCGGGGATTTCCTTCGCGCCGGACAATCCGCTTCCGCTGGCGGCGAAGCTCGGCCAGTTCGGCTTCATGATCGGCCTGATGGCTGCGATGTTTGCCGTCATCGCCTGGCTGAACCACAAGGCCGCGAAGAAGCTCGATGCGGAGATTGCCGATCTGGACGCCGCCAGGAAATGACGATTGTGTCGCGGTCCGGCGTCAGGCGCGATCCGTCAGTGTCCAGATGAGGCTGTCCGCCTGCGGCACAACGGTGAGGTCCATGAAGTGCCGGTGTGAGGCAATAGCGCCGCGCCAGAGTTCGGCCCAGCAGGCAAGCAGGCGCGTGCGTTCGTCGCCTTCAAGGCCGCGCACGATGCGCAGCCCGGACTGGGTCAGCGTGATCCTGTCGCCGTCATGCTGAAGGCCGGCCTCGTCGCCCATGCCGGCGAACAGGGTGGCGAGGAAGGCGGCTGCATCGTCCGGCCCGCCATCGACCGCGCCGATTTCCGCCGCCATGCGGGGATAATGCTGCAGGCCGGTGAGGCGGGCCGCCAGCTTGCCGAGTTCCAGGGTGCGGGCCTCGCCGATGACGTTGGCCAGTTCGCGGATGCCGTTGCGGATATAGTCGACGGCATAGTTGCGGCTGGCCTTGGCGAGGCGTTCCTCGCTCCATTCTGCATCGGGCGGGGCGGGTTGCTTTGCCGGGTCGAAAGGCGGCGGGCGCTCATCCGGTGCAAAGACAAGCCGTTCGTCCTCTGACAATTCATGATTATATTCGCGGAAATAGCCGCAAAGGCCGAACTGGCCGGTCATGTCCTCCGAGACGCAGACGAAGCCGAGGCGGGGATTGCCGAGGGAGACGCCATTCTGCGCGTACCAGCCGCGCAGGAAGCCCCGGCTTGCCTCGACCGGTACGCCGCAGATCGCGGCGCCGTCATACATCCAGCGCGGATAGCGAAAGCGTACCCACGCCTTGATGTCGCTCTCCTCCATGTATTCGACGCGGACGCCGCCCATGCCGTTGGACAGGACATGGTATTTCGCGCAGGCCACCGCATCCGGCAGGCCGTCGAGGCCGAGCTTGCGGAAGGAGGAAAGGAATTTCTCTTCGTGCTGGGCGCGGAAGAGGCGGAACATCCAGTCGCCGACCACCGCGGGGCCTTCGCGCGTCGCCACCATCAGTTCGAGGCCCAGCAAATACTGGTGATGCAGTTCAGCCTGCGCAGCGATGGCGCGGAGCGGATCAGACATGGCTCACCCGCCCAGCGCTTTCAGATAAGTGCCCATGTCGAAATAGTCGCGCCACGCGGCGATCTTTCCGTCGCGCAGCTCGAACACGCCGCAGCAGGGCAGGTCGACTTTCTTTCCGTATACGACCGTGCGGTCGACGCGTTCGGCGATCACCGTATCGTCACGGGCGATCAGGGTGAGGATTTCCCAATCCGTCTGGCTCCAGCCGTTGAGGAAATTCGCGATGAAGGGTTTGAGGGCCGCGTGGCCCTGAACCGGCGCGATCGGCATGTTGTGATAGATGCCGTCCTCGGTGAAATAGGCGACCAGTTCGTCCACATCGAGCCGCGACCAGGCTGCGATGAAGTCCCGGATGATTTGTTCGTTGGACATGGCGCGCCTCCCGTCTTTTTAGACGGCAAGCCTAGCGGATTGGGCATAGGCCGAACAGACCGGACGCCGGGTCAGCCTGTCCGGATCAATCCCCGTCCATCCGGAGGGCCGCGACGAAGGCTTCCTGAGGGATTTCGACCTTGCCGAACTGGCGCATGCGGGCCTTGCCGGCCTTTTGCTTGTCGAGCAGTTTGCGTTTCCGGGTCGCGTCGCCGCCATAGCATTTGGCGGTCACGTCTTTCCTCAGGGCGCTGAGGGTTTCGCGCGCGATGACCTTGCCGCCGATGGCCGCCTGGATCGGGATCTTGAACATCTGGCGCGGGATCAGCTCCTTCAGCCGTTCGCACATCTGGCGGCCGCGGCTTTCGGCGCGGTCGCGGTGGACGAGCATGGCGAGCGCGTCCAGCCGGCTCGTCGTTCACGAGGATCTGCAGCTTTACGAGGTTTCCGCGCGGTGGCCGACGATCTCATAGTCGAAGCTGGCATAGCCGCGGCTGATGGATTTCAGGCGGTCATAGAAATCGAACACCACTTCGTTCAGCGGCAGTTCGTATTTCACCATGGCGCGCCCGCCGACATGGAAAGCTCGGTCTGGATGCCGCGGCGGTCTGGCAGAGTTTCAGGATGGCGCCAGATATTCGTCCGGCGTGTAGATGGTGGCGTTGATCCACGGCTCACGGATTTCCTTGATCTTGGTCACTTCCGGCATGTCGGCCAGTTGTGCAGCTCGATCTCGGTGCCGTCGGTCATGGTCATTCGTAGACCACGGAGGGGGCCGTCGCGATCAGGTCGAGGTCGAACTCGCGGCTGAGGCGCTCCTGGATGATTTCGAGGTGGAGGAGGCCAAGGAAGCCGCAGCGAGCCCATGCCGAGCGCCGCGCTGGTTTCCATCTCCCAGGTGAAGGAGGCGTCGTTCCAGGCTGGCTTGCCCATCGCGGCGCGCAGATCGTCGAAGTGGCGCATCCATCGGGAAGAGGCCGCAGAAGACGACTGGCTGCATCCTTATAGCCGGGCAGGGCTTTTTCGGCCGGGCGGCGTTCCTCCGTGATCGTGTCACCGATGGCGGTGTCGCCGACTTCCTTGATGGAGGCGACGAAATAGCCGACCTCGCCCGGCCCGAGCTCGGCGACTTCGGTGAGCTTCGGGTTGAAGGTGCCGACCTTGTCGATTTCGTAGGTGCCGCCGGTCCGCATCATGCGGATCTTCTGCTTCGGCTTCAGCACGCCGTCATGCACGCGCACGATGACCACGACGCCGAGATAGGGGTCGTAATAGGCATCGACGAGCGCGGCCTTGAGCGGGGCGGCGGCGTCGCCCGTCTTCGGCGGGGGCAGGCGCTTCACGATGGCTTCCAGCACGTCCGGAATGCCGAGGCCTGTCTTGGCGGAGGTCTCGATGGCGTCCGAGGCGTCGAGGCCGATGATTTCCTCGATCTGCTCTTTCACACGGTCGACATCGGCGGCCGGCAGGTCCACCTTGTTCAGCACGGGAACGATCTCGAGATCCTGGTCGATGGCCTGGTAGACATTGGCGAGGGTCTGGGCCTCGACGCCCTGGGAAGCATCGACCACCAGCAGAGCGCCTTCGCAGGCGGCAAGGCAGCGGGAGACTTCATAGGCGAAGTCGACGTGTCCGGGCGTGTCCATCAGGTTCAGGACATAGGTTTCCCCGTCCTTCGCCGTGTAGTTCAGGCGCACGGTCTGCGCCTTGATGGTGATGCCGCGCTCTTTCTCGATATCCATCGAGTCGAGCACCTGTTCCTTCATTTCCCGGTCGGTCAGGCCGCCACAGGTCTGGATCAGGCGGTCGGCCAGCGTCGACTTGCCATGGTCGATATGGGCAATGATCGAGAAATTGCGGATTTTGTCGCGTGGGGTCATCCGCGCGATATAACCGCGCGCGCGAAGGGCGGAAAGCCTTATTGAACGGTTGGCCTGCGGGCAGGGCGGGGGCCCGTGCATTTTTCCCCGGTCGAGCGTATTCCGGCCACAATATGAGGTTAATGAGGCGTTAAGGGGCGATAGACTGGAGAAATTGCGCCCTATGACCACGGAGACCCTTGGCCAGAAGAAGGACACGTTCTCGGTTGTGTCCTCCGCCCCGGCTGATTCCGAGACCCTTCCCGCAGCGAAAGATCCCGGCGAACTGACCGCCCGGCGGCTGCCTGACGGCTATGACGAACCGGCCGAGGAAGTTGGCCTCGAACTGGACCATTCCCGGCGGATTGCCGCTATCAACAAGCGCCATGAGGCGAAGCTGACGCATGCGATGTCGCGGGCCTACCGGGCGAATGCCCTGTGGGACGAGATCCAGGGTGAGGTGAACCGCCAGCCGCGCTATTCCAGCCCCTGGTTCTATATGCCCTTCATGGTGGCGCTGGCGATTGCCGAAGTGCCGATCAACCGCCTCAGCTTCGAACTGTTCTTCCGGGAAAGCCCGGCGATTTCGCTGGTCGTGTCCCTGCTGGTGGGCGGTGTGCTGGTGGCCCTGTCGCACCGCGTGGGCATGCTGTTCTGCCGGTTCGGCTATTTCGCCAAGCGCCATGGCTGGAAGGTTGAACTCAGCCAGGTTCTGGTCGTGACGGCGCTGATCGGGGCGCTTTGCTATGGTCTTTCTGTGTTGCGTCAGGGCTTCCTTGCGGCGGCAGTGCAGCCGGACATCGGCTTTGCCGATGCCATGAGCGGCGGCGGCAGCCTGGAAATGTTGACGCTGCATGCGGCGCTGACGCTGGAAGGCTGGATCTTCCTGTTCATCAACCTCGCGGTTGTGCTGGTCGGCGTGTCGGCGGCGTTCTTCTGTCATGACGGGCATCCGGACTTCCAGAAGGCGGATGTCGAGCGCAAGAAGGCGGAGAAGGCGGTTGCCGCCATCCGCACCCAGATCGCCGAAGCGGAAGCTGCCGAGCAGCGCCGCCACGCGAACCAGCTGCGTCGCATCGCGGGCTGATCCGGCTTGAGGGGCTCTGCCATGAAATACCTTTTCCTTGCTGCAGGGCTCGCCCTGCTGTCGGCCTGTTCGCCGCATGAAGGCGCGGGCGGGCCTTATGACTATTGCGCCGCGGGCAAGACCAACTCGCTGTTCCTGATCGACCGCACGACGCCGGCCGACTCGATGGACAAGTCAGTCATGATGGACAGTCTCGCGACCGTGGTCGACGGGCTCGGCCATGGTGACCGGATCGTGGTGGCGACGATTGGCGAGCATTATACGGGGACCGAGCGGCTGGTGAATGCCTGCAAGCCGGGCTGTCCGGATAATCAGGGTGCCGTCGACTACATGCTCGGCCAGTGCAGCGCCATGCAGGCCAAGGCGGACGAACGCGTCTTCATGGCCCAGCTGGTGAAGGCGCTGGAGCCGGTGACGACGGATGCGGAAGAGGCAAAGACTTCCGACATCGTGCGCACGGTGGCCCAGTGGACGCAGAACCCGCCGGGCGGTCGCGCCTTTTCGACGGTCTACATCTTCTCGGACATGCTGGAGAACAGCCAGGTGTTGCCGTGGCGCGAGTTCAAGGCGAGCGAGCCGGAAGCCTCGATGGAGACGGTGGAGAAGTACCGCCTGACACCGGACCTGCCGGGCGCCGACGTGCATATTGTCGGTTTCGGCCGGTCGCATGATCCGGGGCGCCCGCCGCTGGACCCGGATGTGGACTTCCGGGTGCGGACGTTCTGGAAGGAGTATTTTGCTGCCGGCGGGGCGACGGTCTCGTTTGAGGGCACGATCCAGAACTGATGTGGCTGGCCCTTTGCCATGCGCGGGAGTAGTTTCCGCGGGAAACAGATGGAGGGGTGGGATGCGCAATCTGGTCTTGGGTCTTGCGGGACTGGCCTTGCTCGGTGGATGCAAGGTCGACGCGCCGGCGGCTGATACCCGAACGGAAGAGGTGACCATGCACTATGCCGGGGCGGACATGGCGGGGAAGACCGTCGACATGAAGGTCGGCGAGATACTCCGTGTCGAACTCGAATCCATCCCGACGGCAGGCTATCTCTGGATTGTGACATCACAACCGGAATTCCTGGAGCTGGCCGGTGAGAACACACGTCCCACCGATCCCGAGGTGCAGAACCAGCCCGGCTTCACCGGCGGCAATCACTATCTTTCGTTCGACTTCACGGCCACCGCGCCCGGCACCGGCACGCTGGACCTGGTCGAGGGCCGGCCGTGGGAACTGGAGGCCGGCGAGGCCCCGGAGGGCACATGGTCCATCCGGGTCTCGGTTGCGGCTGAGGAGTAGGGCTCAGCCGGTTGCCTCGGGAAGGGCGAAGTGGACCGGTGCGCCGGGGCCGAGATCGATGCCGAGATAGATCCACAGCACCATCAGCACCGTGCCGGAAACCAGCAGCCAGAGCGAATAGGGCAGCATCATTGCCGTGAGGCTGCCGAGGCCGAAATCCTTTTGCCAGCGCTGGGCAAAGATGAGGATGAGCGGGAAGTAGACCATCAGGGGGGTGATGATATTGGTCGCCCCGTCACCGACGCGATAGGCGGCGGTCGCGCCCTCCGGGCTGACGCCGAGCAGCATGAACATCGGGACGAGGACAGGTGCCATCAGTGCCCATTTGGCGCTGGCCGACCCGACAAACAGGTTCAGGAGCGCCGAGAACAGCACGATCAGGCCGAGGACCAGCGGGAGCGGCAGGCCGCTGCCCCTGATCGCATCGGCGCCATGCACGGCGGTGATGAGGCCGAGGTTCGACCAGTTGAACATGGCGACGAAATGCGCAGCCGCGAAGGCGAGCACGAGATAATAGCCCATGTCCTTCATCGCTTCGGCCATCATGCCAACGAGTTCGCGATGGTTCCTGATCGTGCCGGCCGCTGCGCCATAGGCCCAGCCGGCGGCCAGAAAGAGAATGAGAAAGGCGGCGACCAGCGAACGGAAGAACGGGGCGAGCCGATCATACCATTCCTTGCCCGCAATCTGTTCCGGGCTCTGGCCGAGGGCGGCGAAGTCGGCATTGGTGAGATAGAGCGGCGTGCCGGGCCCGATGGTCATGAAGGTCCAGAGGGCGATCACGGCGAGGCAGGCGAGACCCGCATTGCGCATGCCCTTCCTTTGCCCCGGCGTCAGGGGCTTGTCTTCGTCGCCATAGGATTTCGCCTGTTCGGCGTCCGGTTTCCATTTGCCGAGGCGCGGTTCGATGATCTTGTCCGTCACCCACCAGATGATCGGCAGATAGAGGAAGAGGAGCGCTGAGATGAAGTACCAGTTGCCGGCGAAGTTCACGGTCCAGCCGCCGCCGATCTGAGCGCCGCGCGCGGCCGTCTCGGTGATGCCGAAGAGGAGTGCGTCGAGCTGGCCGGGGGCGATATTGGCCGAGAAGCCGCCCGAGACGCCGGCAAACGCCGCAGCGATGCCCGCCAGCGGGTGCCGCCCGGCGGAAGCGAAGAGGATCGCGGCGAGCGGGATCATCACGACATAGCCGGCATCGGCGGCATGGTTCGACAGCATGGCGACGAGCGCGACGGCCGGGGTGAGCAGGAATTTCGGTGCATTGCGGACGGCCGCACGGATGGAGCTGGCGAACAGGCCGGACCGTTCCGCCACACCGGCGCCAAGCATCACGACCAGGACATAGCCCAGCGGATGGAAGTGGGTGAAGGTTGCGGGCATCTCGACCCAGAGGCGCTGGATGTTTTCAGGCGCGAGCAGGCTGACAGCACGCTCGACGACCGGCGTACCATCGGCATTCAGCCGGGTGGGGTGCAGGGCCGACACACCCAGCATGGCGCAGACGACGGAGATCAGGACGAGAGCCACAATGAGGTAGAAGAAGATGAAGACCGGATCCGGCAGGCGATTGCCTGTCCGTTCGACCCAGGCAAGAAAGCCCTTCTGTTGCGGCACGACTGCTGGTGTTCCCGACATGAATCCTGCCCTGATTGCCCGTAAAAAGGGGCAGATTAGCCCCGCAATCCCGCTTGGCAATCAAAACCGGTCCCCGCCTGGGTGCTTGTCATGGAGGCCTGCTACGTGGTCCCGCTTATTGTTACAACGGGCTGGTGCCGGTAAAGGAGGCAGATGGCTGACACGCAGATCCCTCCGCAGGAAAAGACCGGTATCACCGAAGAAGGCTGGCTGACGGATTGCTGGTATCTCGCAGCGCCGTCGGCGGAGCTGAAGGCGGGCAAGCACCAGCACATCATGGTGCTGGGCGAGCCGGTCGTGGTGGGCCGCACGCCGGCAGGCGAAGCCTTTGCCTTGCGGGATATCTGCCCGCATCGGCTGGTGCCGCTGTCGGCTGGCCGCCAGGTCGAGACGGACGGCGAGTGGACGCTGCAGTGCCCCTATCATGGCTGGCGCTTCGGGGCAGGGGACGGCGTGTGCAAGCTGATGCCGAGCCTTACGCCGGATTCGCCCTATGACGCGTCGAAGGTGAAGGTGCGGCGCTATCCGACGCATGAGGCGAACGGGGCAGTGTATCTCTATGTGTCGCACAATCCGCGCTTCGACGGGACACCGGCTGTGCCGCCGCCGGATTTCGGACCGCTTCCCGCAAAGCCCAAATTCATCATCCATGACGTGTTCAACGCGCATATGGATGACGCCGTCGTCGGGCTGATGGACCCGGCGCATGTGCCCTTCGTGCACAATCAGTGGTGGTGGCGCCCGCCATCGGCTGGCCTGAAGCTGAAAGAAAAGCCGTTCGTTCCGACGGATCGCGGCTGGGCCATCGACCGGCACTCGCCTTCGACGAATTCCAAGCTTTATCGCTGGGTCTTCGGCGGCGATGTTCAGACCGAGATTCGCTTCCAGCTGCCGGGCTATCGCTGGGAAATCGTGTCGAACGACACCGCGCGCCTGCTGACGCTGACCTGTCTTACCCCCGAAGCGCCGAAGAAGACGCGCATCACCCAGTTCACCTGGTGGACCGGCGCGCCGCTGCTGAACCTCGCCATTCCGATTGCAAAGCCCGCGGGCCGCAAGTTCCTCGACCAGGACGGCACGATGGTGAATTTGCAGAATGTCGGCATGGCGCACCAGAAGGCGATGCTCTGGATCGACGATATCGACGTGCAGGCCAAATGGTACCAGCGCCTGAAACGGGAATGGACCGAGGCCCGCACCGAAGAGCGCGACTTCGTCAACCCGATCGAACCGCGCACGCTGCGCTGGATGAGCTGAGGCCTCAAGGGCCGGGCGCAGGGGGTGGCGTGAGGGTTCTGGTTCTCGGTGGATACGGCCTGATTGGCCTTGCGATCACGAAGGCGCTTCTGGCCGCCGGGCATGAGGTGACCGGGCTTGGCCGGTCTGCCGGTAAGGGCCGCGCGGCTGCACCCGAGGCCGACTGGGTTTCGCGCGATCTTTCTCAGATGACGGATGAATCCGCATGGGCGGATGTGGTGGCGGGCGTGGATGTGGTCGTCAACGCGGCCGGTGTGCTGCAGGACGGAATGAATGACCGCGTCATGGCCGTGCAGCGGGATGCGGTCCGGGCCATGGTGGCGGCCTGCAAGGGCGCAGGCGTGCGCCAGATCATCCAGATTTCCGCGCCCGGCGTTTCGGAAAGTGCGGATACGGTGTTTTACCGGTCCAAGGCCGAGGGCGATGCGGCGGTGAAGGCCAGTGGGACCGGCTGGGTCATCTTCCGGCCGGGGCTCGTCCTCTCGCCACAGGCCTATGGCGGCACCGCGCTCCTGCGCCAGCTGGCCGCCGTGCCGCTGGTCCAGCCGGTCATGCTGGCGGACGCGAGGATCCGTACCGTGCATGTTGATGATGTCGCCGCAGCCATCGTGCGGGCGGTGGATGAGAAGATCACGGGCGTCGATGCCGATCTTGTGTCGCCGGACGCAACCCGCCTTGAAGACCTGATCCTTGCAATCCGGAAATGGCTGGGTTTCCCTCCACCGGTTGTCATAATCCGTGCACCTCTTTTCCTGGGCGGAATGGTGGCGCGGCTGGGCGACCTGGCCGGATGGCTCGGCTGGCGCCCGGCCTTGCGGACAACCTCGCTCCGCGTGCTGGCGAAAGGCGTTGACGGCGATCCCGCCGCCTCGCCGGTGCGGTCGTTGACGGAAGCACTGCAGGCCCTGCCATCGACCGTACAGGAACGAACCTATGCGCGGGCGGCGCTGCTCTATCCGGTCCTGCTGCAGGTCCTGTCAGTCTTCTGGGTCTTATCAGGCGTGATCGGCTGGCTGCGGCAGGATGTGGCGATGGCGGTGCTTGACGGGTCGATGCCGGCGGCAGCGGCGAGGGTGTCTGTCCTTGGTGGGGCCATGGTGGATGTTGCGATTGGCGTGGCACTGCTCGTCAGGCCGCTGACCCGGCCGGCGGCGCTGTTTTCGATTCTTGTGAGTGCGGCCTACCTGGCCGGTGGCGCGCTACTGGTGCCTTATCTCTGGGCGGACCCGCTGGGGCCGATGGTCAAGGTCTTCCCGGCGATGGCGCTGGCGCTCATTGTCTGGGGGCTGACGGAGTCGCGCTGATGGACTGGATGCACTTCCTGCGGTGGACGCACATTATCGGGGCGACCGTCCTGCTCGGCACCGGGGCGGGGATCGCCTTTTTCATGGTGATGGCGCACCGGACACGGGACGCACGCCTCATCGCGCACACGGCCTCCATCGTCGTCATCGCGGACTGGATCTTCACCGCTTCCGCGGTGATCGCCCAGCCGGTGACGGGCACGTTGCTGGCGCTCGAAATGGGTTGGCGCCTGACGGAGGGCTGGATCCTCGCGGCGCTGGCGCTGTATGTCTTTACGGGTGCGTTCTGGCTGCCCGTCGTGTGGATCCAGCACAAGCTGAGAGACCTCGCCCGGCAGGCCGAGGCGAACGGCGTGCCATTGCCGGAGCGGTATTTCAGGCTCTATCGCATCTGGTTCATCTGCGGCTTTCCCGCTTTTTTCGCCGTACTCGCGATCCTGTGGCTTATGGTGGCGCGGCCGGCATTCTGAGGCTGCGGAAGCCGCGACGGCCTGCATCTGCCATTGCCGGCCCTGAAGGCCCCGGCCGTCGCTGCCCCGTTCACCCAGCCATATCGGGCGGATCGGGCCTCCCAAGGCCCATTGAAAAGCCAGGCGGCGCAGAGCGAAGTCGATCCTCATTTCCCCTGGAGACATTCATGCGGATCGTGCTGGCGGCCGCTGGAAGGTCTCCGGCAATCGGATCACCATCGAGAATGATGTGAACACGAAGGTCTCGTTCTGCTTCGCCGTCGCCCCGACCCATGACCTCGTCGTGCGCTTTCATCAGAAGGCGTGCATGCCCGGCAATGCGGACATCTGCGGCTTGCGGTGAGGGCGGCTGGACCGCGCGAACAAATCGGGAATATAGTAGGAGTTCCTTAACGACGACCCTTCAAACGTGGCGGGATGACAAGCACGATTCGGATTCTCGGGATCGACCCCGGCCTTCGCCATACTGGCTGGGGCGTGATCGAGCTGACCGGGATGCGCCTGACACATATTGCCCATGGCGTGATCTCGATTGATCCGAAGCTGGAGATGTCCGAACGGCTGGGCGGCATCTTTGAGGCGGTGGGTGAACTTGCGCGCTATCACGAGCCTATGGCGGCGGGCGTCGAGGAGACGCTGGTGAATGCCAATCCGCGCGCAGCGTTGAAGCTCGGACAAGCGCGCGGCGCGGCGATGGCGGCGCTCGCCATGGCCGGCCTGCCGGTGGCCGAATTCGCCCCGCGCAAGATCAAGCTCGCCGTGGTCGGCACCGGCACGGCCGACAAGGAACAGGTGATGTTCATGGTGAAGCGCCTGCTGCCGAAGGTGACCGACTTGAAGTCCGACTCCGCCGACGCGCTGGCCTGCGCGATCTGTGCGGCGCATCATCTGCCGACTGAGATGAAGCGGGGCGCGGCATGATCATCGGACGGCTGACAGGCGAGGTGGCAGCCCTCGGGCTCGACCATGTGCTGATCGATGTGAACGGCGTCGGCTATGTCTGCATGAGCGGGACACGGCTTTTGTCGCGGGTGCATGCCGGCGAGAAGGTGACGGTTCATGTCGAGACGCGGGTGACGGAAAACTCGATCACGCTGTTCGGCTTCGGCACGGATGAAGAGCGCTCCTGGTTCGTGCGCCTGCAGGATGTGCATGGCGTGGCCGGCAAGGCGGCGATGGCCATTCTCGATGCGCTGACGCCGGCGGAACTGATGGACGCCATTGCGCTGGGCGATGCGAATGTGCTGACCCGCGCCAAGGGCGTCGGCAAGAAACTGGCGGAGCGGATCGTCGGCGAGCTTGCCGGGAAGGCGCCGCCGATGGGCCGGTTCGGACGCTTCGACGCCGCGAGCGCCGCCGGAATGGCGAGCGCGCCGGTGGCCGCAACGACCGGCCCACGCGGCGAAGCGATCTCGGCGCTGGTCAATCTCGGCTATTCCCAATCCGATGCGGCCCGCGCCGTGGCGGCCGCAGCGAAGACGGCGGGCGATGAAGTCGGCGGGCTGGTGAAGGCGGCGCTGAAGGAGCTTGCGAAGTGAGCCGCGAGGGCAGCCTCTCCGATCCCAATGCGCAGGGTGGCGATGCGCTCGACCGGGCGCTCCGCCCCCAGACGTTCGACGACTATGTCGGCCAGCGCAAGGCGAAGGCGAACCTCAAGGTCTATGTCGAGGCGGCGCGGAAGCGGGCCGAGGCGCTGGACCATGTGCTGTTGTTCGGCCCGCCGGGCCTCGGCAAGACGACACTGGCGCAGATCCTTGCGCGCGAAATGGGAGTCGGGTTCCGCGCGACCTCCGGCCCGGTGATCGCCAAGGCCGGCGACCTCGCCGCGATCCTCACCAATCTTGAGCCGAACGATGTTCTGTTCATTGACGAGATCCACCGCCTGCCACCGGTCGTGGAGGAAATCCTCTATCCCGCGATGGAAGACTACGCCCTCGACATTGTGATCGGGGAGGGGCCGTCGGCCCGGTCTGTTCGGCTGGACCTGTCGCCGTTCACGCTGGTGGGGGCGACGACGCGGGCGGGATTGCTGGCGACGCCGCTGCGGGACCGGTTCGGGATTCCGGTGCGGCTCGACTTCTATGAGCCGGAGGAGCTGGGCCGGATCGTGATGGCGGCGGCGCGCAAGTTGAACGCTCCGATCACGGAAGAGGGCGCGGTAGAAATCGCCGGCCGGGCGCGTGGCACGCCGCGGATTGCGCTGCGTCTCCTGCGCCGGGTGAGGGACTTTGCCGAGGCCGAGGGAGCGGCGATCGACCGGGCGGCGGCGGCAAGCGCTTTGAAGCGGCTGGAGATCGATGCTGACGGGCTCGATGCGCTGGATCGGCGCTATCTGCACGCGCTGGTCAACACCTATGCCGGCGGGCCGGTGGGGGTCGAGACGCTGGCGGCCGCGCTGTCAGAGGCGCGCGATGCGGTGGAAGACGTAATCGAGCCCTACCTCATGCAGAAGGGCTATGTCGCCCGCACGCCGCGCGGCCGTGTTGCGGCGCCGCTTGCCTATGAGCGGCTCGGCCTGCCGTCACCGGGAGGCCAGCAGTCAGGCCTTTTCGGCGAGAAATAGGGTAGGCGGATTACTCCGCATCCAGATTGACGATGAAATATTCGCCGAAGTCCAGCGTCTGCTTGCGGTCCGCGAAGTTGAAGGCGAGCGTCATGTCTTGGGCCGCCAGCGTCAGCGGCGAGACGCCCTTCACCTCATAAAGCTGCCAGTCCTTGCTGATGTCCAGTTGCGATTCGACGACGGCCGTGTAAGGCGCCGTTGCTTCCTGAAGGCGCACGGTGAGGTGGCCGGCGCCGGACTTGTCGGTCTTCTCGGCGCGCGCCCAGAAGGTGACGCTGACCCCTTCGCCCGCTGAGATGCCGCCGGTCAGCGTGCC
This sequence comes from Hyphomonas sp., assembly GCF_041398385.1. Taxonomy (GTDB): domain Bacteria; phylum Pseudomonadota; class Alphaproteobacteria; order Caulobacterales; family Hyphomonadaceae; genus Hyphomonas. The sequence continues at coordinate 324,780 of NZ_JAWKUW010000002.1, forward strand.
GACTGTGGACACGTCCCAGGCATTCGGATGGGCCTGCTTGATGCTGACCCGATAGGCTGCACCGCCCGGCACGGTCTTGTCGCGCACCATTTTGGCGCTGAAGCCTTCGCCATAGGTGGTGAGCGGGGATTCGAGCGGATTGTTCATCAGGGGGCCGGGCAGGGCCGCCTGGAGCGCGGCGAGATAGTCCTGCTCTTCCTGGGTGAGCTCCTTCGCCGAAGCGGCCGGCACAATGGCCAGAAGCAGGGCCGACAGGCCTGCAGCGACACGGGCGCGCGTCATGGTTTTCCTCCCTCGTCACGGTCTTCCGGTTATGATTGGCGCGGCGCGACAAGGTTGTCAAAGGGGATGTGCGATTGCCCCGGTCCCCCCGGAACAGCTAGGTTTACAGCGGGAAATCAGGGAGACCCGGATGAGCGCCAGCGACGAAGACTTCCTGCGTGAAGCCTATGCCGAGGCACAGAAGGGGCTGGCGGCAGGCGGGCTGCCCATCGGCGCCGTGCTGGTGCGCGGCGGCGAGATTATCGGGCGCGGGCACAATCAGCGTGTGCAGAAGGGCGATCCGATCCTGCATGGAGAGATGGACTGCATGCGCAATGCCGGTCGCCAGCGCAGCTATCGCGACACGGTGATGTATACGACCCTGTCGCCCTGCATGATGTGTACGGGAACCATCATCCAGTTCGGCGTGCCGCGCGTCGTGGTCGGCGAGAGCCGCAACTTCAAGGGCTTCCAGGACGTGCTGACCCTGGCCGGCGTCGAGGTGCGGGACATGGACGATCCTGACTGCATTCGGATGATGGGCGGTTTCATCGCAGCAAACCGGATCCTCTGGAGCGAGGATATCGGCGAATAGACGCCCAAACCACGCCACAGGACGCGCGAAACTTAATTTGAACACTATTGTAATGGCACGGTTGCTGGAGTGGCGGATTCTGGCCACGCCTTGAAAGAAATCCCATGCTTCGTTATCCATCTGGTGGCCCGCGCCCCGCCCGCGGAGGCGCTCGTTTGCGCCTTTGCGCGATCCTGCTGACCCTGGCCCCGGCCGCGTTCGCCCAGAGCGTTACGCCTGAGAACGCAACCATGAGCCAATATGGTTCCCGCTGGACCTGTGATGCAGGTTATCAGGAGAAGGACGGAACATGCCAACCGATCCGGGTACCTGAAAACGCCTTCCTGAATGGGCGCGATTTCGGCCGGGGGTGGGACTGTCATTATGGATATGAAGTCGTGAACGCGGCCTGCCGCAAGATATTCGTCCCGGACAACGCCTATCTTGAAGCGTCGGGGACGAATTGGTCCTGTTCGCGCGGATACGCGTCTTCCGGTGGTGACTGCCGCAAGATAATCGTGCCGGAAAATGCCTACCTGACCGGTCGATCCTATGACGATGGATGGGCGTGCGACCGTGGATATCGCCGGGACGGGAGCGTGTGCATGAAGATCGACCTGCCCGAAAACGCCTATTTGTCCGACGAATCTTCCGGACCCGGATGGAAGTGTGAGCGCGGCTATGTCGCGTCGAGCATGAAGTGTCATGAACTGGCGGTGCCGGACAACGCGCATATCAACTACATGCAGACGGATTGGGAATGTAATCGGCCGTATACGCGGGTCGGCGGCGAGTGCGTTCAGAAGTAGCGTCTTGAGTGTCCCGTTTTCCCGGGAAGGGCCCGCGACCGTGGGGTAATCTCCTGCCGCTGGTGCTGATCGTTGCGGCGCCGGCGGGCTATGCCTGGTGGGCGCATGAGCGGCCGACGGGCTATGAAAGCGGGCTCCAGCCGGCGCAGGGGGTGCCGTTCCTGTTGGTCTGTATGCTGCCTTTTGCCGTGCGGATGCTTTGGGCGCGGTTCCGGAGGGTGTGAGGCGCTTTAGGGCGGGTTGAGCCCCAGTGGCGACCCGGGCGGCCTGTTCGGGGAAAAGTGAGTTTGCCAGCAGGTGCGGCCGGCGCGGCGGAGCCGTCCGGTTCAGTTTTGCTTTTTGGGGTTCAGTTTCTGCAGACCCCTGCGCAGCTGCCGAAGATCAGAAATCGGTCCATGGATCGATTTCCTGAGGTAGGGGTCCATCTCCCACAACTACCGCATGTGCATGAGGCGCCATCAGGAGATGGATACCTGCTTTCGCAGGTATCTGCGGAGAGTTGGGTGCCTTGGGGCGGGGCCCGTGCGTGCGGCAAGGCTCCGGTAAAAACTACGGTGAGGCTCCGGGAAGGCTCCGGAGGGGCGCGGGGGAGTTGGCCCCTTCTCCCCTGGGAGAAGGGGTTGGGGATGAGGGGCGACGGAGATTCGGCGCGAGCAGCGCTTGCCGCAATGCCTTGACCCCTCACCCCAACCCCTCTCCCGAGGGAGAGGGGCTGAATTGCCAGCCGCTCCCAGCGCGCCACGATGGGCGCGTCATACGCATAAAGATCCTCCGCAGGCGGCGGATCGCAGAGCATGGTGATGCGGATGTTGCCGAAACAGTCGACGGCGAGCAGCGCGTTCAGGCCTGTCCGCTCATGCCAGCGGGCAAAGCGGACAAGGTTCCAGATCAGCCACGGCCAGAACAGCGGCCAGACATGATCGAAATAGGGTTTGAGGCCTGGGTGCATCGTTCGGGCAGTGTGCGCCGGTGCGGCGGCCTGCCGGATTGAGTTTGCCTCTCCTGCGTCTTCGCGGAATTTGCGCAGCACATCTCTGGCACCCTGTCCTGCAGTCGGCACACCGTTTCCTGGCCCCCGCTAAGCGTTCCACGTTTTCCGGGATGACGAAGATCAGGCGGGGATTGGCCGCGATTTATCCGCAGGCACGGAACTCATCCTGAGCGAAGTCGAAGGATGACGGAGGTGCGGGGACTCTATTGGGCGGGACAAGAATTTGTTCGGCCCCGGCGTCTGTACTCGATGGGATCTTCAAATTTGTATTTGTGGAGCCCCTTGTGTTTCGCTCGGGCAACCGCTTCAGCCTTGGTGTAGACTTCGCTTGTCTTGGGATCATAGGCGACTGCAAAGCCTTCTTCGACAAGCATTCGGTTCAGCTCCTTCCCGCCCACAAAACAAGTGGAAATGTACCGCCCGTCATCCATCAGTGGTAGCCCCTCCTTGCCCATGTGCAGTTGGCACACCAAGGAGGGGCTCTCGAATAGACCGGAGACAAATTGCATAGTCATGCCGTGGCAATCGACGGTTTGCGAAGCTCCTTCGCAGGGCTGGTTTGGTTCAACCGTATCGATACCAAGTAGCCGCACTCGATGTATGCCAATCCAAAAGGAATCGCCATCCTCGATGACAATGGGTCCATCGCCTGCCTTGAACTCCACGCCGGGATAGTAGGGTTCCAGACCGGTTGGTTCCGCATAAGCAGATGCGCAAGCAGCCGCTAAGCAAATTAAAATCAAAGCCGCCTTCATAGTGTTTCCTCCCGATTGGAGTCTACACTATCGCAAGTTGCCGATTCTTGGGACTCAGTTCTTCCCGAACTTCCGGTCGCGCCCTGCCAGCAACCTCAACCGCAGCGCGTTCAGCTTGATGAAGCCTTCGGCGTCTTTCTGGTCGTAGGCGCCGTGGTCGTCTTCGAAGGTGACGATCTTTTCCGAGTACAGAGAATAGGGCGAGGAGCGGCCGATCAGGTAGGCCTGGCCCTTGTAGAGCTTGATCGTCACTTCGCCGGTCACCCAGCGCTGGGAATAGTCGATGGCGGCCTGCAGCATTTCGCGCTCCGGGCTCCACCAGAAGCCGTTATAGATGAGCTCTGCATATTTCGGCATCAGCTCGTCCTTGAGGTGCGCGGCGCCCTTGTCGAGCGTCGCCTGTTCGATGCCGCGGTGGGCGACCAGCAGGATGGTGCCGCCGGGCGTCTCATAGATGCCGCGGGACTTCATGCCCACGAAGCGGTTTTCCAGCAGGTCCAGCCGGCCGATGCCGTGCTTCTTGCCATAGGCGTTGAGGGCGGTGAGCAGCGTCGCCGGGCTCATCGCCTCGCCATTGATGGCGACAGCGTCGCCGCGCTCGAAGCCGATGGTGATGATCTCCGGCTCGTCCGGGGCCTCTTCCGGGGAAATCGTGCGCATATGGACGAATTCCGGCGCCGCCTCGGCCGGGTTTTCCAGCACTTTGCCTTCAGGAGGAGGAGTGGAGCAGGTTCGCGTCGACCGAAGGGCCTCGCCGCGCTTGTCTTGGCGATCTCGATGCCGTGCTCCTCGGCGAATTTCAGGAGGTCCGTCCGGGACTTGAAATCCCAGTCGCGCCAGGGGGCGATGACCTTGATGTCCGGGTTCAGGCCGTAATAGCCGAGTTCGAAGCGCACCTGGTCGTTGCCCTTGCCGGTCGCGCCATGGCAGACGGCGTCGGCGCCGACCATGTCGGCAATCTCGATCTGGCGCTTCGCGATCAGCGGCCGGGCGATGGATGTGCCGAGCAGGTAGACGCCCTCATAGACGGCATTGGCGCGGAACATCGGGAAGACGTAATCGCGCACGAAATCCTCGCGCACGTCTTCGATGAAGATGTTTTCCGGCTTCACCCCGGCGGCGAGCGCCTTCTTGCGGGCCGGCTCCAGCTCCTCGCCCTGGCCGAGGTCTGCGGTGAAGGTGACGACTTCAGCGCCAAACTCGGTCTGCAGCCATTTTAAGATAATCGACGTGTCGAGACCCCCGGAATAGGCAAGAACGACCTTTTTCGGAGCGGTTTTCGGCTTGGACATGGATGCTTGTTCCCTGGGCGCTGGCGCTGACCGCTGTTGCATTAAGGGCCCATCGGGGGCCTGACAAGCGGGCAGGCCGGCTTTGCTATGGTTTCCGGAACGTTAATAGTCTAGTCTGAGGCGAAAAGGGTTTGGGCGCACCTCCCTGAGGGGTGCAGTTGTGGCAATGGAGCAGTGGACCATGTTCGACAGGACGGTGGAAAACGCAGGCGGGACCGATAATCTGGAGGCCATGTCCTTCCGTGCGCGATTGAGGGCACGTGAGGCCAGCCGGCCGCAATCGACGCTGGCGATCGATTCCGGCATCGTTTACCGGCCGAACAGCGAGATGGCCGACCAGGCGCGGCGGGCCGCGCTGGCCGCGCGCGACGCGATCGAGCAGCGCCGGGCCGCTGCTGCGGCGGTTGTGCCGCCCCGCATGCCGGAACCTGCGCCCCGCCCCGCACCTGTCGTGGCGGCAGCACCTGTTGCTGCCCCTGTTGCAGCGAAAGCCGGCGAGACCGGGCTGAAAGCGATGTTCGAAGAGGTTGCCGCGCGCCATGATGCGCCCGCGCCCGCTGTTCGCATGCCGGTGGCCGAGCCCGAAGAGGATGTGGCGGAAGAGCTGCGTGCCGAGGCGACGATGGGCGGCGCGCTGCCCATGGCTGGCGGCAAGTCCGGCTGGAGCCTGTTTGGCGGCGGGGACGACGGCTATGACGATGATGACGATAACGCGCCGGTCGGCGTTGCGACGCGCATCGGCGACATTTCGCAGATAGCCTTTGCCGGCCTCGCCGTGCTGGGCCTTGCCGGCCTTTCGGTCATGGCGGCGGAAAGCGCGCTGAACCGCAAAGGCCCGGAAGGCCTGACGACCGCGACGCCGGGCGGGCCGAAGCAGGGCCCGCAGATAGGGGCCGCCTCTGCTGTTGCCATCGCGGCAGCCGCACCGGAAGAGGCCGCGCCGAAAGCCTGGTTCAATTACCAGGGCATGGCGGACATGCTGGCCGCCCGCAAGGCGGAGATGGACGCCGAGGCTGCCGTCGCAGCAGCGGCAGCTGAAGAACAAGCCAAGATCCAGGCCGCAAATGCGATTGCCGAGGCTGAGGCGCAGCGTCTTGCCGACGAGCAGGCTGCCGCGGCGGCGCTGGCGGAGCAGGAGCGCCTTGCCGAAGAGGCCGAGCGCCAGCGTCTTGCCGACGCAGAAGCCGCGCGCGTGGCGGACGAAGAGGCCCGCAAGGCTGCTGAGGCCGAGGCGCTCCGACAGGCCGAGGCTGATGCCGAAGCCCGGCGCCTTGCCGATCTGGAAGCGAAACGCCAGGCCGAGGCAGACGCCGAAGCCAAGCGGCTGGCCGATCTTGAGGCGAAACGGCTTGCCGACCTCGAAGCCGAGCGCAAGGCCGCCGAGGAAGCCGCACGGCGGGAAGCCTTTGAGCTTGCCAAGGCCGAAGAGGCCGAACGGTTGCGTCTTGCCTCGCTGAAGGCAGAACAGGACGCGAAAGCGGAAGCGGACCGTTTGGCGGCTCTGAAAGTTGCCGCCGCCAAGGCGGAAGCTGATCGTCTGGCTGCGGAGAAAGTGGCTGCTACGGCCGCCGCTGTGGCGCGCCCCGCGCCGCAGCCGATCGTGTTCTCCCCTTATGAAGGACTGGTGCCGCAACCGGCCTCATTCAAGCCGGCGAAACCTGCCGTGCTGACTTCCGCACCGGTAAGACGGGCTGCCCCCGCGACGCTGACGGCCGCGAAACCGTCCGTGCGCAGTTTCGATGGCTTCGTCGAGATGAGCCCGCAATCGCCGGACGATTTCCTGGCGAGCCGGGTTGAGCGCAATGCCGGCGGGAATGTTTCGGAGGCGGACCTCGCAGCCGTCCGATCCGATTTTATCTCCCTGCTGACTTATGCCGCCGACGGTGCGTCGCAGGGCCTCGCGACGCCGGCTGGCCCCGGTCTCGATGTCACGTTCGAGCGGACCTATACACGTAGCGTGCTGAAATCATCCGTGCGCACGATCAGCTACACGATGGGGACGAATGAAGTCTCGCGCAGCTTCGGAGAGCCGGTGCAGGTGAAAGTGTCGGTGATGTGCCGCGATGTGTATTACACGTTCGAGGGCAGGGAGCGCGGACGCTTCGCAGCCTGCGAACGGCCGGATGGCGGATGGGGTCTTGCCCGGGCGACCGAGCCGGCAACCGCAAGGATTACGACGCCGGCGCCTTGAGCGATTTCGCATGGGCCTCGGCCCGGCGGACAAGGTGTTTCTCGACCACGCGGAAATTTTTGCGGTTCGAGCGATTGAAAAAGTCGAACACATCGCCGGCCACCGGCACGGCGCCGAGCGTCATGTCGAAGCCGATATTCCAGAGAATATGGATCGAGGCCGAAAGCGGCAGGCGGTGGCGCCAGGCCGTTCCAAGAGCATAGAGGCCGGCAACACCGGTCAGCACATCGCCTGCGACCGGTACAAGGCCGATCAGGGAATCGGCGCCGAATTTCACGCCGCCGACGCGGAATTTCGAATCGAGCGCCTCGCTGAAGAGGTCGAAGCCGGCCACCGCCTCGCTGACGCTGCGCCCGTCCGGCAACAGCAGGGCCCGCTTGTCTTCCTTCGCCATGCCTGCCTCCCCTTACCTCAATGAGCTTGCCGCAAAGTCCTGCGATGGCAAGCCCGATTGCCAGCCGGGCCAAAGCCTGCTGAATGGCGGCCATGACTGAGACACATGTCTACAAGCTGCTGACGGCGGATGACTGGAAGACGGCCTGCGAGCTCGGCGTGACCGCGACCGGGATCGACGAGGCTGACGGCTATGTACACCTGTCGACCCGGGCTCAGGCCGCGGAGACGGCGCGCCTGCACTTTTCCGGAAAGGGGCCTGTGCGACTGTTGCGGTTCGATATCGGCGACCTGCCGGAACTGACCTGGGAGGCAAGCCGCGGCGGTCAGATGTTTCCGCATCTTTATGCGCCGCTGGAAGTGTCGCTGGCTGAGGCGGTCTGGCTGCTGGTGCCGGACGCGGATGGCGCGCCGCAGATGCCGGAGGAGTATTGATGAGCCTCACCGACCTTGGCGCGGAAGTGGTCAAGCTGTTGCCGCCGGAAGCGGCGCACAAGGCGACGGTCCGTGCCTTGAAGGCGGGCCTGGGTGTGCCGCTGCGCGAGCCGGAGCATGATCCGGCACTGGCGGTGACGCTGCCGAAGTCCGGCCTGAAACTGTCCTCGCCTGTGGGCCTTGCGGCTGGGTTCGACAAGAATTGCGAGGTGCCGGCGGCGATGGCGAAGTTCGGCTTCGGCTTCGTCGAGTGCGGGACGGTGACACCGCGCCCGCAGCCCGGCAATCCGAAACCGCGCCTTTTCCGCCTGACCGAGGACAAGGCCGTCATCAACCGGATGGGATTCAACAATTATGGGCTCGACTATTTCGTCCGGCGGCTGAAGGCCTATCGCGGCGCGGTGCCGATCGGGGCGAATGTCGGCGCGAACAAGGACAGCACAGATCGCATCGCGGATTATGTGACCGGGGTCGAGGCTGTCGCGCCGCATGCCGACTATGTCACGATCAACATATCCTCGCCGAATACGCCGGGCCTGCGCGGTTTGCAGGACCGGTCCTCTCTGGAAGCGCTGCTGTCGGCGTGCGGCAAGGCGGATCGGGCAGGGAAGCCCGTCTTCCTGAAAGTGGCGCCGGACCTCGACGAGACCGCGATTGCCGACATCGTCAGTGTGGTGAAGAAAGAGGGGGCCTGGCTTGCCGGTCTCATCGTGTCGAACACCACGCTTTCAAGGCCCGAGACGCTGCAAAGTGGCCACAAGAGCGAAGCAGGAGGCCTCTCCGGCGCGCCGCTGTTCGACCTGTCTACTGACGTGCTGAAGCAGTTTGCCGGGGCGCTGGATGGCGCGTTCGATCTGATCGGTGCCGGCGGGATTGCGAGTGGTGCGGATGCCTACGCAAAGATCCGGGCGGGTGCACAAGCGGTGCAGCTCTATTCCGCCATGGCCTTTGAAGGGCCGGGTCTCGTGCAGCGCATCCATCATGAGCTGTTGCATTGCCTGCATGCCGATGGCTGCGGCTATATCTCCGACATGGTCGGGGCGGACCTCTAGGCGTTTGCCGCGGCGGCGCGTTCGCGGGCTTTCGCCGCGACATGGCGCATGGAGAGGAAGAAGACGCCGCCCAGGACGAGCGAGAAGACGGCCGAGGCAGCGAACTTTTCAAGGCTCGGACCATTCAGGTTGAAATAGGCGAGCTGCATCACGTTGAGGGCGATGAGGCCCTTCAGCATCCATTCGACATTGATCCGGGTGAGGATTAGCGCGCCGAAGGGCGCCATGAACAGGACGACCGGGTAGGCATTGAGCCAGGTGCGGATCTGGAAGTTCGAAATGTCCTGTTCGACGAGGCCGCGCCAGGCAAAGCCGAGCACGCTGACGGCGGCCATCAGCATGATGGAATAATGCGTCGCGAGCTTCTCCTGCATGTGGAAGCGGGTGACGAGCAGCGTGTAGAGGATGATGTCCGCGCCGGTGCCGAAGAGACTTGCGGCGAGGCCGCCGGTGAGGAGGATGGCCACGGTCCATGCTGTATCCGTCATGGTACGGATGTGCGGGTGGGTTTCGCGACCGCGATGATCGGAGAAGAAATAAGCCGTGACAAAACTGGTGATCAGGCTGAGGAAGAGCGCCTGGATCAGGTAGACCGGGATGGCCTGAAGTGTCTCCAAGCCGATCAGGAAGCCGGCAAAGCAGACCGGAATGTACCAGAGGAGGGGCGCATAATCGCGGCGCACGGCGCCGGGACGTGTGAGCAGGAAGATCGAGGCCGACGTCATGCCGATGGACTGGATCATCAGGCTGAAGTCGCGGGCGATGCCGCGGTCGACTTCCATGAATACGTTAAGCGTGGGGAAGGCGACCGCGCCGCCGCCCTCCGGCGTCAGGCCCGCCACGAAGGCGCCCACGACCATGACGGCCGGATAGTACCAGTATTCGGCGAGGAAGCTCAGCGAGTTGAGCTGCCAGAACAGGAGGGCCCAGACGGCGATCGCCGCGAAGAACCAGGCCGTGAACACCTTGCTGTGGAACATGCCAACCCCTGTCGTGCCGGGCCTGTATAGGGCCGCGCGGGCGGGCGGGAAATGGCCGGACGCAGGGATTTGTTGGCGCTAACTGGTGGTGGGTCGCAGGCGGCGAAAGAGGCCAGGAACATAGGCGCCAAGTGCGGCCCCGCGATAAAGGTACATCAGCAGGAAGGCGGTCCACACGCCGGTATTGCCGAAGGCGGGCCGCAGGATGAGATCTGTCGCGATATAGGCGATGGCGACCGCGACCCCCGCATTGCGCAGCGCCCTTCCTTGCGTGGTGCCAAGGAACAGGCCGTCCAGCTGCCAGGGGACGATGCCGATGAGCGGGACGGCGGCGCAGAAAGGCAGGTAGGCGAGCGCGGCCGCGCGTGCCTCCGCATCGCGGATCAAGGTGTCGATAACCCAGCCGCCGGCGAGCAAATAGAGGAGTGCGATGGCGGCGCCGGAGGCGAGGGCAAACTCGCTGGTCAGGCGCATGGCGCGCCCGAGCCGGGCGGGGTCGCGGGCGCCATAGGCTTCGCCCGCTTCCTTCTCCGCGACAAATGCAAAGCCGTCGAGCACGAACGCGGCGACGGTAATGAATTGCAGGAGGACTTCATTTCCGGCTGTCGCCGCAGTTGAGATCAGCGTGCCGGACCGCACGAACCAGCCGAAGCACAGGACCAGCGCCAGCGTGCGGATCATGATGTCCCGGTTAGCGGTGAAGAGCGCAATGAGGCGGGATCGATCGAGCAATGCCGCGTGGGCCCCGAAAGCGCCGCGCACAAGGGCGAGGCCAAAGAGGAGGGCCACCCATTCGGCGATTGCGGTGCCGGCGCCGATGCCGGCCGGGCCCCAGCCGAGGCCTGCGACGAACCATGTGTCGAGGCCGGCATTGACGCCGTTCATGACGATCTGGAAGGCGAGCATCTGGCCGGTGCGCCCGGTGCCGAGCATCCAGCCCGTTACGGCCAGCCCCATGAGATAGGCGGGCGCGCCCCAGATGCGCGTATCGAAATAGCCGGCGGCGAGGGTCTCGACATGGTCGGTACTGGCAAACGCGGCAAAGGCGAGGGGCTTCAGGAGCGGGGAGAGGAGCAGCAAGGCGAGGCCGATGCCGCCGCCGAGCAGGAGGGCGCGCAGGAGAATGGCGCGCTTTTCTTCCTCGTCGCCCCGCCCGCCCGCTTGAGCGGAAAGGCCTGTCGTGGACATGCGCAGGAAGCCAAACGCCCAGTAGATGAAACTGAAGGCCACAGCGGCGATGGCGACGGCGGCAAGGGCGGACTTGTCGCCGAACCGGCCCATGATGGCTGTGTCCACGACGCCGGTTGTGGCGGTGGCGGCCTGCGCAGCGATGACGGGCAGGGCAAGCTGAAGGGTCTTTGCGCGGGTCAGCATGGCGCGCCGGTCTAGCGGGTTTTGCTCAGTCCGGCGAGGGGGACGGCGGGAGCGTCCGCCCGACCGGCTCATGCAGTTCGATGGCGCGGTAGAGTTCGGATGCATCCGGCAGGGTTATCAGGAGATAGGCTGGAAACGCCGCGGCGATGACGAACAGAGCGATCGGCACCGCGCGGGAAAAGCGGGGCGGTTCCGGGTGCCGCTTTACCGCGAGCGCCAGCAGGACCAGAAACAGGCCGGCAAGAGCATAGCCTGCCAGTACATCGCTCAGCCAGTGCGCGCCGAGATAGAGCCGCGAGGCGCCGATCATCAGTGGCAGGAGGATAAAGGCCCCTGCGAGCAGGCGGCCGGTCACGCCCTTGAAGGTTACGAGGGAAAGGCCGGCAATCGCCCCATAGATCAGGGCTGAATTGGCGACATGGCCTGAAGGGAAACTGAAAACGTCCGTACCCGAATAGGCAATCGCGCGCGGACGGGCGCGCTCTGTCAGCCATTTGATGCCCTGCACGACAAACGGCATGGCGACGAAGGCCATGCCATAGGCCGACGCGCGATAGCGGGCACCAGCGAACAGGAAGGCGATGACGGTCACAACGCCCGCAAGGGTCAGGAACAGCCCGTCGCCGAGCGCTGTTGTCACGAGCATAACGGGCGCCAGCGGCCCTTCGCGCATTGGCGCGAGGAGGCGGTCGAAGGCTTCGTCAATTCCGTGCAGAGGCCAGTAGCCCGCCACGCCCGCTATCAGAACCGCAAGCAGCCCGGCGCTGAGAGCAGCAGACCAGACAAGCAGCGGCGCGCGGAACATGGCAGGGCCTTTGACCTGCGGCGGGAACCTATTTGCGGTTCATCACCATCTGGAAGATGTCGTCCATGGCATTGCCGTCGCCATCGGCATCGAGAAGGCTGCCGAGCATTCCGCCGAGACCGCCCTGCGCCGGAGCTTGTTGCTTCTGTCCACCGCCGAGAAGGCCGCCCAGCATTCCGCCGAGGCCGGAATTGCCCTTGCCGCCCATCTGGCCGGCGACCGCACCCGCGAGCACGGAGGCAAGGTCAGGCTTCTTCGACTGTTTCGACAGTGAGGCCATCGCCATGGATGCAACAATCGGCAGGAGCATTTTCAGCACTTCAGGCGGGATGCCGGTTTTCTGAGACGCCTGCGCGGCGACCGCACGGCTGGTATCCTTCGAGCCGAGCAGGTGGCCGAGAATGGCGTTGCCATCCTGGATCGTTTCGGGCTGCGTCAGTGTTTCCGGATTGTCGAGATAGCGGGCATGATCGCCCTTCTGCAGGGCGCCGAGGAGCGCTTCGAGGCCGCCCGGCTGCTGCACATTGCGCTGCACACCGCCGGCAATCGCAGGCAGCAGCGCCTTAATCGCCATTTGCGCCATTTCGGGCGGAAGGCCCGTCTTTTCGCTGACCTGCTTGACGGCGCTGCCACCGGCCGCCTGCGAGATCATGTCGAACATATTGATACCAGACATCACGTGTCTCCCTCATCACCCTAGGTTCGAAGACCTTATGCCTTCGCCCGGCATGGGGGAAGATCAAACCGGATCGCGCGCGCGATAAATGTCAGGATCCAGTTCGCCCTCCCATTTTGCCACCGTGGTGGCAACGGCAAGGTCGCCGGTCACATTGGTGACAGTCCGCATCATGTCGAGGATGCGGTCAAACGGGAAGAGGACCGCGATAATGAGGACTGTCTGGTCTGGCGTCGCGCCGACGATGCTGAGCGTCGTGGTCGCGAGCAGCAGGCTGACGGACGGAACACCGGCGGTGCCGATCGAGACCAGCGTCGCCATCAGGATGATGGTGAGATACATGCCGGCCGTCATCGGGATGCCAAGCGCCTGAACGGCGAAGAGGGCGATGAGGCCCTGGTAGAGTGCCGTGCCGTCCATGTTGATCGTCGCGCCGAGAGGCAGGACAGAGGAGGCGACCGGCTTGCCGATGCCGAGGTTTTTCGTGGCGCAGGAAATCGTCATCGGCAGCGTCGCGTTGGACGAAGACGTGGAGAAGGCCACCATCTGTGCATCGACGGCGCCCCGGTAGAAGGGCAGGGCCGGCAGGCGGACGATGCCCTTGATGATGAGTCCATAGGTGATCAGAATGTGCAGCGAACAGGCGGCATAGTGCGCCAGCGTCATCTTGCCGAGCACGGTCAGCACACTGAGGCCCCGGTCGCCCAGCACCCAGGCCATCAGGGCGAAGACGCCGAAGGGCGCGGTTTCCATCACGATCAGGGTGAGCTTCATCACCGCTTCAGACGCGCTTTCGAAAAGGCGCTGTAGCGGCTTGCCCGCCTCGCCGGACATCAGGATGCCGATGCCGAGCAGGATGGCGAAGAAGATGATCTGAAGCACGTCGCCATTGGCGAGCGCCTTGACCGGATTGTCCGGAATGATCGAGAGCAGGGTGCGCATCAGCTGTTCGCCGACGCTGCCTGCAGGCGGGTTCGCGGCGAGCTTCGCTCGGGTCGATTCAAGGTCTGCAGCAGTCGCGATGGAGGTGTCGAAGCCCGCGCCGGGCTGGACGATCGTTCCCATCAAGAGGCCGAAGCAGATCGCGATGACCGTCGTCCCCATGTACAGCGCGAGGGCCCGGCCGCCGAGGCTGCCAAGCTTCTTCGGGTCGCCCATGGCAAGGACGCCGGTGACGAGCGTGGTGAAGATCAGCGGCACGACCAGCATCTTGATGAGGCTGATGAACGCGTCGCCCAGCGGTTTCGCCCAGGCGGTGACATTGGCAGCGGCAGCTTCGGGGCCAAGCATGGCCCGGAGGGCGAGGCCCGTCAGCGTGCCGAGCACAAGGCCCACCATCACGCGTTTCCAGAGGTCGATCCCGAACCACCACTTCATCTGTTGCTCCCCATACGGTTGCGGGAAACCCTAGGGGGGTCCGACAGGCAAGGCAATCGGAGGGCTGACAGCCCCCGCATACAGCATGGCTTGCCAGAGGGCGGTCGGGGCCCCTATCTGCCGGGGGATGAGCGTGCCCAGGATGCCCCTGCCGATTGATGACGTGCTGCCGGAGATTTCCGGCCGGCTGGAGATGGCTTCGCGGCTGGTTCTGGCGGCGCCGCCGGGCGCGGGCAAGACGACGCGCGTGCCGCTGTCGCTGGCGGGTTTCCTCGATCTGCCGGCGGCGGTCGACGGCAAGATCATCCTGCTGGAGCCACGCCGGATCGCGGCGCGCATGGCTGCAGCGCAGATGGCGAAAAGCCTGGGCGAGCCGCTGGGCAAGCGCGTCGGCCTGACGACGCGGGTGGACCGGAAGGTTTCGGAAGAGACGGTGATCGAAGTGATCACGGACGGCCTGTTTACCCGGCGCATCCTGAGCGATCCGGAGCTGGAGGGCGTCGGCGCGGTCCTGTTCGATGAATTTCACGAGCGGCGTTTGAATTCGGATCTGGGGCTCGCGCTGGCGATCGAGGCGCAGCTTGCGTTCCGCGAAGACCTGAAATTGGTCGTCATGTCCGCAACGCTGGACACCGTGAGCGTTTCGCGCACGCTTCGGGCGCCGGTGGTCGAGAGCCAGGGCCGGATGTATCCGGTGGAGACACGCTATCTCGGCCGCTCCGAAGACCGGATCGAGGACCGGATGGCGGCAGCAGTGAAGCGGGCGCTGAGGGAAGAGACAGGCTCTATCCTCGCTTTCCTGCCGGGGGCAGGGGAGATCCGGCGCACAGCGGAGCGATTGGAGGGCCTCGGGCCGGATGTGATCGTCGCGCCGCTTTATGGGGCGTTGACGCCGGCGGAGCAGGATGCTGCCGTTTCGCCTGCGCCGCCCGGACAGCGGAAGATCGTTCTGTCGACGGATATTGCCGAAAGCGCCCTGACCATTGAGGGCGTGCGCATCGTGATCGATTCCGGCCTGTCGCGCGTGGCGGAGGATGACATTGGCGGGCTCGGCTCGCGCCTGACGACGGTGCGGGCTTCCCGTGCATCGGTGGACCAGCGCCGGGGCCGCGCGGGCCGCCTTGAGCCGGGCGTTTGCTACCGTCTCTGGGACGAGGAGGCGACGCGGGGTCTGATGCCTGCGCCGCAGCCGGAAATCCTGACAAGTGACCTCTCCGGTCTTGTGCTCGCCCTGTCGGAATGGGGCGAGCGGTCGCCGAGCAATCTGACCTGGCTCGACCAGCCGCCCGGTGGACGGATCGCCAGCGCGGTCAGCCAGTTGCACGCGCTCGGCGCGCTCGACCGGCTTGGCGGGTTGACGTCACTCGGCAAGGAAATGGCGCGGCTGCCCCTGCCGGCACGCCTTGCGGCGCTGGTGGCGGGTGCTCCGACGGCGGAGGAGCGGGCCCTTGCTGCGGAGATTGCGGCGCTGGCCGGCGAACGCGGCATGGGCGGCGCGTCGAGCGATTTGCGGGACCGTCTGGCAGGGTTCCGGAAGGATGGTTCGCAGCGCGCCCGCACACTGAAGGCACAGGCGAAGTCCTGGGGGAAGGGGGCGGCGCCCGGCGGGGATCTCGCGACGCTTCTGGCGCGGGCCTGGCCGGACCAGATCGCGCGGCGCAGGCCGGGGCAGGCAGGCACTTATCTCATGACATCCGGCCGCGCCGCGACGCTGCCGGAAGCCGACGCGCTGGCCAAGTCTGAGTGGCTGGTCGTGGCGGACCTTGGCGGGGCGGCCAAGGATGCGCGCATCACGCTCGCCTTGCCCATCGCTGAAGCAGTGGCCATGGCACACGGCCATCCGGAGACGGAGGAAATCGCTGCCTTCGATGCGAAGAGCGGGAAGGTCTCGGCCCGGCGCATCCGCAAGCTGGGCGCAATTATTCTGTCCGACACGCCATTGCCGAAACCGCCGGCGGCCCTGTGCGCCGAGGCGATTGTCGCAGCGGTCAAGACAGATGGTTTTGCCGCGATCGGGGCAGAGGATGTCATTCGTGAAACGCTGATGCGGCTCGCCCTTGTGGAAGGAGCGGGGCTGGTGGCGCCAGGCCAACCAACATCGGAGACGCTGCAACGGAAGGCGGGCGAGTGGCTGGCGCCGCTGATCGAACGTAAGGGCGGCGTCGTGCCACCGGACCATGCCGTGCGGGAAGCGCTGGTCCAGTCTTTCGACTGGCCGGTGCAGGACGCGCTGAGGAAGGAGGCGCCACTGACGCTGGAGCTGCCATCAGGGCAGAGTGCGCGCGTGGATTATCTCGACCCGCGCGCGCCGCTGGTTTCTGCGCGGGCGCAGGCCTTTTGGGGGTGTGCGGAGCATCCGCGACTCGGGGGCGGCCGGGTTGCGGTCACGATCGAAATGCTGTCCCCCGGCATGAAGCCGGTCGCCGCGACCCGCGACCTGCCAGCCTTCTGGAGCGGCGGCTACAAGGACATGGCGAAAGACATGCGCGGCCGCTACCCCAAGCATGACTGGCCGGACGATCCGGCGAATGCCGCCGCGCATGTGGGGAAGACGAAGAAGCGGCTGCAGGACTGAAGCGCCGCCAAGGGTTGCTTTAGTTCGGCCGGCGGTCGTCGCCCCATTCCATGCCCATGTTTTTCTTCATCCAGTCGGTGAAGGTGGCGGGCTTTTCGAGGGTGCGGGGGTCCAGCGTGCCGAAGGCGCAGAGCGGGCCGTCGCGGCTTTCGAGGCGGACGCCCTTGACGCGCTGGTCGCCATTCGTCCAGTTATGGTCCGTCGCCGGATCAATCAGGAACATGACCTGCGTGCCGCCACGGCCCTCCTCGTCGCGGCCGAAGACGAGGCCGTAGACTTTTTCGCGGCCCCAGAGGCCATGGCTGGAAGCCTGGCGCTTGCCATCGAGCAGGACTTCATCCCAGAGCAGGTTGCGGCGCCATTGCAGCACGTGCATGCGTTCACCGCTGATGATCTTGATGTCGATGTGGTGGAGCGAGAGGCGGACGATTTCGGCAGCGAGCATTGTGCGGACTCCGGAAAGGTTATCGAAAAACGATAATCGCACCGGAGGGGGACGTCAAGGCATTTCGAACGGGCAGTCGCTGACAAGATCCAGCTTGTCGCCGGTCACCGGATGGCGGAAGGCGAGGCGAGCCGCATGGAGGTGCAGGCGCGGCGCGGCCAACCGGGCGGCGTCGTGCGCATAGAGTTCGTCGCCGAGGATCGGATGGCCGATTTCGGCGAGGTGCACGCGCAGCTGGTGGGAACGGCCGGTAAGCGGGGTCAGCTTCAGGCGCGCACATTTCCCTTCGACCGAAAGGGTTTCGTAGCGCGTGCGGCTCGGCTTGCCGATGTCATGGTCCACCTTCTGGCGCGGCCGGTTCGGCCAGTCTGTGATCAGCGGCAAGTCGATCTCGCCCGCGGGCGGGGAGGGGGCGCCCCAGACATCGGCGATATAGTTCTTTGTCACTTCGCCCCGCTCGAACAGGCCAGACAGGGCTGCCTGCATTTCTTTCGAGCGGGCGAGGACGAGGAGGCCGCTGGTGGCCATGTCCAGCCGGTGAACGGTGAGCGCGCCGGGATATGCGGCATCGGCGCGAGAGACAGCGCAGTCCGCCTTGTCGACGCCCCGTCCGGGCACGGAGAGAAGGCCGGAAGGTTTGTCGATGACCAGAAGGCTGGCGTCCACATGTACGACAACCAGCGGGTCCGGTGGCGGCGCGTAAGGGTTCACATGTAGAAGCCCGGCAGGGTGAGACGGAACGTCGTGCCTTTTGGTCCGGTATTCGCCAGAACGAGGTCGCCACCCATGCCGGTGGCGAGTTCGCGGGCGATGACGAGGCCGAGGCCCGTGCCGGTCTTTCTTGTGGAGCCGGCGAAGGGCTTGAAGAGGTTGGCCTGCGCGCTGTCCGGAAGGCCAGGGCCGGTGTCCGCGAAGTCGACGCCTTCCGGCGACAGCGATACGGTGATCCGCTTCGGCAGGGACGCGCCGGACACCATGGCCTCCGCCGCATTGCGGATGAGATTGGTGGCGAGGCGGTGCAGGTGCTCGGGGTCTGCCTCGACCATGCGCGGGCCGGGCAGGTCATTGACGAATTCCACTTCCGGCCAGGCGGCGAGCGCTTCGGCAGCGGCCTCGTCGACCGTGCTGCGCAGGTTCACCGGCTGCAGGTCCGGCGGCAGGGGCTTGGCCTTGCCATAGTCGAGCGTTTCGGAGGCGAGATTGATCGCGCGGGTGAGGGCGCGTTCGAGGCGCGGGGCGGCCTTCTGCACGCGCGGATCTTCCGAACGGGCGAGCGTGTCCGACACGAGTTGGGCCGAAGCGAGTGAGTTGCGCAGGTCGTGATTGATCTTGGCGACGGCGGTGCCGAGTTCGGCAAGGTGCGCGCGCTGGCGGAAAGCGTCGGCCACGGCCTCTTCCATGTCGGCAAGGGCATTCTGGGCACGGCCGATCTCGTCGCGTCGGGACGTCCGATTCAGGCGGCGGGTCCAGGCGCCGGGATCCATGCGGAATTGTTCGACACTGGTCGTCACGCGCTTCATCGGGCGCACGACCAGGAAGTGAAGGACGACATAGATCACCGTAGCGGCGATGAGGGCGATCAGCAGGGAAAGGCCGGCAATCCGGTGGCCGTAATCGATCAGCCCTTTCTTGAGCGGTGCCTGAGGAAGGACCACTTCAATGGTGCGTTCGGGGCTGGAGCCTTCGGCAGTCACGATCAGGATGCGGTCTGCCGGTGCGAAGAAGGCGCCGAACATGTCGGATATGCGGTTCATCGGCGTCGCAGCGCGCAGGTCCAGCGTGTAGGATTCGCCTTCGATGGGCATTTTCGAATCGAGCAGCTGGAAGTGCATCTCGTCTTCGATTTCAGAGACGTTCAAGACTTCCGCATTTTGCAGCAACTGTCTGGCCAGTTCCTCCGACACCATTCGGGAGGGCGCGGCATCGAGGGCGAGTACGGCAATCCGCGCAGCCTGCAGCCGTTCCTGCAGCCAGGCATTCCGGAAGCCGGACGCCGAGGGCACGAAGATCAGGGCTTCGACAAACAGGATGGAGGCGAGCGTCAGGGCGAAGAGGCGGAACGACAAGCTGTCGAACCAGCGTGCGGGCGCAGGCTGGCGGACAGGAGCCGGAGGGGGTGCGCTGGCGTCGCGGTTCACCCGCGCTGGGTTAGCCTAGGGGAAGCGCTGGAGCAAGCCGACGAGGCGGCGCATGTTCTTGCCGAACACGACCGGGGTGAAATGGGCCGAGGCGGCGCGCTTCACGACTTCCGCACGGGTCGGGTAGGGGGAGATGAAATTGGTGAGGGCGGAAAGCTTCAGCCCGTTGGACATGGCGAGGCCCACCATCTGGATGATGTCGCCTGCGCCCTCGCCGACGATGGAGGCGCCGACCAGCCGGCCCTTGTGGAGCACCAGCTTGCATTCGCCTGCTGTCTTGCCTTCGGCGATGGCGCGGTCGTTTTCGTGGAAGGGGAAGCTGGACGTGGTGACACCGCTGGCGAACTGGTCGCGGGCGTCGGCCTCGGTGAGGGCGAGCTGGGCGACTTCGGGGCTGGTATAGGTGACGGCGGGAACGGGCAGGCTGGTCGCCTTCGTGCGCTGCTTGAACAGGGCGCGGCGCGTGAAGACCGAGGCGTGCCAGCCGGCGACATGGGTGAATTGTTCCCGGCCCGCCGCATCGCCGAGCGCCCAGACGCGGGGATTGGATCGGGAGCGGAGAGTGTCGCCCACTTCGATGCCCTTGGGGCTGTGATAGACATTGCCCTTTTCGAGATCGAGCCCGTCCATGACGGCCCGGCGGCCGACGGCGACGAGAAGGTGGCTGCCGTCGATAACCGGGCTGCCGGACCCGTTTTCGGTGTGGACGCGAATCTTGCCTGCCTCGCCGGAAATACGCACCGCCTTGTGCTGCTCGAGAATGGTGACGCCTTCGGCGCGCAGCGCGTCGAGCGCGATGGCGGCATGGCCGGCATCGGCGCGGGCAAGGGCCCGGCCCATTTCGATCACGGTCACTTCGGCACCAAGGCGGCGGAACGCCTGCGCCATTTCAAGACCGATGGGGCCGCCGCCGAGGATGACGAGATGGCTGGGGAAATCCGGCAGGGTGAAGATAGACTCGTTGGTGATATAGGGCACCCGGTCGAGGCCCTCGACCGGGGGAATGAAGGCGCGGGAGCCGGTGGCGATGATGATGCGCCGGGCGGTTGTGCGGGTCGTGTCGGACACGATGGTTTTGGGATCGGCGAAGCGTGCGGCTTCGCGGATGACGGTAACGCCGAGGCCTTCAAACCGTTCCTGGCTGTCGACCGGGGCGATCGTGGCGATGGCGCCCGCGACATGGGCTTTCACGGCGGACCAGTCGGTTGTCGGCGCGCTGGCGCCGATGCCGTACTTGCCGGCTTCGCGCACGCTGGCGGCGGCCTTGGCGCAGCTCAGCAGGGCCTTGGAAGGCACGCAGCCATAGTTCAGGCAGTCGCCGCCCATTTCGTGCTTTTCGTAGAGCACCACTTTGAGGCCCAGCATGGCGGCCCCGGCGGCGGCGGAGAGGCCGCCGGAACCTGCGCCGATCACACAGAGGTCGGCCTTGAGCGTCTCGGTCATGCAGAGGGGCTTTCGATGCGCTGAGCCTTGCGGCCAAGGGTTTTCTTCCAGATCACCGGCGACAGGGACACGATCCCGAGCGCGGCGAAGGCGGGCAGCATGTTGCGGGCAACGCTGGCAATGTCAGGATTTTCGCCCGCCGCAAAGGTCGCCCCAAGGCCGGCACCGATCCAGGTATAGGCGATGACGCCTGGAATAATGCCGAGCGCGGTGGTGAGGGCGTAGTCGCGATACTTCGCGCCGAGGAGGGCGGGAGCGATGTTTGCGACGGGGAACGGCACCAGGGGCAGGAAGCGCAGGGCGAACATGTAGGAGAGCGGGTTTTCGTTGAAGCCGGCCTCCATCTTCCTGAGGAAGGGGCCGGCGCGTTCGCGCAGCATGCCGCCGAAGGCTGTGCGGGCAGCGAAGAAGAGGACGCTGGCGCCCAGCGTTGCGCCAATGGTCGTCGCCACCGAGCCGCCGGCAAGGCCGAACAGGAAACCCCCGGCAATGGTAATCCAGAGCGCTCCCGGCATCATCAGGGCCGTCGCCGCGACATAGACCGCGAGATAGGCCACGATGGCGACGACGAGGTTGTTCTCGACGAAGCTGCGCAGCGTTTCCTGCTGCGTGCGCAATGTCTCCAGTGAGAGATAGTTGAAGAGGCCGAGCCGCCAGCTGATCGCCAGCCCGGTGGCGATCAGATAGACCGGCCAGAGGCGGAACCAGAGCGGCTTTGCGGTTTTGGGCGTCGTATCACTCATGGGGCAGGCGCCTTGTTCGTGTCGTTGAGGGACCAGTCGTACTGATAGCTGCGGATGCGTGGATTTGGGTAAATCTGCTCTCTGAGTTCCGGATCGCCGTATTGCAGCAGGTGATTGACGACGGCCATGTTCGAGCCGCCGAAATCGTCGCGGAACCAGTCATAGATGCTGGAGACGACCAGGCCCTTGTCCGTCACCGTCACGCCGCGGGGGCTGTTGACGTACTGGCGCGCGGCAGCGGCGAGATCCGGCATGAGGGTCGCCGCCTCCCAGGCCTTCGGCTGCAGGTTCGGGCAGGAATAGGACGCGCAGTTGATGGCGTAATGCACCAGCGGGTCATGGAAGCGCGGGCGCAGGATCTTGTGCTCGATATCGTCCAGCGAAACGGTGTCGCCGCCTGCTTTGACCTTGATTTTCTTCCAGGGACCGCCGAGCAGGTAGCCGTCCCGGATGGAGCCCAGCGGATACTTGCTGACGATATAGCGGACGGTGACGGCGTTGTAGAGATTGGCCCAGGCGGCGAAGGCTTCGTCGCTGTCGCCGGAGAGGTCCATGGTCTCGAAGCCGGCGATATAGGCGTCGAGGGCGGCCCGGTCGGCCGGATTGGCCTTCAGGGCGGCGTAATCGACGCGCGTGATGCCGTCGGCCCCTTCGGAAACATAGGTCTGGAGCAGCGCCGTCCAGGCGGCGTGCCGGGGCTTGGCCATGGGGGCCTCCATATTGGCCGGGGGCCCAGCTTCGCCCGCGGCAGCGGGGACTGCAATGGGGAGAAGAGGGAGGATAAGGGCTGCCAGAAGGGGACGAAAGGATGACTGCATGGGGCGATAGCGTTGACTTTGGAGGACGTTGGAAGCCCCTGACATAGCGGGTTGCACCGCCAAAGGCTTCTCACGCCTCGGCAAAAACCTATCAAACCGATGTGAACGGCCTGCGAGGCGCAGATTCGCTGCCCCGGCCGCTTGACCCCAATCTGCCCTTCCTGTATCGGCGCCCTTTCCGAGTTTACCAGCTTCCAGAGCAGACCGATGAAACGCACTTTCCAGCCGAGCAACCTCCGCCGCAAGCGCACGCACGGCTTCCGTGAGCGCATGTCCACCAAGAACGGCCGCAAGGTGCTGGCACGCCGCCGCGCGAAGGGCCGCAAGACGCTGACCGCTTAAGCGGGACGCGCCAGTCCGCCTCTCCGGGGGAGAAGGCCGTGACGGTTCATGCACGCAAAGATCCGATTGAGGTCGCCCGCCTGCGCGTGCGGCCTCAATTCGTTTATGTCCGCGGCGGGCGCACCGAAAAGCGCAAAGCCCTGCTGGTTCAGGCCCGCGCGCGGCCGGGCGAGACGCCGGGGCCGCATGCCGGGGCGGGCTTTACCGCGACAAAGAAGATCGGCGGGGCCGTCGAGCGCAACCGGGCGAAGCGCCGCCTGCGTGAGGCGGTACGCCTTTTGCTGCCGCAACTGGCCCGGCCCGGCTGGGATTATGTGTTCATCGCGCGTCAGGATACTGCTGATATTGCGTGGGCCCGCTTGCTTGACGATATGGAAAGCGCGCTGATAAGCCTCGCCTCCGACTGACCCCGCCTGCCCGATCCGGGCGATTCCTGCCGATTTTCACCGGAACCCCGACATGGAAAAAGAAGACCAGCGCAATTTCCTGCTCGCGATGGTGCTGATGATCGCGCTTGTGCTCGCCTACCAGCAATTCGTGGCCGGGCCGGCGGCGAAGAAGTACGAAGCCCAGCAAGCTGCCATCGAAGCAGAAAAACAGGCGGATACGGCAGAGACGGGCGTTGCCGCCATCGACCAGATAAAGCCGGTTGAACAGGCGCTGGCCGACGATGTGCGGGTCGCCTTCGATGGCGATTCCGTCGACGGCTCCATCCGCCTCAAGGGCGCGCGGATCGACGATCTCAGCCTGAAAAAGCATTTCCTGACGGTTGAGAACAAGCAGGAAGTCCGCCTGCTGCGGCCGGAAAACGCCGAGTTCGGCTATTTCGCCACCTATTACTGGGCCGACGGCACCTCGCTGGTGGCCGGGCGCAATTCGCCCTGGCAGCTGGTCTCGGGCAAGGAGCTGACCCCGGCGAGCCCGGTCACGCTTCGCCTTGAAACCGATGGCGTGACCATTGAGCGGGTGATCGCGCTGGACGAACATTACATGTTCAGCTTCACCGACACGGTGACGAATACGGGCGATGCGCCGCGCGCCCTGCGCGCCATCGGGTCGATCGAGCGCTATGGCAATTTCAAGGACTTCCTCGAAGCCACTGATCCCGGCTCGTCGACGGCGACCACGGCGCATATGGGCCTGATGGGCGACACGGACGGCACGCTGCGCCTGCGCAAGTTCAAGCCGCTGATGCAGCTGAAGAAGATCAAGGGCGAGACGGCTGACGGCACGTTCCCGTCTGACAAGGGCGGCTGGTGGGGCCTGTCGGACAAATACTGGCTGGGCGCGCTGGTGCCGCAGCAGGACACGTTCTTTGCGGGCCTTGTCGACAAGCGCAAGATCGCCGCGGGCGGCGACCTCGAACTGCGCACCGAGTCCGCGCCGCTGGACCTCGCGCCGGGCGCCAGCGCGACGATGACCAACCGGATCTTTGCCGGTGCCAAGCGGTATGAAGTGCTGCAGGGCTATCAGAACAACCTCGGCATTCCGAGTTTTGTCGATGCGATCGACTGGGGCTTCTTCTTCTTCCTGACCAAGCCCTTCTTCCTGGCGCTGGAATGGCTGTCGGGTGTGGTCGGCTCGTTCGGCTGGGCGATCCTCGCCTTTACCGTTCTCGTCAAACTGCCGCTCGTGCCGCTCTATAACCAGAGCTACAAGTCGATGGCGAAGATGAAGAAGCTGCAGGAGCCGACTGCGGAAATCCGCGAACGCTTCAAGGCCGACCCGCAGCGCCAGCAGCAGGAGATCATGAAACTCTACAAGGAAGAGGGCGCCAACCCGCTGGGCGGCTGCCTTCCGATCCTGCTGACCATCCCGATCTTCTTTGCCCTGTTCAAGACGCTCTATGTCACCATCGAGATGCGCCACACGCCCTTCTGGTTCCTGAAGGACCTTTCAGCGCCCGACCCGACGGCACTCGGCAATTTGTTCGGTCTCATCCCGTGGTGGTCCGCGGCCGACATCAAGGCCGTGCCGTACATCGGCATGGTCATCGGTGTTGGCATCCTGCCGATCCTGTATGGGGCGACCATGGCGGCCCTGCAGACGCTGTCGCCGCCGCCACCGGACCCGATGCAGCGCCGCATGATCCAGTTCATGCCGCTGATCTTCCTGTTCGTGTTCGGAGGATTCCCGGCCGGCCTCGTCATGTATTATGTCTGGTCGAACACGCTGTCTTACATCCAGCAATACTTCATCATGCGCCGTAACGGGGTCGAGACCGAGATCGGCAAGTTCGTGAAGAAGCTGGTGAGCGGCAACAAGAAGCCTGCCAGCTGATCCGATGGCGGACGAAGCCGGATATTCCGAGGACGCGCTGGAGGCCGGGCGGCTGCTGTTCGCTGGTGATGCAAAGTTCGTCAAGGGTGTGGTTGACCTGAAGGGCCTGCCAGCCTCCGACCGGACGGAAGTCTGCTTTGCCGGCCGGTCGAATGTCGGAAAGTCGAGCCTCATCAATGCGCTGACCAACCGGGCCAAGCTCGCCCGCTCCTCGGCGGAGCCGGGGCGCACGCGCGAACTCAATTATTTCGACATCGGCGAAGGGCGGCTTTACCTCGTCGACCTTCCGGGCTTCGGATATGCCAAAGTGTCGAAGTCGCAGGCCGAGGCCTGGACGAAGCTGACCAAGGCCTATCTGCGCGGGCGCCCGTCGCTGCGCCGTGTGTTCCTGCTGGTCGATGCGCGCAGGGGCCTGATGGATACGGACGATGAGGTCATGGACATGATGGACAAGTCCGCGGTTACCTACCAGATCGTGCTGACCAAGGTGGACAAGATCGCCAAGGGCGAAGTCGACGAGATGGCGGAGAAGATCGCCGGCAAGCTGAAGAAGCGCGGCGCGGCGCATCCTGTGGTGCGCATGACTTCCTCCGAAAAGGGCTGGGGCATCCCGGAATTGCGCGCGGAGATTGCGGCGCTGGCCTAGTCCTTGCCCGGACGGTATCGCCGCGTCGCACTCAGTTCGATCTCTTCCCAGTCGAGATGCGGCGTGCGCCAGTCTTCGACGGCGAACAGCGGTGCCTGGTCAATGTAATGCGGCGAGGAGGCATCCTGCACGGCGGAGCCGTAATTATTGATCACGCGGGCGGTCTGGGTGCCGTCGGCATCCCATTCGATGAGCGCGATCCAGGTGTCGCCGGCATTCATGTGCAATTCGCCATCGTCGCGGATCGCGGCAGGATAGACGGCGCGCAGCGTGTCGGGACCGCCGCTGAGGGGCCAGGTCTCGCCGCCGCGGGCAAGCTTGTTGACCTCGCCCCAGGTCGGGTCGATGCGGCCATGATGGGTCTTCAGCCAGCTGACGGCCTCGCGGAAGGCGTCTTCCGGGGCGGGTGGCGGCTCATGGGTGAAGCGGGCGGTGATCTGTTTGAGCGTGGTCAGACCGCCAAGGGCAGCATGGCGCGAGGCAACGTCCATGTCGAAATCCCATTCTGCGAGGAAGGAAGCGGCCTTGGCCATGTCCGGCTCGGCGCTCCAGTCATGAGCAAGGACGGCGGCGACGACCGCGCGGGCTTCCGAGCCTTCGGCATAGGCGGTGTCGAATTTGATGGCGAGGAGGCGCTCCTTGTCCATCGTTCCGGTGCCGTCCGTCAGTTCGCGGACGCGCAGGGCGCGATTGGTCATGTCGGTCTGCAGGCCCATGCTCTGAGGGAAGTCCTCAGGCCTGAGATTGTCCGGCCCGTCGGTGGCGATGTAAGGCGTATTGTTCGAGTTGAAGACAAAGCCCGAGACCGGATTGATGAGTTTCGGAACTTCGTCCCACGGACGATAGCCCTGCCAGATCAGGTCTGAGCGGTCGCCCGGCAGGTCGCCGGACCAGTCCCAGGCATCGTTGCGCGCCGGATATTGCGCATTGTGGATGAAGCCGACATTGCCGGCCCTGTCGGCAAAGACGTAGTTGATCGAGGGCAGGGCGTTCAGCGACATGGCATCGAGGAAGCTGTCGAGGCCGGTCGACTTGTTGAGGCGATAATACTGCTCCAGCTGGCGGATCTCGCCCATGCCGGCATAGCGAATTGCGTAGGTGCCGGTCGGGCCTTCGATCACCGGTCCGTGGTCGGAGCGCAGGACCGGACGCTTCACTTTCAGGGCGAAGGGGCCCCAGAGTTTCACATGCAGCGTGGCGGTGGACTTGTCGAAGTCACGCCATTCGCCGTCGAGGCGGTACTGGCCCTTATTGTCCGGGTTCACGGTCAGGACATAGGTGTCCACAAGATCCTGCGCGCTGACCGTATTGGCCCAGCCGATGTCATGGTTGAAACCGTGCAGGATGACCGGTGTGCCGGGGAAGATGCCACCGGTGATGTCGAGGCCTTCATCGGAGGCGAGATGCGCCTCGTACCAGGCGACCGGGCCCGTCAGCGGCTGGTGGGAATTGATGATGAGCCGCGTCACGCCGTCGCCGGAGCGTTCGGGTGCGACGGCAAAGGCATTCGATCCGCGTTCGGAAAGTGTTTTCGGCGCCATCAGGAAGGCCTTGCGGTCACCTTCGGGGTCGAGCGCGATGGCCTGAGTATGGTCGGTGGCGAAGAGGTTTTTCAGCGTGTCGTCGAGGCCGTAGAAAAGGGGCGTCTTGAAGATGAAGCCGGCGATGATGTCTTCGGCGCGGAAGGGGGCGAGGCCCGCCCAGGTCGTGTCCGGGTGTTCGGAGGCGTAGAGGTTGAGGCCTGCGGCATAGGCCTCGGCCATGGCTTTCACGTCTGCCGGCACGTCTGGTTCGTAGCGCGCTTCCACCGTGTCCCAGACGCCGAGCAGGGCGACCATGTAGTCGACGGGCGCGGCGTCCTTGCCGCGATAGCGGGCAAGATTGCCGCGCGTTGCTGCGACGACTTCCTGGATCGTCTCGTAATCGTCTTCGGCATGGGCATAGGCGAGGCCGAAGGCCGCGTCGCGGTCGCGGGCGCCGCGAATGTGCGGAATGCCGAATTCGTCGCGGATAATGTCGGCGTCATAGGCAGCGGCCGGAGCCGCGAGCGTTTCGGCTGACGGGTTCGCGGGCAGGGGATCCCAGAGATACGCCCCGGCGCCGATAACAAACACGGCGAGGAGCGCGGCGAGCGCCGTCAGAATGCGTTTCATGGCCGTCGCCTCCCCCGTGCCTTTTGTCGCGATGAGCATAGGTGCCTTTCCCGGCAGGTCAAAGCGCCCTAAGAGGCATTCCGCAACAGGCATCGGCCGGAGGGACCAGGGGCATGACCAGCGCAAAGGACGAGGCACAGTTCACCGCCCGGACCCTGTCCGAGGCGCTGCCCTATATCCAGCGCTATACGGGCCAGACCATCGTCGTGAAATATGGCGGCCATGCCATGGTCGACGAAGGCCTTGCCGCGATGTTCGCGCGCGATGTGGTGCTGCTGAAGACGCTCGGCATCAATCCGGTGATCGTGCATGGCGGTGGGCCGCAGATCGGCAAGCTGCTGGACCGGCTGGGCATCGTGTCGGAATTCAAGGGCGGCCTGCGCGTGACCGATGAAGCGACGATGGAAGTTGTCGAAATGGTCCTGTCAGGCCCGATCAACAAATCCATCGTGCGGGCGATCAACCAGGCCGGCGGCCGGGCGGTCGGCGTGTCAGGCTCGGACGGGCGGCTGATCCAGGCCGAAAAGGCGACCAAGACCGAGCGCGACCCCGACAGCCATATCGAACAGGTGCTGGACCTCGGCTTCGTCGGCGAGCCGAGCGGCGTCGATACAAGCGTGCTGGACGCCCTGCTGAAGGCCGACAGCCAGCTGATCCCGGTCGTCGCGCCGGTTGCCATGGGGCCCGACGGCCACCGCTACAACGTCAATGCCGACACGGCCGCCGGCGCACTGGCCGCGGCGCTTGGCGCAAGCCGTCTCCTGCTGCTGACGGACGTTGCAGGCGTGCTCGACAAGGACAAGCAGCTGATCCGCGAGCTGAAAGTGGCGGACATTCCGCGCCTCATCGAGGACGGCACAGCTGCAGGCGGTATGATTCCGAAGCTTGAAACCGCGGCGCATTCCGTAAATCATGGGGTTGGGGCGGCAGTTATTCTCGACGGGCGTGCGCCGCACGCCCTGCTCATGGAGCTGTTCACCGAACATGGCGCTGGTACGCTCATTTCGTAACGTGCTCGCGGCCCTTGCGGCTGCGGCGTGTTTCCCCGGTCTTGCCGCTGCTGCCCAGGAAACCGGGCAGGCAGAGGGCTGGAAACTCTGCAACAAGACGTCCTACATCCTGGAGGCGGCGGTCGGCCGGCCGGAAGGCACCGGGCTGACAGTCGATGGCTGGCTGAAACTACAGCCGGGCACCTGCCGGGTGGCGGTCGAAACGCCGCTGGAGCCCAAATTCCACTTCCTCTACGGACGTACCTCGACCGCGCACCGGGGAGGGACGCGCGAATGGGGCGGCCGCACGATGCTTTGCGTCGACCCGACCGGAAGCTTCACCATCGAGAACCCGCCCGAATGTTCGGCCATGGGGCTTGAAGCGCGCGGTTTCCGCCCGGTCGAAGTGACGTCAACGCGGCGCTGGACCACCGATTTCACCGAAATCGAGAATTACGACCTCGAAACGGCCCGGTCGGCCGGCCTGCAGCGTCTGCTGGAAGAGGCGGGCGTCACCTCCGGCGCAGTAGACGGCCATATCGGCCACCGTACCCGCGTCGCGATCGGGGAGTTCCTGAAATCCAACGGCCTGCCGGAGAACACATCCGATGCGGACCTGATCGATTTCCTCGAACAGGTCGCCAAGGAACGCGGCCGCAATGTCGGTTTCACCCTGTGCAACCGTACCAAGTCCCGCGTGTGGAGCGCGATTGCCCGGCGCGGGGCCGAAGGCTGGGAAAGCCGGGGCTGGTGGATGCTGGAAGCAGGCGGCTGTTCGCGCGTGATCGACCGGCCGCTGCGCGGCACGGAATACTATGTCTATGGCGAGATGGAGGACGGCACCAAGGTGCGCACGCTCGCCAAGGCGTCGGATGCCTTCTGCGTCGGCCACGCCAAGTTCGCGATCATCGGGCGCGACCAGTGCGAGGCCTCTGCCTATCGCACGGCGCTCTTCGCGGCGACGCCGCCGCCGGACGACCGCAAACTGGTGTTCGAATTCTTCGAGCGCGATTTCGCCAAGGCCGGTGCGAATGACCGCTAAGCCGGCTGGCGTCCACCTCGCGCCGTTCGGCCGGTTCACCCATGTTGACCATTGGGTGTTCGATCTCGACAACACGCTCTACCCGGCCGAATGCGACCTGTTCGCCCAGATCGATGTGCGGATGACGGATTTCGTCTCCCGTGCGCTGGGCCTTGGTCCGGCCGAGGCGCGCCGGGTGCAGAAGCACTATTATGCGACCTATGGCACGACGCTCGCCGGCCTGATGCAGGTGAACCGGATCGAGCCGGCGGACTTCCTGCATCATGTGCACGACATCGACCTCTCGCCGCTGCCGGACCTGCCGGAGCTGCGCGCCGCGCTCGCGGCCCTGCCGGGCAAGAAGTTCGTCTACACCAATGGCTCGCGCCGCCATGCCGAGCGGGTGACGGAGAAGATGGGGCTCGACCATCTGTTCCATGGCAGTTTCGGGATCGAGGATTCGAATTACACGCCGAAGCCGAAGCAGGGGAGCTATGACGCCTTCTGCGAGCAACATGCGGTGGAGCCGAGGCGGGCGGTCTTTTTCGAGGATCTTGCCCGCAACCTGCTGCCGGCCAAGGATATGGGCTTCACCACGGTGCTCGTGCATTCCGAGAAGGACTGGAGCCATGAGCCGATCGAGGCGCGCCCTGCGACACTTGAAGACATTTTGAAGGATGACGGGCCGGACCACATCGACTATGTCACCGGCGACCTCGCGGCCTTCCTTGAAGCGGCGCGCAAAACGCTCTGACACTTTCCTGCTGGGGGACATGCCATGACTGACGACCTTGCTCACCTGATCGACGCTGCCTGGGAGAACCGTGACGCGCTGGGCACGCATACGCGCGGCAAAGAGCGCGACGCGGTGGACCTTGCGATCGATATGCTCGACACCGGTAAGGCGCGAGTGGCCGAGAAGGACGCCGACGGCGAATGGGTGGTGCACCAGTGGCTGAAGAAGGCCGTGCTGCTGTCGTTCCGCCTGAATGCCAATGGCGTGATCGGCGGCGTGCCGGGTGGTGGCCACTGGTGGGACAAGGTGCCATCGAAGTTCGAAGGCTGGGGCGAGACCGAATTCAAGGAAGCCGGCTTCCGCGCCGTGCCGCCCTGCGCCGTGCGCCGGGGTGCGTTCGTGGCGAAGAATGCCGTGCTGATGCCGTCCTATGTGAACATCGGTGCGCATGTCGGCGAAGGCACGATGATCGACACCTGGGCCTCGGTCGGCTCGTGCGCACAGGTTGGCGCCAATTGCCATATCTCGGCCGGCACCGGCATCGGCGGCGTGCTGGAGCCGCTGCAGGCGAACCCGACCATCATCGAGGACAATTGCTTCATCGGTGCACGTTCGGAAGTGGTCGAAGGCGTGATCGTCGGCGAAGGCTCGGTGATCGCGATGGGCGTGTTCATCACCCAGTCCACAAAGATCGTGAACCGCGCGACCGGCGAGATCAGCTATGGCAAGGTTCCTCCGTACTCGGTCATCGTGCCGGGCACCCTGCCGGACCCGAAGGGTGGCCCGAGCCTCGCTTGTGCCGTGATCGTGAAGACCGTCGACGCGAAGACGCGCGAGAAGACGGGCGTGAACGAACTGCTGAGGGACTAGGCCTGCACCGGCGATACCGGGGCACTGCCATTTCAACAGCTGCTATCTTCGATGCATGCGACAAGCAGCTTCAGGGAGGCGAGATGGCTTTCGATCAGGTCGTGCTCACCGAACAGCGGCAGCTCGATATCGGGCGGGATGCCTTTGCCTTCGAATGAGGTGCCATCGGCATCGGCAAAGATTTCATTGGACAGTTCCAGGTACCAGCCATTCGGCAGAGGCTTTGCCAGAGGTGTGGAGAACGCGCCACGGCTGGTCTGGCCAGCCGTTTTGATATGGGGCAACTGCCTCAGCATCAGCGTGGTTATCTCGCCTCCGGAGACGGTCACGTCGCTCGTGATGATATAGACCGGCTTGGTGTAGCGCGGCCCATCCTGATACGGATCGATCGTATAGGTAATTTGCGGTGCGCCATCCCATTCCGTTCTGACCGTGTACGCATCGAAAGGCGCGTCGGTGAAGCGGCTGGCGATGGCGCGTGTAATGGCGTCATATCCGCCGCGATTGTTCGAGAGATCGAGGATCAGGGCATCCGTGTCCTCAAATGCCATCAGGGCGTCGTCGAACAGGGCGTGCAGGGCATCGATCTCTGCGAGAGACCATTCTGGCGTGCCGGGCTCGAACTCGGTTGTGAATCCGCCCATGGTGAATATCTGGATGTACCCGATATGGCCGTTGATCGTGCCACGGACAAACCGTTCGTTGCCCGCCTGGACCGCACCCTCATCCAGATAGGCCATGAGATTGTCCAGGAGACCGATGAGCCAGGGGGTCTCGCCGAGGCCGTTCCTGACGCGCGGCAGCGTCGTGCCGAGTCCGAACTGGACCCGTTGCGTTTGGCCATCAATTTCTGCGAGCAGCTTGGTATGCGAATCCTGAAGCGGCTCAAGCAGGCCGGCGAGGGCGCCAAGAAGATCGGCGTCGCTCATGTCGGGCCGATTGGCTGCCTTCGCGGCGGCAACATTCCCGGCCCAGTCAACGCCGCGTTGCTCGAAAAACGCGTAGTGGCGCTGGAAGACCGATGAAAAGACGTCAAACACCGCTTCAGGGCTGACATCCGGGTCTTCGTGGCAGGCGGGCGGCAGAAAAGGAATTCGCCGGAAAATCGCGTGCCCATCCGAGGGCAGGTATTCAAATCGCGCGCTATGGCTGGAGTGCGGTGTGAAGTACCGGTACTCGATCTGGCCCATCAGGGTTGGGCCGTCCTGCCGTGTCGGATAGCAGGCAACCGGCGTTTCCTGCCAGCGGATGATCCGATCCGGCGTTATCTGGAGCAGCCAGCCGGATTCCTCGGAGCGCCAGACACCCTGTGCCGCTTCCAGCATGCCGCTGCCGGTATCGAGCGCCTGTCTGTTGGCGTGCACAGGCGCGGCACTGCTGCAGGTGCAGACCATGAGAGCGAAAAGGGGCGCAAGCGTTCGAAGCATTGAGTAAACCTAAAAAATGACCACGGTCACTTTTTAGGTTTACTCGCCGCCCGAGGCAACCGGGCGCCTGCAGCCAGGTGTTCAATTGCCCTGAAACGGATTTCGAGGTCACGCAGTATGTGTTCGCGCTGGCCGGTCACGACGCACTGGCGCACGGTGCCGGTGAACAGGGTGAGCATCAGGTCTGCAATTGCCGGACTGTCAGTTTCGTCAGGCAAGTCGCCATTCGCCTTCGCGCGATCTACCAGACCCTCGAATGCATTGCGGACGGCATCATCGCTTTGCGCCTCGACGATCTGGATCGCGGGCGTCGTCGGCGAAAGGCGGGTTGTCGCCTTCCACAATTCAGGTGTGGCCTCGCAGAGGCTGATTGTCCTGCGGCACGTTTTAAGTGCGGCGGCCGTCAGTGTAGGCGCCTGCGCGGCCTCCGGAGGGGCAATCGCCGCCGCGACCAGCCGCCGGTACCATTCGGCCAGAATGTCCGCCTTGGCGGGGAAGTGATTGAAGAAAGTCCCCTTGGCGACACCGGCAGCCCGGGTGATTTCCGTGACCGTGACGGAATCATATCCCTTCGCTTCGAACAGGGAGATGGAAGCCTCATAGAGAGCTTCGAACACGTTGCGCTTCTTGCTGTCGCGTATCCCGGTCACGACCCGATCCCTTTCTGGCAGGCCAGAAAGGACCGTTTCCGTGCCTCAGTCAAATACAGATGCTCCGGAGCGCGCCAATGTGCCTGTTGGTGCTCCGGAGCAATAGCGCAGTTTTTCGGATCCGACGCTTTTATGTCTTCGCGCGGGCCGGGCGGTGTTTGGTGCCGGGCCTGCCATGGGGCTTTTTCGACGCCGGACGCTGGGGCCGCCGGCCCTGGCTGCGATTGCCGCCGCCATACCCGCTGCGGCCCGCCGGGCCTTTCGGCTTCGGGACGCGCAGGTCGCGGGAGGGTTCGGGGCGGACGATGGCTTCGCAGCCTTCCGGCGCGGGTAGCAGGGGAATGTGCTGGCGCGTCACCTTTTCGACGTCGCGGAGATAGTACAACTCGTCTTCTGCCACCAGCGAGACGGCGATGCCGGCGCGTCCGGCACGGGCGGTGCGGCCGATACGGTGGACATATTGTTCCGGCACGTTCGGCATCTCGAAATTGATAACATGGCTGATGCCGTCCACGTCGATGCCGCGGGCGGCGATGTCTGTGGCGATGAGGATCTTGCAGCGACCGTCCTTGAACGCCTCAAGCGCCTTCAGGCGCTGCGGCTGGGACTTGTTGCCGTGTATCGCCATGGCGGAGAAGCCCTTGGCCATCAGCTTGCGGACGACTTTCTCCGCGCCATGCTTGGTACGGCTGAAGACGAGGGCACGGTCCATGTCGGGCGTGGCGAGCACGGCTTCGAGCAGGTCCAGCTTGTCGGATGTGGCGACATGGTAGACGCCCTGATCGACACGCTCGGCTGTGGTCGATTCCGGGGCGATGGAGACCTTCACCGGATCGTCGAGGTACTGACCCGCGAGTTCCGCGATGGCCTTCGGCATGGTGGCGGAGAAGAGCAGGGTCTGGCGATCTGCCGGCACCTTGGCGAGGATCTTTTTCAGGTCATGGATGAAGCCCATGTCCAGCATCTGGTCGGCCTCGTCGAGGATGAGGACTTCGACTTCACCGAGCTTCACGGCGCCCTGGTTCATCAGGTCGAGCAGGCGGCCGGGCGTTGCCACGAGCACGTGCACACCTTTCTGCAGGGCCTGGATCTGGCGGCCGATGCCGACGCCGCCGAACACGGTTTCGACACGGCAATCCATGAATTTCGAATAGGTGCGGAAACTGTCCGCAATCTGGCCGGCGAGTTCGCGGGTCGGGGCGAGGACCAGCACGCGCGTGTGCTTGGCGCGCAACGCTCCCGGTTCCTCGATCAGGAGGTCGAGCGTCGGCAGGGCGAAAGCTGCGGTCTTGCCGGTGCCGGTCTGGGCGATGCCGAGCAGGTCGCGCCCGTCGAGCAGGTGCGGGATGGCCTGGGCCTGGATCGGCGTCGGCGTATCATAGCCTTCTTCGGTCACGGCCTTCAGCAGCTTGGCGTTGAGGCCGATGTCTTTGAATGTGGTCACTTTGAATCTTTCATGCGCGCACGGCGCTGCGATGTGCGCGCGCCGTCGGGTCCCGGTCATGTCCGGGTGTTGTTGGGAACGGCCCCGCGTGACGGGGAGCGTCAGGATCTGATGCCTGAAGGGGGGAGGCTCATTCCCTGCAATCCGTGCAGGTCGCGATTCACGCTGCCAGCCCCATGCGCATGAAAATGCGCTGCGACGCCGTCCCCATGCCCGGGAACGCCGCCGCCGTCAATGCTGCGTGTGTTAATCGGGTCTAGTCGAACACCACGACCTGGCGGGCGACGGTGCCCTTGTTGTCCTTGAGGTTCTGCAGGGCGGCGGTGAGGCCATCGAGGCCGATCCGGTCGGAAACGAGGTCGTCAAGATGCAGGCGGCCCTGCCGGTACAGCTCGATGAGGCGTGGGAAATCGATGCGGAACCGGTTGGAGCCCATGATGGCGCCCTGGATGCGCTTTTCGGTGACCAGCATCTCGATGCCGGGGATCTCGATGTTCACACCCGGCGTGATCATGCCGATCAGCGTGGCGAGGCCGCGCGGGCGCATCATGTGATAGGCTTGTTCGGCCGTCTGCTTCAGGCCGACGCATTCGAAGGCATAGTGCACGCCGCCTTTGGTGAGTTCCTTGACCGTTCCGACGGCATCGACCTTGGACGGATTGACCACATCGGTCGCCCCGAAACGGACAGCGAGCTGGAGCTTTTCGTCGGAAAGATCGACCGCGATGATGCGGGAGGCCCCGGCGATCGCAGCACCGTTGATGGCAGCGAGGCCGACGCCGCCGCAGCCGACGACGGCGACGGTCGAGCCCGGTTCCACCTGCGCCGCATGGAACACAGAGCCGACGCCGGTGATCACGCCGCAGCCGATGAGGCAGGCGCGGTCGAGCGGCATGTCCTTGTCGATGGCGCAGAGCGTGTTCTCGTGCACGAGGATCTGTTCGGCGAAGGAGGAGAGGTTGAGGAACTGGCCGACCTTTTCGCCCTTGATGGAGAGGCGCGGAGCCTCTGTGGGTTGGCGCTGGAACTGGTCGCGATTGATCGTGTGGCAGACGGACATGTGCCCCGATAGGCAATATTCGCAGGTGCCGCAGAAGGGGGAGAGGATGGAGATGACATGGTCGCCCGGCTTCACGGCCGAGACCATGGAGCCTACGGCCTCGACGACGCCCGCGCTTTCATGGCCGAGGATGACCGGCATCTCGACCGGGAAATTGCCGTCCCAGAAATGCACGTCGGAATGACAGACGCCGACGGCCTTCAGGCGCACTAGCACTTCGCGCGGGCCAGGCTTGTCGATGGTCACTTCCTCGATCGAGAGCGGCTTGTTTGCCTCCCGCATCACGGCTGCTTTCATGGCGTGTTTCCTCCGGTCTCATGTTTTTCCGGAGCATGACGGGCAAAGCGGGCCTTGGCGAGCCCTGCCGCTAGGAGAGGCCCGGTCCCGTCAGGGCGCGCCAGGCTTCGGTCAGCATGGCGCGGTCGTCTGCGGGCAGGAGATCCGGCGCGCCGAGCGCCATCGCGGTTTCGCAGAGGGCAAGCGCGGCACGGCCCCAGGGCTCGACAAGGTGAAGGTTCGGGTCGTCTTCCGGCCCGCCATCGGTATACATGCAATCGTCGCCGAGGAGTTCGTAGGCGCGGGTGGTCACGCAGTTGAACACAGCGCTGAGCCCCCGGCCGATGGGCGAGACGGGCGTTTCGCCTCCGGCGCCGATGATGCCTTCCCAGTCGGTGAATTCGCGGCGCGAGGGGCTGAGGCCTTTCCAGTTCAGCCATGCCTTAGAATAGAGGCGGCCGGCCTCCGGTGCGCGATGCTCGGACAGGGTTTCCGCTTCTTCAGGCGTCAGGGCCCTGGCCCGCTCGGCCACCCAGGCGACACCTTCGCCATGCGGCCCGAACAGCGTGTGTGCGGGCAGGCGGCGCACCAGCCGGATGGCGACGCTGCGCGTATAGTTGCCGGTATGGTCCTGGGGCTCCAGCGCGTCGACCACTTCGGCCTCCCAGAGGGTGCCCGGCCAGTCCGTGATGAGCACGCCGTCGAGCGCATGCTCGACCACGATCCACGGCGACTCCCGCGTCGCGTTGCGGATCGTGTCGCCTTCCTTTGCGGTCAGAAAGCGTGCGTCCGCCTTGCGGCCGGAAACGAAAATATAGCCGGTCGCGCGCGGACGCCTGAACAGGTCTGGGAAACTCAACTGGTGTGTACTCTTACTCGGCAGGTTCTGGGGCAGGTGCTGGGGCAGGGGCGGCGACGAGCCCGCTGGCGCGGCCCATGACCTGGAAAATCTCGTTCTGCTCCATTACGCCGGACACCAGTTCTGCGCCAGGGCCGGAGGCGAAGATGGCGACGTCTTCGCCGCCATGGGCTTCCGACCACATGGGATAGAGCGACTGCTGAAGGAACTCCTTGTCCGTCGTGTCGACATCCGTGAGGTCGAGACGGGTGCAGTCAAGCTTTCCGTCCACGGAGCGGCAGGCGCCGGGACCGTTCATGTAGCCGAGCGTCGTGTAGGGCTTGCCGTCGAGCGCCTTGTCGGGTGTGCCGTCCAGCGCGGAGGAGGCGAGGCCAAGGATCGGGTTGCCGCGCTTCGGATAGCCGGAAATCGTCATCGTGTGGGAATGGTCGGCGGTCACGATGATCAGCGTGTCCTCGCTGTTCGTCATGTCGAGCGCCGCGGCGATGGCCTGGTCGAACATGTCGGTTTCGTCGAGGGCGCGGGCGGCATTGCCGGCATGGTGGGCATGGTCGATCCGTCCGCCTTCGACCATCAGGACGAAGCCGTCCGGATCCTGCGACAGGCGGGTGATGGCGGCGCGCGTCAGTTCTACGAGCGAAGGTTCGCCCGCGACATCGTCGGCGCGGTCGAGTTCGTATTGCAGGTGGGAATGCTCGAACAGGCCGAGCACCTTGTCGCTGCCGGTGAAGTCCTCCGCGGCGAACCCGGCGGCATCGTAGATGTACTTGTGCCCGGCCGACTTGGCCTGCCATTCGGCGACAAGGTCGCGGTCGTCACGGCGGAAGCTTTCGCGGCGCTCGTCTTCGGGGTCTGTCGCGCCCTGTTTCAGGAAGGCGCTGCGCCCGCCGCCGAAAGCGATTTCGAACCCGTCGCCTTCCGGCCAGTCGATGAACTGGGCGGCAATGTCTTCGCAGCCGTCGGCGCCGTTGTCGTCTGCGCCCACATAGGCTTCCCAGTCGCGGTTCGGCACTTCGGAATAGGTGGCGCCGGGTGTTGCATGGGTCAGGCGGGCGGTCGTGACGACGCCGGTCGCAAGGCCGGCGCGCTCCGCGAGATCGAAGAGCGAGTCGGTGCGGTGGCCCTCGATGCTGGCGCAATTGTCGTAGCGGGCATCCGACGTAATGCCGAGCGTGCGGGAATTGGTCTTGACGCCGGTGACCATGGCCGTCGCCGTCGAGGCGGAGTCGGCCACCTGGAAATCGTTGGAATAGGTCTTTGAGAGGGCCGTGTACGGAAGGGTCTCCATGGTGAGGCGATAGGATTCGCCGTCGAGGCCGCGCTTTTGCCCGGCATAGATGCGGGCAGCGGTGACGGTGGAAATGCCCATGCCGTCGCCGATGAAGATGATGACGTTCCTGGCGGGCTTTACGCCGCGCTGGGCGATCCGGGTGTCGACCGCTTCAGCGGCGCGGACATAATAGGCATCTGTCGACTGCTGCGGCACCTGGCCGGTGCGCAGGGGTTTCGGCTCAGCCCCGGATTCTGTTTGTGGGGAACAGGCCGCGAGCAGGGCGAGGGCGGGCAGCGTTGCGGCGAGAAACTTTCGCATGGAAATCTCCGGTCTCATGATTACGGGCGTGTCATAGGGGTCTTTTGTGACGGTTTTCGCCGTCAGTCGACCGCCACTTGCGGTTTGCGTCCGCGCTGGGCCAGCCAGACGGCGCAGAGGATGATAAGCGCGCCGCCGGTCTGAACGCCGCTGAGCGGCTCGTCGAACAGGCGCCAGGACACGGCCGCGGCGACCACAGGCTGGACGAGGACAAGCAGGCCGGCCAGCGCTGGCGACGTGCGGCCGAGGCCTGAGACGATCATGGCCTGTCCGCCGATCTGGGCGATCAGCGCGAGGGAGAAGGGCGCACGAAAGCCGGCAAGGGTTTCCGGGAAGAAGCGTTCCCCGCTTGCCGCAACGATGAGGCCGGCGACACAGACTTCGACGCAGGTGAGCCAGAAGATCGTCTCGATGCCACCAAGCGTGCGGCGCGCGACGTTCGAAGCCAGCATGTAGCCGGACACCATGATCGCCGCGCCGAAGGCAAGGAGGTCGCCGCGCAGGTCGCCCTTGCCGCCGGAATCGCCGCCGAGCGAGAGCGCCGCTGCGCCGAGTACGGCAAGCGCGGCCGCCGCGAACCAGACAGGTGCCGGGCGCTGCTTCAGGAAGTACCAGGCGCCGAATCCGACCAGGACATTGCCGAGGTTCACGATGAAGGTGGCGTTCGACACCGTGGTCAGCGTCAGGCCCCAATGCCAGAGCGCCATGTCGAGCGTGAACAGGGTGCCGGCGATGAAGACGAACCGGTTAGGCCGGGCCGGGGGCCTGCGCTGGATGATGAAAACCAGCGCCAGCAGGAAGGGCAGGGCAAACGTATAGCGCCAGAAGGCGATCGCCTGTGGGCCGAGATCGCCAAGGCCCAGCCGCATGCCTATGGGGGCAAAGCCAATTGCTACGCCGCCAATAAGCACCATCAGAGGGCCCGTCCAGGTGCGCGGCGCGGGCAGGGATCGATCCGGGTTGGTCATGCAAGGCCCGTCAGGCGGCGGAGGTCGTCCGGCGTCATGCCTTCATCGCGGTAGGCGCGCAATCCCCGGTCTCCCGCGCGCTTGGAGAGTTTCCTGCCGTCGGGCCCGATGATCAGGGGATGGAAGCGGTAAACTGGTTGGGGCCAGTCCATCAGCGCCTGCAAGAGGGCATGGATCGCCGTCATCTCGCGGATGTCCTCGCCCCGGATGACATGGGTGACGCCCTGCAGCGCGTCGTCATGGCAGCAGGCCAGGTGATAGGAGGCTGGCGTGTCCTTCCGGGCGAGGACGACGTCCCCATAAGGCGCCGGGTCTGCCGCTACGCTGCGGGCCGTGCCTCCTGTTTCGTCAATATAGCTGAGCGTCCGGTAGCGGGGGCCGAGCGCGTCGCGGGCCGCTGCCAGGGACAGGCGCCAGGCAAAGGCATTGCCGCGGGCGAGGTGCGCTGCTTCGTCCGCTTCGGGCAGCGGCCGGCCGGTATAGCCCGCCATGTCCGGATCGGCGCCTGCGGGCAGGGCGGCCGTAATTTCGCGCCTTGTGCGGAAACAGCGATAGATGAGGCCCCGGGCCTGCAGGGATTCGAGCACGGCGGCATAGTCAGGGAAATGATCCGACTGGCGCCGCACGGGCTCCGGCCAGTCGAATCCGAGCCATTCCAGGTCTTCGAGGATCGCCGTTTCGTAGTCGGGCCGGCAGCGTGTCCGGTCGATATCCTCGATCCGCAAAAGGACTGCTCCGCCGGCTGTCCGGGCCGCGTCCCAGACATGGAAGGCCGATGCGGCATGGCCGAGATGCAGGTAGCCGGTTGGCGAAGGCGCAAACCGCGTCACGAAATCGCCCATTCAACGCCACCTGCCCCCGGTTTTCAGCACCTGTCACATTTGCATGCTCACCGATGCAGAATGCCCGCGTCAACAGCGTTTCCCTGTTGCGTGGCGCCCTCAAGACCCGTATCCGCATGGGGTTCGAAAGGTCCACATGCATGCCTGTGACTGACTGGTTCAGTTCCGCGGAAGCCTGGTCGGCAGCCCACCCCCAGGAAACGCGTTACCTTGCTGCGCTTGGCGTAGTGGTGACGGCGATTCTGGCCCTGTGGCTGGTAATGGTGCTGGTGCGTGCGATGATCCGCGCCTGGCGCGCCATGCAGGACGCCGGGAAGGCCCGTGCCCTGAAGCTCGACAAGTCGCCGGGCTACCGCATTGTCCTGATGAAGCCTGAGGGCCATGCCCGCGGGGCGTCGCTGGCCTGGCTGGCCGCGGCGCTGGGCAGCCATCTGCCGTCCTACAATTTCGGTGCGCCTTACAAGGTCGTGCGCCTGAATGTGCTGAAGGGAGGGATGGCGCCGGATACTGTGGCACGCGCCCGCCGGCGCATGGCTGTGGCCGATGCGGACCTGCTGGTCTGGGCCCGCCGCAAAGGGCGCAAGCCGGACGGGTTCGAGATATTCGGCCTGACCCGCGGAGGCGGCCTGACGCCGGCTGAGGCTAAGCTCTTTACGTTCCGCCTGCCGGCGCGCAAAGCCGAGCTTGAAGGGGCCATGCCAAGCGCCGCAGCGTTCCTTCTGGCGCGCCAGCTGCAGCCGGCACTGGCCAATCCGCAATCCTTCCGGTCCGAGAAGATCAAATTGCTGGCCGATGAACTGGGCGCCATCCTGGATCATCCGGGCGGCTTGCCCGCCGCGCTCCGTTCGGAGGTCGAAGCGGCCTATTGCGCCTCCGCTGTGCATGTGGCCGAGGATGCCGGCGACCTCGAAGGGCTCGAGCGGGTGATTTCGCTCAGCCGCGCCCACCTTGCGGAAGACGCGATCAAGGCCCGGCCGGATCGCGCGCTTCAGGCAAGGATGGACATTGGCCGGGCCCTGCTGGCGCGGGCCTCAAAGAAATTTGACACCGCCATGGTGCAGGAGGCGATCTCGCACCTGTCGCTGGTCGTCGAGGCGTTACGCACCGATCCGACCATCTTGCGCGCGCAGGGTGCGTCAGACGCCATGTTCAAGGCGCAGAGCATGCTGGAAAGCCGCAAGCGCTTCGCGGTGAATTTCGGCACCTGAGGCGTCAGACGCCGAGGCCCACCGGGCAGGACACGCCCGTGCCGCCGAGACCGCAATAACCATTGGGGTTTTTCGCCAGATATTGCTGGTGATAGTCTTCCGCGAAATAGATATTCGTGAGCGTGCCGACTTCGGTCGTGACCTTGCCGCCATGTCCTGCCGCGGCAAGGGCGGACTGGTAGGCAACGGTCATGTCCATTGCGATCTGCTTCTGGTCTTCCGACGTCACATAGATGGCGGAACGGTATTGCGTGCCGATGTCATTGCCCTGGCGCATGCCCTGGGTCGGGTCGTGGTTCTCGAAAAACAGCCTTACGAGGTCCGCAAATGTGACTTTGGCGGGGTCGTAGATGACATCCACGACTTCCGTATGTCCCGTATGACCGGAGCAGACCTCTTCATAAGTCGGATTGGG
This sequence comes from Hyphomonas sp., assembly GCF_041398385.1. GTDB lineage: Bacteria > Pseudomonadota > Alphaproteobacteria > Caulobacterales > Hyphomonadaceae > Hyphomonas. The sequence goes on from NZ_JAWKUW010000002.1 coordinate 366,684, forward strand.
CGTGATGCCGCCGGCATAGCCGACGCGCGTCAGCCAGACGCCATCCTGCTGCCAGAACTTGCGTTCAGCGCCCCAGAAACAGCCGAGGCCGAAGACGGCACGCTCAAAGCCCGCCGGCACGTCGGCCAGCAGATCGCGGCCATACACAGAATGCGTCGAGGCTGTCGGGATGGGGTGGGCGCGGCCTTTGAGGGCGGTGTCGTCGGTCGGCAGGTCGATCGGCTTGCGCGAGAACAGCATGGGGTCGGCTCCTTCAGCAGAACCCCCATATGGGCGCGCTGCTGCGCAACGGCAATCACAGTCTTGCGATCAGGAAGACCATCGTCTACAGCGTCCGCTGCTGGAATGGTGAGGTGGCCGAGTGGTCGAAGGCGCACGCCTGGAAAGTGTGTAGGCTAGCAATAGTCTCCAGGGTTCGAATCCCTGTCTCACCGCCAGCCAGACCTCCCGATAGTTGGATCCCGAACATCGCTACCGCGAATTTTCAGGGATCCTGCGCTGCGGCTGCTAAGGACACAGATTCGCCAGAATAACAGGATTTGGTGGGGGTGTTGAGATGCCTCATGCTTGCAAGGCCGCGCACGACCAGTGGTGGTCCGGCTTATGCCGCGCCGGGTCACACCGCGTGCGGAAGGAGATTCCCAGTAAAACCTCACGGTCATACCCGGATAACCGGTCATTTCAAAACCTTGTTAACGGTTTTCCGGCACGTTGCAGGAGTTAACCGATCGCGCTGAAGGATTAACCTCATGCTGAAACCTGCTCTCACGGCTCTTTGCGGACTCTTCCTGGCCATGCCTGCCTTTGCGGCGGGATTGTCGGCCGAACAGGTGATCGAGCGGATGATCGTCACGGAGTCGGAAGACGGCTCGACGGAAGTCGAGCTGGTGCCGGCCGAGACGGTCACACCCGGCGAGGAGCTGGTCTATTCGCTGAACTTCCGGAACGATGGCGAGGCGGCAGCCGAGAACGTCGTCCTGACCGTGCCGGTGCCTTCGGAAGTCAGCTATGTCGAGAATTCGGCGGCAACCGGCGGCGCGCTTGTGGCCTTTTCAGCCGATGGCGGCAAATCCTTCGCGCCACGCGGGGATCTCAAGGTTTCGGTAGACGGTGAATCGCGCGAAGCGCTGGCTGGCGAGATCACACATGTGCGCTGGACCTTCCGGAACAAAATCGAGCCGGGCTCCTCGGGCACGCTGATGTTCCACGCAATTCTTAAATAGCCTCGCTGTAGCTATTCCAACAGGATGCGAACCTGTAAGTGCCGAGAATACAATGCCTTGTTAACCTTAATATGCGCGGTTCGTTTTAGGCTGAATTTAAGGTATTTGCGCCACTCTCCATGATTGTCGAACAGACAAAGATGGATAAAAACAATGCCGATCAACTTCAGAATGCGCATCGCCGCATTACTTGCCGGAGCAGCGCTCCTGGCCGGTCATGCGGCCGCTCAGCGCACAGATGCCGGCACGACAGTCAGCAACACCTTCACGCTCAACTATGACGTAGCAGGAACGGCCCAGCCGCAGATTGACAATACGTCGTCGCCGACCGTCTTCACGGTTGACCGCCTGGTCGATCTCACCATTACAACACTTGATGCAACTCAGAATGTTGCGCCGAACTCGACCGGTAACACCATCCGCTACCGGCTGACCAATTTGGGCAACGACAATCAGGCCTATGACCTTTCAGTCTCCACCGCCGGCAGCACATACACGCCGGGCAGTGTGACGATCACCTACTTCATCGACGAGGACAGTTCGGGCACGCTGAACGGTTCCGAAGCGTTGCAGACCTACACGCTGAGCAATCCGACCATCGATGTCGCGCCCGACGATGAAGTTATCATCATTGTTACCAGCAACGTCCCGGCCGCGACGCCGGATGGGGACAGCGCGACCCTCACGCTGGTCGCCGATACCTTGTTCCCGGTCACCTCTGTCGACGTCACCTGTACGCCATCGACCTGTGTGGCGGGCGACCCCGTCGTCGGCGACTCCGATGGCAACGACCTGACGAATGCCGCGGAGAGCGTTCTGGCTGATGGCGCCGGTGTGACCGACAGTGCGAACCAGGGCGACTATTCGGCCAGCGGTGTTCTGAATGTGCTTGCGCCGACGCTGAATGCTTCCAAGATTGTGGCCGTGTTCGACACCGATCCGGGCTCCGACGCCGCCTGCATGGCACTCTCCTCTGCGGCATCGGGCGACCAGTATTCGGTGCCCGGCGCCTGTGTGCAGTATGTGATCTCGGTCGGCAATACCGGTTCCGGCACCGCAAGCAATCTCAACATCTCTGACCGGCTTCCGGCGGAAGTAAGGTTCCTGAAAGCAGAACTCGACACGACTAGCTCGACCGGCTTTGCGGACGACAGTGGCGTTTCGGGCACCGGCCCGACCCTGGCTGCACCCGGTGCAGCAGAAGATTGCGACGGTTCGACGAACTGTCTGGTCGACCTGTCCGACGCGATTCTGTCGCCCGGAGAAAACGGCCAGATCAGGATCTGGGCGCTGGTCCGCTAGACACCGTAGAATACTCGATAATCCGGCCCCGGACTGTTATCGCAGTCCGGGGTTTTCTTTACAAACCCATTGAAATTTCATCGAAATTTCCCGGCCCGTTTTGCCGGGTGGAAACCATAGTCTGCGATACTTCTTCAACAGGCCGGAACAGATCCCGAAAGGACGCCGGCCCGTCAGACTGACCGCAAATAACAAGGCGGCAGTGGCCCTGTTGGGCGATGGAGAAGTGGACGAATGGCTGTCGGTAAGCCAGATACGTGGCGTTGGGTGGGGAGGGTTTTATGCCTTCTCATCGCGCTGACGTGGCCCGCTTTCACTCCCACCGCGTCGGCTGACCTTGGTGAGCGCGTCTCCAACATTGCTTCGATTACCTATGAAGCCGATGGCAACAGCCTGACCTTCCCGACAAATGAGGCCGCTTTCGTAATTGAAGCGCGCCGGACCCCTTCGACGATCGCATTCTATCGTTATGCGCCGGGCGCGTCCGATGCCATCTCCGTACAGATCAATGGTTCGGACTATGTCGCGCCGGGGCAGACGGGCGACCCGGCCGCATATCAGCCAGTTGGGCAGGCGGTCAGTGGCGGCGTCGTGATTGATACCGGCATGCCGGTGTCCCTGGTTCCGACAAGCCAGTATCTGGCAAATGAGTTGCTGTTTGTCCGGGTCGAAGATGCCGGCCAGAATGGGAACCCCGACAAGATAGAGTCGATCATTGTGACGATCATCTCCGATAGCGGAGACGAGATAATCCTGCGTCTGTATGAGGAGGGGCCCAATTCGGGGGTCTTCTGGGGGTATGCGCCCACATCGCCCGGGCCGACGGCTCCTTATGACGTACTTCTGACTTCGCCGCCCGATGGGCGGCTTGAAGCTATTTATACGGACCCCTTTGATGCGGCCGAAGTTTCGGCGGCGGTCGCCGCGACCGGCCATGTCGGCCGCGTGTTCGACAGCCTGACCGGCCAGCCCGTGAATGGTGCACTCGTGACTCTGGTCGATGCCGCTACTGGCCAGCCGGCCAGCCTGACCGGACTGGACGGCGTGTCGGTCTATCCTTCCACACTGGAAACCGGAAGCGATGTCCAGGATGGATCCGGCCGCGTTTATCCGCTGGCGGATGGCGAGTTCATGTTCCCGGTGGTCCCGCCCGGGTCATACCGTCTCGAAGTGGTGCCACCGGCTGGTTATACTTTCCCATCCACCCGGTCTGATCTGGAGCTGGCCAGCCTGCCGGGTGCGCCGTTCACGATCGTTCCGGCGTCGCGGGGCAAAGACTTCGTACAGCTAAGCACCGAGCCCTTCCTGCTCGACATTCCCGTCGATCCGGCCGGGGAACTGATCGTCAGCAAAACGGCGCTTTCTGCCACAGCCTCGATCGGCGACGCCGTGGGCTTCCAGGTCGATGTGACGAACCGCGACAGCTTCCCCGCAACGGTCGACCTGACAGACATCATGCCGCGCGGCCTGCGCTATGTGGCGGGGTCTGCGCGCCGTAATGGCGCGCCAGTCGACGAAAGCTCGGTCAGCACCGATGGATCCCTGTTGCGTATCCGGGCCGGCTTCCTCCGCCCCGGCGAATCGGCACGCATCACCTATGTCGCAATCGTGTCGCCAGATGCGCGCCTCGGTGAGGCGGTCAACCGCGTACAAGCCTGGGACGCGAATGGCCGTCCGGCTTCGAATGAGGCGTCCGCCTCCGTCGAGATCACCGAAGACCTGCTGAGTTCGCGCCTGACGATTATCGGCCGTGTACATGAGTCCGACTGCACGGGTGACGATGGCGCGGGTATCGAGGGCGTGCGCCTCTATATGGAAACCGGCGATTATGTCGCCACCGATGAGGAAGGCCTCTACCACTTTGAAGCGGTGAAACCTGGCTCGCATGTCGTCCAGCTGGATCAGGTGACTGTGCCTAAAGGCTACGAGCCCGTGCTTTGCAGGGACTCGACCCGCCGGTCCGGCTCCGCCATCTCCGAATTCGTCGACGTACAGGGCGGTACGGTGTGGCGCGTGGATTTCACTCTGAAGCGCACTGGCGAGCTTCCTGAGGAAGCGGCTGTCACGGCCAGCGAAGGCGCCGAAGCAGATCGGTTTGATGCGGAATGGCTGGAAACGGCCGACCCGGCACCGCGCTGGCTCTATCCCGACACAACGCACTCTCCCTCTTCGCAGAGCGTCAATATCGGCATTGTCCATCCGAAGCGCTATTCCGTGGAACTGATGCTCAATGGAGAGCCGGTTCCGGCGGTGAACTTTGCTGGGCGCGAAGCCGCGAAAGACGGCCCCGCCGAGATCAGCCGCTGGCGTGGCATCGACATCAGGGAAGGCGCGAGCACGTTCCGCGCACGGATCCTCGACCCGAAAGGCGCCGAAGTGAGCGTCCTGGAGGAAACGGTCTGGTACGTCGCCGACGTCGAGCGCGTGCGCCTTGTGGCGGACCAGTCAGTCCTGGTGGCGGACGGACAGGATGCGCCCGTCATAGCGGTGCGGCTGGAGAACGCCGCTGGCCGCCCGGTGCACAAGGGCCGGGTCGTGAAGGTGGATGTCGATGCACCATACACTTTGCGCACGATCGAACAGTTCGAGCGTGAAAGTGCCGTCAGCGCGCTCAACGTCAATACAGGCTTGCGGGCAGGGGAGGACGGGGTCGCCCTGGTCGAGCTGGAGCCGACCATGCAGACCGGCCGGGTGCGCCTGCGGGTGTACCTGGACGATGGCCGGATTGAAGAGATCGAAGCCTGGCTCGCGCCGGAAAAGCGGGAGTGGATCGTCGTCGGTCTTGCCGAAGGGATGACCGGTCTCGAAAGCCTCGACGGCACAGCCGGGTCCGGGTCAGACCTGGTCACGGATGGGCGCGTGGCCCTCTTCGCAAAAGGCATGGTCAAGGGCGACTGGCTGATGACGCTGGCGCTCGACACTGCGAAGCGTCGGGGCGAGAGCGACACCGGCCTGTTTGACGGTCATATCGATCCGAACGCGTACTATACGCTCTATGGAGACCGGACCTGGCAGTATTCCGATGCTGAAAGCCGCTATCCGCTCTACGTCAAACTGGAGCGTGACACGACACAGCTTCTGTTCGGTGATTTCCAGACGGACCTGACCGACACGCATCTCGGCCGGTATGCCCGCAAGCTGTCTGGCCTGAAGGGCGTCTATGAGGGGCGCAATATCGGTGTGACCGCCTTTGCCTCCGAGACGAGCCAGGATTTCGTGAAGGATGAGATCGCCGCTGATGGGACGTCGGGCCCTTATCGCCTGAGCGTTGCGCCGGTCGTGCGGAACTCCGAACAAGTGAGCGTGGAAACGCGCGACCGGGTGCGTCCCGACATCATCCTGTCACGCCAGACCTATGTCCGGCATATCGACTACGATCTCGATGTGCTCAGTGGCGAGATCATTTTCCGCCATCCTGTTGCTGCGACCGATCTTTCCTTCAACCCGAATGTCATCGTGGTAGATTATGAGGCCGCCGCCGATGCGGCGCGTGAAATGGTTGCGGGCGGCCGGGTCGCGCTACGCACGGACAACCGCAAATATGAGATCGGCGTCACGCATTTGCGGGAAGACGGAAACAGCGCAGAGCTTTCCGCCGCAGACCTGACCATCCGGCTCGACGAGAATACGGAAGTGCGGGCTGAGAAGGCCGTCTCCGCCCGCAAAGGGGCTGCGCGTGATGCCGATGCCTACCTGATCGAAGTGGAACGGGAAGGAGAGGCGCTGACCGTTACCGGATACATGCAGGAGCAGGATGCCGGGTTCGGTCTGGGCCAGCAGGGATCAGCGACCGACGCCACTCGCCGGATCGGCGTGGAAGGCCGCTACGCATTCGGCGATGCCGCCGAGCGCAGCGCCGCCGATGCACACGGTATCGAGGCAAGCGCTTATCGAGAAGAAAGCCTGACATCAGGCGCCCGGCGCGATGTGGCGGAAGCCGCCTTCACCAGAGGCGACGATCTTCAGGGCTGGTCACTGGGCATGAAGTCCGTACACGAAGACTATCAGTCAGCCGGCGAGCGCCGCTCGGTGCTGGCAACCGGGTCGTTCCGCCGGAACTTCGCGGACCATGGCCTTACAGTCGCCATCGCGCATGAACAGCCGCTCGGGGCGCGCGGCGATGATGCGACCCTGTTCCCCGAGCGCACCCAGCTGAGTGCCGACAAGGTGCTGACCGAAAAAGTAACGCTCAACCTGCGGCACGAGATGAGCAACGGCGCCAATGCGTCTGGCAATACGACCTTGCTCGGCCTGACCATGAAGCCCTGGGCAGGTGCCGAGGCGCGCGTGTCTGCCGACTCGATGACGCAGGATGCCGGCCAGCGGCTCGGCGCGACCGTCGGGCTCGACCAGACCGTGCGCATCACCGAACAGTGGTCGGTCTCATTGGGCGCCGCCCGCAGGGCCCGCATCGATGGTGGTGACGAGGCGCGGGACGCAACGCCAGACGACTCGCTGTCGCCCTTCAAGGACGGCGTGCGCACGACCGCGGCGGCCACAGAAGCCTTCACCTCGGCCTATGCCGGGGCCGGCTATCGCTCGGAGTCGACGGCCGGATCGGTGCGCGCCGAGATGCGCGATGGCGACAATGGCAAGCGCTGGACCCTGTCGGCCGGCGGCGCGCGCGAGGCAAGCGAGACCCTTTCCTTTGGCCTCGCTGCTCGGGCCATGGATGAAACCGGCATGGAGACGCCCGACCGGCGCACTGCGGAGATGCGTCTCGGTGCGGCATATCGCCCGCGCGGGGCCGGCATGACCGTCTATGACAGGCTGGATGTGAAGCAGGAGCGGGTCGACACGGTCCAGGATGTCGCCAAGGTCGTGAACAATCTCGGCGTAAACTGGCAGGGTACGGACAAGACGCAGGTTTCCGTGAACTGGGGCGTCAAATACCAGGAAGGCGATGTTGCGGGCGTCCGGGTTTCCGGCGTAACCCAGCTGATTGGTACAGAAGTGCGCCACGACATCTCGGAAAAATGGGATGTCGGTGTGGCGGCGACGGCGCTCGTGGAACATCAGACCGGCACGGTGAAGTATGCCGTGGGTCCAAATGTGGGATTCAGTCCGGCCGAAAACATGTGGCTGAGTGCCGGATACAATCTCAGCGGCTTCGAGGACAGGGACTTTGAGGCGGCCGAGTATGCCCGCCGGGGCGCCTATATTAAGTTGCGCGTAAAGTTTGACCAGCAGACTGCGTCAGGCTTGTTGGAGAGGATATCACCGAAGCGCGACTGATGGGTGGGCCATCTACGATCCTGCGCAGGCTGACCCGGTTGGCAACCGGTGCAGCACTTGCGCTGATGCTGCCCGCGGGACTCTCCGCGGCGCAGACACTTTATACGTATTCGGATGCGCCTGCGTCCTATCCGACCGTAAGCGAGACCGCAGCCTCTTGTTCCGCGCCGCTGGTCCGCACCTTCTCGGTCAGCCAGAGCTATATCGTCCAGGACATCGATGTCGGCGTCCTGATCGCGCATTCCTATCGCGGTGACGTCGTCCTGACGCTGGAAGCCCCATCCGGTGCCTCGGTCACCTTCGTGACGGGGTCCTCAACTCTCGGCGCGGACAACATCAATGTGAGGTTCAGTGATGAGGCTGCCAGCGGCTACACGTCCAACACCGGCAACCACAGCACCTACTCGCCTTATCAATATACCCTGAGGCCGCAAACCGCACTGTCGGCGCTTGACGGCGAAAGCTCGCAGGGCACCTGGAAACTGAAAATCTGCGACCAATACGGCGGCGACTCCGGCAACTACCGGCGGGCGGACCTCTACATCACGGGAACCACGAGCGTTGCCGACCTGGCGCTTTCGGCAAGCGCCAGCACGACGTCGCCGAACTATGGCGACAATGTTGACCTGACCTTCACCGTCACCCATGAGACGGGAACGCTGACCGCGACGGGCGTCGCCGTCTCGATTCCGCTTCCGACCGGCCTGACCTATGTGTCGTCTACGGGCTCCGGCAGCTTCAACAGCTCCACGGGGCAGTGGAGCGTCGGAACCGTCGCCCCCGGCAATGTCATCAGCCGCACTGTGACGGTGCAGGTCCAGTCGTCCGGTCTCTACAACTTCCTGGCCGAAATATCCGCCTCAAGCGCAACAGACCTCGATTCGACTCCGAACAATGCGAGTACCGATCCATTCGAGGACGATACGGCGTCGGTTTCCCTCACGCCGGGGTATTCGGGCACGCCGGGTGTTGCGCCGAACCTTTCCTGTTCTGTGCCTGACAAGTTCGATTGGGATACACACGCATGGACCTACAGTTCCACGGTTCTGTCAAAATCCTATCCGGGTGGGGGTACGGACGGAACGGACTTCAGCTTCGCCTTTGCAGGCGACACGAGCTATCGTGTCAGTCCGTCGCCTTCGACCACTACCGACAACACGGGCGGCCTGTCGCCGGTGCAAGCGTCATTGTTCTATTATCAGAATCTGACATCGCCTTCGCAGAGCGTTAGCCTGACCGTCACCGTCGGAACCAGCGGTACAGGCGTACAGGACTTCCAGCTAAGCGTGTTCGATGTCGACTACGCGGCGGGCCAGTTCCGTGACGAGATCGCGGTGACAGGATTTCTCGGCGGTGCGGCTGTCTCCCCGATCCTGACCCCAGGTGCGGCAAACAGCGTCATTGGTAATATCGCATACGGCACAGCTGGGGCAGACGGTACGGATGCCGCCGGTACGGTCGTAATCACATTCCTGTCCCCGGTGGACACGGTTGTTATCACTTACTCGAACCCGCTGGCGAGCACCGGCCTGTCAGATCAGGCACTGTCTTTCCACGACGTATTCTATTGCCCGCGGCAACGGGATTTTGGCGATATCCCGACGAGTTATGGCACGCCGTATCACCTGATCAATGCGGGCTATCATATCGGGGCGACGGTGCCGGACGGAGAGAGCGCAACTCAGGTCACGGCCAATGCCTCCGGCGACGATACGACGGGAACGGACGATGAAGACACCATCGCGCTCACCAATTTCGTGCAGGGCATCTCGACCAGCTTCAATGTCAGCGTCACGGGCAGCGGCGCCTATCTCCAGGCGTGGATAGACTGGAACGCTGACGGCGACTTCAACGACACCGTGGATGGCCAGAGCGAGCGGGTCGGCACCGACCTGCAAACCGCCGGCGCGACCGGCACAATCACGATTCCTGTTACAGTTCCGGCGAGTGCGCCGGCGGGGAATACGGTGATGCGGCTGCGCTGGTCGAGCCAGTCGGGACTTTCTTCGACGGGGTCTGCGCCGGATGGGGAGGTGGAGGACCACCTTGTCATCATTGGTGGGGCGGCCACGCTTGCTGGCGTCAAGACCATGTCGATCTATGACCCGAACGGCCTTGGTCTCTATGCCCTGCCGGGCAATGACGTGCTCTACACGATCACCGTCAGCAATACCGGCGCCGGACCGGCCGATACCGACAGCGTGTTCCTGGCCGACAGGATCCCCGATCAGGTCGATTTCTGGAACGGGGATGTGGATTCAGGTGGGCCTGACACGCATGCAGGCATCGATCCGGTCGGCTTCTCGCAGGCGAACGGGGCGTCGTTGAGCTTTGATTATGCGACAGATGTTGCCTTTTCGACCTCCGCCACGGCGCCGACCACTTTTGGCGACTGCACGGCGGAGGTGGTGGATGACACCTACCGGCCGGACCTGACCTTTATCTGTTTCAACCCCAAGGGCGCGATGGCGGCGGGCGATCCGGACCCGTCCTTCTCGGTCACTTTTCGCGGCCGAATCCGTTGAGATCATTGACCGGGCGGGCCCGGCTGGCGTAACCGGCTGGCCATGACCCTTGTGAAGATCTGCGGCCTCAAAGACCCTGACCTGGTGCGCTTCTGCGCGGCCGAAGGCGCGGACTGGATCGGCTTTGTCTTCGCGGAAAAGAGCCCCCGCTATACAACCCCCGAGGCGGCCGAAACGCTGCTTTTGTATGCCCGAAACGTGACTCCCGTGGCCCTTCTGGTTGACCCGGATGAAACTTTGGTTGCGCGAATTGCCGATATCGGTTTCCCGGTGCTGCAGCTGCATGGGTCAGAGACGCCGGAGCGGGTGGCCGACATCAAGGCGCGCACCGGGTGCGAGGTGTGGAAGGCGATCGGCGTGGAGACGGCGGCCGACCTTGCCGGGGCAGGGGCCTATGAGGCGGCCGACCGGCTGCTGATCGACGCGAAGCCGCCTTCGGGCGCCGACCGGACCGGCGGGCACGGTCAGGCCTTTGACTGGTCCCTCCTGAAAGACTGGACGGCGCCAAAGCCGTGGATTCTTGCCGGCGGACTGACGCCCGGCAATGTCGCTGAGGCGATCCGCGCGACAGGTGCAGCCGCGGTCGACGTGTCCTCTGGCGTGGAGCGCGTGCGGGGGTTAAAGGACAGGGAGCTGGTGCGGGCATTCCTCCGCGCCGCCAAGGAAGCATGAGCCCGATGGACGTTAGAAATACCTGGGACCAGTGGCCGGACGAGAATGGCCGGTTTGGCGAATTCGGCGGACGCTATGTCGCCGAGACGCTGATGCCGCTGATTCTCGAGCTCGAAGCCGAGTATCGCAAGGCGAAGGAAGACCCCGCCTTCAAGGCCGAGATGGACGATCTCTGGACCCATTATGTCGGCCGCCCATCGCCGCTTTATTTTGCCGAAAGGCTGACCGAGCATTTCGGCGGGGCGAAAATCTATTTCAAGCGCGACGAGCTGAACCATACCGGCGCGCACAAGATCAATAATTGCCTCGGCCAGGTCCTCCTCGCCCGGCGCATGGGCAAGACCCGCATTATCGCGGAAACCGGCGCCGGCCAGCATGGCGTGGCGACAGCGACGATCTGCGCGCGTTTCGGCCTCGATTGCGTCGTCTTCATGGGCGAGACGGATGTGGAGCGGCAGAAGCCCAACGTCTTCCGCATGCGCCTGCTGGGCGCGCAGATTGTGCCGGTGTCGTCCGGAACCGGCACGTTGAAGGACGCAATGAACGAAGCCCTGCGCGACTGGGTGACGAACGTTGAAAACACATTCTACTGCATCGGCACAGCCGCCGGGCCTCATCCGTATCCGGAACTTGTGCGGGACTTCCAGTCGGTCATCGGCAGGGAAGCGCGTGAGCAGATCCTTGAGCGGGAAGGGCGCCTGCCGGATGCGGTGATGGCGTGCATCGGCGGCGGCTCGAACGCCATCGGCCTGTTCCATCCCTTCATCGAGGATGAGTCCGTCCGCCTGATCGGGGTCGAGGCAGCCGGCCATGGCATCGAAACCGGCGAACACGCAGCTGCCCTGAATGGCGGCAAGCCGGGCATCCTGCACGGCAACCGCACTTACCTGCTGCAGACCGATGACGGCCAGATCGTCGACGCACATTCCATCTCGGCCGGGCTCGACTATCCGGGCATCGGGCCGGAGCATGCCTTTCTGCGCGATACGGGCCGGGCGGAATACCTGTCGTGCACGGATAATGAGGCGCTGGACGCGTTCCAGCTGTGCACGCGCCTCGAAGGCATCATCCCGGCGCTGGAGCCCGCCCATGCGCTCGCTCGCGTCGGCGAAGTGGCGAATGAGCTGGGCAAAGATGGCCTCATCATCCTCAACATGTGCGGCCGCGGCGACAAGGATGTCTTCTCGGTGGCGAAATATCTCGGAGTGGACATGTGAGGCGGCTTCTGATGGGTCTGTCCTTCATTGTCCTGGCCAGCTGCGTCCCGACGACGAAGTACAGGTATGTTCCGGTATCGGAGGCCAATTTCGAGGCGGCGCAGAATGGCGCAAAGATCCCGCTGGTGGCACACGAAACAGCCCTGTGCTTTGCCGATGGGCGCACAGCGCTGGTGCGCGATGCGGAATGGACCGAGGCCGGCATCTGCGGACAGGCGCACCCGCCCGTCGGCGATGATGACGGCATGAGATGCTATGATTGGAATGCCCTTGCAGGAATTGGCATTCCGTACGAAAGCCGGTCTGCATCAGTTGTGCCCATGGCCGCCGTTCAGATTGGCAAGTGCGACCCGGAGTCTCTCATCCAATGACCGACCTTCTTCTCATCCGCATTACATGCCCCTCGCGTCGCGTCGCGGAGGAGATCGGCGATGCCGCCGTCGAGCACAAGCTCGCGGCCTGCGCCAATCTCGAAGGGCCGGTCTCGTCCACCTATCGCTGGAAGGGCGTTGTCGAGCAGGCGTTCGAATTCATCCTCTGGCTCAAGGCGCCGAAGGCGAACTGGGACCGGATCGAGGCGCTGGTGCTGACCCATCACCCTTATGACGTGCCCTCGCTGGTGGCGCTGCCCTGCGTGGGCGCGCATGAGCCCTATGAGGCCTGGGTCCACGAGAATACGGAAAGCTGATGCCGACATCACGTATCACCGCCGCCTTCGACCGCGCGAAGGGGGAGGGCCGCGCCGCCCTCGTCGCTTACCTGATGGGCGGCGATCCGGACCTTGAGACGAGCTACAAAAGCCTTTGCGCCCTGCGCGACAACGGCGCCGACATCATCGAGCTGGGGGCCCCGTTTACCGATCCCATGGCTGACGGCCCGGCGATCCAGAAGGCGGGCCTGCGCGCGCTTGCCGCAAAGACAACGCTGCGGGATGTGCTGGCGCTCGCCGCCCGGTTCCGCAAGGATGACCAGGTGACGCCGCTGATCCTGATGGGCTATGCCAATCCGATCCATTCGATGGGGTATGCCGAGTTCGCTGCTGCAGCGGCTGCTGCAGGAATCGACGGATCGATCATTGTCGACCTGCCGCCGGAGGAAGATGCGCCGATCCGGACCGAATACGCCAAATACGGCCTTTCCGTCATTCGGCTGGCGACGCCCACCACGCATGAAAAGCGCATGAAAAAGGTGGCCGAAGGCGCCTCCGGCTTTATCTATTTCGTGTCGGTCACGGGCGTGACCGGTGCCGGAAGCGCTGATCCTGCGGCGATCAAAGGCAATGTCGACATGGTCAAACGGGTCTCGGGCCTGCCGGTCTGTGTCGGTTTTGGTGTAAAAACCGGCATTCAGGCTGCGGAAATGGCTAAAATCGCCGATGGGGTTGTCGTAGGCAGTGCTTTCGTGGAGCATGCAGAAGCGGCCCAGGAATCAGGGGATTTCGCTTGCGCGCCGGCGGGAATGGGCGCACTTGCAAAGGAACTGAGCACGGCGATTGCCGCAATCGCCAAAGTGTAGACCCGGCTACAGCCTTGGAGGTTGTCGGATGAACTGGATCAACAAGGTCACGCCTCCGGGCCTGAAGACCATGCTCACCAACAAGAAGGACACGCCCGACGATCTGTGGGTGAAATGTCCTGTTTCCGGTGAACTCGTCTACAAGACCGATCTTGAGGAAAACTGGCATGTGACGCCGGCCGGGGCGCATCTGCGCATTTCCCCGCGCACGCGCTTCCGCCTTCTGTTCGACGACGAACGCTGGGAGCCGATCGAGCTGCCGGAAGTTCCGATGGACCCGCTGAAGTTCAAGGACGACAAGCCCTATCCGGCCCGCCTCAAGGCTGCCAAGGCAAAGATCGCTGCGCGGGAGAAGAAGGAAACCGAGGGCGGTGGCGCGCCGCTGCTGCAGGATGACTGCATGGTGGCGGCCTATGGCAAGATCGGCGGCGTGCCCGCGGTCGTGCTGGTTCAGGACTTTGCCTTCATGGGCAGCTCGCTCGGCATGGCGGCCGGCGAGGGGCTTTATCACTGCGGCGCACATGGCGCTCGCCCGCAAAGCGGCCTTTGTCGTCTGCACCGCTTCCGGCGGCGCGCGGATGCAGGAAGGCACGCTGAGCCTGATGCAGATGCCGCGCACGACGCTGGCCATCAATGAACTCGCCGAAGCGAAGCTGCCCTATGTCGTCGTGCTGACCGATCCGACCTCGGGCGGCGTGTCGGCCTCCTATGCGATGCTGGGCGACGTGCACATTGCCGAGCCGGGCGCGATGATCGCCTTCTCCGGGCCGCGCGTGATCGAGCAGACGATCCGTGAGAGCCTGCCCAAGGGCTTCCAGCGCGCCGAATTCCTGCGTGAAAAGGGACAGGTCGATATCGTGATCGACCGGCGGAAGATGAAAGAGACGCTCTCGCGGGTGCTCGGCATGCTGATGCCGAAGTCGCGCCGCAGCAGTGACAGTCTCCCGGCCTCGCTCACCGCGCCGAAGACCCATGTCGCCAAGGCCAAAGACGCTTGATCGGAAACAGTCCGGCCGTTGACGCGGCGCTCAAGCGTTTCGAAGGCCTCTATCCTGAAGTGATCCATCTCTCGCTCGGGCGCGTCCAGACCGCGCTCGAAGCGCTCGGCCGTCCGCAGGACCGGCTGCCGCCCGTCATCCATGTCGCCGGGACGAACGGGAAGGGGAGCACCTGCGCCTTCATGCGGGCGATGGCCGAGGCGGCGGGCCTGAAGGTGCACGTCTTCACCAGCCCACACCTCGTCCGCTTCAATGAGCGCATCCGGCTCGCCGGAGAGATCGTCGACGACGCGCGTCTCATCGGCTGGCTCGACCGGACTTATGAGGCGATCAGGGGCCAGGAGATCACGCATTTCGAGGCGACGACGGCAACGGCTATGCTGGCCTTTTCAGAAGTGCCGGCGGATCTCCTGATCCTCGAAGTGGGCCTTGGCGGGCGCTATGACGCCACCAATGTGATCGACGATCCGGCGCTGTGCGTGATCACGCCGGTGGATTTCGACCACAAGGCCTTTCTCGGATCGGACCTGCGCAAGATTGCGGGCGAGAAGGCTGGCATCATCCGCTATGGCCGGCCGGTGCTGAGCGCCATCCAGCGCAAGGTGTGCGATGACGTGATCGCCGCCGAAGCCGCGCAGATGAAGGCGCCGCACTACCGGCTGAAGGCCCACTTTATCGATGCGATGCCGGAAGACCTCGGCCTGATCGGGGAACACCAGCGGGCCAATGCGGCGCTTGCCGCCATGGCGATGCAGCTGTTCGGCAATTCGACGCGCATCACGCAGGACGCGATCTTCGAGGGCGCGCGCACGGCGACCTGGCCAGCCCGGATGCAGCGCCTTAAACCCGGCCCGCTAACGGCCCTTGTGCCGGGTGTGGAGCTCTGGCTGGATGGCGGCCACAATCCGCACGCCGCCCGGGCGATTGCCCGCCACCTGAAGCAGCAGCCGGGAAAGACGGTGCTCGTCTCGGCCATGCTGGCGTCAAAGGATGCGACCGGGTTTTTCCTGCCCTTCCGCTACCTGAAGCCTGACGTGTTCACCGTGCCGAATGCACCCGGCCATCGGGCGGCCGAGCCGGAAGCCCTGGCAGAGGCTGCGCGGACGGCCGGGCTGGAGGCTGTCACCTGCGAGAGCCTTGAGGCGGGCCTGAAGGCTGCGGCTGCCACAGGCGCCGACCGGATCCTGATTTGCGGATCGCTCTATCTCGCCGGCGAAGTGCTTGCCGCTAACGGCGAACCGCCGGTCTGACATCAGGACGGGATTTCCCGTCCGCCCCAGTCGAGGCATTTGCCGGAATCGTCCGGCCCCAGACGGTCGATGACGTCCAGCAGATACGCGGCCGACTGCTGCGGGGGGAACAGGCGACCGCCCGGCACATTCGCCTGAAACGGCCGGGAGAGGCGTGTGTCCACCGTGCCGGGATGTAGGGCCACGCAAATGCAGCCTGGTGCCCGGTGCGCCTGTTCGATGGCATAATTGCGGATCAGCATGTTGAGCGCGGACTTGGATGCCCGGTAAGCGTGCCAGCCGCCGAGCCGATTGTCGGAGATCGACCCGACCCGGGCGGACAGGGCTGCAAATACGCTGCGCCCGTGCTTCGGCATCAGCGGCAACATGTGCTTTGCCACAAGGGCAGGGGCGATGGTGTTGGCCTCGAAGACCCTCTGGAAATTCGCAGCGGTCTGGTGCCGGTAGGTCTTTTCCGGCTGAAGGCCTGCGCCATCGCTGAGCAGCCCCCCGGCGAAGAGGCAGAGCGCCAGCGGTTCCGGCCCGATTAGCTTGCGGGCGATGCCGGCGAGGGCGGGTTCGTCGGTAAAATCCGCGGCAAGGGAGATGGCGCCGTCCAGAGGATCGCCATGGCGTGAGACGGCGTAGATCTCGTGATGCCGGCCGCGCGCAACGAGACCTTGCGCGAGCGCCCGGCCGAGGCCGCCCGATGTTCCGAAGACAATTGCTTTCATGAGCGATCGACCTAGGGCTGGTCGAACAAAAAAGAAGGGCGGCCAAACAGGCCGCCCCTCACACTCTACTCGTTTACTCTACTGTCCGGACCTTAATGCATTGAACATTAACAGAACCCGAACGGGATGACCGCAGGGGCCCGCTAGGACTGTTTGGCCAGCAGGTTGCGGATTTCTTCGAGCAGCACTTCCTGACGCGGCGGGGCCGGTGGCGGTGCAGCTTCTTCGGCCTTCTTCATCTTGTTCATGCCCTTGATAAGCATGAACATCACGAAGGCGACGATCAGGAACGAGATGACGGCAGAGATGAAGCTGCCGATTTCCATGATCGCGGCGGGCTTCACGACTTCGCCAGCGGCGTCGAGCTGTTCCTGGACGATGGTCAGCTTGAGAGAGGACAAGTCGATGCCGCCCAACACCGGGGCGAGGATCGGCAGGAACACGCCCTGTATAAACGCCGTTACTACTGTTGCGAATGCACCCCCCATAACAAAGCCGACGGCCATGTCGATGAGGTTGCCCTTCATCGCGAATTCCTTGAATTCCTTGAGCATTACGATCCCCTTTCGCGAGGCTTCAATCCCAAACGCCTTCCGGATTTGATCATACTATTCGGATTTGGGGTCAAGACAGCTCAACATGAACGCGAGTTGAGCGGGATTATCTCGCCTCTGGGTCTTCGCCGCCATTGACGCGGGCGCGCAGCTCCTTGCCGGCCTTGAAGAAGGGAACGGCCTTGGCGGGCACTTCCACGGGTTCGCCGGTGCGTGGATTGCGACCTTTGCGGGAATCGCGCTTGCGGACGGAAAAGGCGCCGAATCCACGCAGTTCCACTCGGTCGCCCCGGGCGAGGGCGTCTCCAATCTCGTCAAGGACGACATTCACGACTTTCTCCAGGTCTTCCTGGCGAAGGTGCGAATATTCCGATGCGAGTTTTGCAATCAGTTCGGACTTCAGCATGTGGTTGATCTTAAAACGTATTTGCGGCGGGAGCGCTAGGCCCCCGCCGCAAACATTGCAAGAAATTTAGGGGAGGAAATTCCCCGATTTACTTGATCAGGCTTCGTTCATGAAGCTTTCGGCCTGACCTTTCCAGTCGTCGCGTTCCATGCGGCCCTGGAAGGACAGTTCTTCTTCCAGTTCCGCGATCTGGGCGTCGTTCAGCGCCGCGATCTGCCAGAAGTGGTAGATGCCTGCTTCATTCAGCTTCTTCTCGAAAGCCGGACCGACGCCTTTGATCTGCTTCAGATCGTCAGCATCGCCCTGGGCGCCGGAGAGGCGGCCGCGGGTGTCCATGGCCGAGGTGTCGGCCTTGGCTGCGGCTTTCTTCGGCTCGGCCTTGCCAACGCCCGAGGAGGCGAGGGCGGCGCCGAGGATGTCGCCCAGCGACGCGCCGGCATCTGCCGACCCGTACTGTGCAACGGCCTCTGCCTCTTCAGCGATTTCGAGCGCCTTGATCGACAGCGAGACGCGGCGCGTCGAACGGTCGACCTGGGTGACTTTCGCGTCGACCTTGTCGCCGACCGCGAAACGCTCCGGACGCTGATCGGCGCGGTCGCGCGAGAGGTCCGAACGGCGGATAAAGGACTTCATCGGCGGGCTGCCGAATTCGACCTCGATGCCACCCGACTGGACTTCGGTGACCGTGCAGGTGACGGTTGCGCCACGCTTGATGCCGCCGCCGGTGCTGCCTTCCTGCGATTCAATCGGATCGCCGGAGAGCTGCTTGATGCCGAGCGAGATACGCTCCTTGTCGACATCCACGTCGAGCACTTTCGCGCGCACCGTATCGCCCTTGTTGAAGGCTTCGATCGCCTGATCGCCCGACTTGTCCCAGGCGATGTCGTTGATGTGGACCATGCCGTCGAGGTCCGGACCGAGGCCGACGAACAGGCCGAATTCCGTGATGCCACGAACTTCGCCTTCGATCTCGGTGCCGACCGGATGCTCTGCCAGGAAGGCCGACCACGGATTGTCCATGGTCTGCTTGAGGCCGAGCGAGATGCGGCGCTTGTCGCTGTCGACGTCCAGCACTTCCACATCGACTTCCTGAGAGGTCGAGAGGATCTTGCCGGGGTGCACGTTCTTCTTGGTCCAGCTCATTTCGGAGACGTGGATCAGGCCCTCGACACCGTCTTCCAGCTCCACGAAGGCGCCGTAGTCGGTGATGTTGGTCACGATGCCCTTGAGGCGCGCGCCGACCGGGTAACGCACGTCGATGCCATCCCACGGATCCGAACCCAGCTGTTTCATGCCGAGCGAGATACGCTGGGTCTCCGGGTTGATCTTGATGATCTGGACTTCGACTTCCTGGCCGACCTCGACCACCTGCGACGGGTGGTTGATGCGCTTGTAGGACATGTCGGTGACGTGCAGCAGGCCGTCGATGCCGCCGAGGTCAACGAACGCACCGTAGTCGGTGATGTTCTTGACGACGCCTTTGCGGACATCGCCCTCTGCCATGTCGGAGACGATCTCTGCGCGCTGTTCGGCGCGGCTCTCTTCGAGGATCGCGCGGCGCGAGACAACGATGTTGCCGCGCTGGCGGTCGAGCTTGAGGATCGCGAAGGGCTGAACTTCGCCCATCAGCGGGCCGACATCGCGCACCGGGCGGATGTCCACCTGGGAGCCCGGAAGGAAGGCGTTGACGCCGCCGAGGTCGACGGTGAAGCCGCCCTTGACGCGGCCGGAGATGGCGCCCTTGACCGGCTCGTTGGCGGTGAAGCTCTTTTCGAGCTTGATCCAGCGCTCTTCGCGGCGGGCCTTGTCACGCGACAGGACAGCGTCGCCGAGGGCGTTTTCGATGCGGTCGAGATAGACGTCGACGATGGCGCCGGGCTTCGGCGGCTCGTCTTCCATGGAGAATTCGCGGGCCGGGATGCGGCCTTCGGTCTTGAGGCCGATATCGACGAGCACGAAGTCGTTTTCGATACGGATGACGGTGGCCGCAACGACCTGGCCTTCCTGCATCGCTGCAGCGGCGGCCGAGGTTTCGAACATTGCGGCGAAATCGTCGGTGGAGGGGTTCATTGAATTAGACATGTAAGGTTCCTGAGGCGGGGCGAACGGTTGAATGCAGGCGCGCACCATTGCGGCCTGCTGGAACGACCCGAGAGCGTGGTCTCTTAACTTTGAAGTGGTGCGACCTGTTTGGATTTGAGGCTTAAAAAGCCCCTTCAGGTGCGGTTTCCACGGGCGAGGACGGCCTCAACGGCAGCCAGCGCCTTTTCCACTGCGGCCTCTATAGTCAGGTCGGTGGTATCGATCAAGACGGCATCTGCCGCCATCTTTGCCGGCGCATCGGCCCGGTTCTGGTCGCGCATGTCGCGTTCGCGCAGCTGTTCGATCACCCGGTCCAGCGTCACGCCGTCGCCATTGGCGCGCAATTCCTTCCAGCGCCGCTCTGCCCGCTGTTCCACCGCGGCATCGACCCATAGCTTCACGTCGGCATCCGGAGCGATCACCGTGCCGATGTCGCGCCCGTCGAGCAGGGCGCCGCCCTCGCGCAGGGCGAAAGCGCGCTGCAGTTCGAACAGGGCCTTGCGCACCAGGGGCAGGGCGCTCACGACAGAGGCTGCCTTGCCGGCGTCCGCCGTGCGCAGCTCCGATTCCTCGAAATCGTCGAGGTCGAGAGAGGCGGCGATGCTTGCGAGGCGGGCCTCGTCATTCAGCGGCACGCTGTGTTTCAGCGCGGCGATGGCGGTGGCCCGGTAGAGCCGCCCGGTGTCCATGTGCGGCAGGCCGTACCAGGCGGCGAGCCGCTTGGCGATTGTGCCTTTTCCGGAAGCTGTCGTGCCGTCGATTGCGATGATCATGGCGGCGGGGAGTGGGGCAGGGCGCCGGGATAGTCAAGCGCCGGGATCAATTGCCATCCGGATTTAGAGATAGATGACATCCGTGCTGGCCTTCATCCGGCGCAGCGAGAGGGGCTGGGCGGTGGGGGAGATGGCCGGGCCCATGGCGGCCTTGATGCCGAAAGCGAGATACACGAACCAGCCGATGCCGGCGGCGCCGATCAGGATGCTTTCTGACAGGGAAATGACGAGCATGGCGAGCAGGATCGGCAGGGCGAAGCGGCGGTTGTCGTCCGGCAGGAAGACCCCGCCACCCGCGCCGAGGATCGACCGCACGGCAAACCAGACGAGCAGGCTGGTGCCGATCAGCCCCACCGACAGCATCGCTTCGAGCCAGCTGGAGTGCGCGTTGAAGACGTCGAATGCCACTTCGTGGCGGACCCAGCGGGCATAAGGCGAGGCCTCATCCCAGAAGGCATGATAGCCATAGCCGATCCAGGGGCGTTCCTCGATCCGACGCAGGACCGATTCCCAGACTTCCGACCGTCCGGTCAGGGTCGGATCCTTGCCCAGAAGGGCGAAGATCTGGTCTTCGAAGTTGAGCCAGATCAGGATGCCGAAGCCCACACTCACGGCCGTGGCCCAGAAGATCAGGATCGCGCGACCGGGATGGCGGTTGCCGGCCAGGAATATGCCGCTGAGGATCGCGAGGCCCAGCATCAGGCACAGCAGCGATGTGGTGGAATCCGAGAGGACGGTCAGCAGGCCCATGACCGGGACGCCCCACAGCCAGGTGGGCCGGCGTTCAAGCGCCGCAAGGCTCGCGCAGGCGATGCCGGCATAGGCATAAACCTGTCCGGCGCCATTCTTCTCTTCCCAGAAGCCCTGCAGGGCGCCGGCATGAATGTCCTGATCGATCCCGCCGAAGGGGATGGTCAGCAGGGACGCGAGCGAAACGGCAACAAGGCCGATCGCCATGCCCCGGATCAGCTGGCGCCAGCTTGTCAGCGCGGCGAGAAATGTTGCGGCGACAACCGTGAAGATCACATGCAGCGTTTCCTGTGTGGTGGAGGCCGGCACTGTAGACCAGATCGCGCTGGCGAGCGAAAAGCCGCAGAAGGCAAACATCGGCCAGGCCGCCGCCAGCGCTCGTGCCAGGCGATGCGGCACATCGACAAGGATTACCGCGCCCAGCGCCACGCACATCAGCAGGGCCAGCGCCATGGCGCCGCTATTGTTCAGGGATTCGGAGACATAGCGCGCCGCCGACTGTTCGATTGCCGCACTGCGGGTGACGACCATGATGGCCGCGATCAGCGTGCCATACCGGGTTTCATCTGTGTCCGGAGCGAACGTGGTGCTGCCGCGCATCATGGTGCTGTGTCCAGAAGGGCGGCGCGGACGGGTTCGACCCAGTCATTTTGCTGCTGGTCCCAGGCGGCGAATTCGGTGCCCCAGTCCCAGTAGCACCAGCCCATGCCGTTGCGCTCCGACGCCTCGCGCACGGCGCGCGTCCAGGGGCCGCGCTGTGCCGGATCCACGCTGCGGAGCACGCCGAACTCTCCGACAAGGATCGGCACGCCGGTGCGCCGCTGCCAGGCAGCTGCCTTGCCGAAGTCGGCCTGCAGCGCCTTTTCGTCAGCGAACGTTCCCCACACAGCGCCGCGTGGCGGCGCGTCTTCCATCCAGGTCGCGCCCTGGTGGGTGAAGTCGAACGGTATGTAGTAGTGGAAGCCGGCGATGACGCGCTTGTCTTCCGGCGGGTCGAGCTTCAGCATGCCGTCAAGGCCGCCCCAGAGCGGCGTGCCGAGGATCACCCAACGATCCGGATTGGTCGTCCGTATGCGGCGCAGGATTGCTTCATTCGTGCGATTGGTCAGCTGGGGCGTCATTTCCCCGAACGGTTCATTGATGATCTCGAACATCACGGTGTCAGGCGCGCCGGCATAATGGGCGGCGAGCTGGTCCCAGATCGCTTCCAGCCGCGGCAGTTCGATGCCGGGCGTTTCCATCAGGGCTTCGTAGTGGTGGACATCGAGAATGATGTTGAGGCCGAGACCTGTGGCCCAGCCGACAATTTCATCCATCCGGGCGAGCAGATCTGCGGAAATCGTATAGGGCGGGGCGGTGCCCGTATAGGCCGACACCCGCACGGGCAGGCGGATGGTATCGAACCCGGTCGCGGCGAGGGTTTCGAGGTCTTCCCGGCGCACGGTATAGCCCCAATAGCCTTCCCATTCTGCTTCCAGCGCGCCGCCCATATTCATGCATCGCTGGATCGGAGAGGGGCTGGCAACGGTGACAGCAGGACCGGTATCGGCGCGCAATTCAGGCTTCGGCCAGGCCATGAGGGCGAGGACCAGGGCGCCAAGGCCGCCCAGAACGAGTGATTTCAAGAGCACTGCGGACACCGTGCCGCCTCTTTTCATGATTAACCAGAGACATGTCACAGCAAGAACCGTACCGGCGAATACGTCGTTCTGCTGGCGGACCTTGTTGGTTTACGGAAGCGCATTCATCGCTGAGGCGAGGGCGGCCCGGTTCTGCGGGTCGAAGGCGGCGAAGACGATGTCCTTGCCTTGTGCGGCCGGGTGCCGGCTGCACACCATGACCGCAATCCGGGCCGCGGCGGCGGCCGGATAGCCATAAGCGCCGGTCGAAATGGCCGGGAAGGCGATGCGGCCAAGGCCTCGCCGGCTAAGTTCGCCCAGGCAGTTGCGGTAGCAATTCGCGAGTATGTCCGCCTCGTTCCGCTGTCCGCCCTGCCAGATCGGGCCGACCGTGTGGAAGATAAGACGCGGGGCGAGCCCGAAGCCTTCGGTGACGCGCACCTCCCCCGGCGGGCAGGGGGCGAGCAGCCGGCACGCCTCTTTTAACGCTGGTCCGGCGGCCCGGTGGATCGCGCCGTCGACCCCGCCACCGCCCAGCAACGACGAGTTTGCAGCATTGACGATGACGTCGGTGTCGACCTCCAGCAAATCCCCGGCATGAAGGATGAGGCGAGGCATCAGGTCTCCGAAATATCGGCTCCGAGGGCGGCCATGTGGGCCATGAAGTCGGGATAGGACGTGTCGATCATGGCGATGTCGTCGACGCTGACCGGCTTCTGCGCCGCGCTGCCCATGATGAGGGCGCTCATGGCGATGCGATGGTCGTGGCGGGTTTCGACGAGGCCGCCGCCCGGCACCTTGCCGGCACAGCCCTGCACGATGAAGCCGTCCGGCGTCTCTTCGGCCTCGACGCCATTGGCGCGTAGCATGGCGACGGTGGCGCCGATCCGGTCGGATTCCTTGACGCGCAGTTCTTCTGCACCGGTCACAACCGTTTCGCCTTCGGCAAAGGCGGCGAGGACGGCGAGGATCGGGAATTCGTCGATCATGGAGGGCACATAACGCTCGGGCACAACGATGCCTTTCAGCTGCGCATAGCCGGCGGCGACATTGATCAGGCGCTCGCCCGCGGCCTCGCCACATTCCTCGGCGCCGAGATGGGCGCCCATTAGGTTCGCGACATCATAGAAGCCGGAGCGGGTCGGGTTCGACATCACGCCTTCGACGGTGACATCGCCGCCCGGTGACAGGATGCCGGCCGCGACCAGGAAAGCGGCAGATGACGGGTCGCCCGGAATCTCGGCTTCGACGGCATGCAGCGTCTGCCCGCCCCGGATCGAGACACGGATTGGTTCGCCCGGCTTGCGCTCCACGCCGACTTCGGCGCCGAAGCCGCGCAGCATCCGCTCGGTATGGTCGCGGGTGGGCTTTGCCTCTTCCACCACGGTCGTCCCTTCAGCCGAGAGACCCGCCAGCAGGACGGCCGACTTGACCTGAGCCGAGGCCTGAGGCGGAGCATAAGTGATGGCGCGCAGGGCGCGGGTGCCGGTGATCGAAAAGGGCAGGCGGCCGTCCGGGCCCGCCGTGTCGGAGAGGCCCATCTGGCGCAGCGGCGTCAGGATGCGGTTCATCGGGCGTGACCGAAGGCTCTCGTCGCCCGTGAGGCTTGCGGTGAGCGCGTGGCCTGCCATGACGCCCATCATCAGGCGGGAACCCGTGCCGGAATTGCCGAAATCGAGAATATCGATGGGCGATTCGAGGCCCTTGGCGCCGACGCCCGTGACGAT
Source organism: Hyphomonas sp. (assembly GCF_041398385.1). Taxonomy (GTDB): domain Bacteria; phylum Pseudomonadota; class Alphaproteobacteria; order Caulobacterales; family Hyphomonadaceae; genus Hyphomonas. Next base: position 391,245 of record NZ_JAWKUW010000002.1, read on the forward strand.
CCATTCGCCGCCTTCCAGCCGCTGGACCTTGGCGCCGAGGGCCGCCATCGCTGCGCCGGTGCGCAGGACGTCGTCACCTTCCAGCAGGCCGGTGAAACGGCTGGTGCCGTCCGCGAGGCCCCCGAAAATCAGCGCCCGGTGGCTGCAGGATTTGTCGCCCGGCGCGCGCACGGCGCCTGACAGGTTTTTGACGGGACGGCTGGTCCAGACCATGAAGGGTTCCGCTGCTGCTCAACGCGTGAATTTGGGGCTTTGACAGCGCGCGGCGTTCATGGCAAGCGCCCGCCCAGACCAAATTTACAGATATGCTGAGGAGGCGAGCCCCCCGTGTCGAAAGACAAGCTCGGAATCAAGCAGGTATGCCCGTCCTGCGAAGCCCGTTTCTACGACCTCAACAAGCGCCCGGCCGTGTGCCCCAAGTGCGGTGAGGAATTCGATCCCGAAGACGAGGTGATCCGCACCACCATCACGAAAGTGAAGGCGAAGGCCGCCCGTGCTGCCGTCAAGTCCGAGGACGATGACGAGGATTATGACGACGAGGATGAGTCCGCCGCGGTCGCCCGCGACGACGACGATTCCGACGCCGATGACGAGGATGATGTCGTCGGCGACGATGACGACGCCAAGGAACTCGGCGACGATGACGACGATGTCATCCTTGAAGGCGCCGAGGACGAGGACGACGAGGAAGTCGCCCCTGCGAAAGTGCCGACCGGCTTCTCCGAAGACAATGTCGATGACGACGATGAAGATGACATCCTGCTGGACGACGACGAAGACGAAGACTTCGAAATCGACGAGGATGGCGACGACGACCTCGTCATTGACGATGAAGATGAAGATTAGACTTGAAAGCCGGAAGAGGCGGGGATAAACCGCGCTCTTCCCGGTTCGGGGCCATAGCTCAGTTGGGAGAGCGCTTGCATGGCATGCAAGAGGTCAGGGGTTCGACTCCCCTTGGCTCCACCATTCCTCACACTGCACGTTGCCTGTCACAAAGGGCCCGAATAGGCCTGCTCGACCGTTGCGCGACCTTCAGTTCCCGAAAAACCGGCGACGCGCTTCCTGTTCCATGTCGAGTCTCAGCTGAAGCTCGGCGAGCTTTGCGGCTTCCTGCTTCCGGGTGTGCTCGTCCGTCGTTTCGCGAAGGACGCGACGCTGTTCCTCAATCTTCTTGCGGAGTTCGATTTCGCGCGGCAGCGCTCCGGCTTCGGCCATGATGCGATAGCCGATGGCTTCGATACCGCCCGTATCTGCACTGAGTTCAAGCGGCTTTCCGGCGCCTTTCAGGTTCTCGAACTGTCCTTCCTGCTGCGCCTTCAGGATTTGTCGTTCAGTCAGGTTCCGGAATTTCATGTTGCGACTCCTCAGCCTGAAGATGCGGCGTCCGGGCGGCGGGTGCAAGCGGCGGAGGCTGGAACGGGATATTTGCCGCACATTTCTGTGAACCGCCTCCCAGATGAAGCCTTACTCGCGCACTTGAAGCGCCACAATTGCACCCCACCTTGAAAGGGAACGAAAGGTGCACTCTGCACCCTGGTTCGCCGTATCTGTCGAACGACGGAAAGGAGTGCCGAGATGTTGAACGACGAAAACCTGAACCCGTTTGAGCGGGAAACCTTCGTCTATATCCGACACCTGGATGCAGATGAGGTGCGGGACATGGTGCCGCCCAACGCCCTGGAAGGTGTGACCCGTCCGGAAGACCTGTTTGTGGTCTCTTCGGCCGATGGCGAGCGCCTCGCCATTGTCGAGGGTCGGGAAGCTGCGTTTGCAGCTGCCCGGATGCACGATCTCAAACCGCTCAGCGTGCACTAAGCGAACCCGGACAAATACCGGTGAAAGGCCCCGCCCCGCGAGAGATCGCCGGGCGGGGTTTTTGATTCTCGCCCTTGCCATCGCGCCTCAGGAAGTTGACACTCGCGTCAACTTGATCCGGGGAGGAATCGGGCATGAGACCCATCATTATTGCATCCGCCATGCTGGCTGTGCTCGTGCCAGCGGCGTGCAGCAAGAAGGCACCGGCTGAAAAGGCCGCCGCGCAGGCGCCTGTGACGCAGGTTTCCGCGGAAGGCGATTTTGCCGCCAGTCTCCAGCTTGCCCTGATCGAGGCGAAGCCCGGCGACACGATCCTGATGCCGGAAGGCACATTTGCCTTCACCACGGGCGTGTCGCTGGATGTTGATGACGTGGTCCTCAGCGGGGCGGGCCAGAACAAGACGATCCTCGACTTCTCCGGCCAGACCGGGGCAGGGGAGGGCCTGCTGGTCACATCCGACGATGTGACGCTCACCGATTTTTCCATCCGCGACACCAAGGGCGACGGCATCAAGTCGAAAGGCGCAGACCGGATCACCTATCAGTATCTAACCGTCGAATGGACGGGCGGCCCCCTGGCGACCAACGGGGCCTATGGCGTCTATCCGGTCGAATCCGAGGATGTCCTGGTGCAGAATGTCACCGTGCGCGGCGCTTCGGACGCCGGCATCTATGTCGGCCAGTCGAAGAACATCATCGTTCGCAATTCCATCGCGGAATTCAACGTCGCGGGCATCGAGATCGAAAATTCATCGAATGCCGACGTGCATGGAAATATCGCGCGCGACAATGCCGGCGGCATCCTGATCTTCGACCTGCCGGACCTGCCGGTCATCGGCGGGCACTCCACCCGCGTCTTCGACAACCAGATCGTGCACAACAACACGCCGAACTTCGCGCCCGTCGGCAACATTGTCGCCGGCGTGCCGACCGGCACCGGCCTCATCGTGATGGCGAACCGGGACGTCTACGTCTTCGACAACACATTCGAGGATAATGACACCGTGCACGTGTTCCTGACGGCCTATAACCTGCCGTTCGAGGATGAGCGCTACAATCCGTTGCCACGCGACATCACCCTGCGCGGCAATACCTATACGGGCGGGCTCGCCAATCCGCAGGGCTTCGTCGCGCCGATTGCGGCGGCACTTGGCGGCCAGTTTCCGGCCATCGTGACCGATGGCGTGACGCGCTGGAGCGGGGGCGGTGATGTCGAACTCAATATCGACATCGATGAAGCGGAAGACGTCGGCTTTGTCAGCCTCGGGCTTGGAGAATACCCGCTCGACCCGGCAAATCTCGCTCCGTCCTTCGAGCGGCCTTCCGGCGGCAAGGAAACCGAGCCGTCACCGATCGTCCTGCCGCAGGATCCGCAACCGGAATGAGGCACGCCCTTGCACTGCTGCCGGTCTTGCTCGTCGCCGCGTGTGGCGGAGGAAAGGCCGGCGGGCCGGACCTTACCGCCATCCTGGACGAGGCACCGGCGCAGCACCTCTCCGACTACGGATTTTTTGCCGACGCGGCGGCGGACGTCCCGGCTGAGCGGGTGAGGGCCTATGACCTGATCAATCCGCTGTTCTCTGACGATGCGGCCAAGCACCGCTACATTTTCGTCCCCGAAGGCAAGACGGCAAAGGCAGACGGCGGCGGGCTGCCGGTCTTCCCGGTCGGCACCGCCCTCATAAAGACCTTCGCTTTCGCGCCCGACATGCGCGCGCCGGAAGAGGGGGCCTTCAAGGTCGAGACGCGCGTCCTGATCCGCAAGGCCGATGGCTGGGCGGCGTACCCTTATGTGTGGAATGCAGACGGGACGGAGGCGACCTATGCGCCGACCGGCGCGCGGCAGACGATCTCCACGGTCAGCCCGGCGGGCGAGCCGCTGGAAATCCACTATGAAGTGCCCAACAAGAACCAGTGCAAGACCTGCCACCAGTCGGGCGATGCGGTGGAGCCGATTGGGCCGAAACTGCGCAACCTGGCACATGAAGGCCCGGCGGGCGTCGACCAATTGGCGGACTGGGCGGCGGCCGGATTGCTGGACCACGTGCCGGACGATCTGGCGCCCACGCCATCGGCCGCGGACATGACCCTGCCGCTCGATTCCCGCGCGCGCGGCTATCTCGACATCAATTGCGGCCATTGCCACAAGCCGGACGGCTCGGCCTCCAATTCCGGCCTCTGGCTGCAGCTGGAGGAAACGTCCCCGGTCAAGCTCGGCCTGAAGAAACACCCGACGGCGGCAGGTCGCGGCTCGGGCGGGCGGCTGGTCGTGATCGAGCCCGGTCATCCGGAACAATCCATCCTTGCCTACCGCATGGCTTCCACCGAGCCCGGCATCGCGATGCCCGAACTCGGCCGCACCCTGCCGGACCCGGTCGGCATCGACCTGATCAACCAGTGGATCGCGGGCATGGAGGGGGAGTAAGATACTCAGCCGCCATCCGGTTCCGGGCCTTTGGTCAAATGCCAACGGACTTGCCTGCGCTGTGCCCATGAAAGAGGAACTGCTGTCCATTGCGATAGGGTGAGGAATGCCCCCATCAGGTTTGCACCAGTGAACCGGCAATTGGTGAAGGTCGTCTGGCGCAGATCGCAGGCCGACAAGTCTGTACAACTGAAATCAACATCGGAATAGAGCGATGCGCGAAGGTCAGAGCCGTGCAGGTTCGCATTGCTGAAGTCTACCGATTCAAAATCATTCCAGCAGAGCGTGGACTCGCTGAGGTCTGTGCCGTGGAAGGTGGCGTTGGTAACGAGTGATCGGCCGAAAAAGGTGCGGGGGAGGGTGAGGCCCGAAAGGTCCGCGCTGACCTCTGTCCGGAAGACCTGCACGCCGAGCGGCTCAGGGTCATCGTACAAGGGGCGCCGTTCTGGCAAAGGCGGTGGCGAGTCAAAATCAGCGAGGCCAAGGCTCTTTAGCCGCTGGCAGGAGGCAGTATAGTCTAGCCGCTGGGTCATCCGGATCTCTGTTTGGAAAGGCAATTCAGCAAGAGCCGACCCGTACCACACGTCAAGGTCGCAACAGAGGGTGATCGCTTGCCCTTATGGTGCGCCGCGCATAGGGTGCGCGCGTTTTCGCCCCAAGGACTTTCGACAATGGCCGACACGCAGCAGACCAGCCTTCCCGTGACCCTCGACGATGTGCGCGCGGCTGCTGCAACCATTGCAGGCCAGGTCGAACGCACACCGCTCAATCTGTCGAAGACGCTGTCCTCGATCACCGGCGCCGAAGTGTGGGTGAAGTTCGAGAACCAGCAATTCACCGCCGCCTTCAAGGAGCGCGGCGCGCTGAACCGGCTCTCGGCGCTTTCCGTGCCGCAGAAAACGGCTGGTGTGATTGCGGCGTCTGCCGGCAATCACAGCCAGGGCGTTGCCTATCATGCCCGGCGGCTCGGCATTCCGGCCACCATCGTGATGCCGGAAACGACGCCGTTCACCAAGGTCGAGCAGACCCGGTCGCATGGCTGCCGCGTGCTGCTGAGCGGGCTGAATTTCGATGAGGCGAAGGCCGAAGCCTATAATGTGCAGCAGCGCGAGGGGCTGACCTTCATCCACCCCTTCGACGATCCGCACATCATTGCCGGGCAGGGGACCATCGCGCTCGAAATGCTGGCCGACAATCCCGACCTCGACACGCTGGTCGTGCCGATCGGCGGCGGCGGCCTGATCGCCGGCATGGCGGTCGCTGCGAAGGGGATCAATCCGGACATCCGGATCATCGGTGTCGAATCTGCCATGTATCCGGCGATGAAGCAGGAACTGACCGGTAAGCCGGTGCATGTCGGCGGCTCGACAATTGCCGAGGGCATCGCCGTCCGCGAAGTCGGCCGCATGCCGCTCGACATTGTGCGCAGCCTGGTCGACGACATCGTGCTGGTGGAAGAAGCGCACCTTGAGCGCGCCATCACCCTCTTCGCTGAAGTCGAGAAGACGATTGCCGAAGGCGCAGGCGCAGCCGGCCTTGCGGCACTTCTGGCACATCCGGCCAAGTTCAGCGGCCACAAGGTGGGTCTCGTCCTGTGCGGCGGCAATATCGATACGCGCCTGCTGGCGTCGGTGCTGACGCGGGCGCTGGTGCGGGAGAACCGCCTCGCGCGGATCCGCATCATCGGCGACGACCGGCCGGGCCTGCTGGCCCTCGTCTCCAAGATCATCGGCGACCAGGGCGCCAACATCATGGAAGTCGCGCACAACCGCATCGCCCTCGACGTGCCGGCCAAGGGCGCGGAGTTCGACATCCTGATCGAGACCCGCGACAGCCAGCATACGCAGGAAGTCATCGAGGCCCTCACACTGGCCGGCTATCCGCCGCGCCAGGCCTGACCTTTGCCGGTGTTCGGGGCGGGTGACTCTGCCCCGAAACGGGCTTAGACCCTCGCCACACATAGCCCTCAGACGGAGCAGTCCACATGATCCGCACTTTCATTGCTGCGCTCGCAGCGCTTGGCCTTGTCACCGGCTGTTCAGCCAAAAAGGAGTCAGTCGACGTGAATCAGGTTTTTGAATCCCACCTGCCATGGAACGCTGACGCAAGCGGTGTCCAGACGGATGAAAGTGGCCTGCAATGGATCGTGCTGCGCAAGGGCGAAGGCAAGACCAGCCCGCTGCCGAGCGACCTTGTCCGCGTCCATTATGAGGGCCGCACGGCCGGCGGGGACAAGTTCGATTCCTCTTTCGATCGCGGCCAACCGGCCATGTTCCGCCTCAACCAGGTGATCCCCGGCTGGACCATCGGCCTGCAGAAGATGCACGAAGGCGACCAGTTCCTGTTCTACATCCCGAATGCGCTGGCCTATGGCGATCGTGACCGTGGCGCAGTGATCAAGGCGGGCGACGACCTCGTCTTCCTCGTGGACCTTGTCGACCTGATGGAAGCGAAATCCACCGATACTGAAGCCTGGGCGAAATATTCGCCGTGGAACAGTGACCTGCCGGAAGTGCAGAAAACGCCGTCTGGCCTGCAATATGTCGTGCTGGCGAGCGGCGACGCAGCCGGCGCAAGCCCGGTCGGCGGTCAGGACGTGGTCGTATATTATGAAGGCCGCCTCGCCGAGACCGGCGAGATGTTTGACAGCGCCTTCCAGCGCGGCGCACCGGAAATCTTCCCCTCCGACCAGCTGATTCCCGGTTGGGTCGAGGCGCTGAAGAAGATGAAGCCGGGCGACCGCTGGATGCTCTACATCCCGGCTGACCTCGGCTATGGCGCGCGCGGCACGCCGGGCGGCCCGATCCCGCCGAACGCAGACCTCATGTTCGAGGTCGAGATGGTCGACGTACTGAAATAGGGTTCCGATATGGCAATCACGGCGGACCAGCTGGCGCGCATCGCGCTCGATGCGGGCAAGGTCATCATGGAGGTCTATGAGGGCGATTTCGATTTCTCGAAAAAGGGAGACGAGTCGCCCGTCACCGAAGCCGACGAACGCGCCGAGGCGCTGATCCTGGCGGGGCTGAAGACGGCCGATCCGGACCTTGTCGTGATTGCTGAGGAATCCATGGCGGCGGGCCACATGCCGGAGCATGGGGCTCGCTTCGCCCTGGTCGATCCGCTGGACGGCACCAAGGAATTCATCAGCAAGAATGGCGAGTTCACGGTGAACATCGCCATTATCGAGCATGGCCGGCCGGTCATGGGCGTGGTCTATGCCCCGGCGCTCGACCGGCTGTTCGTGGCGGAAGCGCACAATTCTGCCTGGCAGGCGGATGCCGCGCCAGGGGCAGAGGTGCCGGCCGAGCGGCGCGCCATGCAAATCCGCAAGGCGCCGGAGGAGGGCCTGACGGCCGTTGCCTCGAAATCCCACCGCACTCCGGAAACGGATGCGTTCCTTGAGAAATTCCCTATCGCAGGCCTCACCGGGGCGGGCTCTTCCCTCAAATTCTGCCTGATTGCAGCAGGGGAGGCCGACCTTTACCCCCGCATGGGCCGTACCATGGAATGGGATACTGCGGCAGGTCAGGCCGTGGTGGAGGCCGCCGGCGGCCGCGTGCTGACGGAAGAAGGCGCTCCGCTGCTCTATGGCAAGCGCGCGCGCGGCTATGACAATCCGCATTTCATCGTCTATGGCGACGTGACGCCAGCCTGAATTCCGGCCGCCGAAATAACACGATTGTGTAGGTTCCGCCGTCGGCGCCAAGGATTGTGCAAGGTCTGGTAGTGTAGAATTCTGCCTTCAGCGGGGCGACTGGTCCCGGCAGAGGTGTGGGGTTCATGTCGCTTCTTCTGATTGCCCTTGCAGGGCTTGCCCTGGCCGGGGCGGGCCTCCTGCGCCTGCCGCATCGGGGCGGGCTTATGGGGCCGGCCCTCGCTTTCCTCGCGGGCCTCATGGTCATGGCACTGCTGATCCGGGTGGCGACCGGTGCCCTCGGCATCGGCCGGGCAACGGATTTCGACGCTGTGGTCAATCATGCGGTCGAGGTTTCGGCAGAAGAGGCTGCGCCGATCATCGTGTTTTCCGGCGCCAGCTTCTCACGCAACGCGATCAGCGAGCAGCGTCTGACAGGCTTGCTGCGGGAGAAGGGCTACCCCCATCGCGTCGTCAACCTGTCCCTGGAAGCGGCGTCACTTGCCGAACGCGACCGTCATCTCGAAGACTTTATGGCCGCCACACCGCGCGCCCCTGACATCGTCTTTGTCGAAATCGGTCAGGTTACGGACGAACGCCCCGCCTTCATTTTCGAGAATTCGAAATTTTCCATGCGCGCCATCGATCAGTTCGATCTGACCGGCACGCGCTGGGCCGTGCAGGGCATGCTGGAAGGCGCCTGCGCCGGGACGACCGCCTGCGTGCGCGACCTTGTCCTGACGGGGATGCATGCGGGCCTCAATGTCCTCAATGTCGGCCTGGTGAGCCAGGGCAAGACGCTGGCCACGATCGCGCCGAAAGAATCCTATGAAGGCAACGACACGCCGCGCGAAGAGATCGACCCGGCCTGGCGGGCGGAGGAACTGGCGGCAACGGTTGAGGCCGCGTCGGTAAAGCCCTGGGCCCGCGCCTTTCGTGACGCGCAGCGGGCGCGCCTCATGTCCGAAGGCGTGCGCGAGGTTGCCTATTATTTCCCGCCGGTGATCGAAGCCGGAACCCGCGCCTATGCCGGGGGGCTCTGCAATGACGAACTTGCCGCCTTCACCTGCATCGCGCCGCTCGACCCGGCATTGCTGGCGTCCCTCGACGGCAATGAATGGCTGGACCGCGACCACCTGCTCGACAGTGGGGCAGAGGTCTATGAAGTCTGGCTGGCAGAGCAACTGATTGCATCGGGCATTCTGGAGGGCGGGAAATGATCTTTACCCAGCCCATCTTCTTTGCCTTCCTCGCGATTACGTTCGCGGCCTACTGGCTGTTGCGCGGGCGGCGTGAAGCGCAGCTGACCGTGCTGCTGATTGCTTCGGCCATCTTCTATGGCTGGTGGAACTGGCGCTTCCTCGGCCTGATAGGTCTTGTCATTGTCCTCAGCTGGCTGACGGCCCTGCAGGCGGCAAAGCGGACCCCCTCGCGTCGCACATGGCTGGTTGCGGGTATCGCCGGAAATCTCGCCGTGCTCGGCATCTTCAAATATGCCGGCTTCTTCACGGCGAGCTTTGCCGAACTGCTCGGCGCGATCGGTCTCAAGGCAAACGTCCCGGTACTGAACATCATCCTGCCGGTGGGAATCAGCTTCTACGTCTTCCAGGCGATCAGCTATATCGTCGACACGGCACGTGACGACCTGCCGGCAGAGCCGCGCCTTAGGCGGGTCGCGCTCTATATCGCCTTCTTCCCCCAGCTGGTCGCAGGTCCGATCGTGCGAGCCGCGAGCTTCTTTCCCCAGATGGAATACGACAAGCGCCTGACCGGCGAGCTCCTGTCGGCCGGCCTGCGCGCCTTCCTGCTCGGCTTTGCCTACAAGGCCGGCATCGCGGACAATCTCGCCCCGCTGGTGGACCCCGTTTACGGCGACGCGCTTTTGGCGGGCGACGCGCAGATTTCCGGCTGGTCGAATGGCGCACTGATCGGCGCAACCATCGCTTTTGCCGCGCAGATATATTTCGACTTCGCCGGCTATTCGCTGATGGCGATCGGCGTTGCGCGCTGGTTCGGCTTTTTCATTCCGAAAAACTTCGACCATCCTTATGCGAGTCCCGACATCGCGGACTTCTGGCGCCGCTGGCACATCTCCCTGTCCAGCTGGTTGCGTGACTATCTCTACATTCCCCTCGGCGGCAACCGGGGTGGCAAGCTGAAGACCTACCGCAACCTCATGGCCACCATGCTGCTTGGCGGCCTGTGGCACGGTGCGGCGTGGACCTTTGTGGTCTGGGGCGCGCTGCATGGTGCCGCGCTGGCAGTTCACCGGGCTCTCTACAGCAAGTCCGGCCACCGGATCGGCTTTCTGCCGGGCCTCATCCTGACGCAACTGTTCGTCCTGCTCGCCTGGGTGCCTTTCCGGGCCGAGAGTTTCAGCGACACGCTGGAGATCTGGTACGCCTTCACCGGCCTACGGCAGGGCGGGGAAGGGTGGTTGCACTGGACGGTCTGGCTGGTGCCGGTGTTGATCGCGCTCGACGCGCTGCTGGGCCTTCCGGCGGTGAAGCGCCTCGGCCGGGCCCCCATCCTGCGCGAGCCGCTGGTGTACTGGGGCGCGGTCGGTGCCTTGACGGCGATCCTGCTGGCGCTTTATCCGCTGGAGGCACGGCCCTTCGTCTACTTCCAGTTCTGAACAGGGCTCGATTTTCTTTTTCTTTTCTGCGACCAAGACGCCGGAGGGACACTCATGGCACGACAGTTCTTCGGAACGGACGGCATCCGCGGCCGGATCAACCGCAAGCCGATGACAGCGGAAACGGCGCTGCGCCTTGCCATTGCGGCGGCGCGCACCTTTGCGCCTGAAGGCGGCCGGGAAGTCATCATCGGGCGCGACACGCGCCGCTCCGGCGAAATGATCGAGGCGGCGCTCGTCGCCGGCCTCGCCAGCATGGGGCTGACGCCGGTGCGCATCGGCGTGGTGCCGACACCGGCCGTTGCCTTGCTTGCGCGGGAAACCGGCGCGGCCTTCGGCGTGATGGTGACGGCCAGCCACAACAAGTATGAGGACAATGGCCTCAAACTCTTCAGCCCGGACGGCGTGAAGTTCACCGACGCGGTGGAAGAGACGCTGGAAGCGGCCATGTTTGACGCCTTCGAGGGTGCCTACGCCGTCCCGGAGGCCGTCTGCGTGCCGCGCAGCATGGAGGGCGCCGCCAGCCGCTATATCGGCCGATGCGTCGAGACCGTCGGAAAGGGCGCAGACTTTTCCAAACTCAATATCGTGCTCGACTGTGCCAATGGTGCCGCCTTCCGCGTCGCGCCAGAAGCCCTGACGCGGCTCGGCGCGAAGCTCACTGTGGTCGGCGACAAGCCGGATGGCGTGAATATCAATGCCGGCGTTGGCTCCACGGCGACCGGCGCGCTGAAGGCGGCCGTCCTCGACAAGGCCGCCGACATCGGCATCGCCTTCGATGGCGACGCAGACCGCCTGATCGTGGTGGACGAACTTGGCCATGAGGTTGATGGCGACCAGGTCATGGGTCTCATCGCCGGAGACCTGCACCGCGGCGGCCGTCTCAAGGGCGGCGGCATGGTGGCGACGGTCATGTCGAATATGGGGCTTGCGGAATATCTGAAGGAGCTCGGGCTGACCCTGGCGCGCACGAAGGTCGGCGACCGCTATGTCGGCGAACATATGCGGGCACACGGATTCAATCTCGGTGGGGAGCAGTCCGGCCACATCATCCTGTCGGATGTCTCGACCACCGGCGATGGCCTGCTCGCGGCGTTGCAGGTGCTGAGCGTGCTGGCGCGCAGCGGAGAAAAAGCCTCGGCCCTTGCGCGGGTCTTCACGCCGGCGCCGCAGAAACTGGTCAACATTACCTATTCCGGCGCGAACCCGCTTGAGAGTGACCGGGTCAAGGCAGTCATGGCCAGCGCCGAAGCGGAACTGGGTGAGAAGGGCCGCCTGGTCGTCCGCAAGTCCGGAACCGAGCCGCTGATCCGCGTCATGGCCGAAGCGCTGGACGAAGCCATGATGCTGAAGGCGCTGGGCCAGGTCGTGGATGCCGTAAAAGCGGAAGCCTGAAACCCCCGGTTTCAAAACCCGGTTTTTCCAGGGGTACCCGTGGACGCTGCGGTTTCCCGAGCTATCTTTCCCTCAAGAAAAAATGCCCCGAGGGAGAGACCAGATGGCCGAAGGACAGGCCCAACCACCATTCCGCCTGCTGCCGATGAAGGCGCCGGACGTGGAGATGCGTGCTGCGCCCGGCGGCATCTTCTACATCACGCCGAAGCAGGCGCCGGGAGACCGCCCCCGGACCATTCCGCATTGCCTTGACGCGCGAGCCGCCGAACATCCTGACCGGGCCTTCCTGCGCGAGCGCGATCCGCAGACAGATGAGTGGGTGACAGTCACCTATGGTGAGGCCAAACGCTTGACCGACGCCTTGGCGCAAGCGTTCCTCGACCTTGGGGCAGGGCCGGACGCACCGGTCATGATCCTGTCGGGAAATTCGATCAGATCGGCGCTGGTAATCCTTGCGGCCCAAAAGATCGGTGCGCCGGCTGCGCCGATCTCCGTGCCTTACTCCACCATGTCGAGCGATTATGAAAAGCTGAAGCATTGCTACCATGCTGTGAAGCCGAAAGTAATCTTTGCCGAGACGCTGGAACCCTTCCGCAATGCCATCGCGGCCCTGCCGGTGGAAGCCTGTGCCATCGTGTCCGCTGATCCGGGCGGGGACAATACAGTGCGCAGCTTTGCCTCGCTTCTTGAAACCCAGCCGACTTCGGCCGTCGCCGAAGCGCTCAGTAAACTGACGGACGCCAGCGTCGGTAAATACCTGTTCACGTCCGGCTCCACCGGCATGCCGAAACCGGTACCGACGACGCAGGGTGCCATGTGTTCCATGATCGCCGGACAGGAAGGCCTGCGCGACAATGCGCGGGATCCCGAATATGATCCGGAGCAGGTGGACAATGTGCTCGACTGGCTGCCGTGGAACCACATCTCCGGCTCGAATGTGAACTTCAACGGCGCGCTGTGGAACGGGGCGACCTTCTGGATCGATGGCGGCAAGCCGACACCGGCCCTGTTCCATGAGACCATCCGCAATGTGCGCGACTGTTCGCCCTCGACCTTCGGCACGGCGCCTATCGCGCTCGCCATGCTGGCCGAGGCGATGGAGGAGGATGAGACGCTGCTCCATGCCTTCTTCAGGAATATGCGGTCCATCGGTTATGGCGGGGCGACCCTGTCGGACGATCTCTATGACCGCCTGCAGGCGCTCGCCATCAAGGCGACCGGCCGGCGCATACCGATCATCACCATGTATGGCGCAACCGAAACACAGGGCATCACCGTGGTGCATTGGGAGGTCGAGCGGGTGGGCCTGATCGGCCTGCCGCTGCCGGGCCTGACGCTGAAACTCGTGCCGAACGGCGACAAGCTGGAAGTGCGGGTCAAGGGCCCGACCGTCATGCCGGGCTATGTCAACGAACCGCAGAAGAATGCGGAAGTCTTCGATGAGGAAGGCTATTACTGTCTCGGCGACGCAGTGAAATTTGTCGACGTCAATGACCCGAACAAGGGTCTCATCTTCGATGGCCGGGTGGGCGAGGATTTCAAGCTTTCCTCCGGCACATGGGTCAGCGTCGGAACGCTCAGGCCGGATTATGTGGCGGCCTGTTCGCCGCTGGTCTTCGATGCGGTCGTCTGCGGGCAGGACAAGCACTTCGCCGCCGCGCTGGTCTGGCCGTCACAGGCGGGCCTGCAGCACCTCGTCGAAAAACATGGCGACCTCGGAAAAGCCCTCAGCGCGCTGACCGATCAGTTGACGGAGAAAGCCATTGCCTTCAACAGGAGCGAACCCGGCTCATCGCGCCGCATCAAGCGCTTCCTCGTCATGACCGAACCGCCGAGCATCGATGCCGGCGAAATCACCGACAAGGGCTATGTCAACCAGCGCCTCGTCCAGTCGCGCCGGGCGGACCTGGTCGAGCGCCTCTTCTCTGATCCGCCGGGGCAGGGGGTGGTGTCGGTCTAGCCGCGCTGCGCAACGCCGCTCTGGCCGAGCCGCCATTCGAGCAGGTCGATCCGGTCCTGCCCGAAGAAGGCCTCGCCCTCGAACACCATCAGCGGCACGCCCCAATGGTGCGGATCCTGCGCGGCCTGGCTTTCGGCGATGACCGCTTCCAGCCGGTCCTTCTCCGCTTCCTGCCGGGCATCCATTTCATCGAGGTCGAAGCCTGCGCGCGCGGCCGCCTCCTTCAGGGCCGTGCCTTCGGTCCAGGCGCCGCCGGACCAGATCAGGGTCGAAACCTCGTCCATGAAGGCCCAGCCATCCTCGTCGCTCTTCTCGCAAGCGAGGATGCCAAGCCGGGTCAGCCGGCCGATATAGGGCTGGTCGGGTGAAATCTCCCGCGTCATCATGTTCATGACGACGGGATCGGGGTTCAGCGGGCCGATGGGCAGGCCGAGATACTGGGCATTGCGCACAAAGTCGCGCAGCAGGTAGGGCACCCATTGCGGCCGAACCTCCTCGAAGAAGGACGGCGTGCGAATCGCAATCGGATAGACCGGTCGCGGGCGCACCCGCACCTCCCATTTCGAGGGCATGGCCCGCAGGCGTTTGGTCGCCAGATAGGAATATGGCGAGCGGAATGACCAGAAGACGTCCACTGTTTTCATTGCGTCATTGTGGCGGCTGCAAGACGCCTTCACAAGGCCCGATTTCGTCTCCATCTTCACGGCCATGAGCCTCGACCAGACCATCCGCCAGTTCATGGAACGCTTTCAGATGCCGGAAGTGAAGCCGCTCGACTGGAAGGGGTCGGCGGAACGGCTGCGCTACCAGTTCTATGTCGCCAGCCGCGCCATAGAAAAAGACGCGCCGGAAATGGCGGACGTGTCCCATATTATGGTCGCCGGCGGGGCAGGGCAGCGCAAGGCCCGGCTCTATACGCCGCTCGGCGCCGGCATCGCGCCAGGCCCAGGCATCCTCTTCTTCCATGGCGGCGGGTTCGTGATCGGCGATCTCGACAGCCATGACATGTTGTGCCGGCGCCTTGCCGAAGGTGCGCGCTGCCGTGTCTTGTCAGTCGATTACCGCCTCGCGCCGGAACACAAATTCCCCGCCGCTCATGACGATGCGCTGGCGGTCTGGCGCTGGGTCCAGGAAAACGCCGCAAAGGTCGGCATGGATGCCGAGCGGCTTGCCGTGTCCGGCGACAGTGCCGGTGGCAATCTTTCGGCCTATCTTGCCCAGGAAATGAACCGGACCGGCGGGCCGGCGCCGGCCTTCCAGCTCCTACTCTATCCGCTCGTCCAGTTCGCCGACATCCGTACCAAGAAGATGCCGGTGCAGGAGAGCGGCTTCTTCATTTCGGCCAATCTGTTCGAATTCTTCCGCGACTCCTATATCGGGGAAGAAGCCGAACGGATGGATTTGCGCGTCTCGCCGCTGTTTTCGCCGCCGGAAGCCTTCCGCGGCCTGCCGCCCGCGCATTTCGTTCTCTGTGGCTGGGATCCGCTGCACGATGAGGGGCTGGCCTATGCCGACAAGATGGCGAGCTTCGGCGTGCCGGTCACGGTGCGCGAATATCCCGGCATGGTGCATGGCTTCATGAACCTGACAGCCCTGTCGGAGGCGATCCGGACCGCGATCCGCGACGCCGGCCAGGTCACCGGGCGGGCGCTCGGGTCGATCTGAGTTCGCCTGTAACGGGTTTCATCGGCTCCGTCTTGTGGCGCAAATGTTACAGCCGGGAAAAAGCGGTGCCGGCAGTGGAAATTTGTCTGGGATAAGCTCTGAACGATCCATATTTCCTTCACACACAAGAACGAAAGCCAATCGCGTGCCCGCGTGAGGCAGCAAAAAGTGGAGGAAAGCAATCAATGAACCTATCCAGATTTCTCTGTTCGGCTTCGGCCATGGTCATCCTGACCGCCGGCGTCGCTTATGCCCAGGAAGATACCGCACCGGAGCGCGAATCGGCAGTTGACCGCGTGCTCGGCACCGTCACCGTCACGGCGACCAAGAAGAAGGACGTCGAGAACGTGCAGGACGTGCCTGTCGCGGTCACGGCCTTCAATTCCGACACGCTCGATGCCCTGAACGTGCGCGACCTCGAATCCCTGTCCTATTCTTCGCCGAACGTGTCGCTGTCCGACATCGGCACGGCAAAAGGCACCGCGAACTTCTCCATCCGCGGCCTTGGCATCAACTCGTCGATCCCGTCGATCGACCCGACCGTCGGCGTGTTCGTCGATGGCGTTTATCTCGGCCTTAACAATGGCGTGGTGCTCGACCTGTTCGATCTGGACAGCGTGGAAATCCTGCGCGGCCCGCAGGGCATCCTGTTCGGCCGCAACACGACCGGCGGCGCGGTGCTGATCAATACCGGCAACCCGACCGACGAGTTTGAGTGGAAGGTTCGCACGTCGGTGGAAACGCCGATCGATTCCGGCCGCGGCGGCCCCAGCACGACCGTTCAGGGCACGGTTTCCGGCCCGATCTTCAGCGAAAAGCTGACCGGCAAACTGGGCGGCTACTACAACACCGACGATGGCTATTTCGAAAACAAGTTCGACGGCAGCGACCTCGGCGAATCCCAGACCAGCATCATCCGCGCGGCGCTCAAATACGAGCCGAACAGCGATGTGACGATCCTGGCGAAGGCCGAGAAGTTCAAGACGCGCGCCGATGGCCCGAACGGCCAGAACCGCGGCGTCTATGACCGCGACAGCTTCGACATCGCGATCGACAATCCGGGCGTGCTCGACAACGAGACGACCTTTGCGTCGCTGCGCACCGACATCGATGTCGCTTTCGGCGATGGCCGGATCACCAACATCCTCGGCTATCGTGAAATCGACTCGGTGACCGATGCCGACATCGATGCCCTGCCGCTCCACCTGTTCCATTCGGATACGGAACTTTCGCAGGAGCAGATCTCGAACGAGCTGCGCTATGCGGGCTCCTTCGGCAAGGCGGACGTCACCGTCGGCGCCTTCTGGTTCCAGCAGGAAGTGGCCTATACCGAGCGCCGCACCCTGCCGACGGTTACGGCCGCAGAATTCAATGGCGGCGGTGCCCAGGACCACACGGTCTACGGCCTGTTCGGCCAGGTGGACTATGAGTTTACGCCGAAGCTGACCGGTATCTTCGGCATGCGCTACGGCTATGAGGAAAAGGATGTGGACATCACTTATGTCCGTCCGCGTCCGCATTGCTCGGTTGTCGACGGCACCTGCCCGACCTCCGGCACCAATCCCTTTGTGCCGGGTGAGCCCAACGGCTTCACCGACAAGGACGACTGGTCGAACTTCTCGCCGAAAATCGGCTTCCAGTACCAGTGGAATGACGCCACCCAGGTCTACGGCCACTACACCAACGGTGTCCGGTCCGGCGGCTACAACTTCCGCATCACCAACGCACTTGCCTTCGAAGCGCTGTTCCCGCCGACGGGTTCGCGCGCCTTCGACGAAGAGTCGGTGGATTCCTACGAAATCGGCATGAAGCATGACACGGCGGATGGCCGCGGCCAGCTGAACGCGGCCGTGTTCTTCAACCAGGTCTCCGACATGCAGCGCGAGCTGAACCTGTCGTCTCCGTCCTCCGGTGTGGCGCAGACCATCATCAACACGGCGGATGCGGACATCATGGGCTTCGAGGCTGAAGGCCGCTACGCCGTGCTGGAAAACCTGCTGGTGACGGCAAATATCGGCGTGATCGATGCGGAGTACACGGACGTTCTGTTCGACATCTCGTCTGACGGTGTCGTGAACGGTGCGGACCTGGCGCTCGACGTGCCGCGCGTGCCGGAAACCACCTGGGGCATCGGCTTCATCCACGACCTCGACATGGGCCGCGACGGCTCGCTCGTCACCCGCGTGAACTTCCAGCACCGTGACAAGTTCGCCTTCACCGACAACAACTGGGGCTGGATCAACCCGGCTGACCAGTTGGATGCGAACCTCACCTGGAACACGCCGGTCGAAGGCCTTTCGGTCTCGGTCTATGGCAAGAACCTGCTCGACGAAGTCGTCGCCGGTGGCGATACGCAGGTGCCGTTCGGCGGCACGCTGGCCCCCTTCGCGCCGGGCGGTGTCAACCTCTCGAACGGTGTGAACGCACCTTATGACCCGCATCCGGCTGCTGGCACCTTCTCGCCGCTGCAGCCCGGCCGCCTGCTCGGTTTCGAGCTGACGCTCCGCCACTAGGACGGGCATATCCTGACAGGGAAGGGCGGGCAGGAATGCCCGCCCTTCTTTTTTGTCTTGCTGCCGGCGAAGCGAAATGGTGAGACAGGCCATGACCGAAACACTCCCGATCCGCGCGCTTGAAGACTTCCTGGCCGATCCGGTCGAGCCGGCAGATTTCCCGCAATTGATCCTGCGCCACTGGAATGCTCGGTGGGCAGAGGAAACGGGCCTCGGCGGTTTTTCGCCCGAAGCGCAGGCGGAGCATTTCGGCCATTTCGTGCCGCTTGAAGGCAACCTGCCGCAACCGCTGGCGCTGCGCTACCATGGCCACCAGTTCGGTGTCTACAATCCGGACCTCGGAGACGGGCGCGGCTTCCTGTTTGCGCAGGTGCGCGACCGGGCAGGGCGGCTGCTCGACCTCGGGACGAAAGGTTCCGGCCAGACACCGTGGAGCCGGCAGGGCGACGGGCGCCTGACGCTGAAGGGTGGCGTGCGCGAAGTGCTGGCGGCCAATTATCTCGAAGCGCTCGGGGTCAACACATCAAAGCCGTTCTGCCTCATCGAAACCGGCGAACAGCTCTGGCGCAATGACGAGCCATCGCCGACCCGGTCGGCCGTTCTGACGCGCCTGTCGCACAGCCATATCCGTTTCGGCAGCTTCCAGCGCCTCGCCTATTTCGAGGACAAGGCCGCGATGGCGCGTCTTGTCGATTACTGCGTCGCGCAGTTCTATCCGGAAGCGGATGATCCGGAGATAGGCCGGAAGGCCTGCAACCTGCTGGAGGCCGCTACGCGCAATACGGGCCGGATGCTCGGCCAATGGATGGCAGCGGGCTTTGTCCATGGCGTGATGAATACGGACAATTTCAATATCACCGGCGAGACCTTCGACTTTGGCCCATGGCGGTTCCTGCCGGTATCGGATCCGAACTTCACGGCCGCTTATTTCGATCAGAACGGGCTCTACCGGTTCGGGCGCCAACCGGTGCAGGGCGCCTGGTCACTGCAGCAGCTCGCGTCAGCCTTGCTTCTGCTTGCCGATGCTGACGATCTCGCCGGCGCGCTCGCGCCCTATCAGGAGGCGTATCGGGCCTCCTTCGTCGACCACACGCATGCCCTGCTCGGGATCTCCCCGACAGGGGAGGCGGAGGCCGATACGGCCTTCCTCCAGTCCTTCTATGCCTGGATGACCGAGAGCGAGGCCCGCTGGCCGCAGGTCTTCCATGACTGGTTCGGTGGGGCGGCGAGCGAAGCCCGCGCGCTGGCAGGTCCGCTGGCAGATCTCTACGCCGCCGATGCGTTCGCGCCGGTGAAGGCGGACATTCTCGCCCGCGATCCCGTGCGTCCGGAGCGCGCGAACGCAGGCATCTTCCAGCGTCCGGACGCGCCGTCGCTGTTGATCGACGAGGTCGAATCGCTCTGGGCGCCGATTGCAGAGGCCGACGACTGGTCGGCCTATGAAGCAAAGCTCGCGGACATCGACGCCCTGCGCCTCGCGCGCTGGGGCTGACTATTCCGCGGGGAACTCACGCCTTCGCGCCGCCCCCATGCCGGGCAAGCCAGACCCCGCCGAGAATCATCAGGAAGGCCAGCATGGCGTTCCAGGTCTGCGTCTCGCCGAAGAGGACGAAGCCGAGCGCCGCCGCCATTACCGGGATGGAATAGCCGGTCAGCGACAGGAAGGTGGCTGAGGTGCGCGCGATGAGCAGCATGTAAAGCGCCTGTGCGATGGCGGACGGGCCGATGCCGAGGCCGATCACGCCGATCCAGTTCTTCCAGCTTGCGTTGACCTCTCCCGGGTCCACCGTGAAAGCGAGCGGCCAGGAGGCGACCGCGGCAACGGTGACGAAGCCTGTGGCAAACACAAAGGGGTCCATCTGGGGCGCGCCGCGGGCGATCAGGCTGGAAATCGCATAGAACAGCGTCGCAAAGATCAGGAGGATCTGCGCCAGCGTGCTTGCCGAGCCGAAGCCCCGGATCGCATCCGGCCCGAACAGGAGTGCGACCCCTGCAAAGCCCAGCATGACCCCGACTGACGAGCCGCGTGTCAGTTTCTCGTCCTGGAACAGAAAATGCGCCGCGCTTGCCACGAAGAGGGGGGAAGCAGCCGTATAAAGCGCCGCAAGGCTGGAATTCACGGTCTCCTGCGCGGTCGTGATCAGGAAAAAGGGAAATACCGAGCCGGTCAGCCCCATCGTCGCAATCGTGCGCCAGCGCCGGCGATCGCTCAGCGGCGGCAGGCGTTTGCCCATGGCCAGCAGGATTGCCCAAAGCACCGCCGCGCCGATGGTCAGGCGCCCCACAATGACCCAGGCGGCCGGCAGGCCAAGGTCTTCATGCCCCTTGTCCACGGCGAGGCGCGTCATCTGGTAGGCGCCCGCCCAGATCAGGCTGAGCAGCCAGAACAGGGCCCAGTCGCTGGAGGTCCGCCTGCCGGTAGGGGCGACTTGCTGGCTCATTCCTGTCCTGTGGCTGGGGCCGGGGCGGTTTGCCCGGTCGAAGCGGCCGGGATAGGCGGGGCAGACGGCCAAGTCCATGCAAATCTTGCACGGGATTTGCAGCAGGCCCTGCAGGGTCGCACGCGTTGCCGCTGCCCTGTTCCCGGATACCAGGATGGCGCCCTGCCGCATGGTATCCGGGTGGACAGGGGGGCATGGTGCGTCGTAAAGGGCCCGCAAAGTTTCCGGTTTTTATCCCCTCAGAGGAGAATCCCCATGACCGTTCGTGTCGCCATCAACGGATTTGGCCGCATCGGCCGCCTTGTCCTGCGTTCCATCATCGAGAATGACCGCAAGGACATCGAGGTTGCCGCCATCAACGATCTCGGGCCTGTCGAGACCAATGCGCACCTGCTGCGCTTCGATTCCGTGCATGGCCGCTTCCCGGCAGACGTGAAGGTCGACGGCGACAAGATCATCATCAACGGCAAGCCGATCCTCTGCACCGCGATCCGCGACCCGAAAGACCTGCCGCACCGCGAGTTGGACATCGACATCGCGATGGAATGCACCGGCATCTTCGCCGACAAGGCCAAGGCCTCGGCCCACCTTGAAGCCGGCGCCAAGCGCGTCCTCGTCTCCGCGCCCGCCACCGGCGCCGACAAGACCATCGTTTACGGCGTCAACCACGACAAGCTGACCAAGGACGACTTGGTCGTCTCCAACGCGTCCTGCACCACGAACTGCCTCTCGCCGGTCGCCAAGGTGCTGCACGACCTCGTCGGCATCGAGAAGGGGATGATGACCACCATCCACTCCTTCACCAACGACCAGCCCTCGCTCGACCAGATGCACAAGGATCTTTACCGGGCCCGCGCCGCGTCGCTCTCGATGATCCCGACCTCAACCGGCGCTGCCAAGGCCGTCGGCCTGGTGCTGCCGGAACTGAACGGCAAGCTGGACGGCATCTCGGTCCGCGTGCCGACGCCGAACGTCTCGGTGGTCGACCTGAAGTTCGTGTCGAAGAAAAAGACGACGCCGGAAGAGATCAATGCCGCCATCATCGCCGCCGCCGACGGCCCGATGAAAGGCGTGCTCGGCTATACCGACCAGCCGAACGTCTCTTCCGACTTCATCCACGATCCGCGCTCGTCGATCTTCCACCTCGACCAGACCAAGGTGATGGACGGCAACTTCGTTTCGATCATGACCTGGTACGATAATGAGTGGGGCTTCTCGACCCGCATGAGCGACACCGCTGTCGCCATGGCGAAGCTGATCTGAGGCAAGCCACCGGAGGTATCGGCGCGTGAGCGTACCGGGCATCCCGAAGGATTTTTGGAACGCCCGTTTCAGCGAAGACGGCTTTGCCTATGGCGACCGGGCAAGCCGTCTTCTGTTCGCGTTTCGTGATCTCCTGAAGCCCGGCCAAAGCGCGCTGGTCCCGGCTTGCGGGGAAGGGCGGGACGCCGTGTTCCTCGCCCAATGCGGTCTCGCCGTGACAGCTGTGGATATGTCCGCTGCCGGCCTTGCGAAGACGCAGGCGCTGGCCGCGGCGCACGGCGTCACCGTCACCTGTCTCGAAGCGGATCTCAGCACTTGGGACTGGCCGGTGGGCAGTTTCGACGTGATCGCCGCAATGTTCGCGCACATGCCGTCATCCTTCCGCCCGGTGCTGCATCGCAGATTCCTCGCCGCGCTCAAACCCGGCGGCCATGTGTTTCTCGAAGGCTTCCTGCCAGCGCAGATCGACTACCAGAAATCCCATAATTCCGGCGGCCCGCACAATGTCGACTTCCTGTTCGACCCTGCGGACATCCGCGCTGATTTTGCCGGTGCCGAAGAGCTCTCGCTGATGACCGGCATCGAGACCCTGACTGAAGGCCCTTACCACCACGGACCGGCTGCGCTGCTGCGCGCCGTGTTCCGCAAACCGGAGACCAAGTGATGTCCGACTTCCGCCGTATCGAAGATGCCGGTGACCTGACCGGCAAGACCGCCATTGTCCGCGTCGACTTCAATGTTCCGATGGCGGATGGAAAGGTCACGGACGACACCCGCCTGCGCTCGGCCCTGCCGACCGTTAATGCGCTGCGCGAGAAGGGGGCGAAAGTCGTGCTGCTCGCGCATTTCGGCCGGCCAAAAGGCAAGATCGTCGAGGAAATGAGCCTGAAGCCTGTGGCGACGGCATTTTCTTCTGTCCTCGGTGCGCCGGTGCATTTTGCCGAGAATTGCGGCTTCGGTCCCAAGGCGAAGGCCTTTCTCGCCAGCCGCTCACCGCGCGATGTGATCCTGATGGAAAACACCCGGTTCGAGGCCGGCGAGGAAAAGAACGATCCGGACCTCGCTGCCAGCATGGCCGCGCTCGGCGATCTCTATGTCAATGATGCGTTCTCCGCCGCCCACCGCGCCCATGCCTCGACCGAGGGCATTGCGCGCCTCATCCCGGCCTATGCCGGTAAGTCGATGGAGATGGAACTCGATGCCCTCGACAGAGCGCTCGGCAAGCCGGAGCGTCCGGTGCTTGCCGTCGTCGGCGGCGCTAAGGTCTCCTCCAAGATTGACCTGTTGAAAAATCTCGTCGCCAAGGTGGACATGCTGGCCATCGGCGGCGGCATGGCCAACACCTTCCTGGCCGCTCAGGGCGTCGATGTCGGCAAGTCGCTTTGTGAGCATGACCTTGCCGATACGGCCCGCGAGATCCTGGCGAATGCCGAGGCAAGCGGTTGCGAAATCCTGCTGCCGCGCGACGTCGTCGTCGCCAAAGAGTTCAAGGCGAACGCTGCAAACCGCGCATGCTGGCCCGACGAAGTGGCCGCTGAAGAAATGATTCTGGATGCCGGCATGATGACGGTGATGCATCTCGTCGCGGCCATGGGCCGGGCGAAGACGCTCGTCTGGAACGGGCCGCTTGGTGCGTTCGAACTGACACCGTTCGACAAGGCGACAGTGGCCGCCGCTCAAGCCGCTGCGCTCCGGGCGAAAGAAGGCGAACTGATCGCCGTTGCCGGTGGCGGCGACACGGTTGCCGCGCTCAATCATGCCGGAGTCGCAGACGATTTCACTTTCGTCTCGACCGCAGGCGGCGCCTTCCTCGAATGGATGGAAGGCAAGGCCTTGCCGGGCGTCGAAGCGCTCAAGGCCTGACCCTTTTCGGCACACTGGACCGGGGCCCCCATCCTCAGCCTGCGGCAAATCGCGCAGGCGCAGATGAATGATAGCGATCACATTTTTGGCGCGCCGTTGCGTGCTGGAAAAATTCTCAATTGCAGTACAACCGGTTTCATGACGGCCCGGCACCTGATTTTCCCCGCAGGGCCGGAAGATCGGGCGCGGTTGCCTGCAAATATTGGGAATCCGGGAATTCTGCAACGAATCTCCCGGCTGCGGTTGACGCAGGGAACCGGCACGGTACTTGAACGCAAACTTTGCAAATTCACTCGTGCAGGGACGTAGGGTTCAGGAATGACGGTAATCGAAATGGTAGACGCAAACATGGCCCAGCAGGCCGCCACCAAGCCGGGCTTCATCGCGGCGCTGGATCAGTCGGGCGGGTCGACGCCGAAGGCGCTGCGCCTCTACGGTATCGAGGAAGACGCCTATTCGGGCGACGAGGAAATGTTCGCGCTGATCCACGAGATGCGCGCCCGCATCATCAAGTCGCCGGCCTTCACGGGCGACAAGGTCATGGGTGCGATCCTGTTCGAGCGCACCATGGATGGCGACATCGACGGCATTCCGACCGCCGAATACCTCTGGAAGAAACGCGGCGTGGTTCCGTTCCTCAAGGTTGACCAGGGCCTTGAAGGCGAAAAGGACGGCGTTCAGCTGATGAAGCCGATGCTCGGCCTCGACAGCCTGCTTGAGCGCGCGGTTGAGAAGGGTATCTTCGGTACCAAGATGCGCTCGGTGATCAGCGCCGCCAATCCGGCCGGCATCGCCGCCGTCGTCGCCCAGCAATTCGCGGTCGGCAACCAGATCCTCGATCATGGCCTCATGCCGATCATCGAGCCGGAAGTGACCATTACGATCGCCGACAAGGCTGAGGCTGAAGACCTCCTGCTCGCCGAGATCCTGAAGCAGCTCGATGCGCTGGCGGCAGACCGGAAAGTCATGCTGAAACTGTCGCTGCCGGAGAAGGCAAACCAGTACAAGGCGCTGGTCGATCATCCGAAAGTCATGCGCGTTGTCGCCCTGTCCGGCGGATATTCCCGCGAAGACGCCAATGCGAAACTTGCGCGGAACACCGGCATGATCGCGTCCTTCTCCCGCGCCCTGACTGAAGGCCTGTCGGCCCAGCAGTCGGATGCGGATTTTGACAAAACGCTTGCCGCCACCATCGACGGCATTTTCGAGGCTTCGAAAGCGGGCTGATCCGGCCCGGTTCCGATCTCCGGAAAGGCGGCCTTCGGGCCGCCTTTTTTCTTGCCGCAAATGCCGCCCGGCTTCAGGATGCGGACATGCTGGAAATGCGCCCCAACTGCGAACGCTGCGATTGCGACCTGCCGGCCGACGAGGCGGGCGCTTTCATCTGTTCGTTTGAATGCACCTTCTGTTCGGATTGTGCCGATGGCGCGCTGGATGGCGTTTGTCCCAATTGCCGCGGCGAGCTTGAGCCGCGCCCGATGCGCCGCGGCAGGGCGCTTGCGGACAATCCCGCGAGCACGAAACGTGTTTTCAATCCGCCGGGCGGCGGCTGAATTCGGGAGGGAGGCGTATGCAGATTGATCTGATCCTTGCGCCGATGGGGGTACTGGCCGCGCTGACTTTCGCCGTCCTCGGCCTGGTGCCCTTGGCCCGCTTCCGCGCCACCGGGGCGAAACATGTGACGGCGGACGATTTCAAATACGGGGAATCGGCGCGCGTGCCGCCGGGCACGTCGATCCCGAACCGCAATTACATGAACCTCCTGGAATTGCCGGTCCTGTTCTACGTGATCTGCCTGATGATCTATGTGACCGGGCGCCTGACGGAGCTGCAGCTGGGGCTCGCCTGGGCCTATGTCGGCCTGCGGGCCCTGCACAGCGGGGTGCACCTCACGCTCAATATTGTCATGATCCGGCTCAGCCTGTTCGCGATGTCGAACCTTGTGCTGATGATCATGTGGCTGGTCTTCTTCTTCGGCCCGCGCCCCGGCGGCTGATGCGGTCTTGCAGGCGGGCCCGTTCCGTCGCATTGGGGCGCGCATGACCGAAACTGACTATGTCCGCCCGCGCACGCGCCTCTATCTCATCACCCCGCCGCAGATCGCCGATGTCGACGATTTCGCCGCCACGCTCGAAACCGCGCTCGATGCGGGCGATGTCGCCTGCCTGCAGATCCGCCTGAAAAAGCCTGACGGATCCATCGACGTGGAGGCGACCCGCGCTGTGACAGCCGCCGTGCTGGAGCTTTCGCAGGCCCGTGGCGTGGCGGTCATCATCAATGACAGTCCGGAACTTGCCGTCGAGCTTGGCGCCGATGGCGTGCATGTCGGCTGGGATGATGCGTCGGTGAAAGCGGCCCGCGCCATTGTCGGCACGGACATGATCATTGGCGCAACCGCCAAGAATTCGCGCCATATGGCGATGCAGGCCGGGGAGGCGGGGGCAGACTATGTCGCTTTCGGCGCCTTCTATCCGACCTCCACGAAAGAGGGCACCGTGCCGGCGAGCCCTGAACTCCTGGAGATATGGCAGGAGAGCATGCAACTCCCCTGCGTCGCGATCGGCGGCATCACGGTGGACAATGCCGCCCCGCTGGTGACCGCAGGTGCGGACTTCCTGGCTGTCAGCTCGGGCGTCTGGGACTATCCTGACGGGGCCCCGGCGGCTGTCATGGCGTTCAATCGCCTGCTGGATGAGCTTGCAGCGCATTAACACTCCGGCGCCTTGACCCTTCGGCAACAAAGGCTTACGCCGCGCCCTCTCCAGCCAAGAACTGCGCCCGGACGCTCTTTGATATGTCGAAGCCTTCTCCCGTCGGATCCGTGATGATCGCCGCTGCCCGCGCGGCTGGCCGCTCTCTGGCGCGCGATTTCGGCGAGGTCGAAAACCTGCAGGTCTCCAAGAAAGGGCCGGCGGACTTTGTCTCCAACGCCGACCATCGCGCCGAGGACATCATCTATTCGCACCTGATGAAGGCCCGCCCCGGCTATGGCTTCGTCATGGAAGAGCGCGGCATTGTCGAAGGCACGGACAAGTCCAACCGCTTCATCGTCGATCCGCTGGACGGCACGCTGAACTTCCTCCACGGCCAGCCGCACTATGCCGTCTCCATCGGCCTCGAACGGGAAGGCGAACTGCTGACCGGCGTGGTGTTCGACGTCGCCAAGAACGAGATTTTCTGGGCCGAAACCGGCCGCGGCGCCTGGCTCGACCAGCGCAAGCTGCGCGTTGCCGCCCGCCGCCATCTCAACGAGGCTGTCATCGCAACCGGCACGCCCTGGCATGGCATTCCCGGCGAAACCCATGCAAATTTCGCCCGCGAAATCGCTGCCATGACGCCTGCGACAGCCGGTATACGCCGCTATGGGTCCGCCGCGCTGGATCTTGCCTGGGTCGCCGCAGGCCGGTTCGACGGGTTCTGGGAACGGGGCCTCAAGCCCTGGGACATTGCGGCCGGCATCGTTCTCGTGCGCGAAGCAGGCGGTGTGGTGACGGAAATCGACGGCGGAGACGTGCTGACCACCGGCAACACGCTCGCCGCCAATGCAGACCTGCACCCGCTCATGGAAAAGCAGCTCCGCCACGCGGCCGCGTTCGGAAAGTCTGCCTGAGCATTTGGCCTTCCGGCCGCCTGAGGTTATCCTTCCCGGACCGGCAGTCAGGGAGGGACAGATGGGCGGAAAATCGGCGGCTCTTATCATTCTCGGGATCGTGGCAGTGGCATGCCTTGCCTATGCCGGTGTCCAGTTCTGGCGCGGCGAACCGGAAGACGCCCCTCCGCTCGTGATCGGTGCGGTCGTATGCGGCACGCTGATCGCCGTGATGAGCCGAAAAGCAAAGGAATAGCCGCTCCGCCGGCAAAAAATTTCGTGACGCTTGCGTCACCTATTTCATTTATCAGGAAATATACGTAATCTGGCTTACATGACCCAGCCAGACACAGACGTTCTCATCATTGGCGCCGGCCTTTCGGGCATTGGCGCTGCGGTCCATCTCGGCAAACGCTGCCCCGGCAAATCCTACAGGATCTTCGAGCAGCGCAGCGCCATTGGCGGCACGTGGGATCTGTTCCGCTATCCCGGCATCCGGTCTGATTCGGACATGCACACGCTGGGCTTCAACTTCAAACCCTGGACCGAGGCCAAGGCCATCGCTGACGGGCCCTCGATCCGGAAATACGTCAACGACACCGCCGACGAATATGATGTCCGGGAGCATATTACCTTCGACACGAAGATCGTCGCGGCCAACTGGTCGAGCGTCGACCAGGCCTGGCACGTGACCTCGGAAAACACGCAGACCGGCGCGCGCGCGGACACCACGGCGCGCTTCCTCTTCATGTGTGGCGGCTATTATCGCTATGACACGGCCTACCGGCCGGACTTCCCGGGCGAGGAGGCTTTCAAGGGCCAGATTGTGCATCCGCAATTCTGGCCGGAAGACCTCGACTATTCCGGCAAGAAGGTCGTCATCATCGGCTCCGGCGCCACCGCCATGACGCTGGTGCCGGCGATGACCGACAAAGCCGCCCATGTGACAATGCTGCAGCGTTCGCCGACCTATGTCGTCTCGCGTCCGGCGGTCGACAAGTTTGCCAACTGGCTGCGCGGCGTGCTGCCCGATGCCTGGGCTTATGGCATCATCCGCTGGCGGAACGTCCTCCTGCAGCAATTCTTCTTCCGCCAGACGCGCAAGCATCCCGACAAGGCGCGCGAGCGGCTTCTCGGCATGCTGAAGGAAGAACTGCCGGATTATGACATCGAGACGCATTTCACGCCGCACTACAATCCGTGGGAGCAGCGCCTGTGCCTGGTGCCCGACTCGGACCTGTTCAACGCATTGAAGTCCGGCGCGGCCAGTGTCGAGACCGATCACATCGACACGTTCACGGAAACCGGCATTCGCCTGAAATCCGGCAAGGCGCTGGAGGCAGATGTCATCGTCACCGCGACGGGGCTCCAGCTACAATTCCTCAACGGCGTCGACGTTTCGCTCGACGGCGTCAAGGTGAATCCGGGCAAGCTGCTCAACTACAAGGGCGTCATGCTGTCGAACATGCCGAACCTTGCCTGCACCTTCGGCTACACCAATGCGTCCTGGACGCTGAAGGCGGACCTGACCTCGGAATATGTCTGCCGCCTGATCGGTTACATGGACCAGAACGGCTATGTCTCGGCACGGCCGCGCCTTGAGGACTATCCCGAGCATACCGAGCCCTTCGTCGATTTCTCGTCCGGCTATTTCCAGCGGGTAATGGACCAGTTCCCCCGTCAGCATACGGAAAAGCCGTGGAAGCTGAACCAGAACTACAGCGCGGACCTGATGAACCTCAGATATGGCCGCGTCGATGACGGTGTCCTGGAATTCACGACCGAGAAGCAGCCGGCCCTGCAGGCGGCGGAATAGGTGCCCCCTTCAAACGGCAGCGCCGACGACCTATCTTGAAAGGGTAGGGGGCACTCAGGAAGGAGTGCCTTTATGTGGCTGTGGTTATTATGGTGGTGTGTGGACGATCACATCGCCGAAGCGGTTGGCGCCCCGGGGCTCGGTGAATTGCCGATCTGGGTGCCGCTGGTCCTCTCGCTCGCGTTCAGTTTCACCATCGACACCTCGATGAAACGCTCCAGGCGCTGATTCAGCCTTCCGCGAACTGCAGCTCTGCCAGCCGCGCATAGAGGCCGCCCTTTGCGACCAGCGCTTCGTGCGTGCCTTCCTCAACGATGGCGCCATGCTCCATCACCACGATCCGGTCGGCCCGGCGCACGGTGGAGAGGCGGTGGGCGATGACCAGCGTCGTGCGCCCTTCGGCGGCATTCGCGATGGCACGGCGCACGGCCGCTTCGCTCTCGGAATCGAGTGCGGACGTCGCCTCGTCCAGCAGCAGGACCGGCGCATCGCGCACCAGCGCCCGGGCAAGGGCGATCCGCTGGCGCTGGCCGCCCGAGAGATTGCGCCCCTTCTGGCCAAGGTCGGTCGCAAGGCCGTCCTTCTCCGACAGGAACTCCATCGCCTCGGCCATGCGTGCGGCCTGTTCCAGCAGGGCCTCTTCAGGATTGTCCGTACCGAAACCGATATTTTCGCCCGCCGTACCGGTGAACAGGGCCGATTCCTGCGGGGCGTAGGCGAAGCGCCGGCGCCATTCGCGGGGGTCCGCCGTGACCGAGGAAATCCTGTCCAGTGTCACCTTGCCAGCCTGCGGGTCGAACAGGCGGAGGGCGAGGCGGAACACGGTCGTCTTGCCGGCGCCGCTCGGGCCGACCAGCGCCACGAACTCGCCCGGCTTCACGGTCAGGGAAAAATCCTTCAGCGCCGAGGCACCGGTTGCGTCATAGGCGAAGGTCACATGGTCGAACGTGAGCGCGCCGCTCATTTTCTGGGGCAGGGCGACCGGATGGACCGGCGGCGCAATTTCCGGCTCGGCGTTGAGCACTTCGGTCGCGCGGTCTGCGGCGCCGGCCGCGCGCATCACTTCGCCCCAGACTTCCGCCAGCATGCCGAAGCCGGAACCTGCATACATCGCATAGAGCACGATCGAGGCGAGATCCCCGAACGTGATCTGCCCGGTCGCCACCATGCGCGCCCCGGTCCAAAGCATCGCCGTCATCCCGCCGAACAGCAGCACCGAGAACATCACGATCATCACAGAGCGCGCGCGGATGCGCTTCATTGCGGCATCGAACGTCGCCTCCACTGCGCGGGAGAAGGCGGCGAGGCGGCTGTCTTCGCGGCTATAGGCCTGGACCAGTTCGATGGCGTCCAGCGCCTCGGCCGCTTCGGCGCCAGCATCGGCAAGGCGTGACTGGGCCTGGTTCGACATGGTGCGGATGCGCCGCCCGACCAGCAGCACCGGCAGGATGGCGATGGGCAGGCTGGCGATCAGCGTCAGGCCCAGCTTCCAGTTCACCACCAGCATCATCACGATGGCCCCGACTGTGGTCAGCAGGGTTCGCGTCGCCAGCGAGGCGGAGGAGCCAAGGAAGGTCTCGATCAGGGTGATGTCGGCGGTGAGGCGCGAAACCGCCTCGCCCGAACGCATTTTCGAGTGGAAGCGGGGCCCCAGCTTCAGCAGGTGAGCATAAAGGTCCCGGCGCAGGTCGGCCGCGATCCGCTCCCCGAAACGGGAGACGAAATAGAACCGGATCGCGCCCAGCACACCGGACACGATCGCTGCCGCCGCCACCCAGAGGAAGGACCGGTCTACAATGGCCAGCAGCTTTTCCGGGTCTCCGCCGGCGATCCGGCCGGCATCGGCCGCCCGGCCCAGCAACAATGGCAGCATCAGGCTGACCGCCGCGGCCGCAATCAGGAACAGGAGGGCGACCGCCACGGTCCGCCAGTGCCGCGCCGCATAAGGAAGCAGCAGGGTCAAGGGCTTCAGGCTGCGCCCTTTGGGGCGGTTCACAGCCTGGCCGCCTTCGGGCTCGCTGGCCCGGCGATCGATCACGTCCTGGGATTCTGTATCAGCCATCCGGAGCGCCTTTTCAGGGACTGTGGAAATCGGGTGCGCGGGCCCCTTGCGAAAGGGTCCTGTTTCAGTTACACGCGCCACTTCCGAACCGGCGGCAGGCCCGCCCGCGCACCCCTAAAGGCGAAGCGCGGCGTCCACAAGGCCCGGGCGACATGAGACTTATGGAAGGGCGAGAGCCATGAAAAAAGAAGGTCATCCCGACTATCACTTCATCACCGTGGTGATGACGGACGGCACCGAATATCAGACCCGCTCGACCTATGGCAGCGAGGGCGACCGTCTGGTGCTCGACATCGACCCGAAAGTGCACCCGGCCTGGACCGGTGGCGAAGGCAAGATGATGGACCGCGGCGGCCGCGTCTCGCGCTTCAAGGACAAGTTCAAGGGCTTCGTTTAAGCCCTGCCCCGTCGCCACGGGCAGATCCAGAACCCCGGCCCGCACGGCCGGGGTTTTTGTTTGGCCAGGGCCCTTCCGGTTTACCGTTGGTTAAGCCGTCCCGCTCAGCCTCCCGCGAAAATGCGAGGAGGCGCAGATGGCGCAGAATATCCGCATCCGGGACTGGCTGATCGCTGCGGCGGTGCTGGCCGGGATTGCCGCAGGTGTTGCGCTTGCAGCGCAGGCCTCGACCGACGGGGCCCATGTACCCGGCCCGGCTTACTGGTCGGACGGCGATTCCGGGCGCCTTGCCGACGGCACGAAATTTCGCCTGCACGATGTCGATGCGCCGGAAACCGGCTCGATGAACCAGCGCGGCGGCGCGAAATGCGAAGCCGAGCGTGAGCTTGGCTACCGGGCCAAGGAAACGGTCCTGTCGCTGACCCGTGGCAAGGATCTGGCCGTCACGGCCGATTATGGCCGCGACCGTTACCGGCGCCTCGTCGTAGACCTGTCGGTGGACGGGCAGGATCTTGCGACGCTCCTGATCGCTGCCGGCAGCCATGCCGCCTGGGACTATGATGGCGGTGCGCCGAAGCCCGACTGGTGCGCCTCCCGCCGGCCTGCGCGCCTGGCCAGCCGCTAGACCCCTTTGCCTGCAGCACTTGCAGCAGCCGGCAGGCCGCGCTTAGCTGTCGGCGTACAAGGGGAGCCCGCCAATGTCCGTCCTGCCCAGCCGCCTTGCGGCCCTGTTGGTATCTCTTGCCGGCCTGTCGGCCTGTGGCCCGACCATTCCGGATGGGCCGGACCTTGCCGCGCCGAAGGAAGAGGCCGCCCCGGTGGTCCTCGACCCGGCATTGTTGCTGCCGCCGGGCGAGCGTGCCCTGCGGATCGAAGTGCATGTCCGGGCCGCCCTCGCCCTCGCATCCGCCGGGGAAGGGGAGGAGGCTGCCGCCCAGCTCCGCGCCGCCACGAACCAGATTGATCCCGGTGAACTGCCCGGCCTCGAAGCCCTCGGCTTCGACCCCGCCGCCTTCGATGAGGCAGCGCTCATGCTGCAGGCCGGCGCCGCGCCGCAGGATGCGCAGGCGCTTCTGGATACGGTCGCTGAAAACACTGCGGCCCTCCGCGCACAGGCTGGCAAGGGTGCGCCTGCTGAGGAAATCGCCTGGCTGATGAAGCAATGCCTCAAGGAATACCGGCGGGGCGTCTCACTGGACAACCGGATCGAAGATGTAGGGGCCTATCAGGATGCCTACGGCTATGCGGTCGTGGCCCAGGAAGTGGCCGACGGGCTTGACGACGAGGCGGGCGATCTGCGCCTTGAACTGAAGCTTCTGGTCCTGATGTGGCCGGATGCCGGTCCGGTCTGGGACGAGGTGCCGGCCCCCGTCCTGCATTTTGCCAACCAGGTCAGCCGCGTTGAGCTGGCCTCAGCGGCCCTCGAGTAGGGCGTCGATCAAGCCGACGGCTTCGAACGAGGCCCAGTCCGCATCGCCGGACAGGCGGGCGATTTCCTTGCCCTCCCGGTCGTAGATGATCGAGGTCGGGAAGCCCTGCACGCCACTCGCATAGACCAGATCGTAATTGTCCCGTTCCGGCGGCGTTGCGCGGAAGGCGATATTGGCAGCCCCCAGCGCGCCCAGCCGCCCGGCGGCGTAGTCGAGGTCGGCTTCGGCATCCACACTGATCGCCACCACTTCGAAATCTTCGCCGCCGCGCGCCTTTTCCAGCGCGCCCAGCGACGGCATTTCCTTCTCGCAAGGCGAACACCAGGTGGCCCAGAAGTTCACGAGGATCACCTTGCCCCTGAGGTCGGCAAGGCTGCCGGTGCCGCCGTCCGCGGTCAGGAACGGGGACTCGCTCGCCGGGTCTCCGGCGGTCGTGAAGTCCAGCTTCTCCATCGCGCCTGTTGCAAACTTTGCGTAGGGATTTGTGTCGGTTTTTCCGGCACCTGCGCTCATCAGCACATAGACAATCGCGATCAGTCCGACCATGAAGAGGCCGGCAAGGGCGTAGCGGGTCATCGGCTCCACGTCTTTCTACAAGTACGAAGGGTTATGACCATGACCACCGGCAAAGGCCAGACTATGTGGGGCGGACGCTTTGCCGCGACCCCGTCGGAGATCATGGAGGAAATCAACGCCTCCCTCGATATCGACCGGCGCATGGCCGAGGAAGATGTCGCCGGCAGCCGGGCGCATGCCGACATGCTGGCCGAGATGGGCATTCTCTCCTTCGAGGACAATGAAGCGATCCAGGCCGGTCTGGATGCGGTCATGACCGAGCTGCGCGAGGGGAGTTTCCCGTTCCGGCGCGAACTCGAAGACATCCACATGAATGTCGAGGCGCGCCTGAAGGAGATCATCGGCGAGCCGGCCGGGCGCCTGCACACCGCCCGCTCCCGCAATGACCAGGTCGTCACCGATTTCCGCCTCTGGACCCGCAAGGCGCTGGACAATTCCGCCCGTCTCGTCGGCGGCCTGCAGGCGGAGCTGGTGATCCGGGCAGGGGAGCATACCGGCACGATCATGCCGGGCTTCACGCATCTGCAGACGGCCCAGCCGGTGACGCTCGGCCATCACCTGCTGGCCTATGTCGAAATGCTCTCGCGTGACCGCACGCGCCTTACCGATTGCGCGCTCCGGCTCAATGAATGTCCGCTGGGTGCGGCGGCGCTTGCCGGAACCGGCTTTCCCATCGACCGGGACATGACGGCCGAAGCGCTCGGCTTTTCCCGGCCCATGGCAAACTCGCTCGACGCCGTCTCGGCCCGTGATTTCGCGCTGGAGGCTCTCTCGGCCCTCTCCATTGCCGCGACGCATCTTTCCCGGCTTGCCGAAGAGATCGTGCTCTGGACCAGCCCCCAGTTCGGGTTTGCGAAGCTGACCGACCAGTGGTCGACAGGCTCCTCCATCATGCCGCAGAAGCGCAATCCCGACGCCGCCGAGCTGATCCGTGCCAAGGCGAGCCTTATCACCGGCCATTTCCTTGCCCTTCAGGGGGCGGTGAAGGCCCTGCCGCTCGCCTATGCGAAGGATCTTCAGGACGACAAGCGCCTCACCTTCGAGGCGTTCGACACGTTCGACCTCTGCACCCGCGCCATGACCGGCATGATCGCCACGATCGAATTCCGTCCCGATGCCATGCGCGCGGCCGCCGCACGCGGCTTTTCCACCGCGACGGACCTTGCCGACTGGCTGGTGCGCGAGCTGGGCCTACCGTTCCGCGAAGCGCACCATGTCACCGGAACCCTGGTCGCGATGGCGGAAAAGCAGGGGAGCGACCTTTCCGATCTGTCACTTGCCGACATGCAGGGCGTTCATAAAGGCATTACGCAGGCCGTGTTCGATGTGCTGACTGTTGAGGCGTCTGCCTTATCCCGGACATCTTATGGCGGTACCAGCCCTGTTCGCGTTGCCGAACAAGTGGCACAGTGGAAGCAGAGATTAGGACTGGAGTGACGCCCCCCCATGAACCGCCCCATGAACCGCCCCCTGGCTATTGCCGCTCTTATCCTCGGCGCCGTGACCCTGCCGGCCTGCGGCCTGACCGGAGACCTGAAGCGCCCGGACCCGCTCTGGGGCGACCCGTCCGGCAATGTCGAGCCGGCGGAACTGCCCAAGCAGGATGGCGCCACGCTGCCGCAACTGCCGGATCGTGAAGACACGGCCGATGAGACCGGGACCGACGACGAATTGCTGGGCGGTCTCGAGGAGTAAGCCATGCTGAGACAAATGAACCGCCCTGCCGGGCTGGCGTTGGCCGGCCTGTGCCTCATGCCGGTGCTTGCTGCCTGCGCAACGGGCCCGCAGATCCGGGTCGCCAAGGCGCCGGGGGCAAATGAGCCGATCGCGGTCGTCGCCGCCGTCGTGCCGGAAGAGGGCCCCAAGACCAATCAGTGGGGCGGCGTGATTCCGGACGCCAAGCCCTCGACGCCCGTCGATGATGGCGGGCTCGGCGAAATCGGGAACTAGGCGGGCTGCATGCACCATTTTGCCTACCGGTCCGGGCGCCTGCATTGCGAGGATGTGGATCTTTCCCGGCTGGCTGGGGAGGTGGGCACGCCCTGTTACGTCTATTCCACCGCCACGCTCCAGCGCCACGCCCGCGTGATCGCCGCCGCTTTTGAGGGGCAGGACTGCCTGATCGCCTTTTCGGTCAAGGCCAACTCCAACCTCGCCGTGCTGGCCACGCTCGCAGCGGAAGGCTGCGGGGCCGACGTCGTCAGCGGCGGTGAACTTGAGCGCGCCCTGCGCGCCGGCATCCCGGCTGAGCGGATCGTCTTCTCCGGCGTCGGCAAGACCGCCCGCGAAATGGCACTCGCCCTCGACCATGGCATCCACCAGTTCAATGTCGAAAGCGCCGGGGAACTGCGTCTCCTTGCGCAGGTGGCAAGCGGCCTCGGCAAGGACGCCCCCATCGCCATCCGGGTGAACCCGGATGTCGCCGCCGGCGGCCACCCCAACATCTCCACCGGCAAGAAGGGCGACAAGTTCGGCGTGCCCTGGGCCGAGGCAGAACCCCTTTATGCCGAAGCGGCGAGCCTGCCCGGCATCCGCGTCGTCGGCGTTGACGTCCATATCGGCAGCCAGATCGGCGACCTCGTCCCCATGCGCGCGGCCTTCGAGAAGGTCGTCGGCCTCGCCCAGCGCCTGCGCGCGGCGGGCCATGAGATTTCCCGCATCGATGTCGGCGGCGGCCTCGGCATTCCCTACAAGGAC
This sequence comes from Hyphomonas sp., assembly GCF_041398385.1. Lineage (GTDB taxonomy): Bacteria > Pseudomonadota > Alphaproteobacteria > Caulobacterales > Hyphomonadaceae > Hyphomonas. Next base: position 427,427 of record NZ_JAWKUW010000002.1, read on the forward strand.
AGCGACGAGCCGCCTCCGCCGTCGGCCTATGCCGCCATGATCGCGGAGGTCAGCGCCGGTCTCGGCGTGCAGGTGATCCTTGAGCCCGGCCGGGTCATCGCGGGAAATGCCGGCATCATGCTGTCCACGGCCCTCTACGAGAAAGAAGCGCCGGACCGCACCTTCCTGATCATCGATGCCGGCATGAACGACCTGATGCGCCCCGCGCTGTATGGCGCCCATCACGAGATCCAGCCTGTGGCGGAACCCGCCGCCAATGCCCCCCGCAAGACCTATGACGTGGTCGGCCCGATCTGCGAGTCCACCGACAAGTTTGCCGCCGGCCGCGACATGGCCGCGGTCAGCCCCGGCGACCTCATCGCATTCATGTCAGCAGGGGCCTATGGCGCGGTCCTGTCTTCTGCCTACAATACGCGTCCGCTCGTGCCGGAAGTGCTGGTCAATGGCGACAAGTTCGACATTGTCCGCCGCCGGCCGGGGCTGGAAGAGATGTTGCAGCTGGAACAGGTGCCCGATTGGCTGAGCCCGACGGACTGAAAGCGATAGAGGCCAAGCTCGCCGTCACCCGGCGGCGGCTGACCCTGCTCGCGCTCGGCCGGGCTTTCTGGCCGCTGTTCGTCTTCGTCATCCTGTTCCTGTCGATGGCGCTGGCCAGCGTGTTTGACCGCCTGCCACCGCAGGCCGGCGCGGTGCTGACCCTCCTGTTCCTTGTCGGCGGCGTCATCCTCACCCTCCGGGGCTTCCGGCGCTACCATCCGCCCGGCGACGACGCTGCCCGCCGTGCGCTCGACGACCAGTCGCCGCTGCGCCATGTCTCGGCCCTGTCAGACCGGCCGGCCGATCCATCGCCCGCTGCACAGGCGCTCTGGGTGCGCCACCGGGAGAAGCTGCTCTCGACCCTCCGCCTGCTGAAGCCGCCCAGCTTCGCGGCGCAATGGAAACGGCTCGACCCCTACCGCCTCCGCTTCGTCCTGCCGCTCGCCCTCATCGGCATTGCCGTGCTGGCGGCGGGGGAGGGACCGGGCCGGCTCGCGCGGGCTTTGTCGCCGGACTACGGATCCCTCGTCGGGGCCGACAAGATGCAGGTCGAAGCCTGGGTCACGCCGCCCGACCATACCGGCCGCGCGCCGGTTTTCCTGAAGCCCGGCCTGGAAGATGTCCGTGTGCCCGTCGGCTCCGAAATCACCCTGCGCACCGAAGCGCCGACCGCTCCGCGCCTCATCCTGAAAGGCAAGCGGCGGCACAGCCACAAATTCCTCGCAACGCCGGATGGCGCCTGGGAGGCGAAGGCCCGCCTCGCCGGCGACACGCGCGTATCTGTCCGCTGGTGGGGCGAGCGGGCCGCCTGGACCATCCTTGCCTCGCCGGACGATCCGCCCACGGTGCAGTTCGTCTCCATCCCGACCTATGGCAAGCAGGACAAGACCGAGTTTTCCTGGACCGCGAATGATGACTACGGCATCGTGAAGGCCGAACTTGCGCTGTCCCTCCGCGATCCGCACCCCGCCGCGCCGGAGGCGGAAGACCGCGTGCCGATTGCACTCGCCGCGCCCACGCTGCAGGAAGTGAAAGAGCACACACAGGTCGATCTGACGCGCCATCGCTGGGCCGGGCTTCCCGTGAATGTCCGCCTCGTCGTTACCGATGGTGCGGGGCAGGAGGGCGCGAGCGAGTCGGTGCCCTTCATCCTTCCCGAAAAACTCTTCCTCGATCCTATCGCCCGCGTTGCGCAGGAAGTGCGCGTCACCGTCCTGCGCGAGCCGCGGGACTATGCCGAGGCGGGCAAGAATACCTCCGCGCTCCGGCAGGATGCCGTCAATACCGAGGCGGCAGGCCGGCTTGCACATGCCCCGCCGGACATCCAGCGCGCCGCCCTGATGCTCGACTCCGTCACCTATCTCGGCGAGCGCTACATTCCGAACCAGGCCTACTACTTCACCCTGAAGATGGCCGAGGGGATGCTCGAAAGCGCCGGCACCAAATCCGAAGCCGAACAGGTCGACCCGTTGCTCTGGGCGCTTGCGCTCAAGGCAGAGTACGGCAGCGCGGCCGATGCGCTGCGCCGCCTGGAGGCAGCCCGCCGCGCGCTTGAGCAGGCGCTGCGCGATGGTGCATCTGAAGAAGAGATCCGCAAGCGGATGGAAGCCTTCCGCGATGCGGCGAACGAATACCTTGCTGCCAAGATGGCCGAAGCCATGGCCAATGGCGGCGAAATGCCAGACGAAAACCAGGATGGCCAGATGCAGGCCGGCGGGCCCTCGCTCGGTGGGCAGGATTTCGAGGATATGCTGAACGCGCTGCAGGATCTGACCGAGACCGGCGCGACCGAACAGGCGCGCCAGCTCCTCTCCGACATCACCAACATGCTGCAGAATCTCGAATTCCAGCGCGGCCAGAGCGGGCAGGGCGGTATGCCCGGTATGCCGGGCCAGCAGGCCGATGGCGAAACGGATGAAGACCTGCCGCCGCAGGAACAGGAACTGACCGATGCCATGCGGCGCCTCTCGGAAATCCTGCGCGAACAGCGCCAGCTGAACGACGACACGCTGGCGCAGGAACGCGGCGAAACGCCCGGCCAGCAGTCGGGACAGCAACAGTCCGGAGAAGGTCAGCAGCAGGGGCAACAATCCGGTCAGGGCGAAGGACAACAGCAGGGTCAGCAGGCCGGGAACGGACAGGGCGGTACGAATCCCGATCCGAATGCCGGCGATGGTGCGACCGCGGGCAACCGCCCGAATGGCGAACGTCCGGGCACCAATGACTTCGCCGGCACGGATGAAGGCGAAGGCCCCGCCACCGGCTCGCTGGCAGAGCGCCAGCGCCGCCTCGGCGAACTGGTCGAGAGATTCGCCCGCGAACAGGGCCTTGGCGAAGGCGCATCGGACGACGCGCTGGAAGGCCGTGTCGATCCCGATGCCCTCGATGCCGTCCGCCGCGCCCAGCGCCGGGCCGAGCAGGCGCTCGAACAGGGCAATGAGCGCGGCGCTTCCCGTAACCAGGAACTCGCCACACAGGGCCTGTCGGACCTCAACCGCAACCTTGCCAAACTGCTGGACGAAATGCAGCAGGAACGCCGCGGCGATAATGGTCAGATGTCGAATGATCCCTTCGGGCGTCCCGCCACCGGCCTCGGCAATAATGACGACGCCGTCCGCATTCCGGAGGAAGCCGAGCGCCAGCGCGCCAAGGACATTCTTGAAGAACTTCGCCGCCGCTACAATGAAAGCGACGATGAAGAGGAACGCGAATACCTCCGCCGCCTGCTCGAAAGATTCTGAGGCCTGAGCGATGGACACTCAGGAGCGTGAACCGGAGTCTGACGCCCCATTGTGGCCAGGCCTTGCGGCGCTTTTTGCACTCGCAGCGTTCGCCGCCGCGATCTTCGCCATCCATGCGCGGCTCGATCATCTGGCGATGCATGCGGTGTACCGGCAGTTCGCGGTGCTGGCGCTGCCTGCGGTCCTTCTTGCCGTCGCCGCAACTTGCGTCAGCTATGCCGCGACCACGGTGAAGGACGCGCTCGTCCTGCGCCACCTCGGCTGGCCGCGCGCGTGGCGGGAGATTGCCTTTCCGTCTTTCACTGCGAACGCGCTCGGCAATTCGCTCGGCTTTCCCGCGGCGACCGGCGGATCCATCCGGTCACGGATCTACACGCGCCTCGGCCTGTCCGCCACGGACAGCGAGGCGGTTGCCAGCCTGTCGCGGCGCTCGCTGACGGCCGGCGCCCTCCTGCTCAGCGGGGCGGGCCTTGTGTTCGAGCCTGCGGCGTTCCCGGTACATTTCGGCCTGCCGGACTGGCTTGCCATCCTGATCGGGGTCGTCCTGCTGGGGCTGGTCGGTGTGCACCTCCGGCGCAGCCTTGAGCATCCATCCGGCCTCGGTGGCGCGCTGGCACGCCTCGGCGTTAGCCTCATCGACTGGGCGGCAGCGGGCCTGGCCTTGTTCATTCTGCTGCCCCAGGCGACGGACATCGGCTTTGCCGCCTTCCTGCCCATCTTCACACTCGCCTGCCTTGCGGGCGGTGTCAGCGGCCTGCCCGGCGGCATCGGCGTGTTCGAAGCAGTGATCCTGTTGCTGGTGCCGGGCGCGCCCATCGAAGCGCTGGTCGCGAGCCTGATCGCGTTCCGCGCGGTCTATTATCTCCTGCCGCTCGTGCTCGCTGCCGCAGGTCTCGGCCTTGGGGCGCTTCAGGCGCATACGGCCACGCTGAGGGGTGTCAGCCGCGGGGCGGGGGATGTCGCGGGCGTCTTCGCGCCGGTCCTCTTCGGCGTCCTCGCCTTTGCCAGTGGCGCCTACATGCTCGCGGCGGCGATGACGCCTGCCTTGCCGGAGCCGCTGAAAGCCGCCGCGCATTTCCTGCCCTTGCCGGTGATCGAGATTTCGCACTTTCTCGCCTCCATTGCCGGCCTGTTCCTGCTCATCGTGGCGAACGGCCTCTCCCGGCGCCTTGCCCATGCCTGGGCCGCCGCCAGCGGCCTGCTGGTTGCAGGAATTATTCTCACCCTGATGAAGGGCGCCGGCATCAGCGAGGCGCTGCCACTGCTCGCCGTGCTGATCGTCCTCGCCCTGTCCCGCGGGGCATTCTACCGCGACACGCCGCTCGGCGCCGCGCGCATGACGCCGGCTGTGACGCTTGCTATCCTCGCCACCATCGGCGCAGCCATCTGGCTCGGCCTCTTCTCCTACGAGCATGTCGAATACCGCAACGAGCTCTGGTGGCAGGTCGCGCTGCAAGGCGGCACGTCGCGCTTCCTGCGCGCAGCCGGCGGCGTCAGCGTTCTTGCGCTGCTTTTTTTCGCCTTGACGTGGCTGCGCCCCTTGCGGACACCGCCGACAGAAACCGCTCCCTCTCCCGCGGAGATCCGGGCGATTGTCTCCAATGCCGACACAGCAAGGCCGGACGCAGCCCTCGCCCTGATGGGCGACAAGCAGTTCCATTTCAGCCCCAGCCGCGCCTCCTTCATCATGTTCGGGGTACGCGGGCGCACCTGGATCGCTATGGGCGAACCGGTCGGCCTCGCCGCGGAGATCCCGTCCCTCGTCTGGTCCTTCCGCGAAGCTGCCGATGCCGCGGGCGCCAGCATCGCCTTTTACGGCGTCGGCAGCGGCTTCCTGCCGCTGGCAGTCGATCTTGGCCTCTCGGTCCAGAAGATCGGTGAAACGGCGATCATTCCGCTGGCGGAGTTTTCGCTCGACGGGCCGGACCGTTCGCGCCTGCGCCAGTCGCACCGCCGCGCCGGCCGCGACGGCCTCAGCTTCGACATGCTCGCGCCGGAGGACGTGCCGGCACATATGGAGCAGCTGAAAGCCATTTCCGATGACTGGCTGGCCCATCATGGCGGCGCCGAGAAAGGCTTTTCCCTCGGCCGGTTCGACCCGGATTATCTTGCCGGCTTCCCCATTGCGCTCGCGCGGCTGAACGGCGAACCGATTGCCTTTGCCAATATTTGGCCCGGCGCGGGCAGGCACGAAGCCGCGATTGACCTCATGCGCTTCAGCCGGGATGCGCCGCATGGCGTCATGGAATACCTTTTCACCGAATGCCTGCTCTGGGCGAAAGGGGAGGGCTATGCCCGCTTCGATCTCGGCATGGCACCGCTCTCTGGTCTCGATGCGCACCGGCTGGCCCCTGCCTTGAGTCGCATTGGCGCTTTCGTGTTCGCGCATGGCTCGGCGGTCTACGGCTTCGAGGGCCTGCGCGCCTTCAAGGACAAGTTCCGCCCGGCCTGGGAGCCGCTCTATCTTGCCGCTCCGACGTCAGGTGCCTTGCCGCGGGTGCTTGCGGATGTGGCGCTCCTCACCAGTGGCGGCCTCGCCCAGATGTTCCGCAAATAGGCGCCTTGCGCTGCAGGTGCATTCCTGCCTTGATGCGGGAAACGGGAGGAAGACATGGCGCAGCGCTGGGAGTTTACCCGCGGTCTCAAGGATATCGGCAACGGGCTGTACGCCTGGCTCCAGCCGGACGGCGGCTGGGGCTGGTCGAACGCCGGCCTGATCGTGGACGGCGACCAGTCGCTCCTGGTTGACACGCTGTTCGACATGCACCTGACACGCGACATGCTCGCCGCCATGGCCGATGCCTCCGGGGTGAAGGCTGACAACATCGACACGATCGTGAACACCCATGCGAATGGCGATCATTGCCATGGCAATGGCTGTTGTCCGCAGGCGGAGATCATCGCTTCGGAAGCGAGCGCAAAGGAAATGGCCGAGTTGCCGCCAACCATGCTCGCCCAGTTCAAGCAGGCCGGTGCGCAGCTCGGGCCCGCAGGGGCGTTCTTCGCCGAGGTGTTCGCGCCCTTCGACTTCGACGCCGTCGAAGAACGGCTGCCGACGCAGACTTTTACCGGCCGCATGGATTTGAAAGTCGGCGACAAGGCGGTGGAGCTGCATGAAGTCGGCCCGGCCCATACGGGCGGCGATGTCATCGTCCATGTGCCGGGCGACCGCGCCGTTTATACCGGCGACATCCTCTTCATCGACGGCACGCCCATCATGTGGGCTGGGCCTGTCAAGAACTGGATCAATGCCTGCGAGAAGATCATCGCCATGGATGCAGATGTCATCGTGCCGGGTCATGGTCCGATTACGGATAATCACGGCGTGCGGCGCGTCGCGGATTATCTTGCCTATGTCGATGCCGAGGCCCGCAAGCGCTACGATGCCGGCATGAGCGTTCGCGACGCGGCGTTCGATATCGCGCTCGGCGACTTCTCAACCTGGGGCGATGCCGAGCGCATCGCCGTCAATGTCGATACGCTTTACCGGGAATATCGCGGCGACGGCGTCGTCAGCTCTCCGCTCGAGCTTTTCGGCCTGATGCGCGACCTGCGCGATTCGCAGAGGCGCTAGGCGCCATTCGCATCCGCGTCGAGCGTGCTGGGGCTCATCCGTGGGCGCCGCCCGGCGATGCCCTCGGCTTTGTCGCGAAGCTGCAGTTTCGCCTGGCGTTGCGTCAGGCCTTCAAGTTCGGCGATCCACTCGACGGCCGTGTCTTCCATGTCCATCCGGGCTCGGACTTCATCGCTGAGCGACCTGGTCTTCGCTTTGAGACGTTCATTCTCGCGTTCGAGTTCCGTGCGCCGTTTGGTGTCGCGGTTGAGAATCCAGGCAAACACCCAGCCGCCGACCGCAACCAGGAATGTGGTGATCGCGCCGACGATGGCCACAATGACTTCGGTCTGCACGTCGGCCTCCCTACCGGTTTGCCCCCGGCACCCATTTGATGTCGTCGGCGCCATTGCCGTTGGCGGCCCGGCCTGCGACGAACAGCCAGTCCGACAGCCGGTTCACATAGGCGAGCGCTTCGGCGCTGACCGTCTCGCCGTCCGTCGCCGCAAGATGGGCGACCTGCCGCTCCGCCGTCCGGCACAGGGTGCGGGCCACATGCAGGTACGCCGCCAGCGGCGAGCCGCCCGGCAGGATGAAACTGTCGAGCGGGGGAATGTCCGCATTCATCGCGTCGATTTCGGTTTCCAGCCGCGTCACCTGCGCCTCGACGATCCGCAGAGGCGTCCATTCCAGCGCCCGGCCCCGGTCAGGGGTTGCAAGGTCGGCGCCAAGGTCGAACAGATCGTTCTGTATGCGGCGGATCGCGTCCAGCAGGTCGCCTTCCGCGTGCAGCGCCGCAACGCCGAGCGCTGCATTGACTTCGTCGACACCGCCATAGGCCGCGACGCGCGGATGCCATTTGTCCACCGGCTCCCCGGTGGCGAGCCGTGTCTGACCCTTGTCGCCGGTCTTTGTGTAGATCTTGTCGAGCTTCACCATGGGCTCAGAACCGGATCGCCCCGGTGACGAAGCCGAGCAGCACCAGCAGCACGATCGCCGCCGCCTGGATGAACAGGCGCATCCGCATCAGCTTGTTGGACCGGCTCGGCTGGTTCTCGTCCGTGCGGGCGAGGTTGGCGAGGCCGAGGCCCAGCACCACCAGAAGGCCGGCCAGGGCGATATAGAACAGGATCATCAGGAACTGTGGCATCGGGGTGCCCTTTCAGAAACAAGGCGTGGCTAACACATGGGCCGGGTTGCGGCCAGACGGGTGAACTTACCCCCCGGACTCGATCCGTGCCGCCAGTGCCTCGATGCGGTCAGATGCCGCGCCCAGAGCCTCGGCCATCTTGCGTTCCATCTCGGGGGAGGGGCGGGCCGTGCGCCGCGCTGCGTCGAGTTCGTCCAGCAGGGCGAGCGCGGAGATCAGCAGCAGGCGGTCCTCGCCGATGTCGCCCACCGCGCTTGCAATATGTTGCAGTCTTGCGTCCAGCTGGCCCGCCAGCGCGACGATGCGCGACTCCTGACCGGGCGCGCAGGCAATCGAATAATTCCGCCCGCGCAGCGTGATATCTGCCTTAGCCATCGGAGGAAACCTCCTTGCCGAGGGCGGCGCGCACTTCCTCGATGGCGGCGCCGAGGGCCGCGCTCGCCTCGTCTGCAAGGGATTGCAATTCTTCCTCCCGGGCGAGGGAGGCGTCGAGCTGTTCGGCGAGGTGTTCGCGGTCTGCGACGAGGGCTGCGATCTCGGCTTTCACCACGTCCGGATTGCCGGCGCGCGACAAAAGCGTGTCGATCGCGCCTTCCAGGCGCTTGATGGCCGCGTCGAGCCGGCCGGTTTCCCGATCAATGTCGCTCATCTATTCAAAGGCTTAAACTCATTGGACGTTTGCGCCAAGCCGCTTGACGCCGCGTCCGGAGTCTGGCCTAGCAACACCGAAACGCAAGAGGGAGACCAGCAGAATGGCTGTAACCAACCGGGACATGGCAAATGCCGTGCGCGCCCTTTCCATGGATGCGGTCGAAGCCGCGAAGTCGGGCCATGTGGGCCTGCCGCTGGGCATGGCCGATGCCGCGACCGTCCTCTTCCGCAAGTTCCTGAAGTTCGACCCCACCGATCCGGCCTGGCCGGACCGTGACCGGTTCGTCCTGTCCGCCGGTCACGGCTCCATGCTGATCTACTCGCTGCTGCACCTGACCGGCTATAAATCCGTCAGCCGCGACGACATCCGCAATTTCCGCCAGCTTGGCGCCACCACGGCCGGCCATCCGGAGAATTTCCACACGGCTGGCGTCGAGACCACAACCGGTCCGCTGGGGCAGGGCATCGCCACCGCCGTCGGCATGGCCATGGCAGAGCGCCACCTGAACGCCCGCTTCGGCGACGACCTGGTGGACCACCATACGTATGTCATCGCCGGCGACGGCTGCCTCATGGAGGGAATCAGTCAGGAGGCGATCACGCTCGCCGGGCACCTGAAGCTGAATAAACTCATTGTTTTGTTCGACGATAATTCGGTCACCATCGATGGCGGCACGGACCTCTCGGACAATACCGACCAGTGCGCCCGCTTCGAGGCCTCCGGCTGGGTCACCCGGAAGGTCGACGGCCATGACGAGAAGTCCGTCGAGGCCGCGCTGACCTGGGCGAAGAAGCAGAAGAAGCCGGTCATGCTGGCCGTGAAGACGATCATCGGCTATGGCGCGCCCAAGATTGCCGGCACCGGCAAGGCCCATGGCGGCCCCTACGGCGCCGAGGAAATCGCCGGCATCCGCGAAAACATTGGCTGGAAATACCCGCCCTTCGAAGTGCCCGCCGCCATCGAGAAAGCCTGGGCGAAAGCCGGTGAGCGCTCGAAGAAGGATCATGAGGCCTGGAAGAAGCGCCTCGCTACGTCGGACCATAAAGGCGAGTTCAACGCCGCTATGGCCGGCCGCCTGCCGAAGAACATCGCCAAGGCGATCAACAAGCACAAGAAGGCCGTCGCCGAGGGCGGCGCCAAGAAGGCGACCCGCCAGTGGAGCGGCGAAGCCCTCGAAGTGCTGACGCACCTTGTGCCGGAAATGGTCGGCGGCTCGGCGGACCTCACCGGCTCCAACAACACGAAGACCAGCCACACCGCGCCGATGACGCCGAAGAACTGGGCCGGCCGCTACGTCCATTATGGCGTGCGCGAGCATGGCATGGCCGCGGCCATGAACGGCATGTCGCTGCATGGCGGCATCATTCCGTATTCGGGCACCTTCCTCGTCTTCGCGGACTATTCGCGCGGCGCCATCCGCCTCGGCGCCCTGATGGGCACGCGGGTCATCCATGTGATGACGCACGATTCCATCGGTCTTGGCGAAGACGGCCCGACGCACCAGCCGGTCGAACATGTCGCGTCCTTGCGCGCCATGCCGAACATGCTGGTCTTCCGTCCGGCTGACGGCGTGGAAACCGCAGAATGCTGGGAAATCGCCCTTGCGAACGAGACCGGCCCGTCCACGCTGGCGCTGACCCGCCAGGGCGTTGCACCGGCCCGCACGACGCACACGGAGGAAAACCTCTCCGCCAAGGGCGCCTATGTCCTTTCCGACTGCAAGGGCAGCGCGCAGGCGACCATCCTTGCCACCGGTTCGGAAGTCGAGATCGCCCTTGCCGCGCAGGCCCAGCTTGCGGAAGAGGGCATCGCCACGCGCGTCGTCTCGTGCCCCTGCCTTGAACTCTTCGAGAAGCAGCACGGCAATTACAGGAAGTCCGTCCTCGGCACCGCCCCGCGCGTGGCCGTCGAAGCCGGCGTCCGCTTCGGCTGGGACCGCTGGATCGGCGAGGATGGCGGCTTTGTCGGCATGGACGGCTTCGGCGCTTCGGCCCCGTATCAGGACCTCTACAAGAAGTTCGGCATCACGGCCCAGGCCGTCGTCTCCGAAGTGAAGAAGCGTCTCTAACCGCCCGTATAGGTCGCGCGGGGGCGGATCAGCCTGCCGCTGACGCGCTGCTCGATGGCGTGCGCGATCCAGCCGGCCATGCGGCCGCTGGCGAAGATCAGGAACGGCGCCTCGTCCGGCAGGGCGAGGTGCACCGTCAGCGCCGCCAGCGCCATGTCGACATTTGCCGCCTCACCGGACGCCGCCTCCGCTGCGCGGATCGCCCGGCGCAGGTCCGGCCCCGGCTTCATCCAGCGGATCAGCGCCGCCGCCCGCGGATCCCCGGCCGGATACAGTGCATGGCCAACCGCCGGTACTGTCTCACCGCGTGCCGCAAGCCCTGCCAGCACCGCCTCGGGCTCCCGCGCCATCGCATCGCGCAGATAGGCGAGCGCCCGCGCCGAAGCCTCCCCATGCAGCGGCCCGGTCAGGGTCGCCATGCCGGCCAGCGCTGAGGCGGCCAGCGGTGCCCCGGTCGAGGCCGCCACCCGCGCGGCAAAGGTCGACGGGTTCAGTTCATGATCCGCCACCAGCACCAGCGCCCGGCGCAGGAGGTCGAGCCCGCCCGGCGAGACGCTCCAGTGGCGGCCCAGCCGCTGGTGAAAGACTCCGCGTCCAGACAATCCCGTGACGGCTGTGCAGAAGCCCGCCAGCAAGCCAGCGCCTTCCTCGGCGAGTGCCGCCTGGCCGCGCCCGAAACTCGGGCTGTCATCCGCAGCCCTGGCCGCGAGGAAAGCCAGCCCACGGGCCTTGCCGGTCCTGCCGTGCGGAGCAGGGGCGGTCTTGCCGGAAACCGTGTGGCCGTCCGCCCGCCATAGCAGGGCGGCCGTCTCCTCCAGCGTGGCGCCCGCCGCGAGCTTCACAGCGTCCGTTCCGCGATAGATCAGCCGGCCGTCGCGCACCGTGGTGATCGCGGTCTCCATCACCGGGTCGCCCCATGAAATTGCCGCGCTGGCAATCGCCTGCCGCCCGCGTCCGGATCGGCGGCGCGCCACGAGCGTCGAAATATCGGCGGCAGAATAGAGGCTGGCGCGCGGATCGTCCGCCTGCGGTTTCGAGACGATGAGACCTCGGCTGACATAGGCATAGAGCGTCTGCGCCTTGACGCCCAGTTCTTCCAGTGCGGCTTCGCGGGTGATCCAGCTCATATATTGATTATATTGATCAAGATTGACGATAGGGCCACCCTACGCGACATGACAGGCATTGAAAAGCGAAAGAAAGGGCTTCCTCATGGATTCCGGTCTTGAAAATGTCGTCGCCGCCGAAACCATCCTCTCCGATGTCGACGGCCAGAATGGTCGCCTGATCATCCGCGGCTGGCCGGTGCAGCTGCTGGCCGCATCCGCCGCTTATGAAGATGCGGCCCATCTCCTGTGGGCTGGCTTTTTCGACAACCTGCCGGATGTGGCCGGGCTGGCGGCGCGCCTCGCTGAGGCGCGGAATGCGGCCTTTGCCCTTGTCAGGAAAATTCCTTCCGGCCTCGACACGGTCAGCTTCCTTCGCACCGGCTGGTCGCTCCTGCGGGACGATGAAAGCCTCGACACAGCGATCCTGCTCGCGGCCGCCGCGCCGGTCTTCACCGCGGCCGCCGTCCGGGCCGAGCAGGGTCGTCCTGCTATCGCGCCGGATCCTGCCCTGTCCCAGTCCGCGGACGTCCTCCGTATGCTGACCGGGAAGATGCCGTCGGAGGCGGAGGCGCGTGCCCTTGACGCCTATCTCGTCACCGTGTCGGACCATGGCCTCAACGCCTCCACCTTCACGGCCCGCGTCGTTGCCTCCACCCGCGCCGGTCTCGTCTCGGCTTCCGTTGCCGGCCTCTCGGCCTTGAAAGGCCCCCTGCATGGCGGGGCGCCGGGTCCGGTGCTCGACATGATCGACGAGATCGGAACACCCGAAAATGCTGAATCCTGGATCGATGATGCGCTCGCGCGGGGCGACCGGCTCATGGGTTTCGGCCACCGGGTTTACCGCGTCCGCGATCCGCGTGCCGACGCGCTGAAGGCGGCCGTCGCCCGCCTTCCGGGCACGTCCGGGCGGCTCGCCTTTGCCGAGCAGATCGAGAAGGCCGTCCTCGGACGGCTGGCAAAGAAATATCCCGCCCGCCCGCTCGACACCAATGTCGAATTCTATACGGCGCTCCTGCTCGAAGCGCTCGGAATTCCCCGCGCCGCCTTCACCGCAGTCTTCGCCACGGGGCGTGTGCTCGGCTGGACGGCCCATGCGCGCGAGCAGGTCGCCGAAGGCCGCATCGTCCGCCCCCGGTCGGTCTATACCGGCCCGGTGCCCGAACCCGCCTGAGGGTTGCGGGGGAAGGGTAGGGGGAGACATCAGTGCTCTATCCCACTCCCACGCCTGTCATCCCGGAATTTGCGCAGCAAATATCCGGGATCCTGTTTGTGGTGTGCGCACACCAGCCGCAAGGTCCTGGATAAACGCGTTGCGTTTGCCCGCATGACACGGGCGGACGGACTCAATCCGGCAGGCCATTGATGCGCGGCAAACTGCCCCCACGATGCACCCAGGCCTCAAACCCTATTTCGATCATGTCTGGCCACTCTTCTGGCCCTGGCTGGTCTGGAACCTTGTCCGCTTTGCCAGATGGCATGAGCGCACGGGCCTCAATGCGCTGCTCGCCGTCGACTGTTTCGGCAATATCCGCATCACCATGCTCTGCGATCCGCCGCCTGCGGAGGATCTGTATGTGTATGACGCGCCGGCGGTTCCGCGCTGGGAACGGCTGGCAGTTGAGCCCCTTCTCCTTGGGGAGAAGGGGTTGGGGATGAGGGGTCACGGCATTGCGGCAAGTGCAGAACGTGCTGAAACGCCGCGTCCCCTCACCCCAACCCCTCTCCCGAGGGAGAGGGGCTTTGCACCCCGCGCCCCTCCGGAGCCTTCCCGGAGCCTCAGCGTAGGATTCACCGGAGCCTTCCGAAACGCGCGCGCCCCGCCGCACAGAATCCAACTCTCCGCAGATACCTGCGAAAGCAGGTATCCATCTCCTGAAACATCCTCATGCACGTGGGGCAATTGCGGGAGATGGACCCCTGCCTCAGGAAATCGATCCATGGACCGATTTCTGATCTTCGGCAGCTGCGCAGGGGTCTGCGGAACCTAAATCCCGGAAACCAGATCCCCACCGGACGGCCCCGCCGTGCCGGCCGTTCGTGCTGCCCGCGACTTTTTCCTTGCCGGGCAAGGCCCCGCGACCCAGTTTCCCTGCAAACGGGAGGCCTGCCGCATGACCTATGAATCCTTCTACACCCTGATCAATCTCGCCGTTGTGCCGGCCTGGCTGATGCTGCTCCTGCTGCCGCGCGCGGCCATGACCCGGGCGATGGTCCATTCCGGTCTCTATCCGCTCGGCCTCGGCGCTTTCTATATTGTTGTCCTGAGCCTCGGCATGTTCGGCGGCTACCATGCCGAAGGCAGCGGATTTACGACCGCGTCCGCTGTCTCGACAGCCTTTTCCCATCCGATGGGCGTCCTCATCGGCTGGTCGCACTATCTCGTCTTCGACCTGTTTGTCGGTGCCTGGGAAGCGCGCGATGCAAGGCGGCGCGGTCTCTCGCACTGGCTTGTGGCGCCATCCCTCGTGGTCACATTCCTGTTCGGTCCGGTGGGCCTGTTGCTCTACCTGATCGTCCGCGCGGCCAGCGGGAAGGGCGGCTGGAGCCTCGCCGAAGCCTAGGCTGTGTCCTTCGGCTGGCGGAACAGGTCCAGCTGGCGCGGGTCGACATAGCGCCGGCGTGACGGCTTGGTGCGGCCCCGGCGGAAATAGAGGTCGTCAGTATGGTCGGCCGGCTCAGCCGGGGCAGGGGTCGCCGGCTTTGCCTTCGCGGCTTTCGCCGCCTTCCGCTTCCCGGCCGCTTCGGTTTCCAGCTTCCACCAGGTCACCGCGACAACCGGATTTCCCTGATCGTCTTCATAGCGCTGCAGATGGCCATGGGCGAACGCGCCGGCCGCGGAAAGCATGGCATCCGCGGCCTCTTCGGTCACGGACAGCCAGTCGGTCGCGAGTTCAGCAACCTTAAGGCCGCCCGCGGCCGCTTCGGCCTCGGCCCGCGTGCGCGCGGCCTTGGCCTCCGGCTTCAGGGCGTCTTCGACTGTTTTTCCAAGGGGATAGGCATGACTCATAGAGCGGTGGAGGTAAGCGCTGCTTCGCTCGCCGTCCAGCCCGCATCGGCTGCTGCAGTCAGCCGCATGGCCGCCAGCCGCGCGAGCCGCAGCGTCACCGCTTTGCGGCGGGCCGGGGCCAGCGGCTCCAGCGGTGCCTCGCGGATCACCGCCGCCCCAAAGGCATCCGCCACGATCAGGCCGACTTCCTCAGGGATCAGCTCCTGCGGAAAGGCCGAATCGACCGCGAACCAGAACCGGTCGCAGAAAGGAATGTAGTCCGGCCATTTGGAATCGCTGCGGAAGTCCGGCACGCCGGACTTCGTCTCGACGATCCAGATTTCCCCGCCAGGCCCGACCGCCGCAATGTCGGCCCGGCGGTTGTTCGCCAGGGTCAGCTCCCTTATGCCGCACAGGCCCAGATCCGCCAGCAGGCGCAGGGTTCCGCGGGCGATTGCGTCGGCGGCGGCCAGCTCCTCTGCGTCTGCGGCACCGTCCGGCACGGGGCGACTCCTGTTCGTGTAATGTTCCGGGCGACCCTAGTCCCGCCCCGGTCTGCCGGTCAAGCCAGCCGGAAAGCGACGTTAATTATTGGAATGATTCTGAACCAAGCGGCGGTCCGTTCCGTAAAGACGATACCAAGCCAATCCCAACCTGCACTGAGGAGAAGGACCATGGCCCGCAGCTACGAGACTCAAGGATCCGCCGACCGCCGGTTCATCCGGTCGGCCATGGCCCACCCGATGCTGGGCCCCGAACACGAGCTGGACCTCGCCCGGCGCTGGCGCGAGGAAGGCGACGAAGCAGCGCTGCACGAACTGACCGAGGCGTACATGCGGCTTGTCATTTCCATGGCCGCGAAGTTCCGCAATTACGGCCTGCCCATGGCAGACCTCATCTCGGAGGGCCATGTCGGCCTGATGATGGCGGCAGCCCGGTTCGAGCCGGACCGGGCCGTGCGGTTTTCGACCTATGCCACCTGGTGGGTCCGCGCCTCGATGCAGGATTATATCCTGCGCAACTGGTCGATCGTCCGTACCGGAACCACCTCGGCGCAGAAATCCCTCTTCTTCAACCTGCGCCGCCTGCGTGCCCGGATCGATGATACCGGGGACGGCACGATGAGCCCGGAGAACACGCGCTGGGTCGCCGATCACCTCGGCGTGCCGGTTCGCGATGTCGAAACCATGGCCTCACGGCTCTCCGGGGCAGACCGGTCGCTCAACGCTCCCTTGTCGATTGATGGGGAAGGGGAGTGGCAGGATCTTCTGGCAGACGACCGCGCGCAGCCTGAAGACGAGGCAATCGAGCGCACCGACACGCGGCGCCGCAAGGAATGGATCGCAGACGCCCTGAAGGCGCTGACGCCTCGGGAGACACTGATCATCCGTCAGCGCCGCCTGTCCGAAGAGACGATGACGCTGGAATCGCTCGGCCAGGAGCTTGGCATCTCGAAAGAGCGTGTCCGCCAGATCGAGCATCAGGCGCTGACAAAGCTTCGCAAGGCGCTGGAGCGGATTGTCGGCGACCCGGACAAGGCCGGCCTTTTGCCGGGCTGACCTAAAGCGGCTCAAGGTCCAGCGTGTGGGAAATTTCCATCTTTCCGTCACGCACATAACCGCGGGCAAGGACGCGGCGTCCTTCCGCCAGCTGGCAGTGCGGCGCCGCGCCGGTCCGGACCGCGAGGACCAGCTGCGAGCCGGCGAGCGCGAGATTGCAGACAGTCCCGAAATCGTCCGTTCCCCGCATGGCGCCAACCACGCCTTCGACCAACTGGAAGCGCGCGAAATCGTCCGGCAGGTTTTCCGCCAGGGCGATCCGGTAGGCGGGCAGGGCCCAGACGCCCAGTCCCGCCTTGCGTGCATCGGCCTCGAACCCGGCAAAGTTCTCGCTGCCAAGCGCCGTGTCGGGATAAATCCGCATCCGGGCGCCGCCGCGCTTCAGCATTTCTGCATTCAGCCAGAGGTCCGGCCCCAAAGCATCAATGGTGCGCACATGGGCCAGGGCGCGGTCATACCGGTCACGCGTCAGCCCCGCATAGACAAGCTGCACCTCGCGGCCGAGCGCCATGTCCTCCAGCATCCGCTTCGCTTCTTCGTGGAACGGTTCGCCTTGCCGGTCGCGATACGGCCCGGCCGGGGCCTCGATCCCGATGAGGCGCACGCTCTGACCGGTATCGAGGACCAGCGCATCGCCATCGAGAACCCGCACGACGCGGCCGCGCTCGCCCTGGTCGAGCCCGTCCAGCGGTCCTGCCCGGTCGCAGGCCGCCGCCAGAAAGCAGACAAGGACAGCCAGAACCCGCAGCCACATTCAGACGTCCTAGCAGCCTGCCGCCTGCCCGCACAGTCCGGATGGGGTTCAATCGCCGCGCCAATTGACTTATAGGTGCTTCGCCCATGGTCCGGTCCCGTAGCTCAGCAGGATAGAGCAACAGATTCCTAATCTGTAGGTCACGCGTTCGAATCGCGTCGGGATCGCCAAAAATACATTAAATACAACGTATTATAAGGGCGCAAAAGTTAGCTCTTGCTCACAAATGGCTACGTGGTAACTATATGGTAACCGGAGGCTAAAAAACCGTGGGGAAACTTCGCCTTACCGACACCTGGCTTTCGGCTGTGACCGACCCGGGCGAGTATTCCGACACGATCGAATCCTGCCTGAAAGTAAGGGTGGCCAAGGCCGGTTCGAAGACATTTTCCGCGGTGCGAAAGCTGGGCGGCAAGACGGTTCGGGTTCGCATCGGTGCCTATCCGGAAATTGGTTTGCGAGAGGCGAGAATTCGAGCAGGGGAGTTCCGGCAGATGCGCGCCCTCGCGTCGGCCCCTGCTGCGCGAGCGGAGGAACTGGCCGATGCGGTGTCTGCCTCTGCGGCCAATTTCTTCGAGGACTATGTCGCCGACATGAAGAGCCGGGGTGTCGCCTCTGCGGGGCGCGTACGAGGGGTCCTCATCGATGGCAAATACGCTTTGCTACCGTTTCTCGTCGCGCGACATGGGGGCATGCCGCGCGCCGGAGATGTGACCATCCAGGACCTGCAGGCATGGATGGCGGAAAGCTATGCGCGCAGCCCGGGATACGCAGCACATCTTCGATCCTACATCGTCACTGCCTGGAAATGGGCGGTGAAGAACCGCTACGATTTCCGAGGAAGCGCTAGAGACTATGGCATTGCGTCAAATATTGCCGAGCAGCTGCCGACAGTCTCGCGTGGCAAGCCTGGCAACCGTTTCCTCTCGAACGACGAGCTCAGGAAGCTCTGGGATGCGCTCGACGAGAACCACTCAACGCATCGCGTTCTGAAACTGATGATTGCCATGGGTGGGCTCCGGGTGACGGAGGTCGCAATGAGCTTAGCCGATAATTGGCGTGATGGATGGCTGGTTCTGCCGGAGACCAAGAATGGCAAATCGCATCAGCTACCGATCACTTCGACGGCGGCCCCATTGGTGGAAAGGTGCCTGGAGCGCGCCCATCCGCGTTCGCCCTATCTTGTGTCGAATCCTCGGAACCCGGACGAACCACTGACGATTGCTGCGATCTCACGGGCGGCCAAGCGGATGAACAGGAAGCTCGAGTTTCCAGAATGGAACCCGCGCGACCTGCGCCGGACGATGAAGACTCATCTTATCGATGCCGGGATCGATGAGCGCTGGCTGGATATCTGGCACAATCATGGTCAGACTGCGAGCGTCGCGCGCAAGCACTATATCCGGGCGGAGTATGCGGACCTGAAGAGGGATGTGGCAGAGGCGATTGATGGCTGGTTGGCGCCAGTGCTGTTGGGTGATCGTAAGGAACATTTGAAGACTGATCATGTGCTAAACAGTGTTGATCGGTATTAGAGGGTCGGAATGGGCGCAAAAGGAGACCTTCGGATCCGGCCCAGTTGGTATCCTGAAATGGCCCATTGCAGCCACTTTCCTCGCGCCGGACGAGCGATTGAAGGTGGGCCGTTTCCCGCGAGTCAGCTTTGGAGATCAAAATCTGCGGAAACGGAACCCTGCTGGCGGAGAATCAGAGGGCTGGGTCACTGAAGTTCGCTTTTCAGTTCGCCCGCATGCTGAGTGATCTGGGCATCGAGCCTTTCGATGATGAGCTACTTCCCTGAGAAGTCCCCGGTTTGGGATTGGCTTATCCCTTAGTTTCAGTAGGGGCATCCGCTAATGTGCCGGCAAGCTCATTGTAGAGTGCATCGTTCATGTCAAACCGGCCAAGCTGGTCCAGCACGAATGCGTTCGTCCTGGAAAGTACGGCATCGTCGAAAGACGCAAACCCAAGCGGAACCGGATATCCGTTCGTGGCTCCAATCGGCGCATGGACCAACGCTGCGACGAAGGTTTGCGGAACAAAGAAGAGCTCAAGCGCGGGAGGGAACGCCGACTGGTCCGAGCTCGCGACGGAATCGAGCATCCGCTGAAGGTACCGAGCGGGTTTTCCGTGAGTCAGACCGATTGCTTTGATTCTTTCCGTGTCTACATCGTCCCGTTCAATTTTCTTTCTAACCAGGCTCAGAAGATCTCTATAGTAAGTTGTGGCGGCCCAGTGAGCAATTTGAGGTGTTACTGAAATTATGATTCTTGGAATTTCTTGTTTGTCGCGTTGTCCGTATTCGAGAACGCTCGAGAGTTTTTCGATATTGCTCTGAAGAGTCAGATTGCCAACAAGAGCGATAGTTTTCCTGTCGCTACGCACTTCACCGGTACGCCCCACTGCTTCGCGCCAATAACGTCTCACGGACAGACCGTCGCGCAAGCTGTATTCCTTGAGGAAATCCGGAGCGAGCTCAACAAGGGCGCGATACCCATCCTCCGATTTGAGCTGATTGGTCGACGACTTCGTTAACTCGAGGAACAACGAAGCAGCGCGTTCAACCTCTCTTCGATCAACTAGTTCATGGTCCGGGCGCCATCCCGTCAGATCAACTTCTTCGATAAGATGTGGGCTCGAGGCTTGCGCCCGCGCTACTATTCTCACCGGAATTTGGAATCGCTCTTTGGCCGCGATATTGTCAATCGAATAGAGGTCTTGCCTTTGAACTTGCTCCCTGTCCTTTTTGTCAGAGAGTTCGTGAAAAAACCGACGGAACTGATTACTAAGCCGGTTAGCAACGTTGCCGGTTGAGCTTGGATCTTCAATTGGCAACTCAGGCAAATCAAATTCTGCAGGATCTAGGCTTATCGGACGTTGGGGCGCCACGGAAAGCAGGTCGAAGCCATAGGAACGTCTGCGGTTTTCGACCGAATAAATCAGGGGCTCATTTCCGCTATCTTTGAACAGCTGTTCGCCCGCAATCGTGAGCCTCAACCGCTCCTGGTCCAAGGCAACGTAAGCAGGCTCCCGAGCTTCCTCGAGTACGTACTCCATTTCTTTCTGGGAGTATCCAAAGAACGCAGCCGCCTCTTCTACACTTATTCCTGGCACCGCTTTGACCAAACGGAGAAGAAACTCCAAGCTTGGACTGACGTTGCCCAACACCGCAACCCGGTATGAAATCTCGAATTTCCGGCAGGGCAACAATGCGTCGTACACACCTACGTCAACGAGCCGATCTTCATCGGGTGGAACAACCTCGTAGCCTTTCAGACGCAGGATGGGTTTTTTTTGATTAGACATTTTCTCCCCCTCCTTTCTTTTTCGAGACCTTGCGGACTGCGGACTTGATCTTTCCCGTCTCTTGGCCATCTGCCCAAAGAAGTTCTCCTGCTTTGATAACTCTTGCTTCGCTCTCCTTAACTAGTTGCTCGAAGACTGCAGCAAGGTTTCCGACGGGGCTATTGTTGCGCCAGCGCCGTCGCGCGCCGACGATGACGAGTCTGTCCATAGCCCGGCTTGTGGCAACATTGATGCGGTTTGGCGTGGAAAGAAACCCTTCACGGATCTTCCTGGCGCCACGCTCTAGAATGCCGGCGTCATTGTTCCGCACCATAGACAACACGATGATCGGATTTTCCTTGCCCTGATAGCTGTCGACGGTTCCCACCTTGATGCATCCATCGAGTAAATATCCAAGGGGCGATTGTCGTAATTTGCGCCTGACCAAGTCGCGCTGGGCAGCATACATACAAATGATGCCAATTGCTGCAGGGTGTTTGTCCTGCGTCTCAACCCATTGCTGGAAGGGTTCGTGCGCAAGCCATTGCTGTAGCAATGCAACGATTGCATCGGCTTCCACGCGATTTGTTCGGCTCTGTGTGTCGGTTTCTCGTTGCTCGAATGCCGCCTGTCCGAGATCATCTGTCTCGATCCAGAGGAGTGGCTGATCAAGGCCATCTGGCAGGACGGATGGGTCGATTTCGGGATCGGTTCTGCCGGCCTGCAGTTTGAGGTCTGGGTAGAACGTTTCGGATACCAACCGACCGATGGCCGGTAGCATACGATATTGAGTTCTCAATCGCGAACCGGATTCGGCTCCATAGCCCGTCGTAAAGACCCGCTCGAAATCACTTCGTTGTATTTCTTTCTTTCCAATCCCGGTGTGTTCCGCGACAAGATCAACGACTTCCGCTTTGTGGTGCGGTCTCAGTTGGGCATGGTCGCCGACCAAGACAGCCCATCTCGCGGCTTGCAGCGGCACCAATAGCTCACTCGAGGTGCAGCGCGCTGCTTCGTCTACAATAACAAGATCGAAAGGGGTTGATGTCAGGCCCAAAGATGTCTTGCCGAGGCCAACACACGTGCCAACGACGATCTGCCGTGTACCCGCAAGAAACGTCTCAAAACTGCGTTGAGCTCTAGACACGCTGCCGATGAAGTCCCGTCCGATTACGGCGGCGGAACGAAGTCGATGCACCTGGCTCGTGTCTACGCCTTCACTCTTTCCAAGCCGCCTAACGAGTTCTCTAGAGATATCATCAGCCCCCGTTTCCCAGTCGAATTCTTCGCTGCCTAATTCGATGTCGTCGAGGCCCACGTTTTGCAAGTGCATGCGAAGTGTGTCGACCAAACTGTTGACGCGCGCGCGATCGTGATCGGGGTCAGCCACGATTGCGGCAAGATTGCTGCATATTGGACCAATCACAGTCTCAAGCACGAGAATGGCTTCGACAACACGGTCTGTCAGCCCCAAGCTATTTCCAATGATACCCAGACGTTCGGCAAAGGCGGACCGGAATCGATCCTTAAGTGCTTGCTCCACCCGTTGAGTGTGGTGTGGACGCAGTCCAGGAGACACGATGTCTTCATTCATGGCAACACGAAGCAAGCTTGGCTGAATTCCGGTGCTTCGAAAGTGCTTCAGGACGGACTCCGCTGCGGTGTTTACCGCCTCGTGGGATTGGCTCGTAAGTAAGACATTTCGAGCGAGGCCCTTCGTGATGGCATAGTGCGCCAATGCTGCAATGAACCTTGTTTTGCCGGTACCCGGCGGCCCTTGCAAAAGGCCTACAGGCCGCGTTCCAACGATCTGCTCGAATGCCTGGCGCTGGTCAGCATTCAGATCATAGCTGCTCAGCAGCGCTTCATCGACTACGTGGTTGACTTTATGTGGCTGCGCATTGGAGCGCGGATCGAAGAGCGAGAGCAGCTCCGCCAAGCGTCCCTGGCCTTCTAGAATTCGCTCCACAGCGTTCGTCCGGCGGCGCAGACTTTGTACCTCGAAATGGCTTATGAAACGAAGGCGCTGTCCCGCGTCTACCAACTTTCCGTGATATGAATTGTAGCTGTTGGCGTTTATGACAGCCATATCCGGCCGGGTTAGCTGAACGTCCAACTCCCCAATTCTGCGCCAGCCACCCTTTCGATCTTGCCGCTCGACACCTACGGTATCGTGTCTCGCGTAGTCAAAAACGCCACTCTCGAGTTCAAGCGGGACGCGATGGTGATTGTTTTGACGATTATATGAACTGTCGAGACTTGCTATCGCTTCTGTACTGAGCTCGTTTTCACTGTCGATCAGATTTCTCCAAAGCAGGGGAACATTTACAAGTGCGGGCGAACTCGATGTAGCCTCGACTTCCTCTGCCAATCTGTCCTCGGCGTCGTCTTCATCTCCCGAACCCGCTAGTAGCTCTTCATCTACCTGTTCGGGCGTGACACCCTTGTTGCTGGGTTGCAACCGTTCGCTGTCGATTCTCGCCCTTACGATGGGATCGTCCAGAATTGGTGCGAGCCCCGCCAAGTCGTTTGCTTTCGAGGAGGTCACGATAATGTATGCTCTAAAGCTATGAAATTCCTCGCGAGTATTCCGGGTGATCCAGCGTTGCTCCAAGGGATGTCGCCAAGCTGATAGAGCCTGACCCTCATCTCCTAAACGGATTGCGATCTCTTCGCAGGCACCGCGTATGTGGATGTTTAAAACGCCCTGCTTGTCGCGCCGTAGCCGAACGTAGACGAGACCCTCGTCCGGCTCCAGCGGACCGGTATCAGCTCCGTAAATGGAAACATTGATCGTTTGTTTGGCGTCCTTTTCTGCGACCTCGGGTTTTGCCGACATGCGTTTGACGGCTTCATTTATTGCGTCTTGAAGGGGGGCCAACGTTGCAAGCGGGGGAGTCTTTTCACGACACTCCGATATCGCTTTCGCGAGATGCCCTGCGTCTTCTGTCTCAAATTGCGGAAGAGCAAACAGCTCTTCAGCTATTTTTGTGATGGCATAGCGATCTCGCTCAAAGCGACTGCCCGTGATCGGCGCAAAGGCCGGTGTGGATATTTCACCGTCAACGCTCGATGAAAAATCTAGTGCGTCGATCAATATTGGTGCGTTGTCGTCGGCAATGACGATGTTGTCCGGCTTAAGGTCTCCATGGCCGTGTCCAGCCTCGTGAAGCGAGTCAACAATTGCGATCAACTTTTGAACAATAGAAAGCGCACCGATCGGCGTCGTCAGTTCATCGGGCGCTTCATCGATCAATTCCCCGAGAGTCTGGCCATGAACCCATTCATGGACCACCGCAAAAGAGTCGCCCAACCAAAGAACGTCATGAATCTTCGGAAGCCCGAAAGGCCGATCCGCTTTCTGATCCGCTGCGCGGTTGAGGAATGAAAGTATAACGGCGCCCTCTCTGCGCGTATCGCCCCATGCAGCTTGCTTCCATAACTTCACGACAACTTCACGGCCATCAATTTCGCTGCGCCACACATCGACGCGGTCGCTTTCTTTGATGGGGGCGGCCGCTATAGGAAATGCCGACGCAAGTTGTCTCTGACTGCGTATCTCACCTCGGAATTGCTCTAACCCCGAAATCACCTCATCGGGAGTCGGTCGGGTCGCCGTAGCCCGAAGAAAGGCTTCGTGCGCCTTCACCGCATCCGGAAATCGCTTGCCGGGATCGAGGTCCAGCGCTTCGGCGAACCAATCGTGCAGTTGACCATATTCGTTGTCTTGATCGACTTCGGCGTTCCACTCGGGCGGATTGCCGTCCGGCTTATTTCCGAATATGAGCTGGTGGATTGCAACGCCGAGCAGGAAAACGTCACGCCGTTTCGGTCCTTGGTCTTCACCCAGCACATCTTCAGGCAGGCTGGTGCTCGAAAGGAATTGATAGCGGTTCTTTCCAAGGGATTTGACTTCGGGAAAACGGGCCGCAAACAGGTGCGAGATCCTCACTGATGTCGGACTTTCGAGCCAGATGCTGTGAGCGCCCAAGTCAAGGTGGGCGGCATCTTGGCGATGGAGTCCCGCTAGGACCGCAAGCAATTGACGGGCAAGCTCCACCTTTTCAGACGGGAGAAGTCTCATGCCCTCGGTCGTCGCGAAGGCACTTAGTCTATGCATGCGCCTGCGGCGGTCGTAAATCTCCCAGTATTGTACCCCACGTTCTGGGTCTTCCAGCTTTGGGGGCAGGAGCGTTTGTTCTACCTGCTCGCTTCTGTCTCGAAGCCAAGTGAAAATCTCCTGCTCGCGGCCGGCGATTTCGAGCCGGCCCTCTTCGCTCTGGAAATAGGTTTCAGGACACTTTGTGAAATCCCAAAGCCTGAGTGTGCCGAGATTGTTTGCGCTTCCTTCTTCGTGCGCGTCGTATTCGCAATAGATACCATGGGGAGGCTCAAAACTTGGTGTCTCATCGGCTATGAAACGCAGAAAACGACGCTGCCCGGGTTTGAAATTTGCGCCATTGAAAAACTTTGTGACCTTTTCCTTCCAAAATACTTCCGTGAGCGGTCGGTTCAGAAATTCGTTTGCAACGTTTCCGTATGCATCTCGTTCCGCCCGGTCCGTTGCGACACTTTTCAGGAACTCACTGATCGTCAGTACATTCGCCTTCTCGGACTCGGCTATGCCCGAACATTCGGCGTTACCAGTTAAAACTACCAGACCTGTGAATCTCGGTGTAGGGAGTCCCCTCGTGTCAGGACGCGTCGCAAGACTGTTGCTTAGGAGTGGATAAATTTCGCGCGCTATGTGGGCAATTTTGCCAACTGGGGATGGTCCTTGGTCCTTTCCATTCTGAAACCAGCGGCCGTTGACCGTTTCGATCTGTCCGTTCCAATCTTTGAGATCGATAAGGAATATTCTTCTCGGTGAAACAATGACCAGGTCAACTTCCCTTGGCTGTCCGAGACCAAGTACAAGATCAATATTCGTAAATCCGTACCAATCACCAGGCAGATCGTTTCTGAATCGATCTAATCCTTTGATCTCCCGTTTGTGGACACCCCGCCCGCAGTTTGTAATTCTCATGACATATCCTTGGGTTTCAGCGAGTCCAGCGCAATCTATAGATGAATGTCAGACTCATCTACTACCGAAAGAATTGCCGCAAGTTTTCCACGCTCTACAGACTCAATCGCGATATATTTCATCCATTTCTTCGTGCCGTCTCCGCTTGTCGAAGCCGATTTCCTCCAAGCGCGCGTCTGCGCCTTGATCAGATTTGCAGATTGGTGCGTTCCATTCCAAAAGAGCATCTGTGTCGTCGCGACAATGTAATTGTGCGCGTCGGTTCCCATCTGTTACATCAATTCGATCCCCAACTTCGTCAGACGCTTGATTACAATGTCCGATTGTGCAGCCGGGCCGGCAAAATCTGTGAGTCCGTAGTCGGCAGGTTACTGCAGTATTTGGGCAATCTCATTTTCTGCTTGATGCCCGCAATTGGGGGCGCGATCCGGACTTTTGGCGACGATTGGGCTACGACCTCCTTCGGCGACTTCCAGCCGGTCGACCCCAGTTCACTGAACGACTGGAATGGGCGCGAAAGGCGCCATAAGAAATACGGTCCGCAGGTCTCAATTTCTTTGGGGGAGGGTGGTTTCGGTCTTTACTTTTTCCAGACGTGCACCCGGTTCGTTTAAACCCCAACGGCGATCAAAATAGAATTCAAGTGCTTGTCGAATTTCTATCCGAAGCAGGTCACTGCTAAATCCAAACTCTCTGCGAACGACAGCAGCTTGAGATGAGGTGAGCCTTGCGCTCGGTCTCAGCCAAATAGTGCTGATCGAATGCCATTCCATGTCGAAGGGCGGCGGCGTATCCAATTCATCCATTTGGAACTCGTCCTCTGGGTTGATCCTTGCAGGGTGAAAGTTCCGGTATTCGCCGCGTTTGTAGCTGTAGGCCCGGAAATGAATGCTCTCGCCATCGAAGATAAACCGTGTTGGCGCGACCCATTGTGGAGCCGTTTCACCAGAGCTCATCGATGTGTAGGCGATTCTGATTTTTTGCTGTTTCGAGATGGCGTCGTAAAGCACGGTCGCGACGTGAGGTTCCAGCCACCGTTTCGCACGGGGCAGCGCAGCGGGCAACGCATCGTCTGAGGCCGTGTCAAGAACGCCGAACACGTCCAGCATCGAAGAAGCCGCAATCGGCTGATGATCGGGCGAAGCCACGTAGGCCTTCAGATGCGCGTCGTACTCCGGAGCATTTTGAGTGATCAGCGACAGATATGCCCGAAAATCATTGGCGGCCTGCGCGATCGAGATTCCAAATCGGTCGGTGAGATCACGCCGCCGCGCGACGCCGCGCCAGGTGAAGCACCGATCGAGAAACAACAGGCGCTGTCGTTGGGCATGTTTCAGGTCGTCAAGCGTCATCCGATTTCCTCTCTTGACTCTTGTTAACTCATACATCAAAAAATTATACGTATAAAAATTATACGGAACAAGCCATGAAGCTGCTACACACTTCCGACCTGCATCTCGGTCGTCAATTCAACGGGATATCCCTTGAGGAGGATCACGCAGCGGTGCTCGCCCAGATCGTCGAGGCGGTGAAGGCGAATGGCGTTGATGCGCTTATTATCGCCGGCGATGTCTTCGACAGGGCGTCGCCGCCGCAAAACGCGGTGCGCCAGTTCACTGGGTTTCTCCAGCGAATCAAAACGGAAACAGACGCCGCGGTCGCCATGATCGCGGGCAATCACGACTCCGGGGACCGTATCGACCTTTCAGCCATCGCGGCGGATCGCACGCGTTGGCTCATCCGCGGTGCGATCAGTGCTGAGGAATCACCGCTCCTGCTTTGCGACCCGCACGGCCCGGTTGCGATCTCAGCGCTGCCGTTCGCTTACGAGTATGCCGCGCGCGAGTGCTTTGAGAGCGAGGCCATTGGTACGCCCGAAGATGTACTGGTAGCGCAGGTCGCAGCCGCCCGCGCTGAGGTCCCAGAAGGCGCGCGGTGGATTATCGTCGCCCATGCCTTCGTCACGGGTGGTTCAGTGAGCGAGAGCGAGCGCTCCCTGACGCGGGTTGGCGGCATAGAGACTGTCAGAACTTCCGTTTTTGACGGGGCTCACTATGTCGCCCTCGGGCATCTACATCGCCCCCAATCGGTAGACGGGGAGCATATTCGCTATTCTGGCTCGCCTCTCGCCTTCGGCTTCGATGAGGCCGACTCGGGAAAATCGATGAGCCTGATCGAGATGGATGCAGCGGGTCAGGTTTCGGTCGAGGTCCTGCCGTTCAAGCCAGTCAGGCGTGCCCGGGTTCTCCGCGGCAAGCATGCAGAACTCCTGCTCTCCGATCCGTCGAGCGATTTCATAAAGGTGGTGCTAACGGATGATGCACCTGTCATCGACGGGATGAAGCGCTTACGGGAAGTGTTTCCGAACGCCTGCGAGCTAATCTACGCCCGCGACGAGCACCCACTCGAGATCAAATCGGTAAACGGACCGCCTGTCGAGGCCGCCGAACCTGCAGACGTGGTTCGCAACTTCCTGACAGAGGTCGGCCTTGAGAATTTATCTGAGGACGATGAGGGAGTGATCGACGCTTCGCTCACGCGCTTGCGGCATAGGGAGGACGCGGAATGAGACCGGTCCGACTCACACTCCAGGCCTTCGGCCCCTACGCGAACAAAGAGATCATCGATTTCCGCAGCGCTGTTGAAGCGGGCCTGTTCGGCATCTACGGGCAGACCGGTTCGGGCAAATCGACAATCTTCAGCGGAATGACCTTCGCTCTATTCGGTGAGGCATCGAAGTCGGAGCAGGATCGCACTTCCCTTCGTTCGGACCATGCACCGGCTGACCTCACAACCGAAGTCGAGTTCGTCTTCGATGTGGGCGAGCGGCGTTTCGTGGTCGTTCGCCAGCCGGATCAGATGCGCCCGAAGCAGCGCGGCGAAGGTGAAACCAAGAGTGCCCACGAGGCTCATCTGTTCGACGCGACCGGGCTTTCCCTAGAAGAGATCACGGCGGACAAGCGCGGCAAGATCATTGCAGAAAAGAAGGTCCGCGATGTTGATGCTGCCGTTTCGGATCTTCTCGGCTACGGCGTTGAACAGTTCCGGCAAATTGTGCTGCTGCCGCAAGGCCGGTTCGAGAAATTCCTATCCGCCAAAACTAATGAACGCGTTACGATCCTGCGGGACCTGTTCGACGTCTCGCTCTATCAGGCACTGATGGCCGACCTAAAGGAAAAGGCAGCGGAGGCGGAGCGGCAAGTGCGCGAAGAACGGGCAGTCTGCGCCGGGCGGCTCAAAGCCGAAGGGTTCGAGAGCACGGACGCCCTGCTCGAAGGCATAAACGCAGCCCAAACCGCGGTTCAGGAACGATCAACAGTTGAGGCCGACGCAAAGAAACAAGCGCAAGCGGCCGAGACCGCATTTCGGTCTGCCGAAGCGGTTGAGGCAAAGTTCGTGGCATCGGAACAAGCACAGGCAAAGCTCACCGTACTGACAGCTCGCAAGGCAGAATTCACGGCCATCGCCGACCGAATGAAACAGGCGATGCGCGCCCAACTGATTGTGGATGTGGAAGAGCAACTCTTCGCCGCCAAGCGAGACGTGAAGGACGCCGAGGCGAAGCTCTCCGAAGCTAAAGAAGCGCAGAGCCGGGCCAAACAAAAGGTCAAAGACGCGACCGAGGCCCTAGCAAGAGAAGAGGCACGAGCGCTTGAGTTGGAAGCCGCGCGCAAACGCAAAGATGATCTTGAGAGATTTGCCGGCGTTCTCGAAGCAGCTTCAGCCAGCGCCGAAGCCGTGGAGGCGGCTCTCGAGGCGCAGCGGATAGCCCGCGCGGCGTTCGAGAAAAGTAAAGATCGGCTCGGCCAGTTGCGCAATACTCGCGCGGAACGCACGGCCGCGCTCAAGTCAGCCCGGGGCGCTGAAAGCCTGCGCGGTGACCTCGCGAAAGCGCTTTCGCTTCTCCTGACCCAGAAGAAAGAAGCCGAGGACTATGCGAAAGCAGAAGCCGTTGCCAGGTCGGCGAAAGCGGTGTTTGAAAAGGAAAGTGCCGCCTCAGCCGAGGCGCTGAAACAGGAAGCAGAGGCGCGCGCCACCTATGCAGCCGCAGAACAAGCCCTTGCCGCGGCTCAGGCGTTGCATCTCGCGACCAAGCTGGAAAACGATGCGCCCTGTCCTGTGTGCGGATCGACCGACCATCCAAGTCCCGCGACGGGCGATATCGAGAATGCAGGACGCGATCAGGCCTTCCGCGAAGCCCGCGCCCGGCTTGAAAAAGCTGAACGCGCCGCCCGCGAGATCAGTGAAAAACTAGCTGGGCAGAAAGCCACGTTCGAGGCCAGAAAGGAAACTTTGTCTTCGCTCGAACAGCCGTTGGACACGCTCGCGGCCATTCTCGAGAAAGTTCGTCAAACTGAAGCTGATATTAACGCGCTTGGTCCGGTCGTGAATATAGAGGAGGCCGAGGCGGCCCTCGATGCACTCGACAAGCAGATTGCGGAAATCGAGACCGAGACCGAACTCCTACGCGCTAAAGCTGACAAATGCCGTAACGCCGCGACCGAAGCCAGAGCCGCCCGCGATGGGAAACTCGAGGTCGTCCCCGAAGCGCTCCGTACACCGAGTACACTAGCATCAGCCATGGAAGAGACATCACGCACGCTGAATGCGCTCGTCAACGCGAAAGACAAAGCAGAAGCCCTGGCGAAGGCGGTCCGAGAAGCAGCCCTCTCCGCCGATGCCACGGTCAAGGGCGCTGAAGAGTCAGCTACAGCCAACAAAGTCCGCCTCGCAAAATCTGAGGCGACGTTCCGCACGCGTCTGTCCGAGCAAGGGCTCACGGACGCGCTTTATCAAACGCTCAAACCCGCCATCGCGACGATCGATTCAGACAGTGAATCGGTCAAAATGTTCGAGACTCAGTTGAATGAGGCGCAGGGCGCTGCAAAGGCAGCGGCCTTGGCGATTGCCGATCTGCCCCGCCCGGACCTTGCTGTGTTGAAAGAAGCTCATCAAGCCGCCGCAGCAGCCCTGACCAAATCGACGGAGGAGCGGATCGCTGCCAGCAACCGTGTCGATCAGCTGGAGAAACTGAGAAAAAGCCTCGAAGAGACGATGCGCAAACTCGATGAGGCTGAAGCCGAGTCCGGCCCTCTTCGCAAGATCGCGGCTCTGGCTAATGGCGATAATCCGCTTAACCTGAAGCTGGAAACCTATGCGATCGGGGCCATGTTCGACCGCGTGCTTGAGGCCGCGAATCTCCGGCTCGGCCCGATGACCTCCTCCCGATATCAGCTCGAACGCGACACTGAAGGCGGTCGTGGCAGCCGCGGCCTCGGCATCCAGATCTTTGATATGCATACCGGCAAGTCGAGAGGAACGGATACCCTGTCCGGCGGCGAGACATTTATCGCGGCGCTCGCCCTCGCGCTAGGGCTCGCCGATGTCGTCGAATCGGCGAGCGGGAAAGTCCGTCTCGATACTATCTTCATTGACGAGGGATTTGGCAGCCTCGACACTGAGAACGGTTCAGGCACCCTCGATCAGGTTCTGAACGTCCTCAATAGCCTCGTCAAACAATCCCGCGCCGTCGGCCTGATTTCGCACGTCCCTCTGGTCCAAGAAGCTATTCCGAACGGGTTCTATATCCGCAAAGGACTTTTGGGCAGCACGGTTGAAGAGAGGAGCACGATCTGATGGCAGCTCGACTTTCTAAAAGACGTTTTCATACTCGGCGCTTGAGCTGCGGTAGGGTGGTAGATGTTCGAGAATGCTGGGTTCTGCAGGAGCGTGGTACCAGTGAGAGGAAGCGCAGCTATCGGCACCCTTGTCCCAAATGCGGAGCAGAGATCATCAGCGTCCACATGCCATGGTGAGGATGATTTGACGCTGGATTTGTTCGATAAGGAGTACGACCATGCCCATGCCGAGATACAGAGACATCGACGGTGACTCAGGAATACTAAGCTATCAGTACGGCAAAGACTGGATAACGGTCGAGTTCGAGCGTGGTCTACAAAGGCACTACAAATACACATACGCTAGCGCCGGCTCTTTCCACGTTGATCGTATGAAGACGTTGGCAGACCAGGGCGAGGGCCTGAACTCCTACATCAACAAGAATGTAGCAAAGTCGTACGAAACAAAGTGGTAGAGATAATTACCGGATAGTTCATGCCAGCAGGCATCGCGAATACCTGCTCTCAGTACTTCGCCCGACTTGCCCATCTGCAAATGCTTTCTGAGCGAATTCTAATATCAGCTTTCAGGATAGAGCAGCGATCAGATCGGACCTGATAGCAGGCGGCGAAGGGATTATGCTAGACGTTGAGCGTTCTTTCCTACGTGTCAATAGCTTGCTGAAACTGGGACTACGATTGATACGCCTCAGGGCGCTATGAGCCGGCCGTATCGATCTGTCCAAGGATGTCGGACCAGGAAGCGTCCAAGGCTTCGACGAATTTCAGAAACTCGATGACGTCAATTCTACGTTCGCCAAGCTCAATCTTCGCCACGTAAGACTGTGGTACGCCAAGAAGATCAGCGACTTGTTGCTGGGATAGGCCGGCTTCACGCCGTGCCTTCTTCAATTCCTGAACCAGCTTTCGGTGTGCGGGAGTTCGAAGGGTTTTGTTCACCACGATACCAAGGGCAAGAAACTTGTTGCCCTCGTAATCCGAAATATGGATAATCCCATTTTGGGATTATTTGTTCCCGCGGAAGAGGTAGATGGTGGTGCGTCGACAGTTCGATGCCAAAGTTGCGAGACGAGCAAAAGTCTACACCCGGTGGGCACATGTGCGCGTTCGGTGTCGTTGCGCCAGATGGTTCGCAATCGAAGATCACTTAGATGGTTCTTCGTAATGCGAAAATCTTTGGGATCGGCTGACTTATTTGCGAGCTTTGACGGGTCGTTTGAGGAGTTCGTCAGCTTCGACGTTGAGCGCCGTTGCGAGTTGTTGAACTACATCAATGCTCGCGCTGTATACCCGCCGCTCCAACAGGCTGACATAGGTCCGATCAATACCAGCCAAGTGGGCCAGTTCTTCCTGAGAGAGCCTCTTCGCTCTTCGGAATGCCTTCAAATTGAATGCGAAGATTTCTCGGATGTCCATGATCCGAGAATGAACGTGTTGAGTAGTATACTACCACGGAGTATACTACTCAAATCAGTATGGCGGAGACCAGAGAGGTGACTTTGCACAAACCTTGGCTGCCTGCGAAGCACACTTTCATCGAAAGTGGCTTTCCCTTCCATTCAGGATTTGCGCTCGGCAAAGATGGAAGTACCGGCCCTCATGACTGAACGTGTTATTCGGTCAGCATCGGCAGCAATGGTCGTGCATCGGGCGAACGCTTCAGGAGGGCGGGGCGTTTCAAGCCAAAGGCTCAAGTCGCCGGGATTCCAAGTGAAGCTTGCGCCCGCTTCAGAACCGGGTTCAGAGGCGATCGGCCAATTGTACCGGTCACTCTTTGATCAGCTGGTTCGATTGAGCCGCAGTCGGATCAGAAATGCGATGGATGCCGAGGATCTGGTGCAGGATGCCTTTCTGGCTGTCGGGCGCGCCTATCCAGACAAGTCTGTGGATTATCTCCGGCCGCTCCTGTTTACGACACTCCGGAATTTGACCCTCAATTACTTGAAGTCCGGCAATACGAGACGCCGGCAGGCGTCCGTCGAACTGTCTGACATGGATGAGCGCCTGTCTTGTCCCCAAACGGTGACACCTGAGAGGCAACTCATAGACGCAGAATTGCTTGGCATTGCCGAACAGACAATTGCGGGGATGGCGCCGCGCCGCCGGGAAGCGCTGATCCTGCATCGTCTGGAACACCTGACATACGACCAGATTGCGCAGCACCTGTCAGTTTCTGCCACGACAGTCAAAACCGATCTTGCCAGCGCCATTGCGGAGGTCGCCGAGGCGCTTGCGAGAGCCGACAGGCGATCTGGTGATCGAGGAGCCGGACGCAAGTGACGATGCAGGAACCAGATCGCTTACGCGCTGCGAGACCGCCCCTGGTCGGTGAAACTTTCATGTTGAAGGGGAGTGCAGCTCTCAACGAGATCTTTAGCCTGCACTACGACGAGCTGGTGAGGTTCGGCCGGATACGGATAGGCAATGCCGCAGACGCCGAGGACCTTGTCCAGGACGCGTTCCTTTCGGTACGGCGAGCATATCCAGACAAGGGAGCCGGGGAGCTGAGACCGCTCCTGTTCACGACCTTGCGCAATCTCACGCTGGACTATCTGAAATCGGGATATGTGAAGCATCGGCGATCGGCGGCCGAGATTGGCCCCCTGAATGAAGTGCTCGCCTGTCCGCGTTCTGCGACACCCGAGACGCAGGTGATTGATACGGAGTTGCTGGCAATCGCGGAGACGGCCATCGCCGCCTTGAAGCCGCGCCAGCGGGAGGTTCTGCATCTCAGCCGCTTCGAGCGGCTGACGCATGACCAGATTGCGCGGCGGCTTTCGGTGTCGCCAAGAACAGTAAGGAATGACATCGCTGAGGCGTTGGCGAGGATTGCGAAGAGCCTGGCGCGTGCGAGACCAGACTGATGACATGCGAAATGGACCGTCCAGGTACTCTGGACGCTGCGGCGCGTTGGTACAGTGACCTGCAGGATCCAGACCTCGATCTCGAAACCTGGGAGGCATTCCTGGACTGGGAACGCGATCCCGGGAACGCTGCCGCGTTCCAGAAGGTCGAAGCCAGTCTTGCCGTATTGGACCGAGCCTCACTTGGCTACATCGAGGCTGTAGAAGCGGGACCACAGGGGCGAGGGCGCTTCGTGACGGCGCGGGCGGGATGGCTATCCGGGATCGCGGCGGCACTGGCTTTGGCGACAGTATCGTACTTCGTCCTGGGAACGCTCGCTCGCCCTGAACCGGTCCAGTATGCAACCAGCCTTGGCGAGCAGCGTACTATCGAGCTCGCCGATGGGTCACAAATGACGCTCAATACCGATACCGAGGCAGAGGTGTCCTTTACCCGCAACCAGCGCCATATCCGGCTCATACGCGGGCAGGCCCTGTTCGAGGTCGAGAAGGATGAGATGCCCTTTGTTGTCGATGCTGAAGGTCACAGGACAACGGCCCTTGGTACCGAGTTCGATGTCTACGCAAACGCAGGCGCTGTAGCGGTCACTCTGATGCGGGGCTCCGTTGTTGTCTCCCCGGTCCCGGCCGAGCGATGGGGGTTTGGGCTCCTTTCCGGTTCACCGGCAGGGACTGGTGGACGGGAGCTCGTACCGGGAGAGCGGTTGATCATCGGGGAGGACGGCGTGGAATCGGTTTCGGATGTCGATCCTGCGAAGGCAGCGATGTGGCGAACCGGCCGCATCCAGTTCGATGACACTTCCGTGGGGGATGCCCTTGCCGAACTGAATCGGTACGCAAGAACAAAGGTCCGAATCGAAGATTCGGCCCTTGCGGCGGAGCGCATCAGCGGGAGCTTCTATGTCGGGCAGGAAGAGGATTTTGTCGGGTCTCTTGTGATCATGTTTTCTCTTGAGACCGAGCGAAGTGGGGACGAGATCCTGCTTTCACGGATTTCAGAGCCAGATTGATCTCTTCTGGATACTATCTTCCCGCGCGGCCGTTATGATCTTGCGCACAGATTTGTAGAACTTTGTGGGATTGGTCGTTGACGCGAGCGGCTCTGGCTTATAAATCCCCGCCTTCCAATCTTCGTGCCCAGATGGCGGAATTGGTAGACGCGCACGGTTCAGGTCCGTGTGCCGCAAGGCGTGGAGGTTCGAGTCCTCTTCTGGGCACCAATTCATTGATTTTATTGGATTTTTTATTTCTCGGTACCCTGCGGCCTGTTTAAGGTTGATGGAATTTGGTACCCTTATCGCTTCTTCACTTGTTGTCCTGTGAAGCAGCTCATGAAACTCACCGACACAGATATCGAAGCCCTGTTACCGGAGGCGAGATCCTATAAGCGGGCAGACGGGCGCGGGCTCTATATCCTGGTCGTGCCGACGGGCTCAAAACTCTGGCGGATGAACTACCGGTTTGAGGGCAAGCAGAAGACGCTCTCCTTCGGCGCCTGGCCGGTTGTGACGCTCGAAGAGGCGAGGGAAAAGTGCCTCAAGGCGAAGCGGCTCCTGAAGCAGGACATCGATCCTGGCGGGGTGCGCAAGTCCATCCGTCCGGGACGCAGGAAAGCCGATCCCGAGAGCTTCAACGCGATTGCCGATGAGTTCCTCCGCAAGCGCAGGCTGGACGGACTTGCCGAGACAACACTTAGCAAGAAGGCCTGGCTGTTGGACCTTGCCCGGGACGATCTCGGGCCGCGATTGATTACCGAGATCAAGCCGGCCGACGTACTGGCCGTGCTCCGCTCAGTCGAGGGCCGCGGCAATTATGAAACGGCCAAACGGCTGCGGACCACGATTGGGGAAGTGTTCCGCTATGCGGTGGCGACGCTTCGAGCCGAAAGTGATCCGACGCCGGTCCTGCGCGGAGCGCTGATCTCTCCGAAGGTCCGGCATATGCCCGCCATTACCGACGAGGACGAGTTCGGTCGTCTTGTGAGGGCGATCTGGCGCTATGAGGGCAGGGGAGGCACAGCAAAGGCGCTGAAGCTCATGGCGCTGCTCTTTCCGCGCCCTGGCGAGCTTCGGCATGCGAGATGGTCGGAGTTCGATTTCAACAAGGTTGTGTGGACCATTCCGGCTGAGCGCATGAAGATGCGACGGGAGCATCGCAAGCCTCTCCCGCCGGCCGCTTTGCATCTGCTTATCGATCTGCGCGGGAGGAGCGGGCCGGAGAATTATGTTTTCCCTGCTATGACCAATCCCGAGCGACCGATGAGCGAGAATACGATGAATGGTGCGTTGGAGCGGTTGGGGTTTCCAGGGGCAGAGATGACACCGCACGGATTCCGGGCGAGTGCTTCAACACTGCTGAATGAGAGCGGGCTCTGGAACCCGGATGCGATCGAGGCGGAGCTTGCCCATGTCGACACGAAGGGCGTGCGGTCGATCTACAATCGGGCGCGGTATTGGACCGAGCGGGTGGAGATGATGTCCTGGTGGGCGGGGTGGGTGATGCGGCAGACGAATGGGGGGTAGGTCGATAGATGGGGATCAACCTAAGCGTACGGTTGGCGAATTGGAACCCAGAAGGTATGCCGTCAAAGACCAGACCCGGAAATCAGAAGCATGCAGCCCAGCATCCAAGGCCCTAATGCCGAACAGCAGAAGGCGATCAACACACTTGACGGGCCTGTTCTGATTGTGGCCGGCCCCGGCTCGGGCAAGACCTATTGTCTCGTTGAGCGCACAATCAAATTGCTGGCACAGCGCGAAGTCGAGCCGGAACGGGTGCTTGTTTCGACATTTACGGAAAAGGCGGCAAAAGAGCTGAAGACGCGGATCGCAAGCCGCATGCAACGCGCGAGCTCCAAGCTCAACCCGCTGGACCTGACGGTCGGCACGCTCCACTCAACCTTCCTGGACATTCTCGATGAGTTCCGCGCCTTCTCTCGCATCCGCCGCAACTACACGATCCTTGACCAATTCGATCAGCAATATTTCGTCTACCAACGGCTTTCCGCGTTTGACGACATCGATGGACTGGATGGGCTGATCCGACCGTCCAACAACGTGCCAAGCTGGCGCGTCGCAGAGACCCTTTGCGGCTATCTTAACAAGGTGGCTGAAGAGGCCGTCGATCCATCTGCGCTCGCGGTCGCCGCGCATCCCGAGCTTGTCGCCATCGGCGAAGCCTATCGGCGCTATCAGGAGCTTCTCGAACAATTCAACTATATCGATTTCTCGACGATCCAGGTCGAGGTTCTGCGCCTTCTCGACATTCCCGAGGTCGGTGAGAAACTCCGCGCGCGCTTCGATTATCTGATGATCGATGAGTATCAGGACACGAACACGATCCAGGAGCGGATTGTGCTCAAGCTCGCCTCTCAGCACTCCAACATTTGCGTCGTGGGGGATGACGACCAAGCGCTCTATCGGTTCCGGGGCGCGTCCATTCGCAACATTCTCGAATTTCCGAAGCGCTTCGCGCCGGGCCAGTGCACGCAGATCAATCTCACCAAGAACTACCGGTCCCATCCAGACATCGTCGAATTCTACAATGAATGGATGGAGCTTGCGGATTGGGAGGGCGAAGATCGCAGCTATCGATATCCCAAGGTCATTGAAGCCGAGAGCCTGGATCGTGCGGAACGGCCGGTTGTCTTCAAGGTCTCTGGGGCCGACGGAGAGGATAATTGGGCCGATGAGGCGATCTCATTCCTTCAGGACCTGCGCACGAAGAAGATTATAAAGGACTGGAACCAGGTTGCGTTCCTGTTCCGCTCGGTTCGTAACGACAAAGTCGTCCGCTTCGCAAATGACCTCGAGGCTACGGGCATCCCGATCTATGCGCCGCGTTCGAACATGTATTTTGAGCGTGAGGAGATCCGCCTCATCATTGGCGCCTACATGTTCCTGTTTCCGCAATACGGCTCGATCCGGGCGACACGCGAAGGGATGCAGCTAAACGTCTGGGCCTATTATGATCGCTGCTTGTCGGACTTCATTGCGCATCTGAAAACGGGCGAGGACGGTCAGATCATGGCCTGGGCCCGGGATACGGCCAAGCGTCACCTGACACTATCCGAGAACACCAACTATTCCTTCGCCAGCCTGTTCTATGACCTCATCCAATTCCCAACCTTCAGCCGGTATCTGGGAGCCGACATTGCGCATGGTGGCGTTCGCGACAGCCGCCCGGCGCGTAACCTCGCCAAACTCTCCCGCCTGCTCAACAAGTATGAGTACCTATACAACGTCATCGTTATTCGGCCAGAGCGGCTCGAACGGGATCTGACGACGCTCTTCAATCTTTTCATACGCTTCCTCTGGGATGGCGGCATTGAGGAGTATGAGGACGAGTCTGATTACGCGCCGTCTGGCTGCGTTTCTTTCATGACGATCCACCAGTCAAAGGGGCTTGAGTTCCCGATCGTCATCTGCGGCTCACTCGATGCTGTTCCGCGCCGGCAGCACTCCGTTCTGGATGACCTGCTTGAGGATGAATTCGGCGATGACGAGCCGTTTGAGCCGTTAGACAGGATCAAGACATTCGACTTCTGGCGACTGTTCTACACGGCGTTCTCAAGGGCACAGAACATGCTTGTTCTGACCTGTCAGGAGAATACGCCGAAGGGACGTGGTCAGCGCAATGTGCCGTCAGCCTATTTTCAACCGGTCTACACGTCGCTGCGCTGTTGGCGCGATCTGACCTTCGACCGTTCGCAGATCGAGCTTGCCGAGGTCAAGCCGAGTAACCTCAAGAACAGCTATTCCTTTACCTCCGACGTTCTGGTGTTCGAGGGCTGCCCACAGCAGTACCGCTTCTTCAAGGATCTCGAATTTGCACCCGTGCGCACCAACGCCATTCTGTTTGGCACGCTCGTTCACCAGACGATTGAGGACATCCACAAGGCTGTGCTGCGCGGCGAAGAAAGCTCGGTCACTGCCGAACAGATCGACCGTTGGTTCAACGCGAATTACACCAACATCTCGCAGAAGGAACGGGTCTACCTTGTCGACTATGTCCTGCGCGTTGCACGGGAGCATGTGACGCGATATGTCGATCGAGAACGCGCGAACTGGCACCGATTGCGCGAGGCCGAAGTCGAGCTGAGCCTCCTCAAGGATGACTATGTCCTTACCGGAAATGTTGATCTGATCGAGGCCGAGGATGGGGCCTGGGAGATTATCGACTTCAAAACCGAGAAGAAGCCTGACCTCGTCGATGATGCGGATAAGCTCGCCCGCTATCGGCGACAGCTTCAAATCTATGCGCATCTCTTTGAGGAGAAGCGCGGCGTGCGGGTTGACCGGATGGCACTCTATTATACGAGCGAGGAGTCCGGAAACCCGCGGATCGTATTTCCGCGGGAAACGGCGGATATCAAGAGCACCATCGAACAGATTGATCGTGTGGTGGGCAGAATCGTTGCGAAGGACTATGGGCTGAAGGAACGACCAGAAAAACTATGCAAGAACTGTGACTTCCAGTCGTTCTGCGACATGACATTCTGCAGAGCCTGAGATTGAATATGGATTTTATTGAACCTGAGAAGGTGGAGCGCGATGAGTAAAGAGAAGCAGGACGCCTTCGAAACATTTGAGTTTGACCTGGCCCCGATCCGCGGCTTCCCGGAGCTGCGCTGGGCCGGCAAACGGCCCTTCCGCTCGACCCAGTATTTTCCGGCGCAGAAGAAGGAGACTTATGGCGACCCGACCGACGGCTGGTGGAACAAGATTTTCTGGGGAGACAATCTTCAGGTCATGTCGCATCTGCTGAGGGAGTTCCGTGGCAAGGTGGATTTGATCTATATTGATCCGCCGTTTGACTCGAAAGCCGACTACAAAAAAAGAGTAAAGGTTCGTGGTAAAGCCGCAGAGAGCGACCAAGCCAGCTTCGAGGAAAAGCAGTATAGCGACATTTGGAGCAATGATGACTACCTTCAATTTTTGTACGAACGCATGATGCTTTTGCGGGAACTATTGAGTGCGTCAGGCTCTATCTATTTTCACTGTGATGTAAATCGAGGCCACTACATAAAGTGCCTCCTAGATGAGGTTTTCGGCGCATCAAATTTTAGGAACGAAATCGTATGGAAGAGAACAAGCGCCAGAGCGGACTCAAGGACGTACAATCATATTCACGACACGATCTTTTTCTACACGAAGACGGACGGGTTTGTTTGGAATAAACAGTACACGGAGCATAGCGAAGCTTACCTAAAGAGCAAGTATCACAACATCGACGAAAATGGCCGCCGATATCAGTTGGACAACATGACAAGTCCAAACCCTCGTCCAAATATGACTTATGTTTGGAAAGGCTTTTTGCCTCCAGAAAACGGCTGGCGATACAGCAAGGAGAAAATGGCGGAGTTGGATGCCGATGGTCGAATTTGGTACCCTGACGATAAGACAAAGCGCCCTCGACTGATTCGCTTTTTAGATGAGTCCGATGGTCGCCCTCTCGACACAGTCTGGTCCGATATCTTTCCGGTAAATTCTCAGGCTTCTGACCGACTAAACTACCCAACACAGAAGCCAGTCGAGTTGATCGAGAGGCTAATTAGAGCATCGTCTGATCCGGGAGACTTGGTACTCGACTGCTTTATGGGCTCCGGCACTACACAATCCGTTGCCATGAAGCTTGGCCGCCGCTTCATCGGCGCCGACATCAATCTTGGAGCTATTGAGACAACGACTAAACGCCTGAACGGTGTGCGTTGTGACCTTGAGACTGGAGCGACAGATCTCTTCGCCAATGATGACGAGACTAAGCCGTCGAAGTTTTACACCGGCTTTGAAGTTTACAATGTCAACAATTACGATCTGTTCCGCAATCCCGTTGAGGCAAAAGAGCTGATCCGGGAGGCGATGGAGCTGCAGCCACTTGCTGCTGGAAGCGTGTTCGATGGTCAACGAGAGGAGTATCTCGTCAAGATCATGCCGGTAAACCGCATCGCGACACGGGCGGACTTGAATGAGGTCATCAATGGGCTGGACTTCAAGGCGTTTGAAGCGCGCGCAGCGAAAGCTCCGAACAAGCCTGCCGAGCGCATCCATCTTGTCTGCATGGGCCATGAACCCGACCTGGGCCCTGAACTCGTGAAGGCGGCCAAGCCGTTCGACATCGAAGTCATCGTCACCGATCTCATCCGCGACAAAGCGCATTTGCACTTCAAGCGCGCCTCGGATGCCCGCCTCAAGATCGAAGACGGTCATCTTGTCGTTGTAGGCTTCTATCCGATGAATCTGTTGCAGAAGCTCTCCATGGAAGCCGACGCTGTCGAGGACTGGCGGCAGCTCGTTGAGACAATCAAGGTCGACTGGAATTATGATGGCGCGGTGCTCACGCCGGCAATCATCGATGCGCCAGAGGGCGAGGCATTGGTCGCAGGCCGCTATTTGATCCCCACCGACGCCTCAACGATCCGCGTTAAGATCACCGATCTTCTCTCGGAGTCCTGGGAAGGGGAGATCGAAAATGTCTAAGGGGAAGAAGACGATCCGACAGGACTTCGCATTCTTCCAGGCGCTCCTTAATTTCTATGCAGACAATAAGGGCACAATCAGGCGGCGCTATAAACAGCTGACCAAGCAGTTTCTCGACTTCAACGATCCCGAATTGCGCAGCGACGCCTTCCTGCGTCAGCCGCAATTTGAAGCCTTGGAAATCTATATCTTCCTCAAGGAATTCGGGAACAACCGCCACGTCCACGACCTCTTCAGTGAATGGGCGAAGAACGAGGGTTTATTTGACGGCTTCCAGACGACCGGCACAGACCGCAAGGGGCAGGGCAGCTTGCTCGGTTTCCTCGAACTTGAAGGCGACGAGCAGTATGAAGAGATTTTCGCCCGCCTGAGCGAGCGAGCGCGGGCCTACCCAAACTACATTTTCGCACTGACCATGGGGCTCGGCAAAACGATCCTGATGGCGACATGCATCTTCTATGAGTTCCTACTCGCTAACAAGTTCGGGAAGGATAATCGGTTCTGCAAGAACGCGCTGGTTTTCGCGCCGGACAAAACGGTGCTCCAGTCCCTCAAGGAAATTCAGACCTTTGACCTCGATCTGGTCGTTCCACCGGAATACGCCAACTTCCTCCGCGCCAATCTAAAGTTTCATTTCCTTGACGATACGGCTTCGACCATCGGCGCGCAGGACGGATCGTCCTTCAACGTAATCATCTCAAACACGCAGAAGATTATCCTGAGGCGCCGTAGCGCCGAGCCATCGACAACTGACAGGCTCTTTTCGGAGCGCACCGGCTCTCTGTCTGAGGTCTACGGCGAGCTCTATGAAATGCTCGGAGAAGAAGCGCCGGAAAGCGATGCAGATCTTGCGGTCAATGCCCGTTTCCAGCGGATCGCCCGTTTGCCCCAACTTGGCATCTACGTAGACGAGGCCCACCACTCCATGGGTGCATCGCTTGAGAAGGATCTTGGCCAGGCCAAGGACGCCTCCGCGCTACGCACAACTATCGACGAACTGGCGCGCGCGCTTGAGGCGCGCAAGACATCGGTTGTCGGCTGCTACAACTTCACAGGCACGCCCTATGTGAAAGATCGCATCATGCCGGAGGTCGTCTACGCCTATGGCTTGAAGGTGGCGATCGACAACAAATACCTGAAACAGCCCGAGTTCATCGATTATTCAGGCAACGTCAAGAGCAACGATTTCCTGCGCGAACTCGTGACGGATTTCTGGACCAAGGAAGGCGAAAGCCGCCGCGAGGGGATGCTGCCCAAGCTCGCTATTTTCGCCTCCACCATTGATGAGCTGACGGGCGAATTGCGCCCCGCGCTGGAAAGGGTGATGGCGTCGCTCGGGATACCGACAACCCGCATACTGGTGAACGTTGGCGACGACAAACATACCACCGCAGAAGACATCCGCGAGTTCAATCGTCTCGATACGCCGGAATCTGAGAAGCAATTCATACTGCTTGTTGGCAAGGGCCGCGAGGGATGGAATTGCCGGTCGCTGTTTGGCGTTGCGCTCTATCGCAAGCCCAAGTCTAAGATTTTCGTCCTGCAGTCGACGATGCGCTGCCTGCGCTCTATCGGCGACATTCAGGAAACCGGGCGGATCTACCTTTCCGCCGAAAACATGCAGATCCTGGAAGATGAGCTACAACAGAACTTCCGCGTGACTACGGAGGAACTCGGCCCGAAAAAGGGCGACGAGTCTGAAGTCTATGAGGTTACGGCCGTACCTCCGCCGGTCGTTCTGAAAATGAAGCGCCGGCGAGAATTGTTTCGGACCAAGCGTAAAGATAAGCCCGAAACGATTACGTTCGATCTGTCAGACGAGGTGGTTGAAACCTATCGCGCCGCGCTACGCCGCCGAAAGAATATCAATTCCGACAAGGGGACATCGGAGGATATCACTGACAGGCTTGAGAATCGCACCTTCACATCCTTCACGCTAACAGGCGAGATTGCACGATACTTCTCAGGGGACGGCCTTTCGCCATTCGACATTGAAGAACTGTTAGAAGCGGCTTCGCCTGCAATGGGACGCATCGTCGAGGT
Organism: Hyphomonas sp.; assembly: GCF_041398385.1. GTDB lineage: Bacteria > Pseudomonadota > Alphaproteobacteria > Caulobacterales > Hyphomonadaceae > Hyphomonas. Next base: position 470,871 of record NZ_JAWKUW010000002.1, read on the forward strand.
CGTGAACATCTCAAACGAAATTCTCTACGACATCATCATTCCGACGCTATTCCGCACCCTGTTCGAAATCGAACCTTTCGGCAGTGACTCCGAGGAGGAGATTGAACTCGTCAAAGGCTACAATGCCACAACCAACCGTCCGCCCTCATTCCGCTTCCGAGCAAGGCCACATCTTGTAGCCGGTCGCGACTATCCGGAGCACACAAAGCACCGTGACCGAACGTTCCACCTCGACCATTACTGCTTCGACAGCCAGCCTGAAGTCGACTTTTTCAAACGCGTGCTTGGCCTGAACGCAGTGGACCGCATCTATTTCACTGGCATGCTTGTCCATGGTCAGTCGGGCTTCCGCGTTAATTACATTCACCCTGAATCCCACACGGTCTGCAATTATTATCCGGACTTTATGGTCATTCGCGAAAGCGGTGAAATCTACCTCATTGAGGTCAAATCGGCCTGGAAGGAAGACGATCCTGTCGTCGTCGCAAAGCGCGAAGCGGCAGAGCAATTAGCGAGCGGCAACGAGTTCCATTACGCGCTGCTGACAAGGGAAGACTTCAACGGTTTCCTTGCGGCTGAAGGCGGGTGGCGGGATTATGCCCGTCCCATAATGCCTTCTTGAGTGGCACAGCCAACTCAGCCTGTCTCGGCGTTAGTATCTATCCCATCAGTCAGGTAGGCGGACGGTGCGTCTGCCCGAGCGCGGTCGTCGCGCAAGGGGGCGGGCCTTCGGCGTCTCTGATCATCTTTAGGTTTCCGACCTGGCTCCCCTTGCGCGCCGCCCTGATGCGCTCCGGCTGAGCACCTCCTCGCCGCCCACCCGACTGCCGGGGAAAGAACGCCGGGCGGCGCAAAGGAGACTGACATGACTGACCAATTCGCAACCCCTGCACCCCTTGCGGCAGAGACCGCGCCAGCCAACCCAGATCATCCGCGCATCTATGTGGCTTGCCTTGCGTCCTACAATAATGGCTACCTGCACGGAGCCTGGATCCCTGCGACCACCCCGGATGAGATCATGGAGAAGGTTCGCGCCATGCTGGCGGATTCGCCGGCTTCCGGCGCCGAGGAATGGGCGATCCATGACTACGAAGGCTTTGAAGGCGCGAGCCTCTCTGAATACGCCTCATTCGAAACCGTGTGTGCGTTGGCTGAGTTTATTGGAGAACATGGCTGCCTTGGTGCGAAGGTCTATGGCTATTTCGGCAATGACCTCGATGAGGCAGTCGCAGCCTTCGAGGAGTATGCTGG
>NZ_JAWKUW010000003.1:0-422313 GCF_041398385.1 Hyphomonas sp.
CGTCCTGGTCATCCCGGCGATTTATGTCGCCCTGCGCGGGCCGGACTGGCTGCCGAAGGAAACCGGCACGGAACCTGCTGGGCAGGCCCATGGTTCAGAGGAGGTGCATGCCTGATGGCCACCGCAAAGCGATCCCCCAACGAAGCCTTTGATGTCGTCTCCGGCAGCATCGGAGACGCCTCGGAAGTGCTGAAGGCCATGGCCGGCGAAACGCGCCTCAAGATCATGTGCGCGCTCAGCTCGGGCGGCGAGCTGCCCGTGGGCGAGCTTGCCGAGCTGACCCAACAGTCGCACTCTGCCGTGTCGCAGCATCTTGCAAAGCTGCGCGCGGCCGGGCTCGTCGAATCACGGCGCGATGCGCAGACGATCTATTATCGCTGCACCAATGGCATCGGGCGGGCGCTGATCAACACGCTCTGCGACTTCTACCGCTGATCTGGCGTCCCCGGCGCCCCGCAGCTCCGGAATTCAATTGTTCTGGCTGGCGGCGGCATGATCTTTGTCAATAATGCCAGGCTCCGGCATTGCGACGACTGGACCGTGGTCCGGGCGCGCAGGCCGCACAGAAACAGGCTATTCTTGATGCTGGCATGAACAGGTCGACCGACAGCAAGTACGAACAGGACGACACGGCCCAGTCCGACATCCTCATGTGGGGACGCAGTCTTGAGCGGACCTATGTGACCGGCGAAGTCAGCGTGCATGCCCTGCGCGGCGTGGATGTGTCCCTGCGCAGGGGCGAACTGGTCGTACTGCTCGGCCCGTCCGGCAGCGGCAAGTCGACCCTGCTGAATATTCTCGGCGGCCTCGACCGTCCGACCGGCGGCGAGCTTCATTTCGAAACGCAGGATCTGACCAACGCGAACGACGCAGAGCTGACGCGCTACCGCCGGCGCTCAGTCGGCTTCGTGTTCCAGTTCTACAATCTCGTGGCGGGCCTCACCGCGCGGGAGAACGTGTCGCTGGTCACCGAAATCGCCGACGCCCCGATGAAGCCCGACGAAGCGCTCGACCTTGTCGGACTCGGCGCCCGCGTCACGCACTTCCCGGCACAGCTGTCGGGCGGCGAGCAGCAAAGGGTCGCTGTCGCGCGCGCGATTGCCAAACGTCCCAAAGTCCTGTTCTGCGACGAGCCGACGGGTGCGCTGGACAGCGCCACCGGCGTGCGCGTCCTGGAAGCCCTGGAACGGGTGAACCGCGAACTCTCGACCACGATCATGATCATCACCCACAATGTCGGAATCGGCGACATTGCAGACCGCGTCCTGAGAATGTCCGATGGAAAAATAGTCGAGGAGACCCGACCCGGCCGGGCTCGCAGACCCTCGGAGATTTCCTGGTGAAGAGGTTTTCCGCCCTCGACACCAAACTACTCCGCGACATCTGGCACATGCGCGGCCAGGCGATTGCCGTCGGCATCATCGTCGCCTGCGGCGTTGCCATCATGGTCATGGCGCTCGGCACACTGAGCACCCTGCGTGCTAGTCGCGATGCCTATTATGAGCGCTACCGCTTCGCCGATGTCTTCGCCAGCGTTCGGCGCGCTCCTGAGAATTCCGCCGCCCAGCTGCGCGAAATCGACGGCGTGCAGACGGTCGAGACACGAATCGTGCGGCTTGTCATCCTCCGCATCGAAGGCCTGGAAGAACCTGCGAATGCCCAGATCGTTTCGCTGCCGGACGATGGCGAAAGCACTCTCAATCGCATCGTCCTGTTTGAAGGGCGCTATCCGGAGGCGCATTCCCCGCGTGAAATCATCATCTCCAACGCGTTCGCCGAAGCGAACGGCCTTGCGACCGGCGACACAGTCGAAGCGGTCATCAATGGGCGGCTTCGCACTCTGAGCATCGTCGGCATCGGCGACAGTCCGGAATTTATCTATGCGCTCGGCCCCGGAACCATCCTGCCGGATGATCGCCTGTTCGGCATTTTCTGGATGCGCCGCCCCGCCCTCGAAGCCGCCTTCGATCTCGACGGCGCTTTCAACAATGTCACGCTGACGGTCGCCCCCGGCACCGACACGAAATCGGTAATTGACGAAGTTGATGACGTCCTCGCGCCCTACGGCGGCACCGGCGCCTTCGACCGGGAAGACCAGCTGTCCAATGCGTTCGTCGAATCCGAGATGCGCCAGCTGAAGACCATGGCCCGGATCATTCCTGCCGTCTTCCTGGTCGTTTCGGCCATTCTCATCCACTCCATCCTGAATCGTCTGATCCAGACCGAGCGTCAGCAGATTGGCCTGATCAAGGCATTCGGATATTCACGCTGGGAAATTGCCTGGCATTATCTGAAGCTTGCCATCGCCATCACCGCCGGCGGGGTCGTCGCCGGCTATGCGCTCGGCTTTGTGCTCGAAAATCTCATCACCCGTCTGTATGCGGAAACATTCCGCATCCCGGACCTGACATGGCGCATCGACCCGTTCGCACTTGTCGTCAGCGCTGGCGCGGCCCTTGGGGCAGGCATTGCCGGCGCGATGTCGGCATCGCTCAACGCGGCCAGCCTGTCGCCCTCAGAAGCGATGTCGCCCGCCCCGCCCGTCAATTACCAGCAACGCTGGCTACGCTATATTCTCCAGATGCGCTGGCTCGACGAGCCGACGCGCCTGATCCTGCGACACATCTTCCGCTTCCCGGCCCGCACGGGCGCCAACCTGTTCGGCGTGGCGGCTGCAGTGATGCTGCTCGTGGGCACGCTTTTCACCTTCGATTCCATCGATGACATGCTGGATCAGATGTTCTTCCGGACCAATTCGCACGATGCCTCCGTCACCTTCTTCGAGGCACGCAACGATACGGTGGTCGAAGAACTGGCGCGGCTGCCCGGCGTTGTTTCCATTCAAGGCGTGCGCGATGTGCCTGCCCGGCTGGAATCGACCTTTCGGTCCGAGCGGATCAGCATTACCGGCCTGCCGCAGGGCGGCGACCTGCGACGCCTCCTGTCGGAAAGCGGGACATATGTAGACCTGCCGCCCACCGGCATCGCCCTGTCATCCCAGTTGGCCGCCATGCTGGACGTTACCAACGGAGACACCGTCACCGCGCACATCCTCGACGGGACGCGCCCGGTGGCCGATCTTCCGGTCACCGCCATCGTCGACGAACAGATCGGCACGCCGGCCTTCATGGACCTCGCCGCTCTCAACACGCTCATGAGACAGGCCCCGACTGTTTCCGGAGCCTTCCTGAAACTCGATCCCGAGGCCCGGACGGCATTCGAGGAAAGTATCATCCAGCGCCCCGGCATTGCGGGCGTCTCCCTGCGGGCGGCAGCCATCGAGTCCTTCGAAGAAACCCTGCAGGAAACCATCTACATCATGATGGCCATATACGCTGTCATTGGCGGGGCGATCGCCGCCGGCGTCGTCTACAATGCCGCCCGGATCAGCCTCACCGAGCGGGGCCGGGAACTTGCCAGCCTGCGCGTCCTCGGCTTCACCAATCAGGAGGTCGGCTACATCCTGCTTGGCGAGCTGGCACTGATTGCCATGGTAGGCATCCCTATCGGCTGCCTGTGTGGCGTGGGCCTTGCACACCTGATCGCAACGTCGATGGCGACGGAGCTCTATCGGATTCCGGTGAGCGTCGACCCCTCGACCCTGGGCGTCGCGGCCCTGATCGTTCTGGTATCGTCCACTGCCGCGGCCCTGTTCGTGGTACAGCGGGTGCGGTCACTGGACCTGATCGCCGTTTTGAAGACAAGGGAATGACCATGCCGTCTGTCCGTATGCGCATCTGGATCGGCCTCGGCATCCTGGCACTGATCGGGTTCGCCTGGGCCTTCTCGCCACGCGCCGTCGCGGTGGATGCTGCGCCGGTGTCCCGCAAGGACATGACCGTGGCGATCTCCGACGATGGCGTCACTCGGGTGCGCGATGTCTTCGTCCTTTCCGCGCCGCTCGACGGGACCATGACCCGGGTGGAGGTGGAGCCCGGCGACTTTGTCACCGAAGGCGAGACCGTGATCTCCACGATCCGCCCGCTTCTCCCGCCGCTCCTGCCCGCGCGCACCACAGCCCAGCTGAAATCGACGGTGTCTTCCGCCGAGGCAGCCCTGACCGCCGCGCGCGCCGATGCAGACCGTCTGCGTGCAGAGCATGCACGTCTTGAGCGCGATCTCGATCGGGCGAAAACACTGCTCGCCTCCGCCACCGTCTCCCAGCAGGCCGTGGACAATGCCGAGGCGGCCGAACGCGAAAGCTATCTGGCTCTCAGGTCTGCCGAAGCCGTCATTGGCGTGCGCCGCCAGGAGCTGGCCGCCGCCCGCGCGGCCCTGATGCCGAGCGAAGCTCAAAACGGCAACGACGCCATCGCCGTTGTCGCCCCGCTGTCCGGCCAGATCCTTTCGGTCAACCGGGAAAGCGAAGGCCCGGTCTCGCAAGGCACGCCCATCGTCGATATCGGCGACCTGAATTCGCTTGAATGCGTCGCGGACTTCCTGTCTGAAGACGCCGTGCGGGTGAAACCCGGTGATCCGGTCCTCTTCACCGATTGGGGCGGCGACCCGCTGCCCGGCCGCGTCCGCCGTGTGGAACCCGCAGGCTTCACCAAGATTTCAGCGCTCGGCATCGAGGAGCAGCGCGTCAACATCGTCATGGACCTCGATGCCGCCGACGACAGGCAATCCCTCGGCCATGGCTATCGGTTCGTGGCAAATATCGTCGTCTGGCAGGGCGACGACCGGCTGACCGTGCCCATGTCGGCCCTGTTCCGCGATGGCGCAGACTGGGCAGTCTTCGCCATCCGCAACGGCCGGGCAGAAAAGCTCACCGTTTCAGTCGGCCACACCAACCGGACCGAAGCGGAAATCCTCGACGGCCTGACGGAAACGGACCGCGTCGTGATCCATCCCCCGCGCCAGCTTGAAGACCACGCAAAGATCACCGTGCGCTGAGCCGCCGGGCGCGTGCCTCACATCTGCCCACCGGCGCGGCGCAGACGCAACGCTTAGCAGTCCGGGCCCAGGAAAAAGCGCGCGCAACGTGCCAAACATGATCATCGATTTGGATGCACATAAGCTGAGTTCCAGCGCACGATCTGCGCATCAGAGGGATGCTCTTCCAGCGCGCCGAGGGCGACCATGTCATTCAGCACGCCAAACAGCATGTTGCCGAGCGGGATGACGGTCCAGGAATGAGGTCAAGTTCAATCGAAGCCGGAACTAACTCAAATAACGGACCACTTTTCGGGGGCAGACCATTTGTGGTGCAAACCGTAGTGCACTCACAGACCAGACCCAGGATTTCCGCCTCAGGAAATCAAAAGTTCTTCGTTTTCAGGCGATTGGTTTGTCTGCCTTGGGGGGCAGATGGCGCGAGTGACGGGGCTCGAACCCGCGACCTCCGGCGTGACAGGCCGGCACTCTAACCGACTGAGCTACACCCGCGCATTTTCCGCCGTGTTGCGGCGAGCGGTCTCTTTATGCGCGGGAGAAATTCGGGTCAAGCAGGGAAGTTCAGGCGGAATCACCTATTTCCTGCTTTCAGCCGTCATTCATGAGACACATTCCAGAGTCATCCTGTGCTACAAGGACCAGAGGTCAAAAAATGAAGCGCATCCTGTTTATCGCGGGCGGAATTTTCGCCCTTTTGCTCGTCGCCGCCCTGACAGTTCCCTTCCTGATTCCCAAGGAGGTCTACAAGGCCCAGATCGAGCAGGCGGCCACCAGCGCCCTGAACCGCGAGGTGCAGCTGACCGGGGATGTCAGCATTTCCGTCTTCCCGCGCATCGCCGCCAGCGTCGGCGGCGTCACCGTGGCCAATCCCGAGGGCTTCGCCACGCCGAACATGATCGAGGCCGGCCAGCTGCGCGGCTCGGTCAAATGGCTGCCCCTCATCCAGCGCCGCGTCGAGGTGCAGGAGATCGCCTTCGTCGATGCCAATGTGCAGCTGCAGAAGCTGGCCGACGGCCGCACCAACTGGGATTTCGGCTCCGGCGAGGACTCCCCCGCCAATGACGGCGGCAGTGGCGGCAGCGTCGATGCGGCCGTCGACCAGGCCCGGCTGACCAATGCCTCGCTCTCCTATCGTGATGATGCCGCCGGCACGGTGTATGAGCTGAAAGACCTCAATCTCGAAGCCTCGCTGCAGGCCATGGACAAGCCGCTCAAGGCCAAGGCCGATGGCATCTTCCAGGACGAGACCTTCGACATCGCCCTCACCCTGTCCACGCCGGAAGCGCTGACCTCGAACGCCCCGGCCGACATCAGCTTCGACCTCGACTCGAGCCTTGGCACCGCCACCTACAAGGGCACCATGACCCTCGGCGAGACGCCGCAGCTCACCGGCAGCTTCACCGCTGCCGCCGACTCGCTCGCGCCCGCGACGAAGTTCGCAAAGCTCGACCTGCCCTACGACCTTGCCCGCCTCGGCAAGGTGAAGGCTGCCGGCAGCGTTTCCGGCCCGCTGTCGGCCCTTCAGGTGACGCTCGACGAAGTCACGCAGGCGTCCGACCTGATGAAGACCAATTTCAAGGGCGGCCTGACTCTGGGCGAGGCCCCGACCATTACCGGCGACCTCGCCCTCACGGCGCCCAGCCTCGCCGAAGTGACGAAATTTGCCGCCATCGACCTGCCGGTGAATGTTGCCCCGCTCGGCGCCGCCAATATCAAGGCGAGCCTCTCCGGCGCCCTGACCGCGCCGGCGATCCGCTTCGAAACGCTGGGCCTCAAGAGCGGCCTGATCGACATGTCCTACACGGGCGGCCTCGCCCTTGGAGACGTGCCGACGCTCGACGGCGCATTGAAGGCCTTGCTGCCCAATACGGGCGAACTCGTGAAGCAGATGGGGGTCGACATCCCGGCCGAAGCCGCGCTCGAAAAGCTGCAGATCGCCGGCAATCTCAAAGGCGCGGCGGATGCCCTCTCGCTGACCGGCCTCAATGTCGTGCACACTGGCGCGCTGCTCAACGGATCCTATACCGGCAATGTCGGCCTCGGCGGTGATGGCAGCATCAATGGCGAAGTCGACGCCTCCAGCAACGAGCTCCGGGCCCTGCTTGCCGCCGCCGATGTCGAGATGGAGCCCGGCGACACGCTGCAGACATTTTCGTCCAAGGGTGCCGTCACCGGCACGTTCAAGAAGTTCACCTTCAACGGCCTGACGCTGACGCTCGACGGCATCAAGGCGACCGGCAATGCGGGCATGGACCTCTCGGGCGAGCGCCCGCGCCTCACCGGTACGCTCGACATGGGCGCACTGGATCTCTCGCCCTTCCTCGCACCGGCCGACCAGGAGAAAAAGCCGCAACAGCCGATGCAGGCCTGGAGCAAGGAGCCGCTGGACCTTGCCGGCCTGAAAGCCGTGGACGCCGATCTCGACATCCGCACCACGACGCTGACGCTCGGCAATGTGAAACTGGCCGACGCCCGCATCGAATCCAAGCTGAGCAATGGCAAGCTGGACGCGAACCTGCCGAGCTTCCAGACCTTTGGCGGCACCTGGGCCGGCCGGCTGTCGCTTGACGCCTCAGCCGCGCGCCCCGCCCTGTCGTTCGACATGTCGGGCCAGAGTGTCGTGATCTCCAGCCTGCTCGGCACGCTCGCCGGCTTCGACAAGCTGACCGGCACCGGCAACTTCACCGTCACAGGCGCCTCGTCGGGCAATTCGATCGACGAGATCATGCGCGCCCTCGATGGCAAGGTCAGCACGAAGCTCAGCGACGGCGCCCTGAAAGGCCTCAACGTCGCCCAGCTGGTGCGCAGCGCGGACTCGCTGCGCCAGGCACTGACGACCGGATCGCTGCAGAACCTGGACTTCGCCGCGGTCCTCTCCCCGCAGGCCGAAACCGACTTCACCAGCTTCGACGCAGTCTTCAACATCCAGGACGGCGTCGCGCAGGTGGATCTCATGAAGCTGCTGAACCCCGTGCTCGGCATCGACGGCACCGGCCAGATCAATCTCGGCGGCCAGAGCCTCGACCTCCGCCTCGCAACGGCCATCGACAAGAAAGGCCAGGGCACAGGCAGCGTGGTTCAGCTGAACGGCATTCCCGTGCCCGTGCGGCTCTCCGGTTCCTGGGACAAGCTGAAGGTCTCGCCGGACTTTACCGGCATCCAGAACGCCCTTGCCGCCGACCTTGGCAGCCAGATCCGCGATGGCCTCTCAGGCCAGCTGGGCGGTTCGGACGCCGGCAGCGTGATCGGCGACATCATCGGCCTGCCCGGCAAGAAGGAAACGCCCGCCGACAGCACCGGAACGCCGGCCACTGCTCCGCCCACGGACACTCCGGAAACCACAACGCCGGCGGAACCCGAACAGCCCAAATCGCTCGAAGACGCCGCGAAGGATGCGGCCCGCGATGCGGCGAAGGATGCGCTCGGCGGCCTCTTCGGAACGAAGAAGAAGACCGAGCCGCCGAAAGAAGAAGAGCCGCCAGCCGAAGGCGAGTGATCAGGAGGCTTTCGCAGCCCGCTGCGAAGCACCGCCCTCGATCGCCCGCAGGCTGACACGCTCGACCGGCTCGTTTTCGAGGTCGGCCACGTCGCGGATGTCGACGAGGTGACGCAGCTTGTCGAGCGGCTGGGCGCGGCTGATGAAGAAGCCCTGGAGCTCGTCACAGCCATTGTCACGCAGGAAGTCCGCCTGATAGCTCGTCTCGACGCCTTCCGCCGTACACGTCATGCCCAGTGACCGGGCGAGCGTCAGCGTCGCAATCGTGATGGCGCGGCTGTCGCTGCGGTTTTCGAGGTCAGCCACGAAACTCTTGTCGATCTTGATCTTGTCGAAAGGGAAGCTGCGCAGGTAGCTCAGCGACGAGAAGCCCGTCCCGAAATCGTCAAGTGCAATCCGTACACCAAGCGCGCGCAGCTGGTGCAGGCGCTGCAGCGTGAATTCGGTATCTGACATCAGCACGATTTCGGTGATCTCCAGCTCAACGCGGCCGGGATCGATCCCGTTGGAGGCAAGAGAGTTGACGACCGTCGACATCAGGCTCGCGCTGTGAATCTGCAGCGGCGAAATGTTGATCGAGATCTTCACATGCTTCGGCAGGCGGCGCGCTTCGGCCAGTGCCGCGCGGATCACCCAGTCGCCCATGCGCGTGATGAGACCATTGTCCTCGGCGTGCTCGATGAACTCGCCCTGAAAGATCAGGCCGCGCTTGGGGTGTTCCCAGCGCACCAGCGTCTCGCAACCCACCATCTCGTGCGACTTCGCATCGACCAGCGGCTGGAAATAGACGCGCAGCTCATTGTTTTCCAGCGCGCGGTGAAGGTCTGCCTCGATCTGCTGGCGCGCGCGCGCCTTCTCATCGAGTTCAGCCGTAAACTTGCACCAGTTCGCCTTGCCCTGGCTCTTGGCCTGGTACAGCGCAAGGTCCGCATGCTTCAGCATGACGCGCGCATCGCTGGTGAAGGCATCGAACATCCGCACACCTACCGATGCGGCACAGTTCACCGTCGAGCCCCAGAGATCATACGGCTCGGACATCAGCCCGGTCAGGCTGTCGAGGAAGTCTTCGAGTGCACCATTGGCATCACGCTCGACAATCATCGCAAACTCGTCGCCGCTGAGGCGCGCAACAATGTCGCTCTCGCCACACATGCTGCTGAGACGGGCAGATGCCATCTGCAGGAGTTCATCGCCCGCCTGGTGGCCCAGCGTGTCGTTGACCCATTTGAAATTGTCGAGGTCGAGCCAGATCAGTGCACGGTCCAGTTTCGGATTGATCGGCTTGCGGGCAGCCTTTTCGAGGTGCTCCTGCATGGTCATCCGGTTCGGCAGGCCGGTCAGGCCGTCATAGTGCGCCATATAGGCAATGCGGTCCTCGATCTCCTTCGACTGGGAGATGTCGGCGGCAACGCCGCGGAAGCCCTTAAAGATTTCCTGCTCGAAGATCGGCTTGCCGGTGACAGACCACCAGCGTTCCGGCTCGCCCGGCGCAGTCTTCACCTGCAGCACGAGGTCGCGGAAGCCCTGCCGGCGGTGCAGGCTGGTCTCGAGGATCTTCAGCGCTTCGTCCTCAACGAAAACGTGTGTGAGCGGCTCGCCCATGCGCATCACGCCATTGGATTCGATCGCCCCCTCGAATACGAGCGGAATGTCCTGCAACTCGCCGCGGGCATTGGTCTGCCACAGCCAGTCCGACGTGCTCTCCTCGAAGTCGCGCAGCAAGAGGCCGATCAGCTGCGACTGCTCGTTCACGGCCGCCTCGTTGAGATGCTGCTCCACGAACTGCTTGTGCGACCAGCGAATAGCCAGCATCAGGACGCCGAGGTAAACAAGCGTCAGCACGGACACATATTGGTATTGCGGGATCTGCTGGAACTGCATCGCGATTACCATGCCGATGCCGACCGGCATGATGAAGGAGAATGCGGCGTCCGGCAGGCGCGACATCAGGAAGGCGCCGGCGAACATCATGCCGGCCAGGATGATCCCCATGACCATCTGGCCATGCGGATCGGTTGTGTTCATCACGATGATCGGCACCACGGCCCAGAGCAGGCCATTCAGCGAGCTGGCGCGCGCATTGCGGTCGAGCGCGGCCTGCGAACGGTCTTCGGCACGGTCGCGGTCGAATTTGAAAATGAGCTGGTGAAGGATGGCGAACACACTCGCCGAAACCGAACACGCGCCCCAGATATACAGCAGCGTATCGGCGGCCGTGTTCCGGAATGAAAACAACACTACGGCCGTATTCAGCAGGTTCGTCAGAACCAGCACGGCCGTCATCTTCCGGACCATTTCCAGCTGCTTCGCACGCAGCGATCCGGCATGCTTCTCAGGGACGGGAACGTCCTTGATCAGATCGCCGAAAGTCCACCCGTTTGTGCGCGCTTTAATACGCTCACCCATATCGCCTCTCTCTCATCCCCATAGAGGGGAAGCGTTTATTCGCGGATGGGTAGCAGAAATGGGTGAAGGGCCCGGTAGCCCAAAAGATGAAATTTGATCGAATTCGGGTAAAGCCTGCTTAGCCATGCGCCGCAGGCCGGGTCATTCCGGTCTTTTCAAGGAAGGCCCGCGCCGCGCGCCGGCAGGCTGAAACCTCGGCCTGGGGCATCCGGTCAAACCCCTTGTAAATCAGGGCCATACGCGGATTGCCTCGCAATATCCGTTCGTTGCGGGCGATGAAGTCCCAGTAAAGGAAGTTGAACGGGCACGCATCCGGCCCGGTCCGCTCGCTTACCTTCCAGTGCGCGGGCAACTTCTCCGCGCAGGTTTCCGGCATTGTCGGGGTCGGTCAGGCGCACATAGCGCACCCGGTAACCCGCCGCTTCCAGCTCCGCCGCAAAGTGGCGCATCGCGGAGAAAACAAAGGCGATCTTCTTCTTGTGGTGGCGCACATAGGTCGCCTCATCCTGCACTTCCGCCATCAGGATCAGGTCAGCGGACCTGTCCGCGCCCTGTAGCGACGATATCTCCAGGCTCAGCTGGTCGCCAAGGATCAGCCGCAGGACGCCCACGGCTCAGTAAAGGCGCGCCAGTTCGTAATCGATCTGCTGGCCGCGCGCCTCGAAGGACAGTTTCACCCACCGGCCCGCATCGTCATACCAGAGCGACACGTCGATCTCTGAATCCAGAAGGTATTTCGTCGCCTCGACCGCCTGCCCGCCAGCAACCACGGTCTCGCGGCCCTGTTCGCGCACGGTGACCGGGATCAGCTCGCCGCTTTCGGTCGACAGCAACGTGTCAGTGCGGGTCGCTGCAATGTTCCAGTGGCTCGACGGCACCACGCCTGCAGGCGCCTCGCCCTCGAACGCTGTCCCGTCGACTTCCAGCGCGCCCGCCTCGCGGCGTGCCTCGACTTCGGCTTTCCTGCCATCCTTGTTGACCGTCCCGTCCAGCGCGACCAGCTGCCCGTCCTTCCAGGTCTCTGTCGTGCTCAGCTTGTAGTGATACAGCACCAGCGGTCCGAGCCCGGCTTTCAGCTTCACATCTGACCGGGCCGTCAGCGTGCCGTCGGCGGCCACGTCAAACGTCACCACATGCGATCCGAAGGGCTGGCCCTGCCGGAACACGTTGAAGCGGATTTCATCGCCGTCCTGCGGCTGCCAACGCGCGATCCCGGCCTCGTTCGGGGCAGGCGCAACATCGGCAGCCGCGGTCAGCAGGCCCCACCCGGCTGTCAAGGAAACAAGGGCTGCGCGCAGGCTCAAATCAGCCTCCAGAACCGGGCCGGGCGCTGCGCCACGAAGCAGATGCAGGCCTCCTCACCGACCGTCTGTGGCTTGTGCCGTGTGCCCGGCACCGCCAGCACCAGGTCGCCGGGACCGTATTCGCCATGTCCGTCCGAAAACCGGCCGGTGATCACAACCGTCGCTTCCAGGTCGCCATGGCCATGCGCCGGGGCAGCCTGGCCGGGTTCCAGCCGCATGAACCGGGCGCCGGGCGCACCGGCGGGGGCATAGGATACGCCGGAAAGGCCCCGGCGCCAGGACAGGTCGCCCGACGCCATGGCCAGCACGTCCTGCGCACCGATTGATGCGCATTTCCTTCGCTTTGACAGTCCAATTGGGCGAGGCTGCGCCTGCGCTGCCGGAACGGCGCGCTCAAGCAGCGCCCCGCCGATTACGTCCCAGTCATGCGCAACCTGCGCGCCGTCGGCACTCAGGAGGATGTGCAGGTCTCCGGCAAGGGCAAAGGCTCCCGCCTGCGCACCGGCAGCATGGTCCATCATGAATGCCAGATATGTCTCCCGTTGCGTCAAGCCTTTCCTCACAAGTTGCCTGGTCAGTTCGACTTTCGTTACGTACCGGGCCAGCTGATGGATCACTTTAGATTCTGCCGGTTTGCAGCGGTTGTGCTGCCGCGCGGGCCGCTCTAGCTTCAGGAACCAAGAGCGGCCAGACGACTCGGCCGGACTATTCGGGAGGGCACCGCCCACATGCAGTTCCATCGCTCCGTGATTGACCTCATCGGCAATACGCCGTTGCTGCGTCTCAACCGTGTATCGGACGAGACGGGATGCGAGATCCTCGGAAAGTGCGAATTCCTGAACCCCGGCCAGTCGGTGAAGGACCGCCCGGCCCTTGGCATCGTCCGCGATGCTGAGGCCTCCGGCGCCCTGAAGCCCGGCGGCACCATCGTCGAGGGCACCGCCGGCAATACCGGCATCGGCCTCGCCCTTGTCGGCGCCGCGCTCGGCTACCGGGTCGTGATCGTCATGCCCCGCACGCAGAGCCAGGAGAAGAAGGACGCGATCCGCCTCCTCGGCGCCGAACTGGTGGAAGTGGACGCGGTCCCCTACGCCAATCCGAACAATTACCAGCACTATTCCCGCCGCATGGCCGAGGAGCTTGCCCAGTCCGAACCGAACGGCGCCATCTGGGCCAACCAGTTCGACAATGTCGCCAACCGCAAGTCGCACTATGAGACCACCGGCCAGGAAATCTGGAACCAGACCGACGGCAAGCTCGACGCCTTCATCTGCGCCGTCGGCTCCGGCGGCACGCTCGGCGGCGTCTCGCTGGCGCTGAAGGCAAAGAACCCGGCCGTCCAGGTCGGGCTCGCCGATCCGGGCGGCGCCGCAATGTACGAATACTTCACCAGTGGCGTCCTCAAATCAGAAGGCACCTCGATCACCGAAGGCATCGGACAGGGCCGCATCACGGCCAACCTCGAAGGCATCGTGGTCGACCGCGCCTATCGCTGCACCGACACCGAAGCGCTCAACATCCTGTTCGACCTCGTCCAGCATGAAGGCCTCTGCCTCGGTGGATCGGCCGGTATCAATGTCGCCGGCGCCGTGAAGATGGCGAAGGATCTCGGCCCTGGCCACACGATCGTCACCATGCTTTGCGACTACGGCAACCGCTATCAATCGAAACTCTACAATCCGGAATTCCTGCGGTCGAAAGACCTGCCGGTTCCGCCATGGATCAAGGGCTGACACATGGAAACTGGCGATCCCCTCGTCTCTGCCGAATGGCTTAAGGAACACCTCTCCGCGCCAGACATCCGGGTCGTCGACGCGACCTGGTATGCCTCCTTCCAGAACTCCGACCGGACCGGCCGCGAGGCCTGGGCGCAAGGGCATATTCCGGGCGCGGTGCATTTTGACATCGACGCCATCAAGGCCGGCGGCACCGACCTGCCGCACATGCTGCCCGATCCGATCATGTTCTCCTCGCGGGTGCGCAAGCTCGGAATCGGCGATGGCAACCGGGTCATCGTATATGACCAGAACGGTTACTGTGCAGCGCCCCGCGTCTGGTGGATGCTGCGCGTCATGGGCCACAATGACGTGTTCGTGCTGGATGGCGGCATGAAAGCGTGGGTGGACGCAGGTGGCGAACTCGAAGACCTGCCGCCCGTTGCGGTCGAGCGCCACTTCACGCCGCGCGTGCGCAGCGATCTCGTCAAGGATGTCGGCCAGATGCTGGCGGTCTGTGAGTCCGGCGCCTGCACAATCGTCGATGCGCGTCCCGCCGGCCGGTTCACCGGCGAAGCGCCGGAACCGCGCGAAGGTCTCCCCTCCGGCCACATGCCGGGCGCCGCCAATGTGCCCGCCAGCACGCTGACCAATGAAGACGGCACGATAAAATCAGCGGAGGCGCTGAAGGCAATACTGCCGTCTGACGGGCGGCCGGTCATCACCACGTGCGGCTCTGGCGTCACCGCCGCCACGCTGGCGCTCGCTTATGCGCGGGCCGGAAACTGGGATGTCGCCGTATATGACGGGTCGTGGACAGAATGGGCCTCCGATCCTTCCCGCCCTGTCGTCACAGGCGCGGCATGAAGTCTCCTGAAACACGCATCATCCATACGCGAAAGGGACGGCTGGACCGCACCACGGTAAACCCGCCGGTCGAGCGCGCCTCCACCGTCCTTCTGCCCACGGAAGACACGTTGTATGGCCAGAAGCCCACCTATGGGCGCATGGGCCTCACCGTGCACCGCGAACTCGAAGCCGCCCTCTGCGAACTCGAAGGCGGCACCCATGCCCAGCTGGCGGCCAACGGATTGCAGGCCTGTGTGCTCGCCATCCTTGCCAGTGTCGAGGCCGGCGGCCACATCCTCATTCCTGACAGCGCCTATGGGCCCACTGCACGCTTCTGCGAACGGAGGCTCGACAAGTTCGGCATAACCGCCAGTCGGTATGACCCACGTGCCGGCGCTGACATTGCTGACGCCCTGACGCCGGACACCCGCGCCATTTTCATCGAGGCGCCCGGCTCGCTCACCTTCGAGATCGCCGATGTCCCGGCCATCATCCGCGTCGCGAAAGACCGCGACATCCTGACGATTGCCGACAACACCTGGGGCGCGGGCTACCATTTCAACCCGCTCGCCCACGGCGCCGACATGGTTGTCCATGCGCTCACCAAATATGTCGTCGGCCATGCCGACGCCTTCGGCGGGGCGGTCATCTGCGCAGATGCCGGCATCAAGCAACGCCTTGCCGCCACAGCCGAGGATTTCGGCTTCAGCCTGTCGCCGGATGATGCGTACACGGCCGTTCGCGGCCTGCGCACGCTGCACACGCGCCTCAAAGCCCATGAGGCCGGCGCCCTTGAACTTGCAGAATGGCTGCAAGGCCGCGAGGAAGTTTCCGACGTGCTGCACCCGGCCCTGCCCTCCAGCCCGGATCATGCCCTGTGGAAACGCGACTTCACCGGCTCCTGCGGCCTTTTCGGCGTCGTCCTCAACCCGGTTCCCGAAGGCGGCATGGACCGTTTCCTCGCCGCCCTGCACATCTTCGGCATGGGCTTTTCCTGGGGTGGGTTCGAGAGCCTGCTTATTCCCTGTGACCGCCAACTGACACGCAAGCTGCCCGGCAGCTGGACCGCCAGCAAGGCCGGCCCGCTCCTGCGCATCCATGTCGGCCTCGAAGCCGTCAGTGACCTGAAAGATGAACTGGACGCCGCATTCGCCGCCCTGCGGAGCGGCACATGAGCTGGAGCCACCGGACCATCGGGCTCGTCGTCGGGCTTGTGGTCCCGGCACTGATGCTGCTGGCCGGCCCGCCGGCAGACCTGTCCCTGCTCGCCTGGATCACGGCGGCCCTGCTCGTCACCATGGCCTCCTGGTGGGCGACCGAGGCCATCCCCATTCCGGCGACCTCGCTCCTGCCCCTCTTCGTGCTGCCCGTCGGCGCCGCCATTGCCGGGCATGCCGACAGCGGCATCGACCCGGCGGTCCTCAGCCAGCTGACACCCAAATCCATCGGCGCCAGCTATGCCGACCATATCGTCCTGCTCCTCCTCGGCGGCTTCATCATCGCCCTCGGCGTCGAGCGCTGGAACCTGCACAAGCGCATCGCGCTCAACATCGTCGACCGGGTCGGCACATCGCCCGGCGCGCTGGTGTTCGGCTTCATGCTGGCGACCGCGCTGATTTCCATGTGGATCTCCAACACGGCCACCTCGCTGATGATGGTGCCCATCGCGCTTTCCGCGGCCACCGCCGTGCACGACAAGGATGGCCGCTTCACCACGGCGGTCCTGCTCGGCGTCTGCTATGCCGCCTCCATCGGCGGGGTCGCGACGCCCATCGGTACACCGACCAATCTGATCGCCCTCAAATGGCTGCAGGAGCAGACCGGCACCGGCATCGGCTTCTGGCAATGGATGGTCTTCGGCGTGCCCGCCATGGCGCTGCTCATTCCCGCCGCCTGGTATAGCGTGACGCGCGGCCTGCCCGCTTCGACTGGCGGCAAGGCGATGGCCGCGTCCGTGCACCAGGACTTGCTGGACCTCGGCCCGATGACCGTGCCCGAACGGCGCATCGCTATCGTGTTCGGCATCGTCGCCGCGCTCTGGGTGCTTCGCCTGCCGGCCACCGACGCCCTCGCCGCCCTCGGCTACTCCCAGTTCAAGGCCTTCGGCGGCCAGAACGACATGATGATCGCCATGTTCGGCGCCGTCCTCGTCTTTCTCGTGCCGGCCGGCGGCGGAGAGCGCCGTGCCCTGATGACCTGGCCGGAGGCCGAGCGCCTGCCCTGGGGTGTGCTGATCCTGTTCGGTGGCGGCATCGCCCTCGGCAATGCCATGCGCGCGACCGGCCTGTCGGACTGGATCGGCCACCAGCTCGAAGTGCTCAGCATCTTCCCGCCGCTGGTCATCGTGGCAATCATGGTGACACTGGTGATCTTCCTCACCGAAGTCACCTCCAACGTCGCCACCATGACAACGCTCGCGCCCATCATCGGCTCATTGGCAGTCGCTGTCGGTGCCGCACCAGAGGCCCTGTTCGCCCCTGCCGCCGTCGCGGCCAGCTGCGCCTTCATGCTGCCGGTCGCAACGGCGCCGAACGCAGTGATCTACGCCACCGGGAAAGTGCCGATCTCGCGCATGATCCAGCGCGGGCTCCAGATCAACCTGATGGGGGCCGTGATCATCACGATCATCGGTTACTGGATCGCGCCGCTGGTGCTTTAGTCGGCGGCGTCAGGTGCCCGAACCCAGCAATTGCAGGCCGCATCGAACACCATGGTCTCGCCACGCTCATTGACCCGCGGCGCCGGCCGGGTCGCGCCATAGGACGTCCCGAAATTTCCGGACACATTGCCCGCATCCATCACCCGGTCGCCGTACCGGTCGGCATAGCCGTCACCGCCATCGTCGCAGACCAGGTCGCGGTTGACGTTATAGCCACACCCCCAGGCGGGCACGGCCGTCGTCGTCACCGCGGGGCCAATCTTCCGCTCCGTCAGCTTCTGCGCCGCAGCCTTCACCCGCGAACTCGCCGCCGCACCGGCCGAACAGCCCGTCAGGGCGAAAACACCCGCAATCGCGAGAAAGAGCACAGGAATGCGGCCAGCCATGTCGGGTCTCCGGATACTCCGTGCATGTTGGCGGGATTCTCCCTCCTGAACAGGGATCACCGGCCGCTACCCCTGCAAGCGCCTAGTCGTCGTCCCAATCGTCATCGTCATGGTGGGAGTGATGCCCGTGGCCCCGGTCATCCGGAAACTCATCCAGCGACGGTTCGCGCACCCAGCAATCGCAGTCGGCCTCATACACATAGGCCTCGCCATAATCGTTGATGCGGGTCGCCACCCCCGATCCGGCATAAGGCGATCCGTAACCGCCCACCTGGATCGTGTCATACAGCGGATCGCCGTACCGGTCCGCATAGCCATCGCCATTATCGTCGCAGACCAGGTTGCGGTCGACATTATACCCGCACGACCATTGCGGCACCATCGTCATGGTCACCGCCATCTCGTCGGCGGCCATGCTCATGCCCTGCGCGAATGCGTCGAGGTCTTCTGTCGTGCAGGCGCCAAGCGCCGGCAGCATCAGGACGGCGGAAATCAGGTTTCGGTGGCGCGGAAGTCTGGACATCAGCGTCATCATTGGGGCGGCGGGCTGACTTCGACAACCAGCTTCCCGAGATTTTTTCCCTCGAAAAGCCGCGACAGGCTCGCGGGCGCATTCTCGAAGCCTTTGACGATATCGGTCTCGAATTTCAGCTTACCCTCCATCAGCCACTGCGCCATCTGCTGGATGCCTTCCGGGAAGCGCGGGAAGTAATCGATCACGATAAACCCCTTCACCAGCGTGCGCCGCATCAGGAAATTGGCAAAATTCGCCGGGCCGGGAACGGGCCCCGTCGCATTATAGGTGCTGATCATCCCGCAGAGCGGCATCCGCGAGAAATCGTTGAGGCGCGCAATCACCTCATCCATGATCGTCCCGCCGACATTCTCGAAATTGATGTCGATGCCATTCGGGCAATGCCGGTCGAGCGCGGCGCCGACATCCTCGGCCTTGTAATTGATCGCCGCGTCGAAGCCCGCCACTTCCGTCAGCCAGCGGCACTTGTCCTCGCTGCCCGCAATACCGACGACACGGCAACCCTGGATCTTCGCGATCTGGCCCACCATGGAGCCGACCGCTCCCGCCGCTGCAGACACCACCACCGTCTCGCCCGGCTGCGGCTTGCCAATGTCCATCAGGCCGAAATACGCCGTCATGCCCGTCGCGCCCAGCGGCCCCATGAACGCTGTCAGCGGCACGCCGGGCAGCCTCGGCAGCTTGGCGAGGCCGTCGCCCTGAAGCGTCGCATAAAGTGTCCAGATGCCAAGCCCGGTATTGACGATGTCGCCCTGCTGGAAGCCCTCGTGCCGGCTTTCCACCACCATGGCGAGGCCGCCGCCGCGCATCGGGTCGCCAATCCCTACCGGCGGCAGGTAGGCGTCCATATCGCTCATCCAGATGCGGTTGGTGGGGTCCAGCGAGAGATACACCGTCTTCGCGCGCACCTGCCCTTCTTCCAAAGGCACCAGCGGCGTTTCGACAAGCTCCAGATCGCCCTCTTTGATCTCCCCGACCGGCCGGTGGCGCAACACCCAGGTCTTGTTCATCTCGGTCATCGCTTTCTCCCTGCTTTTGCCGGGAGGCTAGACCTTTGCGGCCTCAGCGCAAGATATCCCGGCGCGACAACCACCGGGCATAGACCACGAGCAGAAGCGCAATCGCGATGATGACGAAGCTCATATACTGCTGCCCCTCCATGCGCGGCGCATTCTTGTCGAAGTATCCCATCGACATGCTGGAAGCCGCCGCGAGGAACGAAGCGAGGAAAAAGCCGACAGCAAGTTTGCGCTTCAGCAGCAGCGCGATGCTGCCCGCCAGACAGCCGAACACCCCGACCGCCCAGATCAGCCAGACCCAGACCGGCATGTTCAGCCAGTAATCCAGCATTTCCTGCGGATACGGCTTCAGATAGGCCTCATTCCGCGTGGCGGTCATCGTGAAATCGAAACACCCGAAGGCGTTCCAGAGCGCACTGACGCCGCCCACGATCCACAGGTGCCATGGTGTCCTGGTCATTCTGTTCCTCCCTGACTTTATCTTTTGGAGGAAGCTTACCCCGCGGCAGGCTTTCCACAAGCTGAATCCCGTAAGCCGGTCTCGACGGGTGACGGACCCGTCCCGGCCCGCTAAACCATGGCCCAGAAAAGGAATCCCCTCTCATGGCCAACGCCCCCGTCACCAAGGACAGCCACCTCTACCTGGTCGACGCCAGCGCCTATATCTTCCGCGCCTTCCATGCCCTGCCGCCGCTGACCCGCGCTTCCGACGGCCTGCCCATCGGCGCGGTCAGCGGCTTCTGCAACATGCTGTTCAAGCTGCTGGAAGACCTGAAGGGCGACGAGCGGCCGACGCACTTTGCCTGCATCTTCGATGCGTCGTCCCACACTTTCCGGAACGAGCTGTACGACCAGTACAAGGCGAACCGCGAAGAGCCGCCGGAGGAGCTGCGCCCGCAATTCCCGCTGGTGCGCCGCGCGGCAGAGGCTTTCGCCGCCCATGCCATCGAGATGGAAGGCTTCGAGGCCGACGACCTGATCGCCACCTATGCCCGCGAGGCCGAAGCCAAAGGCGCGCGCGTTACCATCGTCTCGTCGGACAAGGACCTGATGCAGCTCGTCTCAGACCAGATCGTCATGCTCGACACGATGAAGAACAAGACGCTGGACCGCGACGCCGTGTTCGAGAAATTCGGCGTCGGCCCGGAAAAGGTCATCGACGTACAATCCCTCGCCGGCGACAGCGTGGACAACGTGCCCGGCGCCCCCGGCATCGGCGTGAAGACCGCCGCGACGCTGCTGGAGGAATATGGCGACCTCGACACGCTGCTCGCCCGCGCAGAAGAAATCAAACAGCCGAAGCGCCGCGAAACCCTCATCAATTTCGCCGACCAGATTCGTCTCTCCCGCCAGCTGGTCACGCTCAAGGCCGATGTACCGCTGAAGGTCAAACTCGAAGACCTCGCCGTGCAGGACCCGGACCCGCCAGTTCTTCTGGGCTTCCTCGAAGAAATGGAATTCCGCACCATCACCCGCCGCGTGCGCGAGATGATGGAAAAGGAGGGTACCCTCGAAGCTGCTCCGCCTGCGGAAGACCCGATCGACCGCAGCACATATGTCTGCATCCGCGACTTTGAGACCCTTGAAGACTGGGTCGCCCGCGCGGCAAAACAGGGCTATGTCGCGGTCGATACCGAAACCGACAGTCTCGACTCCGTCGGTGCAAACCTCGTCGGCGTTTCGCTCGCCCTCTCGCCGGGCGAGGCCTGCTACATCCCGCTGGCCCATCTCGACCCGAACGATGCCGGTGACGGCGACATGTTCGGCGCCGACCCGCCCCGGCAAGTGCGGATGAAGGATGCCATCAAGGCGCTGAAACCGCTGCTCGAGAACGACGCGGTCCTGAAGATCGGCCAGAACATCAAGTACGATCTCAACGTCTTCGCCCGGCACGGCATCCATGTCGCGCCGATCGACGATACGATGCTGCTGTCCTACGTCCTCAATGCCGGCAAGCACAGCCACGGCATGGACCTCCTGTCCGAGAAATATCTCGGCCACAAGCCCCTCGCCTTCAAGGACGTCACCGGCACCGGCAAGGCGCAGGTCAGCTTCGACCGCGTCGCCCTCGACAAGGCCACCGAATACGCCGCCGAGGATGCCGACGTCACGCTGCGCCTGTGGCAGACCTTCAAGCCGAAGCTGCATACGGACAAAGTCACGACCGTCTATGAAACCGAGGAACGCCCGCTCGTTCCCGTCCTTGCCGCCATGGAGCGCGAAGGCATCAAGGTCGACCGCGACAAGCTCTCCCGCCTCTCGTCCGACTTCTCCCAGCGCATGGCCGCGCTGGAGGCCGAGGCCTATGAACAGGCCGGCGAGGAATTCAACATCGGCAGCCCGAAACAGCTCGGCGAAATCCTGTTCGACAAGATGGGCCTCGAAGGTGGCAAGAAGACCAAGACCGGTGCCTGGCAGACCGATGCCGACGTGCTCGAAGGCCTCGCCGCCGACGGCCACGCCCTGCCCCGCACCATTGTCGACTGGCGCACCCTGTCGAAACTCCGCTCAACCTACACCGAAGCGCTGCAGGCCGCGATCAACAAGCAGACCGGCCGCGTCCACACGAGCTTTTCCATGGCCGTCGCCCAGACCGGCCGCCTCTCCTCCACAGACCCGAACCTGCAGAACATCCCGGTACGGACGGAAGAAGGTCGCAAGATCCGCGAAGCCTTCATCGCCGAGGAAGGCAACATCCTCGTCAGCGCCGACTACAGCCAGATCGAACTCCGCGTCCTCGCCCACATGGCGGATATCCCGGCGCTAAAAAAAGCCTTCCAGGACGGGCTCGACATCCACGCCATGACCGCCAGCGAAATGTTCGGCGTGCCCATCGAAGGCATGGACCCGATGGTCCGCCGTCAGGCCAAGGCGATCAATTTCGGCATCATCTACGGCATTTCAGGCTTCGGCCTCGCCCGCCAGCTGGGCATCCCCCAGTCCGATGCCGCCGACTACATCAAGACCTATTTCAAGCGCTTCCCCGGCATCCGCGCCTATATGGACGAGACCAAGGCCTTCGCGAAGGAGCACGGCTATGTCCAGACCGCCTTCGGCCGCAAGGTCCATCTCGAAGGCATCAAGTCGAAAGGCCCACAAAAGGCCTTTGCTGAGCGCCAGGCCATCAACGCCCCGATTCAGGGCTCGGCCGCCGACATCATCAAGCGCGCCATGATCCGCATGCCCGAAGCGCTCGCGAAGGCGGGCCTCAAGGCGAAGATGCTGCTCCAGGTACATGACGAACTCGTCTTCGAATGCCCGGAGAAAGAAGCCGACACGCTGATCAAGGTCGCCAAGGACACGATGCAGCACGCCGCCGCCCCCGCCCTCAATCTCTCCGTCCCCCTCGAAGTCGACGCCCGCGCCGCCGCCAACTGGGCCGAGGCGCACTGACCGCGTCCGCCCGGGAGGCAGCCTGTGCCCGGCTTCCGCCGATTTCAGGAACGATCTGCCGCCAGCCTGCCGCGCAGACATGCATCGGAGGCACGCTGTTGCCCGCTGAGCATGTTGCTAAACGACAGCACGGTGGCTATCTGGCATACACAAACGCTTAGCCCGAGAGAGAAACAGAGTGGCCATCCTTTATCGTTCCCGCACCTCCACCCATGGCCGCAACATGGCCGGCGCCCGGGGGCTCTGGCGCGCCACCGGCATGAAGGACAGCGATTTCGGAAAGCCGATCATTGCCGTGGTGAACTCCTTCACCCAGTTCGTGCCGGGCCACGTTCACCTGAAAGACCTCGGCCAGATGGTCGCCGGCGAGATCGTCGCGGCCGGCGGCGTCGCCAAGGAATTCAACACGATCGCGGTCGATGACGGCATCGCGATGGGCCATGACGGCATGCTGTATTCCCTGCCGAGCCGCGAAGTCATCGCCGACAGTGTCGAGTACATGGTCAACGCCCACTGCGCCGACGCGATGGTCTGTATCTCCAATTGCGACAAGATCACGCCCGGCATGATGATGGCGGCGCTGCGCCTCGACATTCCGGTCGTCTTCATCTCCGGCGGCCCGATGGAGGCCGGCAAGGTCAATATCGACGGCGAGCTGCGCGCCGTGGACCTGATCGACGCCATGATCGAAGCCGCCAACCCTGACCGGACCGATGCCGAAGTCGCCGAGTTCGAGCAGAATGCCTGCCCGACCTGCGGCTCCTGCTCCGGCATGTTCACGGCGAACTCGATGAACTGCCTTGCCGAAGCCATGGGCCTCGGCCTGCCGGGCAATGGCTCGACGCTAGCCACTCATGCCGACCGGGAGACCCTGTTCCGCCGCGCCGGCCAGCGCATCGTGGAACTGACCAGGCTCTATTATGAAGACGGCGACACATCCGTCTCGGCCCGCGGCATCGCCACCAAGGCGGCCTTCGAGAACGCCATGACGCTCGACATCGCCATGGGCGGCTCCACCAACACGATCCTCCACCTTCTGGCCATCGCCCGCGAAGGCGAGGTCGACTTCACGCTGGACGATATCGACCGCCTCAGCCGCTCGACCCCCTGCCTGTGCAAGGTCGCCCCGGCGGTGGCCAACGTCCACATGGAAGACGTTCACCGCGCCGGAGGCATCTTCGGCATCCTGGGCGAGCTGGACCGCGCCGGAAAGCTCGACACCTCCGTGCGCACCATCCATTCCGACACGCTGGCAGAAGCGCTGGCCAGGTGGGACATCCGCGTTACCAACGATCCGGCCGTACAGGAACTGTTCCTCGCCGCGCCGGGCGGCGTGCGCACGACCGAAGCCTTCAGCCAGTCGCGCCGCTACAAGGAACTCGACACCGACCGCGAGAATGGCGTCATCCGCTCCGCCGAACATGCCTTCTCGCAGGATGGCGGCCTCGCCGTCCTGTTCGGCAATCTGGCAGAACAGGGCTGCGTCGTGAAAACGGCGGGCGTGGATGACAGTATCCTGAAGTTCTCCGGCCCTGCCGTCGTCTGCGAAAGCCAGGAAGAGGCGTGCAAGCGCATCCTCGGCAAAGAGGTCGGCGCCGGTGATGTGGTCATCATCCGCTATGAAGGCCCGCGCGGCGGCCCCGGCATGCAGGAGATGCTCTACCCGACCTCCTACCTGAAATCGATGAAGCTCGGCAAAGCCTGCGCCCTGATCACGGACGGGCGCTTCTCCGGCGGCACGTCGGGCCTCTCCATCGGCCATGTCAGCCCGGAAGCCGCCGAAGGCGGCCTGATCGGCCTGATCGAGGAAGGCGACCTGATCGAGATCGACATCCCGAACCGCACCATCAACGTGAAGCTGACGGACGAGGAAATCGCCGCCCGCCGCGCCGCGATGGAAGCCCGCGGCGACAAGGCCTGGAAACCGGTGGAGCCCCGCCCCCGCAAGGTAAGCCGTGCCCTGAAGGTCTACGCCGCCCACGTCGGCAACGCCTCGCAAGGGGCGGTAAGGCTGGATCCATAAGCCCCGGAGAGGCAGAAACGATTGTGGCGGTCGCCGGGAAAGCCCGCCCCAATTGTCCCTTAAAACGCCGTAATGTGAGCAAGCGCTCGCCGAACTCTGCGCCTTTCATTGCAACAGCACTGAAGGGAGGCTATTTCCATGACGCGAACCATGTTTCACTCTTCCGCTGATCGCCCACAGACCGGGCTCAAGCTCGCGGACAAGGACCGGATAATGACGACACTCGCGCTTGTGGATGATGACGAAAACATCGTCGCCTCGCTCAAAATGTTCTTTGAGGCGGAAGGCTACAATGTCCGCACCTATCATGACGGCGAGGCCGCCCTGCCGGCCCTCACCGAGAACCCGCCGGACATCGCCATCCTCGACGTGAAGATGCCCCGCATGGACGGCATGGAGCTGCTGCGCCGCGTGCGCCAGACGTCGGAGCTGCCGGTCATCTTCCTCACCTCCAAGGATGAAGAGATCGACGAGGTCATCGGCTTCAACATCGGCGCCGACGATTTCGTGCGTAAGCCCTGCTCCAACCGGCTGCTGGCCGAGCGCGTGAAGGCGGTCCTGCGCCGCGCCCGCGGCGGCACCGCCGGCCCTGAGGAAGGCGACCACAAACCCATCATCCGCGGCAAGCTCACGCTGGACCCGAACCGCCATGCCTGCATGTGGGACGGCCACCCGGTGCGCCTCACGGTCACGGAATTCCTGATCCTGCAGGCCCTCGCGGCCCGCCCCGGCTATGTCAAAAGCCGCGACCAGCTGATGGACGCCGCCTATGACGACCAGATCTATGTCGACGACCGCACCATCGACAGCCACATCAAGCGCCTGCGCAAGAAGTTCCGCGAAGTGACGGATGAATTCGACGCGATCGAAACGCTCTACGGCGTCGGCTACCGCTACACGGAAGCCTAACTCAGCCAGCCCAGCCGCCACGTCCAGTAGGGCAGCGCCAGGGTCAACAGGGCAAACCCGACGCCGATCAGGAAGATCAGCGGAGAATAAAAGCGCCGGTTCAGCGACAGGAATGGCTGTTCCGGCGCCGCCCGTTCAAATGCGGGCAGCACGCCGACAATCCCCCGCCCGACGAAGATCAGCGCCGCGCCCGAGCCCGCGAAGGCGACCAGCCATTTCGACACCGGCAGCGGCGCAAACCGGCCCAGCATCAGGGCGAGACCGGCAAAGGCGAACAGCCACACCGCCACGAACAGGCACGCGGCCAGCGAGGGCATTTTCGTGATGCCCCGCCGCCCCACGACCATGCGGGCCAGCTGCTGCTCATTTGCCGCCGGGAACGTGACCCCAAATCCCCAAAGCGCATGCAAAAGGCCCGCGATCGCCAGAATCGTGGCCAGAACAACAGATAGTATGGGTGCCAGCATGCAGTCCTTGGCCTTTCAGCGGCCCGGCGACCAGGGAGCATTCCTGCCGCACGGGCTTGCCGCAATAGCCTACATTCAATAGCCAGTCAGTAACGGAACGCAAGAAACAGGATATCCCATGGCAGACCCGGAAAACACCCTCATCCTCGAAACCTCCAAAGGCACCGTCACGATCGAGCTGCGCCCGGACCTTGCGCCCGGCCATGTCGAGCGGATCAAGGAACTCGCCCGTGAGGGGTTTTACGACGGAATCGTCTTCCACCGCGTGATCGACGGCTTCATGGCCCAGGTCGGCTGCCCGAAAGGCACCGGCACCGGCGGATCGTCGAAGCCGGACCTGCAGGCCGAGTTCAACAAGGAGCCCCACGTCCGCGGCACCTGCTCCATGGCCCGCACGTCTTACCCGCACTCGGCCAACAGCCAGTTCTTCATCTGCTTCGACGATGCCCACTTCCTTGACGGCCAGTACACCGTCTGGGGCAAGGTTACCGACGGCATGGATGCGGTCGACAAGCTGGCCAAGGGCGAGCCGCCGCGCAGCCCTGACAAGATCGTCACCATGCGCGTCGCCGCCGACGCCTGACCGGGCCAGACGGAGCCACCCGCGCATGGCTGAGGCCCGCAAGAAGAAGATCCCACGCCTGCCCGCGTCGCGCGGGTCGGTCGTGTTCGGCTCGCGCATCGCGCGGCTGATCTTCGCCTCCAATCTTGCGGGCCTCGCCATCCTCATCGTCGGCGCCATGGTGCTGAACGAGATGCGCGCGGGCTTCGTCGTCTCGAAGAAGCAGGATCTCGTTGCCCAGGCGCAGATCTTCACCAGCCTGCTCGGCGAGGATGCCACCACGCCCCAGCCGGCCCTCGACGTCGAGGCCGCCCGTCAGACCATCGTGCGCCTCAACCTGCCCGAGCGCGTGCGCGCCCGCATCTACCTGCCCGATGGCGAGATGATCGGCGACAGTTTCTATCTGTCAGAGCGGGTCGACGTTGACGCCCTGCCGCCGCTGCGCGAGCCCGGCCGTGTCGCCCTCTGGGGCCGCAACCTGTCCGAATGGGCGGGCAATGTGCTGCGCCCGATCATGCCGCGCAACTCTTCGGATGCCGTCCGCACCCAGACCTTCGAGGAAGAATTCGAAATCGCCGTGCGTGGTGGCGAGGCCGCGAGCCAGCGCTTCTCTGATCGCGGCCAGCGCATCATCTCCGTCTCCATGCCGATCCAGCGTGTCTCCGCCGTGGTGGGCGTGCTTTCGCTGGAAGCGAGCGACATCGACGAAATCGTCCGCGCCGAACGCGCCGCCCTGATCCCCTTCATCGGCGTCGCCGTGCTGGTCGCCTTCATCACCTCGGCCCTGCTGACCCTCGGCATCGCCCGGCCGCTGCGGCGCCTGTCGCTCGCCGCAGATCGTATCCGCGCCGGCGCCTCCGAGCGGATCGAGATTCCCGCCCTCACCTCCCGCAAGGACGAGATCGGCAACCTCGCCACCTCGCTTCAGGGCATGACCGAAGCCCTGATTGAGCGCATCCAGGCCAATGAACAGTTCGCCGCCGACGTCGCGCACGAGCTGAAAAACCCGCTCACCTCCATCCGCTCGGCCGTCGAGACGCTGGACAGTGTGAAGGGCAACGCCGAACTGACCGAGCGCCTTCGCGCCGTCATCGCGCAGGACGTGCGCCGCCTCGACCGCCTGATCACCGATATTTCCAACGCCTCGCGCCTCGAAGCGGAAATGACCCGCCTGCCGAGCGAACAGATCGACATTGCCCGCTTCGTGCGCGACGTGGTGAGCACCTATGACGCCCTCGCCCATGAAGAAGGCGCGATCACAGTCCACTTCCACGACGCCACGATGGGCGGGCGCCTCCTGGTGCGCGGCCGCGAAGGCCCGCTCGGACAGGTGATCCGCAACCTGATCGACAATGCCCGTTCCTTCTCCCCGCCCGGCGGGCAGGTCAATGTCACGCTCGACCAGACCAATGACGGCCCGCAGACCATTGCCCGCGTCAAGGTCGAGGACCAGGGCCCCGGCGTTCCCGAGGACAAGCTGGAAACGATCTTCAACCGTTTCTACACGGACCGCCCGAAAGGCACGGCCTTCGGCAACAATTCCGGTCTCGGCCTGTCGATTGTCCGCCAGATCGTCGCCACCCATCGCGGCAAGGTCTGGGCCGAGAACCGCGCCGAAGGCGGCGCCCGCTTCTGCGTCGACCTGCCGGCGAGCTGAGACTTACTTGTTCGTGTATTTCCAGTTGCGCGGCTTGCCCTCGGCAAGCCACTCGACGGCCTGCGCGATCCGCTTCGCGCGCGTTTCATCGCGCTTCGCCTCAAGGATCCACGCGATATATTCACGCCTGTGGCTGGGTGCAAAGCCATGGAACGTGTCCGCCGCCGCCCCGGACGCCTTCAGCGCCCGGGCGAAGTCCGCGGGAATATCCGGCACCGGCCTCGCCGGCTTGCGCGGCGACACGGCCTTCGGGCCCGCATCGACGTCCTGCATCCGCGCCGCCAGCAACGTCGCCATGTCCTGCTTTGAAGGCAGGTCTGCCGGGCTTGTCATCCTGCCGAAATTTCCCATGCCTTCCGCGTCGCCCTGCCCTGACGGACCATGGACATAGAAGGCAACATGCGCCTTGAACGCGCCGAAGCCGCACAACAGCTTGCCGCGATAGGTCAGCGCCGGCATGCCCCACTTGATGGCTTCTTCCGCTTGCGGACAAATCTCCCGCGCCTGCGCCCTCAATGCACGGAGAAGCGGCTGGGCGAACCCGGCTGCTTTCTCTATGTATACGTCAACGCGTGCGTCGGTAGTCACCCGCGATTTTGCCGGTTCTCGATCAGGTCTTTCACCACTTCCGGCTCGGCCAGCGTAGACGTGTCGCCCAGATTGCCGAACTCGTTTTCCGCGATCTTGCGCAGGATGCGGCGCATGATCTTGCCGGAGCGCGTCTTCGGCAGGCCCGGGGCAAACTGGATGAAGTCTGGCGAGGCAATCGGCCCGATTTCAGCACGCACATGCTGCACGAGGCTCTTGCGCAGGTCGTCGTCCGCCACCGCGCCCGCTACTGTCGTGACATAGGCATAGATGCCCTGCCCCTTGAGGTCATGCGGACAACCGACCACGGCCGCCTCGGCCACGGCATGGTGCGAGACCAGCGCGCTTTCCACTTCCGCAGTACCCATGCGGTGGCCGGACACGTTGATCACATCGTCCACGCGGCCGGTGATCCAGTAGAAGCCGTCGGCATCGCGCCGGCATCCGTCGCCGGTGAAATAATTGCCCGGATAGGCCGAGAAATAGGTTTCGACGAACCGCTGATGGTCGCCATACACGGTGCGCATCTGGCCTGGCCAGCTGTCGGTGATCAGCAAATTGCCGTCCGTCGCCCCTTCCAGTTCATGGCCTTCACTATCCACGAGGGCCGGCTCGATGCCGAAGAAGGGATGGCTGCCGGAGCCCGGCTTCATCGGCGTCGTCCCCGGCAACGGCACGATCATCGCCCCACCGGTCTCGGTCTGCCACCATGTATCGACAATGGGGCAGCGCGCCTCGCCGATCACATGGTAGTACCACTCCCAGGCTTCCGGATTGATCGGCTCGCCCACGGTGCCGAGCAGGCGCAGCGACTTGCGCGACGTCTTGTTCACCGGGTCTTCGCCTTCGCGCATCAGCGAGCGGATCGCCGTCGGCGCGGTGTAGAAGATCGAAACCTTGTGATTGTCGCATTCCTGCCAGAAGCGGCTCGCATCCGGATAGGTCGGCACGCCTTCGAACATGACGGACGTCGTGCCGTTCGCCAGCGGTCCGTATACGATGTAAGTGTGCCCCGTCACCCAGCCGACATCCGCCGTGCACCAGTATATGTCGTCTTCCTTCAGGTCGAAGACGTATTCATGCGTCATCGAGGCCCAGACAAGATAGCCGCCCGTCGTATGCAGCACGCCCTTCGGCTTGCCGGTCGAGCCGGACGTGTAGAGGATGAACAGCGGGTCTTCCGCCTTCATCGGTTCCGGCGGGCAATCGTCCGACACATCGGCCGCAGCCTCGTGCAGCCAGTGGTCCCGCCCTTCCACCATGGTGACGGCGCCGCCTGTGCGCTTGACCACCAGCATCGTCTTCACCATCCCGCCGGAAAGGTCCGCCGCCTTGTCCGCATTCACCTTCAGCGGCACCTTGCGGCCGCCGCGCAGGCCTTCATCCGACGTGATCAGCACGGTGGACTCACAGTCCGTGATCCGCCCGGCCAGCGCTTCCGGCGAGAAGCCGCCGAACACGACCGAATGGATCGCCCCGATGCGTGCACAGGCCAGCATCGCATACGCCGCTTCCAGGATCATCGGCAGGTAAATCGTGACCCGGTCGCCCTTTTTCACGCCCAGCTTCTTCAGCACGTTCGCGAATTTCGAGACGGCACCATGCAGTTCCTTGTAGCTGACATGGTGCGCCTCGCCCGGCGCATCCCCGATCCAGATCAGGGCGGTCTTGTCGCCCCTGGTGGCCAGGTGCCGGTCGATGCAGTTCTCGGTAACGTTCAGCACGCCGTCGGTGTACCAGCGCACGTGAAGGTCGCCCGTTTCCCACGAGACGTCCTTCACGATGCTGTACGGCTTCATCCAGGTAAGCCGCTTGCCATGCTCGCCCCAGAACGCATCCGGGTCCGCAATCGAAGCCTCATACATCTCCTTGTACTTTTCAGGAGTGAGGTTCGCTTTGGCTGCAAAGTCAGCAGGCACCGGATAGATTTTTTCCTGGTCGCTCATGGTCGTTTCCCCGTACGGCATCACTTATCGTTCGCCTCAGAATGCATATTTGGTCGAGAACGTGAAGCGGGTCATGTCGCCTTTATTGCCGCTCTCTTCCTCGCGGATACCATGCATCAGCTCCACGCCAAGCGTCGTCTTGGGCGCGACGTCCCACAGCACGGCGCCAAATGCAGACTGGACCGATTTCGTCGAGGTCGAGGCGAGATAGGTCGGGTTATCCACGAACAGGCCGGAATAGCCGCCGCTGAAGCGCGCCGTCTCGCCGAACGGATGCCGCCAGGCGACGAGGCCACCGACACTCGGGATCGCTTCCAGCTTGCCGTTCGGATCGAGCGCGGCAGAGCGGCTCGCCGCAAGGCCGACATACCGCCCGATGCCTTCGCCGCCGACCAGGTTGAACCGGATGTCATCCTTCGCGCCGGCCTTGACGAGGCCCGACACGCTGAGGCCGTAGCCGAAGGTCTCGTCCTCGCTCGCCCCGAAATCGGCGCGCAGCTGGCGGGCGATACCGGCGAACGACACATTCCCGAAATCGCCGGTCATGTTGTAGCGCGCCACGACATCCGGCAGCAGGTTCTCGTCCCGCGACCCGGCGTTCAGCGTCGTCGTGTTCGGGTTCTCCAGCGCGAACATCCAGTTGCCCTTGGTGTAGCGGATCTGCGGCTGGCGAATGAAGATCATGCCGTCCGGCAGGGCGAGGAAGCTCGCGCTCTCCGGAATGGCGGACGTGTTCTGGAAGGTCGACCATTCCTGACCCACCAGCCAGTTGCCATACTTCACGAAGGCCCGGCGCAGGCGCGGCGAATAGGAGTTCGACACGAGTTCATTGCCTTGCCCGGAACCGAGGAAGTCAAGCTCGATATAGCCGTCCACCTTGCCCTCGCCCACCGGCGTCGAGGCCGCCAGGAAGAAGCGCGACGGCTCGGCGGTAAAGTCGGTAAAGGTCGTCTCGTCGCCGCCCACCGGGATGGCGCTCGGAATGTAGAAGTCGCGCGCGATCGAGGTCGACGCGATGCCGCCATCGGTCAGGTTCGTGACATGCACGTCGGCATCGATGAAGCCGCCGAATTTCAGCGTCGTGTCGCCCACCTTGAAGCCATCGGTCTTGGGGGCCGCAGCAGCCGGCGCCTCCGCCACGGTCTTCTCGATACGGACGATGCTTTCATCGGTCTTGGCCCGCTCGGCGGCCAGTTCCGCTTTCAGCTCGGCAACCATTTCCTCCAGGGCGGCCACCCGGTCTTCCATGGTCCCGTCGGCGCTCGCCCCAAGGGCGAAGACGGCGGCAGCTGTGGACAGCATTATTGCGCGTACTGATTTCGACATGCATTCCTCCCTCATGTCATGTTTTATGAGGGCGAGTATCCGGGTCCGGGCGCGAACCCGCTATTGGCCATTGGTGCTAAGACCAAGGTCGAATCTTTACCGGAGTGTTCGCATTTCTTACTAATTGTAGTAGGAGCTGAGGATCGCGGCCCTTTCAGAGGCGGCGCCGGCTCCGGGGAGGACCTGCCATGTCAGAGGTACCCACGATCCTCATCGTGGACGACCACCCCCTGTTTCGCGACGCGCTGGAAGTGGCCCTCAATGCGGCCTTTCCGGACGGCGCGGTCGCCCATCACGCCGGCAGCCTCGCCGACGCGCTCGGCAAGGTCGGTCAGTCCGCTTACGACCTGATCCTTCTGGACCTCACCCTCGCCGACTCGCAGGAATTCGACGGTCTCTCCCGCCTGCTCGCCGCCGGGCCCGGTTGTCCGGTCGTCGTCGTCTCGGCCACCGAATCGTCGCGGGCCTTCGACACGGCGCGCGCCCTCGGCGCCGCGGGCTACCTGCCCAAGAGCATGTCGCTGGAGGATCTCTCCGCCGCCCTCGCCACCGCACTTGACGGCGGCCAGTGGTTCCCCCCTCGCAATGACGCCGACACGGCCGGGCGCGACGAACTGCTCGCCCGCGTCGCCGGCCTCACGCCCGCCCAGCGCAAGGTGCTGTCCGGCCTCGCCGACGGCCTCCTCAACAAGCAGATCGCCTATGAGATGGATATTTCCGTCGCCACGGTGAAGGCCCACATGACGGCCATCTTCCGCAAGCTCGGCGCCAACAACCGCACCCAGGCCCTGCTGATCTACAAGGAAGCGACCTCGCTCTGACCCTATTCGGCCGCGTGCGGACGGCCGGTCTCCTTCAGCCCTTCCAGGAACCGCCGGATGTCGCCGGGCCCCGCCGGCTTACGCAGCACCGCGATGCCGGCAGAGCGCGCCCGCGCCTTCACGTCATCGGTCGCCGTCGCCGTCAGCAGCAGGGCATTTCCCGGCGCCGACAGGCGACCGCGATACTGGTCGATCAGGTCCAGCCCGTCGCGCCCGCCCTGCAGGTGCAGGTCGGCAATCACCGCGTCATAGTCCTCGGCCGCGAACAGCGCATCCGCTTCAGCTTCCGATCCGGCCCCCGTGACGTCGCATCCCCAGCTGCCCAGCAGCGCCTTCATGCCGTCCACGATGGCGGGTTCATCGTCGATCACGAGAATCCGAAGGCCGGTCAGCTTCATCTTCGGCTTGGCGGGCGCCGCCTGCGCCGCGCTCCTGCGCACCGGCTTCGTCCGCGCCAGCGGCACCCGCACGGAAAACACGCTGCCCTTGCCCGGCTTCGAGCGCACATCGATCTTCGCGCCCATCAGGTCGGCAAGGCGTTTCGACACCGACAAGCCAAGGCCCGCGCCGCGAATGCCGGTATTGTCGGCATCCTCATAGCGCCGGAATTCCTCGAAGATCAGTTCCAGCCGGTCCGGCGCGATGCCGGGGCCCGTATCCCACACTTCGATCAGCGCCTCATGCCCGCGCCGCCGCGCGCCCACCAGCACGCCGCCCTTGCGCGTATAGCGCCGCGCATTCGAGATGAAATTCCGCAACACGCTTTTCAGGAAATCCGGATCGGCATTCACCACAAGGCTGGTCGGCGCGATCCGCATGTCGAGCCCTGCCAGCTCGGCCATCGGCATGGCTTCGTCCACCAGGTCTTCCAGCAGCGGCCCCAGCGGCATCGAGACCGGCTGCGCCGCGATATTCCCATGGTCGAGGCGCGAAATGTCCAGCAGGCCGCGCAACAGTTCATCCGCCGACTGAATGGCCTTGTCGGCCCGGCTGACGAGGTCCATCCCCTTCTTGTCGGAGCTGATGGAGCCGAGGAACAGGCGCGCGGCATTCAGCGGCTGCAACAGGTCATGGCTCGCCGCGGCAAGGAAGCGCGTCTTGGAGGCGTTCGCCCCTTCGGCCTCGCGGCGCGCGGTATCCAGATCCTGCGCCATCACTTCAAGATCGTGCGTGCGCTCGCTGACGCGGCTTTCCAGCGTCTCGTTCGCTTCGATCAGCGCCCGCTCGCGCAGCTTGTCGGTGGTAATGTCGGTGAAGGTGGTAACATACCCGCCGCCCGGCATCGGATGCCCGGTAATCCTGAGGTAGCGGCCATCCGGATTGCGCCGCTCATAGGTGTGCTGGCGCCCCGCCCGCATATGCTCCACCCGGCGGCGCGCTTCGGCGGCCGGGTCTCCGCCGATCCAGCCGGAGCCGAGATTATGCTCGATCAGCCGTTCGATCGGCACGCCGACGGCAACAAGGTCATGCGGGTAGTCGAACAGTTCCAGATACGCTGAATTCCACGCGACCAGACGCTGCTCGGAATCGACCACGGAAATGCCCTGCGAGATATTCTCCAGCATCGACTGCAGCATGTGCCGCTCGAACCGTTCGGCCTGCGTCTTGTGGTCCAGCATGGACAGCACATCCGGCAGGGCCACCTTGTTGCCGCCGATGGCCGACGCCAGCACGACGCGGGCCGACGAAGCGCCGAGCGCACTCGCCAGCAGGCGTTCCGTCCGCTGGACGAGGTGCCAGTCGGCCGGACTGTCGCCGGAGGCGCTGACGCCGGTCTTGCGCTCGAAATCGGCGAAGGCATGCTCCACCGCCTCCGGTGCCAGGAAGCGCGACGCCAGCGTCTTCAGCCCGTTGGGCGTGACCGAGCCGACGCTCTGCCCCGCCCCGGACTCGGCCTCCGGAATGGTCACGTCCGTGCCCCCGGTGAAGGCTGCCGCCTGCACCTTGTCGCGCAGCCGCTCCCGCGCTCGCAGCGACACCAGCACGAACGCCAGAATGTTGGCCCCAAGACTCCAGAACACGCCATGGGTCAGGCTGTCGGCAATATGGATTCCGAACAGGGCATGCGGGTCCAGCCAGCCCGGCACCACTGCCGCCATCGTGTCATGGCGAAGGATCGCCGGCAGGAACAGCGTGTAGGCCCAGACCGACATGCCCAGGGCAAGCCCGGACAACACACCGGCCCGGCGTCCGCCCCGCCAGTACACCGCACCCAGCAGGGCCGGCGCGAACTGCGCCGCCGCCGCAAAGGAGAGGAGGCCGATCTGCGCCAGCGCCTCGCCGGTGCCCGCCAGCCGGTAATAGCCATAGGCCAGCAGCACGAGCATAACGATCACCGACCGCCGGATCATCGTCAGGCGCGCGCCGGAATCGCCGCCAAGGCTGGAGAAGCGGCCCGTCTGCATCACCGCCGGCACGATCAGGTCATTGGTCACCATGGTCGACAGCGCCACGCAGGCGACGATCACCATGCCCGTCGCCGCCGAGAAGCCGCCAAGGAAGACCAGCATCGCCAGCATCCCGTCCCCGCTCGCCAGCGGCAGGTCCAGCACATAAAGATCCGCCGGCACGTGCGAGGACATGGTCGCAAGCCCCGCCACCGTGATCGGCATGACCACCGCGCTCGTCACCGCGAGATAGAGCGGGAAGACAAACCGCGCGAGCCGGCTCTCCTTCTCCGACATCCGCTCGATCACCGCGACATGGAACTGCCGCGGCAGGCAGATGATCGCCGCCATCGAGAGCAGCGTCATGGTCACCATCCGCTCGTCGATCGTCAGTGTCGTGAACGTGGCATAGGCCGATTGCGGAATCGCGCCCGGATTGTTCATGATCAGCGTCAGCGACAGCATCGCCACTGCGATCAGCGCCACCAGCTTGATCACCGCCTCCAGCGCCAGCACATGCATCAGGCCCGCATTGCGCCGCGTCGCATCCGACTGGCGCGCCCCGAACAGGATCGCGAACACCGCCATCGCCAGCGCCGTCAGCAGCACCGTCTCGCTCGCCGGGCTGCCGCCCGCATTCTCCGCGCCATAGGCGAGCGCCTGGAAGCTCATCCCCACGGATTTCAGCTGCAGCGCGATATAAGGCAGGCTGCCCATCACCGCCGCCAGCGCCGCCATCGCGCCCACCGCCCGGCTCTTGCCATAGCGCGCCGACAGGAAGTCCGACAGCGAGGAGATGCTCTCCCTGTGTGCCACATCCACGATACGCTTCAGGATGCCGGGGAACACCAGGAACACCAGCGCCGGCCCGATATAGATGGGCAGGTAGTCCCATCCGTTGGAGGCCGCCGTGCCGACCGCGCCGAAATAGGTCCACGAGGTGCAATACACCGACAGGGCGAGCGCATAGACGATCGGGTTCTGCCGCCCGCCGGTGGTGCGCGCGCGCTGGTCCCCGCGCCAGGCCACGGCAAACAGGCCCAGCACGTAAAGTCCCGTCGCAAGTACGATCAGCCAGACCGGCATTCCGTCAACTCCAAACACCCCGATCTTCACCCCGTCCCGCCCCCAAAGGCAAGCCAACCTTGGTCTTGGTTGCAGAACAAAAAAGGGCGGCCCGTCAAAGGGCCGCCCCGAGGTCGTGCCGTTTCCGGCTGCCGGTCTTATTCCGGCATCATCTCCGCATCCGCGATGCCGTGCGGCACGCGCGTGCCAGGAACCCGGATGTCTTCGACGAGGTCCTGGATGTCCTGCGGCGGGGGCGCCGTGACGAGGGAGACGACAATCCCCACTGCCAGCGACAGGAACATGAAGATGAAGCCGATGCCTTCCGGCGAGACGCCCAGCCACCAGTGGGAGGCGTCCGTATCCACGAACTTGAAGTGGTAGATGTACCAGAACGTGGTGACGAGACCGACCAGCATGGAGGCAATCGCGCCCTCACGGTTCATCCGCTTCCAGAAGATGCCCAGAACGATGACCGGGAAGAGCGAGGCTGCCGCCAGGCCGAAGGCGAAGGCAACCACCTGCGCCACGAAGCCGAGCTTGGCCGTGTTCATCCCCATGATCCCGGCAAGGATCACCGCACCTGCGGCTGCGCCGCGGGCCGTCATCAGTTCCTGCTTGTCGGTCATGCCCTTGAAGAAAGTCCGCCGGCAGAGGTCGTGGCTGACGGAGGACGAGATCACCATCAGGAGGCCCGCCGCCGTCGACAGGGCAGCCGCAAGGCCCCCGGCCACGACGAGACCGATCACCCAGCCCGGCAGCCCGGCAATCGACGGGTTGGCCAGCACGAAGATGTCGCGGTCGAGCTTGGTGACTTCATTCTCGGC
Source organism: Hyphomonas sp. (assembly GCF_041398385.1). Taxonomy (GTDB): domain Bacteria; phylum Pseudomonadota; class Alphaproteobacteria; order Caulobacterales; family Hyphomonadaceae; genus Hyphomonas. The sequence goes on from NZ_JAWKUW010000003.1 coordinate 37,237, forward strand.
ACCGGCGGAATACTGGATCACACCGTCGCCATTCTTGTCCTCGATCCCGAGCAGGCCGGTTTTCTCCCAGTCCTTGAACCATTGCGGGATCGGCTTGCCGCCTTCGGCCACGATGGCAGCCGATTCAGTGGCATAGTCCGCATCGGACGCGATATAGGTCGCTCCGTTCACGGAGTCCGTGAAGTTCAGGCGGGCGAAGGCTGCCACGGCCGGAGCGGTCGTGTAGAGCAGCGCGATGAACACCAGCGCCCAGCCGGCCGACACGCGGGCTGCGCCAGCGCTCGAGACGGTGAAGAAGCGGATGATCACGTGCGGCAGGCCAGCCGTGCCGAACATCAGTGCGCCGGTGATGGCGAACACGTCCAGCATGGACTTGTTGGTCTGCGTATACTCTGCAAAGCCAAGATCCGTCACGACCGTGTTGAGCTTTTCGAGCACCGAAACGCCCTCGCCCTTCACGTTCGAGATGAAGCCCAGCTGCGGGATCGGGTTGCCGGTGATGATCAGCGAAATGAAGATCGCCGGAACCGTGTAAGCAAAGATCAGCACGACATACTGCGCCACCTGGGTGTAGGTGATGCCCTTCATGCCGCCCAGAACCGCATAGACGAACACGATGCCCATGCCGATCATGATGCCGGTGTTGAAGTCGACGCCGAGGAAGCCCGAAAAGGCAACGCCCACGCCCTTCATCTGGCCGGCAATGTAGGTGAACGACACGAACAGGGCGCAGATCACCGCGATCAGGCGTGCCGTGGTCGAATAATACCGGTCACCTACGAAGTCCGGCACGGTAAACTTGCCGAATTCGCGCAGGAACGGCGCGAGCAGCAGGGCCAGCAGGACGTATCCGCCGGTCCAGCCCATGAGATAGACAGAGCCGCCATAGCCGAGGAAGGCGATGAGGCCCGCCATCGACAGGAACGAAGCCGCAGACATCCAGTCCGCCGCCGTGGCCATGCCGTTGATCACCGGGTGCACATCGTGACCGGCGACATAGAAATCATCCGTAGACCCCGCACGCGCCCACAGCGCGATGCCGATATAGGTGCCGAACGTGATGACGACGAAGAAATAGGTCCAGAAGTCCTGTGACATCGCTCAGGCCTCCACGTTGTATTTCTTCTCCAGGCGGTTCATCGCCCGGCAGTAATAGAAGATCAGCGCCACGAAGACATAGATGGATCCGTTCTGTGCGAACCAGAATCCAAGCGGGGCGCCGCCGATCGAAACATTGTCCAGCGCGTCGCGGAACAGGATGCCTGCCCCATACGACACCAGGAACCAGATTACGAGAAGGCTCAGGGTCAGCCTGACGACTTCGCGCCAGTACCCCTTCGCATCAATCTCGGCCAGATTGTGTGTCATTCCCTCGTTTCCTCCCTATTGCACTTATTGCTGCGGGATACCGCACCTTCCACGCTGGCTCAGCCGTCGCGGATTTTACAGCCCCACTTTGGTCTTAACTCTTTTTCATCCGACGGCGTTCTTTCAGGCCGCTGATGATCAGCGTGCCTGAAATCGCAAGCCCGCCGATGAGGTAAAGCTCGCCAAGGCCGATCCCGTCGGCCAGGCTGAACGCGGCCACCAGACGGCCGGCATAGATGATCGCCAGAAGCAGGCCGAGCGCCACCATGATGTGAGATTTCAGCATGCAGTCCTCCCTTTTATTATTGCCGCCAGTGTAATCTCACCCCCGCCCGCCCAAACCCCCGACCTTGGTCGGATAGAAAGCGCCCCTATCCCCCCCTTACCTCCCACCGCCTTCGGCGGCGGGCCCCTCCTCTCCCGCAAGCGGGAGAGGGGTCTGCAACAAGCCGATCTGGTGCAGTGGCGCCGGGTCCACCCCCTCTCCCTTCAGGGAGAGGAGGGGCCCATCGCGCAGCGATGGGAGGTGAGGGCCGGCCCGATCTATCCGGCAGGCCGCCGGCCTCCCCATCCTTGCGCTCATGTCCGATCCGCGCGCCTTCATCGACACCGGCCTCGCCGCCGTCTCCGACGCCCTCCTCGAGGCGGTGGACCGCGCCGGCCTGCACCTGAAACCGGAAACGGTCACGAAAACCGTGCGCCGCCGGTTCCGCGCCCGGCTGAAACAGCTCACCATCCTCGTCCGCCGCCTCCTCTTCCTGCTCGCGCTCACGCTTGAACTTGCGCCCACGCGGCCGCGGCCGCCTGCCGGCCGTCCAGTGGCGCCCGGTGGCGCGGAAGACGTCACGGCCCGTTTCGGCCCTAAGCCGCGCAGCCTCCGGCTGGTTCCACAGCCCTGCCGCTTTTCGGAGCCTTACCGGAGCGCTGCCGGAGCCTTGCCGGAGTGCCCGGTGGCCGCCGCCCCGCTCTTGGCCCAATGGATCGCGTTCCATCGCCTGCTGGCGCATCCGGAACGCGCGGCCCGTCATCTCGCCCGCATGGTCGCCCGCTGGAAGGCCCGCGGAGAGCCGAAGCCGGATGTCCCGCCGCTGGCCGGACGCCACCGCCTCCGCCCCGCCCTTGGGGCCATCGCGGGCATGTTGCCCGGCCTCCTGCGGGAAGCCCTGAAAGACTGGCCGGACACGGGCTGACCCCCGCCGGAACCGCCATCATCCTGCCGGAGCGCGCCCGCGTGTCCGGCCGCAGGTGCAGGCCCTGCCCCCGTCCCCTTGCCAATCCACAGGCGATGGGCTATCCGCGCGCCTTCAGAAACGGCGGCGCAAGGCCGTGCGTGTCAGCTTCTCACCTCCCCGGACAGGCGAGGCGGAGTCGAGGACGAAAGGAAAAACCATGTCGAAACAAAAGATTACGTTCAATGTCGAAGTGCGCGAGCGCGTCGGCACCGGTGGCGCCCGTGAAGCCCGCAAAAACGGCGGCGTGCCCGGCGTCCTGTATGGCGGCGGCATTGACCCGGTGGCGATCACCCTCAAGCGCGGCGAAGTCATCAAGGCCATCGAAACCGGCCACTTCCTGTCTTCGACCGCCACGCTGATCCACAAAGGCGAAAAGCAGCTCGTGATCCCGCAGGCAATCCAGATGCACCCGGTCACCGACCAGCCCATGCACGTCGACCTGTTCCGCGTCCGCGACGACCAGAAGATCAAGGTCGAAATCGCGGTGCACTTCAAGGGCGAGGAAGTCTCTCCGGGCCTCAAGAAGGGCGGCACGCTCAACGTGGTTCGTCACACCGTCGAACTGCTCGTCCCGGCCGGCCACATTCCGGAATTCCTGGAAGCCGACGTGTCGAAGCTCGAAATCGGCGACAACGTGAAGATCTCGAACATCGCCCTTCCGGCCGATGCCGAACCGACGATCACCGATCGCGACTTCACCATCGCGACCATCGCGGGCCGCGGCGGCAAGACCGAAGACACCGAAGCAGCTGCTGAAGAAGAAGAAAAGAAAGAAGACTAAGTCTCTTTCGACCTGTTCTTCCGGGACCGGCCCGCCCGCACTAAAGTGCCCGGCGGGCCGCCCACCCCTCACTCTTCCGGGCAGGAGGCAACTTCCTCATGCTGATCCTCACCGGACAGGGAAACCCCGGCGACCGTTATGCGAAGAACCGGCACAATGCCGGCTTTCTCCTCATCGACAGCCTCCACGACCGTTTCCGCTTTTCTCCCTGGCGCGCGAAATTCGAAAGCCAGATCGCCGAAGGCACGATCGGCCGGCACAAGGTTCTGCTGGTCAAGCCGCAGACCTTCTATAACGAGACCGGCCGCGCCCTCTCGAAAATCCTGCAATTCTACAAGCTGCCCGCCCATGACGTGACGGTCTTCTATGACGAGATCGACCTTGCCCCCGGCCGGCTGCGCGTAAAGCGCGGCGGCGGTCATTCCGGCAATAATGGCGTGCGCTCAATGATGGCCCATCTGGGCGAGGATTTCCGCCGCGTCCGCATCGGCATCGGCCATCCGGGCGACAAGTCGATGGTCATGCCGCATGTTTTGTCGGATTTCACCAAGGCCGATCTCGACTGGTTCGAGCCGATGAAAACCGCCATCGCGGATTCGCTTGGCTTCCTGCTCGATGGCGATGACGAACGGTTCCAGACCGAAGTGCTGCGCCTCGCGCCCGCCCCGAAGCACGACCCGAAACAGGCCGCCCGCCGGAACGGCGACGACTAGACCTTCAGCCGCTGAAGCGCGATCGTCTCGGCCGCTTCCGCCATGGCAACCGCTGCAACCGTCCCGTGGGCCGGAACCGGGCTGCGCGCCTCGCCGAGGCAGGCCGCAAAGAAGCCTTCATCGGCCGCACCCAGCGGATCGGGCAGTTCGGCCGCAATGTCGACGCGCACTTCATAAGGCGTCGTGTTTTCCAGTTTGCGCGTCAGGAAGTCGATGGCGATTTCACCCGACGGGTAAACCACATGCATCGTCCGCTGACGTTCTGTCGCCGCCCGGCTCGCAGTCAGGCGGGCAACGCCGCCGCTGGCATAAGTGAACTGCGCCTTCGCCTCATCAATATGCTGGGAATGGACGCGCTTGCCCGTCGCGGTCACGCCCGTGAACTCATTGCCCAGCATCATCGCCGCGAGGTCGAGGTCGTGGATCATCAAATCCCAGATCACCGAGACATCGCCCGCCCGATTGTCCGCCGCCGGCGGGCCGGACCGGACGGATTCGATCAGCAGCGGCGTTTCCTCAATGGCCAGCACGCCCATTGCCTTGGCAACGAACCGCTCCTGGTGCCCCACCTGAAGGATGCGTCCCCGCGCAGCCGCTTCATCGGCAAGGTGCCGCGCCGCCTTGCCGGTCAGCGCCAGCGGCTTTTCGCACAGCACATGGCAATGCGCCTCTATGGCCTCATGCGCCAGCGCCTCATGCCAGGTGGCCGGCACCGCAATCACGATCGCCTCGCAGGCTTCCAGAAATTCCGGATACTTGTCGAAGCCGCGCGCCCCGAACTGCTCCGCAATCCGCGTCGCGCGTGCAAGGTCGATATCATAAACGCCGACCAGCTCGGTCTTCGCCGAGGCGGCGGCCTTCTGCGCGTGATAGTTCCCGAAAACCCCGGCGCCTGCGACGCCAACCTTCAGCTTCTTCATGTCCTGACCCTCTGTCCTTCCGCCATCGCACCCAACAGGATTTCTATCAAGGGCCGCGCTCAGACGGATAACAGCGCCATTCTTTTGCCTTCCCCCCTTCACAGGGCCGTCCTGCCGGTCCACTTAGACCGCAAAGAACACAGCAGGAGGAAACATCATGGCCACGCTCAGCTCCACCGAATGGGCCCTCGCCCGCCGTCCGACAGGCCTGCCGCAACTCTCCGATTTCCAGAAGAAGACCGTGGACGTACCAGAGCCTGCCGATGGCCAGATCCAGGTGCAGAACTCCTGGATGTCGGTCGACCCTTATATGCGCGGCCGGATGTATGACCGAGAAAGCTATGTCCCGCCCTTCGGCATCGGCGAAACCATGACCGGCGGTGCCATCGGCCGCGTCACCGCCTCGAAAGCGCCCGGCTTCGAGGTCGGCGACCTCGTCCAGTCGATGAATGGCTGGCGCACGGCCTGGACGGCCGATCCCGGCAGCGCGATGACGATGAAACTGCCCGAAGTGGGCCTGCCCGAAAGCGCCTTTCTCGGCATCGCGGGCATGCCGGGCCTCACCGCCTATGCCGGTATCCTTCGCATCGCGGAACTCAAAGAAGGCGACACGGTTTTCGTCTCGGGCGCCGCCGGCGCAGTCGGCTCGACCGTCGTGCAGATCGCCAAGATCAAGAACTGCACCGTCATCGGCTCGGCCGGCGGAGCGGACAAATGCGCCTTCGTGAAGTCGCTCGGCGCCGATCACGTCATCGACTACAAGCAGGCCAAGGGCTTCGACGGCCTCGTCGCCGCCCTGAAACAGGCCGCCCCCAAAGGCATCGACGTCTATTTCGACAATGTCGGCGGCGATCACCTCACCGCCGCCATTGAAGTTGCCCGGCCGATGGCCCGCTTCGCCGAGTGCGGAATGATTGCGCAATACAACGAGACCGGCACACCGGTCGGCCCGCACAATATCATCCAGGTCGTCGGCAAGCAGCTGAAGATCCAGGGCTTCATCGTCTCCTTCCACTTCGACCTGCAGCCCGCCTTCATTGCGGATATGGCCAAATGGATCGCGTCAGGGCAGATGAAGTTCGAAGAAACCGTAATGGAGGGAATCGACAAGGCGCCCGACGCCTTTCTCGGCCTCTTCAGCGGCGCCAATACCGGCAAGATGCTCGTCAAATTGGGATAATCATGGCCCGTCTGTTCGACGCCTATATCATGGTGGACTGGAGCGCGGCGTCGAAGCCGGCAACCGGCGCCAATTCCATCTGGATTGGCCTCATGGCCAAGGATGCGCGGTTGAAGTTTCACTTCACCGCCGTCAACCCGCCGACACGTCTCAATGCGCGCGACATCATCCGGGATCTGACGGAAAAGCTGGTAAAGCGCGGCGACCGGGTTCTGATCGGCTTCGACTTCCCGCTCGGCTTCCCGGCCGGAACCGCGGCTGCCCTGAGCCTCGACACGGGCGCTATGCCGCCCTGGTCAGCCATGTACGCGCACCTCTCATCGAAGATGAAGGACAAGCCCGACAACAATTCCAAGGCACGCTTTGCTGTCGCCGCCAGCATGAACTATGCAATCTCGAAAGGCCCCTTCCCGTTCTGGGGGGCGCCGAAGAATGAGCAGGTGAATACGCTGGCTGGCACGAAAACTCCGTTTACCGATGATCGGCCGGTTGCCGAGCACAGGATGACGGAACAGGCCCTGCGCGATGCAAAGGCCGGCCAGCCGAAATCGGTCTGGCAGATCTATGGCAATGGCAGCGTCGGCAGCCAGGCCCTGACCGGCATCCCGCATGTCCACGCCCTGCGGCAGGACTGGCCGAATTCCCGCATCTGGCCGTTCGAGACCGGGCCCGGTCCGCTGACGGAGGATTCGCTGGATGGCGTCAGTGTCGTGATGACCGAAATCTACCCCTCGCTGATCAAGGCAAAGCCCGCCCAAGGCGAAACGCTGGACGAGGCGCAGGTGCGCGAAATCGCCAGTCACTACGCCAGTCTGGACGAAAAAGGGGCGCTCGCGGCCCTGTTTTCCACAGGCAATTCGCCTGATGAGGGAAAAAACGTCAAAATAATCTCCGAAGAGGGCTGGATTCTGGGCGTTTAGCCCGTGTTTATTGGGATTCTGGCGTGTTCACAGTTTCCGAATCGTGGACTAGTCGGGCGCAACGGCGGGGCATCGCCGTTTAACTCAGAGGAGAACCCCTATGAACAAGGGTGAACTTACCAAGGCAGTGGCCGCTGCTTCTGGCCTGTCGCAAAGCGACGCCGGCAAGGCGGTGGATGCCGTGTTCGACACGATTGCTGGCGCTGTGAAAGCACGCAAGCAGGTCGCCATCGCAGGTTTCGGCACTTTCGCGCCGAAGACCCGCAATGCCCGCGTCGGCCGCAATCCGGCCACTGGCTACCAGATCAAGATTCCGGAGAAGACATCGGCATCGTTCAAGCCGGCATCGGCGATGAAAGACCTCTAGGGTCTTCTGCTCCGCCTCCGGAGCATTTGAGTACCGAGTTCAGGCGGCGCGCTCTTTTACGGGGCGCGCCGTTTTCCATTCCAGCGCTATCGTCTGCAACAGGCCGGCCACCAGCACGCCAATCAGCGCGCCTTCGATCATGCCCTGCGCTCCGCGGCCCTGAACCAGACCCAGCCAGTAACAGGCGGGCAGCATGACCAGGAAGAACGAGCCGATATGGATAAGGCTCGGCAGCCAGACGATTTCCTGCGCACGCAAGGCGAAGGACGCCGTGGCCTGCAGGCCGTCGAATATCGTCATCGCCGCTGCGATCACCAAGAGGGACGCGATCGCCGGGGCCAGCGCAATTCCGTCCAGCATGGCATCCGGCCGCACGAGGAGGCTGCTCAGCGTATCGTTGAAGCAGACAAGTATGCCGCCAAGAACCATGCCAGTCAGGATCGTCGCGGCAACGCCGAGCCGTCCGGCATCCGTAACCTCCCTGCGATTGCCGCGTCCGAACGCTTCGGCCACCCTCACGCTCGTCGCAGAGGCAATACCGAGATAGAACATGAAACAGAAACCGACGACCTGAACCGAGTATCCGTACACGGTGTTCGCTGCGAGGCTGATCCAGGTCGCAACGATGTAGGTCAGGTTGAACCCGCCCCATTCCGCGATATTGCTGATGGCCGATCCCACCCCGACCGAATATTGCCGGCGCGCTTCGTCGGCCGGCCCTGGCGGCGACGGCTTCAGCGCCGGGGTCAGCGCCACGACACAGCCCAGCAGCACGATCGAGATCAGCCAGCGCGAGGCGGTTGTTGCCAGCGCAACCCCTTCCGCGCCCATCTGCGGGAAGCCCCAGTAACCGCCGACAAAAGCAAGATCGAGCAGGAGGTTCACCGTCACGCCGAGATAGCTGACGACCGACACCAGGATCGGACGGCGCAAGGCCTCGAGGTAATAGGAACAGACATTCGAAATCATGAATCCGAGCAGCGAGGTCGAGAGGATGCGCGTCACCGCTGCCGTCGCGTTAGCGACATGGGCATGGTCGGTCTCGCCTGCGGCTTCCGATACCGGCGCCATGTCGACGAACAGCCAATGGAACAAGGGCTGCGCGACGAGGTACACCACAACGCTCAGGACCACGCCGATGATCACCGCACCGATCATCCCCCGGCGGAAGATCCGCCCGGTCTCTCCCACCCGGCCGATGCCCATCAATTCCGATGTCAGCACCTGAACGCCAAGCAGGATGCCGAGCCCGAAGCCCAGCGACACGCCGACCGGCAGCCAGGAATTCAGGACGAAGGGCAGCTCTTCCGGCGAATACTGGCCGAGCACGATCGCGTCCGTGATGCCCATGAGCATCCACGCCATGCGCGAAATCGCAATCGGCACAGACAGCCGAAGCAAATCCAGTATGTCCGCCGGCCTTGCCCAGGCTGGCAGCGAAAGCCCGCTCATTGGAATGCCCTTCCAGACCGGCCAGTTCAGCCGAGCCGGGCTTTTGGGTCAGAATACTGCCCCATGCAACCGGCAACTACGTGGCCCGGTCGTTTCCTGGAACAGGGTGGCCCGAACGACACGGCCCCGCTGAACAAAATCTTTGATGCCCCTCTTCCTCCCGCGCGGGCGCCCCACCATCTCTTTCGCGGTTTCAGGATCCACTCTCCCCCCTCCTGATCGGCCTGACGCTTGTCGGCTTCGGCACGTCGACGCCCGAACTGGTCACCAGCCTGCAGGCCGCCTATTCTGGTTCTCCCGGCATCTACGTCGGCAACGTCGTCGGCAGCAATATCGCCAACATCCTCGGCATTCTCGGCGTCACCGCCATCGTCAAGCCGATCCCGGTGCCGCCGCAGATCGCCCATCTCGACATCTGGGTCATGATCGGCGCGACGGCGATGCTGTTCGCCGTTACGGTGTCGCGCTGGAACATCGGACGCATCGAAGGCGCCGCGATGCTCGCGGCCTATGCGGCCTATTCAGGATGGCTGGCGATGAACGCGTCGGCGGCCTGATCAGGCCGTCTTGCGCGCTGCGTCGGTGCCGTTGCCCAGCGCCTGCAGCTTCTCCGCGATGAGGAAGGCCAGTTCCAGTGCTTGCTCGCCATTGAGACGCGGGTCGCAATGGGTGTGGTAGCGGCTGGAGAGGTCGTCCTCGGAGATCGCCTGCGCGCCGCCAAGGCATTCGGTGACGTTCTGGCCGGTCATCTCGAAGTGGACGCCGCCCGGATAACAGCCTTCGGCGTTCAACACGTCGATGAACTGGCGCACCTCCGACAGGATACGGTCCACCGGACGGGTCTTGAAGCCGCTATCGGTTTTCAGCGTGTTGCCATGCATCGGGTCGCAGGACCAGACGACCATCCTCCCGCTTTTCTTCACGGCCCGCGCCAACGGCGGCAGGCCCTTGGCAACGCCGTCCGAACCGAAGCGCGAAATCAGCGTGATGCGGCCGGGCTCATCATCCGGGTTCAGCGCATCGATCAGGCGGATCAGCTCATCGGCCTCGAGGCCGGGGCCGCATTTCACACCGATCGGGTTCTTGATGCCCTTGCAGAAATTGACATGGGCATGGTCCAGCTGCCGCGTGCGGTGGCCGATCCACAACATGTGGGCCGAGGTGTCGTACCAGTCGCCGGACGTGGAATCGATGCGGGTCAGCGCCTCTTCATAGCCAAGCAGCAGAGCCTCATGGCTGGTGTAGAACTCCACCTGCGACATCTGCGGCACGGTTTCGGCATTGAGGCCGACCGCTTCCATGAAGCGCAGCGAGGCCGAAATCTGGTCCGCCAGCTTTTCGTAGCGCTCGCCCTGAGAGCTGCGGTCGACGAAGCCCAGCATCCAGCGATGCACGTTCGCAAGGCTGGCATAGCCGCCCTGGCTGAACGCGCGCAGCAGGTTCAGCGTCGCCGCCGACTGCGAATAGGCCTGCATCAGGCGCTCGGGATCCGGAATCCGGCTCTCGGGCGTGAAGTCCATGCCATTGATATTGTCGCCCCGGTAGGAGGGCAGCGTCACGCCATCGATGGTCTCGATGGGCTCGGAACGCGGTTTGCCGAACTGGCCCGCGATCCGGCCAACTTTCACGACGGGCTTCGCCGCGGCGAAGGTCAGGACAACCGCCATCTGGAGAATCACGCGGAACGTGTCGCGGATATTGTCCGGATGGAACTCCTTGAAGCTCTCGGCGCAGTCGCCGCCCTGGAGCAGAAAAGCCTTGCCGGCCGCAACCTCTCCGAGGCGCGCTTTCAGGCGCCGGGCCTCGCCCGCAAAGACCAGCGGCGGAAACGAGCGCAGACGGCTCTCAACCGCTGCAAGGGCAGCAGGATCCGGGTAATCTTCCGGGATGTGCTTGGCCGGCAGTTTCCGCCAATCCGAGGGGGTCCAGGTGCTCATGGGGCGCTCCAATCTGGGCTGCATAAATCACATGGCAGGCGACTGCTCAAGTTTCACCATAATTTCACAGCAGAAAGCTGGCGGAATCAGTTGTCCTTCCCTTAGAAAACAAGGCGGGGCAGTGCTTAAGGGACAAGGGCGAAACCATGTCGCACGTCTATGTCAGCCATGCCCCCCAGGATCTGGACGATCTGCTGAAGCTGCATGAGGCCCTGCGGGCTGCCTCGATCCCGGACTGGTATGCCCCTGACGAGGACAATGACCGCCAGCGCAACAACGCCACCATAGACGATGCGTTCGCGATGATCGTGCTGGTTTCGGCCACATCGGTGCGCTCGAAAATGGTCCGCCAGGACGTGGAGCGCGCGAAGGCCCGGGGCCTCAAGCTGATCCCCTACCAGATCGACAAGGCACGCCTCAACGGCTTCTTCAAGCAGGAGGTCCAGCCCCATCTGCGCCTCTCGAACGCCATGCCGGACGGGCTCGACCAGCTGGTCGCGGAAGTCCAGAAGGCCTACCGGCGCAAATGCCCGGTCTTCGCCGTGATGAACCTCAAAGGGGGCGTCGGGAAGACGACGGTTTCCGCGCAGGTCTTCGGCGCCTGGCATGCCTCCATCGGCGGGCGTGTCCTGCTGATCGACCTCGATCCGCAATACAATCTGACCCAGACCTTCTACTCCATGGACTTTGCCGATGAGAGCGCGGCGAAGGACCGGTCCGTCATCGCCCTGTTCGAACGCTCGCGCCTGCAGGCGCGCGATGCGGTCAGCCCGGCGGAAAACTGGCTCGGCCTCTCGACGGAACCGTTCAACCCGGTCGCACGCTCCTATCTCGTCCATGATATCATGGCCGACGGCAACAGCCCCTCCGGCCGGTTCGACCTCATCTCCGGCCAGTTCGAGATTTCCAAATACGCCTTCGCGACAGACCAGACGGCTCTCGACAAGATCAAGCAGCATTTCCTGCGCACCGTGGAATACTATCGCAGCGAATATGATCTCATCGTGTTCGACACGAACCCGAACGCGACCTTCCTCACCCGCTGCGCGCTCGAAGCGTCAGACCGGGTCATTGCCCCGATGTACACGGACATTTATTCCCTGCGCGGCGTGAAACTGCTTCAACAGGTCATCCAGCAGCAGGTTGCCCCGGAGAAGCGGCCGGAACTCTCGGTCCTGTTCAATGCGGTCGGCCGGTCGGAACAGTCGACCTTCGAGGCCGATGCCCGCAACGGCGCGTTTGATGCAATCGCCGGCTTCCCGCTGTCGAAAGCCCTGATGCGCACCGCCCTGCCCCGGTCCCGCCACCTCGCCGTAAAAGCGCCGCAGGAAGGCCAGCCGGCCTGGAAGCAGCTGACCATCCACTCCGGCCGCGGCGGTGGCCTGAAGCCCATCCGCGAAAGCCTGAAGGCGATTGCGCTGGAACTGAACGAGCTGGAAGAGGCGCGCAGCTGATCGTCAGCCCGTTTCTTCAGGAACCCATTTCGTCCGCATCGTGACAAGCTCCTCCGCCACGGAGGGGTGCAGAGCACAGGTGCGGTCGAAGTCCGGCTTGGTTACACCCATCTTGATCGCGATGCCGATGGCCTGGATGATTTCAGCCGCATCATCGCCGACCATATGGACGCCGAGCACGCGCTCATCGGATTGGCGCACAATAATCTTCATCAGCACCCGGCTCATGTCGCCGTTCAGCATGTTTTTCATCGGGCGGAAGTTCGTCTTGTAGATATCGACCGCGCCATGTTCCTTGCGGGCCTGTGCCTCGGTCATGCCAACCGTGCCGACCTCCGGCTGGGTGAACACGGCTGTCGGAATATCCGCATGGTCGAAATGCCAGGGCCTTCGGTAGAATTCCGTTTCCGCAAAGGCGTGCCCCTCGCGGATCGCCACCGGCGTCAGGGCCACACGGTCGGTCACGTCGCCGACGGCCCAGATATTGTCTACATTGGTCTTCGACCATTCATCCACGACCACGGCGCCATTATCGTCCAGCGCCACGCCGGCGGCGTCACACCCAAGGCCGTCCGTGTTCGGACGGCGCCCGAGTGCGCCCATCACGACATCGGCATCGATATGCCCCCCATTGGAAAGGCTGATGCGCAGCGGCAGGTCTTCACCCTCACACTTGTCGATCCGGTCGAACACAGCGCCGGTGATGACGCGCACACCGGCTTCCTTCAGGCCTTCATGTACCGCGGTGCGGATATCCGCATCGAAACCGCGCAACACTTCCTCACCGCGATAGACGAGGCAGGTCGGCACGCCGAGCCCGGCGAAGACATGCGCAAACTCGACGGCGATGTAACCGCCGCCACCGATGACGATGTGTTTCGGCAGCGCTTCAAGATGGAAGATTTCGTTCGAGGTGATGGCATGTTCGATCCCCGGAATCTCGTCCGGCGACGGCATCCATGGCCGGCCGCCGACGGCGATCAGGATCTTTTCTGCCGTGATTTCCTTGCCCGAAGTCTTCAGGCGCAGCGTGTGCGCGTCAACGAACTCGGCGCGCTCCTCCAGGATTTCGACGCCGGCATTCTTGAGATTGCGGAAATAGATGCCGGACAGCCGGTCGACTTCCGCATGCATGGCGTTGGCGAATGTTCCGTGGTCGTAGGATACTTCCCCCGCGCTCCAGCCATAGCCGGCCGCCTTGCGGATGTCCTTGCCATAGGCGCTGGCATAGACCATGAATTTCTTGGGCACACAGCCGCGGATGACGCAGGTGCCGCCCATCCGGTATTCCTCGGCAATCGCCACTTTCGCGCCGGTCAGCGCCGCAAGGCGCGCGGCACGCACGCCGCCCGAGCCGCCTCCGATCACAAACAGGTCGAAGTCGTAAGCGTGCTCAGCCATGAGTCATGTCCTTGGAAAAATATATCGGAAGGCGGGATATGTGGGCGCAGGGCTCAGAATTCAAACACGGTAGCGCCGTTCTCATTGCCAATGATGATCGTGCGCGCAATCCCGATAAACAATCCGTGCTCGACGACGCCCGGCACATTCGACAGGCGCGCGGCCAGCGCCTCGGCATCCGGGATGCGCTGGCAGTGGCAGTCGAGAATATAGTTGCTGCCATCGGTGACGACGAGCTTTCCGTCGGGCTGCGTCCGCAATTCCACGCGCGGCCGCTCGATGCCGCTGGCCACCAGGACGTCGTACACCTTCCTTGCCGTGATCGTGTAGCCGAAAGGCGTGACTTCCACCGGCAGGGGGAACTGGCCGAGGCGTTCGACCTGCTTCGACGGGTCGGCGATCACCACCATGTGATCGCTGGCATTGGCGATGATCTTCTCGCGCAACAGCGCCGCGCCACCGCCCTTGATGAGATTGCCCGCCTGGTCGACCTCATCGGCCCCGTCCACGGTCAGGTGTATCCGGTCCACCTGCTCGAACGGGATCAGTGGCACGCCGAGGCTCTCTGCCTGACGGCGCGTCTGCTCACTCGTCTCGATGCAGCGCACGACAAGGCCGTCCGCGATTTCCTCGGCCAGCAGGTCGACGAAAAACTTGGCCGTCGAGCCGGTGCCGAGGCCGATGGTCATACCGTCCTCGACGAACTCCATCGCCGCGATCGCCGCGTTTTCCTTTTCAAGCTCGTTCGCCATTCCGTCAGCCCTTTTTGGTTTCGGCCTTTTTGGCCGCCATCTTTTCGTGGAACGCCGATGCCCAGCCCTCATAGCCTGCCTGCCGGGCGCGCCCGACGGCGAGCGAACCGGCCGCCACATCCTTCGTGATCACGCTGCCGCTGCCGACATAGGCGTTCGCACCGATCGTCACCGGTGCGACGAGCGCGGAGTTTGATCCGACGAACGCGCCCTCACCGATCTTCGTCTCGTATTTGAAGTAGCCATCATAATTGCAGAAGATCGTGCCGGCACCGATGTTCGCGCCAGCCCCGACTGTTCCGTCGCCCAGATAGGACAGATGGCTCGCCTTGGCGCCCTTGCCCATGCGGACATTCTTCACCTCGACGAAGTTTCCGACAAAGGCGTCCGCCTCCAGCACCGCGCCAGGGCGCAGGCGCGCAAACGGGCCGACCTGCGCGCCCGGGCCGACGCGCGCGCCCTCAAGATGGCTGAACGCCCGGATGCGAGCGCCGGACCGCACATGCACGCCGGGGCCGAATACGACATTCGGTTCGATCACAACATCGGGGTCCACAATCGTATCATAGGAGAAAAACACGGTCTCCGGCGCCACCAGCGTCACGCCCTGATCCATTGCCTCGATGCGGCGGCGGGCCTGGAAGATCGCCTCGGCCTCGGCGAGGTCCGCCTTGGAGTCGCAGCCGATCAGGTCGTCCTCGGCGCAGCGGACCGCCCGGCAGATGCGATCCTCGGCCCGCGCAAGGCCGACAAGGTCGGTCAGGTAGTACTCGCCTTTGGCATTCTGGTTTGTAACTTTTTGCAGGAGCCGGAACATAGTTTCGGCCCGCCCGGCCATGACGCCGGAGTTGCAAAGGGTGATTTTCAGCTGCTCCGGGGTGGCCTCACGGGCCTCCACAATAGCCTCCAGTTCACTGGAATGTGACACTATGAGGCGGCCATAAAGCCCCGGTTCAACGGCGTCGAATCCCAGAACGCCGAGGGCTGCACCGTCATCCAGAGTGGCAAACAAGTCATCTATAGCGGTCGCGGGGATCAACGGGCTGTCACCGTAAAGGACAACCAGATCCCCCTGGAATCCCGCCAGGGCGTCCTCAGCGCAGCGCACCGCGTGCCCGGTGCCCATGGGCGGATCCTGGAAGGCCACTGCCGCGTCCGGCGCATGGCGGGCGATGTGGTCCACCAGAACATCCTGCGAGGGATGGGCAATCACCACGATCCGCGAACAGCCAACCCGGCGGGCCAGGTCAATCGACCAGTCCACCATCGGCCGGCCGGCGACCGCGTGCATCACCTTAGGCAGGGCGGACTTCATCCGTGTCCCCTTGCCGGCGGCAAGGATCACGGCGGCCCGGTCTCTCGTCAGCTGGGTCATCTGGCCCTCTCGTATTCTGCAGCCCCATCGCCTAGACCAAAGGACGATTCAAGGCGAGGGGCGAGTAAGGAATAAGGCACGCGATGACAAAATGGCTGGATGGATGGACGATCGTCTTCGATCTCGACGGAACGCTGGTGGATACGGCCCCTGACCTTCTGGGGGCCCTGAACCATGTTCTCGAACAGGACGGTCTCGAACCAGTCGATCTCAGCCTGATCGCAACCATGATCGGGCACGGCGCCCGCGCGATGATCGAAAAGGGCCTGCGCTTTCGCGGGGTAGACCCGGAAGAGCCCGTGCTGGACGCCCACTTCAGACGCTTCCTTGTGTATTATGCAGCGCACATTGCAGAAGGCTCCCGCCCCTTCGACAAGGCAGAGGCCATCCTCGGTGAACTGGCCAGCGCCGGCGCCCTGCTGGCCGTCTGCACGAACAAGAAGCAGGATCTGACGGACCAGTTGCTGGACGCGCTCGACCTGACACCTCGTTTCGCGGCAGTCCTCGGTGCCGACAGCGTTCCCAACCGGAAACCCGATGGCGACCACATTGTCCGCACTGTCATCGCGGCCGGTGGCGACCCGGCGCGCGCTGTCATGGTCGGCGACAGCCGCACAGACGAAAGGGCAGCCCGGAATGCCGGACTGCCCTTCATTTTCGTACCGTTCGGTTACGAGATCGAGTCAGTCGATGAAATCGGCGCAGATGCCGTAATCACGCACTACTCGGAATTGCCTTCGGCGCTGTCGCGCCTCATCGGCTAAGCCGTCGCTTCGGAGCGCGGACGGTAGCTCTGGCGGCCAGCTGCTGCATCCTGATTGATGCGGCGGCGGGGCATGCCATTAATCATGTTGCTGCGAACATCGGTACGGGCGCTGCGCATGGCAGGGACAAATCCGGCATCCACCAGATCCACGTCCACTTCGTAGCCACGCTCGGCCCAGTAAGCAGCAATTTTCTCGCGAAGGCGCTTGGCGCCTTCTTCGTCACACCAGTCTTTCATATTTTTCTCTCTCTCCAGGCTGTTTTTTATCCGGAGCGTTACCGCTCCTGCCTGTCCTTCTTAGGGTTACGCATGCGAACCATTCCGGTTCGTCTTGTGTGACTGCAAAATGACAATGTTGCAGCGCAATCTCAAGACCTAAATCGAATGAAACACGCGTAATGTTATCCGATGAACAATTGTTCATTCTGAACGTATGCTCATCTTCGCTGTTAGCGCCAACACAAATGGCACCCTATGTGCAAAAAACCGCAAAGTCTCTGCAAAATACCTGTCCCTCATACTGGTGACATCGTGTAATCCTGCGAAAAACCGGATCCGGCGCGAATTCCGTGACATCATGCAGAAACGTATACCTATGCATACGAGGCATGCATTTAGAGTATTCGAAACTAGCGATGTATGTCCCCCGAATGGGGGACACAGGCGGATGGCAGACGGCTCAGCTTTCCCCGCTTGACCTCGCGAGTCAGTCAGATTACCCCACGCACTTCTTCCGGGCCGGGCGATTAGCTCAGTGGTAGAGCACTGCCTTCACACGGCAGGGGTCACAAGTTCGAACCTTGTATCGCCCACCATTCCACGGCCCCGCCGCATCGGCAGCCTATCTATGGTTCGGAAAGAAAAGGGCGTTATAAGCCGCCAGATGAAGTCCCTGCTCCGTTCTCCGATTGTTGCAGCCATACTCGGCCGGCTCATCTGGGCATGGATGGAACTGGTCGCCCGCACTGTGCGGTGGGAGATCGAAATCGACGAAGCGGCCCGGGCGGTCTGGCATAAGCATGATGGTGTGGTCGTCGCAGCCTGGCACTCGCGGATCTTGCTGATGCCTGCTGGATGGGTGCGTGTTGTCCGCAGCTGGAAACATCGCATCAGCCGTGGCGCCATGCTGATTTCCCTGTCAGCGGACGGAGAGGCCGTCGCCCGCGCCATTGACCATCTGGATCTCCACGCGATCAGAGGGTCCGCAGCGAACCGGCGGAAGAAAAAGGACAAGGGCGGCATGAGGGCCATCGCCGAGGCGGTTCGCCTGCTGAAGAGCGGATATGCTGTCTGCATAACGCCCGATGGCCCCAGGGGCCCGGCGCAGAAGGTCAGCCTGGGCGCCATCATGATTGCCCAGCGCGCGGGTGTGCCGATTGTTCCCTATGCGCTGTCCGTGGCGCCAGCATGGAGACTCGACACCTGGGACCGACTGATCCTGCCGCTGCCCTTTTCCCGCGGTGGTATCGTGCTGGGTCCGCCGATCGAAACGGATCGGGACCAGCACATGGGCGAGCTGGAATCGCTCTTGCAGGAACAGCTTGATGCCGCGACCCACCGCGCTGATATGTTGGCGGCACGTCGTGCAAGACCCAGAACGGATTCCGTCCCTCGATGACCCCTGCGCTGCATGCGTACCGCTTCCTGACCGGGGCTCTCGCTCCGTTCGCCGGGTTCGTCCTGCGCAGGCGCGCGGCGGCCGGCAAGGAAGACTATCTTCGCCTGAACGAGCGCTATGCCAAGCGAATGCCGGCGCGCCGCAGCAGCACACCGCTGATCTGGCTGCACGGCGCCAGTGTAGGGGAAACCAGCCTGCTTCTGGAACTGGGCAACCGGTTGCTGGCCGAACGGCCGGACCTGATGCTGCTTTTTACCAGCCAGACGCTGACCTCGGCCCGGCTGATTGAACCGCGGCTGCCGCGAAACGCCTTCCACCAGATGGCCCCGCTCGACACGCCGGCCGCCGCGCGCCGGTTCATCCGCCATTGGAGGCCGGATCTCTGCATTTTCGGCGAGGGCGAGATCTGGCCGAACCTCATCCTTGAAGCCGAGCGTATCGGAGCACGCCGCGCTTTGGTAAACGGACGAATGACCGAAAAGTCGGCCAATGGGTGGATGCGCGCCCGGCAGACATTCAAGTATCTTGTCGGCAAGTTCGATGCCGTGCTCGCCGCCGATGAAGACACGGCCCGACGGCTCGCGTCGCTGATTGGCCAGCCGGTGACGCTGGCCGGGAACCTGAAGTCGGCCTTGCCGCCCCCTTCCGCGAATGACGTCGAACTTCGCCGCCTGCACGAGACCTTCAAGGGACAGCGGAAATGCTATCTCGCGGCCTCGACCCACCCCGGTGAGGAAGCGCTGTTCCTCGACGCCGTCAAAGCGATCCCTGACGCAGCCCTCATCATCGCACCGCGCCATCCCGAGCGAGGCGCAGACATTGCGGACCTGCTGCGCGCGCGCGGCCTGCCTTTCGCGCGACGGTCAAAGGGCGATGCCCCAAACCAGCGAACCAGCGTCTTGCTGGCCGACACAATGGGCGAGATGGGTCTCTGGTATCGCCTTGCCGATTCCGTCTATCTCGGTGGCGGCAACACGCCGGATGTCGGCGGCCACAATCCTCTGGAACCGATCCGTCTCGGCAAGCCGGTCGTGTCCGGTCCGGACGTGTTCAACTTCGCCACCATGATTTCAGACCTCGAAGAACGTAACCTCATCCGCCTGCTGAAGACCCCGAAAGCCATCGGGCGGGCGCTGACGACAATGCCGCCGCCTTCCACCGCGTCGCTGGACCTCCTCGCCCACGAAGCGGATGAGCCGATGCAGGTGACGCTGGAAGCGCTGCGCCCGCTCCTGCCCGGCAACGGGGCGAGCTGATGAAAGCCCCCCATTTCTGGGCCGCCGGGCTGGATCCGAAATCCCGTGAAGCCGCACCGCTGACCCGACTGCTCCTGACACCGCTTGCCCTGCTCTACACCTGGGGCATTCGCCGCAAACTCGCAAAAGCTACGCCGGAGAGAGCCGCGGCACGTGTCATCTGCGTCGGCAACCTGACTGTCGGTGGCGTCGGCAAGACACCCATTGTCGAAGCGCTGCGCAAGGCAGGCACGGAGGCCGGGCTGCGCACCGCAAGCCTGTCGCGCGGTTATGGCGGCAACCAGGCCGGGCCGCTGCGCGTGGATCCTTCGCGCCATGCCGCGTCGGACGTGGGGGACGAGCCCCTGATGCTCGCATTGTCGGGCGAAACCTGGATCGGGCGCGACAGGGTCGCCACAGCACAGGCAATGGCTGCGGACGGTGTCGAGCTGATCGTCATGGATGACGGCCATCAAAACCCGTCGCTCGCCAAAGACCTGTCTATCGTCGTAATCGATGCCGCCGCACCATTCGGCAATGGCTTTGTCCTGCCCAAAGGCCCCTTGCGCGAACCTGTCGCCGACGGCCTCGCGCGGGCGCAGGCTGTCATCCTCATGGGTGAAGGCAAGGAACTTACCGCCGTTCAGAAGTCGCGCCTGCCGATCCTGCGGGCGAAGGTGCAGCCATCCTCCGAAGTTCCTCACGGCCCCCTCGTGGCGTTCGCCGGCATCGGTCGCCCGATCAAGTTTTTCGACGCCCTGAAAGCGGCCGGAGCAGATCTTCGTGAAGGCGTGCCCTATGACGATCATCATGTTTTCACGTCGGGCGAGCTGAAGTTCCTGAACGAGCTGGCAGACCATCACGGGGCCCGGCTGATCACCACGACTAAAGACCATGTGCGCTTGCCTGCAGGCGAACAGCAGCGCATCCTTGCCTTTCCGGTCGAAGCCCGCTTTGAGGATCAAGCAGCCCTCAAGGCGTTGCTCGCGCCTCTTATCGACCCGGTGAAAGCATGAGCGGAACCGATCCCCAGCAAGGCTATGTCCGCCCGAAAGACGTGGATAATCGCGCCAGCTTCTGGCAGCGCTTGCAATGGCGGCTGGAAACGCTGGCCTGGGACGTGATCTACTGGGCGCCTATGAAGGCGCTCGGGCCGGACAAGGCATCCGACTTCGGCGGCTGGATCGTCCGGAAAATTGGTCCGCTCCTTTCCCAACACAAGACGACGAAGCGCAACCTCCGCCTCGCATTTCCGGACTGGACGGAGCAGCAGGTTGAGGAAACCGCACTGGCCGCATGGGAGTCTGCAGGCCGAACGGCCGGAGAGCTGCCGCACCTGCCGAAGATCGATCCGTATACGTCGGGCCGCGTCGACATTGTCGGCCTGGATGTGCTCGACCGGATCCGGGATAGCGGCAAAGGCGCAGTTTTCGTGTCCGGTCACTTTGCCAATTGGGAAATCATGCCTGCGGCCATCACCAAGCGCATTCCTCATGCCGTGATGACCTACAGGGCATTGAACAATCCTTATATTGACAAGCGCGTCTCTGACCTGCGCCATGAATACGGCACCGAAATCAATGCGCCGAAAGGCATCGGCACGCGCGAACTCATGCGTGCGCTCGCCAAGGGCTCTCCCATAGCGCTGATGAACGACCAGAAATTCCGCGAAGGCATTGCTGTGCCATTTTTCGGGCATGACGCCATGACAGCGCCCGGCCCGACGCGCCTCGCGCTCAAATACCAGGTTCCGATCGTGCTCGTATCGACGACACGGACCGCGCCGGCGCGCTTCCGCATCGAATTCCATGAGCCGTTCGTGCCTGAAAATACAGGCGATCAGGATGCGGACATCCTGCGCTCGGTTACGCGGATCAACCAGTTCCTGGAAGCGCAGGTGCGCGCGCATCCCGGCCAATGGTTCTGGCAACACCGCCGCTGGCCAAAAGAGGCGTGGAAGGCGGCCGGCGTCACCTGAAAAATGAGCGGTCCCTGAAGGGACCGCCCTGAGTGGCGCGTGTGGCGCGGGGGCTATCCGGAGAGAGAGTCCGGAAACTCACTGCTGTCACTTCCGTGACCGGATCAGTGCTGGGCGCGGCGAGTGAGGCGTCTGCGGCGACGTTCTAGTAGGCTCGGCCGCTCGATGCGGTCATCATTCGCAGCAACACCAATATCTGTTGGTGCAGGGCCGAAAATTACCAGCATGGGCGCGAGCGGAAGGGTTCGGGGCAAAGCCGCCCCGGCAAGTTTGAGAGTATTCATCGCGTCAGTCCTTGTGTGTCTCGTCCGTTGCCGGAACTGCTCCGGCTTTGCAGGTAAGAGGCTTTGAGCGGCCGGAATGGATGCACCCGCCCTGAAATTTTCAGGCCGCAACATTTATTTACTCAAAGCAGCATTTAATTGGGGAACGCCTGCTGGACTGGATCGGCAATTCGACATTCCGGCAAACCGCCCTACAACTCTCCCAACAGATCATTGGAGGCCGCATGCACTACGGCGAAGTCATTTCAAGCGTTGCGCTCCTGTTCGGGGCTATCATTGGCCTCGGCGCCATGTTCGTGCCCAACTGGGCAGCTGGCGTGGTCCGGCTGATGGAGGATTCCGACCCGCTGAAGCCAGGCGGCTTTTCCGAATTCCGCGCCACCTATGGCGGCCTGTTCCTGTTCTCCCACCTGATGGCGCTCGTGATCGTGCTGAAAATGCCGCCAGTCTTTTCCGTCATGGCCGTCCTGCCGCTGGCGGCAGGATGGATCGGCGCCGGGCTCGGCCGGTTGCTTTCACTCATGCTCGACCGGAACCGCAATCGCGAGGCGGGGCTGATGCCGGTCTGGATTGCCGTGGAACTCATACTCGGCCTTGCCATCGCGGCGCCGCTGGCGCAGTTCACGGGCTGACATCACATCCTGAAAGGATCACGCCATGACGGAGCGTCGAGAGACGGGCCGCCCGCGCCGGAAGCCTGCGACCGGCCCGAACGCCAAACGCCCCCCATCCCGGAAGGGCGGCAAGCCATCCGCCAAACCTGCAGCCCAGACTGAAGACTGGAGCGAAGGCGAACGCATCGCCAAATATCTCGCCCGGGCTGGCGTCGCCTCGCGCCGCGAAGTCGAGCGGATGATCGAGGAAGGCAAGGTCACGGTTGACGGCCGCAAACTGACCTCGCCCGCCTTCAAGGTAACGGGAAAAGAGCTGATCCGCGTCGGCCGCCGCACCATTGCTGCCCCGGATGCGACGCGCCTCTGGCGCTATCACAAGCCCTCCGGCCTGATCACGACCAATTCCGATCCTGAAGGCCGCCGCACGATCTTTGATGAACTGCCCAAGGGCCTGCCCCGTGTCGTGACCGTGGGGCGGCTCGATCTGACCACGGAAGGCCTGCTACTGCTCACCAATGACGGCGCGCTCGCCCGGGCGCTGGAACTGCCATCAAGCGCGCTGGAGCGGACTTACCGCGTTCGCGCGCATGGAACGGTAACGCCGGAAAAGCTGCAGAAGCTGGCCGGCGGGATCACGGTGGAGGGCGTGAAGTACCAGCCGATCAAGGCCGTGCTGGACCGGGAAACCGGCGCGAACAACTGGCTCACTGTCACCCTTTCGGAAGGCAAGAAACGCGAAGTGCGCCGGGCACTTGAAGCCGTTGACCTGATCGTCAACCGCCTGATCCGCGTGGCCTATGGCCCGTTTGAACTGGCCGACCTGAAGCCCGGCCAGGTGGATGAAGTGCCGCCGGACCTGATGCAGCAGGCGATCGGAAGCCTTTACATGGCTGAACCGGCGAAGCCCGAACGGCCGCAAACCCGTGCCAAGCCCGGCATGGGACGCACCGGACGGCCGGGCCATCCTGCCGCTAAGTCACGCCTTGGCAGCAAGCCTCCATCCGCTAAGCTTCCCGGCAGGAAACGACCCAAGCCCCGCTGAGACGGCCCGAAGAGGCTTCCTGCGGCAGACGCCAATGGAGGCCCCGATGTCCCTTGAGAATGTGACCGAGACGTACCAGCAGGAAGTGCCGCCCCATGCACCCAGGGCGACGCCGGTGCACGCCTTCGCTCCGCCGGTCGACCTGACCGACCCAACCGTCTTTTCCTCCAATGGCGGCTACACCCATGACGCCTTTGCCGCGATGCGGGAAAACGCGCCCGTCATGTGGCATCCGGAGCAGAATGCGGCCGGGTTCTGGGCAGTGACCTCATACGATCTCGTCAAGAAAGTGGAGGTCGATCCGGCGACATTCTCATCGCAGCGCGGCGGCATTCTCATGACCTATGGCCTGCCGGACCAGCCGCGCCACCCGCTGCTACACGCGTCCAGCCTCAACAGCCTGATCAATCTGGACCGGCCTTATCACACGCCGCTGCGCATGGAGCACATGCATTTCTTCCGCCCCGGCTTTGTTGCGGAACTCCGGAAACGGGTCGATGTTCAAGTTACGGAGCTTCTGGACGCGATGGAAAAGCAGGGCCCCGTCGTGGACATGGTGGAGATGTTCTCGGCAGAGCTTCCCCTGTTCACCCTGTGCGAAATCCTTGGCGTACCGGCGGCAGACCGGCCAAAGCTCGTCCACTGGATGCATTTCCTCGAAACCTCACAGTATCAGGCCCAGCAGGAAGGCCTTGGAAATGTCACGCCAGAGCAGATCATGGCCTTCATGACCGAGATCCAGGCGATGTTCGACTATGGCCGCTACATCCTCGCGGAACGCCGCCGCGAGCCGAAGGAAGACCTGCTGTCGGCGATCGCCAATGTCGAAATTGACGGCAAGCCGCTCAGCCCGGAATTCCTGGACGGATCCTGGCTGCTCATCGTGTTCGCAGGCAACGACACGACCCGCAACTCCCTGTCCGGCACAATGCGCCTGCTGACGGAATTTGCCGATCAGAAAGAAAAGCTGATGGCGAACCCGGACCTGTTCCCGAATTTCGTCCACGAAGCCATCCGGATGGTGACGCCCGTCACCTATATGCGCCGGACCGCCACGCAGGACACGGAACTCGGCGGGCAACCCATCGCCGAGGGAGAGAAAGTGGTCATGTACTATCCCGCGGCGAACCGGGATCCGGCCAAATTTATTAACCCGCACCGGTTTGACATTGAACGGGAAAATGCAAAGGAACACCTCTCCTTCGGCAATGGCCCGCATGTCTGCCTTGGACAGCGGGTGGCCAATATGCAGCTGGAGGCTGCCTACAGGCAGATACTGGGGCGGTTCCCGAAAGTGCGATGCACGGGCGAGCAGACAATTGCTCCCAACAATTTCGTTCACGCCATTTCAAGCCTGATGGTTGACCTCGGTACCTGAGCCGACATACCCCCTACAGGCGAGTCAGGGCGCGTATTGCCCGAATCAGGGGACTTTGAATGAACGATTTTCTCATCCGCCGCGACGACCTCCGCGATGTGCATTGGGCAAAGCAGGATCCGCCGCCGCTAGCCGCGGGGCATGCGCGACTTAAGGTCGAGGCGTTTGCCCTTACCGCCAACAATGTCACCTATGCGACATTCGGCGAGGCGATGAAGTACTGGAACTTCTTTCCGGCGGCCGACCCGGCCTTCGGCCGCGTTCCCGTCTGGGGCTTTGCGACCGTGACCCAGTCAAACGTCGAGGGGGTTGATGTAGGCCAGCGCGTCTATGGTTACCTTCCGATCTCGGATGAGTTCGACGTTCAGCCCGTGAAGGTCGGTAAGGCAAGTTTTGTCGATGGCGTGGCACACCGTCAGGCCATGGCCCCCATCTACAATACCTACATCTTCACCTCAGCCGACCCGTCATATGACGCAGCCTACGAGGCGCAGCAGATGTTGTTCCGGCCCCTCTTTATGACCGGGTGGATGATCGACGATGCACTCATGGAAACCGGAGAACCGGTGCCGGAAACCGTTGTTATCTCGTCCGCCTCCTCCAAGACCGCGCTTGCCCTCGCCCACTGCCTGAAGCTCCGGGGCGGCGTCGATACGCTGGCGCTGACCTCGGAGGGCAACCGGGAGTTCGTCGAATCGACCGGTCTCTATGGCCGGGTGCGCACCTACGCCGATGTCGACCGGCTGCACGCGCGCGGGCTTACGGCCTTTGTCGACTTCCTGGGCCGCCCATCGCTGACAGCCGACGTGCACAACGCCCTTCGCGACCGGCTCGTGCGCAGCATCGTCATCGGCGTGACAGACTGGGAAGGCAACCGCACGCCGATCGCCCTGCCCGATCCGCAGCCGGAATTCTTCTTTGTGCCGACCTATGCTGCCGACCGGGCAAAGACGCTGGGCGCAGATGTGCTGAATGCAAAGCTCGCCCAGTCGCTTATGGGGTTCTATCGCGCGTCTCAGGCATTCCTGCAGCCGAAGGAAATGAAAGGGCCGGATGCCATTGATGCCGCCTGGCACGAAACGTTGGACGCGGCCGTCAGCCCATCGACCGGCCTGATCCTGTCGCCCTGAGCCTTGAAGCGAAGTACCCGGCGTAATGAAGAAAGCCCCGGACGGTTTGACCGTCCGGGGCTTTCCCGTCCTTCCTGCTTATTCCCTCGCCTGGAGGGAACCGGAGCCAGCCTCTAGCGGGCCGAAACGGTAAACTGCGTGCGGCGGTTCTTCGCCCATGCCGCCGGATTTTCGGCCGGATCAATTGGGCGCGTTTCGCCATAGCCGGTTGCGCTGATCGCCGACACATCGACGCCCCGATCTGCGAGGTATTGCTTCACCGCATCCGCACGCTCCTGCGACAGCTGAAGGTTGTAGTCATCGGACCCCCGGGAGTCCGTGTGCCCTTCAATCGCGATCCTGTAGGCACTGCAGAGGGTTGCCACGCCTGACACGGCATCGAGCAGGCGCGCGCTGGCTGGCGAGATCGCGGCCTTGTTGAGTTCGAATTCGATATTGCGGCCTTCCATCGTCTCGACAAAGGCACGCTGGCAGGCGGTCAGCGAAAGGTCGCTGGCCGACAGCTCGGCGAGCCCCGCACCGACACCGGCCTCGCCGCCTTCAACCGAGATCGCGTCCACGATCAGGCTGATGTCGCTGCCACCGGTCGCATCGCCTTTGATGGCCGCTTCGCCGGCAGCAAAGGCGCGCTCCTTCGCGGCAAGGTCGGGTGCTGTGCCCGTCAGCGTTGCGATACGGTCCCGCACACGCAGGCCCATCCATGGGAAACCGAGCTCCGCAAATCCCTTTTCGAGTTCGCTGGACCAGCTGCCGGGCGCCGTCACCGTCCGCTCAACCACCTGGACCTGAGGCGCCGGCGCGGCGACAAACTTGCCATTCTGGAACAGGTAATAGCCTTCCGTCAAAGGCACGCACTCGGTGGCGGCGTCGGCGGACGCCTCCTTTTGCCCTGCGGCGTCACCTCCATTCGAGCAGCCTTCGAACGCCAGCACCGCAGCCGCTGAAACAGCGCCGATCAGGATGCGATGACCTCGAACCATGTCTTACCCCTTGCCGGTTCTTGCGGGCGCAATGCGGCGCCCAAATCCGGCCTCGACAATCCAACCTTTGGAAAGCCTTGTCAAAAACCTTCGCGGGAGGGGCGAGATCGCGGCCCTGGCGCCTTAACGCGCCCCTTTGTAGACGACCCCGCCTTTCATGACAAAATCGACGCTTTCGAGTTCGGTGACGTCCTCGAGCGGGTCGCCGTCGACGGCAATGATGTCGGCCAACTTCCCGGCCTCGATCGACCCGATGTCCGCAGCCATCTCGACATGGTCTGCGGCGACAACCGTCGCGGCGCGGATCGCCTCTTCCGGCGTGAAGCCAGCGCCGACCATCAGGGCGAATTCCTGCGCATTGTCGCCATGTTTAGACACGCCCGTATCGGTCCCGAAGGCCACCGACACCCCGCCTTCATGGGCCCGGCGCAGCATGTCCTGCATCAGCGGACCAACAATCGCGGCTTTCCGGCGGCTGGCCTCCGGCAGCCAGGGCTCGTTCACCCAGCCCGTCACGGTCGCCCCCGCCAGGACCG
Source organism: Hyphomonas sp. (assembly GCF_041398385.1). Taxonomy (GTDB): domain Bacteria; phylum Pseudomonadota; class Alphaproteobacteria; order Caulobacterales; family Hyphomonadaceae; genus Hyphomonas. Next base: position 64,650 of record NZ_JAWKUW010000003.1, read on the forward strand.
TCGGCACGAGCGTCGCATTGTGTTCCTTGAACAAGGCGATTGTCTCGTCGTCGGTATAGGTTCCGTGTTCGATGGAATCGACGCCCGCACGCAGCGCCGCCTCGATGCCGCCCTTGCCGTGCGCATGCGCCGTCACCTTCCGGCCCATCGCATGCGCGGCTTCCACAATTGCCGCGAGTTCGTCATCGCTGAACTGTTGCTCAAGACCGGCTCGCGTGTTCGACAGTACACCGCCCGTCGCCGTGATCTTGATGAGGTCGGCCCCCTCCTTGACCTGCTGACGCACCGCGCGGCGGCAATCGTCGGCCCCGTTGCAGATACTCGTTCCGGTGAAGAGGGCCATCACGGCGGGCGAATAGCCGTTGATGTCGCCATGGCCGCCCGTCACCGAAATCGGCTGACCGGACGCCCGGATGCGCGGGCCCGGCACCCTGCCTTTTGCGATGGCATCGCGAAGTCCGAACACCGCGTCGTTGCTGCCGCCGACATCCTGAACCGTGGTGAAGCCAGCCATCAACGTCTTGTAGGCATAGCCAGCCCCGTCGAACGCCTGGTCGACGGTCGTATCCTCAAACGTCTTGATCCGGTCGTCCGGACCATTCTCGCTAGTGATATGCACATGGCTGTCGATCAGGCCCGGCAGCACATAGGAATTGCGCAGCTCAATTACCGGGACGCCCTTCGGGCCGGATTTGTAACCCGCTTCGACCGAAACGATGCGCCCGTCTTCAACAAGGATCGTCTGCCTGCGGAGATAACCTTCTCCGGGCTTGGCGAGCAGGTAGCCCGCATGGATCACGGCATCCTGTGCCTGCGCGCTTGCCACCAATCCCAAAGCCAGGCCGGCGACTGCGGCAAACTTCACTTGCATTCCAAACATCGTGTCACTCCGGGGTAAGGGTCTGGCGAGTATTTCGCCCTGCTGGGGCGACTCGAATTTCATGCCGGCAGCCGGTCGGCGGGGTAATGCGGATAGCTCGCCTTCAGCACACCGTGATTGAGCAGCATTTCGGCGATGAGCTTGTCGCCCGATGCGTCGAAGAATCTGGTCCGTATCCAGTAATTCTCCGCCCGCCGGCTTTCAGACAGGGCCACGACTTCGCGGCGCAGAATGTACGTTTCGCCCACGAACAGCGGCCCATTGACCATTTTGACCTGCAGGTCGGCGAACAATCCGATGGCTGGCTGTTTCACTGGAAATCTCGATTGCCGGCTGGTGTAATTCCCGATCACACTGACCAGCTCCAGCGGAAGCACCGCTTTGCCCCACGGCGAGGCAGACGCATCGGAATACATCGCATGCGGCTCAGTGATGACCTTCAGCTTGTCATTCAGCGTGAAGGGATACAGGCCGCCCATATGCTGGTCCGCCGCCATGGACACCGTCTCGTCACCGGCTCCGGTCAACCCGACCCGCATGTCTTCAAGGATCACCAGATGCTCCGGCGGACGCAGCTTCGCCATACGGGCTTCCAGCAGTGTTTCGCCATGATCCGGGCCAAGGCTGGCGCTTGCTTCCAGCACAGGCGTTCCATCTTCCTTGAACGCCCGCGCAAGTGTCCGCGTTGCGCCGGGTGCCGGTCGGTCGATCTCGGCACGGACCTTCTCGCCTTCGAACACCATGTTCAGGAAATGGCAGCTGATACAGCCGCGCTCGAACCAGGCATCGCCCCAAACGTCGGCAAACAGCGGCACGAATTGTTGGAAATGGGTCGGCCCCTCGATCGGCCCGGCCTTGATGCCCAGCCGCTCGGCTTCGGAATCGTCGTGCAGGCTCTTGTGCCCGTCATAGGTCTGGTCGGCCAGCATCTGGGCGGGCGCGCGCAGCGGCCCCTGGATCACATCACTCATGCCCCCTCCCTTTTCTGCAAGAGTGCCACCTTCGCCGCGCCCCGTCACCCCTTCACGCCTTGGCATCTTTCGGCGCGAACCGCATCGCCAGGAATGACAGAAGAACGACCAGTGACGACATACAGAGCGTCAGCATCGTCGTGCCGTGCCAGCCCCAGTTCTCGTAAGCGGTCGTCGCGCCCCAACTGGCGAAACCACCGCCAATGAACATCAGGACGATATACGCCGTCATCAACCGTGTACGCACGCCGGGCGGCTGGTTGAGAAAGGTCATACGCCCGGTGATGTCGACGACCGGGCCAACCACATTCATCAGGATGATCGGTCCCAGCAACAGCCACAGACTGTCCCCGAACATGCCAAGCAGGCAAACGCCGGAAAACTGAACAAGCGACACGAAAAACCGGGCGCGCCTCGGGCCGATGCGATCCGCCCATGCGCCCATGACCGGCGTCGTCAACAGGTTGAGCAAGGATACCGCCGCCAGATAGCCGACGACATCCGCGCCATACCCCATTTCCGGACTGGTGAGATGCAGGCCGAGCCCCAGCCAGACCGACAGGAATATGCCAAAGCCGAGGCCCTGTATGGCGCCAGACAGCAGGACTTCCGGATGCTGCCTGACGATCGGGATAACCGAGAGAACCAGTTTCCCGTAATTGCTGGTCTCAACCGCCTTTGCCGATTTTTCGCGCTCATCCATGATCCGGGGCAACAAAAGGGTCACGACCAGCATGAGGCAGGCGGCAATGACGTAGACGACGCGCCAGCCCAAATGCTCCCCGACCCAGCCGGCCCCCGCCCGCGCAATCAGGATGCCGGTAATCACCCCCGTCGTGAGCGTTGCCGTCACCTGCCCCAGCCTGCCGGCTTCCACGCGCTTCGATGCATAGGCCGGCAGCAGATAGGGCGTGATCGTCACAAAGCCGAGGAAGGTCGACCCGGCAACAAACAGCGTGAAATCGGAGGCCACCGCCATCACCAGCAACCCGACAAACTGGCTCGCCGCGAAAATGGTGGCCAGGCGGCGATTGCTGAACCTGTCCCCGAGTGGCAGCAGCACGAAGATGCCGATCGCCAGCGCGATCTGGTTGAGCGCTGGCACCAGTCCGATTTCAGAAGGCGATACGCCGAAGTCCTTGGCAACGAGGGCGATGATCGGGTGGATATAATAGGCGTTGGCTGTCACCACGGCACTGGCGGCGGCCAGCAGAAAAACGTCCCGCCGGCTTAGCAGGCGCCTGCCGTCTGCTTCGGGTGGATCCCCCTCTGGCGCCGTCGTCACCCCGGCATCCCGGCCCGGCGCGCATACTCCGCCGCGAATTTGGCGAGCGGAACGACACGCGCCGCATTCGACTCGGCATGGGCGCTGTTTGCCGTGCCGTCGCGGACGCGGCCGATGATCCCCTGAAGGATCCCCGCGAGGCGGAAGCCATTATAGGCAAAATAATAGTCGAGCTCCGGCAGGCCTTTCCGCCCGGTATGTTCGCAGTACATCGCGACATACTCTTCCATGGTCGGAATACCCCAGGCTTTAAGGTCCTTGATCGCCATGATCGACCCGCGCGAGGAATCTCCCGGCGGCATCACCCAGTTCATCAGGTGGTAGGAAAAGTCCGCCAGCGGATCACCCAGCGTGCAGAGTTCCCAGTCCAGCACGGCGATGACTTTCGGCTCGGTCGGGTGCAACACCATATTGTCGAGGCGGTAGTCGCCATGGACGATCGTCGTCGTGTCTCCTGCCGGGATATTCTTCGGCAGCCAGTCGATCAGCTGCTCCATTTCCGGAATGTGGATCGTTTCGGACGCCTTGTACTGCTTCGTCCAGCGGTGGATCTGCCGGGCGACATAATCCCCTTCCTTGCCGAATCCTTCGAGGCCCGCCTTGCGCCAGTCGACATTGTGCAGGTCCGCGAAGGTCTTGCACTTGGCCTCATAGATCTTGCGGCGCATTGCCGGCTCGTATTCCGGCAAGGTGCCATCCCACAGGATGCGCCCTTCCACCATGTCCATCACATAGAACATCGTGCCGATCACGGAATCGTCCTCGCACAGCCCGTATGGCCGCGCGACCGGATACCCAAGCGGATAGAGCGCCGAGATCACCCGGAACTCCCGGTCGACCGCATGAGCGCTGGGCAACAGCTTGCCGGGCGGCTTGCGGCGCAGCACGTACTTCTTGTTCGGTGTTACCAATTGGTAAGTCGGGTTCGACTGCCCCCCCTTGAACTGGCGCACCTGGAGCGGGCCCTCATAGCCCTCGACATGGGCTTCCATCCAGCGCTCAAGGGCGGATTCGTCGAATCTGTGAGACTCCACCACCGTCTTGGTTCCGGTGAACATATCCTGTGCGTTCGGTGCTTCGGCCATGTTCCTGCCCTCATTTGTGCCAGTTTCATTGATTACACCATACTCACCGGCCCAGCGGCGCCAAGGCCTGCCGCAACGTCCGCGAGGGCCGGCCAACGCTGCCCGAGGTGAGACCATGAAACGGCCCGATACGCTGCCCGACACGATGCTACTGTTGGCAAAAGCCAGCTTCTGGCTTGCAGGCATGGCCCTTATGTTCATCTGGCGCTTGCTTATTTCGGCTATTCCGGACCATCATGGCGTTGGAAGGCATGGCCGCACGCCCGGCCTGCTTGCCGCAACGCAAAGGCATGACCCGGCATGATCGCGCGCATCGCATCGCTTGCTCTCCTGACGCTTCCGCTGGCCGCCCCGGCGCGGGCGATCCCGCTCGATCCGGACCATCTCATCCGCCCGGACCTGCTCGGCAGGGCCTTGGCGGCGCTCGAAACCCACAGGTCCGAGGCGGATGCGAGCCGCCTCCTCATCGTCGACTATGCGCGCCGCTCCAGCGAACCGCGTGCCTACCTTGTGAATCTCGAAACCGGCCTCGTGGAAGAAGCCTTCCGCGCCGCGCACGGGTCCGGATCGGACCCCGACCATGATGGATTCCTCGACAGCTTTTCAGATGTTCCCGGCTCGTCCGCCAGCCCTCAGGGGGCCTACCTCATTGCCGAGGAATATATTGGCAAGCATGGCCGCTCGATCCGCCTCGACGGGCTCGACAAGACCAATGCCAACGCACGGGATCGCGCTATCGTCATTCATGCAGCAGATTATGCCGAGCCGACCTTCCTGCAACAATGGGGCAAGCTCGGCCGCTCCAATGGCTGCATCGTCTTCTCGAAAGCAGACCTTGCGACCTTCCTGAAAGCAGTGCCTGAGCGGACGCTGGTCTTCGTCGGCAAGTAACGTCCCACCGGGCATCATGTTGTCAGGGCCCCAAAAATTCATAAGGTGAAAGCTGGTTACCAGGTGGGGAAACCAGCATGCATCTGAAGTTGCCGGCACATCTTTCGCTTGAGCTGAAACGGGGCTTGCTCGAGGACAATCAGACATGATCCTCCGTCGCCTGACTGAAAACGTCAAAAGCCAGAACTGGTTTGCCGTTGTCCTCGACTTCTTCATCGTCGTGCTCGGCGTGTTCATCGGCGTCCAGCTTGGAAACTGGAACACGGCCCGACGGGAGCATGAATCCTATCTTCACGCCCTTGACCGCTACCGTTCGGAGATCGTCACAAATCTCGCAACGCTCGACACGGTCGACGCGGAAGCCAATTTGCGTCTCGTCATTATCGGCAAGGCGTTCGATGCTTTGCAGACGTGCGAAGACACGCCGGAGAATGAGGATCTGATCCGCAAAGGCCTGCGCGGCCTTATGGGAACGAGCGGCCTCAAGCTGCGCACCAATGCGCTCGATGACCTGACAAGCTCTCCCATCCTGCTCGCCCAGCAGCCCGAAATCCTGCGCACACGGCTGGCTGACACACGCAACCTGATGGACGTTTTCCTCCGCGAGGCGGACTTCATCGAGTTGATCCCGCTGGAAGAGCGGGCTCAGAACAACCCCTTGCTGCGGGTGGGCGCATCAACCGACTCTATCGTCAAATATGTCGGCATGGATTACTCCCGCCCGGAACGGCAGCTCGAACTTACCGTCCCGATCAGCGAGGCCTGCAAGGACAATATGCTGAACAAATCCTTCTACACATGGGAGCGCTGGCAGGCAGCGCTTCCCGCTGTTACCCGCGTCCTGCGTGCCCGCATTGAGGAAGACCTTGAAACGCTGGGCGGACCGACGGCTCATCCTGCGTCGCAATGACTTTTTGTGCCTTGCGAACGGGCCGTCGCGTACATCGCATTGCCCTACTTTCATTAAACTTTCTACACGTCTCACATTCCTGTGAGAGGGCTGGGAATGCGCCGGGCTTTGCGCCATATCATTCGGACGAGAGCCGCCGTTCGAAACCGTTTCCCTCCCCCCTCTGGAACATCGAACGGCGCAAGGCCCGCCGTGCCATCCCAAGACCCCCACCCCGCCGATGGCACGGCGGACCGCTCTCCACGCCTACCGCGAGCCATTTCTTAAACTTCGGACAGATCGCCGTTCGCTGCGACGGAACCCCGTAATTGCCACGTTCAATTGTCGTGACCCAATTAGGACAGGTCATGTTCGCTGTGGTTTACCCCCCTCGACCACGAACGAAGCGAGTCGCCCGCCATGCCATCCCTTCCCTTGCCTCCCCGGATCGGCATGGCGGGCTCACCTTTCCGGCCTGATGCGCCGCACTTGCTTTCGCCCGGCAGACCGTTACATCCGCGGCCATGCTCACCATCACGAACCTCGATTACCAGGTCGAAGCCCGGCCATTGTTCGAATCTGCCTCGGCGCAGGTTTCTGCCGGCTGGAAAGTGGGCCTTGTCGGCCGCAATGGCACCGGCAAATCGACCCTGCTGCGCCTGATCCGCGAAGACGTCGAACACCCGAGCGCTGACGCCGCGATTCGCCTGAACACCGGCGCCCGGCTCGGCTGGGTCGCGCAGGAGGTCGCCGCGAGCGACCAGACCATTCTCGACGTTGTCCTCGCGGCCGACGCCGAACGCCACGCCCTGATGCAGGAAGCAGAGACCGCGACCGACCCCAACCGCATCGGCGAAATCCACGAACGCCTGACCGACATCGACGCCTGGTCGGCAGAAGCGCGCGCGGCGGAAGTGCTACATGGCCTCGGCTTCTCGGACGTGGACCTCGGCCGCGCAACAAAAGAATTTTCGGGCGGTTGGCGCATGCGCGCCGCGATTGCCGGCGTCCTGTTCTCGCAGCCGGATGTCCTATTGCTGGACGAACCGACGAACTATCTCGATCTTGAAGGAGCCGCCTGGCTGGAAGGCTACATCAAGAAATATCCGTACACAGTCATCATGGTCAGCCATGACCGGGAAATGCTGAACCGGTGCGTTACGCATACAATGGCGCTGGAACACAAGAAGCTCTCCATCACGCCGGGCGGCTATGACGACTGGCTGAAGCAGCGCGCGGCGAAGCTTGCCCAGCTCGAGTCCCAGAAGGTGAAACAAGAGAAGGAGCGCGCGCACCTGCAGAGCTTTGTCGACCGCTTCCGCGCCAAGGCTTCCAAGGCGCGCCAGGCCCAGTCCCGCATCAAGATGCTGGAGAAGATGCAGGACATCTCCATCCCGGTCTCCGACCGCACGACGCCCTTCCACTTCCCGCCACCCGCAGACAAGCTCGCACCGCCCATGCTGGATTTGCGGGATGCCGACCTCGGCTATGGCGATGACGCCCTGATCCTCAAAAAGGTAAACCTTCGTCTCGACCCGGACGATCGCATCGCGATTGTCGGCGCCAACGGACAAGGCAAGACCACGCTGGTCAAATCCATCGCCGAGCGCCTGCCTCTCATGGGCGGCAAGCGCGTCACGCCAAAGGCCGTCCGCATCGGCTATTTCTCGCAGGACCAACTCGACGAACTCACCGAAGGCGACACGGTGCTCGATCACGTCCGCCGTCTCCTGCCGCCGGAAACACCGCCCGCAAAAGTGCGCGCCGCCGCCGCGGCCATGGGCTTCTCCGCCGAGAAGGTAGAGACCAAAGTCGAGAAGCTGTCAGGTGGCGAAAAAGTCCGCCTGCTGCTCGGCCTCATGTCGCACAGTGCGCCGCACATCCTAATCCTCGACGAACCGACCTCGCACCTCGACATCGACAGCCGCGAGGCACTGATCTACGCGCTCAACGATTTTCCCGGCGCTGTCCTGCTGATCACCCACGATGTCTACCTCGCCGAGGCGACGGCAGACCGGCTGTGGCTGGTGAAGGACGGCCGCGCGGTCACCTATGACGGCGACCTCGAAGACTATCGCGCCCTCGTCATGAAGGCCGACCGCGCCGAAGCGAAGGAGGCAAAAGCGAAGCAGGCTGCGCCGAAACAGGAAGACCCGGAAGCACGCAAGCGCCTGTCAGCACTTAAGAAACAGGCGCGAGAGGCGGAAGAACGTCTGGAAAAGGCGAACGCAGCGATCGCCCGGATAGATGCGACGCTTGCCGACAAAAACCCGTCTCCGGATGAAGTATCAAGACTTCTCGCAGACCGCGCGGGCCATGCCGACGCCGCAGCGATCGCCGAAGCTGCCTGGCTCGAGGCCGCCGAGGCGCTGGAAGCAGCCTCGGCCTAATCGCGCTCCAACGCGCGCCAGCCAATGTCGCGGCGGCAGAAGCCTTCCGGCCAGTCGATGGCGTCAACGCCGGCATAGGCCCGATCGATGGCTTCGCGTAAGGTTGACCCGCTCGCCGTCACGTTCAGCACGCGCCCGCCATTCGCCGTCAGCAGGCCGATTTCGTTCATGTCGGTGCCGGCATGGAACACTTTGACACCCGGCAAGTCATTGGCCTTGCCCACATGCTTGATGACCGAGCCTTTTTCGACCGTACCCGGATAGCCCTGCGCGGCCATCACCACCGTCGCCGATGGCTCGAATGCGTCAAGTTCCAGCAGCCCCTCGAACGCTGCCTCGTTACCGGCAAGGCCGCCGGTCGACGCAGCAAGAATGGCCGGCACAATGTCGCCCTTCAGCCCCTTCATCAGCACCTGGCATTCCGGGTCGCCGAAGCGGGCATTGAACTCGACGACTTTCGGCCCCTCCGCCGTGACCATTACGCCGATATAGAGCACGCCCTGATACGGCATACCGTCCTTCGACATGCCTTTCAGCATCGGCTCGGCAATCTCGCGCTTCACCCGGCTCATGATGTCGGGCGTCACCACCGGCGCCGGCGCGTAGGCGCCCATGCCGCCGGTATTCGGCCCGGTATCGCCATCGCCGACACGCTTATGGTCCTGTGCCGCCGGCAGGTAGATCGCACCTTCGCCATCGGTGATGACGAAAATGCTGGCTTCCTCGCCATGCATGAATTCCTCGATCACGAGCGTTGCGGAGGCATCGCCGAACTTGCCGGACAGCATGTCCTCGATCTCGGCATCGGCCTCTTCCAGCGACTGCGCGATCACTACGCCCTTGCCGGCTGCAAGCCCGTCCGCCTTCAGCACATACGGCGCCTCCATTGTGCGCAGGAAGGCCTTGGCGAGGCCTGGCTCGGTGAACTCGCCATAGGCCGCCGTCGGCACGCCATAAGCCTTCATCCGGCCTTTGGAGAAGGCTTTGGAGGCTTCGAGCTGTGCCGCCTGCTGGCTTGGCCCAAACACGTCGAAGCCCCTCGCCCGCAGCACATCGGACAGGCCCGCCGCCAGCGGCGCCTCGGGCCCGATCACGACCAGGTCCGGCTCAAGCTGCAGCGTCAGCATTACGAGGTTGTCGACGTCGGTAACTGCCACGTCGAAACACGGCCCCTCCTCATCCATGCCGGGATTGCCCGGCGTGGAGTGCACCACGTCCACCAGGCCCGACTGGGCCATCTTCCATGCGAGCGCGTGTTCCCGCCCGCCCGATCCGATCAAGAGAATGTTCATGGGCCCGCTCAATGCGCGGGTTGGCCGGATTGTGCAAGCCGGAATGGCGCGAACCGTGGCAGCCGCGAGGCCTTGCCCCTGCCTGCAACCCCGTCCAAAACACTGTCCATGTCCGATGCACCCGCCCCCTCCAACGATGCCGCCCTCAGCGTCTCCGATCTGGCGGCAAGCCTGAAACGCACGATCGAGACGAATTTCGACCATGTCGTCGTGCGTGGAGAGCTTGGCCGCGTCACAATCGCCCGTTCCGGCCACATGTATTGCGACCTGAAGGACGAGAAGGCCGTCCTCAATACGGTCATGTGGAAAGGCCAGGTCGACCGGCTGCCCTTCCGGCCGGAGGAAGGCCTCGAAGTCATCGCCACCGGCCGCCTCTCCATCTACGAAGGCCGCTCGAACTACCAGATGATCGCCTCTTCCATGCGCCCTGCTGGCGCAGGCGCCTTGATGGCCCTTCTGGAGGAGCGCAAGAAGAAGCTTGCCGCAGAAGGCCTCTTCGCGGCCGAGCACAAGAAGCAGCTGCCCTTCCTGCCGCGCACCATCGGCGTGGTGACCAGCCCCACGGGCGCCGTCATCCGCGACATCCTCCACCGTATCCGCGACCGCTTCCCCGTCCGCGTCATCGTCTGGCCGGCCCTCGTGCAGGGCGACCAGGCCGCCGCGCAGGTGACCGCCGGCATCCGCGGCTTCAATGCCATGACCGGGCCGGACCGCCCGGACGTGCTGATCGTCGCCCGCGGCGGTGGCTCCATCGAGGATCTCTGGCCCTTCAATGAGGAAATCGTCGTCCGCGCCGCCTTCGAGAGCGAGATCCCGCTGATCTCGGCCGTCGGGCACGAGACCGACACGACGCTGATCGACTATGTCTCCGACGCCCGCGCGCCGACGCCGACGGGCGCTGCCGAAATCGCCGTGCCGGTAAGGCAAGACCTGCTCCTGCAGACCGGCGAGCAGGGCGAGCGCCTGAAACGCGCCCTCGCCCGCCGCACCGGCCAGGCGAAGGACAAACTCGCCGCCGCGCGCCTGCCCCGGCCGGAAACCCTGTTGCAGTCGAAACGCCAGCGGCTGGACTACGCCGCCGCCACGCTGCCCCGCGCCGCCCTTGCACTCACCCAGAAGGCTCGTGTGCGCCTCTCGCATCTGGCGCTCAGCCCGGCCAGCCTGCGCAGTGAAATCCGCACCTCTAAACAGCGCCTGCGCGATGTGGCCGTCCGCGCGCGCCCGGCGCTCACGCGCCTAATGCTGCAGCGCGCAACGGCACTTGCCGCACAGGGCAAGCTGCTCGAAACCCTGTCCTATCAGGCGACGCTTAGCCGGGGGTTCGCGATCGTGCGCGATGACAAGGGCCGCCTCGTCCGCTCCGCCGCGCCCGCCGCAAGCGCGGAGGCCCTGAGGGTCACCTTCGCGGATGGCGATGTTGATGTTGTACCGGCATCCGGCGGCTCAGAAACGCATCCAAAGTCACGGAAATCACCCTCTAAAGGCACACAGGGGTCATTGTTCTGACGTCAATATTGCCGCATCGGACGCAGCTTGTCCCACAGGGCATCTGTCTGTATTCCCCGACTATGCTCAAGCGCACTGCCCTCACGCAACAACAGGTCCGGCCTCATATGCCGGCGCGCGCTTGTGCCTGCCTGACGCCCTGCTGACCCTGCAGTCACAGCGCATCCGGCCAACAAGCCCCGCCACCCGGCGGGGCTTTTGTTTTGGCCCCGCCAACCCCCCGAGGACCAAAAGATGACTTTCAAATCCGACACCGAAATCGCAGCCCTGACAGCAGCTTTCCGCAACCGCACCCTGCCAAAAGCAAAATGGACCCACGCCGCCCACTGGGCTGTCGCTCTGTGCCTGATTGCCGAAAACGAGGCTGTAGCGCGGCGTGACATGCCAGGAATGATCCGGGCTTATAATGAAGCAGTAGGCGGACGAAACACCGACAGCGAGGGGTATCATGAGACCATCACGGTCGCATCGCTTCGCGCGGCGTCTCATGAAATCGCCAGCGCCTCCTTTGGCACGCCGCTTCATGTTGTGCTGGCAAATCTTATGTCGGGCCCCTACGGAAAGCCTGACTGGATCTTCACCTATTGGAGCAGGGAATGTGTATTCAGCTTCAAGGCACGGCGGGAATGGGTGGAGCCTGATGTCCAGCCGCTGCCCTTCTGAGTGCCTAGGCTTCGAGGTCTTCTGCCAGGACCGTCATCTGGAACTGGTAGGAGACTTCACCCTCATCCACATCCTTGTAGACGACGGCCAGGAACTCCGCGCCGAGATAGACTTCGACAGAATCATCGGTCTTGTCCCGCGGCAGCAAGCGCAGGCCGGGATTGAGCTTCTGCTTGAGGTACGCTTCGAGGCGCAGCGTTTCTTCGCGATCCATTGCGGATATCCTTTCCATCAGCGGCCGCACCCTAGACATTTTGGCCGCCCGCGCAACCGTGACGCTGCGTTCAGATTCCGCCGGATTCAGCCAGACAATGTGCCGCCAATTCGTCAACGGCCTCGCCATATCTCTCCGGCAGCAGCCGCATCAGTTCGGCCTTGTCGATCTGGCCGCAATCCATCAGCGACAGCACCATGGCCGTATCATTCTGGATGCGTTTCATTTCCTCGACAGAGGCCCGGCTGGCGCCAGCTTTCCTCAGGGCTTTTTCATTCTCGCGAGCCGCGATGTTCCGAACCGTTAAATTCCACGCCAGGGGCAGTATCTGATCGATGGATTCGGTATGCGCGAGTGCAGCAGGCCAGTCCTCTTCCATGATAAAAATAAAGCCCATATTTTCTTCCGTGTACGCTACGCCGACTCTCGTTGCGCCCCGGTCGGCCCTGACTTTTGCCGCGATCCGGAGCTCCGAGAGGGCTTCCTGCAGCGCTTCGTTGCGCTCACGCCCTTCAGGCAACTGATTCTGTGCTGCCAGAGCGATGAGCGTGGTCCCGACGCCGTGATGCGCGAGTTGGGACTGCTCCAGCGTTATATCCTGCGAATCCTGTTCCATAAGGCGCGCGGCCTGACTGAAGGACCGGTACGCCAGAAGGGCGTCGCCACGTTTGCGCAGGCATTGCCCTTTCCACAGGAGCAGCATGGGCTCTGTCAGGTCACGCGCGCCCGCCTGATTGACATAGTCGACCACGGTCGAGCAGCCACGGTTCCAGCTAAGAGAGTTTCCGTTCGCCTTGCGATACTCAAGCATGGCCAGCCCCGCAGCCCCAATCGCCTGGTCCTCAAGGTTGCCGTGTTCATCCAGCAATTCCTGAAAACGGTTTCGAACAGTTGTCGAATCGACCTGCCCCCCCCAATCATCGAGCGCGGCCTGCATCAGAATGCGCTGCGGCTCCGTCAGCAGACTGACAGAACCAGACTGATCGGCGCGGAGCACCATCGAAACGACTTGCGAAGTGACCTCGTTCATCGGCTTGCCGAAAATATGATCGCGGGCAATGGCGACGGCCTGATCCTTGTATCCGGCAATCTGACGCGCCGACCCGGCCTGCTGAAGCTCGCGCGACAATTCCGCTTGCCTCCGCGCCGATTCATTTTCCTCACGGATCGCCACAAGCTGCGCCTGCGTGGATTCGCGCTGGCGGCTGGCTTCACCCGCGACGATCCGCAAGTTCACTTCATTAAGTTGGGCTTGCCGGGCATACTCCGACCTAAGCCCCTGTAGTTCGAAGTAGAAGTATAGAACACTTCCCACCGCGATCACGGCAGCTGTGGCCAGCAAAGCGGCGAGCGCGCGCATCAGGAAGCGAAATGCGTTCTGTTCGCCCTGCAATTCCATCAACAGGTCTAACGAGGAGACCGGCGAGCGCGAATTATCGTTCCCAGCGTCCATGTCCTATATTCCCTCCATGGGCTTCACACGCGCGCCCTTCCAGACGCCCGCGCCGAACATGGGCTCGAGCAAAAGCCGCATACCGGTGTCTTCGTCGTTTTCGCGAATGAACGCCTCGGCGATAAGCAATTTGATCCGGGTTTGGCGTGTCCGCCACATCTTGAGGGCGGTGCCGATCGCCGTGGCGACAAAGAAATTGGATGCGCCAAGGATTCGTTCCGGATTATTGGCAAAGATCCTTTCGCCAACAGGCAGTGGATAGTCCCCGAAAAAGGTCATCAGAAAAATGCTGAACGCCATGAGTGCTGCAAGCATCGCTCCGACGAGGATATACCTGTTGAAACGCGATTCCGCCTTCAGGGCTTCCCGGTGCGTTCCGATCAGGGGGCTGATGGAATTGATCATGCCGGATCAGGATCCCGCGCCACCCGAAAGCCGATTGAATCGTCGCGCCCTGTATCCGGATAGGAATCGCGCGTTGCCGACCGGACATAGGAGGGAACCTTCTCCCATGAACCGCCACGCACAACACGTGTGCGGCATCCGGTCTTGTCCTCGACATTAGCATTGCCTGCCCGGCCGAGATAATCGTGGAACCAGCAATCCGCCGTCCATTCTGCCACATTGCCGTGCATTTCATGCAGCCCGAACGCATTGGCCGGATAATGTCCCGCCGGCATGGGCTGGCGTGGCCATGTGCCCTTCGCGCTGCCATTGTATTGGCGCCCGGCATTGAAGTTCGCCTGCTTGTCGCTGAGCGTATCACCCGTGTTGAACGCGGTGGCCGTTCCGGCCCGGGCCGCATACTCCCACTCCGCCTCGCTGAGCAGCCTATAGGGCTCCCCGTCAACCTGTTCATTCAGCCAACGGATATAATCCATCGCTTCGGGCCACGTGATATTAACGACGGGCATCGCGCCGCGTGTCCACTGTTCCGACCGCGTTTCCGCGCGGGCCTTGTTTGCGGCGCAACCGCCATCGGCAATACAGGCATCCAATTGAGCCCACGTAATCTCTGTCGCAGACGCAGCAAAAACACCCACGCTCGCCTGCCATTGCGGACCTTCAGTCCCCTTTCGCTCGGCTTCGCTTTCCGGCGACCCCATGAGAAACGAGCCTGCCGGGATTGCCACCATGTCCGGGCAGGCCGCGCAATCCTTGAATTTGCGCTGCTCCACTTCAGCACTCGTCATCGCTGCCGAAAAGGCCGCCATCCGCAACATCGACGAAACTTCGTTGAATTTGGGAATGGCGGGTCCGTCTGCGTCCGGTCCGGCTGTGGACCTCGTACCAGCCGGCAAGCGGCTCGAAAGCACAGAGCCGGAAATCTCCGCCGGCGCCGGTACCGGGGCGCCACTGCACCCGGCAAAGCAAAAATCCGCGCCTGTGAGACCTGAATTGTAGAAGGGCGTCTGAAGGCCGCCGGTCGCTGCGTTCACACTGTCGGCGACCCGCTTGAACACCTGCTCGGCGATCAGGTTCTTCTGCGAAATCGTTTGCGACAGGGCGACGGCAAAGGCCGAGTTCGATCCATCGCCGTCATACGCCACGTAACCGGGGGCAGTTGAATAGGATATCAATAATCCGCGCGCAGGCTTGACCTCTGCGAGGCCTCCACCGGCACTGCGCGTGGCGCTCGGCAAGGGATTGTCGCGGCATGCATCGAGGATCACGAAGTTCACGGAATTTCCGGCATCTTCCACGTATCTCAGCGCATCTCCGAGGCGCGGTGCCTGGCGCCAGATGTCCTGTTCGGAACGGGCATTGGCGTCGACCGGGACAAGATAGTTAAGGCCCTGAGACTGGACCCCGTGCCCTGCATAATAGATGAGACCGACCGACGTTGTGCCAGCCGCCTTGAGGCGCGCACCGTGTGCCGCAAACGCCTCTTCCATTTGCGCCTCTGTGCCATTCAGCAGAACGCTTACCTGGAAGCCCACTTCGCTCAGCGCATCTGCCATGAGGCGTGCATCATTCTCCGGATTGGAAAGCTTCCAGGCGGGCTGATGATAGTCGGAATTTCCGATAACCAGCGCAAAACGCTGCGGCGGCGCCGGATCGGCCAGCGCGACGAGCGAACAGACAGCGCCTACAAAGCCAAGCAAAACAAGGCGAAGCATGGTGCGGGTCCCCTTCCCTTGAGATCAAACCGCCTTCCCCAGCGCGAACCTAACCTAAACGCAATTTGGCAGGCTCGAAAAGGGGGGTGATCGAAGGAGTGCGCCGTTGCTTATTCGGTCGCCGGCCGCTGGGCAGATGTCGGCAGCCTTGCCAGTTCCTTGGCTTGCCCGACCCAGTTATCGCGCTCGATCCGGCCCTTGAAATGTTCGAGTTTTTCGTCGACCCACTCGACATCACGCGGGGTCCATTCCGCGATTTGCCAGAAATAGTAGACGCCGACTTCGTTCAGCAGCTCACCCAACATCGGGCCGACACCGTTGATTTCTTCCAGATCGTCACCCGAACCAAACGCAGCCTCCGTCAGAAGGTTGGCACGATCGCCGGGACGGCGCGCTGCATCAATCGGATCCGATACGGCCTGAACCGTCCGGCGCTGTGGCGCCTTCGCAGTCGTCGCGCGAGCGGGCGGCGGTGGTGGCAGAGGCTCAACGATTTCCTCATAGTCGCGTGAACGTGCTTCATAGGTCGGCGGGGTATAGGCCGGCGGGCGGTAAGCATAATCCGGCTCCGGCCGTAGATAGCCTCCGTCACGCGACCGCAGCATGTGATGAATGGCGGCGAGGCTGTACTCGATGGAGGTCAGCCTGTTCTCTACCGCCCCCATGTCGAGGCGCGCATCCAGTTTGCGAACCGTTGAGACGACCGGCGAAAGGTCCGGCTCACGCAGCGAGAGGACCGATTCCTGCAGCGCAGCGAGCCGGCGCTCAACCGGCGCAAAGTCCGGCATCGACTGCAACTCGAGACGAACTGCTCCGATAGCCGACTCGAGGGCCGCAATCCGGCTTTGGACCGGCGTCAAATCCACGCCTGACCTCGCGATTATGCCGACCGTATTTTCAATTCCTGATACTTTGGAATGCATGGACGCCGTTCCGCCTTCAATATCGGACAGCTTTGTGTGCAGTATCCGAAGCTCATCAGACGGACTGCGCAGATAGGTTTCCATCTGACGCAGGCGCTCCATGACCGGCGCAAGATCGACTTCCGGAGGTGGTCCAGCAATACTTCCGACCGCCGCCTCAATCCTGGCGAGCCGTTCCTTGACGGAATCCAGGTCAGGCACGCGCAAGCCGGCAAGTGACGACGACAGGGTCGACATGCGGATCGTCAGATTTTCAAGATCAGCCTTGCGCTGAGTGTCGAGGCGCTCGGCGAATTCGGCGAGACGCGTCTCCATCGCCCCAAGATGTGCGCGAAGCGGCTCTATATCAGCGGTCGGAAGATCCAGATTTTCAAGCGCAAGCTCCAGCCGAGCAAGGCCGGAATGGACCGGTCCGAGGTCTGTTTCCGGAATGCTCTGTGCCCGAATTGAGTCCTCCAGTTGCACGAGGCGGGATTCAATCGGATCCAGATCCGTGTTTTGAATCCGGGATACATCGTTTGAGACGGACAGGATTGAGCTTTCAAGCTCTGCCAGCCTTTCAGCAATCCGTTCTATCGAAGCATCAGGCTGCTGCAACAGGGTCTCGACCTTGCCAAACCGCTCATTGAGCTGACCGAGCCCCGGCATGATGTTGCCAGTGGCTGCCATCGCATGTTCGATGCGCACAAGGCGCTCGTTCAGGGGGCTGATGTCCGGTACGCGGATGCCCGATACGACAGCCCGCAGGTCTGCCAAGCTCGTGTTGAGATCATCCTTCGTCGCCGGGACTATCGCGTCCTTCCGGCTGGCGCGCGAAATCAATTCCTCATGATAGGTCGTCACATCCTCATAGTTGCGGCGGAACCACCACCAGGCAAGCCAGGCGCCCAGTGCAGCCGCAAGGGCCATGAGGAAGAAAATCTTGAGAAACAGGAACCACATGGCGGGTACTCTTGCAGGGGCCACGCGCCCCCTTTGGGGTTAAAACTCATTCCGAGGCGCGCACGACCCGAATTTCGATACGACGATTACGGGATCTGCCCGCCGGTGACGTGTTGACGGCGATCGGCCGGCTTGCCCCATAACCTTCAGCAACCAGCCGCTGCGGACTGACATCCCGCGCAATCAGTGCGTTGCGGACCGCATATGCACGATTGCGGCTGAGCGTCATGTTCGAATCCGGTAGCCCCGTTGAATCGGTATGCCCCTCGATGCGGAGCGTTCCAGGACAGGCTTTCACTGCAGCGGCCACCCGATCCAGCAATTCGTTGCTCGACGGATCGATCACCGCACTTGCGGATGCAAATTCAATGCGCGCATCGCCGAGGAGTCCTTCAAGATTTGACTCACAGTTAGCGACATCTTCGTGGGTGATGATTTCGATGGTTCCGATCGTGCCGAAGGGAAGGCTGGCATAAGCCTGCGCCCGAACCTCCGACGCATCGGCTTTGCCAAGCTCGCATCTGAAATTGAATTTTCCATCCTCGATCGACGACCGCCCGGCATCGCACTGGCTGATCGTGTTGATCCCTCTCAGCGCAACCGGCAGATAGCCATTCGGCACGTCGGCGCGAACCACCTGAAGCTCGTCTTCCACAGACAACACGCGCGGAGGTGCAATGCGGACACGCGCCGCCTCCAAGATCGCATCTCTGGTGGCTTCATCCGGCACATCACCCGTCAAACGAAGGATTCCGTTTGCCAAGCTAAATTGCCACTCTGGCAATGCCGCAACTTCTTCCGTAGACGGCAATTCGGCACCGTCCGCCGCCTCGTTCGGATCTCGCGCGGGCGGGACCAATGCGATGCGCTTTACAGTGACCCGGGTCACCGGCGCTGCTGGACCAAAAGGCGTTGACGCTTTCGCTGCCTTCACCACACGCTCCGCAGACCGCGCAGCTTCGTTCGACGGAGGCAGCCCTTCCAGCGTCACCCACTGGCCGGAAGCAGATGCTTTCGTCCAATCTACACCATCCGCATCAAGCGCCGCCGTAGCCGCAGCAGCAGCGGAACGCTCAACGTCCTTCGCGAATGGAAACAAAGCATATAATGCAAGAAGGCCAAGACCGAGCGCGGGCAGAAGCCCAAAAGGAGCAAACGGCAACGCGCCTTCTCGCCGCACAATGCGGCGCACGCGCTGCATGCGCGAGACGGTATACCGTTCGTCCGACTCGTAACTCACCTGCCATCCCCTTCTCACCCGAAAAAACTCGGGAAAGCAAATACCTTGAATGCAAAACTCTAGACGAAACCAAAAACACCGCCAATATCATCGGCGGCTGGCATCTCGTTGAAGCTGAAGAAATTTTGTCGTTCCGGCATTATATTCGCGCAGGGGACGAATAGACGGCAACATTGGTCTCTCGTGGCGCGAATGAGCCAATTTGAATTTGGGCACGTGACCGCTTTTCCATAGTGGATCAGGATTCCAAAGATGCTGTCTTCCAAGTCACTTCGGGTGTTTTTGCTGACAATTGCCTTCGCTGCATCGGGCGCCGTCTCGATCGCGGACCAGCTCCCAGTGCCTGAGAGCCAGATTTCGATCACGACAACACAAGGCGTTGAATTGCTGCGCACCGCTGAGGCAATTATCGACTATGGGCATTGAGCACGTATTTCGTGACCCAGGACCATCCATCCTTCTGTGGCCCGGCCAGCATCGCAATGATCCTCAACGCCGCGGAAATCAAACGGCCAAAATCGGCGATGACTGATCACTGCGGCCTATTCAACCAGGACAACATCTTCACACTACATGCAAAAGTCCGTGAAGCGCCGGACCGAGTTCACACGATCCGGCACCACTTTTACGGAACTTGGCGGCATGTTCGAGGCGCACGGCCTCGATGCCGAAATTGTGCCCGCAGGAACGACAACAATTGGCGAATTCCGCCGTTCAGCAATCAGAACACTGAACAACCAGGATGAATTCCTTGTCGTGAATTACCAGCGCTCGGAGATGGGCCAGGTTTCCGGCGGACACATCTCTCCTGTTACAGCCTATCACGCGGAAACTGACAAATTTCTTGTCCTTGATGCTGCCCGATACAAATACCCGCCATTTTGGGTCGAAGCCAGCGAACTGTTTGCGGCTATGAACACACAAGTGGGCTCGAGACGCGCGGATATGTGATCGTCACATGCTTGCCGGCCTTCGCCATCGGATCGACTATTTGCCTGCCTCGTCCGGGAGCGACTGATCCATGGATTGGGCAGGATGGCAGCAAGCCGGACCGCTGATAACCCGCGCAGGCACACCAGCGACCGTGCAATGTGCGGGAACATCTTTCAAAACGACGCTTCCGGCAGCAACCTTTGCTTCGTCGCCAACATGAATGTTGCCGAGAACTTTCGCTCCGACCGACAACAGGACACCGCGACCAATCTTGGGGTGCCGGTCGCCGACGGTCTTGCCCGTCCCGCCAAGGGTCACGCCATGGAGCAGCGAACAATTGTCACCAACCACCGCCGTCTCACCGATGGTGATGCCAGTCGCATGGTCCAGCATCACACCTGATCCAATCCGGGCCGCCGGGTGAATGTCCGTGCCAAAAAGCTCAGAAGAACGGCTCTGAAAATGGAATGCGAGGGTCTCGCGTCCCTGCCCCCACAGGACATGGGCTATCCGGTGCGTCTGAAGCGCCTGGAAACCTTTGAAGTACAGGAATGGCTGCAACAGGCTGTGGCAGGCGGGATCCCGGTCCAGGACGGCCATCATGTCCGCTTCCGCCGCGCTTATGATCGACGGATCAGCTTCGTACGCATCCACGAGAATGTCTCGGACCTGCTGGTTGCCGACCATTCCGCTGCCGAGTTTTTCCGCGAGATGGTAAGACAGCGCCTGCACCAATGTATGATGTGACAGGATTGCAGCGTTCAGATAGCTGGCCAGTGCAGGCTCTTCTGAAGCGGCTGTTGCAGCATCGAAGCGAAGACGTTGCCAGGCCGGTGCCGGCGTCCGCAGTGTCGAAGTGTCAGCCATCAACGTCTCCTTGCCGTCGCGTTTTTACCCAGATGGGGAAACCGGATGGATGCATCAAGAGCGCCAGTCCCGATTTCATTCACTCCGCTCCCACAACCTCATGAGCCGGTCGATAACCGAACAGCCGCCGAACCGGCTTGTAGGTCATGATCCGAAACACTGAGGGCGTGAAATACAATGCCAGCAAGGCTGATCCAGCCACGCCACCGGAAATGCCTGCCGCCAATGGCAGCCAGAAATTGTCTCCTGACATCAAGATCGGCACGAAGCCACCCATCGTCGTCAGAGTCGTGGCAACGATATGCCGGGTCGCATCGACCACGATTTCGCGCTGAACCAGAACATCATCCGCCATCGCCCTCGGGTCGGCCCGCAACAATGACAAGACGACAATGGATGAGTTGATCGAGATGCCCAGCAGGCCGACGCCGCCAATGATCGCATTGAATCCCATAGGCAGGTTGAACAGCCAGACGCCAAAGAAAGCGAGCCCCAGGGAAAGGAATCCAGTCGTCAGAACAAGGAGCATCATCCTGAAGGAATTGAAAACCAGCATGATCGCGCCGGCCATGACCAAAACCAGCGGCACACCCACAACTGCAAGGTCAGACTGCGTCTCTGCGGCGTTCTCCGCTTCTCCACCGGTGATCACGGTATAGCCTGCCGGAACAGAAAAATCCGTATGGGCGAGACGTTCATCGAAAGAAGCGAGGACCGGGTCTGCCAACGTGTAGGGATCAAGATAAGCCAGGATCTGGTTCATCCTTTGGCCTTCCCATCTGGAAATGACCGCCGTTTCCGGATCGAGCGAGATTTCACCCAATGCGGAAATCGGTGTCCCGCCGCTGCCGACAGCGGCGGACCGCAGACTTGATAGTTCCTGACGCCGGCGCTCCGGCGCGATGACCCGGACGGGCAACTCTTCGGTTCCTTCCAGCACTGACCCCGCCCTCACGCCTTCAAGTTCGGCATTGAGATCGGCGGCCAGGTCGGTCAGGCGCTCTCCACTGAGTGCCGCCGCTGTTTCATCGGCATTCAACCGCATGGTTGGTGCCCCGAGCTGCAGCGAGGCCACGGTGTATGTAACACCTGGAGTTTGCGCCAATGTCGCGCGGATCTCATTGCCAAGGCGGTTCAGAACTTCGAAATCTGATCCGAGAATCCGCAGCTCAATGGGCGCATCGGCTGGCGGACCTTGCTCATAAGGCAAGGCCAGGAATCTCGCTTCCGGAAACTCCGCCCGGACGAGCTGCTGCACATTGGCAACGATCTGACGGGTTCGGAGATTATTGTCAAGCTGGACCCAGCCCGATGCAAAGCCCTCCACACCGGAAGTATTGTTGATCGCGTTGTAATATACGCGCGGCCCCGGCTCCCCCAAAACCCATGTCACATTGCTGACCCCGTCGAGAGACCTGATCAGTTCCGTAGCCCGAATAGTAACCTCTTGAGCATCAGCCAGGCTGGCTTCTGCCGGCAGCTGCAGCGTCAGCTGGAACTGGTCACGCTCCGTCTGCGGAAAAAACTGAGTCGGTAGCTTCCCGGCCAACATGAAGCCAAGAACGGCCGGCGCGACACCGATAGCAATCCCCAGAAGCGGGAACCGCAGCACCGCCTCAACGGATGCACGGAATCCATCAGAGACATAATCAATCGCGACGCCGTCCCGCCACCACCGGCGCGGCCGCCGGTGCTCGCCTCGCTCCCATCCCCGCGTCCGGTCGAACCACCCGGCCATCGCCGGAATGATGGTGACGGAAATCAGGAAAGACGACACGATTGAAAACACCACAGACAGGCCAATCATCCCGATGAATTCGCCTGAAGGCCCTGGCAGCAGCGCAATCGGTGCGAAAGCCAGCGCCGTCGTCAGCGTCGATGCGCCCAGAGGGGCGAACAGGTGCTTCAGGCTCCGCTCAATCGCATCGAGCCGCCTCAGACCCTTGACTCGCCATTGGTCAAAATCGTCAACAACGACGATTGCATTGTCGATCAGCAGGCCAAGCGAAATCACGAGACCGGTGACCGACATCTGGTGCAGCGGATGTCCAAAGATCTTGAACAGGATCAGCACCAGCGCCACGGTCAGCGGCAGGGCCATTCCCACGACAATGGCCGACCGCCATCCCATCGTCAGGAACAGAACGGCAAATACAATCAGCGCAGAAACCATCAGATTCTGCGCAAGGCCGCTAAGGCGCGCATTCGTGTAGCTGCTTTGATCGAAGATCGTTTCAATTCGCAGGCCGGGCGGCGTGTCGGCGGCGAAGGCATCGACTACCGAACGGGCGGTCTCTGCCCAGCGGTCTACGCGCTGGTCCGGAGAAATGTAGACTCCGACGAGAATGGCTTGCCGGCCGTTTTCAAGCGCCATCCGGACAGGCGGATCCGATAGTCCCTTTTCAACGGCCGCAATATCGCCGACGCGGACCGACGAACCATCGGGCCGCTGGATCAATGGGACTGCACGCACACGGGAAAGTGAGTCGAACTCGCCGCCGACTTCCACGCCAACATTGCCGCCTGCTCCACGCAGACGGCCCGCAGGCGCCTTGGCGTCTGCCGAGGCAATCAAACCCGCAGCTTGTCGAAACGAGAGGCCCGTTGCCGCCAGCGCATCCGGATCGGGAACGACCCGCACTTCTTCATCGGGCAGGCCAAACGTTTCCGTCAGCTCCGTACCCGGCAGACGCTCAAACCGATCCTGCAGGTCCAGGGCCATGCGCCGCATGACGGCAAGCGGTGGCACTTCTTCCCCTTCCCAGGTGAGCGTGACAACCAGGGTTGCAGCACCGACATATTGGCGATGCACTTCGGGCGTCGATACGCCCGACGGGAACTGTCCGCGCGCCTGGTCCACCTTTTGGCGGATCAGTGTCCAGGCATCGTCGACTTCCGCTTCGGTCAGGTCGTCCCGGATCCGCGTGCTGATCTGCGAAACACCGGCGCGCGAAATTGAATGGATCTCCTGAAGCTCTGGGAGCTCCATCAGCGCAGCTTCCAGCGGCTCGGTAACCAGCGCCTCCATACGTTCGGCATCCGCGCCCGGCAGGGTCGTCAGCACATAACCGAACCGCTCGATGAGCGTGGGATCTTCCTGCCGACCAAGCGTAAATAGCGCCCCTATTCCTCCAATCAGAATGACGAGGATCGCCAACGCGGTGAGGCGCGGAAGCTTGTAGAAGATACTCAGGATACCGACCATTCGAGCTTACCCGCCGTTCGGATTGGCCGCACTTGTGGCGTCCCGCGGCAAGACCGGCATCCCCGGTGTAATCCGCTGCAGGCCGTCGACAACCACCCGGTCGCCCGCCCGCACGGGGCCGCGCACATAGGCGCGGTCGCCTTCCGAGTGCACCATTTCCACGGGCCGCGGGACGGCCGTCCAGCCGTTTTCAGTCGGGTCGGCAACGTAAACGTTCCAAAGGCCACGAGACGCCGTGGTCAGGGCTTTAACAGGAACCCAGAAACCTTCTTCGCCGACATCCCGCTCAAGAGCCAGCCTGACCACGGCTCCTGCCGCGATCACATCGGGGTTCTCGATATCAAAGACTGCGGTCACCGTCCGTTGCCCGGAATCGATCACGCCCGTCACGTTGCGCAGCCTGGCTTTCACGTTGCCCGTGTCCGCAGTCAGCGCGTATTCCTCGCCGGCCTTCAGCAGCATGGCACTCTGGGCCGGCAGACCCAGCCGCGCTTCGAGAACGCCTGCCTCGACAAGCTCCAGCAAAGGCTGGCCGGGATTTGCGATGGCGCCTTCATCGGCGAACCGTCGGGTCACAACACCGGAAAAAGGTGCCCGGATACGTGCAAGATCAATCTGCACACGAAGCGTGTCTGCCTGGGCTTTCGCTGCGTCGATCCGCGCCAGGGCTGTGTTGGCCTGCGCCTCTGCTTCATCGACCCGTTGTTGAGAGACATGGCCCTGAAGTTTCAGTGTTCGCTGCCGTTCGACCGTACTCAGCGCGAGTGAATGCGCGGCGCGCGCCTCCTCGACGACAGCATTCGCTGAGGCCAGTTGGGCCTCAAGACTCCGCGTATCAAGCCGCGCCAGAGTAGCGCCCTCTTTCACCCGATCCCCGACATCTGCCGAAATGGCTTCAATCCGCCCACCCGACGGGAACCCAAGCGCGCTCGTCCGGCGCGCCTCTGCAAGGCCTGAATAGCTTTCCTGCAGCTCAAAGGATTCTGCCGGCTTTACCGTCACGACGCGGACCGTCAGCGGGGCCGGCACATCGTCCGCAACCCTGGGGCCCTCAGCGCTGCGCAGGCGGGTTGCCGTCCAGAGCAGACCAACAGCAAAGACGATCATCAGCAGGAAAAAGATGATCCCCTTGATCCATGTCGGCTTCTTCTCCCGGCTCTCTTCGCCGGTTACGTGATAGGCGTCAGTCATTGGACTGCTCCATTCGTTCTAAAGGAGCGGAAAGCCGGCCCGGCGCACTCAGACCGCGCATGATGATGTCGGCATGGAAAGCCACGAACGCTTCGCGAGACAGGTTGCCGCCGCAGGGCTGCATTCCGGCGAATTTGGGAATGTGAATAAGCAGAAGCGCCAGACCATGCGATGCCGCCCATACGGATTTGGCAGCCACTACAGGGCTAAGCGAGGCATCGAAGGTTCCGTTCGCCTGCCCTTCTTCAACCATGTCGACCAGGATCTTGAAGGCACGGCCCTTGCGGCTCTGGATGAAGTCTTCCCATGACACCGGCACTCGCTCGGCTGGGTCGTCTTCGGCCGCCACGGAGGAAAACGCCGCTGCGTAGTGGTGGGGCCGCTCAATCGCCGTTTCCACATAGGTCGTCACGCAGGTCCGGGCGCGTTCGTCGAACGTTGTCAGCGCGGCCGACACCCGATCGACCTGGATCAGGAGCCTTTTGAAAAAGGCGTCCTTCAACTCTTCAAGCAGCTCTTCCTTCGACCCGAAATACTTGTAGATAGCGGAGGGAGAGTAATCGATCTCGTCTGCCAGTCGGCGGATCGACAGGCCACTTTCTCCTTCACGCGCGAATACGCGTTCGGCGGCAGCCAGGATCGAATCCCGGACCTTCTGGCGCCGCCGGTCGGCGGGCGTTCCCTCAGGCGCGTAGTCTGTATCCATGCCCGGCCCTGATCAGCGTTCACAAAGTGAACAGTGTTCACAAGATATGCCAGCCCCGCAATTTCGGCAAGCAGGAAAGGTAGAAACTGCGCTTTGCGCGCGGTGCGGTTCAAAGTAAGCACAGCGTATGACGAAAAGGTTTCCCCCCGCCCCGCCCGTAGGCACGCCGATGCTGCCTGTCCGCCCAAGTGTTGAGGCACGCGCCCTGCTGGCATTGCGCCGTTCGGCGACCAAGCAGTTCATCGGAGAACCCGGCCCCTCGCCCGAGGCGCTGGATGAGTTGCTGGAAGTCGCCGCGAGGGTTCCTGACCATCGGCGCCTCGGCCCCTGGCGGTTCATCGTATTCGAGGGCGATGCCCGGGCGCGCTTTGGCGACGGCCTTGCCAGCATCCTGTCGGCCCGAGATGCACCTGCGGCTGACATCGAGGAAGCCCGCATGCTTCTGATGCGGGCGCCGGTCGTTGTCGCGGTGATTTCCTCGCCTGTCGACGACGGCAAGACGCCCGTCTGGGAACAGGAGCTTTCAGCAGGCGCGGTCTGTTACAATCTGCTTCTGGCCGCCAATGCGAGCGGCTGGACCGGCACCTGGCTATCGGAATGGCCGGCCTTCGACGATGAAGCCGCCAACCTGCTCGGACTCGCTGGAACAGAGCGCGTGGCCGGATTCATGTATCTGGGTACCGCGACGGCGCACTCGCCCGAGCGCCCGCGCCAGGACATGTCCGCCAAGATCACTCGGTGGGGATAAATCAGCCGCGGCCGCGATAAGGCGCGACGCCCGTATCGGGAACGTAGAGGCCGGCCGGAACGTCCCCGGACTGCCAGAATACGTCGATCGGGATACCGCCGCGCGGATACCAGTAGCCCGAAATGCGCAGCCATTTCGCTTGGGCAAAGTCGAATATCCGCTTTCCGATGCTAACGGTGCAATCTTCATGGAAGGCACCATGATTGCGGAAGCTGGTGAGGTAGAGCTTCAGGCTCTTTGACTCCACCAGCCAATCGCCGGGCACATAGTCGATTACGAGATGGGCGAAATCCGGCTGGCCGGTGACCGGGCAGAGGGACGTGAATTCCGGAGCCACAAAGCGGGTCAGGTAAAGCGTGCCGGCATGCGGATTCGGCACGCGCTCCAGCTGCGCCTCTTCGGGCGATTGGGGCTGGTTCGTCTGTTGGCCGAGCTGGCCAAGACCTTGATAAATCGGGTTGTCAGCCATGAGGCAGGATCGCAGGCACCGGGATAATGTTGAACAGGAGGCCCATGTACAGCGCATAGCCGGCCAGCAGAAGCCCCCCTTCCCAGCGCGCGATCTGGCGTCCTGTAATGCTGAACAGGAGGAGCAGGAACAGTGACAGGACCAGCGCACCCACGTCGGTGGTCGAGACGATGCTCGTCATGCCGTCATTCTTCATGGCTTCGGCCGCGATGTTGCCCGGGTGCTTTTCGAATACGCTGAAGGGATGCACCAGCGCCGTGACGCCCAGAATGCCCAGAATGTTGAAGATATTGGACCCGATGACATTGCCGAGGGCGACATCGGCCTTGCCGCGGCGCGCAGCGACGAGGGAGGTTGCAAGTTCAGGCAGGCTGGTTCCGACCGCAACGATCGACATGCCGATCACCGTCTCGCTGATCCCGAAATTCCGGGCGATGCTGATGGCCCCCTGCACAAGAAGGTTTGCGCCGTAGATGATCGCCCCCATTCCGATGACAGCAATAATCAGGCCCTTCACGACGCCCAATTCGGCCGTGACGATTTCTCCTTCCTCGACGTGCATCTCGGCCGCCGGCGTGTCGGCATTCTGATCTATCAGCAGCGACACGCCGATATAGGCGATCAGGGCCGCCAGCAGCAGGAAACCTGTCAGGCGTGTGAACGCGTCGAAATAGATGAGGCCGCACAGGATCGCCGTTGCGAGGATAAGGACCATTGCATCGCGTGACAGTGCTCTTGGATCGGTGAGGATCGGCTTGATCAGGGCTGCGGCGCCCAGCACCAGCAGGATATTCGCGACGTTCGACCCCATCACATTGCCGATGGAGATGCCGACGGCGCCGGTGTCGATGGCCTTCAGGCTGGTCACGAGTTCCGGCATGGACGTGCCGCACCCGACTAGCGTCAGGCCGATGACGAGTTCGGAAATATTGAGCTTGCGCGCGACGCTGACCGAGCCCCGGACCAGTCCCTCACCACCGAAAATCAGCAGCACGAGTCCGCCCAACACGAATAGGTAGTCCATTCAAAGCCCTTTCAGGAGTTCGCGGGATCATAGAGCGCGCCGCGACCGACACAATGGCAACGCGCCGAAGGAAGTTCAGGTGCGCCCGGAATCGATGACCACCGACTGCCCTGTAATCATGCGGGAATCGTCGCTGGCGAGGAACAGGACGAGATTGGCCACATCGTCGGCCTGTATATCTTCCTTCAGGGCGCAGGCGGCGCGCCATCCGGCATGGGCTTCTTCGGTCAGCCAGAGGCGCCGTTGCTTCTCGGTGAGAACCCAGCCGGGCACTACGGCATTGACGCGGATCCGGTCCGGTCCTGCAGCGCGCGCAAGGGATTTGGTGAGGCCAAGGATGGCCGACTTTGCCGCCACATAGGCCGGAAGGTTCGCATCGGCGACCAGGGCCTGGAGGGAGGAGAGGTTCACGATCGCGCCGCCGCCGGCCGCCTTAAGGTGCGGGAGGGCCGCCTGGGAGGCGAAAAACACGGGATCAAGGTTGACCGAAAGGTTGCCGCGCCAGGTGTCATACGTGACTTCAGATACCTCGTGGCGCACATCATTCGCGACATTATTCACGAGCACGCCGAGGCCGCCGCAGGTTTCCGCCAGACGGTTTACACACGCCTGAAGGCCAGGAACATCGGTCACATCCTGCACGGCGAACTCCGCGCCGGTTTCCTCCGCGAGCGCCAGCCCGGCGGCTTCGTCGACGTCCACGAACATGACCCGTGCGCGGTTGCGGACGAAGCCGCGCACGATGGCTGCGCCGATCCCCGTCGCGCCGCCGGTGATGAAGACCGGTTTACCTTCGAGGCTGGGATAGTGCGCGCTGGTGTTCGCCGCGGCCATGAACCGTCCTCCCTGTTGAATCGGCACCAGCAATGGCCCGCCCTCCCGGCGCTGGCAAGCACGCCACTCGCCTCGCTGGAGAAGTTTATGCTGTCTTTGGCGGGAAACCATCAAAATGCCTCCCCATATTCATTGGAAACTGAGGAATTTGGCGCAGAAGTCGCATGAGCGAACCGATGGCCCGAACAGCTGTGATCCGACGCGCCGACCTTCCGGACCTGCGGCATACCTGCCGCTTTGCCGCCATAGCCCTGGCCGGCAGCCTGTCGGCATGCGCGACCTTTGGCGCTCCGGGCGCTGCGCCGGCATCCGGCACACCCAAAATCGCCGCCGCTACGGTCAATGGCCTGCCGGGCGATCTCGCCAGCCAGCGCGCGAGGACGGTGCTGGAGACTTACGACACCCCTGCGGCCAGCGTGCTCGAGGCCCGGCGCCGCGCCGACCGTGCCGCCTCCACGCTTCAGGAATTTCTCGCAGCCGAAGGCTACCTTGCCGCCCAGGTCTCGCCGGAGTTCATCGACTCCGCAGACGGCACGCCGGCACTGAAGACAGAGCCAGGCCCCCTGTTCAAGATCGCCTCCGTCAGGATCGCCATTGATGGCCCCCTCGACGAAGAGACGCGCGCTGCGCTCGACCGTGTACGCCGGCAATTGCCGGATGGCGCACCAGCGCGGACCGGCGACATGGAGAGCCTCGACGCGATGCTGGTGAACCGGCTGAAACAGTCCGGCTACGCCTTTGCCACCAGCGACCAGATCGATGCGCTGGCCTCACGCGAAGACAGCACGGTGGAATTGACCTATTTGCTGACCCCCGGCGAACAGGTGAAGCTCGGCCGCCTCATGCTCCCGGAAGGCATCGACACGAATGCCCGCGCTGTGCAGGTTCTGAGCACATGGCAACCGGGCGAGATCTATACGCCGGAACGCATCCGCATCCTGCGCACGCGGCTGCGCTCGACCGGCCTTTATGATGGCATCGGCATCGAAATCTCGCCTGATCCGGATGCAGACGGCACCTATCCGGTGAACCTCCTCCTGTCCGAGGGCAAACCCAGGTCCGTCGGCGCGGGCGTCTCGGTCTCAACGACCGAAGGCATCGGCGCGGATGCCTTCTGGGAACGAAGGAACCTGACGGGGCGCGGCGACACATTCCGCTTCGAAGGCTCTGCCGCCAATCTCGGGCGCAGCCTGACGGGAACTTACGAACTGCCGAACATCGGCCGGTATGGCCGTACACTGACGGCAGAGCTGGGCGCGCGCGGCCTCGAAACCGACGCCTACGACATTACCGGCATCAAGGCGGCCGCTTCGCTTTCCCAGCCGTTCAACACGAACTTCACCATCTCGGCCGGCGCGTCGATCGATGCCACCCGCACGATCGACTATCGGACGAAGATGGCTGGGCCGCGCGATCCACGCGACCAGCTCACCTATTCCTTCCCGCTCAACGCCACCTATGACACGGTGCGCGACCTGCTCGATCCGCGGGAGGGCAATCGCGTCTCCGCAACGATCGAGCCCAGCGTCTCCACTGGAACGGTGAACGCCACCTATTCCCGCGTGCTGATGTCCGCGTCGACCTATCATGCCATCACGAAGGATCTGGTCGGCGCTGCGCGGGTCAGGTTCGGGGCATTCTTCGGTGACGAGGACGTTCCGGCCGACAGGCTGTTCTTCGCCGGCGGCGGCGGCTCCGTTCGCGGCTTCCCTTACCAGTCCCTTTCCCCGCGCAGCGTCAGCGGCGCCTATATAGGCGGTACGTCCCTGTTCGACGCATCGGCCGAGCTTCGCTGGCGCCAGTCGGAACGGTTCGGCTATGCGGCCTTCGTCGATACCGGCGCCGCCGTCCTCGACTCGGGCGATCTGTTCGGCGAACTGCGCACCGCAGTCGGCGGAGGCATCCGGTATTATCCGGGCTTCGGCCCCATCCGGCTGGACATCGCGACGCCGCTGGACCGCCGGGACGGCGAAGACCCCATTCAGGTCTATATATCAATCGGGCAGGCCTTCTGATGGCCGCCGCCCGCCTCATTCCCGGCTTCGTGATGCGCCGCCCCCTGCTCACCGCCCTGGCGGGCCTCATCGCCATGATCGTTCTGATCCTCGTCTCGGGACGCCTCTGGCTGCTGTCCGATGGCGGCAGGGCTTTCGTCCTTGAACGGATCAATGGCGCGAAGGCCGGCAGGTACGGAACCATCAGTGCAGAGGGCCTGAAAGGCGACCGGCTCGGAAAGCTCCGCCTTGATCGGCTGGCAATTGCCGATGCCGGGGGCGACTGGATCATCGTCCGCGACGTCACGCTCAACTGGTCACCTGCCGCACTCCTGTCCAATGAAATTCTGGTCCTCGATCTCGAAGCCGGAGACGTCGACCTTCTGCGCCGGCCGGAACCGGAAAGCGCGACCGACAGCAAAGGCGGCAAGGCGCCGAAGTTCACCATCCGGAACGCCTCCGTTCCGGAGCTCATGCTGGCGGATGGAGTCGCCGGGCCGGAGGCACATTTCGCTATCTCCGGCCAGTTCGAACAGGCGGGCCGCGCCCTCACCGTCCGCCTCGACGCGACACCGAAGGATAGCGGCGAGGACCATATCAGGATCGACGCGCAGCGCACCGCGACCGGGGACCTTCACCTCGACGCCGACATTGCGGGCGCGCCAGGCGGCACGCTTGCCACGCTGATGAAGCTTCCCGACGACGCAGGTCTGGTCTTTACGGCATCCGCCTCCGGCGACCTCCGGAATGCGGCCGGCGAAGCGCAGCTCGACATCGGCGGCGCGCCGGCTGGGAGCGCAAAGCTTAGCATTGTCGACAGCCGGCTCACGGCCGTGTCGGACATCAGGACGGCGCAACTTGTATTTCTTGGCGCGTCCATCCGCTCACTGGTTGGCGAGTCGGCCAGCTTGCAGCTTGAAAGTACGACGCGGGGACACGAGGCCCCGTTCGGCCTCGAAGCGCGCTTCACCAATGGTAGCGCTTCCGTGCGCGGCCTTGCCGACACCAAGGCCGGCCGCCTCAAGGGCCCCGCCGACTTGGACGTCAGACTGTCGGACACCAGCGCCCTGCTCCGCCACCAGAGCAGCATCGCCTTCAAGGGGACAGCGGCGAAGGAAAAGGACCACTGGGCACTGGCCGGCCATGCGACCCTGACCGGCGATGGCTCTGCAACACTACCGTTCAGCCAGTTGAGCGGCCCGGTTTCAGCCGAGGCACAGGACGACGCCGTTCCTTTCGAAGTATCGCTGACGGCGGCTGACCCGTTCCCCCGAGCGCCTGCCATCGCCGGGATTTTCGGGACATCCGCACCCGTGTCCGTAACCGGACGATATGTACGCAAGGAAAGCCGCATCGACATAGAAACGGCACTGGCCGGACTCGCAGACGGAACAGCCTCTGCGAAGGGCAGCATCGATCTTCGCGGCCAGTCGCTCGACCTGCAGGGCGCGGTTGAAAGTGCATTGAACCGCCTTCCGGGAGGCTATGGCGGGCGCATTTCTGGCCCGGTTTCGCTCAAGGGCGAATTCCGAAACCTGACAGTCGACGCAAATTTCTCTTCCCGCGGATTGAGCGGCCTTCCGGATACGGCACTGGAGCTCGTCGGCGCGTCGCCTTCGGTACGGGCGACCCTGGGCGTGACGCCCGACCGGATCCGCGTCGAGTCCGCACGGATCGCCGGCGCGAAGGCAACCGCCAGCGCGGCCGGCGACTATGCTCTGTCCGGGTCCAGCGATTTGCGGGTGTCGGTGATTCAGACGGCGCCGGTCACAATTGGCGACTGGTCGCTCAACCTTGTCTCCGCGCAGGTGCAGTTCGCCGGCAAGCGGGGAGCGTGGCGCATCATTCTCGCCAGCCGCAATGGCAAGGCAAGCGGCAATGGACGGGAAATCAGCGACCTGTCCCTCGACGCAGCCCTCAGCGAGACGAGCGACGGGCTCGCCGGCCCGGTCGACATAAAGGCCAGCAGCATGGGCGAGGCACTGACACTCAGCGGCCTGCTCTCCCGCCAGGACGGCGAAACGCGCTTCGATGCGATCGAAGGCGCGTTCGGGCCGGGCACGATGTCGGGCGATGCCCTGCTGCGCGACGATGGCGCGATGCAGGGAGACTTCTCCTTTGACGGATCATCGCTCGCTCTGTCGGGACTCGAAGCCGCGAAAGCGTCGGGTACGGTCAGGCTTGAGCGACCTGCTGGCGCCGCACTCGCGCTGCAGGCCGACGTGACGGCTGAAACCGTGCGCCTCGCCAACGCGACAGCGCCGCTTCTGGATAAGGTGATCGCAAAGGTTACCTCGGCGCCTGAGGGCTACGACATCGCAGCGCAGTTCCTGTCCGATGATCCGCAGAGGCCGACGGACCTCACCTTAAATGCAACGGCCAGCTTCGGAGGTGAGGCGCCATCGGGACTGTTCAGGATCTCCGGCATGGCTCTGGGCGAGGCGGTATCGACATCGAGCCCCGCCAAGTGGCGCCTCGGCAGCGCGCCGGAACTGGCGGTTGAGTTGGCGCTCCTGAAGGGAACGGCCACCGCCAACCTTGTCGGCGCAGGCGACGCAACCCGGCTGGTCTTCGATCTGAAAACGATCGACCTGTCGCCGGTGCTTGCGGCTTTCGGGGACGCAACATCCGCATCCGAACTGAACGGCCATGGCGACCTCAGCGTCTTCGGCGCAGAGCCGGGCGGCACGTTCCAGCTTGTCGCCACAAGCGATGTGCCGGGCCTCGACACATCGCTGGAGATAAGCACGCAGGGCACGCTTATGCGGGACGCTGCGGTTCTCCGGATCGAGAGCGGTTATGGTGGCAAACTGGCGCTGAACGGTGAAGCACGCGTTCCGGTGATCGCGCGCGCCGGGCACATCGTCCAGCCTGACCGCGCAAGCGCATTGAGCGGGGAGGCCACCCTCACCGGCGACCTTTCCGTCCTGCGCACGATCGCTCTCGCCTTCGGACATGATGCCGGCGGCAGTATAGATGCGCGCGCAACCCTCGCCGGCACGCTGGCCGAACCGCGCGTGACCGCGGATGCCGCGATCGATGACGGGATCTACGAATTCGGCGCGACCGGTTTCAGGGTCACCGGCGTGTCGCTGGCATCCCACTTCGAAAACCGTGTCCTGACCGTCAGCGGCAGCGGCAAGGGCACCGGCGGCGGACGCGTGGATCTCGATGGCAAGCTGGCCGGCGACGACACCGACCTGACCGCAACGCTAAAGGAAATCCTGATCTACAATCGCGATGGCGACTATATCCGCGCGACGGGCAACGTCGTCCTGGCTGACAATCCGGATGCGCGGACGCTTACCGGCGACCTGTTTTTCGACCAGGCGCGCCTGTCGATCGACAACCTTCCTTCGTCCCGGCCGCGCGCGCTCGATGTCCGCTGGGAAGGCGACCCGCCCGCTTCTCCGGAAGCCAGCCGCCTGCGCCGGACCCTTGGCCTGAATGTGCGCCTGAAGGCTGACCGCCGCATCATGATCAATGGGCGCGGGCTGGACAGCGAATGGCGCCTCGACATGCGCGCAACCGGAACGCCGGCAGACCTATCGCTCAACGGCAAGGCCGATCTCGTTCGCGGCAATCTGGACTTGGCCGGGCGGCCGTTCGTCTTCGATACGGGCCGGATCGACTTCGACGGGCCGCCCTCACGCGCCCGGATTGCGGTGTCCGCAGAACGCTCCGTCAACGGATTTAATGCCCGTGTCGATGTCTCAGGTTCGCCGACTAAGCCCATGTTCGAACTTTCGAGCACGCCCGACCTGCCGCAGGACGAAATCCTCTCACGCCTCCTGTTCGGGCGCTCCTCGATGGACCTGTCACCGCTGGAAGCTGCCCAGCTCGCCTCGTCCATTGCGAACTTCAGCGGCCGCTCTTCCGGTTTCGATCCGGTGTCCGGCGTCGGCGCAGCCCTTGGGCTTGATCATTTCTCGCTTGGCACCTCCGAAACCGGCGCGGCGCAGGTCGGCGTCGGCCAGTATCTTAGCGACGATGTTTACCTCCAGCTCAAATCGGCAGGAGCAGAAGGCAGCTCTGTGGAGGTGGAGTGGCAGCCCAAGCCGCTGGTGTCGATAACCTCCGAAACGCATACAAATGGCGAAAGCAAAGTGTCTGTTCGCTGGAAGCGCGATTATTAAAAATCCTCAACCAAAGAAAGAAAATCGGTCTGATAGCCGCCGCGGTTGCGCAGAAAGCGAATAAGCGGTATTTCAACAACATAGCCTACATTCGCGCGAGGCCGTCGCGGATCAGAAAACCGAAAATTTTAAGCTGGCCAGTTTAGCATTTCAAAAATTTATGTTCCGCTCTGGTTGCCATAACAAGCTCCGGGAGAAAAAACGGCACGAACCAGAGGAATATAAAGTGCCGACCCGAAAGCAAACGACATCCCGCGCCCCCACCGCAATTGACCAGATGGTCGGCGACAAGATCCGGAAACTCAGACTCGACAGGAACATGACTCTGGTCTGCCCCACCGGAGTGGTCCACCAGATTTATTAGCCCGGCGGTTTCCACGTAGCGGCGTTCATGCCGCTACCTCCCCACAGTAAGGCGGTATGAACGCCGCGGGCAAGATGGCTTGTGGCGCGGGCGGTCGGTAGCCCAGAGAAGAGTGCGGACGCGCGGTGTTGTAATGCCACCGCCAGGTCTCGATCAGGACTTTCGCCTCCCTGAGATCATAGAAGATTTCCCTCGCCAACAACTCGTCTCTGAGCTTGGAGTTGAAGCTCTCGCAGTATCCATTCTCCCAAGGCGAACCGGGTTCGATATAGAGCGTCTTCACGCCGATCCGGCCAAGCCACTCGCGCAGGGCCGTGGCGATGACTCAGGGCCATTGTCGGAACGGATATGCTCCGGCGGGCCATGATGCACGAACAGTTCGCCCAGCGTGTCTAGGACATCGGCGGGAGTTGAGCACCGTTTCGACACGAATGGCGAGGCATTCGCAGTGAACTCATCAATCACACAGCATGCGGAACACCTTGCCGTCATGCGTGCGGTCCTGAACAAGTCATAGGACCAGACATGGCCCTTGTGCATCAGCTCAACCGGATGCGGAGCAGCTCATTCAGACGACCTCTCTTTGGTTGTTTCATTGGCACTTTCAGCCCTTCACGCCGCCAGATGCGATACACCCGCTTCTCGTTCACATGCCAGCCATCCCGTCTCAGCAGGGCCGCGTCCAGGCGGTAGCCATACCGGCCGAACCGTTCAGCCAGGGCGATGGCCGCTGTCAGCGCCCATCCTCGTCCTGGCGTGGCACACGCGGCGCATGGGTGGAACGGTGCTGGCCGATCACGCGGCAGGCCCGGCGCTCCGGTTGCGCCGAGTGTCTCCACCACATGATCGACCGCCTCGCGCTTGCGTGAAAGGCCAGAACTTTCCCTTGATGACTTCCTGCAGGATCTGGTTGGCCGAGGGTCAGATCCGAAATGGCGCGACATAACCGCGCAGTTCTCCTTCTCGATCTCCTTCAGCCGGCAGCCACTATTACGCCTACAGCCGCCTTATATTTGCTTGCAGTGGCTGCCGTATGTCCGTTCCATGCTGATCAAACGCCCGGCCTGACCAGCCCGTCGTCTCCTCTACCGCGCCGAGCCGGACCTCCACCTCCAGCTTCGCTATGATCTCTTCAGGCGTTGATCTCTTGCCCATGTCTCAAGCTCCATATCCTGAAGCCGGAACTAACTCAGAAATAATGGACCACTTTCGTGGGGGCAGACCACTCGCTTTTTGGGACCGCCGCAACCTTGTTGGTACCGGAACGAGAAGGGCATCTTGAGAACAGCCTGTCTGTCAGTGAGTCGCCTCTCTCTCGTTTCGGCTCGCCGCTTCTCCAGGGCGCCAAACCAGGCGGGAGCCGGACCCAGTCGGAGCTAGCCCTACCTTCCAACGGCAGCTAGTGCGCCTGGCCCAGACGTTCTCAAGCCGATTGGCAGATCACAGCGTTCAGCGTTCGATGAAATGCTGCCGCTTGATGCGTCATTGGCAACACAACCGCAAGGGCTCCAGCGGAGCGCCACGCAATTGTCGACCCAGCAGCGTATTCGGCGCGGGCGAGTCATGCGTCCGGCGATCGAGGCGCGTCTATGGTCTACCCTCCTTTCCGACATGAATCCTTGGAATTTGATGGTAGTGATATCACCGGTCTCCCGAAGGAGATCCGATTTGCAGAAATTCACAGGCTTCTTGGCTGGAACCCCAGAGCGCATTTTCGGGTGATCTGGGGAACAAGAACCACAGTAAATCCTTGTTTTTTCTGGTGCCGGCTGAAACAATCGAAGCGGGAGGGGCTCAGGTCAGTCCACTCCGACCCAACCGGTGCAGTTTAGTTGGAGTTCCTGACCAGTCGAAAGCCGATATGTGAACTTCCGAAAGCGGTATCTTGAGCCTGACGCGCTGCCGGCCGGAAGCGGTAACAATAGGATTCTGCGCAAAGATATGAGCCACCGCGAATGACCGTTACGGGCACGCCTGGCTGAGTGGGGTCGAGCCCTTTCGCGCCTGATCGGCCCCTGTCATGATCTGAATAAGTCGGCGTATATGGTGAGGTGGTAAGCTCCCAGACGTTTCCAATCATATCGTACAGGCCAAACCCATTCGGCGGAAAGCTTGCGACGGGCGCAATACCGGCAAACCCATCCTCGCCCGTGTCGACAAACGGGAAGATGCCCTGCCATGTATTCGCCTTGTCTTTCTCGGCCCGTCTTTCTGCCTGGTCCTGCAAGCAAGACCATCGACGCCACCGCGGGCCGCAAACTCCCACTCCTCCTCTGTCGGCAGCCGGCCGCCAGCCCAGGTCGCAAAGGCGTTGGCATCCTCAATCGTTACGTGCACGACCGGCGCATTGGTTGCTGGCTGTTCGGAATCGAGTGGTCCAAAGGGGCATTCGCCAATTGGCGCCTTTCAACCAATTTCCACCAGGATAGTGGCGTGCGCAGTGATCCTGAAGATGGCGAGAAAGCCGCCGAAGCTGGAGGAATATCGATCCCCGGACCGTCGGTTTCGGTCGCTTTCCAACCCCGTTCAGCTCGGGTGACATAGCCCGTGGAGGCAATAAATTCGGCGAACTGAGCGTTTGTAACCTCTGTGGCGGTCATCTGAAACGGTTCGAGGCAGACCGTTCGTACAGGGCCTTCCTCCCGGTAGACCCGCTCCTCGCCCATCTGGAAACATCCTCCTGGCAGGCTCACCCAATGCAGACCCGAACCGGTCTCCGGCGAGGCGTGCAACGGGAGCAAAGCAAGAGCGACGACGGTGCAAAATCTCTTCACGGTGTCAGGTCCGCAGTTTCCGGCGGCGAAAAGCGCGGGCCAGAAGGAGGCCGATCCCGGCCAGCGCCGCAATAGCCACGCCACTGACGGCGATGACCCAGGGCCAGTA
Organism: Hyphomonas sp.; assembly: GCF_041398385.1. Lineage (GTDB taxonomy): Bacteria > Pseudomonadota > Alphaproteobacteria > Caulobacterales > Hyphomonadaceae > Hyphomonas. Next base: position 102,748 of record NZ_JAWKUW010000003.1, read on the forward strand.
ATATTGCCAGAGTTTCGCCGTGGTGTTGAGGGTGATCTGGCGCTCAACGTCGTATCCCGGTGGCAATTCCAGCACACCAACACGATCTGCATAGAGACGGTATTGCTGCATGAGGTCGCTCTTCAGGTCCGGCATCGAGACGCTGAGGTCCTGAGTTTCGCCAGGGTCCTCGGAAATGTTGAAGAGACGCCAGGTACTGTCCCCGTGCGGCGGCAAGGTTCGCACCAGCTTGTAGTCCCCGCGGTAGAGGGCAGATTGTCCCGCCGTGCTGAAACCGACCGCTTCGCCAGAGCCATAGACAAACTGGCTCTGCCCCGTGACCAGCGGAACCAGCGACCTGCCTGTAAACGGCACTGCACCCTCGGTCTTCTCTGGAAGACCGGCGAGTTGATTGATAGTGGGGGCGATGTCGGCCAGCGTCGTGAAGGCGTCGACCCTCTCACCTTCTGGAATACCCGGACCCGCTATGATGAGCGGGACGCGTTGCCCGCCCTCGCCCGAATGGAACTTGAACAAATGCAGGGGGCCCGAAGCGGCACTGGCCCCGCCAGAGCCTATCGCGAGGTAACTTCCCGTCTCTCCGAGGGTTTCGAGGTCTCGCGAATAGCCATGCCATTCCAACCAAGGTTGCGCCACGCTGCCCCAGGGGTCTCCGCCTTCCGGTCCGTTGTCCGAAGTCACAAGAATGATCGTGTTATCGTATTGGCCAGACTCCTTGAGATAGGCGATAAGTTTGCCCAGCTCCGCGTCCAGGGCTTCCAGTGCCCCTGCCGCAACGGCGAGACTGCCCGCCGCAATCTTCTGCTGTTCCGGAGTAAGAGCATCCCAGCGAGGAACTGAGTCCGGTATATCGGCCATCCGGGCCCCTTCTCGGAACAGCCCGAGCTCCTGCGCCCGCTGCCACCGGCGGATCCGCATGTTGTCCCATCCATCGCGATAGGTCTCAATATACTTGTCTGTGTACTCCCTGGGGGCCTGAACCGGGATATGGATTGCCGTGAAGGCCACATAGGCGAAGAACGGTTCATCTCTGGCCTGATCGGCTTCCAGATATGCCCTCAATTTTTCAACGATAAAGGTAGATGAATAGAAATCCTTGGGCAGGTGAGTCCTTTTTCCGTCCTCAAACCATGGCGCCTCCTTGTAATAAGGAAGATAGGGCTTTTCCTCCCAATGGTCAGCGCCGGAAGCATCGAGCACGAACGAATGGTCAAATCCGTGATCCACGGGCAATTGACCGGGTCCGTGACCAAGATGCCACTTGCCTGTCATGTAGTTTCTGTAGCCGGCACGCTTCAGTTTCGTCGCAATGGTCTCGGCGCCCGGAGGCAAGGACATCGTGTATCCGGGCTGACCGCGCTGCTCTGGCGGCAGAACCTCCGGTATGGCGCCAAACCCCGCCAGGTGATTGTCGAGCCCGGTGAGAAGCATGGCGCGTGAGGTGGCGCAGGAGGGTGTCGCCCGAAGCGCAGTAAAGAGCAGGCCGTGTGTGGCCAGCGAGTCTATGTTTGGCGTCGAGGCTTCGCCACCATAGGCGCCAAAATCCATAAGGGCAGCATCGTCCACAACGACCAGAAGGAAGTTGGGCTGCTTTGCCTGCCCCCACGCCGAACCAGAGAGGCAAAAGACGCAGATGGCAAGGCCGAGTAACGCGCGGACCATCAAGAATCCTCGCGATTTGAAGAGGCCATCAACTGTTTCATCATTTCGACGGCAGTCTCGGTGCCACTGTTCTGGTTTTGCCCGGTAACGAGTGTTCCATCGACGACGACATGATTGGCAAAGAAATCGCGGAACGCTGACTCGCTCTCAAAGAGTGCGCCCGCGGCGCGAAGATCCCGCTCTGGATGCTTCGGCGTGAACTGAATTCCGAGTTCAGCGATCTGTTTGTCGGTCACGGCCGTCAGATGGCGACCAGCGACGAGAGCGGAACCATCCGTGTCCCGCGCATTTAAAAGGCCGAGAGGACCATGGCATACTCCGCCCAAGACTGAACCGTTTGCATAGGCCGCGGAGATCTGGTCACCCAATTCATCGGACTGCGCAAAATCGTAGGCGGCGCCCCAGCCTCCAGCGAGAAAAACAATGTCGTATGCTGACATATCCACAAGACCAATTTTGGACGAATTGGCCACTTTGGATTGAAACACAGAATCTCTAAGGAATCGCCGGTCGGGCCGGGACGCAATGGGCCACCGAACGGATACGGGTTCAATTGGAACCGGTCCTCCCTGAATGCTTGCGATCTCAACGTTCATACCTGAATCCAGGAAGGCGTAATAAGGCGCCGTCATTTCAGAAGCGAAGACGCCGGTCGCCTTTCCAGATTCCCCCAGCTTATCGTGACTTGTGACCACGATGAGCGCCTTCCTGCCTTCAAGGTGCATTTCCGGTGTCCGGTAGTGCGGATGCAGGCCAAAACGGGTCAGCAGGATCGGCAACCCGAGCCATACTATCAGGATGATCGATACAAGACCCATTACCCCATAGACAATCAATTTCTTCATTCTGAGGACCTCGAGACCCGATCGCGCCGTACTTGGCGTGCGCCACTTGAAACAGTCAGCCCGCTCATGTCGCTTTCGTCGCGATGACGACCGCGCGTTCGAACGAATCATCCCGCAGATGCGGTGTCTTGCGGCAGGCTTCGCTCTGCCCCGCAAAGCTCATCTCAGTTTGGCCAGATAACATACTCGTCATCCAGACCAGGCGGATCGACGGGTGTCTTGTCAATTCGAATGGGACTTTCCGTCGTGTACGGATAGAGAGGCGCTCTCGCATTCAGCCAGTGAGCGTCAATCAGCGCCTGCAGTTGAGCCAACTTGTCCGGCTGGGCATCGACGAGATTGGTCTCCTCCGTGGGATCCGTCGCCAGATCGAACAGCCATTTCTTCCCTTGGCGCTCATTCACCTGGAGCTTCCAATTTCCTGAACGCACCACCTTGTAGTAACCGCTCGACCAGAAAATGGCGTCGCCAGGCCGATCAATCAGATTTGAGGCTCCGGTGGCGAGCGGCAACATGCTGTGTCCATCCAGTTCCACACCCTCTGGCAGAGCCGCTCCCGCCGCCTCTGCAAGGGTCGGCAGCACATCGATATGGGCCACGGGAGTTTCAATTACCGTGCCTGGCGCGATTCTGCGCGGCCATTTTATGAACATCGGAACGCGGATGCCGCCCTCGAACAGGGTAATCTTCCATCCCCGATAGGGAGCATTCACTTCTGGAAGACCAATATAACCTGCGCCGCCATTGTCAGAAGAAAAGACAATGATCGTATTGTCCGAAAGTCCATCTTCTTCAAGCTTGTCGAGAATGCGGCCAACGCTCCGGTCAAGCGCGTGAATCATGGCCGCGTACACCCGCTCACGATCAGGCTGGATGTCGCCGACGGCCTCGTAGTCTTCCCGGGTGGCCTGGAGCGGCGAGTGGACCCCCCAATGAGCCAGATATAAAAAGAAGGGCCGGTTTCGGTTCTCGTCAATTACCTTGAGGGCTTCATCCGTATAATAGTCGGTGACATAGCCAGCTGGCGCGAAAGGCTCATCCACAGCCGGCCCGCCTGCGCGGTCATAGTCCGCGGCATATTGCATCCTTGCCCAGAGGAACTTGTCGATCGGATCGAAGTCCAGCTTTGCATTGACCGCATCAGGATCGCCTTCTGGAAGGTAGAGACCGCTGGCAAGAAGAAGACTTTCATCGAACCCCTGGGAGACCGCGCGGAATTGAGGGGCGCGGCCAAGATGCCACTTCCCGATGTGAACCGTGTGATATCTAGCCGACTTGAGCACTTCCGCAATCGTCACCTCGCTCGGAGGCAGGCCCATATCCTTATACTGAACGCCCCCTTCGTCAGCTTCCTTGTTCCAAGTCATCGGCGGCAGTCCGGCGGCCTTCAACGGGTCCTTGGCAAACATGGAAACGATGCGCCCCATGCCTGGTGGCGTCGGCGTAAATTCAAATCCTGTACGCGTCGGATAACGGCCGGTCAAAAGCATTGCACGAGACGGCGCACAAGTCGCCGTGCCGGAATAGGCCGTCGTAAAGATGGCGCCGCCTGCAGCGAGCCGATCTATGTTGGGTGTTGGCACGCGACTGTCGGCGACCCCTCCCCCAAAGGTCGAAATATCATTGATGCCGAGATCGTCAGCAAGGATGAAAATGATATTGGGAGGAGCATTGGATCGGTCCGGCGGAGGCGTGTCGGGCCCCTTCATCCATTCGACGGAATGTGTTTTCGCCACATCGAGCTTTCCGCGCGTCGTCGCTAGGTACAGAATGATGGACTGCCGATTGAACCAAGCCAGGCTAGCACCCGCAAGAAGCAAAACAGTGATCCCGACAAGCACGCGTTTCAACATTCCACCTTCCCTCCCGAGGCAAGGTCAGGCCGGAGGGCCGATCCATGCCGGAATTTGCTACCCGTCACTTCGTCCCTTCCCATCGCGACGCGCGCGCAGGAAGGATGGGGTTTACGGCACCCGACCCACAATTTAATGTGTATCATTAGGAGGGCTCATTATGCAACAGCCATCACGCCAGGACACGAAAGCGGCTCTGATATCGGCCGCCGAAAGGCTCATTGCCGAGAAAGGGCTGGGTAGCGTCTCGGTGCGCGACATCACACGCGCGGCGGGAGCCCGCAACGAAAGTGCCTTGCACTATCACTTCGGCGATATGCAGTCTTTAATCAGGCAGATCTTCATCGACAGATTCCGCGAGATCGAGCAATCTCGTCTCGAGAAGATTTCCCAATTCGACTCAGAAGGCAGGGGCAAGGACATTTCCGCCCTTATGGAGGCGGCTTTAGGTCCACTCATGGAGGCCTGCCTGGATCCAGGAGGCCGTCTTTATGCGCGCTTCAGCATCCAACTCGCCTTCGATCCGCGTGTCGATATTGTCGAGCTTGTGCGGGACACGGGAATGCAAAGCGTCACAATCATTCGCGACCGGGTGCAGGAGAAATTGAAAGACCTGCCTCCGCAATTGCTTGCAAGCCGGCTGCGGCGCCTTTTTCTGATCTCTCTTGTTCTCACGGCCGACTATGCGCACCTCGTGGAAACGGGCACGGCCCCGCCGTTCAAAGAGGCGACACGCGAAGCCGCAGCGTGTCTCACCGGATTTCTGCTTGCACAGACCATCGACACGCCTTGCTGAAAACAAGACTTGCCAAGATCTGCCGCACCAACTATTTAATGGCTGTCATTAAATAGTGCGGGGATCCATCCAGTGAAAATTCTTCGCACGCCTGACGCCTGTTTCGACCGCATCAAGGATTATCCCTTTGCGCCGAACTATACGGCCATTCGAACCGCTGACGGCAGTGAACTGAGAATCCATCATCTGGACGAAGGACCGAAGACAGGCTCCATCGTTCTGTGCATGCACGGGCAGCCGGCCTGGAGCTATCTTTACCGGAAAATGATCCCGCTGCTGACAAGCGCCGGACTTCGCGTGATCGCCCCCGATCTTCCAGGATTTGGAAAGTCCGACAAGCCGGCCGCGAGGGAAGACTATACTTACCAAAGCCAGGTGGACTGGATGAATGCCTGGTTGTCCGCCAATGATTTTAAGGGCCTTACCCTGTTCGGACAGGATTGGGGCGGGGCCATAGGCCTGCGTTTGGTGGCAGATCAGCCTGACAGGTTCGACAGGGTCGTGATCTCGAATACTGGATTGCCTCTGCCCACCGAGCTTCCAGATCCGGTCACACAGGACGTTCGGGCCTTTCTCGACAGCTCGCGCATTCCAAGTCTTGTTGAAATGGGCCGCGCCCTTGCAGACATGAAGGGTGGAAACCGAGCGATGCAATTCGCCCACTGGCAGAAATATTGTTGGGGCACGGAAGACCTCCCCACCGGTTTACTGATGTATATAGGAACAAGCCATACCTCAAGGCTGGAAACGGGCGTTCAACTCGCGCTGAGCCGTCTGGGACTGGGCAAGATCGCAAAGTCCCCACTCCGTGCGGCATATGATGCTCCGTATCCGGATCCGAGCTTCAAGATGGGACCGCGCGCGATGCCCATGCGCGTACCGACCTTACCAACGGATCCCTCCATGGAAGCGCAATGGAAGGCCTGGGCCTTTTTCCGTTCGTTCGAGAAGCCCTTTCTCTGCGCCTTTTCTGACGGTGACCCGATTACACGGGACGGGGACTCGGCCTTTATTGATGTCGTGCCAGGCGCCAAAGGCCAGCCGCACAGGATCATCAAAGGCGGCGGTCATTTCATCCAAGAAGACGCGCCGGAAGAACTTTCTCAAACCATCGTCGATTTCGTACGGTCAGCGTCCGCCGAACCTTTTCAGCCCACGCAGTTGCCGCCGGCACACGAGACCAAGCCATGATTCACGCGTCACTCGACAAAGAGACTATCAGGCGGAAGTATTCCGAAGAACGCAAAAAGCGCCTTCGCCCTGACGGTAACGCCCAATACGTTCGGCTTGAAGACGTGCTCAAAGATCTCGCGGGCGATCCGTATACGCCCTGGACGGAACGCGAGCCTGCGCGTGATCATGTGACCTTTGCCTTTGTTGGCGGCGGATTTGCGGGTCTCGTGGTGGGCGCCCGTCTGAAGGAAGCCGGCATCAAGGATTTCCGTCTGATCGAGAAGGGCGGCGATGTGGGTGGCACCTGGTACTGGAATCGCTATCCCGGCGCGCGCTGTGACACAGCCGCGATGATTTACCTGCCGCTACTGGAGGAAACCGGCTACATTCCAACGGAAAAGTACGTCCGCGGTCCCGAAATCCGTGCTCATTGTCAGCGCATCGCAAACCAATACGGACTGTATGAAAAGGCCCTGCTCCATACCGAGGTGACCGCGCTTGAATGGCTTCAAGAAGCGGGGGTCTGGCGGATTACAACCGATCGCGGTGACGATTTTACCGCGAAGTATATCGGTATGGGGACCGGGCCGCTGCACGTTGCCAAGTTGCCTGGCATTCCTGGGATCGAAACGTTCAACGGGAAGGCCTTCCACACCAGCCGCTGGGATTATGGTTATACGGGCGGCAATCCAGACAACGGCCATTTGGGCAATCTTGCGAACAAGCGGGTCGCCATCATCGGTACAGGCGCGACAGGCGTGCAATGCATTCCGCCGCTCGCCCGCTCATCAGGGCAACTCTACGTGTTCCAGCGCACACCCTCATCCGTAGACGAACGTCACAACCACCCAATAGATCCGGACTGGTTCGCCACAATCGCAACTCCCGGCTGGCAAAAGCGCTGGCTTGACAACTTTGTTGATAACCAGGGCCGGGGCATACCCGAAGAAGACCTGATCGACGACGGATGGACGGAAATCTCCCGGCGCATCCGAACCAAAATATTCAGCCTGCCTCCCGAGCTAATGAACCCGGCCGGCTTCCAGGCGGCCTTTGAAGAAGCCGACATCGAAAAGATGGAACAGATCCGGAGCCGGGTCGATTACATCGTCGAGGATCCTCTTACAGCGGAGAACTTGAAGGCTTGGTATTCGCAGCTCTGCAAACGCCCCTGCTTCAGCGACGAATACCTGCCAGCGTTCAATTTACCGAACACGAAGCTGGTCGATACCAACGGCAAGGGCGTGGAGCGCATTACGGAAACGGGTGTTGTCGCCAATGGCCAGCTTTACGAAGTTGATTGCATCATTTTTGCCTCGGGCTTTGAGTATGGCGCAAGTTTGGAGCTTAAAACCGGCTATGACCTCAGGGGCCGCGGTGGCAGGATGTTGTCAGAGCACTGGGCAAACGGCCTTCGCACGCTTCATGGTCTGCACATGCACGGTTTTCCGAATGCCTTCATGGTTCAGATGAACCAGGGGGCCAACATGGTCACGAACATTCCGCATAACATCGTCGACCACGCGCAGACCATTGCTCAGATTGTCTCGTATGTCGAACAGAAGGGCTATTCGGAAGTCGAGCCGACATTGGCAGCCGAAGCGGGCTGGATTGAACTCATACTGAGCGGTCAGGGCTCGCTGTTTGGGTCGCCTGACTGCACGCCTGGCTACTACAACAATGAAGGACAGGGCTTCGACAAAGCCTACAGACAGACGCTTGGGCACCCCGGCGGACCAAAAGCCTTCTTTGAGCACATGGAACACTGGAGGAAAGCCGGAAATTTCGACGGTTTGTCATTCCGGTAGGAGCGGGTTCACGAAGCAAATTGGAAATCAAGGTCGGCATGGGGCTCAGGCAATGCTGCTAGGCAACCTAAAGAACGGACTACGGATATGAGATGGTGGAAAATCATTGCGGGCCTCGTCTTCGCCGCGGCGATCTGTATCGGCCTGATTCAAACCTTCAGGACTCCACTGATCTGGCGCGCATTCGACCGCGCGGTAGCGCGCAACGTTGTCGCAGACGCGACCCAGGACTTGCCGGACGGTCTACATGTTTACATGTGCGGAACAGGCTCGCCGATGCCGGATAATCAACGCGCGGAGGCTTGCATCGGTGTGCTCGCCGGCAACCAGTCATTCATTTTCGATGCAGGCTCGGGCGGGATCCACAAACTCGGCCGGATGGGTTTCCCTATGGGACATGTGCAGGGCGCATTTCTGACACATCTTCACTCGGATCATATTGATGGCCTTGGCCAGCTCTTGATGATGGCATGGATAGGACAGAACGGATTCAGAGCCGAACCCCTGCCTGTTTATGGACCGGAGGGAACTGAAATCGTCGTAGGCGGGTTCAATGCCGCATACTCATTGGACCGGGGCTACCGGATCGCCCATCATGGTCCTGATATCGCAAAGCCGGAAGGCTATGGCGGCCGGGCAGTTGAAATCCTTTTGCCTGACGAACCTTCGGCCAGCAAGATCGTCTACGATCAGGATGGCGTCCGGATCACCGCGATCCGCGTAAACCATCATTCCGTGTCGCCCGCCTTCGGATACCGCATCGATTACAAGGACCGGTCGATCTCGCTCAGCGGCGACACGATATACCATCCCGGCTTCGCGACCGCGTCGGAAGGCGTGGATGTGATGTTCCATGAGGCGCTCAATTCGGAAATGGTGACTCGGATGGCAGACACACTTTCGGGTTCAGGACGCGACGTGACGGCCAAACTTTTGCGGGACGCGATGGAGGATCATTCGAGTCCGGAAGATGCCGCACGTGCAGCCTCCGAGGCCGGCGCCACGGAATTGATCTACTATCATATCGTGCCGCCGCTCCCGGCGAAGGCCCTGAGCCAGATCTGGCTTGGCGACGCCAAATCCGTTTTTTCAGGCAAGGTCACTCTCGGTGAAGACGGCATGCTGATCTCGTTGCCAGCCGGCAGCACAAAAATCATCCGTTCGAGAAAGTTTTAAACAGAGGAACAACAAATGAAATCGCTCCTTAAATCTGCAGCGAATGCCGCGGGCCTGATGGCCCTATTGTCGGGAATGGGGTTCATGGCGAACCGCGCATATGCGGAACCGGCCGGTGCGGCGAATCGGATGGCCGAGTCCCTGCAGTCCGCAGACACCAACAAGGACGGCCTGCTCACAGAAGCGGAATTCACCGCCATGCTTCAGGACCGCTTCAGCCGGATGGACCGGAACCGCGACCAGCAGGTCAACTCCAAGGATGCTCCGCGCTTGGCCCAGCAACAGTTCATGTCCCGGGTTGGACCAGTCATCGCCGAGCGGGATTCCAATAAGGATGGCAATCTTACGTATGCTGAATTTTCGGCCCGCCCGATTCAGGGCTTCAGGGCTGCAGATACGGACGGCCGCGGGACAGTCGAGATAAATGCGCTGCTGGCTGCGATTAATGAGAAATCCGCCACCGGCTCGAACTGAAGCATCTGGTCAGTCAGCGGACAAGGCTTCCGGGGTGCCGCTCGGAGTAAATGTAACGACGACGCCGACAAAAATCAGTCCGATCTCGTCGACGACGTCGCAATGCACAAGAGATAGGAGGCAGGCTGTGAAATTCCTGAGAGTTGCGGTTTTGGTTGTCGGCTTAGGATTTCTGCTTCCGGGATTTCTGGCGGTATTTCGCACTGATCGTTTAGCGGAATTTCTTTCGCTCGATCTGGTACCGCCGACGGGTCTAGTTACGGTCCGCGTCCTCATCGGTGCGCCATACCTGGCTATGGCCGGTGTATGCATCTACACGGCCATTAAGAGCACCTGGGCTTGGCTAGTGCCGATTGCAGCGACTGAAGGCCTAATGGCGCTTCTCAGGATATCATCGGGCTTTGTCCATGGCTATTCAGCCGCAGGAATACCGGAAATGCTTATCGAGACATTTATATGCGTACTGATGGCGTATGCCGCCAGACAATCGGCGCATGCGCCCTAATGTTGGCCAGAAAGACAACCGAATAGGTTTGCAGCCAACGATTGATCTTAAACTGATGACTCATTCTGGTAAACGGCAAACGGTTTCGATACCGGCCCAATCCGGCCTGGTCCATCCCCCAATGCACGGTTTCGACACAGTCCCGTCCGAAAAATGGTTTAGACTTGAACACCATCGCCGGCACGCCCCAATGCCCGGACTTGTCCAGGGCTCCCTGATTTCGAGTTATTTCATCGATGTGGTCGCCGGCTTATTCGGCGACGTCCGTGAGCTTCTCCAATTCAGACTGTCCGTCGTCAGGTAATTTGAGACTGCGGGCTGCCTGACTTAAGTAGGGTCTGGCGCATCTGGGTTTGAGTTGAGCAGTCAAACTGGTCAGCAATGACCAAGACTAATCTTCCAACAACTTCTGCCGGAGGGCCGCTAGTTGAGTTTCATCTACGCCAAGTTCCTGCTGAATATAGGCATCTACCGATCCGTAAGTGGCATCGATGTGATCCAGGACGGATTCGATATAGGCCGGATCCGAGCGCATGAGGGGTGCGACCAGCTCGGGCGGCAGCTTCCGGAGATAGGTGTAAGGGCCATCCTCCTGAACAGGGGCCTCGTCTGACAATTTGAATTCGGCGCTGTAGTCCACGAGCTTTTCTGACAATGCATAGTCAGCGACGACTGTGTCTCTTGGAACGCCCAGAGCGGACAGGATCAGTGCGGCGCCAACACCTGTCCGATCCTTACCGGCGGAGCAATTAAATGCAAGCGGTGCATCGTCTTCAACGAGGTCAAGGAACAGTCTGCGATAGGCAGGCGTCTGTTGATCAAGAATTCCCGAATAAAGCGCTGTCATTGTTGCGCGGACATCTTCCGGCGTCACATCCGGCGACGCAAAGACGGCCGCAAGCGGATTGGCATCTTCCTCAACGGGGTCGGCGAAAGTGACATAGTCGATGCTACCAGCTTTCCAATCGGTAGGTTCAGCCGTGCGTTCCTGGCTTGTCCGAAGGTCCACCACAGTCGCAATCCCGAGGCCGGAGAGGTATTTATAATCCTCGTCTGTAAGCCGTGTCATGGTGCCCGAGCGGAACAGGCGCCCCCATTTGACATGGCGTCCGTCTGCGGTTTCGTAGCCCCCCAGATCCCGGAAGTTGCGGCCGCCTTCAAGCGGCAGCAGCCGGACGGCAGTCAGGTAAGGTTCGCCGCCTTCCGGCTGGACAACAAAATAGGTCCGGCCTGTCCTGTCTTCAGCCGGTGTCCAGGTCAGTTCACCGTCCGTGATATCATCTGCAATCTGAATGGCATCGGCGCCATCCGGGGACTCGGAAACAAAGACATCGACCAGCGCATGTTCACCGGTCGTGGTCCAATCTAGAGAGTATGCACCATCATCATAGATGACCTGAGCCTCTTCGATCACCGCAGGAACGAGAATTGCGGCCTCGGGCGGGCTGATCGCACAGCTGACAAGTGTCGCCGCCATCGTCGACGCAAAGACAGAAATGGGGTACTTCATTTGTTCGCTCCTGATTGTGGTCGTACAGAGAGGTCGCTGGCCCCGGGCGGGTCGAGGCCAGCGCTCCGATATCCGGTTCAGTAGTCCACCCGCACCGAAAAGACCCAGCGGCGACCGAAGCCCTCATACTGGTTCGGGGTGGCCGGCGTGTTGACGTAACGCGTGTCCTTCTCGTTCGTCAGGTTGTTGCCATTCAGGGCAAGCGTGACGTTCGTGCCGAAGACGTCCCGCGGCAAGGTATAACGAAGGGAGGCATCGACGCGTGTGGTATCATCCCAGTACTCGGTCAGGGAGTCGTTTTCCGTCGTTGACAGCCATGCGTCGCGATACTGGTAGTTTACCCGTGCCGACCAGCCGAATTTCTCGTAGAATAGCGAGGCATTCAGAACCGTGTCTGACGTTCCCGGAAGAGAATAGGTGTTGTCGAGGTTCGGTGCGTAGAAGCTTGAGTCGATGAAAGTGACGTTGCCGCTCGCGCCGAAGCCATCAAACGGTTCCGGCAGGAAATCAGCTGCCGAGTAGATCAGATTGAACTCGAGGCCGGACAGTTCCCCGTCCTTCCCATTGAAGAAGGAATTGTAGGTCGTCGCCGTGCCAGCCGGAATGATGCCCGGCGCATAAACCGATCCGTCTACGGTCGAAGACCCCGGATAGATGACATTGTCAATCTTGCGGTAGTAGGCCCCGGCAGACGCCAGGCTGGCGGGCGCGAAATACCATTCCAGCGCGGCATCAATGCCCCAGGACTCTTCGGGATCAAGGTATGGATTACCGCCGGTAACTTCTGGGGGCGTATTCGTCACGTTCACCGATTGCGAAGCGCGCATTTCGGTATAGGTGGGCCGCGACACACCGGTCGAGGCAGACAGACGTAGTTTCAGATCTTCATTCAGATCGAAATTCGCGTGAATGCTAGGTAGAATGTTGGTAAAATCATTCGACGCATTGATCGACTGGGTGGTGCCATTCTCGTCGACAAGTGTCCCCTGCGACGAAAAATCGGTCTGCTCGACGCGGACACCGTAAACGAGGTTGCCCCACGAATATTCGCTCGTGCCCATAGCATACAGGGCAAGGACGTCTTCCTCGATCTTGATCAGGGAATCCTCGTCATACGCCGGGCTGAGACCGCCAACAGCGGCTTCCCAGGCACTGCGTAGCTGCGGGTTCGCAATATTGGTCGCCATGATGGTGTTGCGGAAATCCGCCGACCACGGAACGCCGGTTACAAATTGATTGATGTCGACACTGGACGGGAACCCTCCGAATGCCAGCGTGCTGCCACCGGTCACTTCACGGGTGTCATACTGTCCGCCAAGCTTTACGGTCGTCGGCGAGCCGAACAGCTCCATGTCGCGCTCAAGGTCGAGTTTAGCCTTGGTCGCGTCCGTGTCTGTATTGCCAGCGAAGGTGAGGCCGAATGTTGCCGCATAGTCCAGGTGATTGATGTCACCCGTCGTGCCCGGCTGGCCGACTTGCGTCAACTCGATGGACGGATCGAAAACGCTGGTGAGATCCACTTCGGCGCCCAGAACACCGCCGACGGAGTAAGGAATCGGCAGGAAGTCGCTGTGCTTGGTTTGGGTATAGTTGAGGCGGGCCTCGACGGACCAGTCCCCGAACAGCCCGTCATAGCCAAGCGTATTGGTGGAGGTAGAGTTTTCATACAAGCCGTCTTCCAGGAGCCGTGTTACGACCACGACCGGCTGGTATGCGGATGTGCCGATTTCCATGTCATCGAAATCGAAAACATACTGATTGCGTTCTTCGCGGTCGATGAATTCCGAAAAGAGCGTCGAGAAGAACACCGAGGAGTCCGGCGTCGGACGGAATTCGATACGGCCGCCATAGGCATTGTCTTCGCGGTCGCCGCGATAGGAGCGGAAGTCGATGCTGGCCACGCCAGTGTCGCCGTCGCCGTCGGAGTCTTCATAGCCGTATTCACGGTTGTCGGTGATCCGGCCGCGCAGATTGTGGGACCCGAAAACGAGAAAGCCAAACTGGTCGTTGGAGAAACTCAGGCGGCCATTGTATTTGTTTATCGGAACATCGCCGAGTTCCTGGTTGCCGTATCCGGCTTCGGCGGAAAAACTCCAGCCCTCCCGGTCGAACGGCTTGAAGGTATCGATATTGACGTAGCCGACAGTTGCCTCGCCCGGCATGTCGGCCGTGATTGCCTTGTTGACCGCAATGCGGGACGTGATCACGGACGGAAAGGCATCGAAGCGGGGCGTGCGACCATCTTCAGCCCCCAACACATCAATGCCGTCAAAAGCGATCTTGGTGTAGCGGAACGGCGCGCCGCGAAAGTTGATGAAGCGCGCCTGGCCCTGGTCACGTTCGATGGCCAGGCCTGGAACGCGGCCGAGCGAGTCGGCCAGGTTCTGGTCCGGGAAGCGGCCGATTGTGTCGGCAGCAAGGACGTCAACGACATTGTTGGCCTCGCGCTTGGCTTCAATTGCGGCCAACTGGCTGTCACGGATGGGCGTTGCGGTAACAACGACGGTTTCCTGACGGGCTTCAGCGTCCGGCGTCCCCTGCGCATAGGCGGCAGGAAGCGCCAGCGCAGATGTGGCAAACAGGAGATTCAGAGCTTTAAGTTTCCTGGACATGAGACCCCTCCTTGAGTTCCAAGAGCGAGGGCCGTTAACCAATACTGAACGAAAGTACCAAGACAATTTTTTATGACTTCACGGAAGCATCCAGATACATCCATTTGCCGGGATACTTAGCGAACATAGCGACAGAAGCAGGATTTACTGGAACGAAGTTCGTCCTTGACGCGCAACAAGTTCAGTAAAATCTAAGGCTTAAGGGAAAGAGGAAGCCAGAGTGCCTAAACAATTGTACCAAAAAGACGAGCCACAGACGCCAGACACGCGAGCCGCGGCTATAGAGGCCGTCCTGGACATTGTCCGTAGCGAAGGCATGAAGGATCTGACCGCCCGGAAGATCGGAAACCGGATAGGCATGTCGCCTGCGCTGCTGAACTACCATTTCGGTTCGCAGGCGGGGCTCCTGGAGGAAGCCTGCCGGGAGGCGGACCGGCGGCTCGCCGCTGCCTGGCGGGAATGGACTGAGACCATCTCGGCGGTCCGGCCCGGTCCTGACGATTTTGAAGCCTGCATGTATTCCGCGATCCGCGACATGCATTCCCGGATGGCTCGCGAACGAACCATGCTTTGGCAATCCCTTCTGAAAGCAAGTCGGCAGACTGGCTTCCAGCTCGCGCTTCAAAGCCCGCATACGGAAAGTGTATTCTGGCACCTGCTTCTCAGCCTCGCAGGCATTGACGAAGGGCATGCGGATTCCGTCCAGTCCTTTGCTCTGGGCCTGGGCTTTGGTTATCTCGTAAATGGCGAACCCTGGACATTCGACTCCTGGGCGCACCGGTTATGCGGCAGATTCGCGAGCCGATTGCTGAAACGCGAGACCGCCGATGAAGGCGACAGCGCGTTCCGGCGCGCAAGCGAGCTTCCGTTCGACGAAATGGCTGAAACGCCGGCCCTCCATCCGACGCATCAGAAGATTATTGAAGCCGCCGTCGAGATTATTCTTTCGAAAGGCGCTGAAGAGCTAACGCATCGTGCGATTGCGGCAGAGGCAGGCGTATCCCTTTCATCTGTCACTCATTTCGTGAAGAGCGGCGCAGACCTAAGGGCAGAAGCCCATGAAGCGCTATTTGCAAGGACGCGATCGCAGGTGGATCCGCTGCGCAGGAGCCAGACTCCTATGTCCGTCGCCAAACTTGTCGACGCCATGCTTGGATCGGGAGGTACAGCCTCGATGGGGGTGAGAATGCTCGCCGGCACGTATGGCGCCATGTTGTCTGCAAGCGTACTCGGGGACAGCCGGGACCTGGTGAGGCATACCTTTGCCCGGTTCGGAGCGTCGACGATTGACCTTATCGCACGCACCTTTCCCACCGGAACGCCCCTTAGCCGGCTGGATGCGCAGGTGTTCAGCCTTTGCGCGGCTAACTTGCGATTCGTCGGCATGTTGAAAGCAGAACAACCGCTTGAAGCCCTCGAAAAAAAGCACCGGCGAGATTTCCGTGTATTGATCGGCACCCTGTTTCCCGGGGCATGATGCGTTCCAGACTGCCAGATGTTGGAATGAACACGTTCAAATCGGAAATGCTCGACCAATTAGAAGTGGCTTGCCCAATCGGACTGGTCGAGCCATGGAGACGACGATCTCGTGGACCCCAAGGAAGCCAGCCTCAGAATGAAGCTTTCGGTCTCAACCCTCGCGAAAATGCGGTGCAAGGGCGACGGTCCCCCTTATATCAAACTCGGCTCCCGGTCGGTTTATTACAAGGTCCGGGATGTGGATGCCTACCTGTCCGACCGTCAGTTTCAGTCGACATCCGAGGAATAAAACAGTCTACAGCCTGTTTACCCATTCTTATAAAACAGCCTATAGACTGTTTTTTGTGCCAGAAAAACAGGTTTTAGGCTTATGAACAAGCAGAGCAAGCGTGCCAGGGAAGCCCTCGACGAACGGCTGAGTGACCTGCGCCCTGTATCAAGATACGCCAGCCCACAGAAAGGCTGGATCCGCGCAATTCGTGATGCCCTGGGTATGACGCGCGTTCAACTCGCAAAGCGTATGGACATCACGCCACAATCCCTTCTCGGCATCGAAGAGTCCGAGGCACAGGGGAGCGTTCGCCTTGATACGCTCCGCAAGGCAGCCGAAGCGCTGGACTGCACGCTCGTGCACGTTCTGGTTCCCAACAAGCCACTCGCAGAGCAGGTCGACAACCGCGCGAGACAGGTTGCGCTAAGAGCGATCGGCGGTGTCGCCCACTCTATGGCCATCGAGGACCAGGCGGCCCGCGCCGACCTAGAAGAGAGAATTGATGACTTCATCTCGACCTCCCTCCGAGACCGAGATCTCTGGGATGACCCATGACAGACCTCTTCACCGAGCCAGATGACGCAACGCCGCTCACACCAGATGAACGTGCTGGCCTCAAACAGACCTGGATCGCAACGCGCGCAGACCTGAACATAGCCGAACAGGACAATATCGATGCAGGGGCGGCCTGGGCATTCCGCAACCGGCGCCGCGACATGCTCACAGTCGACTTTGCTCTCAGATTGCACAGAGAAATGTTCGGGAATGTCTGGGAGTGGGCAGGAACGTACCGCCGCACAGAAAAGAATATCGGCATCGCACCTACCCGGATCGGAATCGAGACCGCTCAACTGATCGATGACGTAAGATACTGGAGCGACCACGCAACCTTCGAGCCAGATGAGACAGCCGTGCGACTGCATCACCGGCTGGTCTGGGTTCACCCCTTTCCAAACGGCAATGGCCGACATGCCCGGATGATGGCAGATCTGCTTGTGCAAAGACTTGGCAATCAGCCCTTCAGTTGGGGCGGCCAGAACCTTCAGGACATTGGTGCACTACGGCAAGCCTACGTTGAGGCGCTCCGGCGTGCTGACCAGCATGACATAGGGCCCCTTTTGGAATTTGCTCGCAGCTGATGGTGCTGTCAGGCTCGCCGGCGCGCCGACTCATAAATCGCCTCAACACCATCGGCGGCAGGTCTTTGTGAATCCACGAGCAAGTGAGCGTATCGCTCCGTGGTCGAAGCTCTCTGGTGCCCGAGATTGGCGCCGATCATCTTGAGTGACTCACCAGCATTGATCGCGAAGGATGCATAGGCATGACGGAAATCATGTATTCTGAAGTCCTTGATCTTCGCGCGCGCAGCGATCTTCTCCCAGGTATGGCTGATGCGCTTGATGTGATCGGAGCCGCTTCTTGAAGACGGGAAAACATACTCCGCCTCCTCGTCTGCTTCTTCACTTAGACGCGTCAGGATCTCCACGCATCGCGCCGACAGGGGCAAAGACTTGTACTTCTTTACACCACCAGTCTTGTGGCGAAGTGGCGGAAGCTTGAGGATCCGTCGCTCCAGGTCGACCTCTTTCCATTGGAGCGCCTTGATCTCGGATGCGCGTGCAGCCGTCAGAAAAATCAGCTCCAGGCAATCAACCTGGTCCTGAGTGATCTCGCCTTCCTCCAATAAGGCATCGATCGCCTTGAACATGCGCTCGGCTTCTTTCGTCGTCAGATAACGGTCCCGAGCCCCATCCTGTATCTTGTTGATCTTCAGACACGGATTGGACTCGACCAGTTCGCGCTTCACGGCCCAGCCGAGCATTGCCGACAGGGAGCGCACGGCATGCGATGCAGCGCCCCGCCCGCCACGAACCCGGCTGCCGGACCCCTTTGCCATTTCTGCTGATACGCCCGTCAGAACATCATTCTGGAACCGGGAGATATGGTGCGGCTTCAGATCACCGACTGTGATCCGTCCCAGAAGCCGTCGGGCATGATTGTTGAGGTAGTTCTTGTCATTTGCTCCAACTCGACTCCCGCTTGTCCGGTTTGTCGATCGGGCCTTGGTCAAGATAGAGATCGATGAGCTTGGAGATGGTCAGCGCACCAATCTTCTGTTCAACGCGCTCCAGGGTTTTCTGCGCTGAAGGATCATTGCCCTTGGCTACTTCACCCAGGATTTCCTTCGCCTTGTCTCGTGCGGATTCAGGCGTCCACGGATCACCATGCTTTCCAATTGTGTACCAACGATAGCGTCCGCCGAAACCATAGCCGACAACATAAACCTTCCGCCCAGTTGGATAGACAACGAGGCAAAACCCCTTCTGCTCGCTGTCCCAAATCCGCGTGCGGTTCCCGTGTTCAGCGATGGCAGAGTCCACCAGCCGTTTCGTGATGCGGTGCTCTCCAACTCTCTTCGCCACCTACCCAAATCCTCATAGATCCTTCCAAAAATCCATGCAAAAGTATGATTTGCATGCCCTTTGGAACACAAACTTTTTCAATATCATCATATTTTACAAAAGGATGGATCGAAATTCCAGCTAGAAAATAGCTAGAAAACGGACGGAATTCATGGGTATCAATAGGAAACTTGTCCCAACAATGGGAAGAACAAAATCACGCTTAAATCATTATTTTTATTGTATTTTTACTCCCTTTCACCTAAGATGAACAACTTGCAAATTTGAACCCTTTTAGCTTCCCAAGCTGAATACGAGGGTTCGATTCCCTTCACCCGCTCCAGTCTGTTCGCGCGAGGGCATCCTGGCTGCGAGCTATCCATTCCGCCAATTTGACACTATGGCTCATCGAAAGGCCGCTATAGCTGTTCAGGAGGAAGGCGATGTTTTCAGGGAAAGTCTGGTGGATCACGGGCGCATCGTCCGGCATCGGCGAGGCACTGGCGAAGGCGCTGAGTGCGCGCGGGGCCAATCTCATCCTGTCCGGCCGAAATGTGCCGGCGCTGGAGGCGGTTGCCGCACAGTGTACGGCAAAGACGATGATCCTGCCCTTCGAGGCAACTGATTTCGACGCCATTCCGGCCATTGCAGACAAGGCCTGGGAATGGGCGGAAGCCCATGGAGGCCTCGACGGCCTCGTCAACAATGCGGGCATTTCGCAGCGTTCGCTCGCCGTCGAGACCGTGTTCGACGTGTACCGGAAGATCGTCGATGTCGACCTGATGGCGCCGATTGCCCTGACCCAGGCCCTGCTGCCGCGCATGGCGAAGGCCGGTCATGGCAATATCATCGCCATTTCCAGCATCGCCGGCACTGCTGGCGTCCCGATGCGCAGCGCCTACTGCGCGGCCAAGCATGGCCTCATCGGCTATCATGACAGCATGCGGGCAGAGACCGCGCATCTTGGCCTCAATGTGCTGGTGGTGGCGCCAGGGTCGGTGAAGACGAATGTTTCCCGCAATGCTCTGGATGCGAGCGCCGGCGTGCGCGGTGCCAGCGATGCGGCGATCGAGAACGGCATGGACCCGGACGATGCCGCCGCCGCCATTCTCGAGGCGCTGGAATCCGGCAAGCGCGAGCTGATCCTTGCGACCGGCATAGAAGCGGAGGTTCCGCGCCTCCGCCGTGCAGACCCGGAGGCCCTGTTCGACCTGATGGCGAAGCTCGTCGCGGATGGCTACGCGCAGAAAATGGCGGTCGACTCGTAAGGCTGTCGCTTCAGCGATTGTTGTCGTCGAGCCAGGCTCGG
The DNA here is from genome assembly GCF_041398385.1 of Hyphomonas sp. Taxonomy (GTDB): domain Bacteria; phylum Pseudomonadota; class Alphaproteobacteria; order Caulobacterales; family Hyphomonadaceae; genus Hyphomonas. The sequence continues at coordinate 122,623 of NZ_JAWKUW010000003.1, forward strand.
ACGTCCGCCAGCACGGGCTCCCAGCCCGGTTCGCCGTCAACCGGGATTCCTTGCCGGACGAGATTGGCGCGCGCCCCCCCCGTTGCCTGACCTTGCGTGATGTATATCAGGGCGGAACGGCCACACCGTTTCTGCAAGGATCTCCCTCCATGAAATATTATGAAGACCTCGTCGTCGGCACCGTCACGAAGTCCAGCCGCACTTATGACGTCACCCGCGAAGAGGTGATCGAATTTGCGGGCAAGTACGATCCGCAGGCCTTTCATCTCGATGACGAGGCCGCCGCGAAGACGCATTTCGGTCGCCTGTCAGCCTCGGGCTGGCACACCGCCGCGATGGCGATGCGGATGATGGTGGAAGGCTGGAAGGACCAGGAGCCGACGGCCGGCCTCGGCTCTCCCGGCGTCGACGAACTGCGCTGGCGCAAGCCGGTCTATCCGGGCGACACGCTGCGCGTGGAGTCGAAGCTCGTCGGCAAGCGGCGGATGAAAAGCCGGCCGGAGATGGGCCTGATGAAGACCGAGCAGACCGTGTTCAACCAGGACGGCGACATCGTGATGACCATGATCTCGAACGGCCTCATCCAGGTGCGCGACCCGGACAGCGACGCAGAATAGGCCGCAAAGCCCGCGAAGCGCCTTGCCTTCGCGGGCAATGCTTCTCACTCTGGCGGACCGATCAGCCGAGTCCGCCGTATGCAAGACGATACCGCCCCTTCCCCTTTTTCGATTCCGCTCTACCGGCGGATCTGGGCGGCGAATGTGACCTCGCAATTCGGCGCCCTGATCCAGAGCGTCGGCGCGGCCTGGCTGATGCTGGAACTCGGCGGCACCAAGACGCAGGTCGCGCTGGTGCAGGCATCGGTGACGCTGCCCATCATGATCCTCGCGCTGCTGTCGGGCGCAATCGCGGACAATTTCCCCCGGCGGCTGGTGATGCTGGCCTGCCAGGCCTGGATGTTCGTCCTGTCGGTGATCCTTTGCGTCTTCGCCTGGATGGGCAGCCTGACGCCCTGGGCGCTGCTGGGCTTCACCTTCCTCATCGGCTGCGGCACGGCGATGAATGCGCCCTCCTGGCAGGCGACCGTGGGCGACATCGTGCCCCGCGGGACGATTCCGCGGGCCGTGGCGATGAACTCCATGGGCTTCAACATCGCACGCACGGCCGGCCCCGCGCTGGGCGGCGCGATTGTCGCCGCAGTCGGCGCGGCCGCCGCCTTCACGGTCAACGCCTTCAGCTATGTCGGCATCATCTGGGTGCTCGCCACATGGCGCCCGGAGGACACGGCGAAGCCGACGCTGAAAGAAGACCTCGGCCAGGCCATGTGGGCGGGACTGCGCTATGTCGCCCTGTCGCCGCAGATCCGGCGCGTCCTGTTCCGGTCGGCCCTGTTCGGCATCGCATCGGCGGGCGTTCCCTCTCTCCTGCCGCTGGTGGCGAGCCATCTTGTCGGCGGCAGCGCGATCACATTCGGCCTTCTGTCCGGATCGTTCGGCGTGGGGGCGGTATCCGGTGCGCTGTCGAACCGGGCGGTGCGGGCGCGGCTGTCGACAGAGCACACGCTGCGCCTCACGGTCTGTATCATGATCCTTGGCGCGGTGATCATCGCGCTCAGCCCCTGGGTGGTGCTGACCGTGCTGGGCCTCGTCCTCTATGGATGGGGCTGGCTGCTCTCGATGGCGACGATGAATGTGACGGTACAGATGTCGGCCCCGCGCTGGGTCGTCGGGCGGGCCCTGTCGCTCTACCAGATGTGCGTGTTCGGAACGATGGCCCTCGGGAGCTGGGCCAGCGGCCGGCTATCGGAACACTATGGCATCGGCGAGGCGATCCTCGTCATGGGCGGCCTCCTGGGCATCGGACTCGTTGCCGGGTTCTTCCTGCCGCTTCCGGAGGTCGACGACCTCAACCTGGAACCGACCGGCCGCTGGCGCGTGCCGGACGTGAAGGTGCCCGTGGAAGCGCGCAACGGGCCGGTCCATATCGCCGTGCATTACCGGATCGCGGAGAAGGACATGTCGCGCTTCCTTGCCGCCATGAATGAAAGCCGGCGCGTGCGCCTGCGCGACGGCGCCTGGCAGTGGGCGCTGGCCCGCGACCTCAGTGATCCAGACGTCTGGATCGAGAAATTCCGCTTCAGCCGGTGGATGGACTATGTCCTCCACAATGAGCGGCGGACGCACACCGACTCCGAGAATCTGAAGCTGATCCAATCCCTGCACCGGGGCGACTGGCCGCCACACATCGCGCGGTTGCTGGAACGGCAGGTTACCGGCGTGACGATCAATCCGGAACTGTCGGCCGACACGACCAATGATCCGACCAAGGAGCAATCCTAGGGACAACCGATCGCGCGGGCGATGATATTGCGGTGCACTTCGCTGGTTCCGGAATAGATCGTCGCGGCGCGGGTGGCGAGATACTTCGCCTGCGTGAAAGTCCCGTAAGGCGCCCCTTCCAGCCCTGCTTCCGTGATCGCCTGATGCAGTTCCGTCGCCCGCAGCTTGAGGACGGACGAGGCCGGCGCGTCCGCGACACCGAGCTGGCCGCCCGCCGCGCGTGCTTCCAGCGCCTCGAATTCGTCGACCTGCCGCGACAGGTCCGCCAGTCGCGAGCGCACATCCGGATCGTCCGTATCGCGCATGGCCGCCCGCAACGCCCGGCGCAGTGCGCCTGTCGTCGTATTGTTGCCGCGGGCAATCGCCATCAGCGTCTTCGCCGCTTTCCAGCCTTCGCCGACCTCCCCGATCCGGTCTGCCACGGGCGTGCGCACACCGTTGAAGAAGACTTCATTCGTCTCGCTGTCGCCGTCGATGAATTCGATCGGGCGCACCTCGATGCCCGGCCGGTCCATCTCGACCAGAAGGAAGACAAGGCCCTTGTTGCCCTTCGACTCCGGCTCGCAGCGGGCCAGCAGGAACATGTGCGTCGCGTGCGCCGCGAAGCTCGTCCACAGCTTGCTGCCGGTGAGAATGAAATCGTCGCCGTCGCGTTCGGCCTTAAGCGACAGCGCGGACAGGTCCGAGCCCGCTTGCGGCTCGGAAAAGCCCTGGCACCATTCATGCTCGCCTTTCAAGATGGCGGGCAGGTAACGGGCCTGCTGCGCCGGCGTTCCCGCCTCGATGATCAGCGGCCCGATGGTGCGCACGCCGGAATTCATCAGCACCGGCGCGTCGCGCGCGGCACAGGCATTCTCGAAGCAGATCCGCTGCTCTGCACTCCAGGCCGAACCGCCATGCACTTTTGGCCATGCCGGTGCATACCAGCCCCGCGCCTGCAATTTCTCGCGCCAGGCCGTGCAGGCCCACGCGGCAGACTTCAGGCCCGTCGTTGCGCGGCCCGCCGCGCGCAGGTCTTCCGTCAGCGCGCTGTCGAGAAAAGCGTCGATTTCCGCGCGAAACGCAGCATCCGCGGCCCCATCGGGGGCGCAAGCCGCTTCCGGGAGCGCAAATGGGAAGCTGCCGTCCATGTCGCGGCTCCCTCTCTGCCATCGCAACACGCTATTACCGCCCGCACGGGCGGGGCCGGCAATCCGGAAAACTACGGGGGGACCGCCCCGCCGCGTTCCTGCTGTGCAGTTCTGACGCACTTAGGCTAAAGTCGAACTTCGGAAGGGACTTGCCAGCCCCCTATAAGTGTCAGGCTGGCCGAAGATCTGGGAGGAAATGCCGTGGACTATAAGGACGTGTTTGAGGCCTGGGCGTCTCAGCCGGAACAGTTCTGGATGGATGCTGCCAAAGACATCGCCTGGTTCGAGGCGCCGAAGACGGCCTACCAGGCCGGCAAGGGCTGGTTCCCGGATGGCAAGGTCAATGCCTGCCATGCTGCGCTCGACACCCATGTCGAGGCCGGCCACGGCGACCAGGTCGCCATCTACTACGACAGCCCCGTCACCGGCACGAAACGACAGGTGACGTTCAGCGAGCTGCTCACGGATGTGTCGGCCTTTGCCGCGGGCCTGAAACAGCTCGGCGTCAGCCACGGCGGGCGCGTGCTCATCTACATGCCGATGATCCCGGAAGCGTTGGTGGCCATGCTGGCGACGGCCCGTCTCGGCGCGGTGCATTCAGTCGTGTTCGGTGGTTTTGCCGCGCGGGAACTCGCCAAGCGTGTCGACGATTTCGCGCCGGACGTGCTGGTCACCGCCACCTGCGGCATCGAGCCCGGCCGCAAGATCCCCTACATGCCGCTGGTCAACGAAGCCCTCGCCATGTCGGCGCACCGGCCGCACCATGTCGTCATCAAGCAGCGCCCGGAACAGGAAGTCACCCTTCAGGACGGCCGCGACGTGGACTATGACGCGATCATCGCTGCCGGCGGGTCTGAGCCCTGCTGCCCCTGCCCGTCCACCGACCCGCTCTATGTTCTTTATACGTCCGGCACGACGGGCACGCCGAAGGGCGTGGTGCGCGACATCGGCAGCTATCTCGTCGCCCTCAAATGGTCGATGACCAGCATCTACAGCGCCCAGCCGGGCGAAACCTATTGGGCCGCGTCCGACATCGGCTGGGTCGTCGGGCACTCCTACATCGTGTACGGACCATTGGTGAACCGCTGCTCCACAATCCTCTATGAAGGCAAGCCGGTCGGCACGCCGGACGCCGGCGCCATGTGGCGGATCATAAACGAATATGGCGTCTCGGTCGCGTTCACCGCGCCCACCGCCGTGCGTGCGATCAAGCGCGAAGACCCCGGCGCCACGCATGTCGACAAGTATGACCTGTCAAAACTGCGCTACCTGTTCCTTGCCGGCGAACGCGCCGATCCGGATACGGTGGAATGGGTCGCCAATGCCCTCAAAGTGCCGGTGATCGATCATTGGTGGCAGACTGAGCTTGGCTGGCCGGCGCTTTCGGCTTTCCCCGGCCTTGGCGACACCAAGGTCCACATCGGCGCGGCGGGCCGGCCGGTTCCGGGCTTCGCTTTCGATATTCTCGACGAAGACGGCCACCCGGTTCCGCGCGGCACCAATGGCGCCATCGTCATCAAATGCCCGCTTCCGCCCGGCAGCATGACGGGCCTCTGGAATGCGCCAGGCCGGTTCGAGGAACAGTATCTCTCGACCTATGACGGCTATTACCTCACGGGCGATGCCGGCTACATGGATGAGGACGGCTTCGTCTTTGTCATGGGGCGCACGGACGATGTGATGAACGTTGCCGGACACCGCCTCTCGACCGGCTCCATCGAAGAAGTGATTGCCTCGCATCCGGCGGTCGCAGAATGCGCTGTCGTGGGCGCTGCCGATGAGTTGAAGGGCCAGGTGCCGGTTGCCTTCGTGGTGCTGAAAGCCGGTGCCGATCCGGCGATCATCGAACATCTCGAGAAAGACCTCGTCGCCAGCGTGCGCAATGAGGTGGGCGCTGTCGCATCCTTCCGGAGGGTTTATCTGACCTCGGTGCTGCCCAAGACGCGATCCGGCAAGATCCTGCGCAAGACGATCCGCAGCCTGATCGATGGACAGCCCTTCGACACGCCCGCAACAATCGACAATGTCGACGCCATCGACGCCGTGCGCTCAGCGATTACCGAGCATTCCTGAGGCTCAACTCGACCTGATCGACCACGCCACGCGCATGCTCCACCACGCTTGAGACAAGCTCGTGCGAGAAGGTGGAGCCGATGAACCAGACGCCGCCCTGCCCCTGACAGGACAGGAGGCGGCCAAACAACCCTTCCGCCACAGCGTCGCGCCGGTATTGCGGAAAGTACTTCCATGTGCGCTGGTCGATGATCGCGGCGATGGAGAAATCGTGGCGCACGGCTTCCTCGCGCATGATGTCGCGCAATTCCTCGTGTGACAGGCCGCGGGAAAATTGCCCGGTGATGTAGAGCCGCCCGCCAAGGTCGGCGCTCTCTCCTTCCAGCCGCGCCCCCAGCATGGCGCCCAGCCGGTCCGGCCCGCGCGCTGCATCCGAAAATCCCATGACCTGGTATTTGTCGAACCAGTCCGACGACGACAGCAGCGTCGTGGTATAGGCCTGCCAGTCGATGCTCTCTGCGATGAAGCGGTCATCCTCTGTCGGATCGGTCAGCCGGATAAACTCATCCATCGGCGCGGAAGAGATCACCGCATCGAACTCCTGCGTCTCGCCATTCACCGTCAGCGCCGGCCTGCCTTCGCGCCGGGCCACTTCGGAAATCTGCGCATCGGTCACCACGTTGAGCCGTTTGGCAAATCGCTCCCAGAATCCGCTCCAGCCTTCAACCGGCATGTGCAGCTCGTTCAGGACGCCAGATAGCAGGAAGTCGAAATCGCACCAGCGCGCCGTCTGGCCGGCGGCAGTCTCCTGCAGGTAGCCATAGCCCTGTGCCGTCTGTATACGCACCATAGCGCGCTCGATCTTGCCCAGCTTCAGGCCGGAAACCCATTCCTGGGTTGTGAGCGCCGCCTCGCGCCGCACGTCTGGATCGTCCGGCCGGGTCAGCAGGTTCCGGCGCAACCGCCCGGCCGCGCGGACGAATTTAACCGCCTGACCCGCCATCGGCCCGCCGGGGCCATGCTTCACGAACTCGCGGATCGGCACGCCATCATACACCGCCTTGCCCAGCCGGCGCAGCGTGACGCCTTCCTCGCGCATCCAGTGCTTCACCTGCCGGTGCGCGCGGGTCGTGTAACAAGTTCCCAGCTCGTTCAGCGCATCGCCGTTCAGCACCGAATAGCTTTTGCCGCCAATGCGGCTTTCCTTTTCGAACACGGTCACGGCCAGGCCCCGGTCCTGGGCGAACCGGGCGGCACTCAGCCCGGCCGGTCCCGCACCGATTACGGCGACCTGAGGACGGCCTTCCGGCCCTCCAAAAGGTTTACGAGTCCTTGCCACGATAGATTGACCTCAGCAGCAGTTCCGAACGCAGCTTCAACCACAATGCTGTATCAGGGCAATATGTTCACTGCTGACCGCAACTTTCTCGGATACGTACTGGTTAGGCCAGATCTGGGTCCGGACGCCCGTGCCGAGCGCTTCCTGCTGCGCCAGCATCTCGAGTTTGCGCGTTCAACCCACCATCTCGCCACGATCATCCTGATCAACTCGCTGGCGTTCACGGCCTTCGCCACGATTGGCCTTGGTGAATCCAACGTACTCGTCTGGCTGCCCCTGAACCTGGTCGTTGCGCTGATGCTCTTCCGGGACTGGCTGCGCAGGTCGAAAATGACCGCGCCGCAATCGGTCAGCGGATCCTACCTGCGGAAAAACGAGACCGTCGCGCTGGTCGCGGGTGCGCTCTGGGGCTCTGCGCCCTTCTTCCTGTTTGACGAGGCCCACCTGCCGCTGCTGGTGGGTGCCACCATTTCTATCCCGATGGCGGGCGGCCTGCTCAGCCTCATTCCGAAAAACCCGCGCGTCGTGCTGCGCTACGCTGCAGGCACCTGGTTCACAGCGGCCGTCTATACCGCCGCGCACCCGAGTGTCGCGAACTTCGTGATGCTGTTCATGAACGCGGTCTATGCCTACAGCCTTATTCTGGGCCTGCGGTCGACGTTCCTGGCGCACCTCGCCGAATTCCAGGAGCGCAGCCGGTCTGAAGAAGCGCACGATCTTCTGATGTCCGCTCTCGAATCTTCCGGCCAGGCCTTCGCAATTCTCGACAAGAACGACCAGACCAAGGTCGCCAACTCCGAGCACAATTTCCTTGTCACCAAGCTCGGCGTCACGGTGGAGAACACCAACCGCACGATCCGCACACCGGGCGCGCTCTGGATGCGCACCTTCAATCGCCTGCCCAGCGGCGACTCGGTTGTGATCCATACCAACATCACCGCCATCGAGAACGCCAAGCAGGATCTCGAAGCCGCCCGCGCCGAAGCCGACCAGGCCAACCGCGCCAAATCGATCTTCCTCGACCATATGGGGATGCACCTGCGTGCGCCGGTCAACACGATCCGCGCCGTGTGCGAAGTCACCGGCCGCGACTCCCAGATCCGCGTCGATGAGGACCAGTTGCGCGCCTATATCGACACGATCGGCACCGAGGCGCGCCACCTGGCCGCGACGCTGGAACAGATCAACGAGTACCTCGAACTCGAAAAAGACGATAACAACATCTATGTGGACAGTTTCGAACCCTGCGACGTGATCGAGCAATCGCTCGGCCAGCTGCCGGAGATGCAGAAGGACGCCGTTTCGGTGATTTGCGACGAGGGCTTCTCCCTGTCGATCCAGCGCTCGACCTTCCAGCGCGTGCTCTGCAAGCTGGTGTCGAACGCCCTCACCCACGGACAGGCCCGCGGCGTGCAGGTGCGCGCGCGCCTCCTGCCGGACGGCCGCGCCGCCATCCTGGTCCGCGACCGCGGCCCCGGCATGAGCGAGCAGCAGCTGGCAATTGCAGCCACCCCTTTCCAGGGCCTCTTGGAACGCAACATGCACCAGGACTCGCGCAGCGTCGGCCTAGGCCTCGCCATCGCCAAAGGCCTTTGCCAGAAGCTCGGCCTGACCCTGGAAATCAAGAACGGACGCGAGAGCGGCGTGGTTGCGACCATCATCGTCCCTGCGGCGCTGGTCGATCGCAAGTCCAGCGACGCGGACATCAACCAGATCTTCCGTTCCGCCTGATCCTTACGTTTCCGCGGCAGCACTCGCCGCGGGAGGGGCATTACCTTGACTTGGCCAATCGTATGACCTGAAGTCATATGATATTATCGGGGTGGGGATCATGCAGCGGTTTACCCGCAACAATCTGAGCGATCAGGTCGCCGACGCGCTCGGCCGCTCCATTGCCTCAGGCGACCGGGCACCGGGCAGCTTCCTGCCGACCGAAACCGAACTGCTCGCCGAATTCGGCGCCAGCCGGACGGTCCTTCGCGAAGCCATCAAGATGCTCTCGGCCAAGGGCCTCATCGATGCGCGGCCGCGTCGTGGCACGATGGTGAAGCCGGAATCCGAATGGAACCTTGCCGACCCCGACATCCTCAACTGGCTGCTGGACCGGCGCAATGTGCTGCCGCTGATGATGGAATTCGCCGACCTGCGGCTGGCGCTGGAGCCGGGGGCAGCCGCTCTCGCCGCCCGCGTGGCCAGCGAACGGTCGCGGCAGGACATGCGCGACGCGTATTCAAGGATGGAAGCCGCCGCGCGGGGAGAGGAAGACGCCCTCGCCGCGGACATCGCCTTCCACGTCTCCATCCTGAAAGCCAGCGGCAACCGCTTTTTCTACAGCCTGCGCTTCATGGTCCAGGTCGCGCTGCAATTCTCGATCCGCATCACCAACCACACCAAGGGCGTCGACCGCGCGAGCCTCGAAGACCACCGCCGCATCCTCGACGCGATCCTCGAGCGCGATGCTCCCCGCGCCGAGAGCGCCATGCGTGCTCTGATCGCCGAGACCATCCAGCTGCTCGCAGGCGCCAGCCAAGCGCCTTTCGGAAGCACCGGGTTCAATTCATCTGCCGACTGATCGTCTACCGCACCTCAGCGCGGCGGCACATCATAGTCATGCGTCAGGAAATCGAAGGCCTCGGTGGCGTTCGTGTCCTCGTAATCGAAAAAGCCCGCATTTTCCCAGTGCGATCCCTTGCCCCAGCGAGTCGAGCAGTTGGTCGAAACCCAGGCAGGCTCCCAATAGACAACGCCTGATCCGTCAGCGCTCAGGACCGCCTCAGTCATGTCGATCAGGAAGCGCCTCTGCCCGTCGACGGTCGCAGGATAGTCCTCGATCAGGGAGTCTTCGCCAAGAATGTTGCCCGCCTCATCCTTGTTCTCCAGTGTGAAGGGATAGGCCGTCTCCACCACGATCACCTCTTTCCCGTATTTCTGCCGGAGACGTCGGATCGTATCGGAGAGCCCCTCCATGTCTTCGGTAGACCATTTCGGGTAATAGCTGAGGCCGATAATGTCGAAATCGGTCAGCCCGTGCGCGGCGGCATCGTCGAACCAGGGCTCTGCATATTCGGGCTGGGCGATGTGCAGCATGGCCAGCGGCGGCGCGCCGGCTGCCAAGCCGGCATCACGCACGGCCTTCAGCCCGGCACCGAGCAGTTGCGCGTTCCGCACCCAGTTAATAGGTGTGTCCTCCGGAACGTTCGCGGGCAGCATGACTTCCGTATTCGTCTCATTGCCCACCTGCACCATGTCCGGCATCAGGCCCTCGGCGGCAAGGCCCGACAGGACCGAATAGGTATAATCGTAAACCGCGCCTGCCAGCGCCGCATCGTCCAGCCCTTCCCATGCCGCAGGAATGATCTGGTCGCCGGGGTCGGCCCAGTTGTCGGAATAGTGGAAATCCAGCAGCACCTGCATGCCCGCCGCTTTCGAGGCACGGATCGCCCGCGTCACGTCTTCAAGCGTCGAATACGCCGTCCAGTCGGGGGTATGCCAGAGGCGCAGGCGCACGAGATTGTTGCCGCGGTCCGCAAACAGGCGGTAGGGATCCTTCACCACTCCGCCATCCCGGTAAACCGCGCCACAATCCAGCATTTCATTGACATAGGAAAGATCGCTGCCCAGCCAGATTGTCCGTTCTGGCGCCGGCGCGTCCTCCTGCGCACCTGAGCAGGCAAACAGTCCGAGGACGGACAAGGCCGACAAACGGCTACGGAACCACATCGAGCCCTCCCACCGGTTCAGAAAGTTGCGCCGCGACGGTAACATCACCAGGATCGGCCACCCGGACGAGCGTCGCCGCGATGCCATTCTCCGACGGCATCACCAGCGGACCAACCGGTACGAGCCCCGCCCCGAGATCGAACATGACGTTGATGCCGTTGCGCGGCACGGTCGTGCCACGGCCATCCACCACGCGGGCATGGACAAACAGGAGGTCGCCCGCGACCGGCGCCACATCAAGTGTCACAAGGCGCGCCTCGACGCCTTGCGCAGCGCCCGGCGTCAGAACGGTATGGCGCGCCACCTGCGAGCCGCCGATATAGGCAATCGCCGTCAGTTCACCGGGCTCGAACCTGTCCAGATGGAACGTGAAAGGCGGATGGGCGAGGTGTGTCGACAGGTCGTCCTTGTCGGAATCCTGCACTTTCAGGGTTCGGCCATTCACCTGCAACTCCACCCGCTCGGCATTGGAAAAGACACGGATGTCGAGCGGCGACTTCTCCGTCCACTCGTTCGCGATGTAGACCATTGGTCCGCCATCCCAATCGGGCGAGGTTTCGTCGGCGTCCCTCTGGCTGCGGAAGAATTGGTAGGCCGGCTTGGTCACGCGCTCGAGGCTGGCAATGCCGGACGCTTCAAGGTCGGTCGCATAGCCGCGATTATAGTCGAACATGTCCCAGTATCCGTCCGCGAAGGCCGGGGTGGTGAGATTGTCATTGTGCGCCTCCTGGATGTTCCGCGCCTGCTGCAACAGGCGCACTTCGCCATCGGACAGGAGCTGGCGGCTGGTCCGCGCAGTTTCCGAAAGATCGGCCCAGTCTTCCTGGTTGAGGCCGGCATTCTGGGCGAAATACTCCCAGTCGCCATACTCGGAGACGATATAGGGCTTCTCCGGCAGCACCTGATCCGGATGCGGCAGGCGATGCTGGCGGGCCTGGAGATAGATGTCATAGGTCTCCGGCACCCAGCCGGCAGACCATGCCTGATCGCCCGGATACTCCGCATGCACCATGTCGTGGAAGCGCGGCACCAGGTCGCCCTTCATCCAGCTTTCATTGAGGGAGCATTCCCAGGCCAGCACGCTCGGATGGTTGCGGTCGCGGCGGATCATGTCACGGCATGTGTCGAGCACCTGCGCCACGAAAGCCGGATCCTCGCTCGCATATTGCCAGCCGGGAATAGCATCAAGCAGCAGAAGGCCCAGCTCATCCGCCGCCGCCATGAAGTGGGGCGAATGCGGATAGTGCGACAGGCGCACATAATCGAACCCCGCCTCCTTGATCAGCTTCGCATCCCGGTAATCCGCATTCGGAGAGAGGGCATAGCCGACATAGGGATATTCCTGGTGCCGGTTCACGCCGCGCAGGAACAGGGGCTCGCCATTGATGGCAAAGCCCTCCGGCGTCATCTCGAACCGGCGGATACCGATGCGGGTGCGCCGCGAATCCACCACCTGGTCGCGATCCAGCACCTCGCTGACGAGCGTATAGAGATTTGGCTTTGCGGGCGACCAGAGCGCCGGCTGTGGCACGTCGAGCGAGAGGTGCGTCGTCATCCTGTCACCCGCGGCCAGAAGGATCGCCCGCCGCTCCGCCTGCGCCACCACGTCGCCATTGCGCATCAGCCGCTGGCGCAGCGTGTAGGAACGCGGAGTCGCGCCTGCATTCTCCACTTCCGTCGCAACGGCCACACGCGCCTCTTCGGCCGAAACCTCCGGATAGGTCACGAACACACCGCCACCGGCTGGCGTGTCAGACAACATCTCGTCGGTGATGTGCAGCCGGTCATGAATGCTCAGCGTCACCTCCCGATAGAGGCCGCCATACATGTTGAAATCGAGCAGCTTGAGCGGTTTCGGGCCGGTAATCGCATTGTCGCGATTGTCGAGATGCACGAGCAGGTCGATGGGCTCGCCCGCCTCCACGGCATCCGTCAGGTCCACCGTGAACGGAAGATAGCCGCCAAGATGTGTCGCCACCTTCGCGCCGTTCACATAGACTTCCGCAACATTCATCGCGCCCTCGAAGCGCAGCCAGACCGACTTGCCCACCCACGCCTCCTCCGGCGTAATGGTGCGGCGATAAAAGGCATCGCCCTGCCACTGGTCGTTGACGATACGCGGCTCGAGATTGGCGGTGTGCGGCAGACTCACCGCTTGCCAGCCCTCCTCCGGCAGATCAGAGACGCGCACCAACTCGTCCGGCGGACCTCGCCGGAATTCCCAGCCGGAAGTGAGCGTGATCGTGTGCGAGGGATCGGGCGGCGGCGGAGCGTTTTCTCCCGCGCAACCGGCCAGCATCAGAAGACAGAAAGCAAAACCCGTCAGCCAAGCACGCAGCACAAATCCGGCCTCCTGTTTCGAGTCACCACCAGAGCCAGTAAAGGCCAATCAGGATGACCGCAATGAGGCCCGCCGCCACATTGAAGCCGGCACTGGTGCCGAAATCGATCTCTTCATGATGGATCGCCTTCGCCTGCGTCTTGCCGCCCTGCAGCAGCGAAACGATCACCGCGACGGCGATACAGGCGACGAACACCCAGCCGACCCGGTTCATGAACGGCATCTCCGGCAGGTAGACCTTGAACAGCAGCGAGAACACAGCCGAGCCGAGCGCCGCGAGCAGCGCGCCGAGCGCCGTCGTCCGCTTCCAGAACATGCCCAGCACGAACAGCGTCACCACGCCGGGCGTGAAGAAGCCGGTGAATTCCTGCAGCCACTGGAAGGCCTGGTCTGCGCCCTGAAGCAGCGGCCGGGCCGCAATCACCGCGATCACCATGGCGACGAAGGCGACGACGCGACCAATCGTGACCAGCTGGTGCTCCGACGTGTTCGGGCGCACCGGCTTGTAGAGGTCCATGGTGAAGATGGTCGCGATGGAGTTCATCATGGAGCCGAGCGAGGAGACGATCGCCGCCACCAGCGCGGCAAAGATCACGCCGCGCACGCCAGTGGGCGCAAGGCTCATCAGGGTCGGATAGGTGCGGTCGAATTTCGGGCTGAGATCGCCCGGCTGGCAGAGAGGCGCCACATCGAATGAAGGCTGGATCAGCTGCTGGCCTTCGCCGCAGGGCAGGTCTGGATACAGCAGGAAGGCCGCGATGCCGGGGAACACGACCAGCACCGGCACGAGCAGCTTCAGGAAAGCGGCGAAGACCAGCCCCTTCTGTGCTTCCCGCACACTCTTCGCGCCGAGCGCCCGCTGGATGATGTACTGGTTGAAGCCCCAATAGGAGAGGTTCATGATCCACATCCCGCCGAGGATCACCGACAGGCCCGGCAGGTCATTGTGGAAGTAATTGTCCTTCGACAGCACCATGTCGAATTTCTGCGGCGCGACGTCCAGCATCTTCTGGAAGCCCGCCGCCGGCCCGGCCCCGCCGCTCACCGCATCCAGCGCGATATAGCAGATCAGGAGCCCGCCCAGCACCAGCATCACCACCTGGATGATGTCGGTCAGGGCAACCGCCTTCAGCCCTCCGTACAGGGAATAGATCGCCGCAAACGCCGCCAGCGCCACAAGGCCCAGCGTCAGGTCCAGCCCCGTCACCGTGTTGATGGTCAGCGCCCCCAGCCAGAGAATCGAGGTGAGGTTGATCAGCGTGAACACGCCCAGCCAGAACACGGCCATCACCGTGCGCACGCGCCCGTCATACCGCTGCTCCAGGAATTGCGGCATCGTGTAGATTCGGTGTTCCAGGAAGATCGGCAGGAAAAATTTTGCAACGATGATGAGCGTGATCGCCGCCATCCATTCATAGGAGGCAATGCCGAGGCCGATGGCGAAACCGGAGCCCGACATGCCGATCACCTGCTCGGCCGAAATGTTCGCCGCGATCAGCGACGCACCGATGGCCCACCAGGGCAGCGCCTTGCCCGCAAGGAAATAATCCTCGGTCGTCTTCTGGTGGCCCGCTTTCTCGCGCGAGACAAACCAGGCGATGGACACCAGCGTCACCGCATAGATGACGAGCACCACGAGATCGATAGTCGACAGCCCCATTGCGGCCCTCCCCGAGCCCCGGTCGCTGAACGCGCCGGCTTTGCATTTTATTTCATCATACTAATTGGCCGATTTGCGCGAAGGTCAAGACTGGCACTGCCGCCGGCAGATCTTTCGCCACCGGCGGCTTCCGCCACGACGCATCTGGACAGGGGCGCCCGCAGCCCCGAAAACTCCTGCCCATGATTTCCGGCCCGACCTCCCATTCCTTCATCTCCCAGCGCCTCCGCCTGCATTATGTCGACTGGGGCAATGAAGGCGCCCCAACGCTGGTGCTGCTGCATGGCGGGCGCGACCATTGCCGCAACTGGGACTGGGTGGCCGAGCGCCTGCGCGACCGCTGGCACATCGTCGCGCCAGACCTGCGCGGCCATGGCGACAGCGCCTGGTCAGCCGACGGCGAATATTCCCTGCGCGCGAACGTCTATGACCTCGCCCAGCTCATCCACCAGCTGAACGTCGGCCCTGTCACACTGGTCGGCCACTCCTATGGCGGCAACATCGCCCTGCGCTATGCCGGCATCTATCCGGAGATGGTGAAAAAGCTCGTCGCCATCGAGGGCCTCGGCCCCTCGCCGAAACTGATGGCCGATCGTGCGAAAGTGTCCGCCGCCCAGCGCATGCGCGACTGGATCGACCAGAAGCGCGCCGCTGCCGGACGCACGCCGCGCAAATATGAAAGCCTCGAAGCCGCCTATACGCGGATGAAGGAAGAGAACAGCTACCTTACCGACGAGCAGGCCCGCCACCTCACCATCCACGGCATCAGCCAGAATGAAGACGGCTCCTGGTCTTGGAAGTTCGACAATTACTTCCGCGTGATGACGCCATATGACCTGCCGCAGGAACAGGTCGAGGAATTGTGGAACGCCATCACCTGCCCCACGCTCCTTCTGTATGGCGAAAAGAGCTGGGCCTCGAACCCGGCGGAAGATGGCCGCGCGCAGCATTTCCGCAATGCCGAAGTGAAGCTCTACAAGGATGCCGGCCACTGGCTGCACCATGACAAGCTCGATGAATTCGTCGTCGACCTGAACGCCTTTCTGTAAGTCACGCAAATCGCTGAGGAACCGCCATGCCAGACCCGCTGTTCAATCTCGAAGGCAAGGTGGCGCTCGTCACCGGCGGCAGTCGCGGGCTCGGCTATGAAATGGTCAAAGCCTTTGCCGCGCGGGGCGCCGACATCATCATCGCCAGCCGAAAGCTCGACGCCTGCGAAGAGGTTGCCGCCGAAGTGCGCGGCATGGGCCGCAAGGCCCTGGCCGTCGCCGCCCATTGCGGCCGCTGGGACGATATCGACCGCCTGATCGAGGCCGCCTATGCCGAATTCGGCCGCATCGACATCCTCGTCAACAATGCCGGCAAGGGGCCGTACCTGCCGAGCCATGAGGTTGCCGAAAACCTCTTCGACAGCGTGATGAACCTCAATTTCAAGGGCCCGTTCCGCCTCGCCGCGATTGTCGGTCATCGGATGAAACAGGCGGGCGGCGGCAGCATCATCAACATCTCTTCCATTGCCTCGCTCGCGCCCATGCCGGCGGTCGTGCCTTATGCCGGGGCAAAGGCCGCGCTGAACGCGATGACCGTGTCGCTCGCGGCCGAGTACGGGCCCGAAGTGCGCGTCAACGCCATCGCCGCCGGCCCTTTCCTCACCGACATTTCCAAAGCCTGGAGCGAAGAAGCGCGCGAAACGTCCGACAACGCGCTCGGCCGTCCCGGCAGGCCAGAGGAGATCGTGTCCTCTGCGCTTTACCTCGCCTCGCCCGCTTCCAGCTTCACCACCGGCGCCATCCTGCGCGTCGATGGCGGCATGCAGTAGAAGGAACACGTCCATGTCCTCCGCCCACCTCCTCGATCCACAGCTGAAAGACTTCTTCGAGTCGATGCCGCCACTCACGCTCTCGCGCGAGACGATCGTGCAGGTGCGAGCCCAACGCGAGGCGATGGCACTTGCCCAGATGCCACCCCTGCCGCCGGAAGTCTCCATCGTGCAGGAATACGCCCCCGGCCGGAACGGCGCCCCGAATGTCCGCATGAAGATCTATCGCACGCCGTCCGACCGGAAAGACCGGCCCGCCATCCTGCACCTGCATGGCGGCGGCTATGTTCTCGGCAGCCCGGAAAGCATGGCGCCGCAATGCTGCGCCTGGGCGAAGGGCATGGACGCCGTCGTCGTGGCGCCTGCCTACCGGCTTGGGCCGGAAACCTCGTATCCGGGCAATGTCGAGGACGCCTATGCCGCCCTCGCCTGGATTTACAAGCACGCCGTCCAGCTCGGTATCGACACCACGCGCATCGCTGTGGCCGGCGAAAGCGCAGGCGGCGGCCTTGCCGCGGCGCTCGCCCTGCTCGTCCGTGACCGGAAGGAATATGCCTTCTGCCACCAGCAGCTGATCTTCCCCATGCTGGACGACCGCACCGCCGTGCGGACAGACCTGTCGCCCATGTTCGGCGAATTCGTCTGGACGAACGAAAAGAACCATTATGGCTGGGCCAGCCTGCTCGGCCATCCGCCAGGCAGCGACAGCGTCTCGCCTTATGCCGCCGCTGCACGGGCCGAAGACCTCTCAGGCCTGCCACCGGCCTTCATCTCTACGGGCGCCATGGATCTTTTCACCGAGGAAAACCTCGACTACGCCAAGCGCCTGATGGCCGCTGGCGTGCCTGTGGAGCTGCACGTCTATCCCGGCGCGCCGCATGGATTCATGTGGGTCGAAAACGCCCGCGTTACGAAACAATACGCCCGCGATGCCTGGGACGCACTCTCCCGCGGGCTCGGCGCAGCCTAACCATCCTTCTTCAATCCCAGCTCCGCCAGAACTTCATCCGTATGCTCACCGACCAGCGGCGCGGGCGTGATCGTGCGCTGGGGCGCGCCGACGAAATGCACCGGCGGCTGGGTTTCCCAATAGCCGCCTTCGGTCGGATGCTCGCGGTGCTGGAAGAACTCGACGGCTTTCAGGTGCGGATCGGCCTGCAGGTCTGAAAAATCGTTCGCGCGGGCGGCCGGAATGTCCGCCTCGCCGAGCAGTTTCAGCCAATGCGCTGTCGTGTGATTGACGAAATGGTGCTGCACCCGCGCCATCATGTAATCCATGTTGTAATACCGGCCACGGCGATCGGCGATGCGCTCGTCCTTCAGCTCCTCAGGGGCACCGATGACATCAAACAGTTTCACCCAGCGCGCATCCACATAAGGCGCGATCACCACCCACCCATCTTCCGTGCGCAGCGGTTGCCGGCACGGATCGACCTGGCGCTGGTAACAGAACGGCCCCACCGGCGGATCGAACGCCGCCTCGTAGAAATGCTCTTCCAGCAGGAAGCCTGTGACGCACTCGAACATTGGCACTTCCACGTGCACCGCTTCGCCCGTCCGGTCACGCTGGCGCAGCGCGGCAAGGGTCGCATACACCGCATGCAGGCCGGACACCTTGTCGGCAAATGCCGTCGGGATGAAGCGCGGCTGCGGATTTCCGTCGACGCGCGGCAACAGGCTTGTCGCCCCCGAAAGGCCCTGGATCAGGTCGTCATAGGCCGGGCGCCCCGCATAGGGCCCCTCGGAGCCGAACCCCACGCAATGAATGTAAACGATGTCCGGCCGGATCGCCTTCACGTCCTCGAACGTCAGGCTAAGCCGCGCGATCGCATCGGCGCGCACATTGTGGATGAACACGTCGCTGCGTTCGATCAGCCTGCGGATGGCTTCCTTGCCTTCGTCTGATTTCAGATCCCATACGACCGACCGCTTGCCGCGATTGATCGTCATGTGGCAGGGGCCCATATTGCGAGTGTTCGCCGGCTTGCCCACATTGCGGAAATCGTCGCCGCCTTCCGGCTCAACCTTCACCACTTCGGCGCCCATGTCGGCCAGGGTCTGCGTGCAATACGGCCCGAAAATCACGGTGGTCATGTCGGCAATGCGGATGTCGGACAGGACACTGGTTCCCGGCATAGGCAAATCCTCCAGATCGTTAAGGGCCGTCCCGAATAAGGGCCAGCATCCCGTCCTTGGCAAGGGCTGCCGCACGGTCAGGCGGGCGGCGCAATAGGCTGAGCGGAACCACCCCGGCCGCAGAAATAGCCATCAGACCGACCGCGCCCCAGATCACCGGAACAGCCGAGGGCAAGCCCGATTTCTCCGCAACAAATCCCGCAAGTGGAAGCAGCAACGCCGTGGCCGCAAACGCGATCCCCAGATTTACCCAGAACACCGTGTTCTTGCCCGCAGGGGAGATGTCTTTTCTCTACTCAAGCGGCATTGCAAAGGCGCCATCGGAAAGCACTCCGCCTGCCACAATGGCGAGCATGCCGACACCGAAGACTCCATAGCCTTCCGGGGTCAGGAAACGGGTGAGGATGACGACGGAGACGAAGCCCGCCACCATATGTGCAATGGAAGCAAGCTGGTCCACCCAAATTTCTTCAATAGGTCGATGCGATGACCTGGGGAAACTGGCGAGGCCTCGTCGGCCGTCAGGCCATCACGCGTATCGTCGCCGACTCGATGCACAAGCTGAACCAGTCGAGCGACTCATTGACCCGGCGCACGGCCTGCCGCTCCGCGCTCAGGACACTCTGTTCGCCGGGCGGCAGATGGAAATAGGGATTGGCCTCCCACAGGATCGGAGTTCCATCGGGCCGGATGCTGTAATCGACGGCTGCAAAATCGAGCCCGAGTTCTGCCACGGCGCGGACCAGAACGTCTTTGTAGGGTGGATCAGACGCGAAGTAGCGCAGATCTTCGTCCACCAACTGCTTGAACAGTTTGCGGTGGTATCCGCAGGCACGGGCCATCCGCCGGCGCGAGCTTTGTTCGCGGGCGAACAGGCTGTTGGACAGGCCGACGATCAGTTGGTTCGAGAAGAACAGATGGCTCGGACGCACCGAATTGCGGAACACAAATGCGCGGGCTTTGTGATGGTATTCCGAATACAGGCTGTGCACAGGTGCTCCCGCGTCGCGGTATTCCTGCCGGATGTCGTACATTCGAAGGGCGACCGCAGGAAATTCCTGTGTCACCGGCAACCTGCGGGCGGCTTCCAGGTCTTTCACGATAGTGACCTGGCTCTGGCAATGCTCGACGTCGGACCGGAGGATACAGGGGCCATCCAGCTTTTTCACGGCGGCGATCACGTCAGCCTTGCTTCGGACGATCTGGGCCGCCGCGCTCGGGACGCCGGCATGTTGCCAGATCGCCGCCTGAGCCGCCTTGGCGGTATGGGACAGTGCTTCCGGGGAATTCAGGATCGGAATGGAAAGCGCACGGGCCTGGTTCGCGATTGCAACGGCCTCGGCATAGCATTCTGGATATTTGATACTGAGCGGGTCACCCAACCAGAACAGGACAAGGGAAACGGCTGACAGATCAGGGGCGGCGCTGCCCGTCTGATGAAACCGGAAGTGCGCAGCAACATCCGGCCGCGTCTTGCGAAGCCGGTCGAAGAACGTTCTCCCGGTCGGAACCTCCCGGCCTCTTCCCGGGCCATGGACCACTACGAGAATATCACCTGAGACATGGTCCCACATGAGCGGCCTTTCTGTGCCAGTTTGGCGTTCTGCCCCCCGGTCTTGCGCCGGAGGCTCCCTTTGAGCGGCAACATTCGTGCCACGCGCGACCTCCGTCAACTCGGTGAAACTGCAATAGATAAAAGAAATCCGGGGGCTTCCATGCCACCAGATTTGCTTAACCGAATCGAAAGCATGATCCTCCGGAAAGTCAGTCTGGGAGGTATCCATGGCCATCAAATGGGTTCGCCGTCGGGCGCATGTGCGCCGTCTGTCTTCCGGGGCCTGCGTCCAGGTTGCGCCGAGCTGGGTGCCTGTGGAATCGAAAAGCGGGGACGAGACGAAGGGCAATTCCTTTCATTCGGCCTGCCCGATCTGCGATGCCCCGATCCTCAGCCTGCGCATGCCCAATGGAGGCTGGGTGCATTACGAGCGCGGCATTGGCCTCGCCCGCCTGAAGCATCCCTGTTTCTACCTCGGCGAGGACATCGCCAATGCCCGTGACGAGGCAACCGGCGACCTCTTCGCCAGCCTCTGATCGCGCCTATTTCGCCGCCGCGGCCTGCGCAGCTTTCCGCATACGGATGAGGCGCCGGATGGCCAGCGAGATGCCTGTGTAAACCAGCACCACGCTTGCGAGGGAGGCAAGGCCCGCAATCGTCTGGCCCAGAACTCCGAATATCTCACCCGTGTGCAGGAAACGGATGAACCGCCGCGCCTTGGATGCCGGGCTCGCGGGTGCGGCGCCTGCCTCTGCGCGCGGGCCGCTGCCATCCCGGGCGAGCCGCAGCACCTTCTGCTTCGACGCCTGCACGCCATTGCCATGATCCACCGTCACGGCGAAGTCTGCATCCTCTGGCGCGGGCAGCGTCAGCGTCACGCGCTTCCAGTTGGCCTTGTCGCCGGTCGCCTGCGCAACCAGCAGGTCATAGGACGCAATCTCGGCCGGTGCCGGCCCGGCTTCGGCAGCGACCTCGGCCCCCCCCGGCGGCCGGCCACGCTGCGGCACCTTTTCGCCGAACGCGGCATAGACGAGGCTGTTCGCCCAGCCATAGGAAAACACCGCGCCCGAGAGAACGATGGCCGCCAGCGGCACCAACGACCACACCGCCAGCACATGGTGCCAGTTATAGTGCCGTGCCTTCGCATTCGGCAGGCCCTGGCGGAAGAACAGTTGCGCCTTCACGATCGGCCAGCGCCACGCCTTCGGCCACCAGAGGAATATCCCGCTCAGCAACAGGCCCCCGAACACAAGGTTCGCCGCCGCGTTCATCGCCGCCAGCGTCTCATTGCGCTTGCCGGTAAAGGCCAGCCAGCGATGGATCTGCTCGACACGGGAGAAGAAGGCTTCGAGCGCGTGGCCCGGCTCCTCCATCGCCTCACCTGTATAGGGGTTCAGCCAGACCTGATCGCGCCGCCCCTTGGAGAGCTGCACCGGCGCGCCCGGATCGCTCGAAAGGGTCAGCGTGTTGCCCGGCGCCGCGCCGGCTTCCAGTGCGGCGGCGACCAGCGCATCGGCGTCCATCGGCTCGGCCCCGTCAGGACGCTCCACCGCCGCGGCGCGCGCGCCCGCCACCATCTGCCGCTCATAGGTCAGCAATACGCCGGTCACCGACATGCTGAGAATGAACAGGCCTGCCATCAGGCCGAACACGAAATGTGTCCAGAAAATTATGCGCCGCATCGCTTTAGTCCTTGCTGAGCTTGCCGCTGTTTAACGGATCAGCCGCAGGGTTCCGTTGCCGGAATTTTCAGGTCTCGTCTGCCGATTTGCATTGCCCCTTGCGGGCGGCGCTCAGGTGCCGAGCGGCTCCTGGATGCTTTCGATATAGGACAGCAGCGCGTCGATCTCGGCCGGGCTCATGGTGAAGACCGGCATGTCCGGATGGCCAACGACGATGCCTTCGGCCAGCGGCTCTTCAAGGTCGCGGATCGGGTAATTTTCGGAAAACTTGCGGAACGGCTTGGCCTCTTCATGCGGGCTGTCGCCGCTGCGGCCGACGGCGTGGCAGCGCGAGCAGTTCGCCTCGGCGATCATCTGGCCGACCGCGATTTCATTCAGCGCGGCTTCCTTTGCGGCCGCATCCTCCGGCGACACCGAATGGCAAGCCGACATGAGGAGGGCACCGATACCGAGAACAGCGGAGGACAACAGGCGCATGAGAATCCCTTTCGCAACGCAAATCACTTCCAGGCAGTCTAGTGCGTTGCCGCTCTCTGGGCTACCCGATTGCCCCGCTGCGGCCTTGATACTGGTCAAATGGCCTCAGCACGTATCGGCCGTGCAAACGGCGCCGGTCATGGGTGTCAGCACATCGGCGCCCCGGCTGCCCTGACGGTAGACCGTACAGCCCTTGAGGCCCAGCTCATACGCCCTGCGATAGACATTTCCAAATGATTCCAATGAGATAGATGCATCCGCATTGATCGTTTTGGAGATGGCATTGTCGACATGGGCCTGCGCCGCTGCCTGCATGGCGAGATGATCTTCCGGCGACAGGGCGCCGGCGGTCACGAAGGCCGGC
This sequence comes from Hyphomonas sp., assembly GCF_041398385.1. Classification (GTDB taxonomy): domain Bacteria; phylum Pseudomonadota; class Alphaproteobacteria; order Caulobacterales; family Hyphomonadaceae; genus Hyphomonas. Next base: position 145,198 of record NZ_JAWKUW010000003.1, read on the forward strand.
GGCAGCGTGTCCGCGCCGTTTTCTGCCTGCCAGAGCCGCACGGCATAGTCTTCAAGATCGGCCGAGTCGAATGCCCCGTCCGGACGCCGCACCCGCCGGCGCACCTTCGCCGCAAACACCGGCTCGATCCCCGCCGACACATTCCCCGCCAGAAGGCTGATCGAACCGGTCGGTGCAATCGCCATCAGGTGGCTGTTGCGCAGGCCCGTCCGGGCGATGCCATCGCGGACGTCCTCCGGCAGGCGCGCGACAAATGGCCGGGTGAGGAAGTCTGCCGCCCGGAAGCACGGGAAACTGCCCTTTTCCGCCGCCAGCGCCGCTGAAGCGCGATAGGCCGCGTCGCGCATTGTTTCGAGAATGCGCGAGGCGAGCGCCCGCCCCGCCTCGCTGCCATAACCGATGCCCAGCATTACCAGCGCATCCGCAAGCCCGGTGATGCCCAGGCCGACCCGGCGCGCCTGCATCGCCTCTTCCTTCTGCGGCGCAAGCGGGAAGTGCGAGACATCCAGCACATTGTCGAGGAAGCGGATGGCGGGCGCAACAAGCGCGCAGATCCCCTCAAGGTCCAGCGCCGCATCCGCCGTGAACGGATGTTTCACGAACCGAGTAAGATTGACAGAGCCAAGATCGCAAGCGCCATAGGGCGGCAGGGGCACCTCGCCGCAAGGATTGCAGGCATGGATCGTCTCGGCGCGGCCGAGATTGTTCAGCTGGTTGATCCGGTCGATGAACAGGACACCCGGCTCGCCGGAATGGTAGGCACTGCGCAGGATGCGGTCCCACAGCGTCCGCGCCTTGACGGTGCGGTGCGTCTTCCCGCCAAACACCAGCGGCCAGTCGGCATCCTCATCCACCGCGCGGACGAATCCGTCTGTCACCGCGACCGACAGGTTGAAGCGTGACAGGTTGCCCGCCGCCAGCTTCGCATCGATGAATGCCTCGATGTCCGGATGGTCGCAGCGCAGTACCGCCATCATCGCGCCGCGCCGGGCCCGGTCGGCCGTCATCGTCTCGCACATGGCATCCCACAGATGCATGAAGGAGACCGGCCCGCTCGCAACATTGCCTGTCCGCTTCGCCGCCATGCCGGCCGGGCGGACAGGTGAAAAGTCCAACCCGATGCCGCCCCCTGCCTGCAATGTCACGGCGCTCTCGCGCAGGGCATGGAACAATCCGTCTACGGAATCGTCCAGAACGCCCATGACAAAACAGTTGAGCAGCGTCGCGCTGCGGGCCGTTCCGGCATTCGCCAGGATGCGCCCGCCGGGCAGGAACCGGAAATCGCTCAGCAGATCGAAAAAGCGCTGCTCCCAAGCCGCGACATCGTGCGTCTCCGCCGACGCCACAGCCCGCGCCACACGGCGCCAGGTCTCCTCAATGCCCGCTTCCCTGCCGAACCGGTACTTCCGGTTCCATATCTCTTCGGAGATCGGCGCAGGAAACACCGGCCCGGTCATCCGGGCCTATTCGTGATCTTCCGGCGGCGCATAGCCGAGGGCCGACAGCGCCTCTTCGATATAGTCGCCACCCGATTGCAGTTCCTCGATATAGTCCGACACGCTGAACGGTTCGGCCTCGCGCGCGGCGCGGCGGGCGCTTGCCCAGTCGCTCGCCTCGAAATCGCCGCGACCAACCCAGATCAGCGCCAGAAGGTCATGCCGCGCATCCACGTTCAGCCCGGAGATCAGGCCTTCCAGTTCATCTTCCAGCACATCATGGTGCGGCCGCTCTGCCTCGTCGGCCAGCGCGTCGACATCGGGGATAAGGTCATCGCCCGGATCGCTGTCGATCTCGTCCTCGTCTTCCAGCGGCACGAAGGCTTCGCCCTGATAGGTCTGCACCAGTTCGGCGATGCGATAGGCAACGTCCGGATCGAGGGTCAGGTCAAAATTGCGGTCGGTCTTCAGCATATCGGCGCCTTTCCTCCTGCCGCCCCAGTCTAGCGCGATCAGTGCGACAGCAACAGCGGCACCTTGACCTCGTGCAACAGCTTGCGGGTCACGCCGGGGATCAGGGCCTGCTGCAGGCGCGAATGGCGATAGCCGCCCATCACGATGAGATCGGCATTGTAGGCCGTCGCCACATCCAGCAGCGCCTCCGCTGCCGGCCGGCCCATACTGTCCTCGTTGCGCACTTCCACGGCACAGCCATGGCGCGAGAGATGGGTCCCGATGTCCCAGCCCGGCCCGCCGCCAAAGCCTGTAATGTCCGGCTTCGCATCCACGGTCGTCACCCAGACAGTTGCCCCCTCGGGCAGCACCATCAGACTGTCATGCAGCGCTCGCGCAGCCTCGCGGCCCGCATCCCAGGCCATCACCGTGCGCGTGCCGATCACCGGGTTCTTCCAGCCCGCCGGCAGCACCAGCACAGGCCGCCCACCGCCCAGCAGCACGCCCTCCAGCATGTCGGCATGAGGCTGTGCGTCTTCGGAATCCGGCGCCCGGACGACCACCAGATCGGCATGGCGGGCATTCATCGCCGACAGCGCCTCAACCCGGTTCTGCGTCGTCTCGAAGCGGCGCAGCTCGATCGTGTCTTCCGTGCGCAGCGACTGTTCCTCGAACCGGTCCCAGGCCTTGCCCATCGCCTCGCGCGTTTCCTGGATCAGCCCCGCATACATTTCCGCGCCAACCCCGTCGCCATACCCGATCACCATTTCCGGCAGGAGGGTGAAGGCGGCGCAGCTGAGATGCGCATTGCGCGCGGCGGCAAAGTCCCGTGCGAATTCAAACGCTGTCCGGTCACCGTCGGGCGAGGCGAGGCACACACTGATATCCTTGATTTGCATGGGTCTTCTCCGGTTTGCTGCCCCATCTTGTTCCATGAAGCGGTCCGGCGCAAATTGACGAGGCTCAAACGCCCGCATGCACGGCACGCCCAAGCTTGCCGCCGCAGCGGGATGTGCAGACAGGGAGCCATGAATCATGTGCTTTTCCGCAACCGCCAGCTTCACCGTCGCGGCCGCCTGCGCGGGCGCAGGCCTTCTGGCGCTGCACCGCTGTCCTGACCGCAAACTCCTGCCGCTCGCGCTCATGCCGCTTGGCTTCGGCGCACAGCAGGCGATCGAGGGCATGGTCTGGCTGCGCATCGGGCAAAGCGCGACGGCGACGGATACCGGACTCTATCCCGCCCTGTTCGTGCTCTTCGCCACAGTCATCTGGCCGGCCTTCGTGCCGTTCGCGGCGCGATCGGCCGAGACCCAGCCGCTGCGGCGCAGGATTCAGACCGGCCTCCTGATTGCCGGCCTTCTGATCGCCGCGCTCTATGTGTCGAAACTCCTGACCGCGACCACCAGCGCCCGCATCGACGGGCACTCGATCTATTACTCACAGCAGGCGCTCACCAGCCTGCCTGTGGTCGGCTGGATGCACAGCTGGAAGATGGGTACGCTGCACCTCATGCTGGTGCCCTACTTCGCCGCTGCGGGCGGCAGCCTCGCTGTGTCCAGCCTGCCGCCGGTGCGCTGGTTCGCCGCGTTCGTCGCAGCCGCCCTCACCATCGTCTTCATCGCCGACCGGACGACGCTGATCTCTGTCTGGTGCTTCTTCGCCGCCACCGGCAGCGTGATGATCGTGCTGGCGATGGAGCGGGCCCGGTGGGCTGTGCGCCAGCCGCAGGCATGATAGGTTGCCCCGGGATCGGGAGACGGCATGCCAGAACAAACACTTTCCCAGCGCTTCCGCGACGACGGCACGCTGGTCGGCCTGGTCGCCGGCTTTCTGGACCGGGCGCTGGATTCCCTGTCTGACGAGCGCCCGCTTGATGATGTGGCCCTGCCCCTCGTGCGGGCGATCGAGGCCATCCCTGGCGCCGGGCGCGCCGCGATCCTCTCCGCAGACCGAAATGGCCAGCCACACATTGCCGCCGCGCCGGACTTCTCGGAAGCCGAGCGCGAACGGCTGCGCGCTGCCGTGCAGCCCTATCTCGCCGCCGGCCGCCCGGCATCGCTGCTGATCGAAGACGAGCTCCGCGGGGGCGATGCCCCCCACGCTACCCTTCGCGGCTTTGCCCTGACTGCGCCGAACGAAGACCCCGTCGCCTTCATCATTACCGTCCGGACGGAGGCGCCGGACCAGAAAGACGATGCCTTCGCCTATTTCATGGACCAGGTCTCGCGCCTCGCCGGCCTCGTCGCGGAAGACCTGCGCCTTCGCGCAGCCTACACTGCACAGCGCGTCACGCTGGAGGCGATCGTCGGCAAGGCCCCGGACGCCATTATTCGGATCGACCGTACAGGGACGATCCTGGACTTCATCGGCGCCGCACCCGCCCTGTTCGGCTATTCGGAACAGGAAGTCCTTGGCAAGCATGTCCGCATGCTGATGCCGGAGCCGCACGCCCACCGGCACGATGCCTATGTCGAGGCCTTTCTCACCACCGGCAGACGCAAGCTGCCGGATTTCGGCCGGCGCGTCGACGCCCGCCGCAAGGATGGCAGCCTGTTCCCAATTGAAATCGCCATCGCGCCCGTCGGCTCGGACGCAGATCCGTCCTTCCTCGGCATCGTCCGCGATGTCAGCCGCACCGTGCAGCGCGAGAAAAGCCTCGACGAACTGCGCCAGGCCCTCGAATATTCCAACCGGCGCAGCCTGATCGGGGAAATGGCCTCTTCCGTCGCGCATGAACTGAACCAGCCGCTGACGGCGATTTCCAACTATCTCGACTCCCTGTTGCTGCACCTCGACAAGACAGGTCATCCCGCCGACCCCTTCGTCCTGGAACTGATCGGCAAGGCCCGCCAGCAATCGCGCCTCGGCAGCGACATCATCCGCCGGATGCGACTCCTCAACCAGCAGGAACCGGCAGACGCCGAACCCGGCGATTTCCACGCCGCCGTTGAGGATGCCATTTCATTCGTCAGGCCGGCGCTCGACGCGGACGGTATCGCCCTCACCATCCGCCGCGAGGGCAAGGACGGCAGCGCCGCGTTCGACCGCGTGCAGCTCTTGCAGGTGCTGACGAACATCATCTCGAATGCCCGCCGCGCCCTTGAAGACACGCCCGCGCCGACGATCACCGTTGTCTCGTCCGTGACGGACGAAGCGCTGAAGCTTTCGGTCGCGGATAATGGCCCCGGCATTCCTGACGGCAACAAGACCCGCATTTTCGAAAGCTTCTTCACCACCGACGAGCGCGGGACCGGCCTCGGCCTTGCCGTGGTCAAGCGGATCGCAAGGGCCCATGGCGGCCGGATTTCCGCGCATGATGCGCCGGAAGGCGGCGCCCTCTTCGAACTCGTCCTGCCGCGCAATTCGGTCAGAAGCCAGGAAAGCCCAACTCATGACTGACCCGCAGGCTGGCCCGCTTCCCGAACATGTCGTCTACATCGTGGACGACGATGCCGGCGTGCTCGATTCCCTCGCCACGCTGCTCGCCCTGTCGGGCTACCATACGCGCTCGTTCGCCTCGCCGCAGGACTTCCTGGATACCGCGCCCCATGACAGTGCGGCCTGCCTGATGCTCGACTATTACATGCCCGGCATGGACGGCCTCGACGTGCTGTCGGCCATGCGCGACCGCGACATCCGCATCCCGACGATCATGATGACGGCACATGGCGATGTCCGCCTCGCCGTCGATGCCATGAAGCATGGCGCCATCGATTTCATCGAGAAGCCCTGGGAATCGGCCGAATTGCTGTCCGCGCTGCGCCATGCCTGCGAATTGTCACGCCAGATCCAGACAGAAGCGGACCACCGGGAAGCCGCAATACAGCGCCTCGCCGACCTGACGCCACGGGAAATGGACGTTTTCAAGCTGCTCATCCTCGGCAAATCCACAAAGGAAGTCGCCCGTGAGCTTAATCTCAGCCCACGGACCGTCGACGTCTATCGCGCCGGCCTTCACCAGAAGACGGATTCCAGCGGCATAGCAGACCTTGTCCGCCTCGCCTTCCATGCCGGAATGATGAAATAAGCCGCGCCTCAGGCCCGGTTGCGCCGCATCTGCCGCGCATCCTCTTCACAATCCCCGGCCGCCTCGACAAGGCGCGGATGATCCAGCACCAGGAACTCGCCCGGTGACGGCATGCGAATGATCGCGGTTTCCTTGAGGCGGCTGATCATCCGGCTGACCGTCTCGATCGTCAGCCCCAGATAGTCCGCGATATCGCGCCGCGTCATCGGCACCCGCACAACCCCCGTCACCGGGTCGCGGAACCGTTCTTCGAGGAAGAGGAGGAAGCTCGCGGTGCGCTGCGCCGCAGACTTCCAGCCGATCAGCGCCGATTGCGCCCGCGCCTGCCGCAGCATCTGCTCGATCCGCTCCAGCACCGCGTCGCGGAAGCCCGGCAGGTCGCGCACCGCGGCATCGAACACCGATCGCGGAATGAAATTCAGTCGCGCCTCGGTCAGTGCCTCGACATTCTCGTCATGCAGCGCCGAATGGCCGAATGCCAGCAGGTCTCCCGGCCGTGCAAACGCCTCGATCCGCCGGCGCGCATCGGTCAGCAGCGCATACTGGATGACGGTGCCGGACAGGAGCTCGTAAACGCCCTTGCGCGGATCCTGCTCGAAATAGAGATGCTCGTGCGCTGTCAGCCGGCGCGCCACCGTGGGATAGCCCGCGCCCGACAGGAGCGTCGACAGCCGGTTGACCGGGCCCGCGGCAATCCCGCCGATCCCATCCACACTCTCGGGGGCTCTTGGCAAATCCATCGGCGCCTCGTCTTGCTGCCAGTCCAGCCGTGCCAGTATGGCGCCCGCGCCAGAGGCCGTGAATTCCGTGACATTACGCATGCCCCGGATGCGCTGGTTCGCATAGAATGCGCCACAAGGAGGCCGCTGCCATGCACCTGGAACATGGAGATCGCGTCATCGTCTGCGACGCCGGCAAATATGTCATTTATGACAATCACGGCGACAGGGACCGGCTGGACCTGCGTGTCGCGCAGGCCAGCGAACTGGATAACCCCGCAACCCACGACCAGGGCAGCAGCCCGCCCGGCCGCTATCCCGGCCCCGGCAGCCGGCGATCCGCCGTCGGACAAACCGACTGGCATGATGAAGCTGAAGCGGATTTCATTGACGCCCTCGCCGCGCAGATCGACGAGTGGGCCCGCATCGGCGCAGCCCGCCATCTCGTGCTGGTCGCAGACCCGCGCTCGATGGGCCGTCTGCGCAAGGCGCTCTCGGCCGGCACCCAGGCACGCATCGCGCACTCGATCACCGGCGATTTCGCGCATCATCCGGCTGCGGACATTGAGCAGCTGATCGCCACGGCCTGACCCGTCACATCCAGCCGGTCACGATCCCGGTGACCACCGCCAGCGTGCCGGCGGCAAGCGTCAGCGCTGCGCCAACCAGCACCCGGCGCCCGAACGCAGGTGTGCCCGCCGCAAAGGCCAGCCCCGTCTTGAAAATCGTGTTCGCCAAGGCCGCGACGATAATGGCCCGCGCTGCAACGGCGCCTGCAAGATCCGTCTGGCTCAGCTGGCTCATCGAAATGCTGATCGCGTCCACATCGACGAGGCCGGCAATCGCGGCGACACCGAAAATCCCGTGCGTACCCCACGCATCCTGCGCCAGCCGCGACAGGACCAGCGCCGCGACGAGTACGCCGGCAAAGGTCAAGGCAGATTTCAGGTCCAGCGGATTCGTGAGGGCCATCTGCGCCGGCGTCCGTTCGCTCCGCCGCAGCAATTCCGCGCCGGCCATCAGCGCCGTCACCAGAAACATCGCGCCGAGCGGAAGCCAGATACGTGCCAGAAGCGGATAATGGATACCGCCCACAATGATTCCCATGCGGACAAACATCACCGCCCACGCCGCGGCAACGCCGCCCGCATAGGCCCGCTCATTGCCTGAATCGCTGGCTGACAGGCGTGCCAGAGACAGCGTGGCCGCGGTCGAGGAGGCGAGCCCTCCGGCCAGCGCCATCAGACCGATGCCCGCCTGCTCGCCCAGGAATTTGACTCCCAGATATCCAAGGAACCCGAGGCCGCTGATCAGCACGACGACCAGCCACACCTCGCGCGGATTGATGACGCCATAGGGGCCCAGCCCTTCTTCCGGCATCACCGGCAGAATCACGATGGAAATCAGCAGGAGACGCAGGAAAGCGCTCAGTTCGCGTTCCTCGATCCGGCCCAGCAGCCGATGCATCGGCTCGCGCAGCCACAGCACAAATGCCGTGATCACGCCCGCCGCCGCCGCCAGCAGCGGCGCCACGGTCACCGCCACGGCGCCGAGACTGTACGTCACCAGCGCCGCAATCATCGTCGTTGCACTGACATTGCGCGTCTCGTCGATGCGCACTTCAAACCCTTCGCGCAGCAGCAATGCCAGCCCCAGCGCAACCGATGCGATCACGAAGCCATTGCCGGCATCGAGCACGCCTGCTAGCCCGCCGGCCAGTCCGATCAGGCCAAAAGTGCGGAATCCCGCCACCCGGCTGCCGCCCGGATCGGCACGCTCCTTCCAGCCACGCTCAAGCCCGATCAGCAGGCCGATCGCGAGCGCCACGCCGACATTCAGCGCAGACTTCAGAAGGGTCTCATTGGTGTCCAGCAGGCGCTCCCGGTCCGAAACGCGCAGTCTAGCGCAGACGACGCGCCGGGAAAGCGCCGCGCGTCAATCGCCGACGACCAGATGACTGGTCACATGCCGCACGCCGGGCGCATGCGCCGCCGCCCGCTCCACGCTGTCCTTTTCCAGCAGCGATCCAACCTTGCCGCGCAGGGTCACATCCCCATCACGCACTTCAATGCGGATCGCGTCTGCCTCGCCTTGTGCCTGACGCGCGAGGGCTGCCCCGATTTTCTGCGCGATGTCGGCCTTCTGCGGTGCCGGAACCACGCGGATATGGTTGAACACGGCCACCACGCCCGGCAACTGCGCCAGCAGCATTTCTGCGCGGCGCTTCAGGTGCAGCTGGTCCGTTTCGCCATCGACATCCACCTTGCCGCCCTGCACGCGGATCGAGAAGTTCGCCTTGCTCAGCAAATGGTCCCAATCGAACAGGCGCGAGGCCCGGAAGGCGATCTCGTCATCATTGACATGCGCATCACCCGGCAGGTTGACATCGATCTCATTGGCGATCGCCCGCACGCCGCGCACCCGCCGCACAGCGTCCTCAGCAAGGACGCGTTCAAGAAAACTGGTGACGTGACCGTAAATCGCGACGATGCCATCCTTCGCCGTCACCCCGACCGAACTGGCATTGACCTGCGGCTCGTACTCCAGCTCCTCCAGCACGCGCTGCTTCAGCTCTCTGTCAGTCTCCGCAGCCATGACCAGGCACCTTCGGTATTGCGAGCTTGAGTCTAGCCCGCGCTGCCCCGCCCGCATTGACGCCCGTCAAGGTCGCCCCGCGCGCCGGGAAGCGGGGCAACCTCCCAACAGAGACCATTTGGCCTTGTTTTTATGTTTATTTTTATATCTTTTAGATCCGTGCACGGATTTAATAAACCTGCACCCCGAAACGAAAAAAGCCCCCGATCCGAAGATCAGAGGCTTAATTGGGTGCGGGAGTAGGATTTGAACCTACGACCTTCAGGTTATGAGCCTGACGAGCTACCGGGCTGCTCCATCCCGCGTCAATTGTTGCGCATATAAGAACACAAGGCCCCCAAATGCAAATCCGGCCCGCCATATGGCTGAGGCCGGATCAGGTGCCGGCGAGCGGCAACTGTCGTCGTAAAGGAAAGAAATGTCTGCAAGGGCTTGCTTTGTCTGGGCTCTGCGGACCCGGCAGCGTCCTACTCTCCCACGTCTGAAGACGTAGTACCATCGGCGCAAGGGGGCTTAACGACTGAGTTCGGGATGGGATCAGGTGGGGACCCCCTGCCAAAACCACCGGGTCGGCGGAAACCAGACCGTTGTGCAAGCTTTGAAACCAATATGTCTGTATGGAGATCTTTCGTGTTGTCGAAGCGGATGCGCTTTCAACTACACATGAGTTTCTCGATCAAGCCGATCGAGCAATTAGTACCGGTTAGCTTCACGCCTCGCAGCGCTTCCACACCCGGCCTATCGACGTGCTGGTCTTGCACGGCTCTCAGGGATACCTGGTTTTGAGGTGGGTTTCCCGCTTAGATGCTTTCAGCGGTTATCCCGTCCACACATAGCTACCCTGCAATGCGGCTGGCGCCACAACAGGTCCACCAGAGGTGTGTTCATCCCGGTCCTCTCGTACTAGGGACAAATCCTCTCAAGTATCCAACACCCACGGCAGATAGGGACCAAACTGTCTCGCGACGTTCTGAACCCAGCTCACGTACCACTTTAATCGGCGAACAGCCGAACCCTTGGGACCTGCTCCAGCCCCAGGATGTGATGAGCCGACATCGAGGTGCCAAACGATGCCGTCGATATGGACTCTTGGGCATCATCAGCCTGTTATCCCCGGAGTACCTTTTATCCGTTGAGCGATGGCCCTTCCATTCGGGACCACCGGATCACTATGACCGACTTTCGTCTCTGCTCGCTCCGTCGAGCTCGCAGTCAGGCAGGCTTATGCCATTGCACTCAACGAGCGATGTCCGACCGCTCTGAGCCTACCATCGCGCGCCTCCGTTACTCTTTGGGAGGCGACCGCCCCAGTCAAACTACCCGCCACACAGGGTCCCGGCCCCATCCAGGGGCGCGGTTAGACATCAAAGAAATTAAGGGTGGTATTTCAAGGTTGGCTCCACTCCGGCTGGCGCCGAAGCTTCAAAGCCTCCCACCTATCCTACACATAAGTTCTTTAATGCCACTGTGAAGCTGTAGTAAAGGTTCACGGGGTCTTTCCGTCTAACCGCGGGTACCCCGCATCTTCACGGGGAATTCAATTTCGCTGAGTCTATGTTGGAGACAGTGGGGAAGTCGTTACGCCATTCGTGCAGGTCGGAACTTACCCGACAAGGAATTTCGCTACCTTAGGACCGTTATAGTTACGGCCGCCGTTTACCGGGGCTTCAATTCAAGGCTTGCACCTCTCCTTTTAACCTTCCGGCACCGGGCAGGCGTCAGACCCTATACGTCGCCTTGCGGCTTCGCAGAGCCCTGTGTTTTTGATAAACAGTCGCTACCCCCTGGTTTGTGCCCCTCAAGCCTGGTTGCCCAGATTGAGGCCTCCTTATCCCGAAGTTACGGAGGTAATTTGCCGAGTTCCTTCAACATAGTTCTCTCAAGCGCCTTGGTATACTCTACCAGACCACCTGTGTCGGTTTGGGGTACGGTCTTAATGTGGAGGCTATTTCCAGGAACTTCCAGGCTGCATCCTCAATCCAATAAGAGGATACAACTTTCGAAATCCGTCACTCATCCCTTGGCCCACGAATATTAACGTGGTTCCCATCGGCTACGCCTTTCGGCCTTACCTTAGGGGCCGGCTAACCCTGCGCAGATTAGCTTTACGCAGGAACCCTTGGTCTTTCGGCGAGCGGGTCTCTCACCCGCTTTGTCGCTACTCATGTCAGCATTCTCACTTCCGATACCTCCAGCAAACCTCACGGTTCACCTTCGTCGGCTTACGGAACGCTCCGCTACCACTCTTTCGAGTCCGCAATTTCGGCGAATAACTTTAGTCCCGTTACATTTTCCGCGCAGAGGCGCTAGATCAGTGAGCTGTTACGCTTTCTTTAAAGGATGGCTGCTTCTAAGCCAACCTCCTGATTGTCTCAGCACCTCCACATCGTTTCGCACTTAGCTATTACTTAGGGGCCTTAATTGGCGGTCTGGGTTGTTTCCCTTTTCACGACGGACGTTAGCACCCGCCGTGTGTCTGCCAGATAGTACTTCCAGGTATTCGGAGTTTGAGAAGGTTTGGTAATCCGGTGAGGACCCCTAGCCCATTCAGTGCTCTACCCCCTGGAGTATTCGTCTGACGCTCTACCTAAATAGATTTCGCGGAGAACCAGCTATCAGCAAGTTTGATTGGCCTTTCACCCCTAGGCACAGGTCATCCGAGAACTTTTCAACGTTCAACGGTTCGGCCCTCCAGTGCGTGTTACCGCACCTTCAGCCTGCCCATACCTAGATCACTTGCCTTCGGGTCTAATGCTACGTACTCGGTCGCCCTGTTCAGACTCGCTTTCGCTGTGCCTACACCTAACGGCTTAAGCTTGCACGCAACACTAAGTCGCTGACCCATTATACAAAGGTACGATGTCACTCCGAAGAGCTCCATCAGCTTGTAGGCATCCGGTTTCAGGATCTGTTTCACTCCCTCATCGGGGTTCTTTTCATCATTCCCTCACGGTACTTGTTCACTATCGGTCGGTAAGGAGTACTTAGGCTTGGAGGATGGTCCCCCCATGTTCAGACAGGATTTCACGTGTCCCGCCCTACTCTAAAAGGTCTTCATTTTACGGATACGGGGCTATCACCCACTATGGCGTACCTTCCCAGATACTTCTCCTTATTTCAGACCAGGCCTGGTCCGCGTTCGCTCGCCACTACTAACGGAGTCTCAATTGATGTCCTTTCCTCCGGGTACTTAGATGTTTCAATTCCCCGGGTTCGCTTTTTAACCCTATGTATTCAGGTTAAAATACCTCTCTAGCGAAATGTCAGATACATCGTCCGCGAACGGAAGATTTATCCAACATCTCGGAGGTGGGTTTCCCCATTCAGAAATCACCGGATCAAAGGGTGCTCTCGCCTCCCCGGTGCTTATCGCAGAGTGCCACGTCTTTCATCGCCTCTTACCGCCAAGACATCCCCCGGATGCCCTTTTGACGCTTGATCGTTTTTGAAACCCATGTGCAGTGGAAAACGCATACGCGTCGCCACCACATGGATCTCGATCAGACATGTTGGTTTCTTGCAGACTGATCCTTTGGCGTGAGCTTTTGTTGTCATACTCCTATGACACTCACGTTTATCGGCTGAAGCTGGAGTACCAGGAGCACAAGGCTCCGAGCGGCAAACCAGCCGGATCAATCTTTCCCTTACGATGACAAATATCCCGGATTGCTCCGGAAACGGACTAAACTTCCTCGTTCGCTTTTAAGCTGCTCGGCGCTGCTCGCGAGCTGAAGCTCGCGGCACCTGCGCCTGCGCGTTGCTTGTGTTGGCAGCAGCCTTGAGCCTGGCTCATGTGAGGCGCAAAGCGCCGATACGGAACCCGCTAAAAATTGGTGGAGCCAGACGGAGTCGAACCGACGACCTCCTGAATGCAAATCAGGCGCTCTCCCAACTGAGCTATGGCCCCGTAAACCCCGGCGTCCCGCCAGGTTGCATGCCCTGCCCTGCGTTGCCGCAGGCTTCGATGGTGGGCCGAGGAAGAGTTGAACTTCCGACCTCACGCTTATCAGGCGTGCGCTCTAACCACCTGAGCTACCGGCCCATGACCGTCACCGGTCAAAGTCGAAGACAGGCGTTCAGCGCCCGCGGGGCTCGCTTAGTGCCTGGACTTGCCAGAGGCAAGACCAAACAACGAACGAAGGAAGAGAAACGGAGACGGCGCGACAGCCGCATATGTTTTGCTCCTCAAAGGGAGCTGTACAAGAAGCGTTGGAGGTTTGCGTGAGCGAACCAATCCAATGCATCCTTAGAAAGGAGGTGATCCAGCCGCAGGTTCCCCTACGGCTACCTTGTTACGACTTCATCCCAGTCACTGACCCTACCGTGGCCGCCTGCCTCCGAAGTTAGCACAGCGTCTTCGGGTAGAACCAATTCCCATGATGTGACGGGCGGTGTGTACAAGGCCCGGGAACGTATTCACCGTGGCATGCTGATCCACGATTACTAGCGATTCCACCTTCATGCCCTCGAGTTGCAGAGGACAATCTGAACTGAGACAGCTTTTTGGGATTATCCCATTGTCACTGCCATTGTAGCACGTGTGTAGCCCTACCCGTAAGGGCCATGAGGACTTGACGTCATCCCCACCTTCCTCCGGCTTGCCACCGGCAGTTTCCTTAGAGTGCCCACCCAAACGTGATGGCAACTAAGGATGAGGGTTGCGCTCGTTGCGGGACTTAACCCAACATCTCACGACACGAGCTGACGACAGCCATGCAGCACCTGTATCCGATCCAGCCTAACTGAAGGAATCCATCTCTGGAAACCGCGATCGGTATGTCAAGGGTAGGTAAGGTTCTGCGCGTTGCTTCGAATTAAACCACATGCTCCACCGCTTGTGCGGGCCCCCGTCAATTTCTTTGAGTTTTAACCTTGCGGCCGTACTCCCCAGGCGGAGAGCTTAATGCGTTAGCTGCGTCACCGACAGGCATGCCTGCCAACAACTAGCTCTCATCGTTTACGGTGTGGACTACCAGGGTATCTAATCCTGTTTGCTCCCCACACTTTCGCACCTCAGCGTCAGTATCAGTCCAGTTAGCCGCCTTCGCCACTGGTGTTCCACCGAATATCTACGAATTTCACCTCTACACTCGGTATTCCGCTAACCTCTCCTGAACTCCAGACTTCCAGTTTCAAATGCAGTTCCGAGGTTGAGCCCCGGGATTTCACACCTGACTTAGAAGTCCGCCTACGTGCGCTTTACGCCCAGTAATTCCGAACAACGCTAGCCCCCTTCGTATTACCGCGGCTGCTGGCACGAAGTTAGCCGGGGCTTCTTCTCCAGGTACCGTCATTATCGTCCCTGGCGAAAGAATTTTACAACCCTAAGGCCTTCATCATTCACGCGGCATGGCTGCATCAGGCTTTCGCCCATTGTGCAAGATTCCCCACTGCTGCCTCCCGTAGGAGTCTGGGCCGTGTCTCAGTCCCAGTGTGGCTGATCATCCTCTCAGACCAGCTATAGATCGTAGGCTTGGTAGGCCATTACCCCACCAACTACCTAATCTAACGCGGGCCGATCTTTCGCCGATAAATCTTTCCCCCGAAGGGCGTATAAGGTATTACCACCAGTTTCCCGGAGCTATTCCTTAGCGAAAGGTACGTTCCCACGCGTTACTCACCCGTCTGCCACTGTGTCGTTCGACTTGCATGTGTTAGGCCTGCCGCCAGCGTTCGTTCTGAGCCAGAATCAAACTCTCAAGTTGAGTTGGATCTGACGAAACCATCCTCAGGAAAATGAGGACAGTTACTCAAGCTGTTAAGCATAAGTATTGCGTTCTTTGACGAGAACCCTTTGTCACAAAGAACAAGACCGAAGCCCTGTTCGATGGAAAAAGAATTCTCAAGAAACGCATCCGTCGTGATCGTTTGGAACAGCCTTGAGGACTGTTCCGCAAGCCATCACGCCGCCTGCGTTTCTCTTCCTTAATCTCTTACGATGTCAAACAGCTGGAACCGAAGTTCCGGGGCCCTTCAGAAGCCGTGGCCCCGTCCGGAAGTGGCGGCTTATATGGGCCGCCCTTTTGCCCGTCAACACTCTTTTTTGCGCTTTCTGCAGTTTCCGGTTTGACCCGTCTGACCGCCAGATTTTCAGCGCAAAAGACACCCTAGGCCGGAAACCGGCCCTCGTGTCCGAGCGTTTCGAGGAACCGCATATATAGCCCCTGTTCGGCGAATTAGGCAATACCTTTTTCACCATGCAGGTGCCTTTTGCGGGCACCGCCTCGGGGTCCTTTCGGGGTCCGCCTTGGCAGAGGCCGCGAGATAGACCTACCTCGTCCGGGCCGCAACCCCCTTGTGCAGCTTTTCGACACAAAAATGCGCTTTTCGCTGCGATCGCTGTTGCAGCAATGGCGGAGCGGACCCGGAGATTAAGGCTAGAACCTTGAAAATTCAGAACTGAGCGGAAAGATACGACTTCATCGCTTCGGCTTCAGCTTCTGCATCGGCGATCTTCCACTTCACCAGGTCGCCGATCGAAACGACGCCGCAAAGCTTGCTATCGCGCAGAACCGGCAGGTGGCGCACGCGCCGGTCGGTCATCAATTGGAGCGCCGCATCGATTCCGGTCTTGCTGTCGATCGTGATGACTTCGCGCGTCATGGCGTCCTGAACCAGCATGTCCAGCGCGGCCGGACCCGTGCGGGCCACCTGGCGCACAATATCCCGTTCCGACAGGACGCCCATGATCTCGCCCTTGGGCGTCAGCGTCACGATCGCGCCGATTCGCTTCTGGTCCAGCAATTCTGCGGCCTGTTTCAGCGTCTTGGTCGCCAGAATGGCGATGACGGTGCGCCCTTTGTCATTCAGGATCTGGTCTATGGTCATGCGAGTCCTCCCTCACGGCGGACCGCTGACCGATCTCACCGGTCAGGCAGATGTACCACAAATCTTTCGGCCTAGCGATTCTGTTCAGAAACGGGGACCGGTCCAGCCAGGGCGCAGGGCCCGGTAGGCCAGCGCGCCGGCCAGGAAGCCCCCGATATGGGCCTGCCAGCCGATTCTTGCGCCCAGAAGCACGGGCCCGGCCCAGATCAGGCCGATATTGACGGCGGCGAAGGCCACGAACACGACCAGGAATCGTTGCGACAGGATGCGCCCGCCCGGCCCCCGCCCCTTCAGGAACCACGCGCCCAGCAGGCCGCTCGCCCCGCCGGAAGCCCCGATCAGGGCGATTCCCGCCGGATAATGCCAGAGCAGGTGCGCCAGCGACCCGCCAACAACGCTACATATAAAGAGGATCAGGAATCGCGCCGGCGCCGCCTGCCCCGTGCCGCCAAGGCCCTGATGCACAGGCCGGCCGAGCATCACCACCAGCGCCGCATTCAGCAGGGCCGCGCCCCAGCCATCATGCAGGAAAGCCTCTGAAACCAGGGTAATCGCCGCCGCGAAGGCCGAATTATAAGGCTCGAATCCGCCCGGCCCCTGGCCCAGACTGGCCCAGAACCGGTCAGGCTGCAGGCTCGCCCCCATCAGGAAGGCCAGGCTCTCATTCGCCGGCATCAGGATCCGCGCGCCATGCGCAATCAGTAATAATAAGGCCAGTCCGGCCACGGCCGGAGGCGCTTCGATGATCGGAGGAACCCTGTTTTTCCGGGTCAGCGGCCTTCATCCTTCTCGCCTGTGGCGCGTCTGGCGAGAATTTCCGCGATTCCCCCGCCGGTTGTGCCACGCGGGGACAGTATGGGCCAAAACCTCTGCAATTCCTGAAGATTTTGCGCTTCCGGGCGGGCCTGTGCCCCATTCCGGCGCTCCCCGCACAGGCGAAATTGGCACAGCAACTGGCACGTGCGTTGCAACTGATCCGGCAAATCAGGCTTTCGGCCAGCCCTTCGGGACGTGAAACATGACTAAAGTGACCCTTCTTTCCATCAGCGCGGCGCTGGCCGTGACGGCCGCGGCTCTTGCGCCGGCCGCCATGGCGCAGGAAGCCGGCTATCTCGCCGAGTTCGAGCGCCCTTATGGCTGGGACTACGGCACCGAAGACCGCCCGTATGACGGCACCAACACCCGCGACGAGCTCGGCAACCGGGTCGTCATCAACGGTCTCATCAATGGCGGCTCCTCGCTCGGCAGCGGCCTCTACACCGGCTGGGGCCAGACCGACGGCGCCAGCGGAATGATCGGTTCCGGCATGGCCGTCGGCAACCAGCTCAACGTCATCACCAATGGATCGTTCAACACGATCATCATTGACAGCACACAGATTAACACGGGCGACCAGACTGTCGTCCTTACCGGGGGATCCGACGAATGAAAACCTTCAAGAGCCTCTCTCTGCGCGCTCGTGGCAAGACGGCTGCTGCCGTGCTTGGCGGTGCGATGGCCCTGACCGCCTGTGTCAGCCCGGTGGCTGGCCCCGGTGGCAACTATGCCAAGCCGATCGGCAATGCGCCGGTCACGGCCAACCCGACGCCTTACTCGGAAAGCCTCGTGTGCATGGGCCAGTATGCCCGCAACTCGAACATCCGTGCACCGCGCATCGCTGTCGGCCGCATCCTCGACTATACCGGCAAGGCTGACATCGAAGGCGGCCGCCGCGTGACCCAGGGCGCCTCCCTGATGGCCATGTCGGCCTTCGCCAAGGCCGGTGCCCGCCTCGTCGAGCGCTTCGACACCTCGGTCACCGAGATGGAACTCAACTTCAAGAACAACAAGCTGATCGAAGACGGCAACGGTTCCTACGCCAAGATCACTGCAGGCGAAGTGGCCGGCTCCGACTTCTACCTCGTCGGCGGCATCACCGAACTGAACTACAACATCCGTTCGGTCGGCGGCGAAGCCTTTGTCGGCGACACCGACGCGATGGACCCGAAAGGCACCTTCGGCGCCAAGATGTTCGTCATCAACGTCGCCATCGACCTGCGCATGGTGGAAACCAAGACCCTCAACGTGGTCGACGTGATCTCCTACCAGAAGCAGATCATCGGTCGTGAAGTGTCGCTCGGCGTGTTCGACTTCGCCAATGGCAACGTCTTCGACGTCGGCGTCGGCGGCCGTTCGCAGGAGCCGATCCAGCTCGCCGTCCGCTCGACCATCGAGCGCGCCGTCCTGGAAATGATGGCCAACATGTACGGTGCTCCGAACACGGATGTCTGCGGTGACCTCGGCGTCCTCGCCTCCACAAACGGCACCACGGGCGACTTCCTGCCGGCCTACGACAATGTCGCCGACTATAACGGCCAGGTCCGCGAACAGCCCTACCGCTCCGGCGACCAGCCGCTCGGCGCCATCCGCGGCCGTTACTGATCCTGACCGATCCTGCCCTGAAGGGGGATATTCAAATGGCAATGATCACGCGCAAGCTCCTCACCGCCTCGGCCGCCGCAGCCCTTGCTGCGGCCCAGGTGGCCCTCGCTGAGCCGATCGTCATCGACCAGGTCCAGCTCGGCAACATGCTCGCCACGCTCGACGTGGAAGTGCCGGGCGAAGCCGACGCAGCCACCGCCGTCGCAACCTCGGTCGGCAACACCGCCGCCGCCGTGTTCGACATGGGCAGCGTCGACTATACCGCGACCCAGTCCATGACAGGCGACTCCACCGCCGCCAGCCAGCTTCGCGGCGGCACAGTGTGGGGCACGGCCATGAGCTCGACCACCGCCTACGGCAACGCCTCCACGGCGGGCACCTGGGCCGGCGACGCGGCCGTCAACACCAGCCAGACCATGAGCGGCGACACGTCTGCCTCCGCCATCGTCAGCCTGCAGGGCTCCAGCGCGCTCAGCACGGCCACCACGGCCGCTGCCAACGTCTCGGTCTCCGCCAATGACTATGGCACCGCCGGTGGCACGCAGACGCAGGTTTCCGAAGGCGATGTCAGCGCCTCGACCAATGCCGTCGACTGCTGCGGCGGCTGGTCCGCCACGCTGCTCACCACGGCAGCCGGCAACGTCATCTCCGCCGAAGGCTACACCGCCACGCGCATCGTCACGACCGACCAGACGACCGCCGCTGGTACCACCATCACCGCCGACTCCGATGTCTACATGCTGGACGGCAACGATGTGACCAACATGTCCACCGCCTCCGGCAACTCGGTCGTCGTCAACAATGAGTGGGGCTACACCTCGCTCGGCCTCGACGGCGCTCCGGCAACGCAGGACAATGGCGCCGACGTCGACGCCGCCTCCTATGTCGAGCTCGACCACTGGTCCGGCTATGCTGTCTCCTCGGCTTATGGTGTCGGCAACTCGGCCCTCGTGTCGAATGTCGGCACCGATACGGCGATGTACACGACCCAGTCGAACACTGGCGACGTCTCCTCCAGCGCGGCCCTTGTCGGCCAGTCCTGGGTCGGCGGCAGCGGTATGGCGAACGCCGTCTCCATCGGCAACGCCACCAGCACCTATCTGTGCAACCTCTGCGGCGACAGCGCCGTCTATGGCGGCACGTCCCAGATGAACTCCGGCAACATCACCGCCACGGGCTATGTGAACACGCCGGTCGCCGGAATGGTGATGGGCTCTGCCACGGCCATCGGCAACGCCTCCACGTTTGGCTCAGGCGGCGGCGGGAACTGACCGGTTCCCCTGCCCCTGCAGCAAGCTGAAGCCCCGCTCAACCCCCGTAAGCGGGGCTTCTTTTTGCCTGCTCAGGGCGCGTCGCCGGCCCGGCGGTGCTTCACCACCTCGATCCCCACCATCACCAGCACGATCACGATGACCGCCAGTGGCATCCACTGGCGCACTTCCTCGCCCAGCGCCATGCCGAGGAAGTGGAACAGCGCAAAGGCCAGCGTCACATACAGCAGCGCCGTCGAGCACAGGATGATGATGAACTTCGGGAACGGCGCCTTGAAGAAGCCGGCGGCGAGGTAAAACGGGATCCGCGTGCCCGGAACGAAGCGTACCGTCAGCAGGGACAGGCCAAGGCGCGTGAAAATCCGGTCCTTGAAGGCGAGGACGCGCGGCTTTTCAGCGTAGTGGCGCACCTTCGGGTGCGTCACGGCATAGCGCCCGGCCCAGTATTTCCACACATCGCTGAGCACGAGACCGATCAGCAACAGCGTGAAGATCGCGGTCGGGTCGCCCGCCCCGCCGGCTGAGGCCGCCGCCGCGCCGACAATCGCCGCATCCTCCTGGATGAACGGCCCGATGAACACGACCAGGTAGATGCCCCAGCTATAAGCGGCAAAAGCTTCTTGGAGCCATTCCATGCCAGGTGTCTTCCCACTCTTCTGCGGCTCCGGGCGAGCCCGGTATGTCTAGCCTGCGGGCGCCGGCATTTCCAGCCTCGGACGGTCCCCGCGCTGCTTCGCCCCATTTCCCCTGCGTTATGACAAAAAAAGCCCCGCCATGCGGCGGGGCTTTCTCGATGGGATCAGGCCAGGAGCCTAGAAGCGCTTGCGCACCGTCACACCATAGGTTGCCGGCTGGTTCGGATAGCCCGAGATCGAGCCGGACTGAGCCACCGACGGGAAGGCGACGGTGATGTACTCTTCATTGAAGATGTTCCGTCCCCAGACCGTGACGCTGATGTCGTTTGCGGTGGTGACACCGGCCGACATGTTGAACAGGCTGTATTCCCGCGTTTCGGGGTACAGGGCCCGGTTGACCGGCTCGTCGAAGTATTCGGACGAACCGTCATACTGCCAGTCGCCGCGGACGAAGGCGTCCATGCCGTGCAGCGTGAAGTCATAGGCTGCCGAGACCGAGGTCGAGGTGTCGGCAATGCCATAGGGCTTCTGGCCGGAAATATCGCCGGCGGACGAGTTCGGGAAGCTATCATAGACAGGATCCATGAACGTGCCGGCAAAGCCCAGCGTCAGGTTCTCGATCGGGCTCCAGGTTGCGTCGATCTCGACGCCCTGGGTCGACTGCTCACCGGCATTGGCCAGTGCGAAGCCCGTGCCCGTAAACACGTTCTGCTGGAAGCCGTCGATCGTCTGGTCGAACAGGGCGACGTTGACCGCGAAGTTGCTCCACGCGCCTTTCAGGCCGATTTCGAACACCTTGGCCTCTTCCGGACCCGCAAAGCGCGTACCGGTCGACAGGTTCGGCAGCAGCAGGCCGCCGGTGGTCAGCAGCGCATAGTCTGCCGGCGTCGGACGGCTGTCACGCGACAGGTTCCACGACGACGCCTTGAAGCCGGTCGCATACGATCCGTACACGTTGATATTGTCCGTCAGATCGTAAGCAAGGCGGAGCGTGTAGGTGGTGTCGGTATCATTGGTCGATCCGCCCTCCACCGCATTCGGGAAGTTCAGGAATTGCGGGAAGAACTGAAGGTCCTGAAGGTCTTCGGTCGCACCCGCGGCCGCGGTCTGCATGGCTGCAAACACGGAAGGATACGCCGTCGCGAAAGCGCCGACGGCTGCCATGTCGGTCGGGTTCACGCCTGCCCCGATCAGGAGGCCACCAAGCGTCGCCTGCGAGATGTACGGTGCCAGCGGGTCAAGGTCGATCGCCGAGAACGTGTCGGTCACCGTCACATTGCCGAAGGCGTCCTTGTTGTCCTGGGTGTAGTTCAGGCCGACCGTCGCGGTCAGGCGGTCGGTCAGATGATAGTCGACCGTACCAAACAGCGAGAACGCCGTGTTGTCCTGGCCAAAGGTTTCCACCATGCCCTGGCCGTCCTGGAAGAACGTGCCCGGTGCAACGCCGAACACAACCGGCTCAAGACCGCTCAGCAGGCCGGAGGACAGGATGTCGATATAGCTGCGAATGTCAGAGCCGTAGCCGATCTGGTTGGCGATATCGACGCTCTCGTCGAAATAGTAGGCGCCGACCATCCAGTCGATCGCGCCATCGCCGTTCGAGGTCAGGCGCAGTTCCTGGCTGAACGTGTCGATGTCGGTCTCGTTCGCGTTGATGCCGAGCAGGTCGGCGCTCGTGAAGTCGGAGTCCTGGTTCGAAGCCAGCGACGAGGTGCGGTAGGCCGTGATCGAGGTCAGGTCCGCAAAGCCCATCTTGTAGTCCGCCTGGACGGACAGGCCCGAATTCTCGATCTCGTTGGTCGAGTCGAAATTGTTGTACACATTGTACGAGAACGGATTTTCCGCATCCAGCATGCCGCCCAGCGCCATCACGGCGGCGCCGGTCGGGCCGTTGACGAGGTTGCCGGCCACGCAGCAGATTTCGTCGATCTGGTCATAGTCACCAATGACGCGGAAGCTCAGCGCATCGCTCGCCTCTATCAGCAGTTCGCCGCGCACGCCCCAGCGGTCGCGGTCGTTGAGGTCCGTGCCGGTGTTGAGGTCGTCGGCATAGCCGTCACGCTTGTTGTAATTGGCCGACAGGCTGTAGGCCACCTTGTCCGTGATCGGACCGGTGATGTCGCCGGCAAGGCGGAACTGGCTGTAATTGCCAACCGTGGCTTCAACCGAA
Source organism: Hyphomonas sp. (assembly GCF_041398385.1). GTDB lineage: Bacteria > Pseudomonadota > Alphaproteobacteria > Caulobacterales > Hyphomonadaceae > Hyphomonas. The sequence continues at coordinate 167,753 of NZ_JAWKUW010000003.1, forward strand.
CCGGCCTGCTCGAATTGCGGCTTCTTGGTCACGATCGAGATGACGCCGGCAGAGGCGTTCTTGCCGAACAGGGTCGACTGCGGGCCGCGCAGGACTTCGACGCGCTCAATGTTCGGCAGGTCGCCGATCTGCGCTGCGGAGCGCGAGCGGTAGACGCCGTCGATGAACACGCCGACCGACGGTTCGATGCCGGCATTGTTCGAGCCGTTGCCGAAGCCGCGAATCGAGAACGTCGTGTTTGCGGAAGACTGGTTCGTGCTGACGCGCAGCGACGGCACCAGCGACTGCAGGTCGTTGAGGTCAACGATCTCGGCCTGTTCGATCACCTTGTCGCCGACAACCGAAACGGCCACCGGCACGTCCTGCAGGGTCTGCTCGCGCTTGGTCGCGGTGATGGTCACCGTCTGCAGCGTGCGGGCGGAATCTTCTTCCGTCGCTTCCTGGGCATTGGCGGGGATCTGGGCGGCGGCGAGCGCCGACAGGCCGACACCAAGGGTCAGCGCGGTGCGGAAGCCCGCGCGCGGGGTGAAATTGAATTTTGACACTGAGGTCAGCTCCCTTTGCAAGTTATCTGGATGATTGGAGGAATCGCCTGCGGCACTTCTGGCCACCTGCCATAACTATCGGGCCTGTCGGCACGAGCAAGCCACCTTGGGTAAAATTTGCAGCGCCCCGCCCCAACCTGTTGCCGGAAAACCACGCAGCTCCGCTGACAGGGCATGATCCAGATGCCTGTGGCAGAATCCGCAGCGTTTTCTCCTGTCCCCGGCATCCCGGCTCAGAACGTCAGGACGACGCTGCCGCGCTTGCGGCCTGAATCCGTAATTTCGTAGGCTTTTCGGATCTCGCCGAAGTTGAGCGTTTCCTGAATGACCGGCCGGACCTTCTGCGCGCAGACCAGCTGCAAGATCTCATCCAGCAGCGCGGCCCGGTCCTCCGAAACGCCGACCACCAGCCGCTTGCCCTTGCGCACGGGCCATATCCCGCCGCCCAGCATCTCCGACAGCCCGGCGACCGTGCGTACCAGCCGCCCGCCCGGCGCTGCAAACGGCCGTCACATGCGCGCGCAGTGAGTTGGGTATCGCGTCGCTCAACCCACCCTGACAGGCGCGCTGTCCTGTTGCAGGAGACGCATCCCGGAAAAATCTATCCGCCGCATTCGGCGCGGGTCCATCTTGCCCGGATGAGCCTGCCGGAAGATTTCCTTGCCCATGCGCTGCGTGTCCTTGGCGATGCGCTGGTGGCGATTATTGGCCGGGCGGAGCTGCACCTGAGGCCGGATTTCATGGCGCGGGGCGTTGCCCGGCGCGCGGCCCGGCAGATGCGGGCACTCGCCGTGATGATCCGCCGCCTGATCTTCCTGATGGCGCTGGAGGTCGAGCTGGCGCCGGCCGCACCGCGCGCTGCCGGTGACGCGCCGCGGACGGCCGTCCGCAGGCCCCGCGCCACCTTTCGCCTCGTTCCGGAGCCCTCCGGAGCCTTGCCGGAGTGTTTCCGGAGTTTTACCGGAGCCCGCGCGACCGGCCCGGTGCCGGCCGAGCGCCTGTTCCGGCGCTGGGTCGAACTCACCCGTGTGCTGAACAGTCCGGACGTTTACGCAAAGCGCCTCGCCCGCACGATCCGCCGCTGGCAGGCGGCCGGAGAGCCGAAGCCGCATGTCGCGCCACTCGACGGGCGCCATCGCCTGCCGGTCGACCTCGGCCTCATCGCCACGGCCCTGACGGGCCTGCTGAACAAGGCGCTCGGCGACTGGCCGGACACGGGCTGACGCTGCGAACAATCGGGAATTTTGCCGGAGCGCGACAGCGTTTCCGGGCGCACGTGCTGGCGCAAACAAAAACCCCGCCTTCCGGAAGGAAAGCGGGGTCAAGTTGCGCCACGGTGTGATGTGGCGGGCGATAAATCAGTACGCGGTGTTGCCCACGCCGCCATTCAGGATCATCCGGCGCGGCGGCAGCGGGCGTTCCTTCTCAACCTTGCGGGACACCTGCTGGTAAGTCGTCTGCGGCGTGCATACGCGGGTCATGGCGCGGGTCTGCACCAGCTTCACGCCGGGGCCGTAACGGCGCAGCAGCGAGCGCTCATTGCAATTGCGCTGAGGCGTCTGCGGGGCACAGACCAGGCGGCCGCCCGGCTTGTGAACCAGCGCCTCGCCCTTCTGGCAGGAGAAGGTCTCGCCGCGATCGAAGCTGATCTGGTTGCCGTCGAGACGGCCCATCGTCACCTGCATCTGGGTGCCGGCCATGCAGCGGAACACCTCGCCGGAGAAAGTCCCGGCAACCGATTTGGAATTGTCGAGACGCGATGCCGGATGCGGCGCGCCCTTGTCATCAAGGCAGACGGCCTGAACCGGGCGGAATGCGACGGTCGAGGAAATCTCGTCGCGGCAGATCTCTTCCGTCACCGGCACCTGCTCGGTCACGGTTTCGGTATAGCGTTCGGTTTCCTGGAACGTGGTGGAGGTCGCCGCGGCGGGCTCTTCAACCGTCCAGGCGCCCGAGCCGCCCATCATGAATTGCTGGCGTTCCTGGCGCATCAGGAAGCTTTGCGTCTCAAGCGAGGAATAGCTTTGTTCCATGCGGCCAACCGAGACATTCGGTGCCCCGACCACAATATCCGGCCCGGCAATCGTCACGCCCGGAACCTGGACATTCACGGATCTCCCGGCGCCGCAGCAGGCCGAGCTGCCCGAAGAGGTCGTCGCCGTGCCGGGTGTCACGCCCGGAGCGCCCACAAATACCGGCCCCGGAACCACCGGCCCCGCGCCGCAACCTGTCCCGCACTGGTCTGCAATGGCCGTCCCGCCGAGGGACATTAGAGCGCCAAGGGCGATTCCCGCGAAAGTTGTGTTCCGGCTTGGTACGTTCATCGTCAGTCTCCCCGACATTACGTCCGCGACCCCGCAAATGCCGTGCCGGAATCCCTGACAGGCGAAAAAAAACCAAGGGCCGGCACAAATCTCGCCACAGGCGGGAATTGCGCCAACTGGAACATTTATTGCGGATGTGGGCTCCAGAATGCCCCAGAGCGGGCCACGAATACTATTTGGAGAAAACGCCCGCCATGGTTGACCGGACCATCCACCCGAATACCCGCGTCCTGCTGGATGCCTGGCGGCGCCTCAACGCCGCTCCCGGCGCCGGTGCCGGCAAGACGCCCCAGGTCAACGACCATCCCGAACTGGTCGAGCGCCTGTTCGTGATCCAGCAGATGCGTGACAATGCCTGGCTGTTCCGCAATGCCGGCGAGGCGGTCACCGGCCTCCTCGGCCGCCAGCTGACCAATCACAACTTCCTCGATCTCTGGACCGGTCCGGACCGCAAGATGATGGGCGCCTTCCTCGAGGCCATCCGCCTCGACGGCGCGCCCGGCGTGGTCCGCGGCCGCGGCGAGACCATGACGGGCCAGCGCGTGGAACTGGAAGTGTCGCTGATGCCCCTGGCCCATGCGGCCGAGCGCCCCGGCGCCTACCGCCTCCTCGGCCTGTATCAGGCCCTCGGCGGCGAACCCATGCTGAAGGGCCGCCCGGTCTGGCGCCATCGTATTTCCATGCTCGTCCCGCCGGACACGAGGTCCGAAGGCCCGCAACTGAAACTGGTCGCCTCGAACGGCTAGGCCGGCAGAAGCGCCGGCTTGCGGAGAATCAGATCTGACGCCTTCTCGGCGATCATGATGGTGGGGGCGTTCGTGTTGCCGCCGATCAGAGTCGGCATCACGGACGCATCCACCACCCTCAGTCCCTCGGTGCCCTTCACGCGCAGCTCGCCATCGACCGGCTGGGTATCCGACGTTCCCATCGCCACGGTCCCGACCGGGTGATAGATCGTCTCGCCCGTGCGGCGGATGAAGGCATCGATGTCCTCGTCCGATACCACGCCTGAACCCGGCATGATCTCGGCGCCCGTAAACGGCTTCAGTGCCGCCTGCCCGCAAACCTCGCGGACCATTTTCACCGCCTGACGCATCGCCCTGCGGTCTTCTTCGGTCGCAAGATGGTTCGGGTCGATCGCCGGATCGGCAAACGGATCCGCTGAAGACAGGCACACCCGGCCCCGGCTTTCGGGGCGCAGCTGGCAGGCATGGACCGTATAACCGTCCTTCTGCGGATCATGATTGCCATGATCCATCATGATCGCATTGACGAGGTGCAACTGGATATCCGGCATTTCCAATCCCTCGCGGGATTTCAGGAATGCGCCTGCCTGCAGAAAATTGTCCGCCCCCGGACCTGTCTGGTTCATCAGGTAGCGGATCCCGACACCCAGCTTCTTCAGCCCCTTCTGCATGGAATAGGCTGAGATCGGCTGCGTCATCTCATGAATGACCGTGACATCGAGATGGTCCTGAAGGTTCTGGCCCACGCCTTTCGAGTCGACGACAGGCTTGATGTCGAACCGTCCAAGCTGGCTCGCATCGCCAATCCCCGACAACATCAGGAGCTGCGGCGACTGGACTGCGCCCGCGCACAGGATCACTTCCGATCCCGCAAAGATGGTCTGCGGCAGGCTGCCCTTGCCTTCGACGACCTCCACGCCTTTCGCGCGGGTGCCATCGAACAGGACTTTCGTCACGCGACCTGTCGAAATGACTGTGAGATTCTCCCGCACATCCACGATCGGCCGGAGATAGGCATAAGACGCGCTCCAGCGCTCGCCCTTGTGGATCGTGCGCTGGTAGGGGCCGAACCCTTCCTGCTGCGCACCGTTGAAGTCGTCGGTCTTCGCATAGCCTGCCTGCTCGCCCGCCTGAATGAAGGCCCGGTAAAGCGGGCTGGACAATGGGGCCGAGGAAACATGCAGCGGGCCGGCGCCGCCGTGGAACTCGTCCTCGCCCTTGTCCAGCGTTTCCGAGCGTTTGAAGTAAGGCAAGACGCTTGCATAGTCCCAGCCCTTGAGGCCCATCTGGGCCCACTGGTCGTAATCCCCTGAATGGCCGCGAATATAGATCATGCCATTGATCGACGACGACCCACCCCAGCCCCGGCCACGCGGCCAGTAAAGCTTGCGCCCGTTCATGTGTTTCTGAGGCTCTGTGTGAAAGCCCCAGTTATAGTCGTTCTGCTGCTTGATGAGATTGCCGACGCCCGCCGGCATCCGCACCATGAGGGAGTTGTCTTTCTTGCCCGCTTCGATCAGGCAGACCTTGATCGCCGGGTCGGCGGACAGGCGGTTGGCCAGCGTGCACCCGGCACTTCCGGCACCGACGATGACGTAATCATAAGTTTCCATAGGGCTTCATCCGGCTTTCTGGCTCAGCGTTTCGCGCACATTGTGAACGATTGCGCGCCAAGTAAAGGCCGCCGGGCCGTTGCCCCATGGTCAAGGAGAAGAGGAAATTCAGTCGATCCGCTTCAGGCCCGCTTTGTGGCGTTTCCAGTTTTCCACATAGTGCAGCGCCGACATCTTGATGACCTGGATCTGGTGCGCGGAAACTTCCTTCACCACTTTGCCCGGCGCGCCCATAACGAGGGAGTTGTCGGGAATCTCCTTGCCTTCGGGGATCAGTGCATGCGCCCCGATGATGCAGTTCTTCCCGATCTTCGCCCCGTTGAGGATGGTCGAGCCAATCCCGATCAGCGTCTCATCCCCGATGGTGCAGCCATGCAGCATGACCATGTGCCCCACGGTCACGTCCCGCCCGATGGTCAGCGGCATGCCAACATCCGTATGCAGAACACTGCCATCCTGGATGTTGGAGTTCTCGCCGATCGTGATCGGGTCATTGTCGCCTCGCACGACGGCGCCGTACCAGATCGAGGCGTTTTCCTGCAGAATCACATGCCCCATCACCTGGGCGTTTTCCGCGACCCAGTAGTTGCCGCTCGCTGGCAAGGCAGGTTTCCGGCCGTCCAGCTCAAAAATTGCCATGTGCAGATCCTCTTCATTACGCCGGCGGAATTAATCTTTACCGGTTGATAACCCTGCTATCGTCTAATCATCAACAGATTCGGATAGGAGACGGTCATTAGCAGACCTTGTCGACTTTCGCCGCCCGGAACCGAACCCCGGGAACTGGCCCGGCCGCTACGGCGGCCCTCGGGCTTCTCTTCCTCCCAGTTTCCAGCCAGCCGCTGTGCAATTTTGCCAGCGGCTTTTTTAGTCCCTGCAGCCAAGGAGACCACCCATGGGTAAACGCAATGCCGCCAAGCGCATGAAGACCGGCTCGGAAGTAAACCTCAATGCCTGGTTCGAAGAAACCGGCCAGATGAGGGGTCCGCGTCTTCAGGCCATCGAGGGCGGCAGGTCCTGGCATCCCGACGATGCCGACCAGCGCAAACGCGCCGCGACGGCCCCCGAAGGCGACAGGGCACAGCGTTACCAGAAGAATGTGAAGCCCCGGTCTGAAAACCAGGCCCGGCTGATGACCGCCATGGACGACCATGCGCTCGTCGCCGCGCTCGGCCCGGCCGGCACGGGCAAGACCTATCTCGCCATCTGCAAGGCGGTCGAGGCCCTGCAAAAGGGCAAGGTCGCCCGCATCGTCCTCTCCCGCCCCGCGGTGGAGGCCGGTGAGCAGATCGGCTTCCTGCCCGGCGCCATGGAAGACAAGCTCGCGCCATATCTGCGCCCGCTCTACGATGCCCTGTCCGACCGGCTTTCGCCCGGCCAGCTGAAGCACATGCTCGCCGAAGGGGTCATCGAGATTGCTCCGATCGGCTTCATGCGGGGGCGCACGCTGAACAATGCCTTCATCGTCATCGACGAGGCGCAGAACTGCACCTACACGCAGCTCAAGATGCTGCTGACCCGCCTTGGCTGGCACTCCACCATGGTGATCACCGGCGACCCGAACCAGTCGGACCTGCTGCCGGAGTTCTCAGGGCTCTCCAAGGCGGCCGAGCGGCTGGAGCAGCTTTCCGGCGCTGCCGTCATCAAGCTCGAAGGCAAGGATGTGGTGCGCCACCCGCTCGTGCAGGAAATGCTCGAGGTGCTGTAACGTTCGAAGTCATTGAATGACAAATCCCGCCGGGAACTACCCCGGCGGGATTTTTTTTACCCCGGTATTCAATTTGTCTTTTAGCGGACTTGGTATGTACCCGGAGGTTCGTTGCGTTGTTACCATTGGAAATTTCAGGCAGCCTCACGCAACTTGTCAGGCAAGCACTCCCTCAGGCCAAAAACTTGCCTTCCGGTGCTCGTTCGGTTAATTTTTGGTTAACAGCAGGGGGCGCGCATGAAAACACATATTTTTCTGACATCTGCACTTGGAAGCTTCGCGCTTGCGGGCTGCACAACAGACGACGCAACCAAAAAGCCAAAAGAAAGCCTGGTACAGACGGTCACGCCCAATACAATAGAACGCGTCATCGGCACCGTTCAGGGCGGAACGCTCGTTACAACGTCAAATTCCAACGACATCTACAAATTTTCGGATGCTGACGGGAACCCCGTCACAGGCGACCATCTCTATGGGTATGTGCGCCCTGACTTTACCGGCTTCGACACCTCGTCGGGAGTGTGCCCCAGAGAAGGGGTACTCGGCGCTCTCGCCAATCTGGTCAGCACAAAGAAATCGACTGCCGGCCTGTCTCTGGAAGTCAAATCAAGTGGGGCCGCGGACCAGTCCCTGGTCAAGATACCACTCCTCGCGATGACCTATGATGCCAAGAAGGGATGCCGGATCGAAACCAATTCAGGCGGACAGGAAAGCCCCTACTTCAATATCGGCCTCGCCGGCGGGGACGTTCTGGTTTCTGTGGATTTCTGGGAAACATCGAATACAAGCTCGGACCTGTTCAGCCTGCTGACGGAAATCGGAACCGCCTCCAGCAATGAACAGCTTGCGGGGCTGGCCTCCGACCAGCTGGACAAGCTGCTCAACCGCTTTCTGACGAGTTTCGACATCAAGGAATCGCAGGCTTTCTCCAGGCGGTTGACCTTCTCGGCTGACGAAGGCCCGGTCGAAATCAATTTCAAGATCGGCGATGTTGCCAAACAATCGAGCGCCAATCTGACGATAGACCTTGGCACACGATCAAGCCTGCTAAACGTGTCGCGGCATCAGCATCCCCCGGTGAGCAGCGTGCAGCCTGCGCAGGTCGTTCTCGGGATACCCCTGGGCTCGGGCGAAACCATCCTTTCCTATCTCAAAAAGGAATTCGGGACCGGCAATGGCAGTTTCGACAACTGGCAGGCCACGGAAGACGAAAAGGTCTTCATGGACGGATGCCGGCGCCTGCAGACAGGTTTTGTCGGCCAACGCCTAAATCGCTGGGACCGCGCGCTGGTCAACTACGCCATGTATGAAGTGCAGTCCAATCGCGATGACTTCGACTTCACGCATTGTTTCCAGCCGACCACGTTGCAGGATCTTGAGAAGATGGGGGTCGGACGAGCGGTCCTCGAAAAAAAGTAACTCCGCCCGTTCTGGCGGCAGACGGGCGGACGATCAGCTTCTCACGCGGACCCTTCCAGGGAAAAACATTCCAGATCCTGAATACGGATAAGGTGACGAAGGACATATTTTTTGAGGTTGGAGATACTTGCTACGGGTTCAAGCCTGGTTCCGTCAGCCAACCCTACATCGTGGCAAATGGTGGAGCGAATTATTGCCATCCTGATCGGGACAAGCAGGTATTTGAACCAGGACAGAATGAACTTGTGAAGTTTGTCAATCGGTCATTCGCAAGCGGCTTGAAGCGCCGCGACCAGGATGTCTTTGAACGCGATCTGGATTTCGAGACGCTCTTCTCAAGAGATCCGCACTATTTCGATGAGAAGGGACTTCTGTTCGCCTCAGACCCGACAGATCAAGGTGCCGACCATGCCTATGAACTAACCTCAGAAATATGGGCGGCGCGAAAGAGCGCATTGAATTTCGGATGCGTCATCGTCCGCGAACCCCGGAAAGCTGCGTCTGACAGCCGGAGGCAATATGCTTCATTCCTCGCCCTTGCGCGGATCGATGAGGGCGATGGTGGCACTGGCCGCGACGTTTTCATGTATGGCTATGTCGACGACTACAAACTGTCAGCAGCTGAATTCGAGAGAATGAACTCGGCCGAACGGGCGCAGCATCTGCGCATTCGGTACGTAAATGTCTCAGAGAATTTTGCTGACATCGGCTGGGAACAGCCCCTCGCTGAAGTTTACCGCAAAGAATTCGCCAATGGATGCGGAGGCGGCCGGTATCGTTCCGCCCTGCTTGGCCCATCAGAGGAATCCGCGCCCATCATGGCGGCACTACCTGACCCGATGACACCTTGAACTGCCTGACTTCTGGTCATGCCTGGCCGGTTCTATTGGTTGGGACTTCCCCACGGAGCTGATTGCGGTTAACCATTGGGGCCATGAAGCGTACAGTACTTCTTTGCGCCTTGGCGGGCATCGCCTTGATGGCGAGTGCTGAACTAACCGCAGAACCTGCGGATTCCGCACCGTTTGAGGGCGCGTGGGCCATCGCGCCGCCGGACGTGCTCGGCTATGTTGTCGATGCGCCGCTCACCACTTGCGACGCCCCGGCGACCATCGATCAGGTCGACGAAGACACGATCCATGTGGCCATGCCCCGCAAGGATCTTGGCGACTGGGACGTCAAATCGTTCGAAGGCAAGAATCCCTGGCTGCAGAACAACAACGCGTCTCTGGTCGCCGTGTGGGTCACGGATAATGCGTTCCTGCTCGCTGAAAAAGACGAGACCGGGACCAAGTCCGACTGGGAAAACGCCAAGAAATGGTCCCGCTGCCCGAAGGCCTGATCCGGAATCAGGCCTCCGCGTCTTCTTCTTTCGAAACCGATGCCGCGAGTGCTGCCGACAGGAAGCGGTCGATGTCGCCATCCAGCACACCCTGCGTGTCCGAGGTTTCCACTTCGGTCCGCAGATCTTTCACCATCTGGTAGGGCTGCAGCACATAGGAGCGGATCTGGTGGCCGAAACCGATCTCGCTCTTGCCGGCATAAGCCGCATCGGCGACGGCTCGCCGTTTCTGCATCTCAAGTTCGTAGAGGCGAGAACGCAGCATTTTCCAGGCCTGGTCGCGGTTCTTGTGCTGCGACCGGTCGTTCTGGCACTGCACCACGATATTGGTCGGGATGTGCGTCAGGCGCACGGCAGAGTCGGTCCGGTTGACGTGCTGGCCGCCTGCGCCTGAGGCCCGGTACGTGTCAGTTCGCACATCGGAGGGATTGATCTCGATGTCGATATTGTCGTCGATCACCGGCGTCACCGTGACCGAGGCGAAAGACGTGTGCCGCCGCGCCGAGCTGTCGAAGGGCGAAATCCGCACGAGGCGGTGCACGCCCTGTTCCGACTTCAGCCAGCCATAGGCGCTCTCGCCCTTGATCTGCAGCGTGGCGGACTTGATGCCCGCCTCCTCGCCTTCGCGCTCGTCCATTTCCTCGACGGCCATGCCGTGCTTCTCGGCCCAGCGCGCATACATGCGCCGCAGGATCGAGGCCCAGTCCTGGCTCTCCGTCCCGCCCTCGCCGGCATTGATCTGGATATAGGCGTCGTTGCCGTCGGCTTCGCCGGACAGGAGCGCAGCGAGTTCGGCCTTTTCAGCCCGCTCGGCCGCACGCGTCAGCGACGCTTCAAGGTCTGCAACCATGCCCTCGTCGCCTTCGGCGAGTTCGAGCAGTTCCAGAGCGTCATCGGCTTCCTTGGTGAGGACTTCGACTGTCTCAATCCCTTCGGCCAGCTTCTGGCGCTCACGCATCATGGCCTGGGCGGCCTGCGGATCGTCCCAGAAGTCCGGACGTTCGGAAAGATTGGTCAGCTCATCGAGGCGTTTTGTGGCTGTATCCCAGTCAAAGACGCCTCCGTAGCAGGCCGGCCGACTGGCGGATCTGGTCAATAAGCGACTTGATTTCTGCAGACATGGAACGGGCCTTTCAAATGGAGATTTCTATGCGGGCGGGGCTATAGCGCACCCACCCGGACGGGTCAAAACCGGCAACAGGTCAATAGATGTCGCCGAGGTCTTTCTTGACGGCGGTCTCAACCGGAACCGCAGGATCGGCCGTTTCCGGCACGACGCCGGAATCGCGCTCCGGATCGAAACCGGACACGCTCGGCGGGCTGCTGCCGCCGGTGCTGCAATCGCCCGAGATCGAGAGACAGTCATCGCTGCTCGAGAAGGCAGACAGGCCAGGCTCCGTACCCGGACGGAACGCTTCGTCGATGATGACGCCCGTTTCCGGCCCCGGCAACTCGCCGGTGCGCGCGTCGATCTTTACGAGGCGCACGCCGGGCGGGATCCGGAACGGTATGGCGGCCTGGTCGGCGAGCGCCTTTTCCATGAACTCGGTGAAGATCGGGCCGGCTACAGAGCCACCGGCCTCGCCTTCGCCAAGCGGATGGTTATCGTCGAAACCGACGCGCACACCGACCACAAGATCAGGGGAGAAGCCGACCATGATGGCGTCGCGATAGTCGTTGGTCGTACCGGTCTTCGCTGCCAGCGGCTTGCCGACCTTCAGCGCCCGGCGGCCAGTGCCGCGTTCAACCACGCCTTCCATCATATGCGTGATCTGGTAGGCGATGACCGGGTCCAGAACCTGCTCACGCGTGTCGGCGAGTTCAGGCGGGCCTTCGCCGTTCCACTCTTCCACCTGGCAGCCCTCGCAAGGGCGCGTGTCGTGCCGGAACATCGTGCGGCCATGACGGTCTTGCACGCGGTCGAGCAGTGTCGGTGTTACCTTCTTGCCGCCATTGACGAAGGCAGCGTAGCCCCGGACGAGGTCGATCAGGTAAGTGTCGCCCGAGCCAAGCGACATGGCCGGATACGGAGGAAGGTCCTTGTAGACGCCCATGCGCTCGGCAAGGTCGGACACGGCCTCCATGCCGATGTCCTGCGCCACGCGCGCCGTCACCTGGTTCAGCGACTTTTCGAGCGCCACGCGCAGGGTGACGAGGCCGTAGGACTGGCCCTCGGTATAGTTCGACGGACGCCAGTAATCGCCGGTCGAGACATCGAAGGAAACGAACGGCGCGTCGAGCATCCGCGTTGCCGGCGTGTAGCCCTTTTCCAGCGCGGCCGCATAAACAAAAGGCTTGAAGCTCGACCCGGTCTGGCGATTGGCCTGGGTCACGCGGTTGAAGCTCGACTTGAAGAAGGAATAGCCGCCCTGCATGGCCAGAATCCGGCCCGTATGCGGATCCAGCGCAACCAGCGCGCCGTCAACTTCCGGCACCTGGCGTAAGATTGCATTGCCCACCGGCACCAGAACGGGCTGGGCCTCTGGTGCATCGATCGGGTTGCCGTCGGGATCGAGTTCGGGCGTCTCAGGCGGCGGCGCCTGCGACTCTGCCGCGTTCAGCACTTTGCGCTTCAGCTCCGCCAGGACGACCTGGCCAACCTGCAGGCCGGGCTTGGCACCTTCCGGCTTGAACGTCGCGGCCCACTGGACCTCTTCCGCCGGCAGCTTGATCGTCGCGCCATCCGTCAGCAACAGGACCGCGCCCTTGCTGGACACATCCTGCACCATCGCCGCTTCCCAGGTTCCATAGCCGCCCGGAAGCTGAACTGCCTTGAGCGCTTCGACCGCACCGTCGCCCGGCTCGATCGTCGCGACCGGGCCGCGCCAGCCATGACGCCGGTCATAGGCGATGAGGCCATTCTGCAGGGCCTCCTGCGCAGCAAGCTGCAGGTGCGTGTCGATCGTGGAGCGGATGGACAGGCCGCCCTGCTCCAGCGTGTCTTCGCCGTAGGAGCCGATCAGGTCACGGCGGAGCTCCTGCACGAAGTACGTCGCGGCCGCATATTCCGGGCCCTTGAGGCGGCGCGTGGTCGTCAGCGGCAGCGCCTTGGCGGCATCCGCCTCTTCCTTCGTGACATAGCCATCCTCGACCATCCGGCCGAGCACATAGTTGCGGCGAGCGAGCAGCCGCTCGGGGTTCGTGTACGGATTGACGGCCGACGGCGCCTTTGCCAGCGAGGCGAGGATCGCCGCTTCCGACAGATCCAGTTCCGGCAATGACTTGTTGAAATAGTTGAGCGCCGCAGAGCCCACACCGTAAGACCGGCCGCCGAGATAGATCTCGTTGAGATAGAGTTCGAGGATGTTCTCCTTCGAGAACTCTTTTTCCATGCGCTGCGCGACGATGGCTTCCTTCGCCTTGCGGGTCAGGTTCTGGTCGCGAGTCAGCAGCATGTTCTTGGCCACCTGCTGGGTGATGGTGGACCCACCCTGAAGGCCGCCGGATCCGGTCAGCTTGTTCTTCAGGGAATTGAGGCCGCCACGGGCAATGCCGACATAGTCAAGGCCGTGGTGCGAGAAGAAGTTTTTGTCTTCCGCGGCAACGAAGGCTTCGATCACATGTTTCGGGATCGATTCATACGGCACGAACACGCGGTGCTGGTCGGCGAATTCGGCAATCAGCGTTCCATCGCCGGCGTGCACGCGGGAGGTGATCGGCGGTTCGTAGAGTTTCAGCTTTTCGACCGACGGGACGGTCCTGCCAAGCGCTGCGAAATACAGCCACAGGACGATAATGCCAACAATCGCCAGCACAATGCCCAGGATGAACAGCCGCCCCAGCCAGACCCATACCCAGGGCGGGCCCGGCAGGTTCAAGGAAGGCAGACGGCCAGCCGTTGCGCTGCCACCAGACCGTGGCTCATCGGCCTCTCGGTATCTTTTGTCGACCATAAGGAATTCCCTGCCGTCTGTCAGACGGAATCGCAGCCTTTTCCGGCGATAGTAAGGCGCGCCGCAGGCGGGTTAAAGGGCGGGTGTCAGATGTCCTGCTTACCGATTTCGCCATCGTCCAGCGACACATCCGGCAACGGTTTGCGTTCCGGGGCCGCTGCGACGATGCCGTTGGCCAGTTTTTCCGCGATTTCGGCGCGTTCGGTCACGGGCGGATGGTTGTCCAGCGCGGCCTGCCAAGCGTCCTTTGCGTCCTCTTTGTCGCCGAGGTGCCAATAGATGTCACCGAGATGCGATTCGATCTCCCAGTGCTTGTGCGGCTCCAGTTCCTGACGGGCAAGCTCGATCAGGCGTTTTGCTTCGCTGAGATGGCCGAGGCGGTAATAGGCCCAGCCGAGCGAGTCCGCGATGTAGGGGTCATGCTCCGCCATGGCGCGAGCGCGGCTGAGTTCGCGGAAGCCTTCGTCCAGCTTTTCGGTCCGGGTGATGAGGAAATATCCCAGCGTATTCAGCATGTAAGGGTCATTGGGGCGTGCCAGCCGCTCAGTCCGCAGGATAGTCAGCGCCTCGTTGATCTGCCCGTTCTTGCCGAGCGCGTCTGCGAGGACGATGCGTCGGTCGTGGGTATCGTCCAGCGCGCGCGCCTTGGCGGCATGATCCGCCGCGACCTTGAAATCGCCGAACTGGCTGTAGATTTCGGTGGCCAGCCCATGCGCCGCGGCCTTTTCGGCATCATTGCCCGACAGGACGATCACCTCGTTGACGAGATCCTTCGACGCTTTCTCGTCATTCATCAGCGAATGCAGCTGCAGGGCGCCGTAAAGCGTGGTCAGGCGATTGTCGTCATCAGCGAGGTCGAGCGCGCGATCGATCGCGGCGCGGGCGCCTGGCTGGTCGCCCTCCATCAGCAGCGCCTGCCCGGCCGCAATCTGCAGCGAGGCGGTCGGCTCCGGCGCGGTCAGGGCGACATGCGCGACGCCGTCATAAAGCGCGTTGGCGTACATCTCGTCGATGATCGCCGAGCGCAGCCCCGTGTCTTCGGGGTAGACCAGCAGGGCGACCTGATCGAGCGCCGAGCGCTGGTCGTCGAACCCATCCGCCCGGCCACCCAGCATGATGGTCCGGATAATCCGCTGCTCCTGCAAGGCGCGCGACACATCCGAGAGGGACTGGGAGAAGGCCGCCGGCATGGTCAGCATCTTGTTGTCGAGGTTCTTGCCGGTCTGGAGGCTTTCCAGGGCGGCGGCGTAGCTGATCGCCTGTTCGGGCTCGGCATCGGCCAGTTGCTGGTACACCGCCTTTGCGTCATCGATCCGGCCCAGCCGCTGCAGCAACAGCGCGTGGCGGGACACGACGGTCTTGATATGGCTGTAGAGAAGCCCCTTGGGATCGAACTCGTGTTCGGGCGCCTCGATCTTTGAGGGCGTCAGCGCCTCATACACGGCGAGCGCCTGTTCCGGATGGCCGAAGGCCTCCAGCATCGCCGCCAGCGACAAGTCTCCGGTCAGGCCCGGCATGCTGCCTGCCGCAGCGCGGTGACGCTTGATGGCTTCAGCTTCATTGCCTTCAAGGGCAAGCAGCCAGGCGTCGAGATAGGTGTAGAAGCCAGTTTCCCCGTCTTCATTCGCGCCGCCGCTGAGGGCAAGTTCCGTGCGGGCGCCTTCAATGTCTCCGCCCGCGGCCTTGTCGATCACGAGGAAGGCGTCGAGCAGCGGGCTCCCGGCGCGGTCTTCCGCATCGAGGTTGCGGGTCATGGTAAGGAAGGCCGCCATATCGCCGGCCTTCACCGCATCGATCGGCGCCGGATAGGCCGACAGACCGACAGGTCTGCCGTCATGATCGATCACGGCCGTCGCCTTCGCGGCACCGGACAGGCCGGTAAAGGCTTCGTCGACCGCGGCCTGGTCGGGTTTCTGCGTAACGCCCACTGGCGCCGAGGCGCAGGCACCGAGCGAGCCAGCAAGGGAAACGGACACGGCCAGGACGCTGGCAGCAGCAAGATTTTTCAGACGCATGTGGCCATGAAACTCCAGCAGAGGTTTACAGCGAGTGAAGCAGTCCCATACGGCAAGAGCAAGGCGCCGCCATGGTTAAACAGCATTCATCTCAGTTCACGTCCTCGTGCGAGCGGTCTTCGGCCAGCCCTGCCCGAACTTCGGCGGCCAGTCCGGACTTCAACAGGACCGTTTGCCGAAGCCGCCCACCCATAAAGGGCTGGGGTGAGCGGATCGTCACGAGGTGGTCGTCCGGACAGAATGTCAACGGCTGTTCCAAATCGTTCAGCCGGAACCGGAACTTCACGCCACCGGCGGTCGGATCATACGAACACAGGTATCCGGTCTGCTGCATGTCCTTCAGCAGCAGCGCATCCGGGCGCGATGGCGGTGCCATTTTCATCGCAGAAGCCGCATCGAACCAGTAGCCCAAATTCCAGAGGTCGGTGATGTATTGCTCGTCAACCGCTTCAGACGCGATGACCCGTTCGCTGGTCGCAATGAACTGGGTGAGAAATCCATCCAGATCGCCGATGAATTCATCGCCCACGGCATCGGGATAATGCGTCATGTAAGCGATATAGTCGTCGAACGCGCCGGTCATGTCGTCACCGCGGGTGCGGCGCTGTCCGGCGAGGGCCAGTTCGACATATTTGACCTGGCCTTCGTCAAGATCCTCGTTCGCCAGCATGGCCTTGTAGCCGAGCGTGGCGACCTGCTCGTCCATGCTCCAGACCTTCATGATCGCCGCCGTGAATTCGTCCTTCGTAAGAGCAGCGGCTGGCAGGGGTATGGCCAGGAGAGCGGCAACAAGAAGTGGCCTGACACGCATCAGACATCCTCCATCACGTCTTGCTGTCAACAAAAAGCAATTTCGGCCCTGCCCCGCAAGAGCGAAGCCTCAGTCAGACGCTGCGTTCGCCAAGATCGCCGCCTCCTTGTGCGGCGGCACGAAGAGGTGCGCGCCGCACTCACGCAAGGAACATCTTGCTCACGATAACCTAAGGCTCAACCGATCCGGAATTTGACCGGCCCGGCGGTCAGGACAACGCGGCCTGTGCCGTGGTTGACCGCCTGCACCACTTCCTGAACCAGTCCCCGGGCCGTGTGCATCGGCGGGGCACTGGACACAGAGATGCAGCCGGAAAGGCAAAGGCTCGCAATCGCCATCAGGGCGCAGTTGCGGTCGAGGTGTGACAAACGCGGCATGATAATCTCCCACTTTTCCGCCGGGCGCGCCCAATGCGCCGGCCTTTGAAAGTGAGATGCATCCGGACCCGGAAATGGATGCAGCGGCCCTAAATTTTTTTCAGGGCCGCCGGAAATCACATGTTCGGATAGGCCGGGCCACCGCCGCCTTCCGGCACGGTCCAGTTGATGTTCTGGTTCGGATCCTTGATGTCGCAGGTCTTGCAGTGGATGCAGTTCTGCGAGTTGATCTGGAACTTCAGCTCCCCGCCCTCATCGACCCATTCATACACACCGGCCGGGCAATAGCGCGCCGACGGACCGTCGAAGATATCGTGCTCCGAGCTTTTCTGGAGCGCCATGTCCTTGACGACGAGGTGCACCGGCTGATCCTCGCCATGATAGGTGTTGGTGAAAGAGACATTGGTCAGCTTGTCGAAGCTGATGACGCCATCGGGCTTCGGATAGTCGATCGGCTTGAACTTCTTGGCCGGCTTCAGAGAGGCGGCGTCAGACTTGGTGTGGCGCAGCGTCGGCAGGAAGCCGAAGCCGAACAGTGTGCGCATCCACATGTCCGGCACGCCGATCATGGCGCCCAGCAGGGTGCCGAATTTCGACATCAGCGGCTTCATGTTCTTCACCGGCGACAGGTCTTTCCAGACCCAGCTGTCGCGGACTGACTGGCTGTATTCGGACAGCACGTCGCTCTGACGGCCATCCTTGATGGCGGCGAAGGCAGCTTCCGCGCCCAGCATGCCGGTCTTCATCGCATTGTGCGTGCCCTTGATGCGCGGCAGGTTCACGAAGCCGGCCGAACAACCGATCAGCGCACCGCCGGGGAAGGCCAGTTCAGGAATGGACTGGATACCGCCGGACGTGATCGCCCGCGCGCCATAGGCCACGCGCTTGCCGCCCTTCAGGTAACGCACGACATCCGCATGATGCTTGTAGCGCTGGAACTCCTGATACGGAGCAATATAGGGGTTCTTGTAGTTCAGGTGGACCACATAGCCGACGGAAATGAACGGCTCGCCATTGTCGCGGAAATGGTAGAGGAAGCCGCCGCCGTCGCCGCTCTTGCCCATGACCGGCCAGCCGAATGTGTGCTGCACCAAGCCTTCGGTGAAATTCTCTTCCGGCACGGACCAGACCTCTTTCAGGCCGATGCCGAATTTCTGCGGATCGCAATTGTCGCGGAGGCCGAACTTGTCGGTCAGTTCCTTGGTCAGCGAGCCGCGCGCGCCTTCCGCGAACAGGACGTACTTGCCGAGCAGTTCCATGCCGGGCTCGAAGTCCGGCTTGTGGCTGCCATCGGCGGCGATACCCATAACGCCCGCCACGATGCCGCGCACTTCACCGGTCTCGCCATAGACGATCTCGGAAGCGGCAAATCCGGGGAAGACTTCAACGCCGAGATTCTCCGCTTCCTGGGCCAGCCAGCGGCAGACATTGGCCAGCGAACCGATGAAGCAGCCATGATTGCTCATCAGCGGCGGGAACGGCGCCCAGCCGACTTCGGCGGAGCCGTTTTCGCCAAGCAGCTTGTACTTGTCGATCTTGACCTCGGTGGTGATCGGGCGGTTAGCGCGGGTGCGCCAGTCCGGGATCAGCTCGTCGAGGCCCTTCGGGTCCAGCACCAGGCCGGACAAGATGTGCGCGCCGATTTCGCCGCCCTTTTCCAGCACCACAACGGACAGGTCTTCGCCCGCCTCATTGGCCAGTTGCTTGAACCGGATCGCCGCAGACAGGCCGGAAGGGCCCCCGCCCACGATGACCAGGTCGAATTCCATCGACTCCCGTTCCATAGCGTCGTCCGCCATTGTTATCTCCTCGCTGCGGCGTTTGAGTTGCCCGCCATACGTGTAATTAGTTAAGCACTTACAGTGTCTGCCGCGAAGGTCCAGAGCGCCCGAATGCCCGCCGTTACGTCAACTTCTGCCATGGATTCGCTCACCGACTGGTGGGAGGAAATGGGCGTGGAGGTCGATCACGGGCTGGTCGAGGCCTATCTGGCGGCTGCCGCAACGTCAGAATCCCCTGCCCCGCAACAGGATGCACCTGCTGCGCCGCGCCGCAGAAAACCGAAGAACTGGGTCCAGGAAGCCACAGCGCTCGCCGCCGGATGCGACACGCTGGAGGCTCTGAAGGCCGCCATCGAATCGTATGACGGCAGCCCTCTGAAAGCCGCAGCCCAGAATACGGTCGTATTTGACGGCACGCCGGGCGCCACCCTGATGGTCATCGGCGAAGGCCCCGGCGCGGAAGAAGACCGGCGCGGCCTACCCTTTGTCGGCCGGGCCGGACAACTACTGGACCGGATGCTGGCAGCGATCGGCCGGACGCGGGAAGAGAACGTCCTGATCTCCAACGTCAACTACTGGCGCCCGCCCGGCAACCGGAACCCGGAGCCGGAGGAACTGGAAGTCTGCCGCCCCTTCGTCGAGCGGATGATCGAACTGGCAAGGCCAAAACTGATCGTCGCGGCGGGCGGCGTGCCGGCCACGTCCCTTCTTGAAACCTCAAACGGCATCATGAAGCTGCGCGGCACGGAGCACGTGTTCACGACCGCCGGCGGCTATTCCATCCCACTGATCCCCCTGCTCCACCCGGCCTACCTGCTGCGCCGCCCGCAGGAAAAAAGCCGTGCGTGGCGCGACCTGCTGCTGGTCGAGAAGCGGCTTAGGGAGCTTGGCGGGTGACAGAGCAGAAGCAGCCGACCGGCATGGATGATTTGGCCGCCGGGTTCATCTCCTTTGTCTTGCTCGGAGGCGGGGTTGCCCTCGCAACCTATCTCGTCTGCCTGTTCGGTTTCGGATGGCGCTCAGGCATAAGCGCGGCGGTCGCAGTGGGATCCGGCACGGTCGCAGGGTGTTTCGGCGGCTTTACCAAAGCCGGGCGTGCGTTGGGCGACGCGCTCTGGACCGTGGTGCGCGAATTGTCCAACTGGACCTGACCCATGCCCGCGCCTGTTTCCGTTGTCATCCCGACCCTCAACGCAGCCCGTGAGTTGCCGCTCTGCCTTGAGAGCCTGTTGCCGGGGCTGGAGGCCGGGCTGATCCGGGAAGTGATCGTCGCCGATGGCGGATCGGAGGATGCAACGGTGAAGATCGCGGAAGCTTCCGGGGCAAACATCGTGACCGGTGCAAAGGGGCGCGGGGCACAACTTGCCGCCGGAGCCAAAGCCACGCGCGGTGACTGGCTGCTCTTCGTCCATGCCGACACCGCCCTCTCCCGGGACTGGGCTGAACGGGTGACAGATCATCTGCACACGCGCCCCGGAAAGGCAGCCTATTTCGAACTGAAATTCCGGTCCGATGCGCGCGCGGCCCGTGGCCTCGAAAAGCGCGCCAACCGCCGCGCCCGGATGCTGGGCCTGCCATATGGCGACCAGGGCCTGCTGGTCTCGCGGACGCTATATGACGAAGTTGGCGGCTACGCTGACGTGCCGCTGATGGAGGACGTGATGATCGTCCGCGCCATCGGCAAATCCCGCCTCGTGCAACTGAATGCCGAAGCGCGCACTTCGGCCGCCAAGTATGAGCGCGACGGCTGGCACCGGCGCAGCTTGCGTAATGCCGTTCTCATCGCCCGCTTCCTGATGGGCGCGAAGCCCGAACAGCTGGCGAAGGCTTACACCTAGTCGTTGTCTTCCCACCATTGCGGATCGTTCAGCCGCTCCGCATAGGCCTCGCTCAGATAGTCTGTGACCGGCACGAGCGCCGGCATGGCACAGGTGCCCTTGTCGATCTTTTCGACGCCATAGGTCTCCGCTTCTTCCGGCGTCACTTCGGAACAGTCGGGCAAGGCCACTTCGTAAGCCGGCAGGTCGCCATCGAATTCTGGGGCGCGGCGGGCGACGCCAACCGAATACATGGTCTCGTCCTCTTCGATCATCTTGATCTCCACGATCCAGATCTGGCCGAGATCGTTTTCGAGAAGCGGCGCGAGGCGCAGCGGGATCGGTGCGTCGTCCTCCTCCGGCGGCGGAATGAGCAGGTAGCTGCCATCTTCCTGAAGGGCACCCTCCGCACATTCCTCGGCATTCGAGCAGAACTGCACCGCGCCTTCCGGCAGCGCGGTCGACTCTCCTTCCGCAATGAAGGGCGTTTCGCTCAGGAAACAGGCAGACAATAGCCCCGACAGCGCAATTGCCGTTCCGGCCAGCAGCTTTTTCATGGCAACATCTCCTCCGTGCCGACGTGGCACCTTTTCCTCCCCGCCAGACAAAAGTATGGCAGGTTGATGACCCGCGCGACACTCCTGATCTTTACTAAGCCGCCACGTATCGGCCTGTCGAAAACTCGCCTTGCCGCCGACACGAGCCGGACGACCGCGCGGCGGATCGCAGGTTTCGGCCACGCCCGGACGTTTCGCGCGGCAGCGGCCTCGGGCTGCGATGTCCGCCTCTATGTGGCGCCGGACGCGGCGCTGAACGGCACCGTTTCGGCCCTCTGGCCCGCCGGAATACCGCGCTTTAGTCAAGGCGAAGGCGATCTTGGGGCCCGCCTGGAGAAGGCGTGGAACGAGGCCCCGACCGGCCCGGTTCTCTTCATTGGCACCGATGCGCCGGACATTTCGCCGGCCCTGCTGCGCCAGGCCGTTCGCCTGCTTGCCCGCCACGACGCGATCTTCGGCCCGGCGGAAGATGGCGGCTTCTGGCTGTTCGGGATGAACAAGGGGCCGCGAGCCCGCGCACCGTTCCGTAATGTCCGCTGGTCCGGGCCGCACGCCATGGAAGACGTCTGGTCCCACCTGCCGGACCATGCGCAGGTCGGTCTTCTCCCCATGCTCATGGACATCGACAGGAAGGAAGACTGGCACGCATGGAGCCGCCGCCCCGGCCGCTGGCGCCCACCCGCCATTCACAGGAAAAAGCTAAAGGGACATTAGATTTGTTCTTGATTTGTTCTGATCGCCGTGGCCTTATCCCGGCATGCGGACCGGACAGAAACTTCCCGCCAAAGGGCGCGTCAGACTGATCGATACAGCCGTCGCCTCTGAGCGACAGCATCATCCTGGCCGTGGCGCGATCACCAATCAGACCGGGCGCTATGAAAAGGAAACGCGTTTCGCCTTCGACGATGGCTGGGACACGATCGAGGAACCTGCCCCGCGGCTCGACACGGAGCTCATCGCCGAAACCGCGAAGACCATCATCACCTTCAACCGCTCGCCCGACATTTCCTTCGACCGCACGATCAATCCCTATCGCGGGTGCGAGCATGGCTGCATCTATTGCTTTGCCCGCCCGACGCATGCCTGGAGCGGCCTGTCGGCCGGGCTCGATTTCGAGAGCAAGCTGTTCTTCAAGCCGAATGCCGTGGCCCTGCTGAAGCAGGAACTTGCCCGTCCTTCCTATGTCTGCCGGCCCATCGCCCTTGGCATGAATACGGATGCCTACCAGCCCGTGGAACGCGGCAAGCGGCTGACGCGGGAGATTCTTGAAGTCCTGTCAGCGCATGACCACCCCGTCAGCCTGCTGACGAAATCGGCCCTCGTCCAGCGCGACCTCGACCTGCTGGCCCCGATGGCGGAAAAGGGGCTCGCACGCGTCGGCGTGTCGCTGACGACACTGGACCGGAAACTTTCCCGCCTCATGGAGCCGCGCGCCGCCACGCCCCAGCGGCGGCTGGACACGATCCGTGCGCTTTCTGCGGCCGGCATTCCCGTAACGGTGATGACAGCGCCGATCATTCCAGGCCTCAACGATCATGAGATCGAGGCGCTGCTGGAAGCGGCCGCGGCCCATGGCGCAGGCGGCGCGGGCTTTGTGATGCTGCGCCTGCCGCTTGAGATAAAGGACCTCTTCCATGAATGGCTGGCCGAGCACTATCCGGACCGGGCCGCCCGCATCATCAACACAGTGCGCGAGATGCGCGGCGGCAAGGACTATGACGCCCGCTGGCATGAGAGGATGCGCGGGAACGGCCCGGTGGCCGACCTCATCGCGAAACGGTTTGCCGCCGCGACCCGCAGGCTGAATCTCGGCAATCCGCGTCCGTCCCTCCGGACAGACCTGTTCCGGGTGGCCGAGGAGCCCAGCGGCCAGTTCCGGCTGGGGTTCTGACAGGCATTCCACAAGGTTTCCCACAGAATCATCCACAGCCCTATCCACAGGCCGAATCGGCCGTTAGTTTCGACTCCGAAACAAACGGCGGCCGGAACGATGCGGTGCAGTTAGGGAATCCCTAACCGGTACAGCGCACTGATTCGGGTTCTGATTTTCATGCGTTGCGTATTCGGGGCTGCACAAATGGACCTGCAAAAGAACGTCATCATCCAGGGTGACTGTATCGACATCCTGTCTCGCCTGCCGGACCGGTCGGTTGACCTCGTCTTTGCGGATCCGCCGTACAATCTTCAGCTGGGCGGCGGCCTGACCCGTCCGGACCAGTCGGTCGTCGATGGCGTCGACGATGAATGGGACAAGTTCGACAGTTTCGACGCCTATGACCTGTTCACCCATCAGTGGCTGGAAGAGGCCCGCCGCGTGCTTAAGGATGACGGCGCTATCTGGGTGATCGGCTCGTATCACAACATCTTCCGCGTCGGCGCGATCCTTCAGGACCAGGGCTTCTGGATCCATAATGATGTGATCTGGCTGAAATCGAACCCGATGCCGAACTTCAAGGGCACCCGCTTCCAGAATGCCCACGAGACCCTGATCTGGGCCGGCAAATCCGAACGGTCGAAATGCACCTTCAATTACGATGCGCTCAAGGTCTTCAATGAAGACAAGCAGATGCGCTCCGACTGGGTCATCCCGCTGTGCACCGGCGGCGAACGCCTGAAGGATGAAGAGGGCAAGAAAGCGCATCCGACGCAGAAGCCGGAAAGCCTGCTGCACCGCGTGCTGCTGGCCACCACCAATCCCGGCGACACCGTGCTCGATCCCTTCTCCGGCACCGGTACGACCGCGGCCGCCGCCAAGCGCCTCGGCCGGAACTATATCGGCATCGAGCGCGACGAGACCTATGTGCGCCTCTCCCGCGCGCGGCTGAAAGCCATCGAGCCGATCAGCGGTGAAGATCTTGAGACCGAGCGCAGCAAGAAATCGCTGACCCGCGTCCCGTTCGGCGCCCTGATCGAGCATGGCTGGCTGAAGCCGGGCGACCGCCTGTTCAGCCCCCAGCGCCGCTTCCAGGCCCGCATCCGCGTCGACGGATCGCTGACCCTCGGCACGGTTTCGGGCTCCATCCACCGGCTCGGCGCACATGTGCAGAAAGCACCCGCCTGCAATGGCTGGACCTACTGGCACTATGAGACCGACAAGCGCGACCTTGCGCCGATCGACCTCCTGCGCCGCCGTTACCGTGAAGAGATGGGCCTGAACTAGATCAGCTTACTGATCGTTCGTCACCACCGGCTCCCGGAACGGACCGGCGGGCAGACCATTGCCGTCGAACAGATTGCACAGTGGCGCGTCGCCCTGACAGTAGCGGATTTCATCCGCCGGCGCCCCTTCCGGAAGATACAGCATGACGGCGGCGCCGTTCACCGATCCGGTGACATACTGGCAATCGCCGTCAGCGCTGCACGCCTCGAATCCGACCGGCTGGTTTGAGCTTATCGTTTTGAGGCCATCCTCCACCCCCATCCAGTCGACGCGCACAACATTGCCCGCGCGCAGAACGCCCGCCACTTCCGGACCCGACGGCCCGACAGTCTCCTCGCCATAGACGAGTGACCGGACGAGCCGCACCATCCTGCGAGCCACTTCCTGCTTGTTCGGCGGATGGATATCGAGCGGATCGCCAGTGTCGATGGTCACCACAATACTGGTCCGGTCATCGCGGCGAGCCACGCGGCGCATCGACTCGCGGATCGTGCCCCAGCCATCCGTGCCCGCCGCCGAGGGCGGTGCGCCATAGCGCGGCAGCTGCACCACCATGGCGGGCAGGTCCGCGCCGAACTGCGCCCGCCAGTCGCCGATCAGTAGATTGAGCAGGCTCTCATACGCCTCGCCCTCGCCCGCATTCGACTCGCCCTGGTACCAGAGCGCGCCCTTCAGGCGGATGGACCCCAGCGGCGCGATCATCGAATTGTAGAGGATCGAATAGCCCTGGATCGGGAACCATGGTGCCGGCTTCGGCCGCCCCGCCTCCGGGGGCACTTTCAGCCAGGTCCACCCCTGCGCCAGCGAGACCGTCGAACCGTCGGCCAGGCTCAAATACATCTCTTCGTCCGGACCGGTCATCCCGCCGGGGCCCCAGGTATTGTCGACATTGACGACGACGACATTCTCACCCGCCCTCAGGGTACCGGGCGGCACATCGTAGACCCGCGGCGTGCCCCAGCCATAGGTGGCACCGATCGCCGTGCCGTTCAGCCAGGCAACATCGACATCGTCCATCCCGCCAAGATGCGCGGTCGCGGCACTCGCCGCTTGCTCCGGCGTCAGCGTAAAGCTCATCCGGTGCCAGACCAGGCCGTGAAAATCCGCCAGTTCGGGCACGCCCCAGGTCTGCCAGTCGGAAACGCGATAGTCCGGCGTAGGCTGCCAGTCGAGCGAAGTGTCGCCAGTCCACGGCTCCCGGTCGTCGAAGTCTTCATGGCTTCTCCACCAGTCGGTCCATTGCTTCGCATACAGAGCAAGTCCAGCGGGCGGGTCCTCGCGGTAGCGCTTCAGGATGGCGAGCGCGTCACCGTTCGTTCCGTCAGCGGCCAGCGAAGCCTCACTGATCCAAGGCTCGATGCGTGAGCCGCCCCATGAGGAATCGATCAGGCCCACCGGCACGCCGTATTCCTTTTCGATGGCCCGGCCGGTGAAATAGCAGATGGCGGAGAACCCCGCCGCGCTTTCCGGCGAGCTGACTTTCCAGCGGTCGCCTTCAGGCAGTGAGACCTGCGGCGAGGTCGCACCGACCTGGCTCACTGCGAGCAGCCGGATGTTCGGGTTTTCGGCACTCGCC
Source organism: Hyphomonas sp. (assembly GCF_041398385.1). Taxonomy (GTDB): domain Bacteria; phylum Pseudomonadota; class Alphaproteobacteria; order Caulobacterales; family Hyphomonadaceae; genus Hyphomonas. The sequence continues at coordinate 193,437 of NZ_JAWKUW010000003.1, forward strand.
ACTTCACCCGCCCCATAGATGGCCGCGGAGACCGGCCATTCCATGTTGGACTGCCCGGAACACAGGAAAACGTCGCCGCCCGCAATCTCGGCAAGCGTGCGCAGCGGCGTTCCGTCTGCAAGGAGCGAGATCACGTGCGACCCGCCGGCTTCGATCGCCGGGAAATCCGCCGACCAGCGGCCATCCCGTGAGGCCCTGACCGTCCGGGACTCATTGTCGAACGTCACCGTGACCGCCTTGCCGGCATCGGCTGTGCCAAACACTGTCACGGGCGCATCGCGCTGGATGACCATATAGTCGCTGAACACGCTCGCGAGCTTTGGCGGCTCTGCTCCCGCGGTGAGGGCAAACGCTGCCAATGCGCCCAGCATCCAGATCCGTTTCGCCATCTTCATCTCCGTTCCTCGTGTTTTCCGGAGGTTCCGACAGGGGCCGCGGATTGTCCAGTGGTAGCGCTAACCTTTTGATCGGCCGGTGCCGAGCCGGAAGGCCTTGGCGAAGACGCTGGGCAGGCCATCGACCTCTTCCAGAGGCACCCATTGCCCATCCGGCCCCGCAGGCCGGCGGGACACATCCGCCCGCCTCACGGCGAGGTGGAGCGTAAAATGGGTGAATACGTGGCGCACCTCACCACACTCCATCCAGTCCAACCCTGCTGGCTCATCCGCATGATCCGGCGATCCTTCCCGCCATTCAGATGAAGGCAGCGCCAGCATGCCGCCCAGCAATCCTTTGTGGGGCCGCCGGACCAGCAGGACATGCCCCTTGTGGACGATGACCCAGGCGGTGCCTGTCCGGAGCGGTTTCGGAGCCTTGGCGGGCTTGAGCGGATAGGCTTCAGGGCTTTTCTCGGCGCGCGCCATGCACAATTTCGACAATGGGCAGATCAGGCAATTGGGCCGCGTCGGAGTGCAAACCGTCGCTCCCAGGTCCATCAATGCTTCAGCAAAGTCGCCAGGCCTTTTTGCCGGCACCAGGGCGGAAACTTCCGCGTGGATACGCTTTTTTGCAGATGCCCAATCTTCTTTCAGCGCCAGAAGGCGGGCGAACACGCGGTCGACATTGCCATCGACCGCGGCCTCGCGCTGGTCGAAGGCGATCGCGGCGATCGCGCCAGCCGTGTAGGGTCCAATCCCTGGCAGTTTGCGCAGATCAGCCGCCGTTTCGGGCCAGCTGCCATGAGATGCAATTTCGCGTGCGCATTTCAAAAGGTTGCGGGCGCGGGCGTAATAGCCAAGCCCCGCCCAGGCGGCCATCACCTCTTCATCCGGCGCAGCCGCGAGCGCATCCACCGTGGGCCAGCGCTCCGTAAACTTCAGGAAATACGGCGTTCCATGCGGAATCGTCGTCTGCTGCAGCATGATTTCGGCCAGCCAGACGCGGTACGGATCGCGCCTGCGCCCTTTGCCGAGGCGCCATGGCAGGTCGCGCCCATGCCGGTCGAACCAGTCAAGCAGAAAGGCCGGAACCGCGTTCAAATCCCCGTGTTTCGGCACGCCCAGCCTTTCCGTCCTCACAATCCCGTGCAATCTCGGCTTTATGGTCATGAGATCAAGCCTTGATCCCATAGAGGAAGCGCGCGCCCGTGTACGCCTGCGCTATATGCGCGCCCGCGCCGTTCATCCCGGCATGAAACAGGTCGGCCTCGCCGCCGAGCGCATCGCGCGCAAGTCGGGCGGCAAGAAGATGCCGGCCATCCAGATCCTTCAGGCACGCTGGCGCGAGATCGCCGGCGAACAGCTCTGGAAATACTGCCGGCCCGAGAAAATCAGCGGCGGCAAAGATGGCCGGGTGCTGACCCTGCGTGTGCTGCCCCAAGCCGCTCCGATGGTGCAGCACCAGTCGGAAACGATCCGCCAGCGCGTCTCGGTTGCTGCCGGCGGAGACGTGACGGCGATCCGTCTTGTACAAGGTCCGCTCACGACCCGCGAGGCCGCAAAGCCACGCCGCCCGGCCCGGCCGCTCACGCCTAAAGAGCGCGCCGAACTCGAGGCATCCACCGTCCGCATTGAAGACAAGGGGCTGCGCGCGGCGATTGTTGCGCTCGGCGCCGCCATGCTAACCGCTGAAGACGCTGATAAACCGGCGGACCAGACCTGACGCCAGACCTGAAGGACGACCCGACATGGCCAACATGACCCGCCGTCTCGCGCTTGCCGCCCTCGCCGCCGCAGCAATGCTGACCGGCCCCGCGCAGGCAGAATGGGAGGAATGGTCTCCTGACACGGAAATCGGCTGGGTGCAGGGCGCGCCGGACGCACCGCTGACGGTCATCGAATACTTCTCCCCCACCTGCGGCCACTGCAAGGAATTCAGCGAGAATATCATGCCGACGGTGAAGCTGGACTATATCGACACCGGAAAGGTCCGCTTCGTCATGCGGGAATACATCCGCAACGATGTCGACACCGCCATCGTATCACAGGCCCGATGCATGGAACCGGCCACCGGCCTCGCTTTCCTGGAAGACGTCTTCGCCCGTCAGGACGATGTCTTCGACGCCGCCACCCAAGGCACGATCACGGCCACGCTTATCGAAATCGGGCAACCGCACGGCCTTACCGATCGCGCCGCCTTCGACGCCTGTTACAATGACATGAACATCCGCTTCGACATGATCGATGTGCAGCAATCAGCCAGTCATTACAGGATCCGGGCGACACCTACACTGATCGTCGGCGGAAAGGTGAAGCCCGGCGACCAGGACATCGCGACGCCGGAAGCGTTTACCGCATTCCTTGACCGGGAGCTTGCCAAGGCTGCCCCGGGCATCAATTGACGCCCGAAAAGTTAACAGCAGACCCCGCCACAGTTAACCAATTGGCAACCCAATCGACTCAATCCTTAACGCGAAAGCCATGATCATGAACCTTCTCTCGAGACGCACCGCTCTTGCCGCCGTTTCGGCGCTGATGTTTGTTGCCTGCGGCCAGACCGACACGACCACCGGGGCTGGCGGCGTTGCCGCTGTTTCGGCCGCCGATCATGTGAAGGGATCTGACAGCGCGCCTGTGACCATCATCGAATACGCCTCGCCGACCTGCCCGGCCTGCAAGTATTTCCACGACTCGATCCTGCCGCAGCTGGAAGAGAACTACGTAGCCACGGGCAAGGTGAAGTTCGTGTTCCGCGAATACCCGGTTCATGGCGACGTCGACGTGGCGGCCTATGTGCTGGCGCTCTGCGCAGGCGAAGACAAATACTTCACAGTGCTCGACGACCTCTTCGACAACCAGTCAGGTCTCGTCGACTCCGCTCGTAGCGGCGTGCTCAAGGCGACGTTGCAGACGATCGGCAAGCGCCACGGCATCGAGACCGAAGCACAGTTCGATGCCTGCATGGCCAACCGCGCCTATCGCGAAGTGATGGCCGACAAGTTTCAGGTGGCAAACGATAAATGGGGCGTGAACTCCACGCCGACCTTCGTGATCAATGGCGACCTGCGCGTGTTCGAGGGCGACCTGCGCTCTTATGACGGCTTCGCCAAATACATCGATGGCCTGATCGGCGAGACTGCAGCCCCGGAAGCTGCGGAGCAGTAATTCAGGAAGGAGCCGGCATGCAGATCACCGAACTTCGGATTGCCGGCTTCAAGTCGTTTGTCGACCCTCAGGATTTTCCTGTCGAACCCGGCCTGACCGGCATTGTCGGCCCGAACGGGTGCGGCAAGTCCAACCTGCTGGAAGCGCTGCGCTGGGCAATGGGCGCCAGCTCCGCCAAAGCCATGCGCGGCGGCGAGATGGACGACCTTATCTTTTCGGGCTCGGCTGGCCGGCCGGCCCGTGAGACGGCCGAGGTCACGCTGATCCTCGACAACTCAAAGCGCACGGCGCCGCCGGAATTCAACGGATCCGACACGCTGGAAATCCAGCGCAGGATTCGCCGCGGAGCAGGCTCGTCCTACAAGCTGAACGGGCGCACCGTACGCGGCAAGGACATCACACTGCTGTTTGCGGATGCCTCCACCGGCGCGAACTCTCCGGCGTTGGTGCGCCAGGGCCAGATTTCCGAACTCATCGGCTCGAAGCCGCAGAACCGTCGCCGCATCCTCGAGGAAGCTGCAGGCATCGCGGGCCTCAATACCCGCCGCCATGAAGCGGAATTGAAGCTCAACGCTGCCGAGCAGAACCTCGAGCGTCTCTCCGAAGTTTCAGCCGAGGTAGAGCGCCAGCTCGCCAGCCTGAAGCGACAGGCCGCCAAGGCCCGCAAATACAAGGCGCTGTCGGAAGAGATATTCGCCCTCGACGCCCTTATCGCGCACCTGCGCTGGCACGAAGCCAAGCTCGCCTGCGAGACGGCTCGCGGACAGCTCGACGAGTCCCGCCGCAAGGTGGAGGAGCTCTCCCGCGAAGATGCCCAGTGCGAACGCGCCCGGATCGAGGCGGGCGAAGGCCTCCAGCCCCTGCGCGATGCGGAGAGCATCGTTGCAACAAAACTCGGCCAAGCCCGCATCACACTCGCCAAGCTGGAAACCGAGCGCCGCATCGCAGCCGATGCACAGGCCCGCCTCGAAGCCGAAGCGACGCGCCTGATGGAAGACATCGAGCGCGAGCAGGCCGCCAAGATCGAGGCGGAAGATGCGCTGGCGCATGCCCAGTTCGAGCTTTCGTCCCTGCCTGTGCAGGACGAAGCCGCCAATGCCGACATTGAAGCACAGATGCGCTCGGCGCTCGATCGGGCCCGCGCCGATCTTGCCGCCGCCGAGCAGACTGCTGACGATGCCCAGGCGCGACTTTCGGAAGTCCGTGCCCGCCGGCAGGCCTCCGAAGACCAGCTGAACGCCCAGAACCGCCGCAAGGCACAGCTGTCTGCGGACATCGACCGCTTGAAAGCAGATATGGCCGGCCTTGAAGATGCGGTCACGCTGGTCCGCCGCCTCAAGGAGGCGAAAGATGCCGAAGTCGCTGCCGACGCATCGCTGAAGGAAGCTGAACAAGCTGTCGAAGCGGCCGAAGCGGCCCTCGCCGAGGCCCGCACGGCAGAGACAGACGCCCAGCCCCCGCGCGACGATGCCGCCCGGCTTGTCCGCGAACTCGAAGCCGAGATTGGCGGCCTGCAGAAATTGCTACGCAAGGCCGAAGGGCCGAGCGCCCCGCCTGTGGTCGAGCGTATTCGCACACGCGACGGATACGAGAAGGCCATCGCCGCCGCGCTTGGAGACGATCTGGACGCGCCGACGGACCGATCCGCTGCCATGTTTTGGGGCGGCGCAGGGACGGTTTCCCAATCGCTGCCATCCGGTGCGAAGCCGCTTTCGGATTATACCGACGCACCGGGCGAACTCGCCGCGCGGCTCTCACAGTGCGGCCTGGTCGATGCCGCCGATGGCGCCCGTCTTGCGGGAGAGCTGAAGCCCGGCCAGCGTCTCGTTTCCCGCGATGGCCATCTCTGGCGTTGGGACGGGTTCGCCCGCACGCCGGATGCGCCGGTCAGCGCGGCTGCGCGTCTGGAGCAACAAGCCCGCCTTGAGGCCGCGCTGCATGAGATCGAACCTCTGCGCGAAGCACTCGCCGCCCGCGAAGCTGAATTCGAGGCTGCGCGTCAGGCACGTGCGGCAGCGGAGGAAGCGCTCCGGACCCGGCGTGGCGCTGTCGCTCCGGCCCAGCAGGCCCTGAACCGCGCCCGCGCCGAAGCCGCCGACGCCTCGCAAGCCTCCGAACGCGCTGCGATGAAGCGCGATACGGCCGGCGAAGCACTGACCCGCGCGCAATCGGAACTCGCCGTCGTGAACGAGGCGCTGGCCCTGATCGCCCCGCAGGAAACTGCGGACGCAGAATCGACGCTCGCAACCCGGCTCGCCGAAGCACGCACCACTGTTGCCGAGGCCCGCACGGCCGAAGTGGAAGCACGCGGCCGCCTGACAGACATCACCCGCGGCCGTGAACAGGCAGCCGCCCGCCGGCAGGGCCTTGAGCGCGATGTGCAGAGCTGGACCGCGCGGATTACCGCCACCGCCGAGCGCCTTGAGCGCCTTGTGGAACGCCGTTCATCGGCTGCTGCGGAAGCCCTTGCTGCCAAGGCGCGCCCCGCGGAACTCGGCACGGAAATCGAGACTCTGTCCGCAAATGTCGCTTCGCTGGAAACCGAGCGCCAGCAGGCGGCGGACAACCTATCGCAGAAGGAAACCGCCATCCGCGAGGCCGAACAGGCAGCCCGCCGGGCGTCCGCTGCTGCCAGCGAAGCCCGCGAAACACTGGCCGGCTGGAAAGTGAAGCTCGAAACCGCCGAAGGCCGCCTTGCCGAGTCTGCTGAAGTCGCCCGCAACAATTTCCAGCGCACGCCGGAAGGCCTGCTTGCGATCGCCGAGGCTGGTCTGGACGCAGAGGAAATGGGCCTCTTCTCGCCCCGCGATGCGGAGCACAAGGCCGAAGACCTCCGCCGCCAGCGCGACCAGCTGGGCGGCGTCAACATGAATGCCGAGGAAGAAGCGGCCGAGCTGGAAGAGCGGCTTGGCGCACAGGTCACCGAGAAGGAAGATCTCACCAAGGCGATCGCAAAACTGCGTCAGGGCGTCGAGGCGCTCAACGCGGAAGGCCGCGAACGCCTCATCGCCGCGTTCGAGCAGGTGAACGAACACTTCAAGGCGCTGTTTACGGCGCTGTTCCGGGGTGGCCAGGCCGAACTGCGCCTCGTCGATGCGGACGATCCCCTACAGGCTGGCCTCGAAATCTTCGCCCAACCGCCGGGCAAGAAGCTCGGCACGCTGAACCTGATGTCCGGCGGCGAACAGGCCCTGACGGCGGCGGCGCTGATCTTCGCCGTGTTCCTGTCGCGCCCCGCCCCGATCTGCGTGCTGGACGAGGTGGATGCGCCGCTGGACGACGCGAATGTCGACCGCTTCTGCAACATGCTGAATGAGATGCGCCAGCGCACCGACACCCGCTTTGTTGTCATCACACACAACCCGGTGACGATGAGCCGGATGGACCGTCTTTTCGGCGTCACGATGCGCGAACAGGGCGTCTCCAAGCTCGTTTCCGTGGACCTGCAAGGCGCCGAACAGCTTGTTGCGGCGGAGTAGCGCACACTTCCGGAACACAATCCAAATAAAAACAGGGATCTAGCGTTCTGCATCTCCGGTTGACTTGAGCAACCGGCCTACATAGTTTGCGCCGAAATCCGGGGGGAAGCCCCGTCGGCAAGGATTCGCGGCTGCGGAGCATCTGAAATCATGTCCAGCGAGGGACCGAACGACCTCGGCGAACGCATCGCCAAGGCAAAGGCGGCCCGCGATGAGCGTGAGGCAAGAAAGCGGCGCGATGAACAGGCGGACGGGACCAGTCTCTCGGCAGGGGGCTATGCCCTGCGATACGGCGCCGAATTCGTCGCCAATGTCTTTGTCGGAGGCTTTTTCGGCTTCTGGATCGACAAATTCGCAGGTTCGGAACCCTGGGGATTGCTGATTGGCGGGACCCTGGGTTTCGCAGCAGGCATCCGCGCCATCATACGCGCCTATAATGAGCTGAATGCTCGGGCGCAGGAACTAACAGCGGGGGCGAAAGCCCCAACAGACGGGACCAAGGACGAATGACCTTCCTGATGCCGAGCGCCGCGATCGATCCGATCCACCAGTTCCAGGTCAGCAAATGGCTGGACCTGCAGATCGGTGGCGTCGACCTGTCCTTCACCAATGCCTCGGGCTTCATGCTGCTGGGTGTGGTGCTGACCATCGCCTTCTTCGGCGTTGCGGCTTCCAAGGGTCTGCTCGTGCCGTCCCGCCTGCAGTCGATGGCCGAGATCGGCTATGGCTTCGTCGCAGACATGGTGCGCGGCGCCGCCGGCGAGGAAGGCCTGAAATTTTTCCCGTTCGTCTTCACGCTCTTCTTCTTCATCTTCTTCGCCAACATGATCGGCATGGTGCCGTACGCCTTCACCACGACGAGCCATATCATCGTGACGGCCGCGCTCGCGCTGCTCGTGATCGGCATCGTGATCGGCTACGGCTTCTACAAGAACGGTCTGAAATTCTTTAAACTGTTTGCCCCGTCCGGCGCGCCGTTCCTGATCTACTTCCTTCTGGTGCCGATCGAGGTCATCTCGTTCTTTGCCCGTCCGCTGACCCTGGCGCTGCGTCTGTTCGCCAACATGCTGGCCGGCCACATCATGCTGAAGCTGTTTGCCGGCTTCGCGGTCGCCCTGATCGGTGCTGGCATCGCCTACATCCCGGTGGCAATACTCGCCTTCTCCATGGGCGTGGCGCTGAACGCCCTCGAATTCCTGGTGGCAGGTCTGCAAGCCTACGTGTTTGCCATCCTGACCTGCGTCTATCTCAACGATGCGATCCACCCCGGACACTAAGGACCCATTCGCCGGTGCGGCACTGACGCCGCACCAAACCGCTTGACGCCACCCACTGAAAACGCTTCACGGGCGGCAAATTGTAGAAACTCTAAGCATTCCAACAAGGAGATACCCATGGAAGGCGATATCACCCTCGGCCTCAAGTATGTCGGCGCAGGCCTCGCAACGCTCGGCATGATCGGCGCTGCAATCGGCGTGGGCAACATCTTCGGCTCGTTCCTCGACGCCGCCATGCGCAACCCGTCCGCTGCTCCGCAGCAGACCGGCAACCTCTTCATCGGTATGGCTCTCTCCGAGGCTCTCGGCATCCTGTCGTTCCTCGTCGCCATCCTGATCCTGTTCGTGGTCTGATCGCCACGCAAAGCCTGACCGGGCCGGCGGATTCTTGCCGGCCGGCCCGATCCTGTCGTTTCCGACACTGAGGTATCCAGAATGCTGATCGCATTGCTTGCTGAAGGCGCTGCCCACGGTGCAGAGCACGGCGAGGGCTCCGCGCCCGCGTTCCCGCCGTTCGAGACCTGGCACATGCCGGGCCAGCTTTTCTGGCTCGCGATCCTGTTCACGACGCTCTATCTGGCGATGTCGCGCTGGATCCTGCCGAAACTGTCGGACACGCTGGAAAAGCGCTCCGACCGGATCGCTTCGGACCTCGACCAGGCCGCCCGTCTGAACGACGATGCGGTCGAGGCCCAGAAGGCTCTCGAACTGCGCGTCGCCCAGGCCCGCAACAAGGCCCGGGAAACTTCGGAAAAGGCCCGCGAAAAGATGGAAGCCGAAATGTCGGCTGAAACCGCACGGGTCGATGCAGAGATCGAGAAGAAACTCGACGCTGCCGACAAGCGCATCGCCAAGCTCCGCGCGGACGCGATGAAGAATGTCGAGCAGATTGCGGTGGACGCCGCCGAAGCCATGACCGGCCGCCTCGGCCTCAAGGCATCAGCAGCCAGCCTCAAGAAAGCCGTCTCGTCGGCTCTGGAGAAGTGATGATCATGAAACGCCTCCTTCTCTCCGCATCCGTGCTGACGGCCCTGCCGGCCTTTGCTGCCGAAAGCGCGCATGGCGCCGAGGGTGGCCATGGCGGTGGCGGCTTCGTGGGCGGCCTCGCCTACGCAGCCAGCGACCCTGTCACCTTCACGGCATTCCTCGCGCTTTGCGGCTTTGTCGCCATTGCCTGGCGCATGGGTGCATTCAAGACCGTGCTGGGAGGCCTCGACAATCGCGCTGAAGCCATCCGCAAGGAACTGGAAGAAGCCCGCAGCCTGCACGAACAGGCCGCTGAAGCCCTCGCCTCAGCTGAGCGCAAGGCGCAGGATGCGGACAAGGAAGCCGAAGCCATGATCGAGCAGGCCAAGGCCGACGCAAAGCGCATCATGGAAGAAGCCCGCAAGGACATGGCAGAGCGCCTTGCCCGCCGCGAAGCACTTGCAGAAGCCCGCATCGCCCGCGCCGAAACCGAAGCCGCTGAACAGGTGCGCCGCGCCGCTGCGGACGCAGCAACTGAAGCGGCTCGCCGCCTGCTTGCCGAGGACAGCGCCGTCGACCAGTTCGAACGCGCCGCCCGCGACATCGAAAAGGCGCTCGGCCACTAGGCTCTCTCGTCACCAGAATACCAAAAAGCCCCGCCGAGATATCTCAGCGGGGCTTTTTCTTTGCCTGCTTCAGCTTGAAGGGCTCAGCGCAGCTGCAACTCGGCCAGGCGTGCATAGGTGCCGCCCTGTCCGATCAGCTCGGCATGGGTGCCCTGCTCCACCACGCGGCCATCGTCGACGACGAGAATCCGGTCCGCCGCCCGTACCGTAGAAAGCCGGTGAGCCACGATCAGGACCGTCCGCGCACGGCCGAACTCTGCGAGCGACTCCTGCACCTTGGCTTCGCTTTCCGCGTCGAGGGCCGACGTTGCCTCGTCCAGAAGCAGGATCGGCGCGCCCCTGAGGATGGCGCGCGCGAGAGCAATCCGCTGGCGCTGGCCCCCGGACAGGTTTCGCCCGCCTTCCCCGGCCGGAGAATGATAGCTGCCGGCAATGCCAAGGATGAACATGTGCGCGTTCGCGGCACGGGCGGCCATTTCGATTTCCGCATTCGTCGCCCCGAGACGGCCGAGGGCGATATTGGCCTGGATGGTATCATCGAACAGCGAGGCTTCCTGCGCCACAAGGCCCATGCCGGCGCGCACGCTGTCGCCCGTCACGCTGCGGATGTCCTTGCCGTCAATGCGCACCGCGCCGCTCGACGGATCATAAAGCCGGAGCAGCAAATTGAAGATAGTCGACTTGCCGGCGCCGGAGGGCCCGACAATCGCGACCGTCTCGCCCGGCGCAGCCGAGAAGCTGAGACCCTTGAGCGCCCGCGTGCCGTCGGGATAGGAAAAATGGACATCGTCGAATTCGATACGCCCGTCGATCTTTCCGATTGGCTTCGCGGCGGGGGCGTCGCCAATCGTTGGCTTCGCGTCCACGATCTCGAATACGCGGTCTGCGGCCGCGCCGCCTTCCTGCGCGACGGAATTGAGCGAACCCAGCGCCCGCAATTCCGGCGACGCAACGCCAAGCGCTGCGATGAAGCCCAGGAGATCGCCGAGAGATGTCTGCCCCTGGGAAATACGCCAGGCGGCGAAGCCGAGAATGCCGGCTAACGCGATGCCCCCGGCTATCTCCAGGATCGGATCCACGGCCGCTCGGTCAGCCAGCACTTTCAGGAACAGGCGCGAGCGCTCCATGAAGCCCTGCCGTGCGCGGCTCTTCTGATAGGATTCGAGCCCGTAGGCTTTGACCACACGGGCCGCCTGGAAGCCTTCGGACAGGAGCGAGGTGACCTCGCCAACCTGCTTCTGTGCCTGGCGCGAACGCTTGCGCACGCGGTTGCCGAGCGCGATGACCGGCGCGAAGGCAATCGGATAGGCGATGAGCAACAGCAGCGTCATCTGCCAGTCGATATAGGCCATCACGCCGAGGCATCCGATCGTCGTCACGATGCTCTTGGTGAAATTGTTGGCGAAGCGCAGCGCCGCATCGCGGATCGAATTGATGTCATTGATGAAGCGAGAGACATAGCTGCCGGAGGCGTCGCCCGAGATGCGCGCGAAATCACCATCGGTCAGCGCTTCAAACTGGTGCGTCTGCACGCTGACGAGGCCACGCTGGACGCCGGCATTGTTGAGCAGCGTCATCAGGTAAAGCGTCAGCGCCCGCGCCGCCGAGAGGCCGACAATGGCCGCGCCGATCTGGAAAATCCAGTGGCGGTCCGCCGTTCCCCGATCGCCGAAAGAGGCCTGTAGCTGGTCGCCCATTTCCTTCAGCACGATGGAATAGCCCATCGCGCACAGCGAGGTGAGCAGTGCCATCAGCGTGCCGGCGAGGAACCAGCCCATGTGGGGCCGGAAGTAGACCGAGAACAGTCTCCGCAGGCTACCCCGCTGCGCCGTCGGTTGAACAGCCTCAGATGTGATGGTGGTCCCCCGTCTCCGGGTCCAGCAGCTTGTGGGCGTGGAGGATGAAGTAGCGCATCTCGGCATGGTCGACGGTGCGCTGGGCTGCCGATTTCCATGCGTCATAGGCTTCCTTGTAGTTCGGGAAGGCCCCGACGAAGTCGATCTTCGACAGGTCTTCGAACTGTACGTCGGTCACGTCCTTCAGCTCACCGCCAAAGACGATGTGCAGCAATTGCCGCTGGCTTTTCGGCGTGTCGGCCATTTTGTCTTGCTCCGTAGATTTTGCGGCAGGCGCCGCGCGTTCCTGAGGGTCAGCTATACCCACAATTTCCGTTCTGCGCACTAACAGAGGGTGCAGCGCCGCGCCAGCCGCGATCACACTGCGCTGGGCCGGCACATCGCGGTTGAACACCAAGGGTTCACCCTTGTGCGTTGTGACAACACCGCCAGCCTGCTCGACCAGCACCGTGCCGGCCGCAAGATCCCAGTCCGACTTGGCCGCAAGGGTCAATGTTGCATCCCATTCGCCCGTGGCCACCAGCGCCATGCGCAGCAGGGTCGAATTCGGTTTTGGCTTCGCCACGGTCACGTGCGGCCACGGCTCCGGCCAGGACGGATGCTCGACCAGCCCCTCATTCGTGATCAGCCTGCAACCGGCCTCTGCGGCGCATCCGGAGACATGGATCGCCTGCCCGTTGAGGAACGCCCCGCCTTCCGTCCAGGCCTCGTAGAAGCGGCCCTGCCGGGGAGCGTAGAGGACGCCCGCAACGGCGCGGCCTTCCTCGATGAGAGCGAGGGCGACGCACCAGTGCGGATCGTCTCGCATGAAGGCACGGGTGCCGTCGATCGGATCGACCACCCAGCAGCGCTGCTTGCGCCGGGCATCGAGACTGTCCGTGGTTTCTTCCGACAGCCAGCCGTATTCAGGGCGGACCGCCTGAAGCCGCATCGCGCAGAGGCGGTTCACCTCGAGGTCGGCTTCCGTGACCGGGCTGCCGCCGGTCTTGTTCCAGGTCCGGTTTTCGACACCGCCGCGCTGGAAGGAGACGGCCAGATCGCCGGCTTCGCGGGCGAGCGCCCGCAGCGTGTCCATGTCTTCGAGGAGCGTGCGCTCAGCTGCCCGCAAGGCTCATCCCCTCGACAAGGATGCTCGGCGCATCGCGCGTGCCGCGGAATTCAAGGTCGGAGGCCGGAACCAGCCGCGAGAACATGGACGGCAGGTCGTCGGCGATCGTGACTTCCGAGACCGGGAACGCGATCTCGCCCTTCTCGAACCAGAACCCCGCCACGCCGACGGAATAGTCGCCGTTATTGGGATTGATCGACGGGCCGAACATGTCGGTGACGAGCAGGCCCTCGCCCACCTGTGCCATCAGCTCCTGCGGCGTCTTTTCGCCAGCCCGCAGGTAGATGTTCGACGTGGTCACGCCCGGCGGATCGCCGAAGCCGAGCGCCGAAAAGCCGTTGGGCTCCAGGCAAAGCTGGCGCGCGGCCGGGGTATTCAGCAGCCAGGCGGTCAGCACGCCATCTTCGATAAGGTGGGTTTCACGCACCGGCAGGCCCTCGCCGTCATGGCTGCGCGAGCCCATGCCCATCGGGCGGAACGGATCGTCGGTGATGTAGATGCCCTTGGCAAAGACCTGCTGGCCCATCCGGTCCTTCAGGAAGCTGACGCCGCGGGCAATCGAAGGGCCGGAAATCGCGCCGAGCATGGCGCCGATCAGGCTGCCGGCAACGCGGCGGTCATAGATGACGGCGGCCTTGCGCGTGCCGAGCTTGCGCGCCCCGAGGCGGGCGATGGTGCGCTCACCGGCGGTGCGGCCGATCTCTTCAGGGGCCGGCATGTCTTTCGAGAAACGGACGGACCAGGAGTCATAGTCCCGCTCCATCTTTCCGTCCTTCTCCGCCACGGCAGAGAGGCCAAGGGCGGTGGAGCTGCCGGTCTTGAAGGCCGTGAAGCCATTGGTGGCCGCAACCCAGCGGGTCGAGCGGTTCCAGGAGGCGCCGCAGCCGGCGACCGTCTTGATGCCCTTGATGCCGAGTGCTGCGGCTTCAGCGGCCAGCGCACGTTCTTCCAGCGTTGCGGCAGAGAGTTCCGGTTCGCCCGACAGGTCCATGTCGAGATCGCCGGTTGCCAGCAGGGAGGCGTCCGGCAGGCCGCAATACTTGTCTTCCGGCACGGCCTTCGCCATGGCGACGCAGCGCTCTGCCAGCGTCTTCAGGCCCTCCGGCGAGAGATCCGCGCTGGAGACGTGGGCCTGCCGCTTGCCGTAGAAGCAGCGCAGGGCGACGGAGGTGCTCTCCTCCCGCTCGATGCTTTCCAGCTTGCCGTCGCGCACGGCGACGCCGACACCATCGGATTCGCCGATCCGCGCATCTGCAGCGTCCGCGCCGGATTTGAGACATTGATCGAGAAGGCCGGCGAGCAGGTCTGCCGGTGGAATCGGGAAATCAGCCATTGGCGGTAAATGGACCCGGCCCGCCGGGCGCGCAACTCCCATGCTGTCAGGCGCACGTGCCTTTCAGGAACAAGAAAGCCGCCAGCATCGCCGCTGGCGGCTTCTGATGACTTATTGTGCGCGCGATCAGTCGTCGCGGCGCGCGTCCGGCAGGCGGTCGTTGATGTCGTCGCGGATGTCCAGCAGCGTCACGATCAGGCCGCAGACGAGGCTTGCCGCGATCCAGCCACCCAGCGTGAACACAGCGAAGTCCGCCACCTGAGCCATCGTGCCCGACAGGCCGATCAGCTCCCCCGTGAATTCGCCCTTATTGTAGATGCCCAGCGCAATGCCCGACACGATTGCCGCGATGTAGGCGACATAGATCATCGTGCGGAAGCTGTTGATGATAAAGAACTTCATGGTCTTCCCCTTTCTGGAGCGAGGGCGAATCTAAGCGGATTGTCACCCTCCGTCACCCATTTACTCGCCATAGACGAACCTGAACCGCCCGCCATGATGCAGATTTGCACCATGCAGACCGGCTATTCCGGCGCCGCAGCCGCCAGTTCACACTTTCCCATTTCGATCGCGGCGCCAAAATACTGCATCTTTTCATCGTCCGGCAGGCTGACGACGAAGGCCTCCACATCCCGCTTTTCGCGCACAACAGCGACGACCGTGCGCTTGAACAGGTTGGGGCTCAGCTTGGCTTCTAGGGCGTCGACGATACAGCTGCAGGTGCCCGGCTCCTCGCCCTTGTCGACGCAGGCTTCGGCCAGCTGCTGCTTGCCGCTCTGCGCCTGGCTGCACCCGGCGAGGAGGCCAAGAGTCAGAAGTCCGGCCGCCGCTAGAAACCGCATGGATTGCTCCCTTTTGTGCTTCGGCGTGAGCCAAGCATGAATCCGCAGGCGGGGGAAGCGTCCTACTCGCGCTGCAGGATGCGGTCGACCTGGATGCCCTTGCCGAAGTCGCGCAGGAAAGCCTCTTTCACTGCCATCCGGTCATAGTCCTCTGCCGCCCAGTCGAGAAACGGCTTCCAGTCCGCCTCCGCCTTGCCGGCATTGAAGTCGGCATAGGCCTGGAAGAAGGCGTCCAGCATCCCGGTCTTGCCGTGCTTTACGTGAAGGTATTTGAGGGAGAGCTGGTCGACGGCCTCGCTGAAGGGCTTTTTCTCCTTCAGCAGCATGTACAGCACTGCCATCAGCCCGGCCCGGTCCGCGCCCGACTTGCAGTGCATCAGCGCCGGGTATTCGATCCGCTGGAACAGGTCGTTGGCCGCAAACAGGGCCTCACGGGTCGGCGTGTCGCGCGAGAAGACCTGGAAGTCGACGAGCGCGATCCCGGCCGCATCGCACGCCTCCTTCTCCAAGAGGTAGTAGCCCTTGGTGCTTTCGCCGCGCAGGTTCAGGATCGTCCGGATACCCTTTTCGCGGGCGTATTCGGCGACCTTTTCCGGCGACGGCTGGTTGGACCGCCACATGCCGGGGGCAATCTCGTGCAGGTTCTGGAACATCGCCCGCAGGAAGCCATGGTCTTCCCAGACCAGTTCGCGCCGCGCGCGGGACCGGCCTTCCGGGGTCGAAAGGTCCGCCGCGACGTGGATGCGCCGCTTCCTCTTGGCCTTGGGGGTCAGTTTCACCATGTCCGCCGCGATTAGCCTCCCCCCCGGCCGACATCAAGCGCCACGCCGCAGCGCCGCCTAAACGCGCCGTTAAACTTTTATCCCCACACTTTGTGGTTGCAGGCCTCCCTTGGAGTGCGAGCCATGCTGATAAAAGGTGCCCTTCGCTGCGTTGTTGCGGCCGCCCTGGCCAGCCTCCCGGCTTATTTAGCTGAGGCTGACAGCATCGCGCTTCAGCCCGCCAGCATCGAACTCGAGCTCGATCCGGCCACAACGATCACCCAGCTCATCACCGTTTCGAACACAGAGCGGCACACGATTTCGGTCTCACTGGGCCTTTCCGGCTGGGAGACCGACGGCGAGGGCGGAACGGTCTTCGCGTCCGCAGACGCCGAAACCGGGGCCGCGACGGACTGGGTCCGGTTCAGCCCATCCGGCTTTACCCTGAAGCCCGGCGAGGCCCGGCAGGTGCGCCTCTACATCCGTGCGCCGGACAGCGGCATTCCGGCCGGCGACCAGCAGCTGGCCCTGCGGGCCTCGACCGTCATCCCGGCAAAGGGCAAGACCGGCTGGCTGAAGCAGGAATCGGCCTCCCTGATTTACCTGACGCTCGGCGAAGCTGCTTCCTTCCCCCGGATCGTCGACAGCCGGCTCACCTTAACGGCAGACGGCAAGCCGGCCATCGGGCTCGATTTCGCCAATGACGGCAATGCCCATGCCCGCCTCAGCGGCACAATCGAAGTGCGCGGGAACGATGCCCCGCCCTTTTTCATCCCGGTCCGGGATGTCATCGTCCCGGCCGGCGCCAGCTTCGGCTTCACTGCCCCCCTGGGCCAGAAGCTGCCGGATATTCCGGTCATCGAGGTCCGCCTCGACAATCTCTTCGCCCCGCAGCAGGCCAATGAGACCGAAACGCTGGCCCCTTATCGCGTGAAGACCGAAAGTGGACGCGGCGCTTTCCGCTGATTGCACGGGCTTTTTGCGCCCGGATGAGATTTTTTCCGTCTGCCATGCATCCAAATGCGCGCCCCGCTGCATCTGACAGGCATACGAGCAGCAATTCCGCTGCCGAGTTTTCTCTAAGGAGCCTGAAATGGGTGAAGAAGTTCTCGTCCCAGTTGCCTTGTTTGGCAGCATCATCGGTATCATCTGGCTGGTGAGCTATTTCAACTCGCGCAAGCGCACCACCGTTCATGAGACGCTGCGCCATGCCATCGACAAGGGTCAGGTTCTGTCTGACGAGATGATGGTGCGCCTGTCGCTCGCCAATGACCCGGTCCGGGCCGACCTTCGCCGCGGTGTCCTGTTCCTGGCCAGCGGCCTTGCCTTCGGCTTCCTCGGCTGGATGATCGGCCTTGAAGACGGTGATGCGATCCGTCCGATGATCGGCGTCGCCTCCTTCCCGGTCTTCCTCGGTCTTGCCTATCTGGGCCTGTGGGCCTTCGGCCGTGCGGACCGGAAAGCCTGATCTCTGGCTGGTTATTGACGGAGGGCGGGACGTGCGCACAGATCCGGACCTGGCAGCAGATGCTGCACGCGGCAGCGAGGCGGCTTTCGCCGAACTCGTCCGCCGCCACCAGGGCCGCGTGCGTGGCATGGCCCGCCGGCTGACAGGATCGCAAGCCGCGGGCGACGACATCGCCCAGCTGACCTTCCTGACCGCCTGGCAAAAGATCGGAACTTATGCCGGCGGCACGTTCAGCGCCTGGATCTGCACCATCTGCTGGCGCGAGTTCCTCCAGGTCCGCCGCAAGACCCGGCCCGAGATCGAATTCGACGAGACGGCGGAAGTCATCCCGTTCGAGCGCCCGACAGACCGCCAGGACGACAAAATGGACCTGACGCGGGCGCTGGAAAAACTGAGTGAAGCCCAAAGGGTATGCGTCGTGATGTGCGTCGCCGCCGGCCTCACCCACCGCGAAGCGGCCGATGCCACCGGTTGGCCGCTTGGTACTGTGAAATCCCATGTGCTCCGCGGCGTTGAAGCGCTCCGGCAGCACCTTGAAAATGCCCAAGTGGCATGATGGAGTAGAGAGATGCGCGAAGAAGACACCTATCAGGATCTCGCCAGCCTGTTCTCGGCAGAGGATCGCCAGCTCGACGCCAAGCCCTTCGTGGATGACGTGATGCGCGGCATTCGCCGCCGGGCCCTGATGCGGAAACTGGTGATTGCCGGGGTCGGCGCGGTCGGCGCGATTGTCGCCGCCTCCCAGATGCCGAGCCTCGTGGGCGACTGGATCACGTTCGACGATGCGATCGTCACCGGGATCGCGGATGCCCGCCAGCAGGTCGGCCTGCTTGCCACGATCAACCCGCTGTGGCTCGCGATTGCCGCCGTCGCCGGCCTCAGCTTCACCGCTGTCGCCACGATGGAACGGGCCTAGGGCTCAAGGGCCAGCACGTTCGCCCGGCGCGGCAGGGCCGTCCGGTTAGAATTCCCGATTGTTGATTATTTTCCGGAGACCCCTGCGAAAGCAGGGGTCCATCTCCCGTCATTTCCAAAAGCACATGAGGCGCCACAGGGAGATGGATACCTGCGTTCGCAGGTATCTGCGGAGAGAGGAGTGCCGCGCGGCGGCGCCCGCGCATGCGGCAAGGCTCCGGAAAATCCTACGGTGAGGCTCCGGTAAGGCTCCGGACAGGTCCGGAGTGTGAAGTCCGGTGCCTGGAGGCCTTCCGGCAAGCACGAGGCCAGTATGGCCCGCGCCCAGCGTGCCAGTGCTGGCGGATCGTAAACATACAGATCATCCGTCCTCGGAGCATCGCACAGCATGGTGATGCGGATATTGCCGAAACAGTCGACAGCCAGCAGCGCCTCCTGCCCCGTCCGCTCATACCAGCGGGCGAAACGGACAAGGTTCCAGATCAGCCACGGCCAGAACAGCGGCCAGACATGATCGAAATAAGGTTTGAGGCCTGGGTGCATCGTGCGGGCAGTGTGCACACTGCTGGCGGCCTGCCGGATAGTTTTTCCATCGCAGTCGTCATCCCGAAATTTGCGCAGCAAATGTCCGGGCCCCGGATCTGCAAGCGCCACAACGCAGGCTGGGTCCCGGCTAAGCGCTTCGCGTTTTCCGGGATGACAGGTTGAGCGCGGGGATAGCGGCGCGGTCAATCCCCGCCGAACGGCGGATCCACCCGAAACCTGCCGCCGCGCCGGAAACGATTGAATGGGAAAGTCTGGCCCCAAACAGACGAAGTCGGCAGCGGAAGTTCTGTTGGGTTCCCGTCAAAGCGATCGACGCCACTGCGATAGCCCAGATCCGCTTGACATGATCGGGCGCCCTCCCGAAAGTCACCACTGGGCCCATCACCAGAGGGGGCGCGCGTATGCAATTGCTTGGATGGCGCAATACGTCGACTGATATCAAACGGCCCATTGTGTGGGCCGTGCTCGGGTTCTTCGTTTATTTCGCCGGCGTCGTCATTGGAGATATCGCTCAGGGTGTTCTGGCGCCTCCGCTATCATTGGGCTGGGGCCAACAAATTTTCGGCGCCTTGTTCGTCTTCGGCTTTGCCAAACTCATAGGTCGCTCCACAGGAATTCTCGCGCTAAAGGAGCCAACAGGACTTTGGCCCTTTTGGATGGTGCTGGTCGTCATTTTAATTGTCGGCGCATCCCAACTTGCGGGAGGCATGCTTGGATTATCGCCTGAAGCCCATGGAGTGGAGTATTTTGCCTATCAGGCCACCATGCCGGGGCTCAGTGAAGAGCTTGGTTTTCGTGGCCTCCTGCTGGGTCTCCTGTTCTGCGCGCTAAGACGACACACGCAAGCAGGCTGGGCCGCCCTTCTCGCCGTTGTGCTGGCTGCGCTGCCCTTCGGCGCGCTCCACCTGTTTGAATATTCAGGCCGGGAGTTTTTGATCGTGTTTACGTTCACCGCCTTTGCTGGCATTTTGCTCGGCGGATTGCGGCTGGTCTCAGGGTCCCTTTGGCCGTCAATCCTCGCACACAATGTCGCCAACGTGTTGATTGGCGTCGTCGACATGGTGCTGTTGAGCGGATGAGTGATATCTAGACGAAGCCCGGTCTATTGCGAAGTTTGATGGTGAGAGAGCGATGGCCCGACTAGCGATGATTGTCATTGCATGCACTGCTTTATTGGCGGCGTGCGTGACGCGTGATCCTTATCCCGAAGACTGGGCGTCGCCGGATGTAACGCTAGGCTGTCCGGCACTTGATGGAACTTTTGAGCAGGTTGGCGTCGAGGCGGGCAAGCAGAGCGACCCGAAATCGGGTTCGAATATCCTGCTCAGCCACATCCTGCGTCTCAACGACGATCTCACATTCGCCGCACATGCGAACGCGGACAGGACAGTTCTATCCAAGTCCGGGGATATGCTGACGATAGAGGCGCGGGCAGGCAGTGAGGTGGTCACATCCTGGTCTATCGAACTCAATGAAGCGGAATGTGAAGGTGGCTGGCAAATCTATCAGGACGCGCGAAGCGGTATTGTGGGCAGCCACACCAACGCTGTTACGGGAATGGCATGGAAAAAAGTCAGATTGAGCCGGGCGCAGGACGGCGCACTCGTCGTCGAAGCTACGGAAGGCGGCGTGGGTGCAGCGTTTCTAGTCATTCCTGTGGCCGGACAGGATAGCGCCCTGTACCGGTTCGAGGCGCGGGACGAATAGCGCTGGACTCCCGCTTTTGCTGAAGACGTGCTGGAAGAGGCGGCACCAAGCCTGTCTCCTAATGCAAATGACCGCTTCCGGAGAATGGCTGTCGCTGAGTGGCGTGTCCTCAGATGTCAGCTTCCATGGCCATTCCTGTCACCCGCGCCAGCCCATTCCCTCAAGCAGGGCCTTGGTCTCGTAGAGCGGCAGGCCGACGATGGCGGTGTAGCTGCCGGAGATGTGGGTGATGAAGGCGCCGGCCATGCCCTGGATGCCGTAGCCGCCGGCCTTGCCCTGCCATTCGCCGCTGGCGACGTAGGCGGAGATTTCCTGATCGGTCAGGCGCTTGAACTTCACGCGGGCGAGCACCGTGCGGGCGCTGACGCGGCCATCGGGGGCGCGGACGGCGAGGCCGGTGATGCACTGGTGCGCCCGGCCGGACAGGAGGCGCAGGAAGGCTTCGGCCTCGGCTGCGTCGGCCGCCTTTTCGAGGTTGCGCTGGCCGAGGGCGACGACCGTGTCGGCCGCCAGCACATAGCCCTCTTCCGGACAGGCGGCGGCCTTTTCGCGCGCAAGGCGTTCGGCGAGGGCCCGGGGGCTCTCATCCTTGCGGCGGGTCTCGTCGATGTCTGTGGGGCAGATGGCGTCCGGCACAATGCCGATCTGGGCGAGCAGGTCCCGCCGCCGGGGGCTGGCGCTGGCAAGGATGAGCCGCGCGGCCCCGGAGGACGCCATGGGACTTAGCGGAAGCGGTAGGTAATGCGGCCCTTGGTCAGGTCATAGGGCGTCATTTCGACCATCACCTTGTCGCCGGTGAGCACGCGGATGCGGTTCTTGCGCAGCTTGCCCGCCGTGTGGGCGATGATTTCGTGGTCGTTCTCGAGTTTCACGCGGAAGGTCGCGTTCGGCAGCAGTTCGACAACCGTGCCTTCAAATTCGATCAGTTCTTCCTTCGACATGCAGTCTCCAAATCAGGACGGGCCGATGCGCCGCCACCCGTTTATATAGGGTGCGCCTTATACTTTTGCAGGGATTCCGGCAAGCTTTGGGAGTCACCCGCCCCGAAACGGAAAAAGCCGGATGCGGGGGTGGCGCCCGCATCCGGCCAGTTCCGGGGAGAGGAGTGAGGGGGTCAGGCCGGTTCTTTGACCGCTCCGGCCGCCGCCAGGGCATGGACATCCGCGGCCGTCAGCGTCTTGCCGCCGATCCCCCAGTCGCCCTGTTCGAATTCCTGGACGCGGACCCAGGTGACGCCGCGCATCGCTTCGCCTTCGATGGCCAGCATGGCATCCGTCACGCGCTCAATCATTTCGCGCTTCTGGGCCGGGGTGAAAACGTCCTTGATCACGTCAATGTTCACGAGGGGCATGGGTGTATTCCTTTTCTTTCGGGGTCTTGCAGCTGCGGGACCATCCCGCCGCCGATGAACAGGGTGTACCCCGCCCCGCCCCGGCAAACTTGGAGGAGATCTGGAGAAATGCTGGAGAAATCCGGGCTTTTGCCTAAGGTCGGCGGGGATGATCTTTCTGTTCGAGGATTTCGAGCTGGACTCCGCGAAGTTCGAGCTCAGGCGCGGCGGCGAACGCATCGCCGCCGAGCCGCAGGTATTGTCGCTGCTCCTGCTGCTGGCAGAGAACAATGACCGCCTCGTCAGCAAGGACGAGATTGTCGAGAAGATCTGGGACGGGCGGGCGATTTCCGATGCGGCGCTGTCCAGCCGGATCAAGTCTGCGCGCCAGCTGCTGGACGATGACGGCAAGGCCCAGCGCCTGATCCGCACCGTGCACGGCCGCGGCTTCCGCTTTGCCGTGGTGCCGCAGATCCGACGTGTGGCGCTTCCGGTGACCGTGTCGGAGCCCGAACACGCCCGGTCAGACCTTCTGCCGGATGCCGATGCACCGCATGCCGGCGCGACCAAGCCGTCCATTGCCATCCTGCCCTTCCGCCTGGTCGGCGTTGCGGGCGCCTATGCACCGCTGGCCGAGGCGCTGCCGCATGACCTGATCACCAGCCTGTCGCGGCTGCGCTGGCTGTTCGTGATTGCTCGGGGCTCGTCTTTCCGGTTTCGCGGGATCGACCCGGACCTGGCCCAGATCCGGTCGGTCCTGGGCGTCGCTTACTGCCTGTCGGGCGTTATCGAGATTGTTGGTACGCGGATGGCTGTCTCGGTCGAGTTGGCCGACACGCGCACCGGCGGCGTGATCTGGAGCGAGCGATATGCCGGCGATGTCGGCAATATCCATGAAGTGCGCGAGCAGATCGTCGCGCACATCGTCTCGGAGCTCGACGTTCATATCCCGCTGCACGAAGCCGGCAAGGCGCGCCTGGTGCCGACGGAACATCTCGACGCCTGGTCGGCCTATCATCTGGGTCTTACGCACATGTTCCGCTTCACGCGGCGGGATAATGAACAGGCCGGCATCCTGTTCACGCACGCTCTGTCCAAGGATCCGGGCTTCGCGCGCGCGCTGGCGGGACTGTCCTTCACCCGGTTCCAGAATGCCTTTCTTCGCTACACGCCGGACATTGCCGCCGAAATCACAGGCGCGCGGGATGCCGCCGAGCGCGCGATGGCGAACGATCCGCTGGATCCGTTCTGCAATCTCGTGATGGGCCGGACGCACTGGATCGAGAAGGATCTTGAAGGCTCGAGCAGCTGGCTCGACCGGGCCGTGCAGCTCAACCCGAACTATGCCCAGGCCGTCTATCTGCGCGGCCTGACGCAAACCATGATCGGGAACAGCGAAACTGCAGATCCCGACCTTGGCCTTGCCATGAAGCTCAGTCCGCTGGACCCGCTGCACTATGCGATGATGTCGACGCGCGGCATTTCCCTCATGCTGCGCGGGAAACATGAAGACTCAATCCAGTGGGCCGAGCGGGCGGCACGGGCGCCGGGCGCGCATGCGCACATCGCGCTGGTCGCCGCAGCAGCACAAAAAATCGCGGGCCATGATGCCCCCGCCCGGCGCTGGGTTGAATCTGCCCGCCAGCGTGCCCCGAACATCAGTACCGAGGCTTTCCTGGAGGCGTTCCCGTTCGCCGATCCGGACCAGCGCGCCCTGATCGAAAACGCCTTGAAATCCCTCGGCGCCTGATCAGCCCGCCGCCCGCGCCTGCCCCGCATGAAGGGCGCAGATGAGGGTGAACAGGCGGCGGGCGGTGAGGAAGTCGACCTCCACCTTGCCTTCCAGCCGCTCGGCCAGCAGTTCCGATCCTTCATTGTGGATGCCGCGCCGGGCCATGTCGATGGCCTCGATCTGGTGCGGTGTCTGTGTACGGATTGCTTCGTAATAGCTGTCGCAGATCATGAAGTAATCGCGGATCACGCCCCGGAACGGGCTGAGCGAGAGGATGAATGTGTGCACTTCATTCCCCGCCTCGTCGCGGATGGCGAAGACGAGCCGCCGCTCGGCCTGCGACAGGGCAAGGATGTAGGGCCCCTGATCCTTATCGATCAGCTTGAAGCTGTTTTGCTCGATCAGGTCGAAGATGGCGACACGCCGTTCATGCTCGGCATCCGGGCCGGATGCGCCGAGGGTTTCGTCGTCGATCTCGACGCCGATCAGCCGGTTCTTATCCCCCATCGCCGCCTCCGGCATTGGTGCGGATG
Source organism: Hyphomonas sp. (assembly GCF_041398385.1). GTDB lineage: Bacteria > Pseudomonadota > Alphaproteobacteria > Caulobacterales > Hyphomonadaceae > Hyphomonas. The sequence continues at coordinate 217,458 of NZ_JAWKUW010000003.1, forward strand.
GTGATGGAGCGGGCATGGGCCGGCAGTCGCTCGGCCTCAGCAAGGCGCAGGGCCGCCGGCGCCAGCGCCGCGAAACCTTCCGCGCTCGCGCGCTGCACGCTCATCCGCTTCAGGAAGTCCATGAGGCCGAGGCCGGAGGAGAAGCGCGCGGCGCGGCTGGTCGGCAGGACGTGGTTGGAGCCCGTCACATAGTCGCCCAGCGCTTCGGGCGTGTGGTGGCCGAGGAAGACCGCGCCGGCATGGCGGATCTTCGGCAGCAGCGCATCCGGATCAGCCACGCACAGCACGGCGTGTTCCGGCGCGACCATGTTGGAAACTTCCGCCGCCTGGTCGAGATCGCGCACGGTGACGATAGCCCCGTGGGCGCTCCACGAGCGGGAGGCGCGCTCGGCCGTGGCGAGCGATTTCAACTGCTTATCCACAGCGCTATCCACAGCCTTGCCCACAGCCTGATCCACAGTGATCAGGATGGACTGGGAGGACGGGTCATGCTCGGCCTGGCTCAGCAGGTCTGCAGCCACCCAGTCGGGATTGGCGCTGCTGTCGGCAATGACGAGGATTTCCGACGGGCCGGCAATCGTGTCGATGCCGACGCGGCCGAAGACCTGGCGCTTGGCCTCCGCGACGAAGGCATTGCCGGGGCCGACGATCTTGTCGACCGCCTGCAGGCGCCCTGCCCCGAAGGCCAGCGCGCCGACCGCCTGCGCCCCGCCGATGGGATAGAATTCGTCGATCCCCGCGCGCAGGGCCGCATAGGCGACGGCCGGGGCCATCTCGCCCTTCGGCGCGGGCGCGACCATGACGATCCGCTGCACGCCCGCCATCTTGGCCGGCACGACATTCATCAGAACGGAGGAGGGATAGCTCGCCCGGCCGCCCGGCACATAGACGCCGACGCTGTCGAGCGCCGTCCAGCGCCAGCCGAGTTCCACGCCGGCGTCATCCGTGAACGAATGGTCGGCCGGCATCTGGGCGCTGTGATAGGCCGCAATCCGGTCATGCGCGAAGTCGATGGCTTCCTTCAGGTCCGCCGGGCATTCGGCGGCGAGGGCGGCCATGTCGACATTGTCGGACTGAAGCGTCGTCGGGTCGAGCTGGAGTTCGTCGAACTTGGCCGTGTAGGAGGCGACCGCCTCCCCGCCCCGTGCGTCGACATCGTCGAGGATCTTGGCGACGATGCCCGCTACGTCATGCCCCGTCGCGCGCTGTTCCCGGAGGAAGCGGCGGAACCGGGTGTCGAAATCCGGTGCGGTGGCATCAAAGGTGCGGGCCATGGGGGGCTCCCGTTATTCCAAGCCCCGCTTCATGGCCTGTCAGTCCGCCGCTGGCAAGGCGGCGATTCGGCGCTTTTGCCGGTTGGTCTTGGCGAAATTGCCGGAGGGGCATAGCCTTCTCTCCGGCAAGGGCGGGGAGGACCGGACCATGTACAGCCACACGACGCTCGGAACGAACGACTGGCAGGCGGCCCGGCCCTTCTGGATCGCCGTCATGGAGGCGCTGGGGAACCCGATCCTGTTCGAGTATGACCGCGGCATCGCCTTCGGCGAGGCGACCGGCCCGAAACTGTTTGTGGGGCCGACTTTCGACGGCCAGCCGGCCACAAACGGCAACGGCACCCACGTCGCCTTCATCGCGCAGGACCGGCCCACGGTGGACGCCTTCTACGCCGCCGCGATGGCCAATGGCGGCTCGGACGAAGGCCCGCCGGGCCCGCGGCCGCATTACCATCCGAATTATTACGGGGCCTATGTGCGGGATCCGGACGGGAACAAGATCCAGGCGGTGTGTCACCGGAAGGTGGGGTAAGCCCTCACCTCCCACTGCCTGCGGCAGCGGGCCCCTCCTCTCCCCGAGGGAGAGGGGTTTGACCCGGCGCCGCCGGAACATATCTGCGATGGCTCAAGAACAACCCCTCTCCCGCTTGCGGGAGAGGGGGGACCCGCGCGGCGCAAGACGCGTGGGAGGTGAGGGCCCTAACGCTTCCGGCGCTCGTGGTTGGGCGTGTGCCTTGTGTTCCAGACATAGTCGCTGTCCATCAGGGTCGCGTCGAGAGCCTCGACGGTGAGGACGATCTCGCCGTCGCCGGCGAAGAGCAGCGTGACCTTGCCGCCCGGCGGCTCGGCGTCCGGCGTGAAGGTGACCTGCAGCAGGGAGAGGATCAGTTCCGGGTCGGCTTTGGTGATCGCGCGGGTCTTCACGCCCATGACGCCATCGAAGGCCAGCAGCGAGCGGATGCGTTCGGCTTCGCGGCGCTTTTCCGTGCCCTCTTCCCAGCGGAAGCGGTTGATCTCCAGCGAGAAGCGGCGCTTGCGGGCCTCGTAGACAAGGTTCTCCGCTTTCACCACCGCGTCCTGAACGGCAGCGGAGATGATTTCGAGGTCTTCGGCCTCTTCTGCCAGCAGGCGCAGAGGTTTTGCGTCGGCCATGGTCAGCCCCTTCCCGTCAGTCCCTACTCGTCCTCGCCCGACCGGCGTTCGATCTGCGCGCCGCAGGCGTTCAGCTTGGCTTCCAGCCGCTCGAAGCCCCGGTCGAGGTGATAGATGCGGTTCACCACGGTTTCCCCCTCGGCGGCAAGCCCCGCAATGACAAGGGAAACAGAGGCGCGCAGGTCCGTCGCCATCACCGGCGCGCCGGTGAGGTGCGGGCGGCCCTTCACGATGGCCTCCTGCCCGCGCACCTGGATGTCGGCGCCAAGGCGCGAGAGTTCCGGCGCGTGCATGAAGCGGTTCTCGAAGATGGTCTCGCGGATGACGCTGGTGCCCTCGGCCAGCGTCATCAGGGCCATGAACTGGGCCTGCAGGTCTGTCGGGAAGCCGGGGTGCGGCTGGGTGGAGACGTTCACGGATTTGAGGCGCGTGCCGTTGCGGCGGATGCGCAGCGTGTTTGCCGCCTCGTCGGAGTCGACCGTGACGCCCGCCTCGCGCAGCTTCGCGATCATGGCGCCCAGCGCCTCGACCGGGCAACCGTCCAGCGTGACGTCCCCACCGGCCGCCGCGGCGGCGAAGGCATAGGTGCCCGCCTCGATCCGGTCCGGCATGACGGGATAGGTCGTGCCTTTCAGGGCCTCGACCCCCTTGATGCGGATGACGGCCGTGCCGGCGCCGGTGATCTGGGCACCCATGGCGTTGAGGCAGTCGGCGAGATCTTCAATCTCGGGCTCGCGCGCGGCGTTTTCCAGCACCGTTTCGCCGCTGGCCAGTGTGGCGGTCAGCATGGCGTGTTCGGTGGCGCCGACGCTCGGCATGGCAAAGTTGATGTGCGCGCCCTTGAGGCCATGGATGGCGGCGGCCTTCACATAGCCCTGCTCCACTTTCAGGTCCGCGCCGAGGGCTTCCAGCGCCTGCAGGTGAAGGTCCACCGGCCGCGCGCCGATGGCACAGCCGCCGGGCAGCGAGACGGTCGCGTGGCCGGAGCGCGCGATCAGCGGGCCCAGCACATTGAAGCTCGCCCGCATCTTCCGCACCTGGTCATAGGGCGCGATCGTGCTTTTCAGCTCCGCGGCGTTCAGGTGGCAGGTCGACTCGCCCTTCGGCCAGTAGACTTCCACGCCAAGGGTTTCGAGCAGCTGCGCAAGGAAACGCGTATCGGCGAGGCTCGGCATATTGGTGAGGGTCACCGGCTGGTCTGTCAGCAGGCAGGCGACCATGAGCTTCAGCGCGGAATTCTTCGCGCCGGAAATCGGGATACGGCCATTGAGCGGCGTGCCGCCCTGAATGATGAGTCTGTCCATGGGGCGCTCTTATACCGTGCTTCGCGGTTTTGGGAGGGCCGGAATGTGTTGATTTTCAGCGGGTTTCAACGAAGGAGCAGCGGCAGGCGCTTCAGCCCCCTCAGGCCGGCGCGGGCGATCCAGCGGAGGGCCATGGGCTCGCCGTCTATCGCAAGTCCCGGATAGCGGGAGAACAGGACATCCAGCGCCACCTCGCCTTCGAGGCGGGCAAGGTGCAGGCCGAGGCATTGGTGCGGGCCGGTGCCGAAGCCGACATGCCGGTTGGGCCGCCGGGCGAGGTCCAGCTTCAGTGGATCGGGAAACTCGTCCGGGTCCATGTTTGCCGAGGCGAGGAAGCCGAACAGCTTGTCGCCCCGCCGGAAGCTGCGGCCCTCAAACGCCATGTCCTCGGTCAGGAAGCGCGGCTTGGTCATCTGGACGGGGCAGCAATAGCGCATCAGCTCGTCCACCGCGACGAGGCGGGCGTCTTCATCCATGGCGCGCACGGCGTCGGCGGCGCCATCCTGCGTCAGCAGCGTCCAGACGCCGGTCGACAAGAGGTGCGTCGTCGTCTCATGCCCCGCCACGAACAGGACGAACACCATGGCGAGCAATTCGTTCTCGCTCATCCGGTGGCCTTCGGCCTCGGCATGGACGAGCTCGGAGACAAGCCCCTCGCGCGGGGCGGCGCGCAGCGCTTCGAACTCTTCGCGCAGCACCTGCTGGATCGATCCCAGCCGCAGGATGCCCCACAGCATCCGGACGGGGGACTCAGTGCTGACAAGGCTGTCGAGCGCCTGGTTCAGCCGCGCCTCGGTCTCCGGCCGGAAGCCGAGCAGGCCATAGATCACGCGCAGCGGCAGCTTGCGGCAGAAGCCGGAGACAAGGTCGGAGTTCCCGTCCCGCTCCATTGCGTCCAGCAGCCCATGGGCGGCCGCCGCGATCGCCGGGCGCTGCAGGGCGATGGCGGCCCGCCGGAACGGCGCGTCGGTCAGGCGGCGGAGGCGGTTATGGTCCGGATCGTCCAGCGACAGGAGGTTGTCGGCCATGATCTTCAGCGATTTCGGAAGGAGCGGTAGCGCAAAGGGCGATTTGTGCCCGGCATTGCGCGCATCCACAGCGAACCGGCCGGTCTCCTTCAGCAGCGCCTGCACGCCCGCATGGCGCGTCACCAGCATCACCCGGCCGAAGAAAGGCAGCTTCGTCTCGGCAAACGGTCCCGCCGCCACGATCTCCGCCAGCCTCTGGTGGGGGGCCATCAGATAGGCCTGGGACGAGAGGCGTTCGGTCATTCATCCTTGCCGGCGGGGGCAGCCGGCTTTCGCGCGGCCGCCTTGCGCCGTTTCAGGTTCGCCCGCAGCGCAGCGGCCAGCCGTTCGGCCTTCGCGTCCTTCTCATCGGGTTTCGGGGGCGGCCCCGGCGTCGGCTTGTCTGTCATGGAAGGTGCAATTCGCGGCAAAACGGTCTTTTCATACTCGGTGGCTTAAGCTAAACGCCGCAGACCCTACCTGCAATGCCGCGGTAGCTCAGTGGTAGAGCGCATCATTGGTAATGATGAGGCCGAGAGTTCAATTCTCTCTCGCGGCACCAGTTTTCCCGAAAACAATACACATCAAGCCAATGTGCGGCGCATCGCGGCGGACCAGCCTTTGAGCAGGGTGGCGCGGGCGTCGGGGGGCATCTTTGGTTCGAAGCGGGTGCCTTTGACGTCGCGTGCCTGCCAGCCGGCGGGGTCGATCCAGCCGAGCTGCATGGCGGCGAGCGCCGCGGCGCCGAGGGCCGTCATTTCCTGATAGTCGGGCCGCACGACGGGCCTGGCGCAGATGTCGGCCAGGAACTGCATCAGCCAGTCATTGCCGACCATGCCGCCATCGACGCGCAACTCCCGGATGTCGACGCCGTCGGCGGCGAAGGCCTCCAGCAGGTCATGGGTCTGGTAGGCCACCGATTCGAGGCCCGCGCGCACGAGGTGCGCCGCCGTTGTCGCCCGCGTCAGGCCGCTGATCGTGCCGCGCGCGTCGGCGTTCCAGTGCGGCGCGCCGAGGCCGGTGAAGGCGGGCACGATGTAGACCCCGCCATTGCCCGGCAGGCCCGCCGCCATGGCCTCGCTCTCGGCCGCCGTCTCGATCAGGCCAAGATCGTCGCGCAGCCATTTGACGATGGTGCCGGCATTGAAGATCGAGCCTTCCAGCGCCAGCGCGCCCTGCCCGGCCGCCTCATAGCCGACCGTGCCGAGCAGGCGATTGTGCGAGACCGGCTTCTCCGCGCCGGAATTCGCGACGAGGAACGCGCCCGTGCCATAGGTGATCTTGGCCATGCCCGGCGCAAGGCAGCCCTGCCCGACGAGCGCGGACTGCTGGTCGCCCGCTGCCGACAGGATCGGCAGGCTATTGCCGAACAGGCTCTCCTTGCTGTCTCCGTAGGCGGCGGAACTCGGCTTGACCTCGGGCAGCATGTTCATCGGCACACGGAAGAGGTCGCACATCCGCTGGCTCCAGCCACCCTCCTCTCCGAGGCCGAGGCGGTAGAGCAGCGTGCGCGAGGCATTCGTCACATCGGTTGCGTGAACCTTGCCGCCGGTGAGGTGCCAGATCAGGAAACAGTCCACCGTGCCGAAGGCGAGGTCGCCTGCCTCTGCCCTTGCACGGGCACCGGGAACCGTGTCGAGAATCCAGGCGATCTTGGTGCCGGAAAAATACGGGTCGATGAGGAGGCCCGTTTCGGCCTGCACAGCGGGCTCATCGCCATTTGCTTTCAGCTTGTCGCAAAGGGCCGCGGTGCGCCGGTCCTGCCAGACGATGGCGGGGGCGATGGGCTTGCCCGTCGCGCGGTCCCAGACCAGCGTCGTCTCGCGCTGGTTGGTGATGCCGATGCCGGCGATCCGGTCCACACCGCCCGCCTTGTGCAGCGCGGCGCGGCAGACGGCCAGCGTCCTGGCGATGATCTCCTCGCCGTCCTGCTCGACCCAGCCATCGTCCGGATAGGCCAGCGGCACTTCCTCCTGCGCGAGGGAGACCTGCGCGAGGGTCCGGTCATACACGATGGCGCGTGTCGAGGTCGTGCCTTCGTCGATGACGAGAATGCAGTCGGCCATGCCTTGTTTCCTCCGCGAATTTTGCCGGAGGATGGACTGTACCGCCTGTGCGCGTCAACGCGACTCGCGCTTCGGGCCGCGGTCGCCGAACCACCAGAGCGTGGCGGCGGTGGCGGCGAACGTGGTGGTCTCCACGATACCTTCGCGGCCGGCGGCATCGGCGCCTGCAAACACGGCGCATGTGATCGCCCAGAGCAGCACAGTCAGCGCCGGCCGGGTCAGCGCCCGCACAGCGTTCACCCATTTATAGCTCTCACCGATTGCCGCCTCCGCCGCGAGCGAAGCCGCAAGGCCGGCCCATGCGCCTGAGGCTTCGGCCAGGCGCAACTCGCTTTCGCTCTCGGCCGTGCGGGCCTGCATCTGCAGCCTCAACAGCTCCCCTTCATGCGCCCAGCGGGCGCGCTCATGCGCCTGCGCCTGCCGCGCTTCGATGACACCCGCCGCGCGGCCGATGAGGGTTCCGACCAGGCCGAAGAGGCCACCGCCCGCCGCGCTTGCGGCCAGTCCTGCTATGTCCGCCAATGTCTTGCGCTCCCGGCATAGAACCATTGCGCAGGCACGGCGCGCCGGTCGAGGTGAAGGAAATTCGTGGCGAGGCCGAACCCGGTGAAGCCAGCCCGCATGGCAGCGGCCTTCAGCGCGTGGCGATCATGCCCCGCCAGCGCAATGTCCGCCGCAATCTGCTTGTGCAGGGAATTGGCGGCGCCGCCGACATACGCGTTCCACAGCTCACAGCGATGACCGGAATTGACGACCAGCGGCAGGCCGACCTCCGCCCGCACCGCCTCCAGCGCATCGAGGAAAGCTTCATCGTGCCAGTATTCGCCCTTGCAGAAGCGGCCGCCGCACCGGCAGGCCAGCTCCCGCGGGCTGAAATGCGGCCAGCGCCAACCGGATGTGTCGAGATGGGAGAAGGAAGTGATCAGCATGGAACAATGCTGTCACACGCCCATCTCCTCAGGATTCACATTCCAGGTACACACCGGGTCTCTGTCGCAATTGTTGGGGCGTTGCGCCGCAACCGGCCCTGTTCCTGTGGGATAGGCGCGATTCAATCCGACAAACGGAGCTTCAGCCGGGCTCCTGCTCGTCCAGCCCCATCGACGCGATACATGAGTTCAGCAACGGGACGCCCTCGTCGCCGAAAGCAGAACGCAAAAAAAGAGCGGCGGGTAGGGCCGGCCTTATCCGGCGACCGGCGCCTTGCCCCAGGTGCGCGGGGCGCTCACCTTGGCGACCGCGGCCTGGTATTCCCGCTCCAGCTGGTCGACATAGTCGGCGACCGGCCCGCGCTTCTTCACTGCGCCGATGCCCTGGCCGCAGCCCCAGATATCTTTCCAGGCCTTCTTTTCCGTATTGCCGCCGGAGCCGAAATTCATCTTGCTGGGGTCGCTCTCCGGCAGGTTATCGGGGTCGAGGCCGGCCGCCTTGATGGACGGCTTCAGGTAATTTCCGTGTACGCCCGTAAACAGGTTGGAATAGACGATGTCCTCGGCGCCGTATTGGACGATGGCATCCTTGTAGCCTTCGACGGCGTTCGCCTCGTCGCAGGCGATGAAGGCCGATCCCATATAGGCGAGGTCAGCGCCCATGGCCTGCGCCGCCGCAATCGCCCCGCCATTGGCGATGGCGCCGGACAGGGCGAGCGGCCCGTCGAAGAATTCGCGGATTTCCTGGATCAACGCCATCGGCGAGAGCTTGCCCGCATGGCCACCCGCGCCCGCGCACACCGCGATCAGGCCGTCGGCGCCTTTCTCCAGCGCCTTCTTCGCGAACCAGGTATCGATCACATCATGCAGCACCACACCGCCATAGGAGTGAATCGCGTCATTCACATCCTGCCGCGCACCGAGCGAGGTGATCACCACCGGCACCTTGAACTTCACGCAGGCCTCGACGTCATGCTGCAGCCGGTCGTTGGACTTGTGCACGATCTGGTTCACCGCAAAGGGCGCCGCCGGGCGGTCGGGGTGCTTCTCATTATGCTCGGCGAGTTCGGTCGTGATCCGGTCCAGCCATTCGTGCAGCACCGGGCCGGGCCGCGCGTTCAGCGCCGGGAAGGAACCGACAATGCCGGCCTTGCACTGGGCGATGACCAGTTCCGGACCGGAGATGATGAACAGTGGCGAACCGATGACCGGCAGGCGCAAATTCTGGAGCACGGGCGGCAGGGCCATGGGAATCCCCCTTCGAAGTGAACAGTGTTTACATCGACCGAATGTAGCGCCCTGCCCGCCCGCCGCAAGGCGTGACGTCAGGGGAAGGCGCAAATGGCGCCACGCCGGCTCCGGGCTTGATCCGGGCCGGTTTCGGTTGACACCCTCCGGCATTCCGGGGATCACTCGGGCACAGAGAGGACCACCCGAAAATCCCGCCAAACTCCCTGGAGGAAACAAAATGACCCGACCCGCCCTTGGCTTTGTTAGCGCTATCTCGCTTGCTGCCGGAAGCGCCGCCGCCATCGCTGCCTGCGCCACAGCCCCAGAGACAGGCACGGACGCCAGCGCCTATCTTTCCCAGCCTCTCGTCACCGAGATCTACACCGCCGACCCCTCCGCCCATGTCTGGGAAGACGGCCGGATCTACATCTACCCCAGCCACGATTACGAGGCCGGCGTGCCGGAAGACGATCTCGGCAGCCATTTCGACATGCGCGATTATCACGTCCTGTCGATGGACGACGTCGGCGGCCCGGTGACGGTGCACCCGGTCGCGCTCGACAAGGATGACGTGCCATGGGTCGGCCGCCAGATGTGGGCGCCGGACGCCGCCTACAAGGACGGCACCTATTACCTCTACTTCCCGGCCAAGGACAAAGACGACATCTTCCGCATCGGCGTTGCCACCTCCGACTCGCCCACCGGCCCCTTCACGCCGCAGGCCGAGCCGATCGCCGGCAGCTATTCCATCGACCCCGCCGTCTTCAAGGATGATGACGGCAGCTATTACATTTACGTCGGCGGCATCTGGGGCGGCCAGCTCCAGCGCTGGGCGACCGGCACCTACAAGGGCGGCCCGGAGCTGAATGGCGACCTTGGCGACGATTCCGCGCCCGCCATCGCGCCCTATATAGCCAAGCTGTCGGACGACATGCTCCAATTCGCCGAACCGAAGCGCAATGTGCTGATCCTCGACGAAGACGGCAGCCCGATCCTGGCGGGCGACCATGACCGCCGCTTCTTCGAGGCGCCCTGGGTGTTCAAGAAGGATGGCGTCTACTACTTCACCTACTCCACCGGCGACACGCACTTCCTGCAATATGCCACCGGCGACAATCCCTATGGTCCGTTCACGTACAAAGGCAAGATCATGGACCCGGTCGAAGGCTGGACCACGCACCACTCCATCTTCCAGAAGGATGGCAAATGGTACCTTGCCTATCATGATGTCCAGCTGTCGGGGAAAACTCACCTGCGCAACGTGAAGATCACAGAACTGACCTTCAACGAGGACGGCTCGATCCAGACCATCGACCCGATGCCGGGGAAGTAAGCCGGCCTAACCGGCCTGCGGCACGACGGTGCTGACCAGCACGCTGTCGATCCGCCGGCCGTCCACATCGACCACCTCGAACCGGAAACCGGCGACGCTCACCACGTCGCCGGTTTTTGCCAGCCGCTCCAGCTGGTGGATGACCAGGCCGCCGACCGTGGTAAAGCCGCCATCCGCTTCGCCGAAATCGGGCGCGGACAGGAGGATTTCGAGATCCTCGATCGGCATCATGCCGTCGACCAGCCAGGACCCGTCGTCGCGCTGAACCGGCCGGGCGAGCCCGTCCAGCGGCGAAAAGGCACTGTCGCCCGCGATGGCGCCCAGCAGGTCCGCCGCCGTCACAATGCCCTGAATGCTGCCATGCTCGTCGACCACGAAAGCCATGCGCACTTCGCTGTCCTGCATCGACTCCAGAAGGCGCATCACCGAAAGCGTCTCAGGCACGAAGGGCACAGGGCGCGCAATCTTCCTGAGATCGAAGCCGGGCGCGCCGGGATCTGCCCGCAGGATGTCCTTCGTCTGAATCGCGCCGAAGGCGCGGTCCAGCCGCCGGTCAGCCACCGGGAACCGCGAAAGGCCACTGTCGACGATCTGCTGGCGCAGCTCGGGCCAGGACTGATTGATGTCCAGCCAGATAATATCAGGCCGCGGCGTCATGATGGATCGGACATCCCGGTCAGCGAGCCGCATGACGCCGCGCATCATGCGCTGTTCTTCCTGGTCGATCACCCCGCTGCTCGCGCCCGCTTCCAGGATGGCGTGGATTTCCTCCTCGGTCACGGCATCCTGCTTCAGGCCCGCCATGCCCAGCAGGCGCACCAGCCCTTCTGTCGATACGCGCAACAGCCAGACTGCCGGGAAGGCGACACGCGAGACGGTCTTCATCGGCCCCGCCATCGCCGTGGCGATGGCTTCGGGCGCGGTCAGCGCAATCCGCTTCGGCACAAGCTCGCCGATCACCAATGAGAGATAGGTCGTCAGCACAATGACGATACCGAACGCGATGCTGCCCGCCTGCGCTGCGACGCCCGGCGCCGCATCGACGATCAGCGGCGCCAGCTTGTCGGCAATCGCGGTCGCGCCATAGGCGCCTGCCACGATGCCGACCAGCGTAATCCCGATCTGGACGGTCGACAGGAACCGCGAGGGATCCTCCTGCAGCTCGATCACGGCCTGCGCCCCCTTGTCGCCCAGGCTGGCCTTCCGCTTCAGCCGCGCGACGCGCGCCGACACAATGGACAGCTCCGACATGGCGAAAATGCCGTTCACGACTATCAACGCGATCAGGATGAAAAATTCGGTCATTGCAGATGTGCTCCTCCGCTTTTCGTGGGCGGGCCGGATGGAGCAGGTCTGCTCAGGGCCTCATCGATACCGGCCAGTGCGGCCAGTCGCTGGAAACGCGTGCAGGATCAACAATATCGTCCCCCAGAGCAACACCGCAGTCACGTTTCGGTCGTCATTTTGGCCGCCCCGGACGGGGATAAGCGCGGGTCTTATCCCACAAGGTCGGGATCGAGGATCAAACCCTCGTCGAGCTGCACGCCAAACGCATTAAGCATCATCGAGACCTGCGTGTACTGGCCGACGGTCATCACGAGGTCCATGCGCTGCTTCTCGGTGAAGCCTGACAGCGCCGCCCAGGTCGCATCTGTAATGAAGGCACCTGTGGTCAGCTCATCCGTAGCTTGCAGAAGGGCGCGGTCGGCGTCGCTCCAGCCCGGCGCGCCGGGGCCCTTCTTGATGCGGGCGATCTCGCCCGGCGTCAGGCCGCATTGCAGGCCGATCCGCTCATGCTGCGCCCATTCATAGCCGGCCTTCCAGTTATAGCCGGTGCGCAGGATCACCAGTTCGCGGTCCCTCGCGCTGAGATCATTGCGATCCGAGAGGATGTAGCCACCCCAGTGCATGAACGCCTTGTACGCCTTCGGCGCGCGCGCCAGCGTGCGGAAGATATTGTACACCGGGCCGGCAAACCGGTCGCCCAGCAGCTTGCGCTGGTCCTCCGTAATTTCTGTATCGGCCAGTGGCACAATGCGCGGCGCGTTCAGTCTCATGGCGTCTCTCCCGGTCCTGCTTTACCGGACTAAACGCACTCCCACTCCGCGTCGCAAGCAGGACGCCGCGTCACCCGCGGTCGAGGCGCGCCTGCATCATGGACAGCCAGGCGTACTGCCGGTGAATCATCGAGATGAGGTCTGCGTCGTCGCCCTCCTCGATCAGCCGGTCGAGCCAGAGGCCCAGAATGCGCGTGTGCGAGTCCATCCATTCTGACAGGACAGGTCTGCGATTGTCGCGCGTCTGGGCCGATGAGACCCGGTTGCATTCCACCGCCGCCCGCTCCGGTTGGGGCCCATCTGTTTGATCTGAAACGAGTTTCAGGACTGTCCCTGCCTGTCTCATCGCGACTCTCCATATTGCGAATAATTCTCATTCGCAAATTTTTGGGGCGCCGTCAACCGCTGAGGCTTCGTGCCGCAAAGGAATAGGTTCACATCTGCAAAACTTTGCGCCAGAAACGCGCCACCATGGCAGACGACCTCCTCCCCCTCTCGAGCACCTTCCCCGATCCTACTGAAGCCGACTGGCTGGCTTCCGTTGAAAAGGCCCTGAAGGGCCGCGGCCTCGACGCAATCACGCGCACTACGGCCGACGGATTGAAGGTCCACCCCCTCTATCGCGAAAGCGACATCGCGACGGCGACCGACCCGCTCGGCACGCCCGGCGCCGCGCCTTTCCTGCGCGGCCGCACCGCCTCGCCGGACCCGTGGCTCCCCTGGGATATCCGGCAGGCCTTTACCCACCCCTCGCCCGCCATCACCAACGCCGAAATCCTCCGCGACCTCGAACGCGGCGTCTCCTCCATCGAACTCGTCGTGGATTCGACCGGCAAGAACGGCGTCCAGATCAGCACCGAAGACGACATCGCCACCACCCTCCACGGCGTCGATCCTGCAATAGCGACGGTCGCAATCGATTCCGTCGGCGGCATGGGTGCGCGCGTGGCGGCGCTGGTCGGACTGTGGGCAGAGAAGCAGGATATCCCCGCCAGCGTCCGGATTGATTTCAACATGGACCCGCTGGGCGCACTCGCCCGGACCGGCTGCGTCGCGGGCGGGCTGAACGCCGCATTTGTGAAGGTTGCGGAGACCAGCAAGGCGCTGGGACACAAATTCCCGCATGCGCACCTGCTGCGGATCGATGCGCGACTGGTGCATGAAGCCGGCGGATCGGATGCGCAGGAACTCGGCGCCCTCATCGCCTCGGCAGTGGATACGCTACGCAGGCTCGAACACCGAATGGACTCCGCACACGCAGCGGAAAAGACCGTCTTCGCTGTCGCGGTGGACGCGAATTACGGCCTTGGCGTTGCGAAGCTGCGCGCGGCGCGGCGCCTGTGGGCGCGCGTGCTGGACGCGCTGAAGCTGGACGCCCGGCCGATGCGTCTGCAAGCCGTCACCTCGGCGCGCATGCTGACCCGTTACGATGCCTGGACCAATATGCTGCGCGGCACGGCTGCGGCCTTCGCCGGTGCCGTCGGCGGGGCGGACATTCTCACCGTCCGCGCGTTCAACGAGCCGCTGGGCATTCCGGAGGAACTCGGCCGCCGCATTGCGCGCAATACGCAGATCATCGCCATGGAAGAAAGCCAACTCGGACGCATCGCGGATCCGACAGGCGGCGCATGGTTCACCGAGAGCTTCGCTGACTCGCTCGCCGCAGCCGCCTGGGTGGAGTTCCAGAAGATCGAATCCGAAGGTGGCTATGCCGCCTCGCTCATGTCCGGCGCCTTCCAGGCCCGCGTCGCCGCAACCCGTGAAGCGCGCGACAAAGACATAGCAAAGCGTAAGGTTCCCATCACGGGCGTATCGGAATTCCCGCTGCTGGAAGAGGTCGCCGCCCCGGTGGCAGAGGCGACGCCCGTCCATGCCGGAGCGACGGTCACGGATGCGGGCCTGACACACTTCGTACCAGGAGGCTTTCCTCCGCCTGAGGACGACGCGAAAGCGGACAAGCTTGATCCCGTGCGCCTTTCGGAGCCTTTCGAAGCGCTGCGCGACAAGGCCGCGGCAGCCGCGAAGCCACCCGCGATTTTCCTCGCGACACTTGGTCCGTTAGCGGAATTTACCGCGCGCGCGGACTTCGCCCGCAACCTGTTTGCCGCTGGCGGGATTGCCGCGAAAGAAGCGCCTGTGCTGCCCACATCGGCCGCGGAAGCCGCCTCAGCCTTCAAGGCCTCCGGCTGCCGCATCGCCTGCATCTGCGGCGCCGATGCGCGCTATGCGGACGAAGCCGTTGCCGTGGCCAGGGCGCTGAATGTGGCTGGGGCGCAGCGCGTCTGGATCGCCGGCAAGTTCGAGGGCGATGCCATCGACTCCAACATCTTCATGGGCTGCGATGTGCTCCACACGCTGACCCTCGCCCAAGCTGAACTGGGGCTGTAACCGATGACCCGCTTTCCCGATTTCACGAAACTCGACCTTGGCACGCCGCACGCGAAGCATGTCGCCCCGAAGACTGGCAGAGCCTGGGAGACGCCGGAAGGCATCCCGGTCAAGACCGCGTACATGGCGGCGGACCGCGCGGGGCTGGACTTCCTGGACGATTATCCAGGCCTTGCCCCGTTCGGCCGCGGCCCCTACCCGACCATGTACACGAACCAGCCCTGGACGGTTCGTCAGTATGCGGGCTTTTCCACGGCCGAAGACTCCAACGCCTTCTACCGCCGGAACCTCGCCGCCGGGCAGAAAGGCCTCTCGGTCGCATTCGACCTGGCTACGCACCGCGGCTATGATTCCGACCATGTCCGCGTGACGGGTGATGTCGGCATGGCGGGCGTCGCCATCGACTCCATCTATGACATGCGGACGCTGTTCTCCGGCATCCCGCTGGACAAGATGTCCGTCTCGATGACCATGAACGGCGCCGTTCTGCCGATCCTCGCGCTCTATATCGTGGCGGCCGAGGAACAGGGCGTCGGGCCGGAGAAGCTGGCCGGGACGATCCAAAACGACATCCTCAAAGAGTTCATGGTGCGGAACACCTATATCTATCCGCCCAAGCCTTCGATGCGGATCATTTCGGATATCTTCGCCTATACCTCGCAGAACATGCCGAAGTTCAACTCGATCTCCATCTCCGGCTATCACATGCAGGAAGCCGGCGCGACGGCGGACCTGGAACTCGCCTACACGCTCGCCGACGGCATCGAATATATCCGCGCGGGCGTCGCCGCCGGCCTCGACGTGGACGCTTTCGCGCCGCGCCTCTCCTTCTTCTGGGCGATTGGCATGAACACGTTCATGGAAGTCGCCAAGATGCGCGCCGCGCGCCTGCTCTGGGCGAAGCTCGTGAAAGAGAACTTCAATCCGAAGTCTTCGAAATCGCTCAGCCTGCGGACGCACTCGCAGACTTCCGGCTGGTCGCTGACGGCGCAGGACGTCTACAACAATGTGATCCGCACCTGCCTTGAAGCCATCGCAGCAACGGGCGGCCAGACGCAGAGCCTGCACACGAACAGCTTCGACGAGGCGCTGGCCCTGCCGACGGATTTCTCCGCCCGCATCAGCCGCAACACGCAGCTGTTCCTGCAACAGGAAGCCGGCGCCTGCCAGACCATCGACATGTGGGGCGGCAGCTATTATGTCGAGCGCCTGACGCACGACCTCGCCGCCAAGGCCCTCGCCCATATCGAGGAAGTCGAGAAGATGGGTGGCATGGCCAAGGCGATCGAGGAAGGCCTGCCGAAGCTGCGCATCGAGGAAGCCGCCGCGAACACGCAGGCGCGCATCGACAGCGGCACGCAGACGGTCGTCGGCGTCAACAAATTCCTGCTGGACGAGGACGAAGATGTGCCCGTCCTGAAGGTCGACAATGCCGCCGTGCGCAAGATGCAGCTGGACAAGCTGGCGCGCCTGAAGTCCGAACGCAACGAAGCCGAAGTGCAGGCGAAGCTGGACGCGATTGCCAAGGCCGCCGCCGGGACCGAGGGCAACCTGCTCGCCCTCGCCGTGGACGCCGCGCGCGCCAAGGCGACCGTGGGCGAGATTTCCGAAGCCGTCGAGCGCAGCCAGGGCCGCCACCAGGCCGTCATCCGCTCGATCAAGGGCGTCTATGGCGGCGGCGTGAAATCGACAGACAAGGCCAAGGAAGCGACCTCGCTCGCTGCTGAGTTCGAAGCGAAGCATGGCCGTAAGCCGAAAATCTACATCGCCAAGATGGGACAGGACGGACACGACCGGGGCCAAAAGGTCGTCGCGTCGGCCCTCATGGACCTTGGTTGGGACGTCGTGATCGGCCCGCTGTTCCAGACGCCGGAAGAAGCCGCAGCGGATGCGCGCAAGGAAGGTGTGGACATTGTCGCCGCCTCGTCACTCGCCGCCGGCCACCTGACGCTGGTGCCGGAACTGAAGCGCGCCCTCGGCAATGAAGGCGCGGCGAACGCCCGCATCATCGTCGGCGGCGTGATCCCGCCGCAGGACTTCGACGCGCTGCACGCCGCCGGCGCCACGGCGATCTTCCCGCCGGGCACGGTGATCTCCGACGCAGCGCGGGCGATGCTGGAAGTCCTGAACGGGGACGACGGAACGAAGACGGCCGCAGAATAAGCCGCCGCCTCTTCCACCTCGGCGCAATCTTCCCCATATCTCAGCGAACGGAACGCTGAAAGGAATTGCGCCATGCTGCTCACCACCACCCCCACGGTTCAGGGGCAAGAGATCACCAAATATCTCGGCGTCGTCTGCGGCGAGGTCGTGGTCGGCGCGCATATCGGCAAGGATATTCTGGCGAGCTTCACAAACATCGTCGGTGGCCGCTCCAATGCGTATGAAAGCACGCTGCGTGAAACGCGCGACGGTGCGATTGCTGAAATGATGCAGGAGGCCGGGAAGCTCGGCGCAGACGGGATTGTCGGCGTCAAGTTCGACTACACGGTCATCGGCCAGGGCGGCTCGATGATGATGGTGGCGGTGTCGGGCACGGCTGTGACCCTGGGGTGAGTACGCTGCGCCAAACCGCCCCGACGGCGGATGACATTCTCGGCCTCGCCGAGGCATGTCTCGCGCGGCTGCCGCCACACATGCAGGCAGCGGCATCGAATGTGCGCCTGGTCGTGCAGGACTATGCCGACGACGCGCTGCTGGACGAGTTCGGCATCGACGATCCGCTGGAACTCAGCGGCCTTTATTCCGGGGTACCGCTGATTGATGAAAGCGTGACGCAGCCTTCCATCGAAACGCCGCTGGTCTTCCTGTTCCGCATGCCGATCCTGTTCGAATGGGCCGTGCGCGGCGACGTCACGCTCGAAGACTTGGTGGCGCATGTCGTCATCCATGAATACGGCCACCATTTCGGCTGGTCCGATGAAGACATGGACCGGCTACTGGCAGAGGAATAACAGTGCCTAGTCCTGCGACTTGTGCGCCAGAGCGCCGGCGTTCTGTTCCCAGTTCTGCCCGTCGAATTTGTTGACCGTCACATTGAGCGTGTCCCACCCTTCAATGCAGCGCCAAGTTACGGCATAGCCGTCGGGGTTGGACCGTGGGATGTAGAAGCTCTTGATCCCACAGGTCTTGCAGAAGAGGTGCCGGGCGCGGCGGGAATTGAACGTGTATTCTGTCAGATTATCCGCCCCCTGAAGGAGGCGGAACCGGCTCGACGGGACGATGACGTGGATGTTGCCGCTCATCGCGCAGATGGAGCAGTTGCAGTCTTCGACCTCGAAGGCATCCGGAAGATCCACTTCGAAGCGCACGGCGCCGCAATGGCATCCGCCCTGATGCGTGGTGAAATGGCTCATCCTGTTCCCCTCAGCCGACCCAGACCGGCGGGCGGCGCTGAGCCCATGGTTTCGCCTGTTCGAGTTGCCCGGCCAGCCGGAACAGAAGGCTCTCATCGCCATAGCGCGCCCCGAACATCATGCCGATCGGCAGGCCACACGGCGCTTCGTCCGTCGGCTCCGTCCAGTGCAACGGGACGGACATCGCAGGCGCGCCGGTCTGGTTGAAGATGGGGCAATGCGAGCCGAAGCCCGAAATCGCTTTCCCCATGGCTTCGCCGTCCTGAGTCAGCGCCATGGTTCCCAGCTTGTCAGGCGCGCGGTGCGTGACGGGCGACAGTGTCAGGTCGAACCCGTCATCGTCGAGGAACTGTTCGAAGGTGATTGCTGCCGCATTGAAGAGGCCGTTTGCGCGGGCCAGTTCGACCATCGGCACCGTGCGGCCAAGGTTCACCATCGAGGCCGTGATCGGCTCCATTTCGTCTTCGCGAACAGCGCGGCCAAGCATGGCAGCGCGATCGTCGAAGGCCGCAGTAATATGCGCGGAAATCGCCAGCAGAGCGTACTTCGAGAGTTCCGCACCGTTCAGCTGCGGGCCCGCCTCGACCACTTCGTGGCCAAGGTCTTCCAGAAGTTTCGCCGTCGCCAGAAGGCCGGTTTCCGCATCGGCGTCGGGCATCGTCCCGTTCGGCGCCTGGCGCCACAGCGCGATGCGCAGCTTGCCGGGATCGGTGGTGACATCCTTGAGATAGGTCTGGCCCGGCTCCGGCGCCACATAACGGCTGCCGGTTTCGCGGCCATGGCAGGCGTCCAGCAAGGCGGCGCTGTCGCGCACGCTGCGGCTGACGGCGTGAACCGTCGACATGCCGATCCAGCCTTCCGTGCGGCCCGGCCCCATGGGCACGCGGCCGCGCGACGGTTTCATGCCGAAGAGGCCTGTGCAGGATGCCGGTATCCGGATCGAGCCGCCGCCATCGCTCGCCTGCGCAAGGGGCAGCACACCGGCGGCAACGGCGGCGCTCGCCCCGCCGGATGACCCGCCCGAGGTTCGGGTCACATCCCATGGATTGCACGTCTGGCCGTAGAGCGTGGACTCTGTCGTGGTTGTCAGGCCGTATTCAGGACTGGTCGTCTGACCGAAGAAGACGAGCCCCGCCTTGCGGTAGCGCTCGGCCAGCACAGAATCCCGTTCGGCCTTGTAGCCTTTCCACGCGACCGACCCGTTGGTCAGCGGCGCGCCTTTGACCTCAACCGAAAGATCCTTGGTCACGAAGGGGACACCGGCGAAGCGTCCTTCTTCGAGACCGCCTTCGATCTGGGTCTCGGCAAGGTCCGGGAACAAGGCCGAAAAACAATTCAGCGAGGCCTGAGCGGTTTCCGCCCTCGACAGGGCGGCGGCAAGCAGCTCTTTCGCGCTGACCTGACGGGTACGCACCAGTTCGGCAAGGCCGAGCGCGTCATAATCTGCATAGTCTTTCATGGATCCTCCCTCTGGCGGGCAGTCTGTAACGACAGCGCCGGAAAGGAAAGGGTGTCCTAGTCTTCGTCGCCTTCCCTGACGAACTCATGTTCCTCGATGACATGTTCCATGCGCCCGTCTTCGAGCTTGCGGATGAAGACGCGCTCGCCTTTCCGCATACCCCTGCGCGCGAGGAAATCGCCGGGCCCGCGCGAGACGATGTCGGCCATGTGCAGACGTTCGTCGACCGGCAGGCTGGCGAACTGTTCGACCATCTTTTCATGCGTTGCCGCGTGGACGGCCTCATCCGCCCGGCGCAGGCCCGCGAAGGCCGCACGAACAGCATCGGCATCGTAAGGCTCCTTGCCTAGCGCTTCCGCCAGCGCGGCGCGCGCGGCGACACGCTCCGAGCGCTCACCTTCCGATGCTTCGAATGCCGTGCGCATGACGACGGCAATCTGCCGCCGCTCGTCACCGTCCCGCGACACCCATTCGATACGCGGCGAGCCATCTGGCGGCCCTTGAGGCGGGGGCGGCCGACGCAGCAGCAGGCCGGCAAACAGGCCGACCAACATCATGTTCGCCATCAGCGACAGCACAAGCCAGAAGGGAACCTGGCGGGGTTTGGCTGGCGTTTCGCTCATTCAATCGCCTCGTCTATCAACGGGTAATCATCGAACCCGAAGGCTGCATACATCACCGAATCCGCATCCTCGACCGACGCCGTCGCAACGGCTGCTGGCAGGGATACGTTGACACCAATCACCAGGCCCATGGCCAGCGATGCGAAGGCCCCGGCCGGAAGCCAGTTCGGCAGGCGGCTCAGAAGCCCCCATCGGCCTGCGGCCTGCGTCCGGTCGCGCGGTGCGGCGGCGAGAATGCCCTCCCGCAGCGCGCTGGAAATGGAGGGTTCCGGCAGGCCCGCCAGCATTGAGTCGAGGGATCGCGCCGCTTCAAGCGCAGACGCGAACACGCCCGGCGCTTCGGTCATCCGGCGGCGGGCGGCTTCCTGTTCTACCTCCGGAAAGGCGCGGACATCGGCGCCAAACGCCTCGATCATCTCAAAGATGCGTTCGTCAGAAATGGGATGCCTGATCATGCGACACTCCTTTCCGTCAGCACAGCCCGGAGGCTGCGGCGCGCACGCGCCAGCAGGCTTTCCAGCGCTTCCACGCTTGTTTCCATGATATCCGCCGCCTCGGCCTGACTGTGTCCCTGCAGGGCGCACAGCGTCAAGGCGGCGGCCTGGCGTTCCGGCAAGGCAGCAATCGCCGCCTCGATGGCACGCACGCGTTCGGCCTGCGCCAGTTGTTCCGGCGGCGTCAGCGCGGGATCGGCCATGTCGGGCAGATCGCCCGGCAGCGCTTCCCGGCGCTTGCGAAGATGGTCGTAGCACAGGTTCAGCGCGACACGGTGCAGCCAGGTCGAAAACTTCGCCCGCGGCTCCCAGCCGGGCAGCGCTTTCCAGGCGCGAAGGAATGTTTCCTGTGTCACGTCCTCTGCTTCCATACGGTCGCCCAGCATCCGTGTTGCCAGGCCAATTATCCCCGGCGAATACCGGTCAACGAGCCAAGCGGCGGCAGACGGATCCCCCGCCGCCGCTCGTGTAATCTGGTCAAGTTCCGATGTGAAAGCCACGTAGCGGAGCTTACCCCAGTCAGGACCGAATGCACGAAGTGAATGCTCAGAGGGGTTCGGTAGAGGCGGCGCTCCCCCGCGCACTCGGTCCTGTCCGGAAGAGACAGGGTGCTATTCGGTTTCCGTCTCGTCCGAATTCTTTTCGATCCACTTGTACTTGCGGATTTCCTTGCGCATGCGCGGGCCGTCTTCGAATTCTTCGATGAAGATCATGCCGTCGCCGTCATCGTCGAAGTGCATGAACATGGGGCTCTGGCGGGAGGCGAACTCTTCTTCGCTGATCGTGCCGTTGCCGTCGGTGTCCATCTTCGAGAACATGCGCTGCTGCATTTCGGCACGGCGCTGGGCCTGCATCATTTCATGATGCGCGGTCATTTCTTCCTGCGTCACGGCGCCGTCCTGATTGGCGTCGATTGCAGCAAACATTGCAGCGCGGTGCGCTTTCATCTCTTCTTCGCTGACGGCGCCATCGCCATTGGTATCGAGCGCTGCGGCGCGTTCCTTGGCGAAGAATTCATGGTCGCCATGGCCGCGTTTTCCGCCGCGTTCAGCGGCTGCGGGCAGCGCGAGGGCGACGACCGCGGCGGCGGTGGCGGCGGCGAGGACGATACGTTTCATGGTGAACTCCTGTTTGGGGGCTGATGTGGAGTTCAACGGGCGAGGATTATTTATCCGTCGCAGTGAGGTGCAGTTTTTTTGCGGCGAGGGTGTGGATCGCCGATTTCACGGCCGAGAGCTTCGCTTCCAGGGCTTCAAAATCAGGGGCGCCAACCGCCCGGCAGAGCCGGTCGCGGAGGCCGGCGGGCATGGCTTCGCTGCTGGTTTCCGTGCCGATGGCAAGGCGTTGTACCTGTTGCAAAGACTGCAGGAAGGCGACGCCTTCGCGCAACACATGCTTCTCCTCCGGCGCCAGAGAAACCGCCCCGATCGCCTCCAGCGTGGAGGGCCGGATCACCGCGGCATCCCCGGCCAGCAGCATGGCCTGCTGGACGATGAATTCCGCGTCGACCAATCCCCCTTCGGCGGTCTTCAAGTCCCACAGGCCCTGGCCCGGTTTTTCCCGGTAGAGACGCTGGCGCATGTCGCTGATGTCCTGTTGGATGGACGCGACCGAACTGTGACTTCCGGGGGCGACAGCGTTGACTTCAGACACCGCGCGCGCCGTGATTGCGTTGACCGAAATTGACAAAACGTCCCGGCCCAATTGCTCATCGCCGGCAACCGGGCGCAGGCGCGTCAGCGCCATATGCTCCCAGGTCCACGCTTCCCTCTCCTGATAGGTTTCGAAGGCCGGCAGGCTGACGGCGACGGGCCCGGCCCGGCCCGACGGCCGCAGGCGCATGTCGACTTCATAGAGTTCGCCCTCGGCCGTCGGCGCGGTGAGCGCGGTGATGAGGCGCTGGGTGAAGCGGGTGTACCAGGCCTGCGCCTCCAGCGGGTCGGCATCGTAGATGACGATGATGTCGAGGTCGGAGCCGGCGGTCAGTTCCGATCCGCCGAGCTTGCCCATGGCGAAGACACCCCAGCGGCCGGGCTGGGGCCCGTGGCGTCGTTCGATCTCACGCGCGGCGGCGGCGGACATCTCGCGGATGGTCTCGTCGGCAAGCGCGGTCCAGTGCTGCGCCGCATCCGATGCCGGGATGAGGCCGTGCAGCAGGCGGTGGCCGATGAGGAAGTTCTGTTCGCGATGGTAGCGCCGCCAGAGGTCCAGCGCAGCATCGAAGCTGGTGTCCGGATCGATCTGAGGGCGTGCGGGCGCCTGCCCGCTGACCAGCGCTTCGAGCAGGTCAGGCCGGCGCGACAGGATTTCGGCAAGGCGCGGGGCAAGGGCGAGCGTTGCGACGAGATCGTCCAGAAGGTCCGGCTCCGCCAGCAGCATGGCGAGCGTCTGCACGCCGGAAGAGAGCCCCTCGAAAAAGCGGGAGAACCAGCGGAACGCCTCGTCTGCCTCGCCGGTTTTCCCCATGTCTTCCAGGAGGCGCGGCAGGATGGCGGTGAGCAATTCCCGCCCCCGCGCCGTGCGGGTTGCCGGCACGCGGCCCCGGTGCCAGTTGCGGATGCTGTCGATGGCGGCGCTCGGATTGCTGAAACCGAGGCCGGACAAGGTTTCCACCGTACCCGGATCATCGTCGACGCCGGTGAAGACCAGGTTTCCGAGCGGGCTTTCCCCGGCGGCGCGGTCTTCGAGGGCAAACAGCTTGTCATAGGCGGCCTGCACCAATCGGCGGGTTTCCAGAAGGTCGCGGTCAAAGTCCGCAAGCGAGCCATAGCCGCAGAGGGCGGCGACGTGTTCGCGTTCTGCCGGGTCGGACGGCACGGTGTGCGTCTGCTCGTCGTGGCGCATCTGGATGCGGTGCTCTACCGCGCGCAGCTGGCGGTAAGCTTCCGACAGCTCCACGGCCGTTGCGTCCGCCACAACGTCGCCCGCCCGGAGCGCTTCCATCGCGCCGAGGGTGGAATTGTCCCGCAGTTCCGGGCGGCGGCCGCCGAGGATCAACTGCTGCGTCTGCACGAAGAATTCGATCTCGCGGATGCCGCCGGGGCCGAGCTTGATGTCCGGACCCGGAATATCGAAGGCCTTTGCGCCCGCCTTGGTGTTGATCATCCGCTTGATGGCCTGGATGTCTCCGATGGCCCAGTAGTCCAGGTGGCGGCGCCAGACATAGGGCTCCAGCCGCCTGATGAAATCTTCGCCCGCCGCCCGGTCGCCTGCGCAGGACCGCGCCTTGATCCAGACCATGCGCTCCCAGTTCTGGCCAACGCTCTCGTAGTACAGTTCCGCCATGGCGGTGGAGACGGCGAGCGGCGTGGAGGATGGGTCCGGCCTCAGGCGCAAATCCGTCCGGAAGACATAGCCATCAGCCGTGATCTCATCCAGCAGGCGGACAATGTCGCGTGCCACGCGCTGGGCCGCTTCGCCGGGCGAGCGTTCGCCGCCGTCGAACACATCCGGATCGTAGAAGAGGCAGAAATCGATATCGCTGGAATAGTTAAGCTCGAAGGCGCCCATCTTGCCGAGCGCTATGGCGAATATTCCCTCTCCGGTCAGACCGTAATGCGACAGCGCAACCCGCAAGGCTGCATCGACGCACTCGGATGCGAGTTCGGTCAGCACCAGCGTCACATCCATGACGTCGCGTGTGCCGGACAGGTCTTCGCCCGCCAGAGACAGGTGCGCCGCCTGCTTGGCCTGGCGCAGGACGCGCATCGCGTCGTCATAGGATGGGCCGGGCTGTGGCGGCCGGGCGATAAGACGCGTCGTCTCGATGGCTTCCGGCCAGCCGCCTTCCAGTTCCCGCGCGGCCAGCCGCCGCAGATAGGGTGCGCGCTCCATCGCCGCTTCCAGCGCGGCGGCGGGCGAGTCAGCGATTGGCCTTACCTTCAGCATGCCAACCTCAGGCGCGCGGCAGGCGCAGCGTGGCCTTGAGGCCCGGCGCATCGGGTGGGCCGTTGCCGTCGGCAAGGATCAGCTTGCCGCCATGCAATTCGGCGACCGAGTCGACGAGGGCAAGACCGAGGCCGCTGCCCGGCTGCGTGCGGGCGGAGTCCATGCGCTGGAACCGCTGGACGACGCGGCCGCGCGCTTCCTCAGGCACGCCGGGGCCGGAATCGACCACGGTGAGATCGACCGTACCATCCGGCCCGCGCGCCACGGTGAGGCTGATGGAGCCGCCCTTCGGCGTGTATTTGACCGCATTGTCGAGCAGGTTTGCGAGCGCCTGCCCGATCAGGTCGCGGTCGCCGAGGACCGTGATGTTGCGGCTGATCTGGCTACGGAAGGATTGTGCCTGCTCGTCGCAGGCGGGCTCGAACAGTTCGGCGAGTTCTTCTGCCAGTTCGCTGATATCCATCCGGACGCGCTCGCCTTCCGCGCCAGCTTCGAGGCGGGCAAGGCGCAGAATGGCATTGAAGGTGCCAAGGACGCGATCAACTTCCTGGACTGTTTCCTCGAGCGTCGCTTCGGCGCTTTCCTTCGACATGGGTTCCGACAGCGCGATCTCCAGCCGGTTGCGCAGGCGCGAGAGCGGCGAGCGGAGGTCGTGGGCAATGGCATTGCCGGTATGGCGGGTGGATTCCACCAGCTTCTCGATCTGGTCGAGCATGGCGTTGATGCGCTGGCCGAGGCGGTCGAATTCGTCGCCGGAGCCGCGCACCGGCACGCGGCGGCCAAGCTCGCCGCCCATCACGGCTTCCGCCGTGCGCGCGAGTTCGTCCGCGCGCCGTGCGGCGCCCCGCGAGATGAGCAGGCCACCGAGAAGCGAGAGGGCAAGGCCGATGGGCGCGGCGATAAAGATGGCGCGCTGGATGCGGCCGACGATGGCGGTTTGCTGCTCCGTGTCGAAGGCGACGAGCAATGCGCCGCCATTGTCGCGCAGGCGCACGATGCGGCCCGCCGCCGGGCGCAGGATGACCGTGCCATCGGGCTCCGGCTGTTCGAAGTCGAAATAGACGGTCTGGACGTCCAGCTCCGGATCCCAGGCGGGCATGCGCGGGAAGTGGCCGACAATCTTCCGGCCGGAGGAGTCTTCGAGATAGTAGTAGAAGGTCGAGCCGTTGCGCGTCATCCGTTCAAGAACGGACTGGCTCAGCCGCTCCATGCCGCCGATGAAGTAGGCATTGCCCAACTGCTCGAACTCAAGGTCCATGCGCCGGTCGGCCTCGGTACGGATGTAATAGACCGTCGAATAGTAGAGATAGATCAGCAGCGCCGCCGAGAAAGCCGCGAACATGGCGCTGTAAAGCAGCGCCAGCCTGAACGTGGTTGTACGCAGGAAGGACGGGACGGCAATTTTCATCGCCTGTTAGGTGCCAGCCGTCCGCCCGTCCGTCTAGCCCTGGAGGCGGTAACCGGCGCCCCGCACGGTGTGCAGCAGCGGCTCCTCGAAATCCTTGTCGATCTTGGCGCGCAGGCGCGAGACATGGACGTCGATCACATTGGTCTGCGGGTCGAAATTATAGTCCCAGACCTTTTCGAGCAGCATGGTGCGGGTCACGACCTGGCCGGCATGGCGCATGAGGAATTCCAAGAGGCGGAATTCGCGCGGCTGCAGGTCGATCTTCTGGCCCGCGCGGGTAACCTTGCGGGTGAGCAGGTTCATTTCGAGGTCACCGGCCTTAAGTACGGTGACCGGGGCTTCCTGCACCGGCGTGCGACGGCCGAGGGCCTCGACACGCGCTGCCAGCTCCGCCGGGGCGAAGGGCTTGGCGAGATAGTCCTCGGCACCGGCCTTCAGGCCCTGCACCTTGTTCTGCACGTCGCCGAGCGCCGAGAGGAAGAGGGCGGGCGTGGTGCCGCCGGCATCCCGGAACTCGCGAAGGAGGGTCAGGCCGTCCTTTTCCGGCAGCATCCGGTCGACGACCATGGCGTCGAAATCCTCCGAACGGGCCTTTTCGAGGCCGCGCTGGCCATCGGCCGCCTTGTCGACCGAATGGCCGGCCTCGACGAGCACCTTCTCGATGAAGCTCGCCATCTCGGTATCGTCTTCAATCACCAGAACGCGCATCGCATTTTCCTGAGTTGTCGCTGCCAGCATGGGGTTACTTCGCCTCACTGATGTCAATGGTCCGGTAGTTGGTGATCTGGCCGATGCGGACGGCGACGAGCACTTTCGTGCGGCCGGCCTTTTTCGCCGTGTCGATGACCTTTTCGAGGTCGGCGACCGAATTCACGGGCTGGCTGTTCGCCTCCATGATGACCATGCCCGGCTGAAGGCCGGACTCCTCAATCACGCCGCCGCGGTCGACTTCGGAGATGACGAGCCCGGCTTCATCCGCATCGAGGCCGAGGCGCGTGCGCGCTTCCGCATCCAGCGGCAGGAAGGTCGCGCCGAGCGATTCCATCACCGCACCTTCCGGGGTCTCGTCTTTCTTGTCCGGAGTGGCGGAGGCCGGGATGATCCGTGCGTTCGGGTCTTCGGGACGCTCACCGACCGTGACGTTGATCGTCTGGCGCTTGCCGCCGCGCATGATCTCGAACTTGTTGGCAGTGTTGGCGATCAGCCGGCCGACGAGGCGGGTGGTCGAGGTCGCATCCGACACGCGCGTGCCGTTGACCGACAGGATGATGTCGCCGCGCTGCAGGCCGCCTTTCGCGGCCGGGCTGCCTTCGGTCACATCGGCGATGATCGAGCCGTCATGATCCGGCAGGCCCTGAGCGTCGGCCATGTCTTCCGTCAGGTCCTGGATCGAGACGCCAAGCCAGCCGCGCGAGACGCGGCCATTCTTGATGATCGCCTGCGTCACTTCGCTGGCGAGTTCTGCCGGGATGGCAAAGCCGATACCGACAGAGCCGCCCGTGGGCGACAGGATTTGCGTGTTCACGCCGACCACGTCGCCCTGAAGGTCAAAGGTCGGGCCGCCGGAATTGCCGCGGTTGATGGCGGCGTCGATCTGCAGGAAGTCCGTGTAGGGACTTTCATTGCCAAGCTCGCGGCCATCCGCCGAGAGGATGCCGGCCGTTGCCGTGCCGCCGAGGCCGAACGGGTTGCCGAGCGCGACGACCCAGTCGCCCTTACGCAGGTCATGCGAATTGCCGAAGCGGACGTAAGGATAAGAGCCCTTGTCCTTGACCTTGATGACCGCAAGGTCGGTCTGCTTGTCGGTGCCGACGAGTTCGGCTTCCAGTTCGCGGCCGTCCTTGGTGACAATTTCGATCTGGACGGCGTTCTCGACCACGTGATTGTTGGTGACGATGTAGCCGTCCTGGGAGATGAAGAAGCCGGAGCCCAGCGAGCGCGCCTCTTCCGTGTGCGGCTCGTCGCCCTGATCTTCCTGTTCCTGCCGGCGCTGTTCGAGGAATTCATCGAAACCGGGGAAGCCGCGGAACTGTTCGAAGAATTGTTCGACGTCGCCAAGATTGCCGACTTCACGCTCCGACACGACATTGACGCTGACCACCGCCGGCTCGACCCGCTCGATCAGGTCAGCGAAGGTCATCGGCGCGCCATGAGGCGGTTCGATGGATATGGGCTGGGCGCCCGCCTCCTGATTGACAATCTTGGGCGCGATCGCAAGGGAACCGACAGCTGCTGCCCCGAAGAGCGCTGCTACCAAGGCCTGCCGCGAAATGCCAAGTTTCATCATCAATAATCTCCAACTCGCTGAAAAGACGCCGCTTTGTCCGGTGCACCGAACATAAACATGCCATAGCAATTATGGTCATTAAATGACAGTAAGCCGCGAACACGACCGCGTGTAAATTTCGCCTGCTGCACGAAAAGCGCGGAAGGGGATTTATTGGCTTCTCGCAGTAAGCGCGAACCGCCGGACGCAGGATCCCTGAGTGGGTTGGGTTTTCGTCCGGTGCCACAAAGCACTCTGCACCGCTTCAAAAGCGAATACTCATCTAATCATACCCAAGGGTCCGGACCGGGCAGAATCCTATTGAAATATAACAGTGCATGTTACATACTCAATTCAAGGATTCTGGGGACTGCACAGTGCGCCGCGGCCATTGCTTTTCGAAAGCATTGCCTGAAGTGCGCACCGGCCCTACAAAAAGTTTGCCGGCGCTGCCAAGGCCCACTTTACGGGTCATTCGGTGCCAAACACCACTTCGTGCGGTCCACCCACTGCCAGGGTTCCGTGCGGGGTCCCGATCAGACGTCAAGCATTGTCCCCACCCAGCCTGACGACTATTCCCACGGGGAGCGGTGCCGGCAATCCTTTGCGTTCCCAAACTCCGGAAACACGGGCCAGACACGTTGGCCAGTCATGCGGGGCTGAGGCTCAGACCTCTTCCGACTCGATTTCGGCGCGCACGGCGGCCGGGCGGTTGCGGACCGTTCGCCAGCCGATCAGAAGGCCGGCAAGCAGCAGAAGGAACGGACCGCCCCAGAGCAGGAAGCCGCTGAGGCCCTGGCCCTTCGGCCGGAACAGGACGAACTCGCCGTAGCGGCTCTCGAACCAGTCGCGCACTTCCTGATCGCTTGAGCCTTCGAGGATCATCTCGCGGATGCGGGCACGCATGTCTTCCGCGATCGGTGCGGCCGACTGGGAGACCGGCTCGTTCTCGCAGGCGACGCAGCGCACTTCGCGCATCAGCGCCTGTGCGCGCGCCTCTTCGGCCGGATCCTCCAGCGGAATGTCGGCCGCGAGGGCGATCATCAGAGACAGGATCAGGGCTTTCATCGCTTCACCCTCACAAGGCTGAGCAGGCCGCCGAGGCCGATCAGGATGACGCCGAAATACACGAAATCGATCAGCGGGTTGAAATAGACACGGAACACCCATTTGGTCTGGCCGTCGACGAAGCGCTGTTCGCCAAGTGCGGCGTAGAGATCGCCGGTGCCAGTCTTGTAGATGGCGGTTTCGGTGGTCGGCATACGGGCGGCCGGGTAATAGCGCTTCATCGGCTCCAGTACGGCCTTGGTGCTGCCCTTCACCGCGGTGAGGATCGCCTTGTCGGCATACCAGTTCGGCCCTTCGATGGAGCCGACATCATCCAGTGTAAGGGTCCAGCCGGCCACCTTGCCCGACGCGCCCTCCGACAGGGCGACCGTCGATTCATAGCGCGTCGTGGTTTCAACCACGGCGCCAATGATGAAGAGGCCGATACCCGCATGCGCGAGCGTCATGCCCCAGACGCGCGGCGGCATGCGGAAGATGCGCTGCAGCGTGATGGCCCGGCGCTTCAGTTCCCAGAACGCCCCGCCGATCAGCCAGACGCCCAGCGCGAGGCCGAAGGCTGCGCCGAGGGAGATTTTCCAGATGCCGACGCCGAGGGCGGCGAACACGGCGACGAGTGCCCCGCCGGCGATGGCCCAGCGGGTCCATTGCTTCAGGTCCGCCTTGCCCCAGGCCCAGGCCTGCGCGATCGGCAGGAGGATCAGGAGCAGCGCGAGGATCGGCACGAAGGTCTGGCGGAAATACGGTTCGCCCACGGACATGGTGCGCCCGGTGGCCTCGGCCATGAGTGGGAACAGGGTTCCGAGCAGGACGGTCAAAGCGGCGACAAAGAGGACGATATTGTTGGCCATCAGCGCGCCCTCGCGGCTGACCAGCTGCCAGGGCTTGCTGCCCTTCAGCTGTGGCCCGCGCCAGGCAAAGAGGCCGAGCGCCAGCGCGCCATAGGCGACGAGCCCGATCAGCAGGATCGTCCCGCGCTTCGGATCGACGGCAAAGGCGTGCACCGACGTCAGCACGCCGGAGCGCACGAGGAAGGCACCCATGATGGAGAAGAGGAAGGCGATGACGGCGAGCAGCGCCGTCCAGGCTGCGAAGCTCTCGCGCTTTTCGGTGACGATGACGGAGTGGAGCAGCGCCGCCCCGATCAGCCAGGGCATGAGCGAGGCGTTTTCCACCGGATCCCAGAACCACCAGCCGCCCCATCCAAGCTCGTAATAGGCCCAGTAGGAGCCGAGCGCGATGCCGAGCGTGAGCGGAACAAAGGCGGCGAGAGACCAGCGGCGCGCTTCCTTCGCCCAGACCGAGTCAATGCGTCCTTCGATCATGCCGGCCGCTGCCAGCGCAAAGACAAAGGAATAGCCGACATAGCCGAGGTAGAGCATTGGCGGGTGAAGGGAGAGGGCCGGATCCTGCAACAGCGGGTTAAGGCTGGCGCCCTGGAACGGCGCGGGATCGAGCCGGAGATAGGGCGAAGATGCGAAGAGGAGATAGCAGAGCGCCCCGGCGCTGAGCAGGCCCTGCACGCCGAGGGCATGGGCCTCGAACGTGCTGCGCCCGGTATTCATCAGCGCGGCGGCGGCAGCGCCGAAGCCGAGCGTCACCAGCGCCCAGAGCGCCATCGAGCCCTCATGGTTCCCCCAGGTGCCGGCGATCTTGTAGAGCATCGGCTTCAGCGTGTGGGAATGATTGGCGGCCAGCGCGAGCGAGAAGTCCGACACCGCGAAGGCGTGCACCAGCGTCAGGAAGGAAAAGGCCATGAAGCCGAAACCGGTGACGGCCGCCATGCCCGACCAGCGGCGCAGGCCCCGCAGACCGAAAATCGCCTGCGCCAGCGACGCTGCGAGCGCGAGGAAGGCCGCGAAATGACCGGCTTCGATCATCCGCCGAGCGCCTCGGGCCGCAATTCGCGCGGCTGGTAGTTCTCGTCATGCTTGGCGAGGATCTGGCGGGCGATGAAATCGCCACTCTCGTCGAACGTGCCGATGGCGACGACGCCCTGTCCTTCGCGGAAGAGATCCGGCGCGATGCCGGTGAAGGCGACGCGGATGGAATGGTCGCCGCTGTCGATGACGGAAAACACCATGGTGGCGCCATCGTCGGAATAGGTCAGCGACCCCGGCTCGACCCAACCGCCGACCTTCACTTCGCTACCCGCCTTGGGCAGGCCTCTGTCGGCAAGGATCTGGGGCGTGTAGAAGAGGTTTGCGTTCTGACGGAACGATACGAAGACGATCCCTGCCGCGACCAGCAACAGGACCGCGGCGATGCCAAACATGTAGAGGCGTCGGGTACGGGCGCGCATGCAGCCCTTATAGGGTGCCCCGCGCCGCATGGGGAGTGCGACACGGGGGTCCAATGATGACTTTTGCAGTTGGCGCCTAGGTGGCGGCACCCCAGCGTTTCGCCGCTTTGGCCACGCGCTCGCCCAGCAGCCGGGCCGTATCGAGGTCGCCCTTGCGGGGGGCCTCTTCTGGTGAAGCGTCAGCGGGCGAGATGGCGAGGGCCCCGGCCGATCCGCCGGTCCAGTTCACGTCGTCAGGTCCATGGGCCTTGGTGTTGGCCGGCAACAAGCCAGTGCCGACCCAGACCTGCCCGTGCTGCTGCGCCAGCGTGAAAAAGTAGGTCACGGTCGAGGCCTTGTCGCCGTTGACGGTCGCGGAGTTGGTGAAGCCGGCGGCGATCTTGTCCTTCCAGGCCTGGGTGAACCAGGGTTTGGATGTGGCGTCGGCGAACTTTTTGAACTGCCAGGCCGGCCCGCCCATATAAGTGGGGCTGCCATAGATGATGGCGTCGGCCGAGGCGAGCGCCTCGAACTCGTCCGCCGTGAGGTCGCCTTCCTGGCTGAGACGGTAGACGCTGACATCCGCGCCTTCGACGGAGGCCGCGCCGGCGGCGACGGCTTCGGCCTGTTTCACGGTGTGGCCGTAGCCGGAGAAATAGACGATGGCAACTTTGGTCATGGGGAGCTCCTTTGCATCTGGCTGACGCAGCCTCATCTGGGCCTCTGGTTCCCTTGTAAAAGTAGGTTCCAATTGGTAACTAAAGGAGCGGCCGGTACCTTATGCCGGTAAGACGGAGCAAGCCGTGACGAAATTTTCTTCAGATGCCGCCCATGCCATGGCGCATACGGCCTGCCCGATGGACTCGCTCCTGAAGCTGCTGATGGGCCCGTGGACCACTTATATCCTGTGGGTGCTCAAGAATGACGGTCCGCTGCGCTTCGGTGAGCTGAAGTCACGCATGGCGGGCATCTCGTCCAAAGTGCTGACAGACCGTTTGCGGATGCTTGAAGGCGCGGGCTTGGTGCACCGCGAATACACGCCCTCGATCCCCCCAGCTGTCAGCTACGAGCTGACGCCGCGCGGTCATGAATTGAAAGACGTGCTGCAAGGCCTCAACGCCCTCGCCCTGCGCTGGCATCAGGAAGACATGGGCGTAGAGGCGTAGCCGCCATGCAGGCGCACGCCACGCCGCTGTAGTGCCCAACGGCATCCTGTTCGGATGCCGCGCCCGTTTCTGCTTTTTTGTTCACGGCATGACGCGCTCCTCATGCACCTGCGACATTTGAACAAGGGCCAGGCGCGCCCTGCGTCAGGCCTGTGTCAGCCTCGCCTCTATTTTTGTGCCGCAGACACAAAGTGGAGAGATGAGATGAACAGCTACAAGAGGATCGCCGCCACTTGCCTGCTCGCATTGGGCATCAATGCTTGCGGCGGTAGCGGATCCTCCTCCAGTTCAGCACCGGCACCCACTCCGCCGCCCAATGCTCCGCCCGTCGTGAACGCCGGCCCAGATCAGACGGTTTTTGAAACACGCTTTGTGACGCTGAGCGGATCAGCCAGCGATGTAGACAATCCAGTGACGTTCGGATGGGAACAAATTTCCGGCCCATCCATCGATCTGATTGACGAAGACACACTCGCGCCGAGTTTTGAGACCCCCAGTCTGAGCTCAGACGCAACCGTGATCCTTCGCCTCACCGCGAATGATGGTGTGAACCCTCCTGTCTCCGATGACGTCGCAATCACGATCCGCAATGTCGACACGCTGAACCTCGTTGTGTCGGCGAGCCCGGATGCTCTGCCGCTGCTCATGCTGAAGGGAGAAAATCCCGACCTGCCCATCGCACTCACAATCGTTGCCGGCGAAGGCGAATTGAGCTCGTCGCTGGCCGGAGCGGGCAGTGATGGCATGTTCGCCAGCGTGCTTGCCGGAGCCAATATGTCGGGAACGAATGGAGTTCCAGACCTGGTCCTTGCTTACCCGTTCCGCTGGCGCGGGGATTTCGTGGTCGGGGATGCGAGCTGGACAGATTTCGGCTCGCTCATTGGGCAAGCAATTGCAGCCCCATCGAATTTTCCTTCCGATGTCCGTCTGCTGAATGCTGCGCTGAGGCGCAATGGGCTGACCGCCGGCGTGAATGTGACGATAACGGAATTCGATTCGCTGGATGCGATGACAACCGCGTTCGGCACGGGTGCTGTCGATGGACTCGCCGTTTTCGCGCCGCAGGAGCAAATCCCCCTTGGCGCCTCGCCCGCTGCGTCAGTCCTTGATGTGCAGTCGCCCTTCTCGGGTGCGCTGGCGGTTCCGTCCTACGCGTCTTTCCCAGACGACATGTTGCCGATAGGCGGGCTGGTTGTGAAAGCCGATACGCTTCTGGAGTCCGGCAAGGTGGCGGCGCTTGAACTTGTCCTGCCATACTATTCCGACGCGGCCCTTCGTCTGACGACAAATCCGGATTCTTATGTAGCCAATATCGCCTCGCTTTATGATGCAGAGTTCCCAACCGTGTCCGGCACGCTCGGCGACGGCAGCACCCTGGTCGACAGTGTCACGCAAACGCGCCTGGTCTTCCGCAGCGATCTCGACATGAACACCATTGCGTTCGACCTGGAGGGATTTCTGGTCGAGGTGAACGGAGCAGCCCCGCCCAATTTCATCTCGACACAATTCGGCCCGTATGATTCCGGCCCATCGGCCGCCGTAC
This sequence comes from Hyphomonas sp., assembly GCF_041398385.1. Taxonomy (GTDB): domain Bacteria; phylum Pseudomonadota; class Alphaproteobacteria; order Caulobacterales; family Hyphomonadaceae; genus Hyphomonas. Next base: position 251,747 of record NZ_JAWKUW010000003.1, read on the forward strand.
CCGTCGACGTGGTTGATGCCCTGGCCTTCGCGCTCGCCGACGAGCGCAAGGCGCGTGCGACCTATCTTGCCGTTATCGCGCGTTTCGGCGCAGTGAACCCCTTTGTAAATATCGCCCGCGCCGAGCAGGCACATATAGACTCGCTGCTTGGACTCTATGGCACATATGAGCTGCCCGTTCCGGCCGATGAAACGGTGGTCGATCCGGCCGTCAGCACAGCAACGTTCCAGCAACTTTGCGCAATCGGCGTGCAGGCTGAAATCGACAATATTGCACTCTATGACGATCAACTGCTGCCGATCGTTGCCGGGTACGACGACATAACTGACGTCATGGTTGCACTGCGCAACGCGTCGGAATATGCGCACCTTCCCGCTTTCCAGCGGTGCGCCGGCTGAGGCGGGCGCGTTTGTCCCCATGCATATCGAACCTGTGACGGCGGCGACTATGCCCATGACAATTTTTGGCAACTGCCCTCCGCTGGATCCAAATCCAGCGAAGTGAGTCTGCCTATTGCACCGGCCCCGGCGGGGTCATGTCGCCCTTGCCGATGGTTTCGATCATCGCCTTGAAGCGTTCGCGGCGCGGATCGTCTTCGGGTAGCCGGCTATAGATGTAGCGCATGGCCTGTTCGGCCTTTTCCTGCTCTCCGGCCTGTGCGGCACCCATGGCGGCCCACATGCCGGCGCGCACCTGCGTTTCGTCCAGCTGGTAGGCGCGCGCATAAAGCTGCGTCGCCTGGTTGCCGACGGCGCCGTCTGACAATTCGACCAGCGCATCGGCCAACGCCACGAGTGCGGGCACGAAATTCTCGTCACGGCGCAGGGCCGACTGATAAGCGCGCGCGGCATCCTCCGTGCGGCCCTGAGACCGCATGATTTCGCCTATGAAGAAATGCGGCTGCGGATCGTCGGGCTTTTCGCGGGTGGCAAGTTCGAGCCGCGACAGGGTCTCGGCTTCAGTCAGGGTTTCGGGCGCGGTGCGGATCTTCTCTTCGAGGCCTGCCTGCCGCTTGCTCATCGGTTCGTCGGGCATGCCCGGCTTGCCCATGGCGACATATCCCGCCACGGCGACGGCAAGGCAGCCGCCGATGATTGCCGGATTGATCCATTTCATCGCGTCGGAAACCTCAAGCGTGCGCGCAGGCCCCCACCGGGGGCTGCATCCAGTTCGAGCACGCCCTTATGCAGCTCGGCCAGCTCCGTGACAATCGAAAGACCCAGCCCGGTGCCAGGGGTTGTTTCATCAAGTCGCACCCCGCGCTTGAGGGCGCCTTCGCGCTCGTCCGGCGTCAGGCCCGGCCCGTCATCGTCGACTTCGATGCGCAGCTCGCCTGCACCCTCCGTGATCGTGACGGCGACATCCGCCTTCGCCCATTTGCAGGCATTCTCCATGAGATTGCCCACCATCTCTTCGAGATCCTGCTTCTCGCCGCGGAACGTCGCGCCGTCGCCACCCGAAACCGTTACCTCGATGCCCTTCGCGTCGAACAGCCGATTGAGGAGGCGCGCGAGCCCGTCCAGCACGGGACGCACTTCCGTCCGTGCACCAAGCGCTTCGGCCCGGGCGGCCATCTTTGCGCGCTTCAGGTAATGCTCGACATTCGTCTGCATGGCATCGGCCTGCCGGCGGACCACATCGTCCAGCTGGGTCTCGCCCTTCGCTTCATTCTTCAGGACTGCGATGGGTGTCTTCAGGGCGTGGGCGAGGTTGCCGACATGGGTGCGGGCGCGCTCGACCACTTCCTGGTTGTGGTCGATGAGCAGGTTCAGTTCCTGGGTCAGCGGCTGGACTTCGGAAGGGTAATCGTCCGGCAGTTTGAGACGCGTGCCCTCGCGGATCTCGGCAATGTCGTGGCCGAGTTTCTTCAGCGGCTGGAGCGAATAGCGGATGCCGGCCACCATCGCCGCGAAGACGCCACCGAAGAGCGCGATCATCGTGCCCAGCAGCATGTTGCGGAAGCGCACGGCGGCGGCATCGTTCTGGGCCCTGTCGGCCGCGGCAATCAGGACCAGGGGGGTCTCCCGGTTCTCGATGAGGATGGCCTTGGCCGCTGCATGGACGCGCTGGCCTGCCGGACCGGGCGCGCCGCTGAACTGGGTGACGCCCGGCGCGGCCAGCGCTCTCTTTATGAGTTCAGGCGTTGCCGGAACCGGCTCGTCCCAGAGGCTCTTGGACCGCAGGTCGCCGGTCGGCTCACCTTCCTCGTTCACACCGACAATTGCCCAGTAGAGGCCTGAATACTGGGTCAGGTACCGCGCATCCGACGCGAAGAAGGCGCGGTTGTCGTCGGTCACGCGGCCATCCGGAAGGAAGGCATCGCCCTGCGACATGTCCCGGGTCAGCGTGACCAGGGTCTGGTCGAGATCGTCTTCCAGAAGGGCGAGCGTCTGCGCGCGGTAAAGCGCCGAGAGGGCCAGCGCGCCGCCGACCAGCACGACGAGGCCCCAGACGGCCGCCGCAAGCATGATCCGCCGGGCCAGCGACAGGCGGGTCCAGCGATCCAGGAAGCTCGCAGGTCTGGAAGCAGACTCACTCATGCCCGGCTTTCAGCACGGAGCAGCTCAGCCTGCAATCTGTGCTTCGTTTTCCGGCACGACCAGACGGTAGCCGAGGCCCCGCTCGGTCTGGATCCGGTCCTGGCCGATCTTGCGGCGCAGGCGCCCGATGAACACCTCGATCGTGTTCGAGTCGCGGTCGAAATCCTGATCGTAGATATGTTCGACCAGCTCGGTCCGCGGCACGACGCGGCCCTGATGATGCATCAGGTAAGAAAGAACGCGGTATTCGTGCGCGGTCAGCTTGATCGGTTCGCCATTGATCATGGCGCGCGCGGCGCGGGTATCCACCATCAGCTTTCCCGCCTCGATTGTCGCGGCCGAATGGCCGGCAGCGCGGCGCAGCAGCGCGCGAAGGCGTGCCAGCAGTTCCTCGGTGATGAAAGGCTTGGTGAGATAGTCGTCGGCGCCGGCGTCGAACCCCGCCACCTTCTCGCTCCACGAATCGCGGGCGGTGAGGATCAGCACGGGGAAGGACTTGCCGTCGACCCGCCACTTCTTCAGCACGCTCACCCCGTCCATCTTGGGCAGGCCGAGGTCGAGGATCACCGCATCATAAGGCTCGGTATCGCCGAGGAAGTGGCCGTCCTCGCCATCTGCCGCCAGATCGACGGCATAGCCGGACTGGCCCAGCACATCTGCCAGCTGGCGACGGAGGTCCGCATCATCTTCAACCACGAGAATACGCATGGATCAGCTGCTCCCTGAAAAGCTTATGCTAATGTCGGCTCAGGCGCCGCGCCGGTCAAGGATGCGGCCCGTATTGGCATCGACAACAAAATGCGCCTTGCGGCCGTCGCCGGTCATCCAGTCGATCTCATAGACGGCCGAACCGTCATCACGGCGGTAAAGGTCGGCACCGAGCTGGTAGCCGCCATATTCGCGCTTCAGGGATTCGAAAATCTTGCTGAGCGGGACGGTCTTGCCTTCCTGCACCGATTCGCGCGCCTGGCCGGGCGAAAACTGGTTCATCCAGCCCTGCGCCAGCGCCGCCGGGGCGCCGAGGAGGCCAAATGCCAGAAGAAGGGCAGCAATCCGTTTCATGCCCTGTCGTATAGGGTCGGCGCTCTGAATGTTAAGTGAACGATACCGTTCAGTTTCATTCAGTACTGCGAAAACCGGTCAGGACGGGCCGCCCTTGGGCTGGCGGGCCCGGATTGCGTCGTCGATCTTTGGCTCGGACGCCACCACAAAGCCCCGCGTGACCCCCTTGATGACGGCCGAGGTGCGGTCTGATACGCCGAGCTTGCTGTAGATCCGCCGGGCATAGGTGTCGACGGTTTCGGAGCCGACATTGAGGATCTTGGCAATCGCAGCATTGCTTTTCCCCTGCGCCATCCAGTGCAGCACATCCAGTTCGCGGCTGGACAGGCGCGGGCCGTCGGCGGCTTCCTGAACGATCAGCTCGCAGTAGCGCAGGTATGAGGTCTCTCCCGCGATCCGCAAAAGCTCCATATCGGCCATGTCAAACCCATTCTGGCGGATGGGGCCGCCGAGGCCCACAAAGCCGACCCGTGCCGCCGACCCGTATGCCGGGATGCCGATACCATCCTCAAGGCCCCATTTTGCGAGGCCGGCAATATAGTCCGCCTCCGCTGGCTGGACCTGGGCCTCAGGTGGCAGCGCGCCCCACCGGAAGGGCCGGCCGATCCGGAGCGCAATGTCAGGCAGCGGATCAAGTTTGCGCAGTTCCTCGCGATGGGCTTTCTCCCATTCTGCCGGAAAGCCGATATTGGTGAGGAACCGTCCTTCGTTGCGATCATGCACGATGGGGGACACAAAATAGGCGTGCCGGAAGCCCAGCGCTTCAAAGCCGGCCATCGTGGCATCCCGCAGGGAAAACACGGAGTCCGCCTTCAACATGGCACGCAAAAGGTTCAGCACGGCGTTGCCCTCCGGCGAGGAAGGTAAACGCTTACGGCGCCGCGAGACAAATAAAAAGCCGGTGAACCCCTTATTTCCGGAACGTAAAGCGTCCGCGCATCAGGATTTTTCGGCCCATTTGCGCAGGCCTTCATCCTTCGGATCGTCGAGGACGATTTCAAGCCGCACATAAAGATCGCCCGGCGTCGATGTCTGCACGCCCTTGCCGCGCAGGCGCAGCTGGGTGCCGGTATTGGAACCTGCCGGCACCTTGAGCGCCACATTACCCGACGGCGTGCGCACATCCATGCTGCCGCCTAGCACGGCCGTCTTCAGACCGATCGGCAGCTTCATGCGCAGATTATTGCCGTCGCGCTCCCACAGCTTGCTGGGTTTCACCTCGATCTCGAGCAGCGCATCGCCGGGCGGGCCGCCATAGGGCGATTGCTGTCCCTGGCTTTTCAGGCGCAGGGTCTGCCCCGTATCGATCCCGGCCGGGATGTTGACATCGAGCGCACTGCCGTCCGCCATGGTCATCCGGCGCCGAGCGCCCAGCACGGCATCCTCGAACTCGACGCTGACGCGGTAGCGCACATCGCGGCCCTTCTGCGGGCCCGGCCCGCGCCGACCACGCGAACCGCCGCCAAACATGCCGGACAGAATGTCCTCGAACGGATCGCCCTGGGCGCCGTCGAACGGGCTCTTCCCGGATGAACTCTGCCAGCGAAACCCGCCCGGCCCGGCCCCGCCGGCAAAGCCGGTCGGATTGCCGTCACCGTCAATTTCGCCACGGTCGAACTTCGCCTTCTTCTCGGCGTCGCCCAGAATGTCGTAGGCCGCCGAGACTTTCTTGAACTCCTCGGCTTTCTTCGGGTCGTCCTTGTGCTGGTCCGGGTGCAGCGCCTTCGCCTTGGTGCGATACGCCTTCTTGATCTCGGCCTCGGTGGCCGAGCGGGACACGCCTAGCACGGTGTATGGGTCAAGGGGCACGGGGCCGAATCCTCTGGCGGAATACTCGATCCCGCTACAGGTAAGGCGTCCCGGGCCCGATTGAAACCCATGGGCCCATGCGGCCATCCGCGCCGATTTCGGCCACCAGCGCAGCGATTGCACCACCGGGGATGGCAGCCGTGGCGCCGGTCACTTCCGATGCGGCGGCAAATCCGCCGCCCGTATCGAACGAGACGGCGAACCGGCCGTCATTCGTCCCTTCCGGCAGGGTCCAGCTTTCCGGCAGGTCTGCGCCCCGCCGCATCCAGCTCAGCATTCCCGCTGTCGCTCGCAGGTGACAGATTGGCCAGGGCAGCCCGCCCGCATCCTCGAAGGCGAACGATACGGCTTCATTCGTTCCGGCGGCGCGCCAGGCAAGGTCCAGCCCCGTTTCCCCCGGCAGCACATTGGCAATGGCATCCGATCCATCCAGCAGGAGGACTCGCGCGCCTTCCGCCGCGGGTGCACTGAGGGTTCCCTGCTGGCCCCGCAGAAGACCGGACAAGTGCCATTCCTCCGGCCCGGCCAACTCAGCGACCGCGAACTGAACCAGCTCCCATCCTGCCGAGGTTTCCAGCAGCACTGCGTTCGCACCCGTCAGCACCCTGTCGGCCGGCACGCTGGCAAAAGCCCCGTCCGGTGAGCGGACTTTCAGCACCGTCGCCCTGTCCCACCTTCCGACCGGACCGGCACTGACCGCTTCGGCCAGTGCGCCGGTAACAGCAGGCTGGTCCAGCGTTGCGCGAACTGTCATCGAATCCGCATCGGCGCCAGCAAGGACGCGCACTGTGCCCGGCCATGGATCGGCCCAGGCCGCCACGCGCAGGCCTGAAGCGTCCTGCGGCAGGCGCGGACCGTCGATCAGGACAAGGTCGACACCGCCAAAGACCGCCGCTGGCGGCGGCGAGGTGCCGGTGCTGACGAAGCGGATTTCAGGTACGGCAGCGACTTCTTCCTTCAGGTCGAGCAGGCGCGTGATGCCTTGATCCGTGATGTCGTCCACCCGCCAGCTGCGTCCGCCATCGATCCGCAGCGTGTCGCCGGGCTCGATGGCGAGCCCCGACAGAGGCAGGCGCAGCTGGGCACTTTCGCCGCTCGATGCCTGTTGCAGCAGCCGCCCGGCCAGCGCTTCCGCCTCGATTGCCGTCAATGCCAGCGGCAGCGCGGCATCTGCGACAAGGCACACATCAGCCTCCTCCAGACGCGCCTCGGCGAGTGCCGGGCCGAAATCGGCCCCGGCATCGATATATTGCAGGCGCAGGCGTTGCGGCGCCTTGTCGATCAGCTGGCGTGTACGGATGATACCGTCTTCGGCGACATCTGACGACAAGACATCGTGCACGCCGCCCCGCCCTTCCATTCCGAAGACCATGACGCCGTCGCGTTCGATCAGCCCGAACCCATAGGCCGCCCTCAGCGGCTCCAGTGCGGTGCGTACACTCAGCACGCCATCGATAGCAAAGCCCTGAACCACGCCGGACAGCGCCGACGTATCCACCGCCGTGACACCGCCGCGCGTACAGATGTCCTGAACGACTGCCGCCAGCGGCGCGAGACCGGCCCGGCCGTTCAGCCAATGCCCCCGCGCCCAGTTGCCCCCGTCGCCCCAGACATCCTGCTTCAGCGGCCAGGCCGGAAACGGCCGCCCGTCCCAGGCCCAGACAAAGGCCGCCTCGACAAGTGCGCTCGCCTCCCAATGCGCCAGCGTGACCGCCAATGCCCGGCGTTGGAACACATCGTCCCGCGTGCCAGTGGAATAAGGCGGCAGGGCGCTTTCCGCGCTTTTCGGATCGAAAAACAGGTTCGGCGCATTGCCGCCTTTGTCGACGGCCGCAAAGCCGATTTCGCACAGCCGGATGGGCTTCGATCCCGGCACCCAGCCCGTCGGAGCACCGCTCCGATCACCACCGGGACGCGGATAGTGCTGGTTGCCTGCCCAACCGGCGAGATCCTTCGCGCGAAAGACCCAATGCTCACCATGCGCGCTGTCGACGATCGGTGTACGAACCTGCGCATCCCGGTCGGCCTCGCTGGCATAGTACCAGTCATGGGCTTCGCCGCCGGCAATCTGGAAGGCAAGATAATCGGGATCATCCGGCCCGGCATACCCCGCCTCCGCATCGAGGTGGTCCGTGCCGCCCCGCCAGTCGCCCATGGGCGGATACCAGTCTATGCCGACAAAATCCAAATTCTCGCTCGCCCAGAGCGCATCCAACGGGAACAGGACGTCCCCGCTGCCATCGCCCGGCACATAGGCGCCATATTCGGTCCAGTCTGCCGCGTAGGAAACGCCGGCCGCCGGGAGGATCGCCTTCACCTCCGCAGCAAGGCTTATCAGGGCCTCGACAAACGGAAACGCACCCGCCTCATCCCGTACCCGGCTTAGCCCCACCATTTCGCTGCCGATCAGGAAGGCTTCGACCCCGCCCGCTTCGGCGCAGAGCGATGCATAATGCAGGATGAACCGCCGGAATCCATTTGTGCCGTACACGAACGCGTCGATTTCGGTGCGCGCCGCTGCCGTTCCATCGGCAGTCACGCCGATGCGCCCCCGCCAGGGCAGTCCCTCGCAATCCATGAACAGGAAGGGCGAGAATGTCACCGCGATGCCGCGCGCTTTCAGCTCCGCGATCGCCTGCATCACGCAAGTGTCCGACGGCGTGCCGCCATAGACCGGCCGCGCGTCCTCGTCCTGCGAGACGAGCCAGGCGGTATCCCTGCCGAGGCCCGCCACCTGCCAGGCTTGTGGCACCGTGACCCGCTCCCGCGTTTCCACGCCCGGCCGGATCGCACACGCGCCGGCCTGCACATCCGTCCCGAACCAGCCGACCACAAGCGCTGCGGCGTCCACCGCCGGCAGGTCGGCTTCCATCTGGTCGAGTGACACAAGGAAATCCGCGCGCGCCTCGCCAGAATTTGCGTTCAGGGGGCGTTCCCGCCCCGCCCAGAACCGTTCGCGTACAATTTCCGTCGCATACACGAACTCACCCGACGCCGGGATGATGTTCACCCCTCGCACATGCGTTGCCAATCCATCAGCCTCCGCACCCGGCGGCACACGGACGACTTCAAAATTCAGCTGCGGAATACGGTTACCGAACACATCCAGCGGCAGGTCTTCAAACACGATATAGGCCATGCCACGATAGGCCGGCGCCGCGCCTTCAATCATCTCGATCAGCGGATCGGCCGCCTGTGCCGCATCGCCCCGGTAGAGCCGCCACGTCACCGCGGACAGATCGAACGCCTCTCCATTCGCCCAGGCCCGCTGCACCGCCATCACCGGGCCTTCTCCGAGCGCCACGGCAAGGCTTACCGTATAGGCATATTCGGTGACGCGAGGCCCGCCCTTGGACCCGGCCGACCGGGTCGTCTTGTGTTCGCGGAAGCGCGACGCCCATATCACCTGTCCAGCCACACGCATCCGCCCATAGACGGATGGAATACCCACGCCTTCACGCGATTCCATGACCTGCAGCGCTTTGATCCGCGGCCCCTCAACCGGCGGCGTCAGCCTCGCGTCGATCGCGCTTCCCAGGATGGATCCGGCCGCCCGCCCCAGCGCGGCGCCCGACAGCTGCGCCCCCAGAACCGACAGGCTTTGCGGCAACACGGCGCGCCCCAGCGCCGCGCCCGCTTCCGACAGAATGATTTGTGCCAAGATCAGTCCTCCACGCCAGGAAGCCGGAATGCGGCCACAATCCGCCGCCGCCACCATGGCACCAGCCGTGTCTCAACGGCCGCGCGCCCCCAATATGCATGCACCACCGAGCCCTCACCTGTCGCCATCCCGCAGTGCTTCGCCGGCACACCCGTCCCCATGCGGAAGATGAGCACATCACCCGCCTTCGCACCGGAAGCTGGCACTTCAGCCATGTGGCGCGCACCGGCCTCCAGCAGGGTCTCTTCACCCAGCGCTTCCGCCCAATCCGGCGAATAGGGCGGCACCAGTTCCGGCTCCGGCCCCACCTTGGCCCGCCAGACGCCGCGCACCAGGCCAAGGCAATCACAACCCACACCTTTCAGGCTCGCCTGATGCCGGTATGGCGTGCCGATCCAGCTGCGCGCTTCGGCAACAATCTCTTCGCGCCTCATCGCTTGCCGCCATTATTGCCGGTCGCCGCCGGGCCCTGAAGCACAAAATCCGCTCCCGGAAGATGTGGAAAGCCCCGGAAGTTCGCTGCATTTCCAAACGTGTCGCGGCATGTCGGGAATTGCTGGTCGCATGTCAGACCAGGAAGGGCCGCGATATCCACGCCGCACCGGGCATCGCCCAGCACCGCATCGCAGGCGCGCGCATAGACTCGCCCCACCGGGCGCTCGATATCCGCCTTCAGTGAAACAAGTTCTGCCTGAAACCCGCCCGGCCCGCGGCTCACTTCGCTCAACCGGCCGGACCAGACCGCCGCGAACAGGTCGGGCCTTTGCCAGTCCACCCGCAGCACGTCGACACGCGCACCATCCCACAAGCCTGCCGAAAGGTCGGCTTCGGTGATGCCATCGTCGGCCAGCACGCCACCTGCCGCAGCCTGCCCCGGCTTCAATCCGGCCGATTGCGAAAACGCGCCGGCACTCAGCGCTCCACCGGGCTGGTAACTCACACCATCGACGACCAGCGGCGCGTCATGCTCGGTCGAGGCAAGCACCGCCCCATCCTTCCGGGTCAGCCGCCAGCACAGGCAGGTCGTCGTGGCCCCGCTCGCCAGCCGCTCAGAAAACTCGGTTTGCAGACTACGCATCTAACACCCCACCAGTTCGACCAACGGAATGCTTAGAACTCGCCCCGCCCCGAACGCCTCAAGGTTCACGTCGAGACGATCCGAATCGAAACGCACCGGGCAATCGAACCGGAAGCCCGCTGTAACGGCCTGCCCTTCGCCCGGCGCAACAGCCAACGTCACCAGCCCCGTCGTGGCGTCGAGGGAAAACGCCGCTTCTTCGCCATCGACAGCAACAACGACGCTTCCGTTCACCGGCTTCAGGATCTTCCGTGTCCAGCCATTATAGTCCTTGATCAACTGGAAACCGGTCGTCTCCCCGTCGCCCAAACCAATAACCTGATCGCTGGCGGATACCGCCGCGCCGGGCGCCCCGCTGCGATCATCCAGCGCATCACGAAAGCGGAACCCGTGCAGCCGCCCGGCCCGGGCTTCAAAGAAGGCGATGACCTCCTGCAGGGCTTCAATCCGCGACACCGCGCTGCCGACGTCCCATCGCCGGCGCGAACCTGACCAGGCCGCATTTCGAACTTCCGCACCGCTCGCCAGCGTGACGACGTCAACGCGCCGCTCCGGTCCGCCACTTGCGGCGAGCGCCAGCGGCAGCGGAAAACTCACCTCATGGAAATTGGCAAGGCTCACAGGAAGCGTCCTCCTTGACCGACCAGTCGCGCCAGAACCGCCCCGATGGCATTGCGCCCCGCGATCGCGGAGGATTGTTCTGTCCCCGGCGCGAAGTTCATGTTCACGTTGAACGCGCCGCCCGACGGGGGCGGACTGAACACGGCTTCCGCCGCAATCCTTGCAAGGTTCCTCAGGATCGCATCCGTCATGCGCTGGAAGTCCAGCTCTCCGCTTCGCGCGGCCTGCGCTAGTGTTGCCTCGATCTGCCGGCCCGCCTGGCCGAAGGCTTCATCCAGTGCCGCCGCGGCCTGCCGTCCGGGCCCTTCGGCCAGCGCCTGCAGCGCGTCGGCCGCCGACGCAATATCCGCCTCAAACTCTCCCATCACCCTCTCCCTGTTCATCCGGATACTGACTCATCAGCATCATCAGCGTCCCGCGTGAAAGACCGCCCTGATCGCCGGACAGCCAGCGCCATTCCCTGAGCGACAGGCGCCAGAACGCCTCTGGCCCTATGCCGGTCGCGATCGCGGCTCTCAGCATCACGCCCCAAGGCAGCATCACCCGACCAATCCCAGCCGAAATGCCTCTGCCACTGCCCGCGCCGCCGCGCCGGGCGAGACGCTTGCAGAATTCAGCTGCGCTGCCGCATCCGCCTCACCCCCGCCCCGCAACAGCGCTGCCAGCACAATCACAAGATCGGCCGCGGACAAGCTGCGCATGCGTGCATCAAGTTCGCTCATCCGGACACAGCCGAAGCCCGCCTCAATTTCCGCCAACGCCCCCAGCGTCAGGCACAGCCTGCGCTCCACGCCATCGATCACCAGTCCGGTTTCTCCTCGCGCGGCATTCATAGCGCCGCCTCGAACGTGATCAGGCCCGCACTTTCAAGAGTGACCGAGAATTCGGCTTCGCCGTCATGCTCCCCGCTCCAGCTGAGTTCCGTAATCTGGAAGACACCTTCCAGCACTCCGAAATCCGGAAGGACAAGCTGCCAGGCCGGCGCGTCGCCCGCGAAGAAAACGCTCCGCATCCGGGCATCGCTGGCGCTGTCCTTGAACACGCCTCGCCCGGCCACCCGCGCCGATCTCGCCCCGGCGCCTGCCAGCAATTCCCGCCAGGCCTCCGGACTGTCAGCGCCGGTCGCATCCACCATGGCGGCGGAAAGCTGGATCCGGCTCGCGCGAATGCCCGCGAGCGTCACGAACGCCCCCGCACCGTCTGAAATCTTCAGCAGGATATCCCTGCCTTTCTGGCCAGCCATCACGCCCCCTCCTCTGATATGATCCGGACACGCACCACGCCGCGGAAGGCGCGCCGGTCCGCGGTGCGCATGGCGTCGGCGTAGAGCACCTGCGCCAGCACGACATGCGCGCCCGGCACCGCCCAATCCGCCTGGTCCACGGCCGTCCGCAGCGCCGACAGGCACTGCTTTGCCCCCTTCAGGCCGTCGTCGCGCGAATAGCAGGCGAGCGTGATCCTGTGTTCCAGGCCCTTCACGAGGCTCGCGCCGCCCGGCGTCGTCTCATGACGCTCAAGCAGGGCGTAGGGAAACAGTGGCTCCTCGCTTTCCGCATCGAACACCCGCGCTGGCGATCCGAACACGGACTGCACGCCCGCATCCGCGCGCAGTATCGACATCAGCGCTGCCTGAATGCCCCCCTCGCTCATAGCCGCACCTGCGTGTGCGCCCCGACCGCCGCCGCGACATCCTGCGGCAGGTCACCCTCCTCGCCCCGCCGGTACGCAACGTGCACCAACCGCTTCAGTGCCTGGACAAGATCGTCCGGCACATCCGTGGCCGCGCCATACCCGGCCACAAAGGTGACCTCTGCGCGTCCACCGGGAGGCATGCCCGGCAGCGGCGTGAAGGGCCTCAATGACAGGCGCCCGTCCATCAGTTGGAACCGCCCGGTCACCAGGTCGCCCACACCGTCGGCATCCTTCAGCTCGACAGACACAAGAGCCGTCGCAGGTGACGGCGCGAGGCAGACACCGCCCCGCGTGAGTCCAACCGGCCACGCGCTCCAGCTACGTCTTACCGTGCGCGAGACCAGCGCAATGCCGCCCACAATCTCCAGCCGCGCTTCGGCGGCTGAAATCAGGGTGCTGACGAGCGCATCTTCCCCGTCATGCCCGATGCGCAGGTATTCCTTCGCCGCCGCAAGAGACAAAGCCGCCCCAGCTGGCGGTGTCACCACCGTCAGAGTCATAAGTGAATTCCTTTGGAAAAGGAGGCTGCTCCGGACCTGCCGGAACAGCCTCCGGTCAGATCAGACGAGCGCCTGCAGCTTCTCCACCACGGCCGCGCCGATCGGCAGGCCGATCGACCGCACGACTTCGTCGTCGATCTCGGTCTCGGTGGAATTGATCAGGGTCGCGACGGCTTCGGCCACCTTGGTCGTGAACTCGTCCTGCTGCGGCTTGGTCAGCAGCGAGGCCTGGCGAACGAGAGCGATGATAACGGATTCGAACATTTGGTTTTCCTTTTCCGAACAACGAGTGACTTGATCTTCCCCCGCCCGCGGGGGAAGTGGACCGGACGCCATTGGCGGCCGGGTCGAAGGGGGACTTCCCTCCGACCGCTTCGCGGCCACCTCCCCCGCAAGCGGGGGAGGATAAGAGCGGATCAGAACACCATCACCTTCACGGCGTCGAAGTTCTGGATGCCTCCGCCGACGCGCTTGGTCGTGTAGAACAGCACGTAAGGCTTGGCGCTGAACGGGTCGCGGAGGACGCGGGCGCCCTGCCGGTCGGCGATCAGGTAGAAGCGGCGGAAATCCCCGAAGGCGATGGCCGCATTGCCCGTCCCGATGTCCGGCATGTCCTCCACTTCCGTTACCGGATAGCCGAGAATGGTCGCCGGATCGCCGCCCGTACCCGGCTGCCACAGGTAACGCCCGTCGCCATCCTTCAGCTTACGGACGGCCGCCACCGTGCGCCGGTTCATCACAAAGCGGCCATTGGTGCGGAACTGGCTCTTCGGCGTGTAGATGAGGTCGATCAGCTGGTCGGCGGCATTGGCGGCCGTGAAATCGCCCGCAACAGAGCCTACCTTGCCCCAGACATGGCTGGCCTCGGCGACGATGTCGTAGTCGAGGAAACCCTTGGGCTTGTTCGCACCGTCGCCGCTCACGAAGGCCGCCGATTCCTGAGCCGCGAAGGCGTTTTCCACCTCGTCCGCCAGCCAGGCATCGATGTCGGAATAGGAATCTTCCAGCAGGGTCTGCGTTGCCGCCGGCATGGCATAGAGTTCGCCGGCCGGGAATTCCAGCAGGGAGAGGCCGGAATGCGCCGTCTCCGTGCGCGAGCCTGTCTCGCTCACCCAGCTTGCTGCCGCGCCAAGGCTGACCGGCTTGCGATAGGTGCCGGCAGACGTCTGGCGCACGGTCGCGATCTGACGCATCGGGCTTGCCGCCATGAGGCGCGCCTCAATCAGCCGGTCCAGCTCCGGCGGGGCGGTATACCCGCCCTGCGCATCCGTCCCGGCGTTCAGCGCCTTGACGTCCAGGCGGGCGAGGCCGCTCTCGTCACCACTGCGCAGGTATCGGCCCCACGCCTCGCTGCGGGCATCCGGCTCAGCCGCCGGCGCCGATCCGGCTTCCGGCCGTGCCATCTTCAGGCTCAGCGCTTCCAGCCGGCGGTCGATCCGCGCGAGCCGCTCATCCGTCAGCGGATCGCTCGCACCGCGCGCCTCGATCTCCGCGAGCCGCGTATCATTGGCGTCGCGGAAGGCTTCGAAAGCCGCCATCAGGTCCGCCTCCGCCGCCTTGTTGCCGCCTGCCATCTTGGTTTCCTTGGTCATTGTTTCTCCTTCACCACCCAAGTTCCGGCCCTCAGGCCACATTCCTGTCCATGCCCGGCGCGGTAAACCGCGCCTGCGGCTGCATCGGGGTCGCCACCAGCGAGATTTCGACGAGGTCCACTTCGATCAGGTCACGCCCGCCGCCCGTCCTCGGCTTCCACAGGCGGGGCCGGAATCCGATCGACAGTCCGTTCAGGCCGCGCAGCGCAAGTGATCCGGCCGAATGCCTTTCAATCAGCCCTCTGACGAACAGGCCCCGGCCGTCTTCCACGACCCGCGTCCACCGCCCCGCCAGCGCGCCCTGGCGATGCTGCAACAGCATCGCCAGGGGCGCCCCGGACCTGAGGGTGCGCGCAAAGGCACCCGCGCGCACCACATCCCCCGACAGGTCCGGTATTCCAAACAGGGCGGCATAGCCCTCGATCAGGATGGGCACCGACAAATCAGTCATCCTTTGCCTCCACCCGCCGCTCGATCCGCCCGAGCTGGGCGCGCACATCTTCCAGCTGCGCCTCGACGCGCACCAACCGCTCGGAAATGCTCTTGCGCTCATGCAACTCGGTTTCGACGGCGGCGATGCGTTGCGCCGCGGCGCCGGCCCAGACCAGTGCGCCGCCGGTCTGGATCAGGATCGCCATGATCAGGCTGATCGTGACTTTCTTCTCGATCTCCATCAGTCGAGCCCCGCCAGCCTGCGCTTTTCTTCAAGCGTTGCGAACGAAGCACTTTCGAGGCGCGCCCAAAGCGATTCCCGTTCGGCCGAAAGCGCCGGAACACGGTCAAGGTCACAGGTCACGTCGACATCGCCGCCGAAGGGCTCGTCCAGCCACACCGACAATTCCGCCGCCATTTTCTGAGCCATCGGGAGGATCGTCGTGCGCCAGAAAGCTATGTTCGCTTCACGATAATTCGCATACGTATTGTCGCCCGGTATCCCCAGCAGCATCGGCGGCACGCCGAGGGCCAGCGCAATCTCCCGCGCGGCATTGTTCCGCGCTTCCAGGAAATCCATGTCAGCCGGCGACAGCGACATCGGCCGCCAGTCGAGCCCGCCTTCCAGCAGCAGCGGGCGGCCTGCATTCGCCGCACCTGAATAAAGCGCGTCCAGGTCTGCTTTCAGCCGGTCGAACTGGTCCGGCGGCATCCTGCCTGTGCCGGAGTAGATGAGCGCGCCGGAAGGCTTGGCGGAATTGTCGATCAGGGATTTTGCCCAGTCGGCGCTGGCATTGTGCAGGTCCAGCGCGCGGCGCGCCGGGGCAAGCGCCGGCAGGCCCAGAATGTCATCCTGCGGATGGAACAGCCGCAGGTGCAGCACCGGGCACCAGCCGCTCTTCTCACGGCGAATGATCCGCTCGCCGCGGGTTTCCCGCACGGTCCACGCCTCGGCCCAGCCGCGTCCGTCTGTGACCGGACGCACACGCGACGGCTGCAGCGGATAGAGTGCCGCAATCCCGGTCTCACCAGGCAGGCGCACCGCCTCCAGGAAAGCATTGCCGTGCAGCTGCAGCTGGGTGTACGCGCCTTCGAAGAAGGCCGCGGCAGATTGCTCCGGCACCGGACGGCGCAGCAGGTCCGCAGCGCCCGCGTGGCTGGTGACGAGCGGCACGCTGGCCGCCGCCTCCGCGACAAGGCGGATACACCGGTATGCCACGGCATTCTGAACGTATCCGTCGCGCGTCAGCGCGCTGCCATCACGCCCGCCCCAGACCGCGCCGCCCGGCTCTGTGAGCGCCACCAGCGGCGGGGCGGACTTTGCATTCCGCTCCGATTTCCACCATCCCCAGTTCCAGGCCATGCCGCGCCGTCCTTATCCGCCATCGATGGCGAAGAGTTAAGGGAACGGCGCACCTGCCGGATTGGTTTTGAAAAAATCAAAGTTTATCAACGCGAATTACGGGAATCAGCGTGGATAGTGCGCTGATTTATCCTGCAATTTGCGACGTTTAGGACGTAGCCATCCCCGCCCAAATCTGCTTTGTGCCTCTGTCTTACAAGGGGATAGGAGGAGCTGGAAGAATGTCGGCACGTGTCATTTCCATTGCCAATTCGAAAGGTGGCGTCGGCAAGACAACCACTTGCGTCAGCCTCGCGGAAGCCTTCGCGGCAGAAGGCCGGCGCACACTGGTTGTGGACCTCGACACCCAGGCCAACGCGTCGCTTCTGGTCTTCGGCAATGACGGTGACGAACACCTGTTCCAGGCGATCAACGACTACGCCACGATTTCCGACTGGCTGCTGGAGAATTTCGAGGCCGGCGAACAGCGCCGCCTCGAGGAATTCATCGTCACAGACGCTTCCGACGTCACCTCGGGCGGCAAGCCGCTGCCGCTGGATCTCATCCCGTCCAGCCCGCGCCTGCGCAAGACCGAGAAAGAACTGATCTATCACCTCACCGAGCAGGGCTATTCCATGGAGGCCCTGGAAAACCAGGTCGGCCGGCGCCTGCGCGACGATTTCAACCTGCTGAAGTCGAAATACGACGTGATCGTGTGCGACTGCCCGCCCGGCATCTCGACCATGACCGAAGCCGTGCTGGCCGCCAGCCACCTCGTCATCGTGCCGACCATTCCGGACTTCATGTCCACGCTCGGCCTCGACCTCTTCACCGGCGATGTGATGCGCGGCCTGCGCGACCGTGACGTCAAGAGGCTCCCCATGGTGCTGGCGACTCGCTATGATGGCTCGCCGCACCAGCAGGTGATCCTCAACGCCATGCGCGAGGCGGCCGCCGCCAAGGAAGCCGAATTCACCATGTTCAAGACCGTCATTCCCATGAAGCCGGGCTTTGCCACCAACCCGATCGAACTCGGGCCCGACCCGACGCTTGAGGCGAAGTGGCCGGGCGATACGCTCGCCACCATCCGCCAGCTGCTTGCGGAAGTGAAAGGCGCGCTCGCATGAGTGGTGAGGCTGACCCGCGTCCCGCCGATGCACTGAAGGCGCTGCTCGATTCCAGCGTGTTCCGCGCGCTCGGCGAAAAGGAATTCTCCGCAGCAGCCGGCCTGCTGACGAAGAAACTGATGACCGCCGCCGGCCAGACCATCGCCGACATGAAGGCCCTGCGCGACGCAGTCGGCGAGACCCTGTTCGAGGCGCAGCTGAAATCGCTGACCGCACACCAGGCCCGCCTCCTCGCGCGCCGCCTCGACAAGTCCGTGCCGGACCTCGAAGTCTCCACCGCGGGCGCGGCCTGCGCCTGGATCCGTGGCCTGATGAACGGCACCTCCGTTCCGGCAGCGCCCACCGACCCGGTGAAGCCCGAACCACCCCCCGCCGACACGCCTGCCCCTGCAACGACTGGCGGCGCGAGCGCGTATTTCGGCCGCAAGAGCTTCCGCACCGGGAACTGAGCCCTCACCTCCCACACAGCTCCGCTGTGCGGGCCCCTCCTCTCCCGCAAGCGGGAGAGGGGTTTGCAGCCAGCAGCTTGGCCTCGAAGGCGCCGGGTCCACCCCCTCTCCCTCTGGGAGAGGAGGGGCCCATCGCACTAGCGATGGGAGGTGAGGGCCTTCTGGCGCACGTCACAACTGCCGCACACCTACGGCGCGGACATCCAGCATCAGCGCCCAGACGGCCCAGACGAGCGCGTCCAGCCTGTCCGGCGACCCGCTGAAGCCCTCGGCGCCGAACCGGCACATCTCGTCCTCCAGCTCCGCCAGCTGTCCCACATGGTGCACGCGCCCCTGATCGTAGAGCGTGGCGACCGGCAGGGCCCGCGCCCGTTTCGACAGGCGCGCCTGCACCAGCCGCACCGGCACCGGACAGCCTGCCGTTTCCAGCACCTGACGCACCATCTCCCCGCCCTGGTTCGCCTCCGCGATCACTTCGCGCGCGCCGGAGACGCGCACCAGCGCCACGACCCGGCCCGCCCAGTCGAGCGGCTTCAGGCCCCGTGCCGACGCATCGCCCAGCACATAGGCCGCCTGCCCGGCCCGGCCCGCCGCGACGATGCCACAGGCATCCGCGCCGGCCCCGCTGGTCGCCGGCGGGTCGACCGCGACCACGACATCCTCCAGCGGCGGCGCCAACACCACCCGCACCGAATCAATCTGCCCCCTGACGAACAACGCCCCTTCCGGATCGTCCAGCAGCACGCCGTCCAGCTCCTGCCTTCCCAACGCGGTCCCGCCATAGGCCGCCCGCATCGCGGCGATGAAAGACGGCGCAAGATTGCCCGCATTGTCCTCGGTCCGGCTGAGCGTGCCCACCGTATCCGGCGCTCTGACAAGCCTGCGGATCAGCGGCGTCGGCCGGGGCGTCGTCGTCACCAAGGCCACCGGATTGGCGCCCAGCCGCAGCCCCATCTGCAACATGTCCCAGGTCCGGTCTCCATAGGTCCACGCCGCCGCCTCGTCGCACCAGGCCGCTTCAAACTGGGGCCCGCGCAGACTGTCCGGATCTTCGGCAGAGAAGATTTGCGCCACCGCTCCATTGTGGAAGACGAGCCTTCGGCGCGACGGCTGGAACACCGGCCGTCTCATCCGGTCCGTCTCTATGCGGACAAGCCCGCTCTCGCCCTCGATCATCACTTCCCGCACGTCCAGCAGGGTCGGCCCCACCAGCGCGATGCGCGAATGCCCTGCGAACAATGCGGCCCAGCGCACCCATTCGGCGCCGGCCCGCGTCTTGCCTGCGCCACGACCGCCGCTGAACAGCCATGTGCGCCAGTCCCCCTCCGGCATCAGCTGCGCCGGCCGCGCCTCGATCACCCAGGGCATGTGCCCGATCGCACGCATTTCCTGCTCGGACAGGCTATCCGTCTTCCCCTTCCTCAACGCCCGCTTCATGTGCGTTTGCGAAGGCAATTGCCAGACGCTGCGCGATCGCGCGTACTGCTTCAGGGCTGTCGCCCGTTTCGTTTCCGTCATGGTCCCCCACTTCCATAACACTCCAGATACGCCTCGCCTCTCCGGCAAGGCGCGCGATGGCCGCCGCAGCCCCGATCACATCCTGGGCCGGCGGCTTACGGATCAATTCTTCCATCAGCAGATCAGCCGCGAGATCCACAGCCAGCCGGTAGCGCTCCAGCGGCGCTTCCGGCCCCACCAGCCTGTGCCGGTGCAGGTAACGGGAAACGACGGCCCTGTCGCGGCCGACCGCCTCCGCAATCGCCCCGGTCCCGCGGCCCATAAGAAAGAGCAGCCGCATCAGCCGCCGCTCGCTTTGCGAAATTCGTTTTGAGATTGCCCTGGTCATGGCGTGAAAGATTCCACGCCCGAAACCCTGTCGGATAAATTTTGCTTACCGGCCCGTTTCGCGCACGCCGGCAATCGTGACGGACGGGCATGGCACGCTGCCCGGCTCGGTCAGCTTTCCGGACTTTTCGACGGCGGCTTTTGCACAATCGACATCGAGATCGGAGATGGCATCGAACTGGTCGAGATAGAGATTTCCGGTCAGATCCTGCAGGAAATGCGTGCGTTTCAGCCGGTCCGTCACCGGGCCTTTCACCTCGGACAGATGAAGTTTCACGCCGGCATCCTTCAGGCGCGCATTGATCGCCTCAAGGCTTTCCAGGCCGCTCGCATCGATGTGGTTCACCGCCGGGCACATGAGAATGAGGTGCTTCATGTCCGGACGATTTCCGAGGATCGTGTACACCATATCCTCCAAAAAGCGCGCATTGGCGAAGTAGAGGCTCTCGTCGATCCGGATGGTGACGATGTGCTCCGGAACCACGACGCCATATCGGTTCACATTGCGGAAATGGTGCGTTCCCGGCACCTGGCCGACAATCGCGAAGTGCGGCTTCGACGTGATGTAGAGGTGCAGGAACAGGGAAAGGACGACACCCGTCGTCACCCCCAGTTCGACGCCCGCCAGCAGCGTGACGAGGATCGTGCCCGCCATGGCGGCAAAGTCGCGCTTCGAATAGGCCCAGGTGCGGCGCAGGATCTTGAAGTCCACAAGGCTCAGCACCGCTACCACGATGGTCGCGGCCAGCACCGCCTGCGGAAGATTGTGCAGCAGCGGCGTGAGGTAGAGCGCGGCAAGCGCGATCCCGACCGCGGTGAACGCACCTGCCGCGGGTGTCTCCGCTCCGGCATCGAAGTTGACGGCAGAGCGGGCAAAGCCGCCCGTCACCGGATAGCCGCCCGACACACCCGAAGCGAGGCTCGCCGCGCCCAGCGCCACAAGTTCCTGGTCGGGGTCGATCCGCTGACGCCGCTTCGCTGCCAGCGTCTGAGCGACGGAAACCGATTCCACAAAGCCGATAATCGAAATCAGGATCGCCGATCCGATCAGCTGCTCCCACAGGTGCAGGTCGAAGGCCGGCACACCCAGCGTCGGCAGGCCGCTCGGGATTTTGCCGACGATCCGCACGCCCTGCGTGTCGAGGTGCAGGAAGCTCACCGCCAGAATGCCCGTGACCACGGCAATCACCGGCCCGCCACGCGACACCATGCCAGCGGCCTTTTCCTTCATGCCCAGCTGCATCAGCAGCGGCTTGAGGCCCGAGCGTACCCAGAACAGGAACACCAGCGACGACACGCCGATCGCCATGGTCGGCATGTTCAGCTCACCGATCTTCTCGGCAATCTGGACGACCATTTCATAAAGATTGTGCCCACCCGCCGGGATGCCGAGCAAATGCTTCACCTGGCTCGCCGCGATCAGGATGCCCGATGCGGTGATGAAACCGGACACAACCGGGTGACTCAGGAAATTCGCCAGGAAGCCGAGGCGCAACAGGCCGAGCGCCATCAGGAAAATACCGGACAGGAACGCCAGCAGCATCGCCGCGGCGATATACTCTTCCGACCCCTGCGCCGCGATGTTCCCCGCCGCCGCCGCCGTCATCAGCGACAGCACCGCCACCGGCCCGACGGCCAGCGTCCGGCTCGTCCCGAAGATCGCATACGCCACCAGCGGCAGGATCGAGGCATAGAGGCCGACCTGCGGCGGCAGGCCGGCCAGCAAGGCATAGGCCAGCGATTGCGGGATCAGCATGATCGTGACGATCACCGCCGCAATCAGGTCATTCGCCAGCGTCTCGCCGCGATAGGTCCGCCCCCAGTCGAGGATGGGCAGGTAATTCGACAGTTTCATTCCCATGCCCTCGCCGAGCGGCGGCCCCTCAGAGGCCGTTGATCGGGATTTTCAGATAGCGCTGGCCGTTCGCTTCCGGCTCCGGCATCTGCCCTGCGCGCATGTTGATCTGGATCGAAGGCAGGATCAACCGCGGCATGCCGAGCGTCGCATCGCGCGCCTCGCGCATCGCCACGAACTCGTCCTCGGTGACGCCTTCGTGCACATGCACGTTGCGCGCGCGCTCCTCGGCAACTGTCGTCTCCCAGGCAAACTCGTCTCGGCCCGGCGCCTTGTAGTCATGGCACATGAAGAGGCGCGTCTCGCCCGGCAGGCTCAGCACTTTCTGGATCGAGCGGTAGAGCGTGCGCGCATCGCCGCCCGGAAAGTCCGCCCGCGCGGTGCCATAGTCCGGCATGAACATCGTGTCGCCGACAAACGCCGCATCGCCGATCACATAGGTCATGCAGGCCGGCGTATGTCCTGGCGTGTGCAGGGCTTTCGCCTCGAGACTGCCGATGCTGAACGTGTCGCCATCCACCAGCAGCCGGTCGAACTGGCTGCCATCGCGGCAGAACTCGGTGCCTTCATTGAACACCTTGCCAAACACGTTCTGGACCGTGGTAATCTCGGAGCCGATCGCGATCCGGCCGCCCAGCTTTTCCTGGATGTATGGCGCGGCTGAGAGATGGTCGGCATGGACATGGGTTTCGAGGATCCAGTCCAGGGTCAGGCCTTCCGCCTTGATGTAGGCGATGATCTCGTCGGCCGATTCCGTCTTCGTGCGGCCGGACGCCGGGTCATAGTCCAGCACTGAGTCAACGACGGCGCAGGATTTCGTGGCCGGATCGGTCACCACATAGCTGACCGTATAGGTCGGCTCGTCAAAAAAGGCTTTTACCAAGGGGGCGGTCATCTCTTTCTCCATTATATAGTCAGCACACGCACATCGGGGTCCGCCTTGCTGCCCAGCATGACCGAGCAGATGGCATCCACCATGGCGTGGGCGCGCTTGTCCGACAGGGTGTAATAGACGGCTCGCGCTTCCCGGCGTGCGATCAGCACGCCTTCCTCGCGCAGCTTGGCCAGTTCCCGCGACAGGCGCGGCTGGGGAATCCCCAGTTCCGCCTCCAGGGCCCCGACCGACATTTCCCCGCCACGCAGCTGGCAGCAGATCATCAGGCGGTCGGAATGCGACAGCGACTTCAGCAAACTCGTCGCTTCGCTCACCAGCGGTTCCATATTCTGGCTGTCGCGGTTCATGCGCAGGCCTCCATTACGGTCCGGGCGGCGGACCAATCCTGTCCGCCCGGCGCTCATGATACTTTACATAGTTGTAAAGTGAGAGCGGACAAGACGCGCCGCCTGCGCGCTTCGCCGCACCCCCGCGCTTTCCGCTGCGACGCCTGTGACCGGAAAGCATCACGCCCGGCGTTTCGTTTACCCCGCATTACAAATTCTACAGCGGAATCAGCGCGCGTCACAGAACCGTGACAAACCTGTAATCTGCCCGACAAGAATCTGTGGGAAGCGCCCGGTCGGTTCACAAAGGGATCTTCCATGACACGCTCCTACCGCGCTTTCCTCGCCCTTGGCGTTGCCTCCGCCAGCCTCGTGGGCGCCGCCTCCGCTGACGTCATCACCGGCCAGGTGACCGACGCCACCGGCGAAGCCCCCCTGCAGGGCGCCATCGTCACCATCGAGGGACTTGGCCGCACCGCGTCTTCCGACCGTTCGGGCAACTACCGCTTCGCCAACGTGCCGGCCGGCGACTACACGCTGTCGGTCTCTTATGTCGGTGCTGACACGACCACTGCCGAGGTGTCCCTTGCCGGCACCGCGACGCTCGACTTCCAGGTCGGCAGCGACGTGCGCTATCTCGACAACATCCTGGTCGTCGGCTCCACGGCGGCCCAGGCCGGCGCCATCAACCAGCAGCGCGCTTCGAACGCCATCATCTCCGTCGTCGACTCCGACGGTCTCGGCAACTTCCCCGACACGACCGTTGCCGACTCGCTCGGCCGCGTTCCGGGCCTGTCGATCGAGAACGACCAGGGCGAAGGTCGCTACGTCTCGATCCGCGGCATCAACACCGACCTTATCTCCTCCTCGATCAACGGCGTGCGCACGCCGTCGCCGGAAGACCGCCGCGGCGTCCTGCTCGACGGCGTTCCGTCCGACCTGCTCGACGGGATCGAAGTCCAGAAGTCGCTCACCCCGGATGTCGACGCCGACACGCTGGGCGGCGTCATCAACATGAAGACGATTTCCGCCTTCGACCGCGATGGCCGCTTCGTGCGCGCCAAGCTGGAAGGCTCCTATAACGAGATCACCGAGGAAATCTCGCCGAAGGCCACCTTCACCTACACCAACACGTTTGGCGACAAGCTGGGCGTCGCTTTCTCGGCCAACTACCAGGACCTGCGCATCCAGTCGCACAACAATGAGACCGGCGGCTGGGATCTGTTCGACGGCGCCGACTTCGAAGTCCCGCAGGCCGGCGAATTCTACGCCCCGGCCGACGACTATGAAATGCGCTGGTATGACCTGACGCGTGAGCGGATCGGTGTCGTCCTGAACGTCGACTACCGCGCCAGCGAGAACACGGAGCTTTATCTCCGCACCCTGCTCAACCAGTACA
Organism: Hyphomonas sp.; assembly: GCF_041398385.1. Lineage (GTDB taxonomy): Bacteria > Pseudomonadota > Alphaproteobacteria > Caulobacterales > Hyphomonadaceae > Hyphomonas. The sequence goes on from NZ_JAWKUW010000003.1 coordinate 275,972, forward strand.
CGGACGACGAAATCCGTAACAAGTTCGAGTTCCGCGAAATGGATGAGGAGATCGTCTCGGCAACCGACACGACCGTCGCCTATCGCCGCGGCGAAGTCGACGCCGAAGTCCGCAAGCGCGAAGAAGTCCGCAACATCCAGACCTACGCCGTCGGCGGCAACACCTTCACCGGTCCCTGGACGTTCGACTACGAACTTTCCTACGCTCACGCCGAAGAAGACGACTCCAACAATCACGATGTTGCCTTCCGTTCGGCCCCCGAACAGCGCGACAGCGTCATCGGCTCCATCGTGTTCGACTATTCGAACCCGCAGAAGCCTGTCATCACCGGCCCGGCCGTCGCCTTCCTGTACGACCCGGCCAATTATGTGATGGACGCTTTCGAGCGTGAGTACACCACCACCGAAGACGACGAGTGGACCGGCAAGATCGACGTGGCGCGCGAAGCCATGCTCGGCAACACGCCGGTCACGTGGAAAGGCGGCGTCAAGCTGCGCGACCGTCAAAAGGTACGTGACCAGAACCTCGACGTGTACGAACTCGATGATGTGTTCCTGACCGACTACATCACCGACAACGCACAGATCCCGGGCTGGCGCATGTCCAATCCGATGTTCGCTTGGCCGAGCGCCGGGCTGACCACGGCGCTGCGCAACATCGTGACCGATGCGGACCTCAACGAGGGTGACACCAACCTCGAAAGCATCTCGGGCGACTACACGATCGACGAGCAGGTTCTTGCCTTCTACGGCATGGGAACGTTTGAAGCGGGCGACCTCACCACCGTCATCGGCGTCCGTGTCGAGCGCACCAATGTCGACTCCTTCGGCTTCATCTACACTGAAGGCGACACACCGGCGGACGCAACGCGCCGCACCTTCTCGGACGAGTACACCAACGTCCTGCCGAGCGTGAACCTCAAGTACGCGATGGCCGACAATGTGTTCGCCCGCGCTGCCTACTATGCAGCCGTCGTTCGCCCCGGCTTCGGCGAGATGGCGCCGCGCGTCCTCTTCAACGAAGACCGAGACGAGATCGAAATGGGCAACCCGGCCCTCAGCCCCTATGAGGCCGACAACTACGACCTCTCGATCGAGTACTACCCGACCAAACTGTCGATCATCTCGGCAGGCCTGTTCTTCAAGGAAATCGACAACGCGATCTTCCCGGCAACCTTCGACATCGACGAACTGCCGGCCGGCATCGACCTGTCCTTCCTGGATGCCGCGACCGTTGCGGGCCTCGCGGAAGTGTCGACCTATGTCAACGCAGGGAAGTCGAAGGTGAAGGGGGTCGAATTCAACTATGTCCAGGAGCTCAGCTTCCTCGGCGACGCCTTCGACGGCTTCCTCGCCTCGGCCAACCTGACACTGGCTGACTCCGACGCCCGCCTGCCGGACGGCCGCAAGGTTCCGCTGCTGAAGCAGAACGACAAAGTCTGGAACGTGGCCCTCGGCTACGACAAGGGCCCCTGGGATCTGCGTATCTCCGCCAACTATCGCGGCGCCTACCTGGACGAGCTGTTTGGCACGAATCTGGATCGCTACACCGACGAGCACCTCTCGGTCGAAGCCTCCGCCAAGTATGACGTCAACGACCACATCCAGGTCTACCTCGAAGGCAAGAACCTGGGTGACGAGCCGGAATATTACTATCACGGCTCCAAGAGCCGCCTCTCGCAGTATGACGAGTTCGGCTGGTCGGGAATCTTCGGTGTTCGGCTGACTTACTAGACCCGCCCCCGCTAGAACTATAAGCAGTCACAAAAGGGGCCGGAATCGCCAGAGGATTCCGGCCCCCCACATTTCAAGCTCAGGAACCATGCCGATGAAAACCAGAATCTGGCTTGCTGCCCTCGCCCCGCTCGCGGCCTGTGCCACCGCACCGGTCGAATATTCCGGCCCCATCGCCACCGTGATGGCGGTCAATGAAACCGCCCCGATGAACGGTGAAGGCGACCGCGCCGACGACCCGGCGCTCTGGGTCAACGCCACCGATCCGGCCAGTTCCCTCATCCTCGCCACCAACAAGGACGAGGGACTCTACGTTTATGCGCTGGATGGCGGTGAATTGCAGGAACTTCCGGTCGGTCGGGTCAACAATGTCGACCTCCGCGGCAACATTGCGGTCGCCTCGAATGACGAGTTCAACAGCATCTCCTGGTTCCGTATCGACCCCGAAACGCTGACCGTCAGCCATCTCGGCAATAGCGGCACAGACAAGGACGAACCCTACGGCATCTGCGCCGGCCTGCATGGCGAAACCTACCGCGCTGCCGTGACGTATAAGGATGGCACGATCCAGCTCTGGACCGGCAGCTGGGAAACCATCGAAACTGTAAAGCCTGTTCTGGAACGCACGATCCAGCTGCCGTCAAAGCTCGAAGGCTGCGTGTTTGATGACGAGGCCGACCGCCTGTTCGTCGGCGAAGAAGCCTTCGGTGTCTGGACGCTCGATCTCTCCGACGCAGAAGCAAAGCCCGTCCCGGTCGACCGCATTGCCGATGGCAACGGCCTCGTCGAAGACGTCGAAGGCATGAGCCTCTGGCTCGGCGAAAACGGCGCCGGCTACCTCGTCGTCTCCGCGCAAGCTGCTGACAGATATGTAGTTTATGACCGCCAGGCCCCGTTCGCGCCGGTCGGCGTCTTCTCGATCGAGCCCAACAAGGCCATCGGAATCGACGGCGTCAGCCACACCGACGGCCTCGACGTCTCCTCGGCCATACTGCCAGGATTTCCGGAAGGCATCCTGATCGTCCAGGACGATGCCAACCCGATCCCGGAATACGAGCAGAACTTCAAGCTCGTTTCCTGGAAAGACATCGCAACTGCCTTGAATCTCAACCAGGATTAGGCGTGTAGCAACATCCAGACAGCGGCACTGTACAGCAGCGCCAGCAAACCGAACCGGACTGCGGCAGACAGGGCATAGGGGCGAATATCCTCCCATGACGTCTGCCGCGCCACATCGGCCACCGCTTCGGCAATCTCCGCATTCATCCGCTCGCGATTCTCACCCGCCAGCGTGAGCAGGACGCCGCTGGTGCGGGACTGTGGCCGTGAATTGGCTTCCGCAAGCACCTCCTCGAACACGCGCGCCGCAATCGATTCCGTCAGTGCCTTCCGGGGTTTCCACCTGTGACGCCGCAGCTCGATCAGTGCGAGACGCAGCATCGGAAAATTCGTCACCGCATCGCGAATGACGAATGCGGCAAGCGCCGCAGACGTCAGTCCAATAAACGCCGCGCGATCGACATAGCCAAACTTGTGCACTCCAAGCAGGATCAGCAAAATCGCAAGCTTGATCCCGGTCGCGATCAGGAAGCGCCTGAAACTGCGCGAAATGAACAGCATCGCGTCGGCTCGGATGCGATGGCGCGTCTCCTGCGCCGCCGCCTCGATTGCCTTGTTCTTGCGGCCGGTGATTTCTTTTCCCAATGCCTTGCGGCCTGCCAGCAGGCCGGCAGCAACAGCAGACAGGATCACGTAGGGCACAGCCATCGCCTGCCAATATAAGGTGCCTCAGCTCACACCGCGATAGCCGGCTCCATACGATTGCAGCCGCGGCTACTGCCCCTGCCCCGGCGCATTCGGGAAGGTCAGAGCCTTGTAATAGGCAAGATCGTGCTCCGGCGGGGCGCTCCCTTCCGGCAAGGGCAAGCCGTTGATGCTCTGCCAGTAGGCAATCGACGCGTCGCGCCACCATCGGGCTTCATCGTGCTGAATGGCGAGGAAATCGGACACCTGCGCAAAGCGTTCAGGATCGACCTTTCCTTCGAGCACCGCCCAGCGCGCCTGCATGTCCTCAACGCCGGCCACGCCCTTGTCATAGTGGTGGACCAGCGAGTTCCACAGCGTCTCCCCGTTCCGCATCTTGTTTGTCCAGGGCAGCCTGTGGAACCAGAGCAGCAACTCGTCCGGCGTCGTGGCCGCATCGGCCCATTCCCGCTGCAGTGGTTCAGCATACTGCGAGATGGCATCGGATCCTGTTGCCGTCCGGTCGAAGCCAATCGCATCCTTTGTTGCCCGGTGATAATAGTATGGCGTCCAGTCAGCGCGGCCGAGGTCGTCGACCCAGGGCGCCGGGCCGTAATGATGCCCCGTCCCCATAAGGTGCACGAGCCCCAGCGGCGTCATATAGTCCACCACAGTCTCGCGTGACATCATCATGATACTGACAATTTCATCAACGAGAGCCGGCTCACGCCCGAATGTCAGCTTCGCCCAGTCACGCGCAATGGCTTCAGCCGAAGCGTGGGGGTCCCAGGCGAACCGTCCGAACGCATACCAGTTCGCCTGGTCGAAATGGGAGCCGGACCAGTTGCGATCCGTTCCGATGTTCGCAACCCCCGCCATGCCAGTCAGGGAATGCCCCTCGACGGAGCCGTCGATGACGGACGCTACCGGCGCGCCCGCATCGCTCTCAAGCGTGTCGGCCTCAAGGACTTCCTCCCACAGCGTGCCGAGATAGGCGAGATGGGTCGAAAAGCCGAGATATTCCTTGGTGATCTGCAATTCCAGCATGAGCGGCGTCTGCGGCATAGCACCGAACAGAGGATGGAACGGCTCGCGGGGCTGGAAGTCCAGCGGACCGTTCTTCACCTGCACCATCACGTTGTCTGCAAACTGCCCGTCGAGGGGTTTGAATTCAGTATAGGCCTGCTTTACCCGGTCTTCCGGTTCTTCAGCAGAATACACGAATGCCCGCCACATAACGATGCCGCCATGAGGCCCGACCGCCTCGGCCAGCATGTTCGCACCATCTGCATGGCTGCGGCCATAATCCTGGGGGCCGGGCTGGCCTTCAGAGTTCGCCTTGACAAGGAAGCCGCCAAAGTCCGGCACGTGTGTATAGATTTCATCGGCCTTGGCTTTCCACCATGCCCGGACGCGCGGATCCAGCGGATCGGCCGTCGGCAGGCCGCCAAGTTCCATCGGCGCAGAAAACCGGGCCGTCAGATAAAGCTTGATGCCATAAGGCCGGAACACGTCTGCCAGCGCAGCAACTTTGTCCAGATACATTGGCGTCAGTACCGTTGCGTCGGCATTCACATTTGTCAGCGAGACGCCGTTGATCCCGATGGACGCATTCGCCCGGGCATAGTCCGTGTAACGAGGGTCTACATAGCCCGGCAGGCGATGCCAGTCCCAGATAGACTGGCCCGCATATCCCCGCTCCACATGACGGTCGAGACCATCCCAATGGTTCAGCAGCCGATAGCGCGTTCCGGGGCGAGAAACCAGGTCGAGGCCTTTGAGCGGCTCACCTTCGGACATGCGCTGAAGGTATGCGAACGTCCCATACAATACGCCGATGTCGGACCGCGCACTGATCACCGTGACCGTCTTCCAGCCGATCTTCGTTGTACGAATGGCATACCCTTCGGCGCCAACATCATCCTCTGACGGAAGCACTGCCTGCGGCAGTCGCGTATTGCATGCAGGACTGGCAAGAACCAGTGCGCGCCCTTTCAGTCTGGTAGTCTCCGGCAAAGACTTTCCCAGCATGGAACCTGTCGCACGGCGCACTTCCGCAAGCGCCGCTTCGAACGTCGGTGAGGCCACATCGCAGGCAAGCATGACTGAGTCCGGCGCACCGGCCGGGCGCCCGGCGAGGCGCTCATAGCGGAGCCACAGGCGATACCCATCTTCCGCGAGTACGGGCGAAACAGTTGTCAAGAAAAGCACAAACAGGAGAAGTGCCGGCCTTGCGTATCTCATTTATTTCACCCTCCTGAATACCGTCAAACCTGTGTCGAATTGATCATCGGCACGGCTCTGCATCAGCAAACAGATCCAGCGGCACTGACGCCGCCATCTCGGCAAAGCCTGCGGGTGACGGATGCAGCCCGTCGCCGGAATCGAATTCGGGGCTCAGCCGGTCCGGATTGTCCGGATCCCTCAGAACCCTGTCAAAATCGAGCACCGCGTCAAAGACGCCGGACGACCGGATCCAGACATTCACCTCCTGCCGGTCCTGCTCCGTTGCTGGATCGAAGCTGTAAAACTGATTCCCCCGATAGGGGGCTATGGTCGCGCCGATAGCGCTGATCCCATGGGCGTGAGCGCGTTCAACCATTTGCGTGTAAGCAGCCTCTAGGTCATGGACGAGCGCCTGGTGCACCTCCGGCGCGACTGCTCCTTTGCGTGTCAGCGTTCCAAGATCGTTGATGCCTTCGTAAACGATCACATACCGCAGTCCCGGTTGGGCCAATATGTCCCGGTCGAACCTCGCCAGCGCGTTCGGCCCGAGACCATCTTTCAGAACCCTGTTTCCGCCAAGACCGAAATTCAGCACCGAAACGCCTTTGGATCCAAGCCGGTCGGCAAGGAAGTCTGTCCACCGATCATTGCCATTTGTCGTCGAACCGCGCCCGTCTGTAATCGAGTCCCCGATCACGCCCACCGATTCACGCATCCTGTCACTGACCGCGTCTATCCCCGAAACAACGTACCAATGGTCGAGGCGCTCCGCACCGGGGAGGTCTTCCGCGAACACCAGGTTACCGGATGTGAAGTAAGATGTCGTGCGCGACCCCGGATGGCCGGTCTGGCGGGAGGACGCCGAAACAATGTGGAACGTTACCGCCACATCTTCGCCTGCAGCGAGGTTGAAGCCCAATGGATCAGAGTACCAAGCCGCCCCTTCCGGAATCGTCACGCTGGGAGAACCGGCAAAACTCAGGGCAACGGCAGATGCCGGAGCAATTGCGCTGCGTCCGGACCCGGCAGACCTGCCCGCAGACGCCGCGCCAATCGCGAGCGGCCCCTCACCGAATTCATTGGAGAACCGGATACGCATGCGCTCACCCGGCTGCGACACGTGGAGAGTTTGGCGGAGGGTTACATCCTCAAGCGGCGCAATCGGCAGCTCATTGTGCGGCTCTACGAGCTGCTGCGACGACGCCCAGATCCCGGCCCAGCTGCAGGACGGCTCAGCCTCAACGGCTGGCGGCGAACTGCATGCCGCCAGGCCGAGAGTGACCGCGGCGAGCAAGCCCCATGGTGCGCGGCCCTCGCGGGCCTTCCGCGTTCGGGAGGCTTGCCTGTGCATGGTAACCGTCTCTGCGTTTCCTCACCGCCATGATTTCGCGAGGAAATGTTAGCGTCAACAAAAATTCGCCCGCGACCAGCAGGCCGACGGTAAGAACAATGATTTTATTCCCTTTTATGAAGTGCAAAAATTGGAGCGGGTAGACGGAATCGAACCGACATACTCAGCTTGGAAGGCTGCTGCACTACCATTGTGCTATACCCGCCCGCTCGGGGCGCTGGCGCCGCCAGCGGCGTGTGCGGGTGGTGGAGGGAGCTGGATTCGAACCAGCGTACGCTAGGCGGCCAGATTTACAGTCTGGTGGATTTAACCACTCTCCCATCCCTCCACGGGACCCACGACCACACGCCGTTTGACGTTGCCGCGCCGGCGCTTCACAAGGGCGCCTTATGCGCCGCTGATCCACTCCGGAAGCGGCCTTATAAGGATGAACCAAATGGCGCGCAACCATGGAAGACGGCGAAATGCACACCCGCATGCAGGCGCCCCCCTGCGCCACATCCGGCGTGAGGCCGGGCCACCGGAGTCCGGGGTCTGGATCTGGGGCATCCACGCCGTTGAGGCCGCCCTCGCCAATCCCGATCGCACGCTGATCGAACTGATTGCAACCGAGAATGCCGCTGCCCGGCTGCCCGCCAACCCACTCACGCCGCGCATAGTCACCGCCGCCGAGATTGACCACCGCCTGCCCGCCGGCTCGGTCCACCAGGGCCTCGCCCTGCGGACAGAACCGCTGGACCCACTGGCCATCGAAGACCTGATCGAAGACGGCGTGCCCCGCATCGCCGTGCTGGACCAGGTCTCGGACCCCCATAATCTCGGGGCGATCTATCGTTCTGCCGCCGCATTCGGTTTTGGCGGAATCGTCCTGCAGACCCGCCATGCGCCGCCGATTACCGGCATTGTCGCCAAAAGTGCCGTTGGCGCGGTCGAGACGGTGAAAGAGGCACGCGTGGTCAATATTTCCCGCGCGCTCGAGCAATTGGGCGAAGCCGGCTATCATACGGTCGGGCTGGCCGGTGAAGGATCGGCCGACGTCGAGCGGGCAGTCAAAGGCGCGCCAAAGCTCGCGATCGTGCTTGGCGCCGAAGGGCCGGGCCTGCGCCCCGGCGTCGCCAAAGCCTGCGCCGAGCTTGCGCGCATCCCGATCCGGCCGGAAATGGAAAGCCTGAACGTATCCAATGCTGCCGCAATTGCCTTCTATGAAGCAGCCCGAAATGCTTTTCCCGGCGATTGATCCTCGTTAGGCTCGTCGCTGGATTTTGATCAGGGAGCCTGAACTGCCATGATGCGATTCATATCGATCCTTATTCTTCTGGCTGGCCTTGCCGTGGCCGGCTATGGCGGCTCACGCCTGCTCGAAGCCTATGGGCCGCAGGATCTGGGCAGCGCCGCCAGCGACATGACAGAAGCCGCCCCTGCGGAAGAAACCGTAATGGAATCGGCGCCCATGGAAGAGGCGGCAGGCGCAGAAATGGCAGCAGAACCCGCGGCCGTTGAAGTGGCCGAAGCGAAACCTGCGCCCGAAATAGCGACGCGCTCGCTTCCCGCTCCCTCCCTCGATGACGACCTGTTTTCCGGCGAGTCTGCGGCAATCGACGAAGTGCTGATGACGCCTGAAGTTGCGCCCGAAGTGCTCGATGCGCCCACTGCTCCGGCGCCCGATCCGGCTGCGACTTTCCTCGAAACGCTGCAGACCGTGCCAGTCGCGCATGAGACGCCGTCCATGGCGGAATACAAGCGCCCGTTCGAAGCCGTCCTCGCCCTTGATGCGACGGGAGATGATACCGCTGCCGACGCCCTGCCGGGCCGGGGCAATGTCCAGGAGGGCACCGCCCGCGTTTCCAAGCGGGTCGAGGCTCGCCTGTCGGGTTCCGGCTTCGCCATAAAGGCCATGACACCCGAACAGCAGACGATCTCGCCGCTGACAGAGAACACCTGGCGCTGGTCGGTCACGCCCCTCACGGCGGGCAGCCAGGAACTCACCTTCGACATCTACGCCATCGATGACGGCCCCGCCGTGCCGCTGCGCACCTTCCACAATACTGTGACGGTTCAGGTGACCGGCCTTAACCGGGCGATCGCCTTTGCCGACCAGGCTAACCCGCTGGCGGTGTTCCTCGGCGGCGTCGGGTCCATCCTTGCGGGACTGTTCGGGGCGATCAAGTTCGTCCGCAAACGCTAGAAATAACGGCAGACCTGCCCGGATTGTATGGTCCGGGCGGGCTCACCCCCTGACGCGGGGACAAGCGCCCTTTGACTTTCAGGCAAAAGGCCGCTTTGAGTGGCGGACATGACATCCCGCTCTTCTTCAGCTCCGCTATCCCTTGAAACCGCGCAGGAATTTCTGCGCGAGCAGGCTCAGCGCATCCAAATCGACCCGATGACCAATTCGGTCTTCGCCTTGTCGCAGACCCTGTTCCGCAGCCTCGAAGCCGGCGAGACCAGCCTTGCCGACCTGTCGAAATTCGCAGGCGAAGTGCACCTCGACCTGATCGAACAGCGGGCAGACCGCTTCCGCGCCCAGCATTGCGGAGGCAATGACACAGCAGCCTGGAAGCTGCTGGAAGGCAGGCTGGAAGAGCTTGCCGGGGAAGGGTTCGACGCCTTTAAAGCAGCTGTCGAACAGCCACGGGGCGGGATCGTCTTCACCGGACACCCGACCTTCGCGCTCTCAAGCGAACTCCGCACTGCCTTTGCCGCCCATGTAGGACATCCGACAAAGTCGAGCCGCGCCACGCTCGCGAAGTTGGTCCGTCAGGACTCCCGCGTCTGGAACCAGCAGATCAGCCTGCATGGCGAACACGAAGAAGCCCAGGCAGCGATTGTTCACGCTGCCGGCGCGCAGAGGAAAGTCTCGGCCGTCATCCTGAAAGTCGCCCGCCGCGCGTTCCCGGACCAATGGCGTTCACTGCGGCCAGCGCTGCCAACGCTCGCGAGCTGGGTCGGCTATGACCTCGACGGACGTGCCGACATTCACTGGTCGCAATCACTGACTTTCCGCCTCTGCGAAAAAGCCGAGCAACTGGAGCGCTATGCCGACCGCGCTGATGAGATCAACGCTATCGTGGGCAAAAGCCCGGCATTGAACGCCCTGTCGAAGCGCCTGAGGGCCGCATGCAAGGAAACCCGCCGGCACGCCGATCTGTTCGCCACAGATTTGACCAACGCCGACAACCTTGTCGCAGCGGCAAACGCGCTGACGGCGCACTCCGAGCACGCGATCCGAAGCGCCACCGACATCACGGATGCCGTCGACCGAGCTCTTCCGTCTGCAGAGGATGATCTGGCTGAAGCACTGATAGCGTTCCGCGCTGAAGCCGAGGCGCAGCAGCTCGGAACCGCGCGCATCCACCTGCGCGTCAACGCAGCCCAGGTGCGCACTGTTATCAACCGCGACCTTGGCCTCGAAACGGAAGACCGCGAGCTTGGCCGGGTCGCCCTCGCCGAGCTCGCCGAGAAGGCCCGTAAATCGAAGCCTGTGAAAGTGAACTTCGGGGATCTGTTCCTGGAACAGTCCACCGCACGGCGCCAGTTCATGATGTGCGCGCAGATCCTGAAGCATATCGACTCCGGGTCTGTCATCCGCTTCCTGATCGCCGAGAGCGAGAACCCCGCGACCGTAATGGGCGCGCTCTATCTCGCCCGCCAGTATGGCGTCGAAGACATGCTCGACATCTCCCCCCTGTTCGAGACGCCCGAAGCCCTCGAGACCGGCGGACGCTTCGTCGAGCGCCTGCTGGAAGAGCCGGAATTCCTCGCCTATGTGAAAGCGCGCGGCTACCTGTCCATCCAGCTCGGCTTCTCCGATGCCGGACGGTTTATCGGCCAGGTCGCCGCCGACATGGCGATCGAGCGGATCCACAACCTCATCGCCCGCGCGCTTGCCGCCAAGGAAGCTGGCGTCGATCTCCTCATCTTCAACACACATGGTGAATCCATGGGCCGGGGCGCCTGGCCGGGAACGTTCAAGCAGCGGTTCGACCACCTGCTGACGCCATGGACGCGCGGCGGCGCAAAGATGCGCGGCCTGAAACTGCGCCATGAAGTCAGCTTCCAGGGCGGTGACGGCTACCTCCACTTCGCAACACCAATGCTGGCCAGCGCGACCATGGCGGCATGGTGCCAGCACATATTCGAACCCGTTGAAGAATCTAGGGCCGACCCTTTCTACACGCGCACGGACCTTGTCTGGGATTTCTATCGCGCCCTCAGAGCCTGGCACGAGCGCCTGTTTGGAAACGCCGATTACGGACGTTTGCTCGGGGCCTTCTCCAGCGGCCTGACGGTCAAGGCAGGTTCCCGTCCCAAACGCCGCGCGGCTGGTCCGGCGGGGCCGCGTTCCCTGAGGGCGATTTCCCACAATGCGACGCTGCAGCAGCTTGGTGTTCCGGTGAACACGGCGGCAGGGATCGGTTCTTCGCTGCAACGGGAAACGGAGCGGCTGGTACAGCTGATAGACGCCAGTCCGCGGATGCGTCACCTGATCGAACTTGCCCAGCACGCCCGCGACCTGACCAGCCTGCCCGCGCTGCGCGCCTATGCCCGCGTCTACGATCCGAGCGTCTGGATCGCCCATGCGCGCCTCATGACCACCGATACGGCCGCGGCAGCGTATCGGGCAGTTTATTATTCCCTGCGCACGGACGAGACCGCCATTTCCATCGACCGGATCGCGAACATGATGACGGTGGACCTCAGGCGATTCGACCGGCTGATGGCGCAGACAAAAGATGCGCCGTCAACTGAACAGCGCCACGAGGAGCGCCTGACCCTTCATGTGCTCCATGCTATCCGGCAGACCCTCATAATGCGTGCCTTCGCAATCGTCGGTGGCCTGCCGCGGTTGTCGGAGCGACATGATGCCAGCACGCGGGATGTCGTGCGCATGGTCAGCGAACTGCGCATCGGCGAAGTCGTCGACCTGCTCAGCGAAATCTTCCCCCGTGCCCGCGACGAAGGCACTCCGCTGGCATCTCTGACCGAGTCTGGCGGCGACGTTCGCGGAACCGCTTATGGATACGATCGAATTCATCGCGACATCATCGCGCCCCTGAACGAGATCGACCGAACCCTGCATGGTATCAGCCTTGCGATCACGCATCCTTACGGAGCGTTCGGATAAGCAAGGTCAGTTCTGCTTGAGCCGGGTCGCGCTGCCGCCCAGAATGATGCCAAGATTGTCGGAACGATCCGACGCATATTTCAAGCCCAACCCCTTCATGTTCCGGTAAGGGATCGTGAAAGTGATCTCTTTCCGGCTCTGGTCGATCTGCATACGGAATTCCGACAGAAAATCCATGCCGACCACCATTGCCGGTTCCTCGGCAAGTCCCAGCAACTCGAACAGAGGCGGATCCGACACCAGAACGTCAGCGCGCTTGAATTCATAGCCGCCGATCGCACAGCGCCGAACCGTCGTGATTTCAAGGAGCGCTCCATAGCCGCCAGTCGCACCCTGCAGGATTTTGGTTTTTTCAGGGTTGGTCTTGGCCCGTGCGGCTTCAGCCAGTCTCGGATTGATATAGGTCACATTCGATCCGGTATCCAGCAACGCAAAGGCTTTCTCCCGGTTGACCCGCACCGGAATGAAGATCAGTCCATTCTCCTCAACATATTTCATCGTGACACTGGCTGTGCCCCCGATCCGTTCCGGTCTTCCTTCGTAGAGGAAAACCTTTCTGTTCCGAAAGTCGAAATCGACAACATCCCGGCCCAACAGATTCAGCGGCAGGACGTTGCTTGCCGCACCTTCGACTTTCATTGTCGGATTGTAGGCGGCCCGGGTGCTGCCAAGCACAACGTTGCCGACCTTGACGGCCCCAATATCGACAACGGAATATTCCTTCACACCCAATGTCCCGACAACGCTGATCTGGGGGGCATTGTCGCCCGGCTCGGGAATACCGGCCGCAAGGGCAGTCCGGCGATCAATCATCGGATAGGTCGCGGCTGTATCGATGACTCCTTCGGCCGCGGCCTGTCCGTTCAGCTCGATCGGCACGATCATATGGTTCAGCTGGTTGATCTCGAACAGGATGACTTCCCGTTCGTTGGCCTCTGCCGGCAGAACCGGCGCCCCCCCAAAAGCCATCGCAGCCCAACTGGCCGCACATAAGACCCTAGAAGTCCAGGATAGCGTTGCACCAACCATGGGGGCAGTATTCCATAAAATCGGATTCCTTCAAAATCGAACTGTCGGATCCTGCCCCGGCGTCACGCCTTTCGATGACGCTTACGTTCGCGTAAACCGGGGCCAAAGGGAACCTCAGAGGAAATCCGGAGACAGATCATGGCCGAAGCTTTCATCATCGACGCCTGCCGCACGTCCCGCGGCATAGGAAAGGTTGGAAAGGGCTCGCTGGCCCACCTTCATCCGCAGCACCTCGCAGCCACGACGCTTGGCGCTATTGCCGAGCGCAACGGGCTCGACACGGCCACCGTCGACGACGTCATCTGGGGCACGTCCAGCCAGCGCGGCGCCCAGGGCGCTGACATGGGCCGTATGGCGGCGCTCGATGCGGGCTATGACATCAAGGCGTCCGGCATGACGCTCGACCGCTTCTGCGGCTCGGGCATCACTTCCGTTTCGCTCGCCACCGCCCAGATCATGTCGGGCATGGAAGACTGCATTGTCGCCGGCGGCTGCGAGATGATGAGCTACACGGCGGCCACGGCGGATCCGAAGAACCCGCCCATGATGGACTCCGGAAACCTGCACCTGCGCGACCTGCACCCGCAGTCCCAGCAGGGCTGCTGCGCCGACGCCATCGCGACGATGGAAGGCATCACCCGCGAAGCCGTCGACCAGCTGGCCGTGGTCAGCCAGGATCGCGCCAAGCGGGCCATGGATGAGGGCCGGTTCGACCGGTCCGTCGTGCCGGTCTTCAATCGTGATGGAACACTCGCGCTCGACAAGGACGAATTCCCGCGCCCCGGTACCACGATGGAAAGCCTTGCGGGCCTCAAGACCGTGTTCAACATGTTCTGGGACATCCCGGTCGACGACACGGGCCTGACCTATGGCAACATGATCGAGAAGGTGTACCCGCAGCTGAAGGGCAAGGTTCAGCATGTTCATCATGCCGGCAATTCCTCCGGCGTGGTCGATGGCGCCGCGGCCATCCTGCTGACCTCCGAGGCCTACATGAAAAAGCACGGCCTGAAGCCGCGGGCCCGCGTCGTGGCAACAACGAATATGGGCGACTGCCCGACGCTGATGCTGAACGCGCCGGTGCCGGCCGCGAAGAAGGTATTGGCGAAGGCCGGCCTCTCCACGGACGACATCGACGTCTACGAGATCAACGAAGCCTTCTCGGTCGTTGCAGAGAAATTCATCCGCGACCTCGATCTCAACCGCGACAAGGTCAACATCAATGGCGGGGCCATGGCCCTTGGCCATCCGATCGGTGCCACCGGCTCCATCCTGATCGGCACCGCACTCGACGAGCTTGAGCGCTCGGGCGGCCGTTATGGCCTCGTCACCATGTGCGCCGCTGGCGGCATGGCCCCGGCCATCATCATCGAGCGCCTCGACGCCTGAGCCTATCCGGCGGATTTGCTACGCTGATCGAACGCCCGGTTCCCCTGCGGACCGGGCGTTTTTCGTTGGCGGCATTACAGAAGTACCGCCTGCGACATTTCTGCAAATAATTCTCATTCTCTGTTGCGAGTCATTCTCATTTGCATTAAGGCCCCAGTCAAAGGCCGCGCGGGGCGGTCATCAGGGAGACCCATATGAGACAAGCCGTTCGCAAACCGCGAAGCCTGCGAGTGCCCGCTACAATGTGTGCTGCACTCGCCGTCAGCACGGCCGTTCCAGCCTTCGCAGACGATGCCGAGGAACCGGAACTGCGGAACGAAACAATCACGGTCACGGACGTGACCGCTGATACGAACCCCTATGGCGACCCGGATGCGCCCTATCGCGCGGTACGCTCGGCCAGCGGCCTGTTCACCGAAGACCTGCTGGATACTCCGAAATCCATCACCGTCATTACCGATGAGACCCTGCACGACCTTGGCGCCAAATCCTTCCGCGACCTGTTCCGCGCCCAGCCCGGCATCACGCTCGGAACCGGCGAGGGTGGCAACGCGTTTGGCGACCGGATCTTCATTCGCGGTTTCGACGCCCGCAATGACGTCTATGTCGACGGCGTGCGCGATCCTGGTGTCGGCTCGCGCGAGACTTTCGCGGTGCAGCAGATCGAGATCCTGAAGGGCCCGTCCTCTGCCTTCGGCGGACGTGGGACGACCGGGGGAGCGGTCAGCCTCGTTTCCAAGAAGCCGGGCGAAGGCGACTGGGGCGACGTAGAATTCACGCTGGGTTCCGACGCGACGCGCCGGGCGACCCTGGACGTCAACCATGAAGTGACTGATGACTTCACTGTGCGCGTCAATGCGATGATGCACGAATCCGAAGTCGCCGGCCGTGACGAAGTCTACAATGACCGCTGGGGAATTACCGCCGCGGCGGAGTGGACCCCTACCGAAGACGTGACGCTTGGCTTCGACTATTATCATCTGTCCACCGACTACCTGCCCGACTGGGGCCACCCCTATGACGTCGACAACAACCGCCCCTTCGCGGTCGATCGCGACAATTTCTATGGTGTTCTCTCGCGCGACTTCGGTGAGACCTTTGCCGACGTCTACACGCTGCAGGGAAACTGGGTAATTTCGCCTTCCGTCGAATTCAATTCGGTCCTGCGCTACGGCCAGAGCAAGAACGCCTACACCGCTTCTGCGCCGGAGCGCCCGGATGCCGTCGCCCGGACGGTCAGCGCCAATGCGAAACGCCGCGACGCGATCACCGACTACTGGACCAATCAGAGCCGACTCACCTTCCGCTTCGACACCGGCACCATCGGCCACACGCTGGTCACCGGCATCGAGCTGTCGCGCGAGGAAACGCTGAACCGCGCACGCACATTTACCGAATGCGCCGTCCTTCCGTGTACGGGCGCGACCTCCAATCCGCTGCTCGACCTTGACAATCCCGATAATGGAATTCCATGGGGCAATGAAACCGAAGTGACGGGCCGGCCGACCATCACGACTGAAACGGCGGCGCTTTACGCCCTCGACACGCTGACCTTCTCGCCGAAATGGGAAGCCTTTGTCGGTATCCGGGCGGACAGCTACTCCGCTGAAACGTCGGGCCTCACGCCGGAACGGTCGAGCGGCTCGGATTTCATCAACTGGCATGGTGGCCTCGTCTACAAGCCGGTCGAGAATGCCTCGATCTATGGCAGCTATTCCTCCGCCTCGAACCCGCCCTGCGAACAGCTCGACGCCTTTGCCCTTGATTATGGCGGCTGCGACGCGCTGACGGCAGCGATGGACCCGGTCGAGAACAAATCGCTCGAACTCGGCGCGAAGTACAATCTCGGCGGGCACCTTGACCTCAGCGCCGCCGTGTTCCGGATTGCCCGCGACGGCGTGCCGATCTCGCTGGGCCGGGGCGCGACGACGACCGGCTCGCAGGACCAGGAAGTCCGGGGTGTCGAGTTCGGCGTGGCCGGCAACCTGACCGACAAGTTGAGCCTGTTCGGCGGCCTGACGCTGTTCGAGACAGAGATCACCGCGAGCACCGATCCGACCCATGTCGGCGAGATGTTCCCGAACGTCTCGGAACAGAGCTTCACACTGACGTCGCGCTACCAGATCACGGACGACCTGCACTTTGGCGGCACGGCCGGCTACAACAGCGAGAAGTTCGGCGGGTCCGTCGCTGCTGCATCGACCTTTGTTCCCGACTATTGGCGCTTTGACCTGTTCGGCGGCTATCACCTCACCGACAATATGGAGCTGACGTTCAACGTGCTGAACCTGACGGACGAACTTTACTATGATGCCATCTACCGTTCCGGCACGCCGTTCAGCTATGTCGCACCGGGCCGGTCGGTGCTCGTAACTCTGGACATCGACTTCTGATGTCCGGATAGAGGGGCGGCCATTTCATCCCCACGCAAACGGCCACCCTTCGCACGCCTGGAGACCCAAATGCTGATCTGCATTCCACAAGTCCTGACCAAGCAACAGGTGAAGGACATCCGCAAACTGATCGATGCGGCCGAATGGGTCGACGGCAAGGTGACGGCGGGCATCCAGTCAGCCGAGGCCAAGCGGAATACGCAACTGCCGGAGGAGAGCCCCGCCGCGCGGACGGCACAACAGCTGGTCAGCGTGGCGATCGGCAACAATCCGCTGTTCCTGTCGGCGGCGCTGCCGCAGAAAGTGTTTCCACCGCTGTTCAACCGCTATGTCGTGGGCGACAGTTTCGGGGCACATGTCGACAATGCGATCCGTTCGGTGAAGAACTCCTCAGAACGTATCCGTACGGACCTTTCTTGCACCCTGTTCCTGACCGAACCGGAAGACTATGATGGCGGCGAGCTGGTGATCGAGACACAGTTCGGCGTGCAGGAAGTAAAGCTGGAAGCCGGCGACATGGTGCTCTATCCCTCGACCAGCCTGCATTCTGTCAGCGAGATCACGCGCGGCGCGCGCATCTCGTCATTCTTCTGGCTGCAGAGCATGGTGCGCGACGAGGGCGAGCGGACGCTGCTGTTCGATCTCGACCAGTCGATCCAGCGCCTCGCGGCCGAGCGCAGCCACAAGGACAGCGAAGTGATCCGCCTGACCGGCATCTATCACAACCTCATCCGCCGCTGGGCCGAAGGCGCCTGAGCACCCTCACCTCCCACGCCCTTCGGGCGCGGGCCCCTCCTCTCCCGCGAGCGGGAGAGGGGTGAAGGGGCGCCGGGTCAAACCCCTCTCCCTCGGGGAGAGAAGGGGCCCATTGCGTCAGCTATGGGACGTGAGGGCCTGCACTTGAAGCCGGACTGGCTGGAAGCCATCCGGGGATAAAGGGCCGTGGCGCGGCGGGCGCCGTGGCGCTCCGCCAGAGTAAGAATATAGGCTACGGATTGGAGCGTTACCGCCCGCCGCGCCGGAGATGGAGATTTCGGATCGCCGCCGGCGCGCCTCATCGCATCGGCCGTCTTGCAGGGCCGAGGTCGGACAGCCCAGCCGAAACCGGATCTGCCGGGGAGGTCATCGGTCTTTGTCGGTCGTGTTTCCACTTCCTCCGCCGGACCAGCTTTCCTAGGGCCGCCGCCTGGCCGTTACTCCGGGCGACAGCTCAATCTCTCCATTCCTCCCCCACACAAACCGAACGGTACCGGCCCGGCCCCTGTGCAAGGGATGCGGACAAGATAGGTGTGCAGCGCCGCTGTCCGGATAGACGCGTCGTCACCCCCGAACGCGCAGCGGTCTGGGGGGCCATCCCTGAACGCTTCAACACAGCACGGCATCTGCTGTGTCTTCAGCGGAACATGACGCACGTTGGGGGTCTTCCAGAGATGGGTGCCCGGACGGCTTTCAGCCGTCGGGCATGACGCGGGAGGGGGATAGAGCGTGCGTCCTTCCCCTCCAAAAAAAGCACGGGCCTTTCGGCCCGTGCGCCTGTTTCGTCCTTGAGCCGATTATTTACGCCAGACAGCAGCCAGCGCCGGATCTTCCTCTTCGCCGGTGTATTTACGGGTCTCGGCGCGGCCGACGACCATGTGGTGCACTTCGTCCGGACCGTCGGCGAGACGCAGGGTGCGCTGGTTCGCATACATGCGGGCGAGCGGTGTCCACTGCGAGACGCCGGTGGCGCCGTGCAGCTGGATGGCGTCGTCGATGATGGCGCAGACGCGCTCCGGCACCATGGCCTTGACCATGGAGATCCAGACGCGGGCCTCCTTGTTGCCGAGCACGTCCATGGCCTTGGCAGCCTTGAGGACCATCATGCGCATGGCTTCGATCTCGATGCGGGCGCGCGAGACTTTCTCGATATTGCCGCCGAGCTTGATGAGGTCACGGCCGAAGGCCTGGCGGGTCATGCCGCGGACGACCATCAGGTCCAGCGCCTTCTCTGCCGCGCCGATGGAGCGCATGCAGTGATGGATCCGGCCGGGGCCGAGGCGCAGCTGCGAAATCTCGAAGCCGCGGCCTTCGCCGAGCAGCATGTTTTCCTTCGGCACACGGACATTGTCGAACACGATATGCATGTGGCCATGCGGCGCGTCGGGATCGCCGAAGACGTGCATCGGGCCGACAATGGTGACGCCCGGATGCGGCAGCGGCACGAGGATCTGCGACTGGCGGCGGTTCACGTCCGGCCCGTCATTGGTTTTCACCATGCAGATCATGATCTTGCAGCGCGGGTCGCCGGCGCCGGAAATGTAGTATTTCTCGCCATTGATGACCCATTCGTCGCCTTCGAGGACGGCGCTCATGGAGACGTTCTTGGCATCCGACGACGGCAGGGCCGGCTCGGTCATGGCGAAGGCGGAACGGATCTTGCCTTCGAGCAACGGCTTCAGCCACTGTTCCTTCTGGGCCGGCGTGCCGACGCGCTCCAGCACTTCCATGTTGCCGGTGTCAGGCGCCGAGCAGTTCATGGTTTCAGACGCCAGCGGCACCTTTCCGAGTTCGGCGGCGATGTAGGCATAGTCGAGGTTTTTCAGGCCCTCACCGGTTTCGGCATCCGGCAGAAAGAAGTTCCAGAGGCCCTGTTTCTTGGCCTCGTCCTTCGCCTTTTCGAGGGCTTCGAGCTGGCCGGGGGCATAGGACCAGATGTCCTTCTTGCCTTCGCCGAGGCGCTCGAATTCCTCGTACATCGGCTCGACCGTTTCCTTGATGAAGGTCTTGACGTGTTCGTAGAGCGGACGGGCCGAATCCGACATGCGCAGATCATTCAGCTCGTTCATCGCATCCATGGAATGCTGGGTGTCAGCCATTGGGGTTCCTCCTTGGGGACATGTTTTGGGGACAGGTAGCCACGCGCAGGGCGCGGCGGCAAATGGATTCCGGGTAAGGCGCCCTCTGGCGCTCCGGTAAAAACGGGTCTAGGGCGCGGACATGAGCCCGATGTCCGCCGCCATCATTCTCGTCACAGTCCTCGTCACGAGTTTCATATCGGGCATATTCGGCATGGCGGGCGGCATCATCTTCATGGGTGTGCTGAATGCGCTGGTGCCGGTGGCGACGGCCATGATCATCCATGGCGCCGTGCAGATGGTGTCGAACGGATACCGCGCCTTCCTGTGGCGCAGGCATATCGATTGGAAAATCCTCAGGCGCTACGCGCTCGGCTCGGCGGCGGCCGTGGCCCTGTTGTTCGCGCTGAGCTGGCGGCCGGACAAGCACACGGTCTACCTGCTGCTGGGCCTGGTGGCGCTGCTGGTGTGGCTGCCGAAGAAACTGCTCGACCTCGACATCCAGAAGCGCTGGCAGGCCGAGGGGGCGGGCTTCGTCGTACAGGCGCTGAACACGGTGGCGGGCGTGGCCGGGCCGCTGCTGGACCAGTTCTTCGTGCGCACCGAGATGACGCGCCATGCGATCGTCGCGACCAAGGCGGTGACGCAGGTGCTCGCCCATTTCGTGAAGATCGTATTCTGGAGCGTGCCGGTGATCGCCGCAGCGGGCGTCGAGGCGCTGCCGCCCTGGTGGCTGATCCTCGCGGCGGCGCCGCTGTCCATGCTGGGCACGACGCTGGGCGGCAAGGTGCTGGACCGGATGAGCGACGTGAACTTCAAGCGCTACATGCGCTATCTCGTCACCGCGATCGGCGCGGTCATGCTCATGAAAGCTGCCGGCTGGCTCTAGGGCCGCGCGCATGGGGCTTACTCCGGTGTCGACAGGCCGGACGATGCCACAAACTCGACTATTCGTGAAATTTATTGCATGAAGCACAAACATCACTGTCCGTGATGATTGTGAGGCGTGCCATGAATCTGAGATCGCTGGACCTGAACCTCTTGCCGGTGCTGGAGGCCGTGTATGCCGAGCGGAGCCTGACGCGGGCGAGCGAGAGCCTGCGCATCACCCAGCCGGCGGTGAGCAATGCGCTTTCACGCCTGCGCGCGCATTTCGAGGATCCGCTGTTCGTGCGCGAGGGGCGCGGCGTGAAGCCGACGGCGATGGCGGAGGCGCTGATGCCGGCGGTGCGCGAGGCGCTGGACCGGCTGCGTGCGGGGCTGGAGCCGCGCTCGGCCTTCGAACCGTCACGCTCCACAAGGGTGTTCAATATTTCCGCGCGCGATGCCGGGGCCTTCATGCTGGCGCCGGTGCTGGCGCGGAAGCTACAGGCCGAAGCACCGGGAATCCGTATCGCCTGGAGCCAGGTGACGCGTAGCGCAATTTCGGGCGAGCTTGCCTCTGGCCGTCTCGACCTCGCCATCGACGTGCCGGGCATCCGCGGGGCCGACCTCGAGCGCGAGCATCTGATGTCGACGCCCTATGCGGTCGTGGTGGCGGCAGATCATCCGATGTCGGACAAACGTTTGTCTGTGGAAGACTTCGCGGCGCTGCGGCATGTCGTCGTGTCCAGCCGCCGCGAGGGGCGGTCCTATATCGAGGAAGTCGTGCGCGCGAACGGGGCGCGGATCACGCCGGTGGTGCGCCTGCCGCATTACATGCCGGCACTGGAAATCGTGCGGCAGACGGACCTTGTGCTCACCCTGCCCGACTCGCTGGTGAGCGGCGACGGGCTGGCGGCGCTGACGGTGGACATGGACCTGCCGGGCCTAGATACGGACCTTTACTGGCGGCGGGAGAATTCCGAGGATCCGGCGCTCAGCTGGCTGCGCGGCGTGCTGCTCAGCCTCGCTAGACCGTCGACTGCTCCAGCGTCGGCATGATGGCGTCGATGGCCGGGCGGCGCACCAGCAGCTTGTTGCGGTAATAAGCGCCGTTGGAAATCGCCTTGAGGCGCGTTGCTTCATCCATGGCGGCATCCATCAGCTCGCCCGGCTCCACCACGCGGTCCAGCCAGCCGACGGGCACGGCCTCGTCCGGCGTATAGAGGCGCGCCTGGACCAGCGCTTCGGTGAGGTACATCGGATTGAGACGGGCGCGCGGAAGCTCCGTGCCGAAGGCCGGAAGGGTCATGCCGTTCACCGTCTCGTTGGCGCCGACCTTATAGGCGCCGCGCGCCGAAATCCGCGTGTCGCCGCCGAGCAGCAGGAAGGCGCCCATGGCGATAGCGTGGCCGGTGGAGGCGATCACGACGGGCTGTTTCCACGAGAAGAGGCGCATGGCGAGCTTTCCGCCGCCGCTGACCAGCCTGCGCACATCTTCCGGCTGGGCACCTGCCATGAATTTGAGATCGAAGCCGGCGGAGAAGCGGTCCGGCCGGCCGGTCAGGACCAGCACGTCGGCGCCGGCGGCTTCGTCGAGGCAGGCATTCACGGCGTCGAGCATGGTGAGGCTGATGGCGTTGGCCTTGCCGTCATCCATGGTAACGATGGCAATGTCGTTCTCTGTGCGGAGGGTTGCGGTCATCGGGATCTCCTTTTGCCGCACATGGCAGGGCTTCACGTGAAGGAAAGCAAGTCTTTCCGGCGCGTCAGTTCTGAAAGGCGGGGTTTCAGGGCCTACCCGCGGCGGGCCTTGAAGAAGTCCTTGAGGAGGGCGCTGGCCTCTTCGCCGCGCGCTTCGTCCTGTTCGACCTCGGGTCGCCAGTGGCAGGTGGGCTGGTCGAAGAAGCGGGCGCCGTGGATGACGGCGCCGCCCTTGGGGTCGCAGGCGCCGAAGACGAGCTTGCCGATGCGGGCGAGGCTGATCGCGCCGGCGCACATGGCGCAGGGCTCCAGCGTGACGTAGAGGTGTAGGCCGGTGAGGCGGTAATTGCCGTATTTGTGCGCCGCGCGGCGGAGCGCGATGATTTCCGCATGGGCGGTCGGGTCGTTGGCGCTGATCGGGGCATTGGCCCCTTCGGCGACAATCTCACCGGTCTCCGGATCGACGATGACGGCGCCGACCGGAACTTCCCCGGCCGCCGCCGCCGCGCGGGCAAGCTGCAGGGCGCGTTCCATGGGATCGGGGAGAATTGTCATTGATAAGGGATCGCCCTAGAGGAGCCGGAAGTAAACCCGGAAGACTACGAATGCGCATCATTGCAGGCGAGCACAAGGGGCGGGCGATTGCTGCGCCGAAGGGTCAGGGCACGCGGCCGACGGCGGACCGGGCGCGGGAGAGCCTGTTCAATGTGCTGGCCCATGCGCCATGGGCGCCGGAGATCGAGGGCGCGCGGGTGATCGACCTGTTTGCAGGCTCGGGCGCGCTGGGGCTGGAGGCGATGAGCCGGGGCGCGGCCTTCTGCCTGTTCGTGGAGACCGACCATGCGGCACGCGGCGCGATCCGCGACAATATCGAAGCGCTGGGGCTTTACGGGAATACGCGCCTGCACCGGCGCTCTGCCACCGACCTTGGCGAGAAGCCGGCGGGCGTCGGCAGCCCGTTCACCCTCGCCTTCCTCGACCCGCCCTATCACAAGGATCTGGTGGCCCCGGCGCTCGACTGCCTCGTCAAGGGCAACTGGCTGGCGCCGGACGCGCTGGCCGTGGTTGAGACGGCGGTGGACGAGACGATCCTGCCGGTGGGGTGGATACTGCTGGACAGCCGGGATTATGGCGCGGCGCGGGTGTGGTTTTTGAAGCGTAGCTGACCTTCATCCTCCCCCGCCTGCGGGGGAGGTGCTGAGCGCAGGCGAAGCGGAGGGGGGCCTTGCCGCAAGTTGGGTGCCCCCCCTCCGTCAGCCGGCTTCGCTGTCTGCCACCTCCCCCGTAAACGGTGGAGGATGAAGGCCGGTTACCCCTCCAGAAACTCTTTCCTCAGGTCGATGTTCGAGGTCTTGGTGCCGAGGTGTTTGGCGTCGCCTTTGAGCCAGGCTTCGGCGGCGTCGCGGCCCTTGTCGCGCAGGCTTTTCAGGAAGCGCCAGCCGGTGTCGTACTTGGTCGACAGGCTGAGGTCGCGCAGGTCGTCGCCGCCGCGGATGGCGTGGAGGTTGAGGCGGCGGTATTTCTTCAGCATGGGTTCTTTCAGCATGCCTTCGTCGATGAGGCGCTGGACGAAGGCGATGGCGCGGAGTTCCCCGATCAGGGCGGCGTTGAAGCTGATCTCGTTGAGGCGCTCCTGGATCTCGCCCGCGCGCTTGGGCACGCCGTCGCGGCGGATCGGGTTCAGCGTGACCAGCAGCACGTCTGCCGGGGCGCCGGAATAGACCAGCGGGAACAGGCTGGGGTTTCCGAGATAGCCGCCGTCCCAGTAGGCCTTGTCGCCGATCTCGACGGCGCGGAAGGTCTGCGGCAGGCAGGCCGAGGCGAGGACGGCATCGGCGCTGACTTCACCATCGGAGAAGACCTTGACGTGGCCGCCCTGCACATCGGTGGCGCAGATGAAGAGTTTGACCGGGCCGTCATGGATGAGGTCGAAGTCCACGACCTCGTTCAGCACGTCGCGCAGCGGGTTCACGTCCAGCGGGTTGAGGTCATAGGGGCTGGCGACGCTTTGCAGGGCCGAGGCATAGGCAAAGGCGATGGGGCTGAGCGCGCCATAGAGGCTGAAGCCGGAGGACACGCGGGAGACGGCCTGCCACAGCGCCTCCATCGTGGCCTGCGCGCCGACGCTGCCGCCGACGGCGTAACCTGCTGCGAAGGCTGCAGCATTCATAGCGCCGGCGGAGGTCGCAGTGATGGCCTGGATGTCGATCCGGTCTTCCTCCTCGACGAGGCGATCGAGGACGCCCCAGGTGTAGGCGCCATGGGCCCCGCCGCCTTGCAGGGCGAGGCTGATCGGGCGGCGGACAGGTTTCGCCATGGCGGCCTCCTTTGCGGACAGTCCTCCCGGTGCTAACCGGGTGCTTCCCGCCGGGCCAGACCGAATCAGGACATGCCAGCCATGACAGACAGCGATGCCCGCAATGCAGGCGACCTCGTCACCATCGAGCGGCTCGGCTCGAAGGGCGACGGACAGGTGCGCGACGGCGACGAGTGGATCTCGGTGGCGCTGGCCCTGCCGGGCGAAAAGGTGCGCATCGCGCCGGACGGCAAACAGCGCGCGAAACTGCTGGAAGTGGTGACGCCCTCGCCCGACCGGGCAAAGCCGGCGTGCAGGCATTTCGGCAAGTGCGGCGGGTGCGGCCTGCAGCATCTCGGCGAGCCGGCCTACAAGGCGTTCAAGCGGGGCCTGATCGTGCAGGCGCTGAAATCGCGCGGGCTGGAGGCGCCGGTGGAAGAGACCTGGGTGACGCCGCCCGGATCGCGCCGCCGCGTGACCTTTGCGGCGCGGATGACGAAACAGGGCCTGCGCTTCGGCTTCCATGCGCGGCGCAGCGACGACATTATCGACATATCGGAATGCCCGGTTTCCTCACCCGACATTGTACGGAAGATCGGCGCCCTGAAGGAGCTGGCCGCGCCGCTGGCGCCGCTGAAGGGCGAGATGGACATTCTGGTGACGGCCGCGCCGAACGGGCTGGACCTGCACCTGTCGGGCGTTGCGACCTTTGCCGCGCCGCATGACGTGATGATGGCGGGCGCCAAGGCGCTGGCGGCAGGATTTATCCGGGTCACCATCGGGCATGACGTGCCGCTGTCGCAGGCGCAGCCGGAATTCCAGGTGGGCAAGGCGTTCCTGCGCCCGCCGCCGGGCGGCTTCCTGCAGGCGAGCACCGAGGCGGAAACCTTCATGGCGAGCCTTGTGCGCCAGCATCTGAAATTCGCGGTGGACGTGGTGGACCTGTTCGCCGGCAGCGGGACGTTTGCCCTGCGGCTGGCCGAAGAGTCGCGCGTGCATGCAGTCGAGGGCAGTCCCGAGGCGCTGGCGGCGCTGGAAGCGTCGGCGCGGGAGGCGCGCGGGCTGAAGCCGGTGACGACGGAAGTGCGTGACCTGTTCCGCAATCCGGTGCCGGCCGCAACGCTGGCGAAGTTCGGCGGCGCGGTGATCGACCCGCCGCGGGCGGGCGCAAAGCAGCAGGTCGAGGCGCTGGCCTATAGCGGTGTACGGAGGATCGTCTATGTCTCGTGCGATCCCGGCACACTGGCGCGCGACCTGCGCGTGCTGGCGGATGCGGGCTATCGCGTGAACCAGGTCTATCCGGTGGACCAGTTCCTGTGGTCGGCGCATGTGGAAAGCGTCGCCTTCCTTGAGCGGACCGGCGCCTGATGAGCGGGGAGAAACCGGTTCCGGCCGTCGGCACGGTGTGCTTTCGCGGTGAGGACGTGCTGCTGATCCGCCGGGGGACGAAGCCGCTGGCGGGCAACTGGTCGATCCCCGGCGGCAAGATCGAGTTCGGCGAGCGGGCGGAGGCCGCAGCACTGCGCGAACTGAAGGAAGAGACCGGCGTGACGGCCCATCTCGTGGGCCTTATCGACGTGGTGGACGCGATCTTCACCTCGCGGACCAGCGGCGAGCCGACCCGGCACTATGTATTGTTCGATTTTGCGGCGGTGTGGGACGCGGGCGAGCCCGTGGCGGGCGACGACGCTGCCCATGCGGAATGGATCGGGCCGGAACGGCTGGAATCGCTGGAACTATGGGACGAGACGCGGCGCATCATCGCGGCGGCGCGCGCCATGCTCGCAAGCCAATCCGCCTCTTGACCGGCCCCAACGTCAGCCATCTTGTGTGGCGCAGAAAACCGAATATCCATCAGGAGGACGCCCCGTGACCTACGCCCCATTCAATCTTTCCGGAAAAGTCTGCGTCGTGACCGGCGGCAACAAGGGCATCGGCCTCGGCATGGTCGAGGCGCTGGCCGCATCGAACGCCGACGTCGTGATCTGGGGCCGCAAGGCCGACGACAATGCCGCCGCGGTGAAGAAGGCCGAGGCCCTCGGCACAGGACGGGTCAAGGCCTGGCAGGTGGATGTCGGCGAGGAAGCCGAAGTCGTGAAGGCGATGGCGGAAGCGGAAGAGGAATTCGGCCGCATCGATACCTGCATCGCCAATGCCGGCGTTGGCCGGGGCGCGGCAAACTTCCACGACATGACGCTCGACACCTGGCGCTACAACGAACGGATCAACGCCGAAGGCGCCTTCTTCACATTGCGCGAAGCGGCCAAGTCGATGGTAAAGCGGGCAAAGGCCGGCGATCCGGGCGGCAGCCTCGTCGGTACGGCCTCGCTTGCCGGGATCGAAGGCGCCGGGCGGAACCAGGCCTATGCGCACACAAAGGGCGGCCTGATCGCCATGATGAATGCGATTGCGGTGGAATACGGACGTTACCAGATCCGCGCCAATTCGATCCTGCCCGGCTGGATCGCCACCGACATGACCGAGGGCGGCCAGAACAGCGACGTGTTCAACACCAAGGTCATCTCGCGCGTGCCGATCCGGCGCTGGGGCGAACCGGAAGACTTTGGCGGCATCGCCGTATACCTGGCGTCGGACGCCTCGAAATACCATTCCGGCGACACGCTGATCGTCGATGGCGGCTATGCCAAGTTCTGATCCCAAATAAAACGGGCCGCCCCTTTCGGAGCGGCCCGGAATATCCTGTTGCCAGGAAGCCTGAGCTTAGTGCTCTTCCGGCTCTTCGGTCGCTTCTTCCACAGCGTCGGCAGCATCGTCAGCTGCGTCGGACATGGCGTCAGAAGCATCGTCAGCCATATCGGACATGGTGTCCATGGCGTCGCCTGCGGCTTCGGTGGTTGCGTCGACCGCATCGCCAGCAGCTTCGGTCACAGCGTCGGCTGCTTCCGTCGTCGCGTCGACGGCGTCGTTCACGGTTTCTTCGACAGCTGCCGGCGGCTCTTCTGCCGGCTTCGGTGCTTCAGCGGGTGCACAGGCCACGAGGGCAAGTGCGGACGCGCCGAGAAGGAAAATGTTTCTCATTTCAGTACCCCTGTTAGTTGGTCTTTCGACCGGGCGGCCTCAAACCTTCCGCCCATCGTTGTTAATAGTCCACACAGCAGGCCTCAGGACACACCTGTAAACCCCTGACGCGAACACCCCTTCCCGGTGAGGCGGGAAAGGGCAGAGATTGGGCAACCGGACCATTTCGCGGGCATTCTGCCCCCTGTCCAGCGCCGGCTCCCAACCGGAAAGGATACGAATGCCCGAATTCCGGGTCAGCCGGGTTCCCTTCCGGAGCGAGTCGCAGGCGATTCCGCCTGCTTGGACAAGAGTCTGCAGGCAGATCGCGGCGGGATTTAGGCAACGGCGCGGCAGGACGGCGTTGGACGCGCCCCGGCGGCAGCTCTTGCGTTGACGCAGCGGCGGGGGCCTAGCCTGACACAAAAGCCGGATTCAAAGGGAGAATCGCTGCCATGGGCCTGAAAACACGCCTCACTGAGATGCTGAATGTCCGTCACCCGATCATGCTGGCCGGGATGGGCGGGGTGTCCTATGCCGAAGTGTGCGCGGCGATGTGCAATGCCGGCGGCTACGGCGTGCTGGGCATGGCCGGTACCACGCCGGACTTCATCGAAGACCAGATGAAACGGGTTCGGGAGCTGACCGACAAGCCGTTCGGCGTCGACCTGCTGGCAGCCAGCCCGGAAAGTCTCGAAGCCTCCGTGGACGTGATCATCAATGGCGGGGCCGACAGCTTCGTCGCCGGCCTCGGCGTGCCCATGCCGATCATGGAGCGGCTGAAAAAGGCCGGTGTGAAGGTGATGGTGGTCGGCGGCGCCGTGAAGCACGCGGTGAAGGCCGAACAGGCCGGGTGCGATGCGGTGATCCTGCAAGGCGGCGAAGGCGGCGGGCATACGGGCCTCGTCGGCACGTTGCCGCTGGTGGCGCAGGCCGTAGAAGCCGTGAAGATCCCGGTGGTCGCGGCGGGCGGCATCTATGACGGACGGGGCCTCGCAGCCGCGCTCGCCCTTGGCGCGCAGGGCGTGTGGATGGGGACGCGCTTTATCGCGTCCGCCGAGGCGCACGCCGCAAACATGTACAAGCAGGCGGTGGTCGAGGCGGGCGATACCGACACGACGCGCACACGCTGCTATTCCGGCAAGCCGATGCGCTGCCGCACGAATGAGTACATCAATGACTGGGAAAGCCGGCCGCAGGACATCCAGCCCTTCCCCTACCAGGCCATCCATTCGACCAAGACCGGCGTGATCGGCGGCATCGGCGGCATCACGGACGAAACGAAGCTCAATCCGGACAGCTCCTGCTTCGCCATGGGCCAGTCGGCCGGTGGCGTGCATGAGGTAAAGCCGGTGGCGGCCATCGTGGCCGACATCATGCGCGATGCCGAAGCCGCGATCGACCGGATGGCGGGCCTGCGCGTGAAGGCGGACGCGTGACACACGGCCGGCGCGGAAGCAGCTGAGCCCTAGAGCTTCACAACGTCGACGCGGCGGTTGAGTGCCTTGCCGTCGGCCGAGTCATTGCTGGCCACGGGCTCAGTCTCGCCCTTGCCGGACGATTGCAGCCGCGCGGCATCGATGCCCTGCTCCACCAGCCAGGAGACGACCGATGCGGCCCGCCGTGCGGAAAGGTCCATATTGTAGGCATCGGCGCCGTCGGAATCGGTATGGCCTTCGATCTCGACACGGAGGTTCAGGTCCGCCTCCAGCGCCTCGAACAGCATGCGCAGCGCCGGATCGGAAATCGAGCGGGGCACATCGCTGTCATGATTGAACAGGATGCCGTAGATGCGCGCTTCGCCGGTCGCTTCCAGCGACTCCGAAATCGGGTTGCCTGACGACGCCTCGCTGCAGCGCGTGGAAGAGCCCTCCGCCGCGACCGGGCCGCCCCAGGCCGCGCGGCTACGCTGGCGATAGCGCACGCCGTCGAGCGCGCCTGCCGAATTGCGCGTCACGACCGCCGTGCCGGTGATGCCGTCTTCGGACGTCCAGTTCAGAAAGGCGACCCCGTCATTCACGGCCCCCTCCAGCGTTCCGGTGCTGCGCCCGCCATTCTCGACATAACAGCCTTCGATCAGAGTGCCTGTCTGGTGCAGCTCGATCAGGTCCGCGCGGCCGGACTGGAAGATGCCGGAAAAACGGTCTTCGTCTTCCGGCGGCACCAGCGTGCCGTAGGCCATCACTTCGTCGAGGTAGATCCAGGAGGCGGCCGGGTCCTGCGGCGAGGTCACGGTGAAACGCAGCCAGCGGACCGGACTTTCGGATGACACGTCGGTCATGGTCGGGCCGTCGACCGCAGCCTTCTCGATCATGCCGAGCATGACGAAGCCGGCATCCGGCCCTTCCGCAGAGCCTTCGACCGTCACGCTGCCGGCCGACCCGCCCGCGACACCGCCCGGACGCGCGCCCGCACCATCAATGCCGACGGCCGTCAGCTCCGCCGGCGCCAGAAGTTCGAACACGAATGTCCATGGCCCCGGCGCCTTCTTCGTGCTGGTGCTCCAGTGGCTCTGGTCATTGCCGTCCGTCAGCGCCAGCGCCCCGGCGGGATTCACCGGCGCAGACACCAGGACGGCACCTTTGGACAGGGTCAGCAGGTCTTCCGGCGGCGCCGCTTCCTCGGCCGAAGCCATGCCCGCAAACGCCAGAACTGCCACCATGGCGGCAGCACGAATTATCCTATACATAGTCCGTCCCCTCTGAGTTTTGTCCCAGCAGGCGGACTAGACCACGGGAGCGCCGCAATGGCAAAGAAGAGCTGGACCGAGAAGCTGAACAGCGGCGCCGTGCGTGAAGTGAAGCGGGCGCCGAAGGATTTCGCGGACATCCAGGCCGGACAGATGATGCTGATCACGACCGCGCGGGACGTCGCCGATTTCGTCTCCCATGTGCCCAAGGGCAAGGAAGTCGATATCAGAGCCCTGCGCGCGGGCCTCGCGAAGGAAGCGGGCGCCCAGATCGCCTGCCCGGTCGTTACCGGCATCTGCCTGCGCATTGCGGCGGAATATGCCGGCGAGAAGCTGGAGGCAGGCCTGCCGGCGAAGAACGTGCCGCCGGTCTGGCGTGCCATGCCGCCCGGCGCTCCGATCTGGAAAAAGATTGAGAACGGCAAGGAACATTTTCTCCGCTTGCGGAAAGCCGAGGGACTGGCTGTCTGAGATGAATTCCGCCCGACATGAAACACAAGCCCTGGAGCAGAATCTCTGGTCGCAATGGGCGCAATTCGGTGTACCGGACAATTGCGCCTTCCACCGGGAGGACGGCGTGTGGCGGCTGGTGACACCGATCGCCTCCCTTCCCTACAATGGCGTCTTCCGGTTCGACGTCGATGACCGCGAAGCAGATGCGCGCATTGACCGGATAATCGCAGATTATGACGCGCGGAATGTGGAGCATTTCTGGGTCGTGCACCCGTCCTCCCGCCCTGCCGACCTCGACAAGCGCCTTATAGCACGCGGCTTCATGGAATTTGAGGTTTGCCCGGGCATGGTCGTCAAGCCGAAAGATCTGAAGGCCGATATTCCGTCTTCGGATGGTGTGGAAATCAGGGAGATTTCGGCGACCGACGAAACACCCATCCTTGAACTGGTGGCCAACCGGTGGTCCGTGCCAACGGATGCGCTGGGCTACCTGCAGTCCTTCTTCCGGGAGAACCATGTCGGCCAGCCGGACGGGACCACGCGCGCCTGGCTCGCCACCCTGAATGGCCGGCCTGTCGGCAAGGCTTTCACGCACCGGTCCGGCAACATTGCTGGCCTTTACGGCGTGGCGATCAGCCCGGAGGCCCGGGGGCACGGCGTCGGCCTCGCCATCTGCGCCCGGGCGTTGAGGGAAACAGCGACGGACGGCATTGAGCTACTGGTCCTGCATTCAACACCCATGGCTGTCGACCTGTACAAAAAGCTGGGCTTTCGCAGCGTCGCCCCCTTCCGCCTGTTCGGACGGGGCGAGCATTTCTCCATCTGACACCGCTTCAGCCAGCGTCTTCGAACACCCTCGGATCCACAAGGTTCAGCAGGGGTTCGCCTTTTACGTAGCGGTGGAGGTTTTCCACGAAGGTGCCGTCCGCGCGCAGGATGGTGCCGGTGGTTTCGGGCGAGTCGTGCGGCGTGAGGCGGATTTTCGGATGGTGCCAGAGCGGGCTTTCCGGTGGCAGCGGCTCCGTTGCGGTGACATCAAGGGCGGCGGCCGCGGGATGGCCTGCATCAAGCGCCGCGACAAGGGCCTCTTCGTCCACCAGCGCGCCGCGGCCGAGGTTCATGAACAGTGCGTCCGGCTTCATCCGTGAAAAGAAGGTCGCCCCGGCGATGCCTTCGGTCTCCGGCGTGTGCGGCACGCAGAGGAGCACGATGTCCGCCTTCGGCAATTCGTCCGGCACGAGCCCCATGGGGTAGATTTCATGTGCGCCTTCAGCCGGGCCCGGCGAGCGGCGCAGGCCCGTCACATGACCGCCGAGCGCGGTGACGCGCGTGCCGACGGCCTGCCCGATCGAGCCATAGCCAACGATCAGCCAGCGGCTGCCGGCAATTTCGCGGGCGCGCAGGCGCTTCCATTCCGCCGCGTCCTGCTGGGCCCGGTGGGCGGGGCCCTCGCGCAGGAAATCCAGCGCCTGCCACAACGCCCATTCGGCCATGGATTCGGCCTGGGTGTGATTGGTCGTGTAGTGTTTCGCCGCCTTGCCGATGGAGATGAGGGCCGCATTGTCGAGGCCGGCCGCAGCAGACTGGAACCAGTCGAGCCGGTTGGACGTCAGCACCGCCTTCATGAAATCCCGCGCCGCACCGCCGAACCAGGCGTCCGGATTGCCGAAGGCGATGTGCGGATTGGGGGCGTGGGAGACGACGCGGCTGCCAGCGTGATAGAACTGGCCTTCATCGGTCATCACAATGACGTCCAATTTGTGTTCAATGTCCTTGAGCCGCGACTCAATGCGGGCAAAAGTTTTCTCATGAAGCAGACACGTTTTCATGCTCTCCTGCTTAGCGCCCTGATGCTGTCAGGCGCAAGCGCGGCGCAATCGTCCATTCCCCTGCGCGGGCCGGATTATTTCCGCGACGCGGCCGACCTGGCAACGACACTGGGCTCAGCCCACGCGATCCGGGTGCGCTGCAATGGCCGGGAAGACCAGTACTGGCGGCAGTACATGGCCGACATGCTGAGCTATGAGGCGCCGGATCGCGGCAACCTGCGCTCGTCCCTCGTCGAGAATTTCAATTCCGCTTACCAGTCGGTCAGCAGGCAATATCTTCAGTGCGACAACCAGGCGGTGGAAGCCGAAGCGCGCTTTGCCCGCCACGGACAGGAAGTCTCCGAGCGCCTGGCCATGCACTATTTCCCGAAACGGCCGGATTAGGCGCCGGCGCCGCTGGAACCGGCTGGCAGGCCGGCACTGACTTTATTGCCCCGGTTTCCCGACATGCTCCGTGGTCAGCACGAAGCGGGGGCCGGGGCCGTTGCGGCGGGCGGAGTCGTCGGGGTTGTAGAGCTGGCAGGTCTTCATGCTGAGGCAGCCGCAGCCGATGCAGCCGTCGAGCTTGTCGCGCAGGCGCTCGACCATGGCGATATGGTCATCGAGATGCTTGCGGAAGCGGCGGGAAATCTTCGTCCAGTCTTCCTTGGTGGGCGTGCGGCCCTCCGGCAGCGATGAGAGGACATCGCCGATTTCCTCGATGGTGAGGCCCATCTGCTGGGCGACGAGGATGAAGGAGAGACGGCGAATGTCGGCGCGCTGGAACTGGCGCTGGCCGCCCGTGGTCCGGTCTGGCCGGACGAGGCCGCGGGATTCGTAAAACCGGATGGCTGAGACGCTGAGGCCGGTGCGCCGGGCAACATCGCCAATGGTGAGGCCCTGTTTCATCGCGATAATTTCCTTCAACTCTGCGCTTGACCTCAACTTAAGTTGAGGAATTACACCCGTCAAATCAGGAGATTGAGCAACACAAAGAAAGGACCCCTCCGATGAAACCCGCCATTTTCGAACATGTGAACGTGACCGTATCCGACCCGAAAAAGACTGCCGCCATGCTGGTGGACCTGTTCGGCTGGCATGTGCGCTGGGAGGGCCCGTCGAAATACTCTGGCTATACCGTGCATGTCGGGACCGAGGAGGAGTATGTCGCCCTCTATGCCCTGCCGGAGCAGGAGCGCCTTGAGAAGGAAAGCTATTACCGCACCGGCGCGGTCAATCATTTCGGCATCCTGGTCGATGACCTTGCCGGGGCCGAGCAGCGCATCCTGAAGGCCGGATACGAAACGCATAGCCACCAGACCTACGATCCCGGCAGCCGGTTCTATTTCCACGACCATGACGGGATCGAATGGGAGGTGGTCAGCTACGCCTGAGCGCTCTAGTCTCCCGGCAAAGCTGACCGGGAGACTGCCCATGTGGAAACACCTCGTCGCCGCCGGTGCTCTGGCACTCGCCGCCTGCCAGAGCATCGACGCGCCTGCGCCGACTGAGACCCGTGCGACCGACGCGAAACCCGGACCCGGCGGGCGGATGCCGACCGGACGGGACATGGGCGTGCGCTCAGCCGTGGTCGCCCCGCATGCTGCCGCCGCGACGGCGCATCCGCTGGCGACGCAGGTGGCGCTGGACGTGATGAAGCAGGGCGGGTCCGCGGTAGACGCGGCGATTGCCGCCAACGCGATGCTGGGCCTTGTGGAACCGGTTGCCAACGGCATTGGCGGCGATCTTTTCGCCATCGTCTGGGATCCGAAGACGCAGACGCTCTACGGCTATAACGGTTCCGGCCGCAGCGCGAAGGGCGCGACGTTGGAGCAGATGCAGGCCAAGGCCGACGAGTTCATGGATGGAAAGGAAATTCCGCCCTGGGGCGCGGCGCCGGTGACCGTGCCCGGCACGGTGGATGCCTGGTATGCCCTGCATGCGAGGTTCGGCAAGCGGCCGATGAATTCGAACCTTGAGCCGGCGATCCAGTATGCCCGCAATGGCGCGCCGATCCCGGAAGTCATCGCCTATTACTGGAACCGCAGCGCGGACCTGTTCCCGAAAGGCGCAGAGAGCGGCATGATCGAGGAATTCGAGAATGCACGGAAGACCTATTTCGACCCGCCGCCCCGCGAGGGCTCTCTCTTCCGCAACCCGGACCTTGCCGACACGCTGGAGCGGATCGCGTACAAAGGCCGGGACGAATTCTATACCGGCGAGACGGCCCATGTGATGGGCGACTATTTCGAGCGCATCGGCGGGTTCCTGCGCTATGAGGATTTCGCCACGCATAAGGGCGAATGGGTCGAGCCGATGTGTACGGAGTATCGCGGCGATTACAAGGTTTGCGAGCTGCCGCCGAACACGCAGGGCATTGCCGCGCTCCAGATGCTGCAGATGCTGGAACGGTTCGACTTGCGCGGCATGGGCTACGGATCGGCCGACTCGATCATGGCCCAAGTGGAGGCGAAGCGCCTCGCCTTTGCGTATCGCGCAATGGCTTATGCTGACCCCGATTTTGCCAACATCGACCCGAATCTGTTCACGGCTCCTGACCGCTCTGCGGCCCTGGCCTCGGAAATCAGCCTGTCGTCGCCATTGTCGAACCCCCAAAAAGCGGTTGGCGATGTTGAAATGGAGCTGATTTTGTCAGGCACTCCACCGTGCGAGGTGCCTAATGCAGCTAACCTTAGCGGCGGATGGGTGCTTTATCCCCCCTTGTCGGCGGAATGCGCTGACAAGCTACAATCTGCGCAGGATGCTGACGCCAAGCTGGAAGACGGCGACACCACCTACCTCACCGTCGCCGACAAGGACGGCATGATGGTCTCGCTGATCCAATCGAACTATCGCGGCATGGGCTCGGGCCTCGTCGCCGATGGCCTCGGCTTCATGTTCCAGGACCGGGGCCAACTGTTCAGCCTCGATCCGGCCCATCCGAATGTGTGGGAGCCCGGCAAGCGGCCGTTCCACACGATCATCCCGGCCTTTGCCTTCAAGAAGGACATGCCCGGTTGCCAGGTGCGCGCGGTGCCGATCGAGATGGCCTGCCCGTTCGAACCGTGGATGAGTTTCGGCCTGATGGGCGGCGCGATGCAGCCGCAAGGCCATGTGCAGGTGATCCTGAACCTTGTCGACTATGACATGGGGCTGCAGGAGGCGGGCGATGCCGCGCGCTGGGAACATCTCGGCGGTTGTGAGCCTACGGACAACCTGGACGACCCAGCTTGCGACGCGGATCTTGGTGTGATCGAGATCGAGGGCGGCATTCCGGAAGCGACCAAGGCCGAACTGGAACGGCGCGGCTATACGGTGAAATACATCCAGGCGAATGCCGGCGGATACCAGGCCATCATGCGCGACTTTGACTCAGGCGCTTACATCGCCGCGACGGAAATGCGCAAGGACGGGATGGCGAACGGGTACTAGGCCCTCACCTCCCAGAGGGAGAGGGGTTAAGTGGCTATCCCAGCACCAACCGCACGCCCGCAAGGTCGATGGCCTTGCCTTCCACGCGGAGGCCGGCGTCTTCTGCACGGGCGAGCACTTTATCCGTATCCGAAACATGGATGCCGAATTCCGCCAGCTTGTCGGCGGGGCCTTCGCGGAATTCGATGAGGGCGTCGGCGAGGAACAGGCGGCGCCGGTCCGGCGTGAGGCCGAGAGCGAGGCCCCATTTTTGCGCGAGGGCGTCGGGGTCCGGGCTTTCCAGAACGGCGCCCGTGAAGTTTCCGGGGGCGGCATTGTCGCGCCAGTCCGGCCCGCCCCAGCGCCAGCTGCCGGCCGGGCGCGGCTCATCGACGGAGACGATGGCGCCGCCGATGTCGGCAGGATGGATGTGGCTGGCGGAGATGTCCGGGAAGTCGACATTCCAGACGCGGCGCATGCCTAGGCCGTCGACCCGCTGGCGCAGGGCGGCGAGGTCGTCCGTCTGGAAGATCACCATATAGCCGCCCTCCCCGTTCCGCGCGATGAAGCGCTGGCCGGGTGCCTTGTCGGTGGTCGGCACGATCACTTCGAGGAACTGGTCACCCAGGGCAAAGACGGCATTGACGAGGCCGAATTCGGCGACGCCGGGATCGGGATAAGGCTCGCCCAGGCCGAGCACCTGTTTCAGGAGGTCTGCGGTGTCGAGGCTGCGGGCGACGATCACCAGCTGGCGCAGGCGCGGCGGCGCCCCGTTCGATGTCATGGCTGTGTCCTCCCGGTTTTCCTTGCAGCCTAGCACACGCACCGCCAAAGCAAGGCCGGAATCTGGCCTTGCCCTTGCAATCTGGCAACTGCGATACGGTATTACAGACGAATTGACCTTTCCCGGTCCCGATGCCACCCCGGCCCCATGAGCGATCACACGCACTGCCTCGACGACCACGATCATGACCACGCGCACGGGCATTCCCATGGGCATGATCACGCACATGAACATGGGCACGACCATGCGCATGGCCATTCGCACGATCATGCAGACATGCGCACCGCCGATGCCCGGCGCCGGGTGGCGATTGCCGGACTGCTGACGGCGGCTTTCATGCTGGCGGAAGTCGCGGGCGGGTTGATTTCCGGCTCCCTCGCCCTGATGGCGGATGCCGCGCATATGCTGACCGACGCCGGATCATTGGCGCTGGCATGGCTCGGCTACAAGCTGGGCGAGCGGCCCGCGGACCCGTCGCGCTCTTACGGGTTCGGCCGGATGAAGGTGCTGGCGGCGTTCACCAATGGCATCCTGCTGATCGCGCTGGCCTGCTGGATCGTCTGGGAAGCGATCCATCGCCTGCTGGACCCGGCGCCCGTGCTGGGCGGGGTGCTGATGGCGGTGGCGGCGGGTGGTCTTGTGGTCAACATCGCCGCCGCCTGGATCCTGCATGGCGGCGACAAGCATGACCTGAACCTGCAAGGGGCGCTGTGGCATGTGCTGGGCGACCTGCTCGGCTCTGTGGCGGCGATCGCGGCGGGCGCGATCATCCTGGCCACCAACTGGACACCTGCCGACCCGATCCTGTCGGTTCTGGTGGCGATTCTCGTCCTGATCGCGGGCATCCGCATTGCGCGCCGGTCGGGCCATATCCTGCTGGAAGGGACGCCCGAGGGCCTGTCGATCGACACGATCCGGGAAGACCTGGTGGCGCATGTGCCGGGCGTGGAACAGGTCAGCCATGTCCACGCCTGGGCGCTGACCGAATCGAAGCCGCTGATCACGCTGGAAGTGACGGCCTGTAACGGGGCCTGCACCGAGACATTGCGGCGGGCGGTGAAAGCGCGGCTCGCCGACGCTTTCGACATTGGCCACGCGACCGTGGAAGTCGTCTCCGAGCCCTGTTGAGCTTTCGCGCACACGTCACATTGATATGATCGGCCGGGGCCTTTAAGGCTGCCCGGTCCCGCCCTATCTGCGGGGACCGATTCTGATCTGGCGCATCCGGAGACCCGACATGGCCGACACCAAGCATGTAGAGATCCTCATCATCGGCTCCGGCCCGGCCGGCTGGACGGCCGCCGTCTATGCCGCCCGCGCGCTGCGCGACGTACTGGTTGTCACCGGCATCCAGCCGGGCGGCCAGCTGACCATCACGACGGAAGTCGAGAACTATCCGGGCTTTGCCGAGATCCAGGGCCCGGAACTGATGGTGAAGATGCAGGAACACGCCGAAAAGATGGGCGCCAAAGTAGCGGACGATCACATCGCCAGCGTCGATTTCGGCGGCCGCCCGTTCAAGGCCCTCGGTGAGAGCGGCACCACCTACACCGCCGACGCGGTGATCGTGTGTACGGGCGCGCAGGCGAAATGGCTGGGCCTGCCGACGGAAGAGAAATTCAAGGGCTTCGGCGTCTCGGCCTGTGCCACCTGCGACGGCTTCTTCTATCGCGGCCGCGAGGTGATGGTGGTGGGCGGCGGCAACTCGGCCGTGGAAGAGGCGCTGTTCCTGACGAACTTCGCCTCGAAAGTGACCGTGGTGCACCGCCGCGACGGCTTCCGTGCCGAGAAGATCCTGCAGGACCGCCTGTTCAAGAATCCGAAAGTGGAAGTGATCTGGAACCACACCCTCGATGAGGTGGTGGGCGACGAGAACCCGCTGGGCGTGACCGGCGCGAAAATCCGCGATGTGGCGACGGGCGAGGTCAAGCTGGTGCCGGTGCACGGCGTGTTCATCGCCATCGGCCACGCACCGTCGACGGAACTCTTCGTGGGCAAGCTGGACATGAAGCCGAACGGCTACCTGATCACCGCGCCGGACTCGACGGCAACCAATATTCCGGGCGTCTTCGCCGCCGGCGACGTGACAGACGAAACCTATCGCCAGGCCGTCACGGCCGCCGGCATGGGCTGCATGGCCGCGCTGGAAGCGGAACGGTATCTGGAAGCGACCAAGTCAGAAGCGGACAGCGTCGCGGCGGAGTAGTCGCCGCTCAAAGCATTTCGAGTGCGCGCGCTTCTGCGGCCTTCGGGCCGGCGGAGCTGAGGATGGCGTGGAGTTCGCTCGCGCGGCGCTGCATCACGCCTTCAAGATCGCTGTCCGGGCTTGCGGCCTCGGCCGTCGCCAGGGCCGCCTCGATTTCCTTGCGGTATTTCTTCGCGTCGAGGGCGGCCAGCGCACGGGCCCATTGCCAATGGACGGAAGCATCGCCGGGGCTGGCGGCCGCAGCGGCCTCATAATGCTTGCGGGCCTCCCGCACGCTGGCGCCCATGACCATGGCCCCGAGCGAGCCGCCGCGGCGCACGACTTCGATGTTCCAGACGGCCAGGAAACCATGGGCGTAGGGGTTGTCCGGGTCGGATTCCAGCGCGCTTTTCGCCAGATTGCGCGCCTCTTCTCCCAGCCCGGTCTTGTTGGCCTCCATGGCGCTCATCGGCCGGATGATCATGGAGAGGGCAATCGCCTTCTGGATGCGGCCCTCGACATGGGCTGGATCGAGCGCCAGGGCGGCATTTGCCTCGCGGAGAGCGGCCTGAAGCAGGTCTTGCGGCGGATCGGCTTCGCAACTCAGCGCCTCGGCCAGCAGGACGCGGGCCGCAAAGGCCTCGGAATCGGCATTTTCCTGCCCGGCCAGAGAGGCCAGCGCCGCGTCATAGTCGCCGGCGGCAAAGGCCTGCAGGGCTTCCTGCCCCTGAGCCAGGGCCGGCCGCGGCAGGGCCAGTGCGGCCAGGACAACGATAATGACAGGCACATATCTCACAGGGGCGAATCTAGAGCGGCGCCCCGGTCGCTGCCAAGTGAAATCCCCGCGAGCGGACGACATTCTGACCAGCTGCACATGGCCTGCTTGCAGGGCGGGCCTGCCCCGTGTATGAGGCGCCCTTCCGGCGGCGAAAACGCCCCAATGGTTCGGTAGCTCAGCTGGTTAGAGCGCGCGACTCATAATCGCGAGGTCGGGAGTTCAAGTCTCCCCCGAACCACCACTTTCCTGCGAGATCAGCCAAACCGGCTCCATGGCGTTAAGGTTTGACGGAACCGGGAACCAGAAGCGACACTGGCCGCCTCAATCAGACAGGACGCATGTGATGCCGGAGAAATCAGGCGGTCTGGCGAAGCCGGACCTCAAAACTGCACTCTGGCGAGCGGTGCGAATGAAATGCCCGCAATGCGGCCGGGGGGCAATCTACCGTGCCTATCTGAAGCCTGTGGAAACCTGCTCGGCCTGCGGTGCGCCGATCGGCGAGATCCGGGCGGATGACGGGCCGGCCTGGCTGACCGTCCTGATGCTGGGTCCGTTCCTCGTCGCCGTGACGTTTGGTGTGTCGATGAGCGGCCTGCCTTTGTGGGCCACGCTGCCTACTGCGGCCATCGCAGTGACAGCAGGCGTGCTCGCCATGCTCCCGCTTGTGAAGTCTGCCTTCATTGCAGCGCTGTGGGTGGCCGGCGGGAACCGTCAGGCGACGGACTGACCGGACGCCCTATCCGACCTGTGCCCAGGTCTGGCCGGACGGGAGAGCCATGAGAATGTCGGCCAAGGTGGCGATGAGGTCGCGGGGGCGAATCGGTTTTGCGATCAGCGCGGCAAAGCCTGCAGACCGGCACAGCGCGCGGCGTTCGTCAGTGAGATCCGCCGTGACGGCCACCACCGGCGTCGCGACATTGAGGCCGTTCCCTCCCCTCAGGCTACGGACGATGTAGTCGCCATTTGCGCCCGGCAGGTGGAAATCGGTCAGGATCAGCTGGTAGCGGTTCATGACTGCGCGGGCGAGACCGTCTTCGGCGGACTCGGCATGGTCGACTTTCCAGCCGGCCCCGCGCAGGGCCTCGGTGATCACCAGGGCGGTGGCCGAATGGTCTTCCACAACAAGCAGGCGTCCCAGTTCGAACTTGCCGGAGGTCGGGCGCTCGGTCCGGACGGGCGGCGCGGTAGATACGAGGCGCGGCCCGGCCTTCTCGACCGGGATCTCGACCGTGAAGATGCATCCGCCGCCGGGATTGTCCGCAAGCGCGATCGTGCCTTTCATGGCGGCGGTCAGCGAGCGCGCAATGGCAAGGCCAAGGCCCGTGCCGCCATGACGGTGCACCGTTTCCGCGCTCGCCTGCTCGAAAGCCTCGAACAGGCGCGCCTTGTCCGCGTCGGAAATG
This sequence comes from Hyphomonas sp., assembly GCF_041398385.1. Lineage (GTDB taxonomy): Bacteria > Pseudomonadota > Alphaproteobacteria > Caulobacterales > Hyphomonadaceae > Hyphomonas. The sequence continues at coordinate 317,185 of NZ_JAWKUW010000003.1, forward strand.
CCGGTGCCGGTATCGGCGACGCGCATGCGCAGCCGGAGCGCATCGCCGTGCTCGAACGTGGACAGGTCCACATCGACATGGCCGCTTTCCGTGAACTTCAGGGCATTGCTGATGAGGTTGAACAAGACCTGGCGGAGCCGGAGAGCGTCGCCCTCAATACGCGGCGTTTCGCCGGAGACTTTCAGGCGCAGGTCCAGCCGCTTGCCATCGCTGCGCGGTTGCCAGGTTTCCCTGGTCTGTTTCGCAAAATCATTGAGGTCGAACGGGACCGGGTTGACGGGCATGCGGCCCGCTTCGAGGCGGGAGAGGTCCAGCAGGTCTGTCAGCAGGCGTTCGAGCTGGTGGCCGCTTTCGGAAATGGTGCGGGCGAGCCGCTTCGGCTCGTGACCGGAGATTTTCTCGCGCAACAGGTCGGCAACGCCGAGAATACCGGTCAGCGGGGTGCGGATTTCGTGGCCGACAAAGGCGAGGAAGTCTGCCTTGTCCCTGGCGGTTGCCGCCATGTCGGCCTTCGCCTTTTCCAGGCGACGGGCCGCCGTGGCGAGGGTCTTTGCCCGGCCGGCATTTTCGTCGGCGACCGCACGCAGGAGGGCCTGCGGGCTGACAAGGCCGATATAGGCCTCCTGCTCCGTCACGATCAGGCCTTCGGACAGCGCCATGGGAAAGGAATAGGCGGCCGTGCGGGCAACAACGCCCGCCGTGGTGCCAGCGGCGGCCACCATGGGGGATTTGACCAGAAGGCTCTTGATGGGCCGCGTGGCGTGCAGGAAGCGCCCTTCCGGAGCGGCCAGCGCCTCCATGATGGCGGCCCGGGTCAGGAGGCCGATGGCGCCTTTCGCATGGACAGGCAGGGCAAACAGGTCTGCTTCTGCCTGGAACCTGCCCAGCGCTGCAGCGCAGGTCATTTCAGGCGATACAGGCTCGATAGCCTGGCTGATTTCCTCAATGCGGACCAGCGTCACGGGCGTATTATCCCTACCTTAAACGGAAGAGAAAGATCGCCGGGAATGATTTAGACGCCGCTAACGGGCCGTAAACGCCCCGTTAACGCTGACGGTCAGACGACTTCCTTGTGATGCTTCACAATCTTGCCGACGAGGCCGTAGTCGAGCGCTTCCTTCGCGCTCATCCAGAAGTCGCGGTTGGTGTCTTCCTTGATCTTCTCATAGGTCTGACCGGTCGCTTCCGCAAAGATGCGGTTCAGGCGCTCGCGCATCTTGATGATCTCGCGGGCCTGGATCTCGACGTCCGTTGCCTGGCCGCCGACGCCGCCGCGCGGTTCGTGCAGCAGGAAGCGGGTGTTCGGCAGGGCGTAGCGATTTTCCTTCTGGGCCGCCGAATAGATCAGCGCGCCAGCCGAGGCGCACCAGCCCGTACCGAGGATTTTCACTGGAGCCGGCACGAATTTGATCATGTCATGGATCATGTCACCGGATTCGACATGGCCGCCCGGCGACGAGAGGACAAGCAGGATCGGCTTGTCGTTTTCGGACGACAGGGCCAGCAGGCGCTCGCAGACGCGGCGGGCCTGCATGAAGTCGATCCCGCCGGTCAGCAGGATGGTGCGGGCCTTGAACAGCGCTTCCTCGAGGAAGGCATTTGGCTCGCTGCCTTTCTTCTCTTCGTTCTCGTCGTCGAGGCGAGCTTCGCGGGCAGTAAAGGTCATGATGGCTCCGGTTCGCGGGAATCTGTCAGGCCTATAGGTGCGGTGCCCCGGGGCGCGGGTCAAGGCTGCAGGTGTGCGCTTCGTGTGGGCAATCCGCCTCGCTGGCGTGGCCCGATTTTTGTCACGAAAGCGAAACAAAGTATCCGGCCCTCCTTCACCGAGCCGGAGCAACAGAGGAGGATGTGCCTGAATGGTTCAGTTTGCCGGCCCCATGGATGCTGTTCCGCCCAAACCGGCACTGGATCGCCCGTCCGAAATAGGACTTTCCCCGAAACGGGTCGCCATTGGCCTGATCCTCATCGGTGCCTTCCTGTTTACGGCGCAGGCCTTTGTCCTGGTGATGAAGTACGGGTTTGACCGTGAATACCTGTTCGGCCTGGCCGCAAAGTTCCACCTGAACAAGGAAATGAACGTTCCAACGGTCACTTCGACCCTGATTCTGGTCGGGTGCGCGGCGATGCTGTCGGTGAATGCCCTGTTGAGCCCCAAGGGAAGACGGGCCGCCTGGTGGCTGCTGGCTGCCGTGTTCCTGTTCCTCGGCTATGACGAAAGCATGCAGATTCACGAGATGCTGTCGGGATCTGTCCATCGGACCTTCCAGGCGGACTGGGTGCCTGCGTTTGCCTGGGTGCTGCCCTATGGTGCTGCGATCATCGTTCTGGCGGTGGTGCTGCTGCCATGGTTCCTGGCGCTGGACCGCGCAAGCCAGATCAGTTTCTTCCTTGCCGGCGTGATATATGTCGGCGGCGCGCTGGGCATCGAACTGCTTGAGGGCATGAGCTTCAGCAGCATCGATCAAAGCCTTTCTGTTGAAGGCCTGAGGGCCGCTAACCACTCCCTGCCGCACGAACTGCTGACCACGACGCAGGAATGCATGGAATATATCGGCTCGGCCTTCTTCCTGTACTTGCTCGTGAAGCGCGTCGGGGGGCTGCGGCTGGTTCCGGGGCCTGGCTTACTGCCTCAAGCGGCTTCCTGAACGATCCGCGCGACGTCTGCGGCATAGCGCTGGGCCTTCTTTTCACCGACGCCACTGATCTCACGGAGCGCTTCGGCGCTATCGGGACGCTCACGGGCGATTTCGGCGAGGGTGCGGTCGTGGAAGATGACATAAGGCGGCACGCCGCGCGCTTTGGCTGTCTCGGTACGCCAGAGGCGGAGTGCCTCGAACAGGGCAAGGTCGCGCGCTGACAGGTCGCTATGACCCGCCGCAACTGCCCCGCGCGAAGCCCTGCGTTTGCGCGCGGCTGACGGGTCGGCCCGCAGGAACAGCGTGCGGTCACCCTTGAACAGCGCGCGGGCGCCATCTGCGTCAGGCACGACAACGATCGGCCGCATGGCATCGCCTGCTTCGGCCAGCAGGCCATCATAAAGCAGCGCATCGAAAATCCGGTTCCAGCCCTGTTTGGGAAGGTCCGCGCCGACGCCGAAGGTGGACTGGGTGGAGAGCTCCTCGTCGAGCCCGTCTTTTGCCTGTCCGAGCAGGTGCTGCACAATACGCCCGCGCCCGACGCGCTGGCCGCATCGGAGCACGGCGGACACGGCCATCTGCGCCCAACGGGTGGCGTCGTGGGTCTCGCCGCCTTCGCCCCGACATATGTCGCAGGTTCCACAGGTTTCAGCGGTTTCTTCCCCGAAATACCGCCGCACGGCGCGGCGGCGGCAATCGTCGCCATCAAAGAAGGCAAAGAGCTGACGGGTCTTGTTGATCTGGACGCGTTTCACTTCGTCCGGCGCGTCGCCCTCATAGGTCCATGAGAGGGAACGGCGCATGTCGGCCGGGCCATAGAGGGCGATACCCTCGGCGGGCTCGCCATCCCTGCCCGCGCGGCCGACTTCCTGCCAGTAAGCCTCGATCGTCTTGGGCGGGTCGGCGTGAATGACAAAGCGCACATCCGGTTTGTCGACGCCCATGCCGAAAGCAACGGTGGCGCACATGGTGAGACCGTCTTCGAGCAGGAAGCGGCGCTGGCGTTCGGCACGCGTGTTCGCTTCGAGGCCGGCATGGTAGGCAAGCGCAGGCACGCCGGCTTTTTCCAGGGCTTCAGCAAGGTCTTCGGTGGCGTTGCGGGTCGCGCAGTAGACGATGCCGGAAAGGCCGGGGCGCGCCTTGACGAGCGAGACAACGCGCTGTGTGCGGTTGCCCTCTTTTGGCTCCGCGGCGAGCGCAAGGTTCGGCCGGTCGAAGCTTGCAACGTGTACGGAGGGCTTCGTCAGGTTCAGTTGAGCGAGGATGTCTTCGCGCGTCTTTGCGTCGGCCGTCGCCGTAACGGCAAGGCGCGGCACGCCCGGGAAGAGATCCTTCAGGCGGCCGAGGGCGCGGTAATCCGGGCGGAAGTCATGGCCCCACTGGCTGACGCAGTGCGCCTCGTCCACCGCGATGAGGGAGATGCGCATCTTCGCCAGCCGGTCGGCAAGGCCGGTGCCGAGCGCTTCGGGCGAGACATAGAGCAGGTCCATCTCCCCGCGCGCGGCGGCGTCGAGGGCATCGGCACGGGCGGTGAAATCCATCGAACTGTCGAGCCGCTCGGCCCGCACACCGGCGAGCTTCAGCGCGTCCACCTGATCCGCCATCAGGGCGATCAGCGGCGAGACGACGAGACCGACGCCGGGGCGCAGCAGCGCCGGGATCTGGTAGCAGAGCGATTTGCCGCCGCCGGTCGGCAACACAGCGAGCGCGTCGCGGCCCGCCAGCGCATCGGCGATCACATCTTCCTGCAGGCCCCGGAACGCCTCATAGCCATAGACGCGCTTCAGCAGCGCGCGGGCGTCGTCGAGGGTGGGCGTGGGAGGCATGCGGGAGTTGTGGCGGGCGTCGCGAGTCGGGGCAAGGGGCGGGGTGCGAGGCCTCTTCCCGCCGGGCCGGAGCTGTGTCTCAATGGGCGCAAATTCGAGGAGGACCGCCATGACCGCTCCGAAGCCGCCGCTCAGCGCCGCCATGATCGGCAGCTGGCAGCTGTTCATCCGCGAAGACCACACCGCCGATGGCCGGGTCATCAAGGAGTCCGCCTTGGGGGCCGATCCGCTGGGCCTGCTGATCTATGACCGGGGCGGCAACTTCGCGGCGCAGTTCATGCGGCGGGACCGGTCCGGACCGCCGCCCGCCGCGCCCGTTCAGAAAGTGTCCGGCGCCAACAACACGATGCCGACCGACGGCTATGACGCCTATTTCGGCACCTACACGGTAGACGACGCCGCCGGCACGGTGACCCAGACACTTGTGGCGGCCCTGTCGCGGGAGAATGTCGGACAGGTGGTGACGCGCGACCTGTCCTTGGACGGCGATGTCCTCACCGTGACGCTGGGCACGACCCTGCCGGACGGTACGCCGGTGACGCGTATCCTGAAGTGGAACCGCGTCGGGTGACGCCTCAATCCATGTAATCGATCCGGTCGTCGTGGATCTTATAGCGCCAGCTGGGGCACTGGCGGCGCTGCGTTTCGGCGGCGAGGAAGTCGATGATGCCGTCGCGGTCGGCAAGCGGGCGGCCGGTGACGGCTTCCCAGCGGGCGGGCGGCGGAACATCGATGCTGAAATGGACGCCGCCGCCGCACATCTCGTGGGAGAATGGAATGCGGATGGCGCCGTCGACATAGATGATCGTGCCGGCGCGGAAATTGCCCTCGAATTCGAGGTGGCGGCGGAAGTCCGACATCAGCTTGTCGAAGGCTTTGGCGCGCATCTCCAGGTCTTCATTGGGCAGCTCGCGGCCGAAACCGTCGCGGTAGATAATGGGCTGGTCCGAAGACGGCGGGAGCGGTGGCGGTTCCGGCGCGGGTGGGGCGACGCCCTCTTCCAGCTTTTCGAGGGTGAGTGTGTGGTGCCATCCGTCACGATGGGTGATCGCGACCGTGTAGCGGCCGGGCGGCCAGGGAAGCGTATCGGTCAGGATCTGGATGCGGCCATTGAGGCGGTCGCTGATGGGGCCGTCCTCGACCGTGCCGCCGGGGCCGTGAATGGCGAGGCGCGTATAGTTGTGCGGACCGTCGGCGGGCAGCCAGAGGTTGAGTTGCTGGCAGCCCGGATAGCGCACGAAGCTCGCTTTGAGGGTGCCCGTGCTTGCAGGCGCGCCGGGGCTGGCTGGCACGCCCAGCACGATCTCGCCTTCGAAGCCGGGAGTGTCTGTCATGATGCGATCTAGCGCCGCCCGCGGGAACTCGCCAAGCGGAATCCGATTTGCTCTTGCAGGTTGATGGCGGCTCTCCATGTCAATCTTGGAGGACCATTCAGATGGCAAATGAGCCGCAGAGTCATTCAAGATCGGAAGCCCTGAAACGGCTGCTGCGACGGCGCGGGCGGCGGCACAAGACCGGCGCCAATTCGGGGGAGAAAGTCTACAGCTGGGCTGAGTACGGTCAGGTGAATTTCACGCCGAGCGGGGATCGGTCCACGATGGAATGGATCTTCGGCGTCGTAGCCGCACTGATGGCTTTGCTGATCGTTCCGATCATATTTGTCGCAGCGCAGATGGCGTCCTACGGCCCTAATCAAACGGTCGACCGGCTCCTGATGACGTTGGCCATCTTCAGCGCTTTCGCATTTGGGGCGGCGGTCCTTCTATTCCTGGCAGCATCAATTCGGATGATTGCTCGCATGGCCTTGGAATGGAGCTCCCGGAGACGGGCAAACCAGACACAGGCGCGGGACGAGGACGCGAATCGCGGCACATAGGGCCCGATGAAGACAGGTTCCCATCCCCCTGAAGCGCCGAAGGATTGCGCGCTCTGCCCGCGCCTTGTGGACTATCGTCATGCCGTCGCCGCGAAGGAGCCGACATGGTTCAACGGCGCGGTGCCGAGCTTTGGCGACGCGCGCGCACAGCTGTTGATCATCGGCCTTGCGCCGGGCGTCACCGGGGCGAACCGGACGGGGCGGCCCTTCACCGGCGACTGGGCCGGCGACCTGCTCTATGCGACGCTCGACAAGTTCGGCTTTTCGGAAGGGACGTATGCGGCCGATCCGGGCGACGGCCTCGCGCTCACCGGCGCGATGATCACCAATGCGGTGCGCTGCGTGCCGCCGGAGAACAAGCCCGTCGGCGCCGAGATCAATGCCTGCCGGCCGTTCCTGGCCTCACGCATTGCCGCCCTGCCGAACCTGAAAGTCATGCTCTGCCTCGGCAAGATTTCGCATGACTCCACCGTGCGCGCGCTCGGCCTGAAGCTGGCGGCGCATCCGTTCGGGCACGGAACAAAGTATGATGTGAACGCAGGCGGGCGGAGCGCTACCCTGCTGTCGAGCTATCATTGCTCCCGCTACAATACGAACACCGGGCGCCTCACGTCCGAGATGTTCGAAGACGTGTTCGCAATGGCGCGTGAGGCGATCGGCTGAGCCCTCACCCCTCCTTCAGGATGCGGGCTTTCTGACGGTTCCAGTCGCGTTTGGCTTCGTTGGCGCGCTTGTCGTAATTCTTGCGGCCGGTCGCGGTGCCGATGAGGAGTTTCGCGCGGCCGCGTTCGTTGAAATAGAACTTCAGCGGCACGATGGTGCGCCCGGCGCGTTCGACTTCCTGGGAAAGTTTCGCAAGCTCACGGCGGGAGACGAGGAGTTTGCGCTTGCGGCGCGGTTCATGGTTGAAGCGGTTGGCCCCGGCATAGGTGGGGATGTCGCAATTGATCAGCCACAGCTCGCCATTCTCGGGGCTGACATAGGCTTCGGCGATGTTGGCCTTGCCCTCTCGCAGGGATTTCACCTCGGAGCCGACGAGCATGATGCCGGCCTCGAGCGTGTCCTCCACCTCGTAGTCGCGGCGGGAGCGGCGGTTTTCCGCGACCAGCCCATCCGAGCGGCCCTTGGTTTGGGTATTCTTAGACATGCGCCCTATTTAGGCATGAAGCCCGGCAAGTGCCATGGCGGCGTCGATCTGTTCGCGCGCAGGGGCATCCGGCGGGGTGATCGGCAGGCGTACATCGGCTTCGCAGAGGCCCAGGCGGTGAAGGACATATTTCGCAGGCCCCGGCGAGGGCGAACAGAACAGGGCCTTGTGCAACGCGATAAGGCGGCGCTCGATGGCCTGGGCGGTTTCGAGGTCGCCGGCGTCGAAGGCCTTGTGCATCTGGGCGCAGGCCTCCGGCATGACATTGGCGGTGACAGAGATGCAACCCTTGCCGCCCATGGCCAAGTGGCCGAGCGCAATCGGGTCGTCGCCGCAGAGCTGGACGAACTGTTCGCCCTCCCCGATCAGCGCGGCATGCAGCGACACGCGGCCGAGATCGCCGGAGGCATCCTTGATGCCGATGACGTTGGGCAGGCGCGCAAGTCGCGCGACGGTGTCCGGCATCAGGTCGACCACCGTCCGGCCCGGCACATTGTAGAGGAATACCGGCAGGGCGACGGCATCGTTGATCGCCTTGAAATGGGCGTAGAGGCCCTCCTGATTCGGCCTGTTGTAGTAGGGGCAGACGACCAGCGCCGCGTCTGCGCCGACCGTTTTCGCGTGTTCCACAAGGTCGATCGCCTCGTCGGTCGCGTTGGATCCGGCGCCCGCGATCACCGGCACGCGGCCTGCTGCAACCTCGACACACAGGGAGACGACGTCCTTGTGTTCCTCGGTCGAAAGGGTGGAGGTCTCCCCGGTGGTTCCGACCGGCACCAGGGCCGCGGAACCGCCCGCAATCTGGCGCTCGACCAGCTCGGCAAAGGATTTCCTGTCCACGGCCCCGTTCCTGAATGGAGTGACCAGAGCTGGGATTGAGCCGTGAAACATCGTATTCTTGCCGCGATTCAGGTGTTGTTGGTGAAGATTCATATATGAATCGCCAGAGCCTTCCCACGCTTTGACAAAGAAATAAACACCCGGTGACCGTGCATATGATGCGACCCCTCGTGCTTTCCGTGATTGCTGTCCTCGCCATGAACGGCGCAGCGGCCGCCAGCCTGCCCGAGACTCCCAGCCTGAAACCCGCCCGGTCGTTTGCCTCCCAGGCGACCGACCCGAAGAATGCGGAAATCCTGCACAGGGCGCTCGCGGCGGCCGAGAATTATGACTGGGGCGAGGTCGCCCGCCTGCAGGGCCAGGCGACGGACCCGGCGGTGCGCGACCTCATCCTGTGGAAGCGGGCGAGCGAGGGCGTGCCCGGCATGGGCTTCGATGAAGTCTCCGGCGCGCTGGAACGGCTCAGCGACTGGCCGAAGACCTACAACATGCAGAAGCGGGCCGAGGAGATCATAGAACTGTCCTCGCTGACCGCCCAGCAACGGATCGAATGGCTGACGAAGGCCGGCCCGCGCACCGGCGCCGGCAAGGTGGCGCTGGCGAATGCGCTGTACTCGCAGGGCCAGGCCGACCGGGCGCTCGAAGTGGTGCGCGACGCGTGGCACAACAATTCGCTGGACCGCGATGTCGAGCGGCAGGTGCAGGCACGCTTTGGCGGCAAGCTGACCCAGGAAGACCACCGCGCCCGCGTCGAGTTCCTGCTGTGGACCAACCAGCGTTCAGCCGCAACGGCTCTGAAGCCGCTGCTGACGCCCGACTGGCGGAAACTGGTGGATGCCCGCGTCGCGCTCGCCAGCCGGTCGCGCAATGTCGACGGGCTGATCCAGGCTGTTCCGGCGGAGCTGCAGGACAATCCGGGCCTGCTGTATGATCGCGCCCGCTGGCGCCGGACACGCGGCAACCAGGAAGGCGCAACGCCGTTGCTGGTTGGGTTCGACGGCAAGGACATTCCGGAAGCCGGGCGCTCCAAGCTGTGGAACGAACGCTCTGTGGCCGTGCGGACCGACCTCAAGGACGGCAACTGGACGCGCGCCTACCAGCTGACGGCGCCGCATGGCATGGACTCCGGTACGGACTTCGCGGAGGCCGAATGGCTGGCCGGCTGGATCGCGTTGCGCCTCAAGGGCGACGCCGCCCGCGCGCTGCAGCATTTCGAGACGATGGAAAGCGGCGTCTCCATGCCCATCAGTTCCGCACGCGGACTGTACTGGATGGGCCGTTCGGAAGACGTGCTGGGCGACCAGGAGAAAGCGCTGGCTGCCTATCGCGAGGCGGCGAACCACAAATTCACCTATTATGGCCAGCTGGCCGCCGCGCGCGTGGGCGACAAGGCGATCTATTATCCCGACACGCCAATGCCGACCGAGGCACAGACCGCCGCCTTCGAAGCGCGCCCGATGGTGAAGGCGCTGCGGCTGCTTGGGGAATCGGGCGAGACCTATCTCTTCCGCGAATTCTCCTACCATCTCGATGACCTGCTGGAGACCGAGGCGGATTATGTTCTCCTCTCCCGGCTGGCGGCGGAATACCACATGCCGGACATCGGCGTGCGGGGCGCGAAGGCCGGGCTCGCCAAGGGCATCGTGGCACCAGACGCGGCCTATCCGGTGCTGACCTATCCGCTGATGCGGGAGCCACGGGTCGAGCGCTCTCTGATGCTCGCCCTGTCGCGGCAGGAAAGCGAAATGAACCCCGGCGCGATCAGCCATGCGGGCGCGCGCGGCCTGATGCAGTTCATGCCGGCAACGGCATCTGCTGAAGCGCGGATGAGTGGCCTGCCCTATCGCACATCGTGGCTGACGGATGACCCCGGCTACAACCTTACCCTTGGCGGCCAGCACCTCGACACGCTGCTGAGCAGCTTCAATGGCAGCTACATCATGACGGCAGCTGCTTACAATGCCGGGCCGACGCGTCCGAAAAAGTGGATCCAGGATTATGGCGATCCGCGCACCGGTCAGGTGGACCCAATAGACTGGGTGGAGTTCATCCCGTTCAGCGAGACGCGCAATTATGTGCAGCGCATCGTTGAAGCGACGCAAGTATACCGGTCGCGCCTTGCGGGCACGCCGGTTGAAATCCGGATCGAGGAAGACCTCGCGCGCGGAAAGAAGTAAGCCTCAGCGCGCCGGAACGTGGGCTGCGATCAGTTGCGGGCCATCCTCGGCGAAGGCGCGTTCGAGGGCCATGTCGAATTCTTCCGCGGTCCACGCATCCTGAGCGGAAACGCCCTGCGCTTCGGCGAGTTTGACCCAGTCGATTTCCGGCTGTCCGAGCTCGAGCATGCTCTTTGCCGTCGGGCCCGGATTGCCCGCGCCGGTGCGGGCGAGCTCGATGTTCAGGATACGGTAGGAGTGGTTGACGAAGACCACGTTGACTACGTTCGCATTCTCCCGCGCCATGCTCCACAGCGCCTGGTTGGTATACATGCCTGCCCCGTCGCCGGTGAGGCAAAGCACCTTTCGGTCCGGCGCAGCGATTGCGGCGCCGAGCGCGAGCGGCATGCCCTGCCCGATCGCGCCACCGGTCAGCATCATCCAGTCATGCGGCCGCGCGCGCTGAGTCATCAGGAAGCATGGAAGGCCGTTTGAGACACCGTCATCCGACACGAAGGTGCCTTCCGGCATGTGCCGTGAGATCGACATGCCGACGGTCATCGCATTGAGGTCGCCTGTCGGGGCTATATCGGAAATATCGAGCGGGGCGACATCGGCCGCAGCGGTCGCGCCGAGCGCGTCAGCAAGCGCCGCAAGGATCGCGCTGCTGTCGCTTTCAGGCCCGCCGATGATGTAAGGAGAGCATCCTTCCGGCACGAGCACGCTGGGCTTGCCCGGATAGGAAAAGAAGGCGACCGGAACCTGGGTACCCGCGACCAGCATCAGGTCCGATCCTTCAAGGTCGGCCATCGCGGCTTCGGCGAAATATTGCATCCGGTCAGGAATAAACGTGCCGGCGCCGCGCGCCTGGCGCGGGAAGAACGTATCCGTCAGCACACGGATTCCGGCTTTCGAGAGCCGCCCGGCATGAGTGAGCCCGGACTTTGTCAGGGCCGAGCCATTGATCAGGATGACCGGCTTTTTTGCGTCTTTTACTTTTCGCGCGGCCGCCTCGACGCGAGCCGCATCCGGGGCGCAGAGCGACGGGCGGATGCGCTTCTTTCCGGGCTTGCCGCCCTCGGCCCAGGCTGTGTCGGCCGGCAGGAGCAGGCTGACCGGACCGGGCGCGGGGCCGAAGCTGGCCTCCCATGCTTCCGCTGCGAGGTCGCCGGCGGATGCGACGGTATCGGCCGACTTGATCCAGTTGGAGTTCGGCCCTGCAAGGCCCATGATGTTCGAAGTCAGCGGCGCATCATAGCGCAGGTGCGGCACCGCATGATCGCCGATGACATTGATCATCGGCGTCCAGGCGCGCTTGGCATTGTGGATGTTCGCCCCGCCATTGAGATAGCCGGCGCCGAGGTGAAGGAGCGTCATCGCAGGACCGCCGGTGACGCGCGCATGGCCGTCCGCCGCGCCGGTCGCAACGCCTTCGAACAGGCACAACACCGACCGGATGCGCGGCTCATGGTCCAGCGCGGTGACGAGGTGCATTTCCGATGTGCCCGGATTGGCGAAACAGGCGGTGACGCCATGGTCTGCAAGCGTCGAGACGAGCGCTTCGGCACCGGTCATGGTCTGGAGGGCGGTATCGGGCATGGCGTTTCCCCTTCTGTCGTTGGCGCTGTGTAGCGTGTCCGGCACCAAGGTCAAAGCGGGACGCGACGGAAGGCGGACGGTTCAAGGGGATGAGGTTCCGCAGTCCGCCGCGCCCCTGGCCAAAGGGGATTTGGCATCGACAGCCTCTGCAGCCGCCGACGCAGGGAATGTAAAGGCAAAGAAGTTAAATGCGAATGATTTTCAGACCAAATACATAAACTTTCTTGTGCATGACTGGATCTTTACTCAACCAGGTTGAGTATTTCGTGATCGGGTTGAGGCGAATACAGACGCGCAACCTGATCCTTGCGCAGATCCTGTATCCGCGACTGGTTGATATAGCCTTTTTCCGTGATCTCGCCGGAATCCGCGCGGGGCGGCAGGGCCTGCAGCAGGAGCCGCGCGATTCGTGCAGACGGCTGGGGATGGGCCTTGTTATAGGCTTTCAGGCTGTCTTGCAGATGGCGTGTCACAGCCGGGTGGCTCACCAGTTCTGCGCCGCTCAGCGCTTCGCCGACCAGCCGCTGGCACCAGGCCTCATTGAGGAAGGCTAGCAGCGTGATGTCCGTTTCGTTGAGACCGCAGACGACAGCATCCGACAGGGCGCCGCCCGTCGCGGCGACCGCCTGTACGCGGACGGTCCCTGCGGAGACCCATGTGCCGTTCGACAGTTTGAATTCCTCGGCCGTGCGCCCGTCAAAGGCAAGGCCGCGTTCGGGGTTCGCCGGGTCAACAAACTTCACCGCATCGCCGAGGCGGTAGAAGCCTTCCTCATCGAAGGCTTCCGCGGTTTTTTCCGGATTGCGATAGTAGCCGGGCGTCACGTTCACGCCCTTCACGCGCAGTTCCATCTTCTCGCCCGCAGGCACCATTTTGAAGGTATTGCCCGGAAGCGGCAGGCCGATCAGGCCCATACGGTCATTCGGCCAGTGGACATTGGAGGCCGTCGGCGATGTTTCGGTTGCGCCGTAGCCAGCGGAGAGCGAAATGCGCTCGCCCGTGGTACGGACGGCAACGGCCTGGATACGCTCGTAGATGTCCTGCCCCATCGAGGCGCCGCCATAGGCCATGGACACGAGGCGGGCAAAGAAATTGTCGGCAAGTTCCTGGTCCCGCTCCAGTTCTGTTGCGAGCGCCGCCCAGGCGGCCGGAACGGTCGTGTGCTGAGTAACAGGGACTTCCTTCAGGTTACGGATCATCGCCGGCAGGCGGGCGGGCGTCGGGGCGCCCTCGTCGATATAGAGCGTTCCGCCCCAGTCGAGCATGTTGTGCAGCACCGAATGGGCACCAAACGTATGGCTCCACGGCAGGAAGTTGCACCAGACCTGAGGCCCGCCGCAGATTTCATCGAGGCGTGCCTCGTCCCAGACCGAACGGATCATCTTGGAATTCGCCGCGATCATGGAATGCAGGTTGATGACGGCCTTCGGCTCACCCGTTGAACCGGATGTCATCATGAAGGTGGCGATCGCATCGGGTGACAGGCGCTCATAGGCCGCATCGATTTCCGGCCCTGGCGTGCGGCCGAACTGTTCAAGCCGCATGGCATCGCAGCGTTCCGGCGCCTCGCCTGAATAGAGGACGATACGCCCGTCCATGCCGAGCCCGTCGAGCGCGCGCTGGTAGGCCGCGCCATCCTCGACATAGACGAATTTCGGGCCGATCAGCTGGTCGATATATTTCAGGCGTCCGAGGTCTTCCGACAGCATCGCATAAGCGGGCGTGACCGGGACGACCGGGCTGCCAGCCCAGAGGGCCGCGTATTTCGCCAGCGCATGGTCAATCGCGTTGGCCGACAGGATCATCAGCGGAGCATCCGGCCCGGCACCGGCATCGAGGAAACCCTGCGCGAGCCGGCGCACGGCGGCGAGCCCCTCGGCATAAGTCACTTCTCGCCAGCCTTCGCACCCTTCGCGCGGGCGCTCAGCGAGCCAGATCCGGTCCGGCGCTTCGGCCGCCCACTTGACCAGCGGCGCCAGCATGTGCGGCGGGTAAGGCTTAAGCGGCTGGCCACTGTCGAGATAGATCGTGCCGTCCGGCCGGCGGTCGACCTTTAGCTTCAGCGGCAGGTATGGCACCTCACGGAAAGGAATATGCGCTGTATCGGCCAAGCCGGCCTCCCTGGAATTTTTTAGAGCCGGGCTTCAGACGAGCCCGCGTGTCGGAATGTGGACCACGTGTCCGCAGTGCTTGCAATGCACGGCGTCACGATCGTGCATCAGCAGGCCGCATTGTTCGCACTCATACTCCACCTTGTCGTTCGGCTCCAGAATGGCGCGGAGCAGTTGCAGGAACAGGGTCAGTCCAAGGGCCATGATGATGATGGAGAGGATGCGCCCGACCTTGCCAATCATCAGCACGTCGCCATAGCCGGTCGTGGTCAGGCTGGTGACGGTAAAATAGAGCGCGTCGAGATAGGAATGGATGTTCGGGTTGATCCCGACCTGCGTGGCATATACCAGCGCCGACATGATGAACACGAAGACGATGAGGTTCGTCACCTTGTCGATCACGCGCTCATGGCGCTGGAAGAAGGGCGTGATCACCTTGATCCGCTTGACGAAGGTAAAGGCCCTGATCGCCCGCACCGCCCGCAGGACACGCAGGAAGGCGAAGTTGGACACAAGCAGCGGCGCCAGCATCGTGACGACGACCACCAGATCCGCAATGTTCAGCGGCCTGACCACAAAGTTCCATTTGTGCCGCGCGATGTAGAACCGGGCCAGCAGATCGAACGCGATCACGATGCCGATAGCGTAGTCGATCCAGGCATGGGTCTTGCCGCGCTGTTCGAACGGCGCCCAGAGAAAATAGGCGATCGTCACGAAATCGAAGATCAGCATGGCCCAGCGGAAGTAGAACGGCGCCGTGCCGTGCCCCTCATACAGCCAGAACAACAGCCGGTTCAGACCCTTGCGTTGGTGTTTCATGACCCCTGCTCCAGCGCCCCGAAGATGCCTTACCCTACAGGTTCCAGCGTCTCGTTAAAGCGCACGGGCTTGCCGCCGCCTTTTTTGACGATCGCCCCGTCGCGCATGACGAAGCCGCCGCGGATGATGGTGGCGACCGGCCAGCCGGTGGCTTCGAAGCCCTCGAACGGGGTCCAGCCGCATTTCGATTTCGACCAGTCCGACGTGATCGTCTCCTTGCGCTTCATGTCCACGACCGTGAAGTCGGCATGATAGCCCTCGGCGATGCGGCCCTTGTCGGCAAGGCCGAAGACGCGCTGTGGCCCGGCGCTGGTCAGTTCGACGAAGCGCTGCAGGCTGAGCTTCCCGTTGTTCACATGGGTCAGCATGATGGGCACGGTGGTCTGCACGCCCGGCATGCCGGAGGGGCTGGCCGGATAGGGCCGCGCCTTCTCTTCCTTCGTGTGCGGGGCATGATCAGACCCCAGAACATCGACGATGCCGGCATTCAGCGCGCGCCACAGGGCATCCTGGTGGCGCTGCTCGCGGATCGGCGGGTTCATCTGGGCATAGCCCTTCAGGCGCTGATAGCATTCCGGCGCCACCAGCGTCAGGTGCTGCGGCAGGCATTCCACGCTGGCGATGTCCTTCGCGTCGCGCAGGATCTCCATTTCCTCGGCGGTGGAGATGTGCAGCACGTGGATGCGCTTGCCGACCTTGCGGGCAAGGCGCAGCAGGCGCGTCGTAGAGGAGACGGCGGCCTCAACATCGCGCACCACCGGATGGCTCGTCCAGTCGCCCTGCACGGCGAGGCTGCGGCGCTCTTCGAGGCGGTATTCGTCTTCCGAGTGGAAGGCGGCGCGGCGCTTGATGGCGCGCAGCACGGCCTCGACGCCCTCGTCATCCTTGATCAGCAGGTCGCCCGTGGAGGCGCCCATGAAGACCTTCACGCCGCAGCAGCCCAGCATGCGCTCCATCTCGGGCAGGATGTGCGTGTTCTCGTGCGTCGCGCCGGCATAGAAGGCGTGGTCCACATCCATGCGGCCGGCGGCGCGGTTCAGCTTGTCCTGCAGCAGCTCCGGCGTTGTGGTGGCGGGATTGGTGTTCGGCATCTCGAACACGGCGACGACGCCGCCGAGGGCGGCCGAGCGCGCCTCGGTTTCGAGGTCTGCCTTGTATTCGAGGCCGGGCTCCCGGAAGTGGCACTGGCTGTCGATGACGCCGGGCAGGATGTGCAGGCCGGTGGCGCCGTAGATCTCGCCCGCCGATGCGCCGGAGAGGTCGCCGATGCGGGCGATGCGCTCGCCGCGTACGCCGATGTCGGCCTGCATCTCGCCACCCGGAGTGACGACGGTGCCGCCGCGAAGGATCAGGTCAAAAGTCTCGCTCATGCGCCCTATATGCGCCTGCCGGCTGCGCCTGTCACCCGTCCGCCGCTGCGACAGGCTTGCCCTTGGGTGACGCTTGGCCGGCCCCGGCTTTGCGCCTACGATCCGGAAGGATCGCGGGACCACATCGCGGCAGGAGGAAACGGAATGCCCAGGTTGAAACAGGCCGGGCGCGAGGCCGGAAACGACTACGCCAACAGGATCTTCGACATGTTGTTCGGAGACCGCGATCCCCTGTCCCAGCCGGGCACGGCGACGGGCACCCCGGGCAACTGGTGGACGGTGTTCAACATCGTGCCAGACGCCTTCCGCCACACCACCGAGGGGTTTCGTTTCTACCGGTCGCCCGAGAGGAAGCTGAGCGCAAAGCACCGGGAGCTCGGCCAGATCCGGGCCGGCTGGGCCGTCGGCAGCCAGTTCGTTTTCTCCCAGCACTGCAAGGCGGCGCGCGATGCCGGCTTCACCGAGGAACAGGTGCAGGCGATCCCGCACTGGCAGGTGGCGGACTGCTTCAACGAAATCGAACGCGCGCTGCTGGCCTATACGGATGCGCTGGTCCTCGACCGCGGGCGGGTGCCGGACGGCATTTTCGAAACCATGAAGAAACATCTCAGCGACGAGGAAATCCTCGAATTCACCTATATTACCTGCACCTACATGATGCACGCGGTGATGAGCCGGGCCCTGCGCCTCGAATACGACGATGTCGACGAGCGGGTCGTGGAAATCCCCGCGCCCACCGGCGACAGCGCCGATGTCATGAGCATGGTGGACGAGAAGGAGGATTGATCATGACCTACCACCACCTCGCCCTTGCCGCGAAGGACATGAAGGCGACCCATGATTTCTATGAGCGGATCATGGGTTTCGAGCTTGTGAAAGTGGAGGTCGCACCGGTTATGGGCGGCGGCTGGGGCAAGCATTTCTTCTATCGGATGAACGGTGACGACAACCGCTTCATTGCCTTCTGGGAACTGCATGAAACTGCGGGCCAGGACGCCTACAAGTATGACCTCAACGAGGCCGGAGGCCTGCCGCCGGGCACGAACCATTATTCATTCTCCGTCGACTCGGTCGAGGAACTGATGGCCTGGAAAGACCGCTGGAATGCCGCCGGCCTCGATGTGCTGGAAATCGACCATAATTGGTGCCACTCGGTCTACACGCGCGACCCGAACGGCAACATGGTCGAATTCTGCGCCACGACGGGGGAATTCACGGCGGCGGACCGGGCAAGAGCTCTGGCCGCCCTCGATGAGACCGAATTCAGGCCCTCCCCGCCACCAGCGAAATTCCAGCCCTGGCCGGCACGCGAAAAGGTCTGATTTTTAAGGGCTATGTTAGGGTTTTCGCCTTAGCTTTCACCCCTGAAACGGTCCATCGAGAGCCGGCCTGAGGTGAAACGTGGTAAATAACCTGGTCTATGCGTCCGACCATCGCCAGAGCGATTCCCTGTCGCCGTATGCGAGCGACCTGCGCGTTGCGGTGATTATTCCCTGCTACAATGAAGAGCGCACGATCCGCCAGGTTATCCGCGAGTTTTCCGAGGCGCTGCCCGGTGCCGAGATCGTCGTCTGTGACAACAATTCGAGCGACCGGACGTCCGGGACCGCCCGCTCGGCCGGGGCGACAGTTCTGTTCGAACCTTACCAGGGCAAGGGAAACGCGGTGCGCCGGCTGTTCAATGACGTCGATGCAGATGTCTATGTCATGATCGACGGCGACGCGACCTATGACGCTTCTGCCGCCCCAGGCATGATCGCCCGCCTGATGGACGAGCGCCTGGCGATGATCAACGGCGCCCGAATTTCCGAACAGGAAGAGGCCTATCGCTTCGGCCATAAACTCGGCAACCGGATGTTGACCGGTTTGGTTAGCGCTGCCTTCGGAAACCAGTTTCAGGACATGCTGAGCGGTTACCGGGTCATGAGCCGCCAGTTCGTCAAGAGCTTTCCGGCCCTATCCAACGGCTTTGAGATCGAAACGGAACTGTGCGTCCACGCGCTCAGGCTGAGGCTTCCTTCGGCAGAAGTGGGAACCGTCTACCGGGCCCGCCCGGAAGGCTCCACCAGCAAGCTCAACACGTTTCGCGATGGCTTTCGAATTCTGCGAATTATCAGCCGGCTGGTCCGCGATGAAAAGCCGCTTGAGTTCTTTTCGGCATTGGGCGGCCTCATTCTGCTCGCCGCATTGTTCCTCGCCACACCCGTCGCAATCACCTATTTCGAGACCGGCACTGTCCCGCGGTTTCCGACCCTTATCGTCAGTATAGGGATGGTCATAATCTCGATGCTGGCCTTCACGATCGGGTTGACGCTGGACACGTTCTCGCGCGGCCGCACGGAAGCCCGCCGACTTGCGTTCCTCGCGGCCGCCAACCGCAAGTAAGCAGCTGAAAGCCATAATGCGTGTTCGCGCTCTTCCACACGCTTTCAGGATCGGGGCGGCGCGGCTGATAATCGGATCGGCCCTCCTGAAGCGCATTGGCGAGTCCAGGCATGCAATCGCTTAAGGAAAACCGGGGCGCGCGGTATCTGGCCGCCAGCATTGTCGCGCTTGCCGTCGACTATGCGCTCACTCTTGTCCTCTATCATGCCGGCGGAATCGACCTGTCGATTGCCGCCGCGATCGCGTTTATTATTGTAGGCGCCACCTTCTATCTGGTGCACGAATTCTGGACATTCCGGGATGAAGCCGCTCGCTTTTCCGGAAAGCGCATGGCCGGAAATCTCCTGGTCATGTGTGTCGCCGGCCTGGTGCGTGTCGGCCTGATCGCCGCGCTGGAGCTTTTCCGCTCGCCGGCCGGTATCTGGGTCAGCATCTATTTTACGGTCGGCGTCGCCGGCTCGTTTACGACCAACTATCTGTTGAACAGATACGTCGTCTTCCGTCGCTGACAGGGCAGGCATGAGGGACGGGCGCTTGACCCCGCAGCCGGTGCGCAGCACAACTCGCGGTCCATTCCCACCGGAAGAGAGACCTCCCCATGAAACATGCTGGAACTGCCGCTGACAGCCGGGCGCTGCTGCGTCCTGTCCTGATCGGACTGGGCGGCGTCGCGGCCCTGACCGCCTCGTCCTACATCGCCGTGCCGATGTATCCTGTTCCTGTGACGCTTCAGACCCTGGTTGTGCTGCTGCTGGGCGCCGTGATGGGCCCGCGCGCAGGCGCTGCCACGGTTCTCGCCTGGCTCGCCCTGTCGCTTACCGGCGCGCCGGTTCTGGCAGAGGGCAAGTCCGGCCTGGTCGCCTTTGCCGGCCCGACGGCAGGCTATCTGGCGAGCTTTCCGGTTGTCGCGTTCCTTGCCGGATATTTGCCGAAGGATGACCGGATCGCCTCCCACGTCTCGCGGTTTGCCGGTTTCCTCGGCCTGCATGCCGCCATCCTGTTCGCAGGCTGGAGCTGGCTGTCCGCCTGGATGGGCATCGACGGCGCTTTCGTCGCCGGCGTCGTGCCGTTCCTGATCGGATCGGTGCTGAAGAGCGGCCTTGCGACGGCGCTCGTCGCCGCCTTCCCGCGTAAGGCCGGCTGATGCGGATTCCCCATCGCGCCCTCATCCGCCTGACCGGGCCGGACACGATCGCCCTTCTGGAGCGGACCGTGACCCACACGGTGGCGGACTGGCGCGAAGGGGAGTTGCGCTATGGCGGGCTGCTGACGCCCCAAGGCAAGGTGATCGCAGATTACCTGGCCCTGCGCACGGCGGACGGCGTCCTGCTGGACGTGCATGAGGATGCCGCCGAAGACCTGATGAAGCGGCTGAAGCTGTTTCGCCTGCGCTCGCAGGTGGAGATCGTGCGCGATGACACGCTCTCGGTCTCGACTTCGGAACAAGGCGACGACGACCCCCGCAGCCTGAAGCTGCCCTGGCGCCTCTACGGGCCTGTGGCAGACGCAGGCGAGCCCATCGCCCCTGCGGTCTGGCAGAACAATCTGATTGAGGCCGGCGTGCCCGACTGGGGCAGCGATTACCGCGCGGCGGACGTCTTCCCGACCGACATCAACATGGATGTGATGGGCGGCGTAGACTACAGGAAGGGCTGTTTTGTCGGCCAGGAAGTGGCGAGCCGGATGAAGCGCCGCGGCAAGATCCGCAAGCGCACGCTGAAGGTGCTGGGCGGCGCACTGGAGACTGGCGCGCCCATAATGGCGGATGGCGAGGTCGGCACGGTAACCAGTGCCGGAGGCGGCGCGGGCCTTGCCCTGGTGCGCACAGACCGCCTGCAAAAGGCGCTGGCCGAGGGGCATCCGCTGAGTTGCAATGGCGCCCCTGTTACGCTCGACCTGCCCGACTGGGCGGAAGCGGAACTGAAGGCGCTCGCAGAGGCCGGCGCCGATGACTGAGACCTGTCCATGCGGCTGGGCCCCGGCGAATGATGCGCTTTACAGGGCCTATCACGACACCGAATGGGGCGTGCCGGAATATGACGGGCGCGCCCTGTGGGAGAAGCTGCAGCTGGACGGGATGCAGGCGGGCCTTTCCTGGATCACGATCCTCAGGAAGCGCGACTCGATCCGCGAGGAATTCGACCGGTTCGACCCGGAAAAGCTCGCCCGGTGGACGCAGAAACGCGCCGAAAAGGCGTTGAAGAATCCCGGCATCATCCGCAGTGCCAAAAAGATCGAGGCCGTGATCGGCAATGCGCAGGCCTATCTCGCCATGCAAAAAGCGGGAGAGGATTTCGCCGACTATTGCTGGAGCTTTGTCGGCGGGGCGCCCATCGTAAACCGCTGGAAAAATTACAAGCACGCGCCGACCTCGACCGACTGGTCGGCGGACATGTCGAAAGACCTGAAGAAGCGCGGCTTCAAATTTGTCGGCCCTACCATCGTCTATGCATGGGCACAGGCGGTTGGCATGGTGAATGACCATGAAGTAACTTGCCCGCGTCATATCGAAGTGCAGGAATCGTGAAATGAAACGCCTTCTCGCCGTCACCCTTATTGCCGCGCCCCTGCTGGGCGCCTGCGTCTCGTCGAACAGCGCCGAAGGGCGCAAGGCGGAAGCCTATTCCCGGTGCAAATACTCGCCTGGCCCGGAAGCCCGCGACAAATGCATGGAAACGGAACTCGCCTTGATCGAAGCACGCGAGCGGAAAGATGCAGACCGGATCCAGTCAGACCGGGAAGCCGCAGAGCGCCGCCAGGCCGAGCTTGAAGCGGCCGGTGTACCGAGCGACGAGGCCAAGCAGGTCATCGACTCAGGCCTGCGCTGGCCAGATTGACTCTGCCGCTCGACCGGGCGGAAAACCCGCGCTACAGACGTCAGATCATAATAAATACAATGCCGCACCCCTGGGAGGCGCGCAGTCAGAGGCCAGCATGAAAACCGCCGTCATTTCGTCCACGGGCCTGTGGACCCCGCCGAACTCCATTTCCAACGCCGAACTTGTGACCGCCTACAATGCGTGGGCGGAGAACTGGAACCGTGAGCGCGAGGCGGACATCGCCGCCGGGCTGATCGAACCGAAACCCATGTCGTCGGTCGAGTTCATCGAAAAGGCGTCCGGTATCAAGGCACGCTATGTGATCAACAAGTCCGGCGTCATCGACCCGGACATCATGGCCCCGCGCATCCCGGAACGTCCGAACGACGAGGTTTCCGTGATGGCGGAAATGGCCGTCAAAGCGGCGACCGAGGCACTGGAGCGGGCCGGCCGCAGACCGGAAGACGTCGATGCCGTGATCTGCGCCGCATCCAACATGCAGCGCGCCTATCCGGCCATGGCCATCGAAGTGCAGCAGGCGCTCGGCATGTCCGGCTTCGCCTTCGACATGAACGTCGCCTGCTCTTCGGCAACCTTCGGCATACAGACGGCTGCAGATTTCGTGCGCTCGGGCAGCGCGCGGTCCGTCCTGATGGTGAACCCGGAAATCTGCTCCGGCCACCTCAACTTCACCGACCGCGACAGCCACTTCATCTTCGGCGATGTGGCGACGGCCGTGCTGGTGGAAGAAGAAAGCATGGCCCCGGCCGGGCACTGGAAAATCCTCGGCACGAAGCTGAAGACGGAATTCTCGAACAATATCCGCAACAATTTCGGCTTCCTGAACCGCACCGCGCCGGAAGGCATCGACGCGCCCGACAAGCTGTTCGTGCAGGAAGGCCGAAAGGTGTTCAAGGAAGTTGTGCCCATGGTGGCCACCATGATCACCGAACACCTCGGAGAGCTAGGCCTTCAGGGCACGGACCTTCGCCGCATGTGGCTACACCAGGCAAACGCCAACATGAACCGCCTGATCTCATCCAAGGTTCTGGGCCGCGAAGCGAACGAGGATGAGAGCCCGACTGTGCTGGATACCTATGCCAACACGTCTTCCGCCGGCTCCATCATTGCCTTCCACAAGAATTCGGAAGACTTCAAGGCCGGCGAGAAAGGCCTGATCTGCTCGTTCGGGGCGGGCTATTCGGCCGGAACGGTCTTCGTCGAAAAGACCGCCTGATGTGGCGCACGGCGGCAGCCTGTGTGGGTGCCGCGCTGTTCCTGTTCGCTGGCGACGCCGTCGCCGCGCCGCCCGAAGCGACGCCTACGCTGGTGATCGACCAGTTCGGATATCGTCCGGAAGCGGAGAAAACCCTGATCGTGCGCACGCCCATGCGCGGCTTCGATGCGGGAGCCGGCGAGGCGCCAGAAGACGCGTATGAAATCGTCAGCGCGGCAACAGGCGAGGTCGTTTTTCGCGGCGAGCCTCAGCCCTGGCGAAATGGGGCGGTTGATCCCGGATCGGGCGACAAGGTTGCGTATATGGACTTTTCGGCGCTCGATACGCCGGGCACCTACTCCATCCGCTCCGAAGACGGAAGGCAGACGTCCGGCCCGTTCGTGATCGCACCTGACGTGTATGAAGACGTGTTCCGCGCCGCGTTCCGCACTTTCTTCTACCAGCGTGCAGGCTTCACCAAGGCCGTGCCCTATGCCGACCCGCGCTGGGCCGATCGTGCCAGTCATCTGGGCAAGGGACAGGACACCGAAGCGCGCAGCTTCTTCGCCAAGGGAAACGCGAAGACCGCCCGCGACCTGCACGGCGGCTGGTACGATGCGGGCGATTTCAACAAGTACACGAACTGGACCGCAGATTACTGCCACACGCTGCTGCTCTCCTTCGCAGAAAACCCTGAAGCCTGGGGCGACGATTTCGGCATTCCTGAAAGCGGCAATGGCATTCCGGATGTTCTGGACGAGGTGAAGTGGGGCCTCGAATGGCTCGTCCGTATGCAGAATGAGGACGGTTCGGTTCTGTCCATCGTCAGCCTGGATGTCGCAAGCCCCCCGTCCAGCGCCAGGGGGCCCTCCTTTTACGGCCCGGCGAGCACGTCGGCGACGCGGTCCACGGCCGCGGCCTTCGCGCAGGCGGCGCTTGTCTATCGCGCGACCGGCCTGCCGGGCCACGACGCCTTTGCCGAAGACCTCGCGCGCCGCGCCGTCGCGGCCTGGGATTGGGCCGAAGCCAATCCGGACGTCACCTTCTTCAACAATGACGTCCGGGATGCCTCTATTGGCCTCGGCGCCGGGCAGCAGGAAGTCGACGATGCCGGCCGCGCCGCCAAACGCCTCGCCGCCGCAGTCTATCTTTTTGCGCTGACCGGAGAGGAGGCGTACCGCAAGGCGGCGGAGTACGAGATTGGCGCCGCGAAGCTGATGCGCGAAGGCGCCGTGACGCCGTATGACCTGGAAGCGCAGGATGCGATGCGGGTCTATGCGGCCCTGCCGGGCATTTCAGATGGCCTCGGCCAGTCGATCAACACCGCCCTGCGCAAGGCGATGGCGGGCGAGCGCTTCTGGACGGCAATCGAACAGGAGCAAGACCCTTACTTCGCACCGGTCTGGGCAATGCACTGGGGCAGCAACAATGTGAAAGCGCGCACCGGAAACCTGTTCATGGACGAGCGCAAGACCGGCCTCACCCCGGCCGAGTTGGTCACCGTGCGCGATGTTGCGGCGCGCTATCTCCACTATTTCCACGGCGTCAATCCGCTGGGAAAAGTCTACCTGTCGAACATGGGCGCCTATGGGGCAGAAAACTCGGTCGACAGTTTCTATCATGGCTGGTTCTCGGACGGCAGCCGGCTATGGGACAGCGTGACGGAGTCCCGCTACGGCCCGGCGCCGGGCTTTGTCGTGGGTGGGCCAAACCCGTCTTATTCCTGGGCCGATTGCTGTCCGAACAGTTGCGGCGGACCGGGCGCGCGGATCAGCTGCGGACGGACGCCGCCGTCTCCGCCTGCCTGGCAGCCGCCGCTGAAAGCCTATCTCGATTTCAATACGAGCTGGCCGCTGAATTCCTGGGAAGTCACGGAAAACTCGAACAGCTATCAGGTGTCATACCTGCGCCTGCTCGCGAATTTTGTGGATTAAGGATCAGTCGTATTCGTCATCGCTGAAGAGGTCGCCCCACAGCGCTTCGCGGCTCGACTTGAACGCTTCGACGACCACGATGATCGCACCCATCAGCAGCACGCAGAATGCCATCACCTGCCAGGGAGCAATCTGTGTCACCGCATCGAGCATAACCACCGCCTTGTTTTCTGATCCGGGGCGCAAAAGCACCGGTGTGTTGTCGGTCCAGCAGTTGTCGCGGAAAAGCCTTAACGGCGGTTTGGCAATTGGAGGCCATTGCAGGGCGGCTTCGTAACCAGATTGCCCCGCTTTCTTTACCCTTGCTACGAGAGGGTTAAGAGTGCCGCGCCAGCCGGGCCGCCATCAACACATTGGAAGGGATCAAGGCAGGCGCGCCTTATTTTGACGCTTGTGGAATTCCCGGCGCCAACGCAATCATCGGTGATGATATCGCGGCGTCTGGCAATGGGAGGGTTGGCAATGGTGTTCCTGTCGCCAGCGGCGTCTGCCGAACGATCGGGGCGCGCCAGCCTGCCGGGCGGAGGCGAAAGGGGCGCGCCACCTCTGGTCCGGCCTTGCCGCTGACGAGCCGGGCGACCTCCACCGCGTGCATTACCTTTTCGAACACCGTGGTCAGGGCTTATACGGACTGGCAGAAGCACCGAACGATCTTTGGGCGGATTATGGCCCGTTCCTGGAAGGCGCCATGCTATCGCTTGATATCGGGGAAAAGCCGGTCCCGGTGCTTGCCCTTATCGGAGGCGAAGCGGCACCGGCCATCCCTGACCGGCCTGTCGAAGTTGACCCCATCGCAGAAACGAAGCGATTGCTGGAGAGCCTGTCGGACGACACGGTGCGCCTGGTCCTGGCCGGAGACTTCGATCAGGCGGAGCGCAGGGTGCGCGAGATCGACCGGGACGCCATGGGCGCGCATGCGCTCGCCGCCGCCTATGAGGCCGCGCTGCGAAGCGACCCGGCGAACCCGCGATTGCTGGAACGTGCGCTGTACTGGGTCCGGTCGGGCTTTCCCGATCTCCACACCGCCCATGAAGCCGAGGCATTCGGCGCGGCGATCCGGGAGGGCGAAGCCCGGCTGCGGCAGATCTATCGTGGACCGTAAACCGCATTGCCAATGCCGCCGCCCTGCCTGCAAATCGCAGGACAGGGTGCAGGTTCTTCGTTTTGGGCCTTAATCGTCCCGCCGCGATGCCGTAAGAGGGGTCAGAATGACCGCACGTACACGACAAACTTCAGCGGCGCCGCGCGTGTGGCAGCGCATGCTGTCCGGCCGGCGGCTGGACCTTGCCCACCCATCCCCGATGGATGTGGAAATTGAAGACATCGCCCATGGCCTTGCCCGCGTAGCGCGCTGGAACGGGCAGACAAAAGGAGAGCATGCCTTCTCCGTCGCCGAGCATTCGGTGATCGTCGAGCGGATCTGCCGCAAGCTCGACCCGTCGATGACAGCGAAACAGGGCCTGACGGCCTTGCTCCACGACAGCCCGGAATATGTGATCGGCGACATGATCTCGCCGTTCAAGGCGCTGCTGGGCGAGGGCTACAAGGGGGTCGAGTCGCGGCTGCAGGAGGCCATCCATATTCGCTTCGGGCTCGTGGCGGTGACGCCGGTGAAGCTGAAGAAGCTGATCAAGAAGGCCGACATGATCTGCGCCTGGTTCGAGGCGACGCAGCTGGCAGGGTTCGAGGCGGCCGAAGCGGACAGGTTCTTCGGCCATCCACCTGAAGGCATCCGCCTGCGCCTCGCACCGAAATCCGTGCCGGAAGCGGAGGACGTGTTCCTCGCCCGCTTCCGCCAGTTGATGACCGAAATCGGAGCGCCGTGATGCCTGGTGGAGCGACGCCCCTTCTGATTGGCCTCTCGGCCGTGATGGTCGCGGTGGAAGACGACACGCCGCTGGTTCTGGTTACGCGGCGCGAGACGGGCGAGGACGCCCTGCCCTTTGGCCCGTTCAATCCCGATGAGCACCGGACCTTTGACCTGTCGCTGCGCGGCTGGGTGCGCGAGCAGACGGGTTTTGAACTCGGCTATGTCGAACAGCTCTACACCTTTGGCGACAAGGACCGGGAGATGCCGGAGGCGACCCTTTCCGGAGCGCCGGCACATGCCCGCGTGATTTCCGTCGGCTATCTCGCCCTGACGCCGGATGCCCGGCCGGCCGGCGCGCCCTTCGAAGCCCGCTGGCAGGGCTGGTATCGCTATTTCCCGTGGGAAGACCACCGCTCGGGACGCCCCGCAATGATCGATGAAGAGATCGTGCCGCGCCTCTATACCTGGGCGGCAGGGAAGGAGCGGCGCCTGGAGCGCGCGCGCATCGCCTTCGGCATTGATGGCGCCCGCTGGGCCGAGGAGCGCGTGCTGGACCGGTATGAGTTGCTCTATGAAGCCGGCCTCGTCGCAGAGTGCGGGCGCGATGCCGGCCTGCCGGAACCGGACATCCGACTGGGCGAGACGATGGCCTCGGACCACCGGCGCATTCTGGCCACCGCCATCTCGCGCCTTCGCGGCAAGATCAAATACCGCCCCGTCGTGTTCGAACTGATGCCGGAACGGTTCACGCTGTCGGCCCTGCAGAAGACGATGGAGGCCATTCTGGGCCTGGGCCTGCACACGCAGAATTTCCGCCGCGCGCTCGACAAGACCGGGCTCGTCCAGGGCACGGGCGCGATGGAGACAGGCACGGGCGGGCGCCCGGCCGCGCTCTACCGGTATTGCCGGGACCAGGCGGCCGCGACCGCCGCGCCGGGCCTTGCGACCCCGCGACGGCCGGCCGACTGACTATTCCGCCGCGACGGGCGCTGCTGCTTCGGCAGCGGGGACAAGACCCTGCGGCTGGCCCACGGCGATGAAGAGATACTTCGAAGGCTGAAGGTACTCCTTTGCCACGCGGTTCACATCGTCCAGCGTGACCGCATCCACCCTGGCGTTGCGCGTATCGAAATAATCGATGCCGAGCTTTTCCTGGCGCACGCCCATAAGCTGGCCGGCGATTTTCGAGTTGGAGTCGAAGCCGAGGGCGTAGGAGCCAGTGAGATAAGCCTTCGCCGCGTCCAGTTCCTCTTCGGTCACGCCGTTCTGGACGAAGTCTTCCATTTCGGCCTTGATGCCGTCGATGAAGGCACCGGCGCTTTCGTTCTTGGTCTGACCGCTGCCGCTCCAGCTGGCATAGTACTCACCCGGATTGATGCCGGTATAAATGCCATAGGTCAGGCCCTGTTCGACGCGCAGCGTCTGCATCAGGCGGCTTTCAAAACCACCGCCGCCATAGGTGTAGTTCAGCACATAGGCCGGGAAGAAATCCGGATCGTCGCGCTTCAGGCCGGGACCGGAAAACTGCACCAGCGTCTGCGGCTGCGGCAGGTCCACTTCGACAGGCGCAGGCATGTCGAGCGCCGGGAAAGCAAGCTCAGGCGTCTCCGGAAGGTCGGAGCTTTCCGGCAGGCTGGCGATCACCTCGTCGATCATCGGCGCCAGTTCCTCCGGCGTGATGTTTCCAACCGCCGTCACCAGAAGCCGGTCCTTCACCATCAGCTTGCGCATATGCTCGCGTGCAAGCTCAGGCGTCAGAGCCGCGATGCTTTCGGCGCTTTTCTCGCGGGCATAGGGATGATCCGGGTACAGAGCCTGCGACTGGGCACGCCAGGCAAGGTAGCCGGCGCTCGTCTCGCGGGTTTCGAGCCCGACCTGCTGTTCGCGGCGGAAACGTTCGAACGGGACATCGTCGAAGCGCGGCTCCGCAAAGGCCTTTGCCACAAGGTCCATGACGTCGGCGGCATTCTCCGTCAGCATGGAGGTCGAGCAGGACGTCCAGTCATTGTCGGCGTCGCAGCCAAAGCTCATATTGAGGTCTTCCATCCGCGTCTGGAAGGCAAGCGAGTCGAGATCGCCGGCGCCCTCGTTCATATGATAGGTGACCGCTTCAGCCAGACCCTCAAGGCCCTCCGGGTCAGCCGCTTCGCCGCCTTTCCAGGCCATGTCGAGCGACAGGATGGGGATGGAAGGTTCGGACACGAGCCAGACCGAGGCGCCGCCCGGCGTCACGAATTGCTGGATGGTGGCGAAATCGCCTTTATGGACGTCGACCTTCAGGCCGGCGTCTTCGGTGGTGATGAGATCTGCTGTGGTGTCAGGCACCTGGGCGCAGGCAGCCAGGCTGGCGGCGAGAACGAGGGCCGATACAAGTTTCCGGGTCATCATCTCTTACTCCGCTGCGTCTGTGCCGGTCTCTGCCACGGGCGGCAGGAGCTGGGCTTCAATGTAATGGCGATCCGGCGCGAACACCTTGCGCACCGCGGCGATCGCTTCCTCGGTGGTGATCGACTTCATCCGGTCAGGATAGGAGAGGACATCCTCGATCGTTCCGCCGAGCGCGAGGGTGGAGCCGAAATTGTTGGCCTGAGTCGACTGGCTGTCGCGGCTATAAATGGCCGAGGCGGCAAGCTTGTTCCGGGCCCGGACGACTTCCTCGTCGGTAAAACCCTCTTCAAGCACCTTGCTGACCTCTGCCATAACGGCGGCTTCGAGATCGTCCATGGACACACCCGGCGCAGGGCTGGCCGTGATCAGGGCCGGGCCCTCATCATGCAGTGTCGTCCAGGCATAGCTGGAAGCGTCGATGGCGAGTTGCTGCTGCTCCACCACGGACTGGTAGAGCCGGCTGGTCATGCCGCCGCCGAGGATTTCGAGGCCGACGTCCAGCGCCAGCGATTCCCGCGGCTCGCGCGTTTCCGAGGTGCCGTTGTAGTACCGGCTCCAGACCGGCTGGCGGACCTTCGGATCTCGGTAGACGATCGTTTCGGTCTGGGTGAGCAGCGGCACGCTCTGCCATTTGCGCTCGCCATGGGCGGTGCCGGTCGGCTGGATCTTGCCATAATGCTCTTCAGCCAGCGCACGCACTTCTTCCGGTGTCACGTCGCCGGCAACGACCAGGATCGCATTCTCCGGGCTGTAGTATTCGTGGTAGAAGTTCAGACCGTCTTCCGGCGTCAGCGCGGCGACTTCTTCCATCTTGCCGATGACGGTGATCTCATACGGATGGCCAGCCCAGAGCTTTGACAGCACCTGTTCCTGCAGGATCACGCCCGGATTGTTGTCGATCCGCTGGCGGCGCTCTTCCTTCACGACATCACGCTCGGAAATGAAAGGGCCTTCGGGGTCGTCATTGATGACGAGATTGACCATGCGGTCGGCCTCAAGGCCCATCATGGTGCCGAGCTGCTCCTTGGCGACGCGCTCGAAATAGGCGGTGTAGTCCCAGCTGGTGAAGGCGTTGCTCTGGCCGCCATTGCGCGAGACGATCTTGTCGAACTCGCCGGGCGCCAGCGTGTCGGTTTGCTGGAACATCACGTGTTCGAAGAGGTGCGCAATTCCGCTCTTGCCCGGCTGCTCGTCAACGGCGCCGACCTTGTACCAGACCATGTGGGTAACGACCGGCGCGCGATGGTCGGGCACGACCACGACCTGCATGCCATTATCGAGATTGAATGTTGTAGGCTTCCACGCTTCCTCGGCGAATGCGGGAAGTGCGGACAGGGCGAGGGCAGCAAGCCCCCCTGTCAGGATCTGTTTCATGGGCTTGCTCCGTATGGGTCAGTCAGGCGGCGGGCTGGGCCGGGAGATCAGGTTCCCGGCAGTTTCAGGCGCGGTTCTGCGGTGCCACGCTCGATGGTCACTTCTGCATCGCCGGTCGCGTTATCCTTGGCGGCGGCGGCGGCATCTTCCGGATTGTCCTTGCGCCAGAACAGGATCCGGTCCGCAATGCCCTGCGGCTTGCGGACGGCCTTGGTCTCGTCATAGTCGACCTCGACGCGAATGAGCGGGCTGACGGCATTGGCGCCCGCTGCAGCCACCAGGGCCTTTTCAGAGGCGCTGGCATTCTCGCCGACCGTGGAGCCGAAGGTGGAAACACTCTCGGCGCGGGCGGCTTCCACTTCTGCCGGGAGCGACATGCCGGAAGCCGGCGGGCGCAGCGAATAGTCCGGCGGGACGGTCAGCGGCGCCTTTGTGACGACGCGGAATTCGTCCGGCGTGCGCGTGGTGGTGCGGCCGGTTGAACAGGCCGTCGTCGCGACGCATGCAGCGCCGAGGGCCAGGATGGAAAGCGTTGTCTTCATAGGGCGTCCTCGCCTCTCCGGTTACTTGTGTTCAGATGCAGCTTTTGCCTGCCTGCGGCCCGACAGTAAGAACTGATCGGCAAACAGCAAGACGGCACCGACACTGATTGCAGCATCGGCGATGTTGAAAACCCACGGAAAATGCAGGGCACTGGCGTCGATAAAGTCCACGACGGCGCCAAATCGCACGCGGTCGATCAGATTGCCGAAGGCCCCGCCGACGACCAGGCCAAGCGCCAGCCGGAGCAACCCGCCCTGCGCCTTCAGCAGCCAGTACAGAAAACCGAACGCAATCGCAGCCATGACGAGCGCCAGAACCCAGCGCATGACGCCTTCGGACTGGAACATGCCGTAGCTCATGCCGCGGTTCCAGACCATGGTGAGGTCGATCGGGCCCGGAATTTCGATTTTTCCACAAATATTCAGGTTATCAAGGCACTGCAGCGACCTGAAGCGCGGATTCCCGAGGATCATGTGCTTGGTGACCTGATCGGCAATCACCGTGGCCGGGATAAGGGCCAGCGGCCAGACCTGAGCGGGTTTCAGTTGCATGGCGGCAGATTGCAGCTACCGCCCGGCAGATCAAGCGATTCCGTGCAGGAAAGGCCTTCACCCCTTTGAGAGGCGAAGGCCGGTTCCCTAGTTCTGTGTCGCGTCCCACGCCTTCACGGCGAGCGCATCGCGCGGCGTGATGTCCGGAAAGGCCGGATCGGCCGTGGCCGGGTCAAAATACTTCCAGCTGCGGCGGCATTTGATACCGGTCGCTTTCTCCGGATACACGACGACGCCCGGCGTATCGTCCAGCGTGAAGCCGCCGCCCTTGCCTTCAGCCGTGTTCAGCAGCGTCGCGCCCGACGTTATGAACAGGTCGCCGGCATCTTCGCCTTCAAAGGCCTTCACAAGTTCCTCGTCGGCAATGTGGACAACCGGCGCAGCCTCGAGCGAGGCACCGATGCGCTTTTCGCGGCGTTCCACTTCCAGCGCACCGGTGACGACGCGGCGGACGGTGAAGATCTTCGACCAGCGCGCGGCCAGCTCGTCATTATTCCAGCCGTCCGGCGTTTCCGGAAAGAGGAGCAGGTGGACGGAGTCGGCCTTGTCCTTGAGGTGGCTTTCGAGGAAGGCCTCCTCCATCGTGAACGGCATGACCGGGGCGAGCCAGATGAGCAGGCGTTCCAGCACGGCGGCCATCACCGTGCGCGCGGCACGGCGGCGGTTGCCGTAAACGGCGCTGGCCTTGTCCCATGCTTTCATCGTGGCAAAACGCGGGTCGCAGTAGAGGCTATCCTTGCGGATGTCGAAATAGACGGCCGAAAGGTCCACGCCGGCGAAGTTGATGAGCAGGCTCATCACGCGCTTGAAGTCGTAGACCATGTAGGCGGCTTTCACCTGCGCATCGAGTTCGGCGAGACGGTGCAGCACCCAGCGCTCGAGGCCCGGCATCTCTGCCGGCTCGACCGCTTCGGCATCGGTCCAGCCGTCGAGCGCGCCGAGCATGTAGCGCACCGTGTTGCGTAGTTTGCGATAAGTCTCGACCGAACCCTTGATGATCTCGTCGGAGATGCGGAGGTCTTCCGTATAGTCGCCCGAGGCCGTCCAGATACGGAGGATCTCGATCCCGTACTGTTTCTGCACTTCCTGCGGCTCTATCGTGTTGCCGATCGATTTCGACATCTTCTTGCCTTCGGCATCGACGATGAAGCCGTGCGTCAGCACCTGCCTGTAAGGCGCCATGCCGCGCGTGGCGCAGCATTCCAAGAGGGACGACTGGAACCAGCCGCGATGCTGGTCGGAGCCTTCCATGTAGAGATCCGCCTGCCCGGTTTCCGGATCGATGATGCCGCGCTCACGCAAGGCGAAGGCATGCGTCGTGCCGGAGTCGAACCAGACGTCCAGAACGTCGGTCACCTTGTCCCATTCATTGGCCGAGAGGCCGTGCGGCGCAAGGAAGTCTTCCGTAGGCGTATCGAACCAGGCCTCAACGCCGCCCTTGGTGATGGCGGCACGGATGTCGGCGTTCAGGGCCTCGGCCTGCGCCTTCGGCAGCGCGGCCGTGTGCGGCTCGCCGGACTTGTTGACGAAGATGGTGATCGGCACGCCCCAGTTGCGCTGGCGCGAGATCAGCCAGTCGGGCCGGCCCTCCACCATCGCACGCAGGCGGTTGCGGCCGACAGCCGGGAAAAACTCCGTGTCGTCGATCGCCTTCAGGGCGTTCTCACGCAGCGTGCGGCCGTTGGGGCCGGGCTTGTCCATCGAGATGAACCATTGCGGCGTCGCACGGCGGATGACCGGTGCCTTTGAGCGCCAGGAGTGAGCGTCGCGGATCGTCGTCATACCGCGCGCCAGCAGGTTGCCGCTCTCGGCGAGGGCCGCGATCACTTCATTGTTCGCCTTGCCGGGCTCGCCGCGCTTCTTGCCACTGGTACGGATGATGTCCATGCCCGCAAAGCGCGGCACGTCCGGCGTATAGCAGCCATCGGCATCGACGATCTGGCGGATTTCCTGCGTCGTGCGGCCGGACTCGACCCAGACATTGAAGTCGTCTTCGCCGTGCGCCGGCGCCGTGTGCACGAAGCCCGTACCGGCATCGTCGGTGACGTGTTCGCCGGCGAGCATGGGGATTTCGTGCGCGAAGAATGGATCCATCGCGTGGAGCGGATGGGAGATCCGCAAGCTGGAGACGATCTCCGGCGGCAGATCAGTGACTTTGTGGAATGCCTTCACTTTGGCGGCTTCCATGGTCGCAGAAGCGAGCGAGTCAGCCAGGATCACCCGCTCTCCAGCTTTCGCATACGGTGGAAAGCCGAGTTCTTCTTCGGAGAAGACTTCATCAACTTCATACAGGCCGTAGACGATAACCGAATTGAACGAGACCGCTTGGTTCGCTGGGATCGTCCAAGGAGTCGTTGTCCAGATGACAACGCTTACCGGCTTGAGTTCCGGGTGCTGCAGCTTCTCAGCTGGCACCTGCTTTCCGCTGAGCGCGTCTGTCTCAGTGAAATGTGCGAAGACCTCCCGAACGGTTTCCCGGTTTTCTGCAAGCCAACCGCGGTCAGGCGCCATCCCAATTACAGGAAACTTCACCCAGATCACCGGCACCTTGCGGTCGTGGTATTCGACTTCCGCTTCGGCGAGCGCGGTGCGCTCCACCGGGCTCCACATGATCGGCTTGGCGCCGCGGACCAGCGAGCCGGTCATCGCCATGCGGAGGAATTCGCCAACGATGGAGGCTTCGCTCTCGAACTTCATCGTCAGGTACGGATTGTCCCACTCGCCCTCGATGCCGAGCGCGCGGAATTCCGCTTTCTGGACGTCGACCCATTTGCCGGCATAGGCGCGGCAGGCGGCGCGGAACTCGGCGGCGGGCACGTCATCCTTGTTCTTGTTGTTGGCGCGGAACTCTTCCTCGACCTTCCATTCGATGGGCAGGCCATGGCAGTCCCAGCCCGGCAGGTAGGAGGCGTCATAGCCCGCCATCTGGTGGCTGCGGACGATGATGTCCTTGACGATCTTGTTCATCGCCGTGCCGAGGTGGATGTGCCCGTTCGCGTAAGGAGGGCCGTCATGCAGGATCCAGGGCTTGGCGCCGCGGGCCTTTGCATCGGCGCGCAGGCGCTCATACAGTTTCAGCTCGTCCCAGCGGGCAATCCATTGCGGCTCGCGCTGAGGCAGGCCGCCGCGCATGGGAAATTCAGTCGCGGGCAGGAACAGGGTGTCGCGATAGTCTCGTTCGGTCAGGGAATCGGTCATGTGTCTTGGTCTGAACGGATTGAGGGGCGTTTGAGGGCTCGAATGTCAGAATCCCGGCCTGGCCCAGACCCTTCGGAGGGGTCAGCGCGCAGCCGGGCGGCTAATTCGAATGGAGAATATCCGTTCCATCGTCTGCGCCTTAACAGGCAGAGGTTAACCTGTCACTAGGGCGATGGCGGCGGGGGCGGCCCCATGCCGGAAAGGCGCTCGGCGACCCGGCCGCACAGGGCCTCGAACACGCGGGCGTTTTCCTTCAGGTTCGCCCAGGTGATACCGTGGTCCAGGATGACATAGCGCGAGACGTTCACGGTCTCGTCGTCCGGCTTGTAGACCGAAACGGCGGTGAAGGCCCGGTCGATCGTGGCGACGTCGCGATCCGGAAGGCCCGAGCCGAATGCGGCCATGAATTCGACGCCCCGGCAATCCGTCGCCGTGGCGTCGGTGCAGACCGTGTACATGCCGAGGGTCAGTCCATCGGGCAGGCGTGCGAAGAGGAAGGGGGCGCCGGCATCGTTCTGCCCGGCGGCAAGGAAGGTTCCGCCCAGTTCATCGACCAGGAGGCGCAGATCATCCAGCTGCACGCTGGAGATGACCATATCAGGCGACCTGCCGGGCGGACCGGCGACTTCAGCGGAAGCGTTCCCCGCAACGAGGTTCAGAACGCCTGCGGCGACCAAGATCCTTGCCAAGCCAGATGCCTCACCAACTGCCATGTGCCCCACGCACCGCAGACTTTGTGACATCGTTGAATGGCAGCATTATGACGGCCGGGAGGCAGCCTATTCGTCGTCGTCGCCCCAGAACATGTCGTCGTCCCAATCTTCGTCGGACGGCCAGATCACGTCTGCGACGAGCGGGCCGAGTGCCAGCGCGTTTTCCAGATTGATCTTGACGTTCTCCATCCGCTGGCCGCCATCAAGAATGACGTAGCGCGTCACGCCGACGGTCTCGTTCTCCTTGTCCCACCAGGTCGACACAGCGGCATAGGTCACATTCGCGCTGTTGACGCTTTCCAGCGTTACATCGCTATCGGCATCATAGCGGACCTGCACCATCAGGCCGAGACAATCATCGGAATATTCGGTCTCGCAGGCCGTACCGATCAGATGGAAGATCAGGCCGTCTTCCGTCGTCGCCCGCACCGACACATCGCCAAAAGCGCCGGTTGAATCGATCGTATGGCCCTCGGCGACAACAATCGCCTTGAGGTCTTCAAGGTTCACCGATTTGACGACGCGGTCATTGTCCGCAAGTGACGTATCCGCAGTGAATTCTTCGGCTATGGCTGGCAGCGACATAGCCGTCGCGAGTGCCGTCATGGCAAGAAAAGGTCACGTCCCGGGTCGTGGTGTAGCTGGTTAGCGCTGCGGGTCTCGTCCGCGCCTTTCCACATGGCGCTGTAGGACGAGGCCCGCAGCGCGGTTGGCCATTGCCGGTTCCTTGGTAGGATTGGGTTGCGACACACAACCTGACCGAAGGAAAACCGACAATGACCAAGGCTATGATGGACCTGCGCGAGCTTGTTGAGAAGAGTGGGGACGCCGACCTGCTCAAGGAGATGATTGGATTTGCCGCTGAGCGGCTGATGGAGCTCGAGGTTGGCGTGCGCGCCGGCGCGGCCTACGGCGAAAAGGATCCGGAGCGCAAAGCCCAGCGCAATGGCTACCGGGAACGTGACTGGCAGACCCGGGCCGGCAATGTCGAACTGCGGATCCCGAAGCTGCGCACAGGCAGCTACTTCCCGTCCTTCCTGGAGCCTCACCGCGCCGTCGAGAAAGCCCTGACAGCGGTGATCCAGGAGGCCTATGTGCACGGCGTCTCGACCCGGGCGATGGATGATCTCGTCCAGGCGATGGGCGGCACAGGCATCTCAAAGAGCCAGGTGTCGCGTCTCTGCGAAGAAATCGATGAGCGGGTCGAGGCCTTCCTGACCCGGCCGATCGAAGGCGAGTGGGTCTATCTCTGGATCGATGCCACCTATCTCAAGGTCCGCCAGGGCGGGCGTATTGTATCGGTCGCGGTGACAATCGCCGTCGGCGTCAATACGGACGGGCGCCGGGAAGTCCTGGGCATGGCCATTGGCCCCTCGGAAGCGGAGACGTTCTGGACGGGCTTCCTGCGCGATCTGGTACGCCGGGGGCTGAGTGGGGTGAAACTCGTCATCAGCGATGCCCACGAGGGTATCAAGGCGTCCGTCGCCCGCGTCCTCAATACCAGCTGGCAACGCTGCCGCGTACACTTCCAGAGGAATGTCCTGGCCCATGCCGGCAAGAGCAGCCGGCGTGTGGTCTCGGCCTTCATCGCCACCGCCTTCGCCCAGAACGACTATGCCTCTGCAAAGACCCAGTGGCGCCATGTCGCCGATCAGATGCGGCCGAAACTGCCGAAGCTCGCCGCGCTGATGGACGAGGGAGAAGAAGACGTCCTTGCCTACATGACGTTCCCGCAGCAGCATCGCACGAAACTGCACAGCACGAATCCCATCGAACGGCTCAACGGCGAGATCAAACGGCGCACAGATGTCGTCGGTATCTTCCCCAATGAAAACGCCATCCGCAGACTGGTGGGAGCGATCCTCATGGAACAGACCGAGGAATGGGCCGTGCAGAGAGCACGCTACATGACGCTGGAAACCCTCGCGCCAGTCTGCGATAACCCCCTGGTCAGCCTGCCTGCAGCACAGGTCAGCTGACCAGCTCAGCCCGCCCAAGACCGGCAGGCCAATGACGAGCTACACCACTTGCTGGGACACGATCCAAGAAAAGCGCGCAAAGGAATCTCCCTCATCCTGTCCCCCGTCTTCAGAATGAAGACTGTGATGCGCGAAGGGAAGCGGGATTCTAAATATTTTTACAGGCTTGCGAGCCGGTCGCGGGCGTTTTTGGCGTCCTGTTTCATGGCCGCCACAAGCTCATCCAGCGTGTCGAATTTCAGTTCCGGCCGAAGGTAGGAAACCAGGCGCACTTCCAGCCACTTGCCGTAGAGGTCGCCGTCAAAGTCGAAAATATGCGTTTCCAGCAGCGGATCGCGGAGGCCTGTCGTCGGCGTGCGCCCGAAATTGGCGACGCCGGCCAGCCAGTCGCCCTGCCTGTCGATCCGGGCCTGAACGGCGTAGACGCCGTGCTTGGGGTGGATCAGTTCGCCGAGATGGAAATTGGCGGTGGGAAAGCCCAGCTTGCGGCCATTGCGTTCGCCGCCCTCGACTACCCCGTCAGCCACCCACCAGTTGCCCAGAATTTCTGCCGCTGTTTCGGGCTCGCCGGCCAGCAGGGCCTGCCGGATCGCTGTAGATGACGCTTTTGCGCCGAGCTTTTCGACCTCTTCCACAATGGTCACGCCGAAGCCGAGCGCCCGGCCAAGGCTGGCGAGACGCTGGGCGTGCCCCATCCGTCCGCGCCCGAAGCGGAAGTCGAAACCGACCGACACATGGCTGACGCCCAGCCCGTCGACGAGCACCTGGCGCACGAAGCCCTCGTCGGTCATCGCCGCCATCTCGCCATTGAACGGCAGTTCAAACACCGCTGCGGCGCCAGCTTCGAGGATGGCGGCATTGCGCCGCTCCGGCCGGAAGATGCGAAACGGCGGATCGCTCGGCCGGAAATAGGCGCGCGGGGGCGGCTCGAAAGTCGCCACGGAAAATCGTCCATGGCCACCCTTGCGGGCCGCTTCCATCACTTCGCGATGGCCGGCATGCAGGCCGTCAAAATTGCCGAGGGCAACCGAAGCACCCCGCGCGGCGGCGGGCAGGCCCCGATAGTCGGCATAGATGGCCAATCAGGCCTCCCGGCTCGGCGCGACCACTTCAGCGTCGCCGGCAATGACGCGCTTGCCATCGACGATGCACTCGATCTTGAGTTTGACGCGATTGCCCTTGTCGTTCTTCTCGATGATTTCGGCCCGCGCCGTCACTGTGTCACCGATATAGACCGGACGGCGGAAGCGCATGTTGAGGCCGACAAAGACCGCGCCGGGGCCGGGCAGATTGTTGCCGAGGATGCCGGAGATATAGCTGGCGGTCAGCGCGCCATGGGCGATGCGACGGCCGAACATGGTGCTGGCGGCATAGTCGTCGGACATGTGCAGCGGGTTGAAGTCCCCAGAGACTTCCGCGAATTTCTGGATGTCATCGGCCGTGATCTCATGCACGGTTTCATGGGACATGCCGATCTCGAGCTCTTCGTATTTGTAGCCGGTAAATTCCGTCATGCGGGGTCTCCGAAATGTGACACTGGCGCCTCGTTACACGGGCGCAGCGCCTGCGTCACCATCTTAAGCCTGTCATCGCCCATGTGGCCTGTTCTGCATAGGCAGCAAGCAATTCGACGACCTCGGCGCGGAAATCTGCGCCATGTTCCTTGAGGCCAGTCCCGACATACAAGCTGTCGAATCCCTGACGGCCTGCTCCACGAACATCGGTGGACGGGCTGTCGCCGATGCACAGGATGCGCGACCGATCCGCCGGCGCGCCGGTCATGGCTTCGAGCCGCGACAGGCAGGTCTCATAGATCGCCGCATGGGGCTTGCCGGGATAGATCACCCGCCCGCCCAATTGTTCGTAGATTTCGGCCAGCGCCCCGGCACACCAGTAGAGCTGGTTGCCCACGCGCACCTGCTTGTCCGGATTGGCGCAGAGCATTGTCAGGCCCCGCTCGACGCCGAAGGCGAGTTCTTCGCGATAGTCTTCCGGGTTTTCGTTCGCCTGATCCTTGAGGCCGATACACAGCAGCAGGTCCGCCTCATCCGGGGGCACGAAATCGAGGCCGAGGCCCTCGTATAGGTGCTTGTCGTGCTCCCAGCTGGAATCGACGCCCATGCGCCAGATCTTCTGGTCACGACGGCGGGAGAGTTCCTCCCGGCAGACATCGCCTGAGGAAACGCAGTCATCAAAGGTGCCGTCCGGCACGCCGAGCGGCTTGAAATAGGAGACGACCTGCGCCTTCGGCACCGGCGCATTGGTGATCAGGCAGACCCGGCCGCCCGCCTTGCGGAAATTGCCAAGCGCCTCGCAGGCCGGCGCAAACGCGCTGCGGCCATTGTGAATCACGCCCCACACATCGCAGAGGATGGCGTCATAGCGGCTGGCGATGTCGGAGAGCCCGTCCGGGAACTGAAGTGCGGTCATGCGGCGGCAGGTAGGCTGTGCCGTGCGGCCGGTCAATTGCCGTAATGACAGGCATCCGCGGGCAGCGGGTTCAGGATCCACTGCACGGCCGTCGGAATCGAAATCGAATTCGCGAAGTAGCAGCCTGTCAGCCGGGTCGTCGTGCCGAAACTGGATTCGGTGCCGAATTGCGGGGCGTAGTTGCAGGACAGGAGATTCGCGGCGTGCTGGTCCGGCGAGCCGGGATGCACGTCCAGCAGCAGGTGGTTGGAGCCGGTGCGGATAGAAACCGTTGTGGCTGCAACAGGACCGGGATCGCAGGCCTCGAGGCTTTCGAACGTGGCGTCGCCGCGTTCGATGGAGGGCGCGAGCGAGGGCTCCATGGTCAGGTCCAGCCAGACCACGCCTTCCTGCAGCTCCTGCAGCGCTTCAGGGGCGTCGAAATCGCCATCCTCGGCGAGGGTGGCGGCGATCTTCCGGACTTCGGCAGAAGCCATCAATGTGGTGGATAGAGCCACCAGCACCAGGACAGGAAACCGCATCGCTCTCCTCCATTCAGATGGGGGATAAGAGACGCGACGATTGGGGCGTTTTGTGGGTGGTGGCCGCTCAGCCGAATTTCGACAGGCGCTGGACCATTTGCGGCGGCGGGGCCGTTTCCTCCATCAGCGAGGCCTTGATCGGGCGCGGCGCGCCGAAGACATGGCCCTGACCGTAAGGAATGTCGTATTCGAGGACCTCGACCACGGAGGCCTCGTCCTCGATCTTCTCGGCGATCATGGTGATGCCGTAGCGCGAGAAGACGGCGGAGACTTCCTCGCCCTCGATGCGGCGGTTGATCGAGGAGACCGGGCGGGCGCCCATCGGGTCGCGCAGCTGGTCGATCAGTGCGTGGCCGTTCATCTTCACGAAGCGCACACCGGCCGACTGGAGACGCGGCAGGTCGAGGCCCAGCGTATCGGCATGGTCGATCGAGAAGCGGAAGCCGAGCGCGGTCAGCTTGTCCATGTTCTCGCGCATCAGGCGCGAGCGCGTCTCGAACCGGTCGCCGCGAATCTCGAAGATCACCGCGCCCGAGAGGTCGCGGTTTTCGGTCATGAATTCAAGGAAGAACGGGAAGAAGGTCGAGTCTTCGAGGGACGCAGCCGCAATGTTGCAGAAGACGCCAACGCGGCGGTCACGCTCGGCAAGGCGGCGCACGATCTGGACGCAGCGGAACAGGGTGAAGTTATCGATCTGGCCCATCAGACTGGCGCGGCGGGCCGCATCCAGGAACTCTGCCGGCAGGATCAGCGAGCCATCCGGCCGGCGCAGGCGCGTGAAGCCTTCATAGAAAGAAACCCGGCGCTGCGGCAGCGACACGATCGGCTGGAGGTGCAGGTCGACCCGGCCATCCTTAAGCGCATCGCGCACGTCGCGCAGGATGGCGTCTTCGTTCGGCGCGAAGGACGGGCTGGCGGAGGTTTCCTGAAGCTTGGTTTCGAAGCTGCGCGACAGGCGGTCGATCAGGCTTTCGAGCTGTTTCATTTCCGAGACGAGCGCATCGCGGCGCTCGGTCAGCTCGTGTTTGACCGTTTCCTCGACCGCATCGGTGCGCGCTTCGATCACGTCCATGCGCCGCCCGGTGTTGCGGGTTTCCTTTTCCACAGCTTCCAGCCGCTCGTTCAGCTCACGCTTGGAGCTGCCGTTCGTGGCGAGCAGGTGGATCTGGCCGAGAATCGCCGTGGTGATCGCGCCGCTGGCAATCGACAGCGGGATGCCGAGGTCCAGCAGCGACCAGCCTGCGTAGCCGACGGCACCGCCGATCGCCATGTACAGCAGGAACAACACGAAGGTCATGATCTCAGCACCCGGAAACAATCCATCAATCTTAACGGATAGGGTCAATAGGTTAACGAATTGCATGGATTTGACGGAATTTGGCCACCCCGGCAATCCCGGCACACATTGTTGCCCATCCGCCACAAAGCGTGCGTCCGCGCAGGCCCGAAGCGCCTTCCTAACTCGACAGGCCAGCGGCCGGAGGTTAGCTGACTCCCCTACCCTGGCGCAACCGGTCCGCGGCCATGTTTCTGGCCGGAGCGGGGGCAGTCTCGGGGGAGACATGGGCCGCACCTTCGGGTGCGGCCCTGTCCTATCCCGGCGCTAGTCCGCCTTCTTGGACTGTAGAAGATAGTGCAGTTTCGAGAGCGGCCAGCCGGTCTCATCACACGCCAGCACAAAGTCCGATGCCTCGGAGAATCGCACCGCCTGGTCCATCCCGCAGGGCTGGAGTACAGCCCGTTTTCCACCGTAATCGACCCAGTAGCCGGCCTGACCGAGGGCGGTTTCGATCTTGGTGATGACCAGGTCGCCGGTATCGAAAACGCGGGTCTTGGCGTCGCCTTCTCCGGGGAGTAGCCCGAGCAATGCCGCGTCGAATCCCCCCTTCGGAGGGGCAGAAACGAACCGTTCGGCGTCGGATAATTCGTAAACCTTGTTGAGGGCGCCGAGCATGTCGCGCGTGCCGGATGGGCCGGCCACCGGCAGCACATTTTCGCGGCCTGCGACCCATGTGGCGTTACGCACCTCATCGAGGCCTTCAATGTCCCCAGCCTGCAGCGAGAACAGCAGGACCGCGTCCAGATTCGCGGCGGTATAGGGATCGGCCTCAAGCGCCTGGCGCAGGCCCGCCGGCGCCCCGGCAAGCACGCGTTTGCCGCCCGCGCCGATGAACACGCAGGGGCTTTCCGGCGTGCTGGCGGGGCACGGAATGAGCGCAAAATCGGTGGATTGGAGCGACACGGCGTTGACCGCCGGCGTAGACGTAGATGACTTCCCGCCCTGCCCACAGGCGGCGAGCGT
Organism: Hyphomonas sp.; assembly: GCF_041398385.1. Taxonomy (GTDB): domain Bacteria; phylum Pseudomonadota; class Alphaproteobacteria; order Caulobacterales; family Hyphomonadaceae; genus Hyphomonas. Next base: position 359,728 of record NZ_JAWKUW010000003.1, read on the forward strand.
TGCCAGTGCAAGCATCGCAAGGCGCAATCTTGGACGTGTCATCGCGGGCTCCGGATCAGCCAATCACGGTCTGGCCCGGCTCCGTTACGATTTGGTTTTCGATATGGCCGAGGCCATCGATCTCCACCCGCACCCGGTCGCCGGCAACCAGCCATTTCGGCGGGTCGAACCCCGCCCCGACGCCGGCCGGCGTGCCGGTGAAGATGACGTCGCCCGGCTCCAGCGTGAAGGCCGCGGTGAGGTGCGCGATCTGGGCGGGAATGTCGTGGATCATGTCGCGCACATGGCCGGTCTGGCGCTGCTCGCCATTCACATAGGTGCGCACTTCGAGAGCGCCGAGGTCCGCAATCTCGTCCAGCGTCACGATGGCCGGGCCGAACGGCGCGTGCGTGTCGAAGCCCTTGCCCATGATCATGGTCTGGCTGGCGCGCTGCCAGTCCCGCACGGAATAGTCGCAGCCGATGCACACACCCGCAACGATTTCGAAGGCGCGTTCGGCCGGCACATGGCGGCCGCGCTTGCCGATCACCACGACCAGTTCACCTTCATAGTCCAGTTGTCTGGATACTTTCGGTAAGTGGACATCCGTGTACGGACCATTCACCGCAGTCGCCTGCTTGTTAAACCACTTCTGGACATCCGGTTTTTTCGTATCGACGAAGCTGACACTCTCGGCCGCATGCGCGGCATAATTCACACCGATGCCGAGAATTTTTCCCGGCCGTTCGACCGGCGATAAAAATTCAACCTCCGAGAGCGGTATGGGATCGCCGATTTCTTCAGCGTTTACAGCAGCTTCGAACGTTTCGGCACCCAAAGGAATGACGCAGTCCGACAACAGCGTTCCAAAAATTTTGGTGCCCTTGTGGTTTACGCGGCACAATTTCATACCGTTACTCTCCCGTCACAGTTCAGCCAGAAAGGCATTGCAAGCGGTTCATCCCGCGTTGTGAGGCGGTTTGGCAAGAGCTAGGGAAACCAAATTCAGGGAGGCCAGAATGGATCTAGGGGTGAGGGCGCAGGAAAGTTCCCTGAAAATGCTGTTTGCGCCCGGCGAGCAATTGCGGATGCCGCCCTATCAGCGCAGCTATTCCTGGGGGATCAACGAAGCCAAGGAACTGCTGAACGATCTGATCGACGCAGCCGAGACGGGCACGCCGCACTTCATCGGCGCCATCGTGCTGATCCATGGCGAAGAGAATGGCGTCCTTGAGATCGTGGACGGCCAGCAGCGCCTGACAACGCTGACCATCCTCCTCGCTGTGTTGCGGGACCTGGAGCCTGACAGGGCCCGCGCCGCCATGCTGCATGAGCTGATCGCCGACGCCCCGCGGCCGATGCTGAACGAGGGCGCCACCTGGCGGCTGACCCTCAACCATATGGACGGCCCCTTCTTCCGGGAGTCGATCCAGACGCCCGGCGCCACGCGCAACCTGGACAAGGAACCGGGCGACAGCGAAAGCCAGCAGCGCATGGTCAACAATGCCGCCGAATTCACCCGGCGGATCAAGGAGATGAGCGACGACGCGCGTCGCTCGCTGGCCGAAGTCGTGATGGACAAGACGGCCCTCGTCCGCGTGGTGGTGGGCGAGAAGGAACAGGGCTTCAAGGTGTTCCGGGTGCTCAATACGCGGGGAAAGGAACCTGACGCGCACGACATCATCAAGACGGAAATCTTCCAGCGTGCCCGGTTCACGTCCCAGGAAGCAGCAAAGTATTCCGAACAATGGGCCGAACATGAAGCCGCGCTCGGCGGCTCTGCCTTCGACGACCTGCTGCGCCAGATCCGCGCGATCTACGACAAATCGAGCCGCGGCGAACTCGCCTCCGCCTTCCCCAAGGCGGTGCTGTCAAAGGTCGAACCACGCCGGTTCCTCGACGATGTCCTGCCGCGCTATGTCGAGGCGTACCGCCTGATCACCACCGGCGCTGTCGACAATGAACCCAATGCGAAGATCATCGGCGACAAGCTGAACCAGATGCGCGCGCTGGACCAGAGCAGCTGGCGCGCACCGGCGCTGAAATTCCTGGTCGAGCGCGGGGCGAAGGATCCCGCCGCGCCGGAATTCTTCATCCAGCTCGAACGCCTCGCCTATGTGATCATGCTGATCGTGACGGAGCGCGACCCGCGCAACAAGCGTTTCAACCGTGTGAACGACGCGATCAGCAACGACCGCGTCCTGTTCGGCCGCAACAGCCCGCTGGCGATCGATCGCACCGACGGGCGCAAGACCAAGGAACGGATGCTGGGCCGGTTCGCGACGTTCGGCCAGCGCCGCGCCATGGCCCTGCGCCTCAATGCGGCGCTGGAGGGCGGTGTGACCATCCCGCCGGAATCGGACGCGACGGTGGAACATGTCCTGCCGCGCAACGTGCATGAGGACAGCCACTGGATGACCGTCTGGCCCGACGCGGCCAAGCGGCGCGAGCAATGCGACACGCTGGGCAATTTCGTGCTGCTGACCCACAAGGTGAACCAGAAGGCTGACCGCCTCGACTTCCGCGCCAAGAAGGACGTCTACTTCAATGGCGGTGGCGGACGGGAATTCGCCCTGACCCGCGACCTTGAGGAACAGGACGCCTGGACGGCCGATGTGGTGCGCAAACGTACCGAACGGCTGGTCGAAATCCTGTGCGGGGAATGGGGCATCTGAGGCTCTGAGCACCGGCCGGCTTTCCCTGCGGAACCCCTAGCGGCGGCGCGCCTGAGCGCCTAGCGTGCGGGCAACCAGAAAACACTGCAGGGAGCGCCAGACATGAGCCTGTTCGACCTTACCGGAAAAGTCGCCGTCATCACCGGATCCTCGCGCGGGATCGGCCGGGCCATTGCCGAAGCCATGGCGGATGCCGGCGCCAAGGTAACGATCTCCTCGCGCAAGCCGGGACCGTGCCAGGAAGTCGCCGACGCGATCAATGAAAAGCACGGCGCAGGCACGGCCATCGCGGTGCCGGCCAACATCTCGTCGAAGGAAGAGCTGCAGGCCATGGTGGACGCCACCAACAAGGCCTTCGGCAAGATAGACATCGTCTGCTGCAACGCCGCGGCGAACCCCTATTACGGGCCGATGGAAGGCATTGCCGATGAACAGTTCGAAAAGGTGCTGCAGAACAACATCATCTCGAACCACTGGCTGATCCAGATGTGCATGCCGCAGATGCGCGAGCGCAAGGACGGCGCCATCATCATCGTCTCGTCCATCGGGGGCCTGCGCGGCTCGCCGATCATCGGCGCCTATAACATCTCCAAGGCCGCGGATTTCCAGCTCGCCCGCAACCTCGCGACCGAATATGGCAAGGACAATATCCGCGTGAACTGTATCGCGCCGGGCCTCATCCGCACCGACTTCGCCCGCGCGCTCTGGGAAGACCCGACCAATTTGAAGCGCGCGCTCTCCGGCACGCCGATGGCGCGCATCGGAGAGCCGGAAGAGATTGCCGGCGCGGCGGTCTATCTCGCTTCCAAGGCCGGCGCCTACATGACCGGCCAGATGATGGTGGTTGACGGCGGGGCGACCTGCTGAGGCGCCGCGCATGAGCCGCACGGAACTTTCCGCCCAGCAGCAAGCTTTCTTCGCGCGCCTGAAGAAGGGCGAGTGGGAGATGCCGGTTGCGCTGCGCAATCTCGGCATCCGGCCGGATCTCTGGCTGAAGGACGTTTCCTACGGGCGCACGCTGTATGAGTGGCCGAACACCGGCGACCGGGACATCCAGCCCGGCCGCGTCTTTGGCGGCTGGGTCGCGGCGCTGTCGGACCATATCGTCTCGATGACTATGGCAAGCGCGCTGGAAGACGGCGAATGGTTCACCACGATGGAGGTGCAGACCCGCATCCTGCGGCCCGTGCCGAACGGCCTCATCACGATCGAGGGGCGGCTGGTCAGCCGTGGACGGACGACCGGCCTCGTTGAAGCCGACTGGCGCGACGACAAGGGCCGCCACCTTGCCCGCATCACGGCCGCCAAGGCGATCCGCGACATGCAGGAGCTGCGCCCCGGCGGGGTTGGCTAATGCGCATAGAAGTTACCAAAGGCATACGCGACGACATCATCTGTATCACGCGCGATGATGGCAGCATGGCGGAAACGCGATTTCCGAAGAAAGGTCCGTTCCCGCACGATCTTGTCCATGCCGTGGTTGAGGATCAACTGGGTTTCCGTCACGCCTTCTGGGGCATGATCGCCAGCGGCCGCCATTCGGAAGACATCCAGGCGATTGCCGACGCGCTTGGACATGCCAGTGCCGGCAAGGCGCACATACCCGATCCTTCCATCGTCGAACTGATCCAGGCCGAACGCCTGGTGGAATGTTTCGAAGCGGAAATCTGGAACGGCCCGGCCGCGCTGGAAGACCTGCAATCCGTCGCCGATGCCGCCTTTGCGCAATCGCTGGTTCCGCGTGTGGAGCTGACGGCGGAAAGCGTTTCGGAAATCCGCCGGCGGCTAGACGCCTTGCGAGCGCAATGGCGCGAAACGCCCACCGGCGGCGCGCTCACTTCAGACTGGTCCGGCTGACCCTCAGGGCAGCAACAGGCAGGCGTCGCCATAGGAATAGAAGCGGTAGTCCTTGGCGATGGCATGTGCGTAGGCGGCGCGCATCACATCGGTGCCCATCAGCGCGCAGACCAGCATGAACAGGCTGGAGCCCGGCAGGTGGAAATTCGTCACCAGCGCATCGGTGGCGCGCACGGCATCGCCGGGCTTCAGGAAGATGTCGGTCGGGCCGGTGGCGGGGTGCAGCACCCCATCCGCATCCACGCAGCTTTCCAGCGTGCGCATGGCGGTGGTGCCGACCGGCACGATACGGTGCCCTGCCCCGCGCGCGGCATTGAGGCGCGCAGCGGTTTCCGGCGTCAGGCTACGCCATTCCTTGTGCAGACGGTTTTCCTCCAGCTGCTTTTCTTCCAGCGGCTTGAAGGTGCCGAGGCCGACATGCAGGCGCACGGTTTCGCGGACAAGCCCGGCTGCGTCACACTCCGACAGGAGGCGCGGCGTGAAGTGCAGCCCGGCCGTGGGCGCGGCGACCGAGGCCGCGTCCTCGCCGGCGAAGTTTGTCTGGTAGGTCTCCCGGTCCAGCGCATCGGCCGGGCGGCGCCGGGCGATGTAAGGCGGCAGCGGCATGGCGCCGTGCCGGTCCAGGGCCGCCGTGAGTTCGTTGCCTGCGAGTGAGAAGCGCAGGCCAATCTCACCGCCCTCATGATGGCCGGTGATGTCCGCGGTGAAGCCCTCGGCGAAAATGATCGTGTCGCCATCCTTAAGGCGCCGGCCCGGCCGGGCGAGCGCGCGCCAGGTGCGCGCATCCATCCGTTCGGTGAGGTTCACGTCGCAGGCGACATCCTGACCCGCCGCATCGCGCGCAGGCCGCACGCCTTTCAGCGCGGCGGGCAGTACGCGCGTATCGTTGAAAACCAGAACGTCACCGGGCGAAAGGAAGCGTGGCAGGTCGCGCACGCCCGCATCTTCCAGCCGCCCGTCGCGGTGCACGACCAGAAGGCGCGCGGAATCCTGCGGATCGGCCGGGCGCAGCGCGATCCGGTCTTCCGGCAGGTCGAACTGGAATTGCGTCAGGTCCAAAAGGAGCGCTCCGGCGAGGGTCGCCCCTGCCTTGGCTCAGGCGTCCCCATCACGCAACGGGAAAATACCGCCTAGTTCTCGACAGCCGTCAGCACGGATGTGAGTTGGCAGACGTCCGAGACTTCGCCCTGCGTCGCAAGGCTGTCGCGGAATTTCGGGCCATCCGTGCGCATCACCCAGACCTGCGGCCGTTCCGCCGCCGGCAGGTCGGCAGCGACTTTCGCGGACTTCAGAATGTCGGGGTTTTTAACCTCGCCATTCGTGCCGGGTGCGCCATGCTTGATCTCCAGCACGACCTTTTCGCCTTCCACCACACGGCCCCAGGCCGTGTATTTGCGGTCAAGGTGATCTGCCTGGTCGCGCATCAGGAAGAATTGCGAATTGGCGGAATTCGGGTCGTCCGTCCGCGCCGTGGAAACGGTGCCGCGGCAGTGCGGGATATAGCTTTCGACCAGTCCGTCAGCGGACATTTCCGCGAAGAAGCTTGCCTGCGTGCCGATCGGGAAGCCCTTGATATAGCCGAAGCGGGCCGTGTCTTCCGGGCCGATCGTGGCGTCCAGCGGCATGGTGGCGGGATCGCGGCGGAAGGTGAATTCGCCTTCAATGTCCGGCAGGCCGGATTCGCGGCCCTTCAGGGCGAAAATGTCGCCGCCCTGGTCCATGAAGCCGTCGATCACGCGGTGGAAGCTGGTTCCGTCAAAATCGCCGGAGCGGATGATCGCCGCAAACTGGGCATAGTGCTTCGGGGCGACCTCCGGAAAGGCTTCGATCAGGACGCGGCCCTTGGTGGTGTCGAAAATGAAGAGGTTTTGCAGATCCACCTGGCGCCAGTTGGCCGGGTCCGCCTTTGCCTCGGCCGCATCCACAAGCGCCGGCGGATCACCGGCCGGCAGTTCGGCAAGGGCGTTGAACGAGAGGGAAAATGCGGACGCTGCAAGCGCAAGGGCGGCAAATCTCATGTGACTCAACTCTCCATCGGACGCGGGGGCGCGCCAGTCCCGCCCAATGTCGGGCATCGGGCGGACCGATTCAACGGTTCGTGGCAGTTGGCGGGACCGGCGGGCCGGCCCTTATTTCGCGTATTTCGCCAGCAGCGCGTCTCTTACAGGCGTCGTGACGAAGGGCGAAATATCCCCTCCAAGGCTCGCGATTTCCTTCACAAGGCGCGAGGCGACGGCCTGATGGCGCACATCGGCCATCAGGAAGACGGTTTCGATGTCCGGATTGAGCTGTTCGTTCATGGCCGTCATCTGGAATTCGTATTCGAAATCCTGCACGGCGCGCAGGCCACGGACGATGAAATGGGCGCCGCAGGCCTCCGCGAACTTCATCAGCAGGCCATGCATGGGCAGCACCTTGATGTCCGCCAGGCCCGGCCCGTTGAGCCGCCCGGTCTCGGTGCGCACCATCTCGACGCGCTCTTCCAGGGTGAACAGCGGCTTCTTGGCCTCGTTCACCGCGACCCCGATGATGAGCGTATCCACCAGCTTGCGGGCCCGCCCGATAATATCGAGGTGGCCATTGGTCACCGGGTCGAAGGTTCCCGGATAAAGTCCTACGCGATGCATGGCGTCCCTCCCCGGCGCTGCAATACTGGCAGCGGCAATCCGATCAGGCGCCGCCACCCTCATCCATACCGGTTTCGCCGTCTTCCACAAGGCGGGCGACCGAAACAACGCGCTCGTCGTCCGCCGTGCGCAGCACCCAGACCCCGCCCGTGGAACGCCCGGCAATGCGGATCTGCTCAACCGGCGTGCGGATCAGCTGGCCGGCATCGGTGACCAGCATGACCTGATCGCCATCGCCGACGGGGAAGGACTGGGCCACTTTCTTGAGCGGGCCCTTCTTCTTGTCGCGGCCCCAGATGTTCTGGGCGACGAGGCCTTTGCCGCCCCGCCCGGTGACGCGGTAGTCATAGGCCGAGGAGCGCTTGCCCATGCCGTCGTCAGCGATGGTGAGCACGAATTCCTCTGCCGCGCCAAGCTCGACGATGCGGGCCGGCGAAAGCGTGGTTTCGGCAACGTCTTCCTCGTCCTCCGAGACCTCCTCTTCTTCGCCTGTCGCAGCACGGCGCATGGCGGCGGCGTGCTTCAGATAGGCCCGGGCCTCTTCGGACGTGATTTCGACATGGCGCAGGATGCCCATGGAAATGACTTCGTCGCCATCGGCCAGACGGATGCCGCGCACGCCGGTCGAGTTGCGGCCCGCGAAGACGCGCACATCGGTCACCGGGAAGCGGATGCACTGACCCAGCGCCGAGGTCAGCAGGATATCGTCCTTCTCGGAACAGATCTTCACGCTGACAATGCTGTCGCCGCCATTCTCGTCTTCCAGCTTCATGGCGATCTTGCCGGCGCGGTTGACGCGCACGAAGTCTGCCAGCTTGTTGCGGCGCACGGTGCCGGAGCGGGTCGCGAACATGATGTCGAGATGCTCGGTTTCGGCCTCGCTCTCGGGCAGTGGCATGACGCTTTCGATGCGCTCATCGGCCGCAAGCGGGAAGATGTTGACCAGCGCCTTGCCGCGCGAGGTCGGCCCGCCGACGGGCAGGCGCCACACCTTCTCCTTGTAGACCATGCCGGCCGAGGAGAAGAACAGAACCTCCGTATGCGTCGTGGCGGAGAACAGCTCGACGACGAAATCGTCTTCCTTCATTGACACGCCCGCCCGGCCCTTGCCGCCGCGATGCTGCGTCCGGTAGGTCGAGAGCGGCGTGCGCTTGACATAGCCGCCATGGGTGACGGTGACGACCATGTCCTCGACCTCGATGAGGTCTTCATCTTCCATGTCGATGCCGCCGGCAGTGAATTCGGAGCGGCGCGGCACGGCGAACTTGGATTTCACCTCGGCCAGTTCCGCCTTGATGATGTCGCGGATGCGGGCGCTGGAGCGGAGAATGTCTAGATAGTCGGCAATCTTTTCCGACAGGCCCTTGGCTTCATTGCCGATCTCGTCGCGGCCAAGGCCGGTGAGGCGCGACAGCTGCAGCGCGAGGATGGCGCGGGCCTGTTCGTCCGAAAGGTAGATCGTGTCGCCATCACCCTTGCGCGTGCGCCGGTCTGCGATGAGGTCCAGCAGCGGGCCCATGTCCATGATCGGCCAGGCCTTGGCGAGCAGCGCTTCGCGCGCGCTGTTCGGGTCCGGCGAATAGCGGATGATGCGGATGACCTCGTCGATGTTCGCGACGGCCATGGCAAGGCCGACGAGGACGTGGGCGCGGTCGCGCGCCTTGTTCAGGTCATGCTTGGTGCGGCGGATCACGACTTCCTTGCGGAAGGCGATAAAGCAGTCGAGCACCTTGCGCAGGTTCATCAGTTCAGGCCGGCCGCCATTCAGCGCCAGCATGTTGACCGGGAACGAGTTCTGCATCTGGCTGAACCGGTAAAGCTGGTTCAGCACCACGTCCGCGCTCGCATCCTTCTTGATCTCGATCACCACACGGATGCCGTGACGGTCGGATTCGTCGCGCAGGTCCGCAATGCCCTCGACGCGTTTCTCGCGCACGAGTTCGGCGATCTTGGTGATCATCGCCGCCTTGTTCACCTGGTAGGGAATCTCGCGGACGATAATGGCCTGGCGGCCATTGCGGGCCTCCTCGATATCCGTCTTCGCCCGGACGATCACACTGCCGCGGCCGGTCAGCAGCGCCTTGCGGCTGCCGGACATGCCCATGATGAGGCCACCGGTCGGGAAGTCGGGGCCCGGAACGATCTCACAGAGGGCGTCGTCGTCGATCGCCGGATTGTCGATCACTTCGATCGTAGCGTCGATGATCTCGCCCAGATTGTGCGGCGGGATGTTGGTCGCCATGCCGACCGCGATGCCGCCGCCACCATTGACGAGCAGGTTCGGGAACTGCGCCGGCAGGACGACGGGCTCCTGCTGGGAACCGTCATAGTTAGGCTGGAAGTCAACCGTATCCTTGTCGATGTCGGCGAGGAGGTAGGTCGCCTCTTTCGTCATGCGGCTCTCGGTGTAGCGCATGGCGGCCGGCGGATCGTTGTCGATGGAGCCGAAATTGCCCTGGCCGTCGACCAGCATCACGCCCATCGAGAAAGGCTGGGCCATACGGACGAGCGCGTCATAGATCGCGCTGTCGCCATGCGGGTGGTAGTTACCCATCACGGCGCCGACGATGTTGGCAGATTTCTTGTAGGGCTTGTCCGGCGTGTTGCCGCCCTCATTCATGGCGTAGAGGATACGCCGGTGGACCGGCTTCAGGCCATCGCGCACGTCCGGCAGGGCGCGGCTGACGATGACGCTCATCGCATAGTCGAGATACGAGCTTCTCAGCTCGGATTCGATGGAAACCGGCTCGATACCGTCCGGCAGGGCCGCGCCGCCACCGCCATTCTCGGGGGTTTCCGGCTCGTCCGGAGGGGTCGTCTCGTCGCTCATGTGGAACTCGTGTCTGCTACGGAGGGCGCGTTCAGAATCACGCGCGGAATGACTTCCATTTATCTAGCATTTTGCGCCCGCAATACAAACCGCAAAGGCCAGTATTTGCAGTAGAATCGGCCCCTCCGGCGCAGACGCGCGGGAGGGGCCGGAACATGCCGTATTCAGGTGTAGCCTAGAACGGAATCTCGTCGTCGAGATCGTGGCTGGCAAAGCTTTCCTGCGGGCCGCTCATCGGGCGGGCGCCGCCACGCGAATAGCCGCCGAAATCATCGCCACCAGCCGACCGGCCGCCGCCTTCGCCGCGGCTGTCGAGCATGGTGAGCACGGCGTTGAAGCCGCGCAGCACCACCTCGGTCGTGTAGCGGTCCTGCCCGTCCTTGTCCTGCCATTTACGGGTTTCGAGCTGGCCCTCAATGTAGAGCTTCGAGCCCTTTTTCACATAGTTCTGGACGACGCGGACAAGGCCTTCATTGAACACCGAAATCCGGTGCCATTCGGTGCGCTCCTTGCGCTCGCCGGTGTTCTTATCTTTCCAGTTTTCCGAGGTGGCGAGGGAGAAGCTGGCCACCTGGCCGCCATTCTGGAACTGGCGGACCTCCGGATCCTGCCCAACATTGCCGACGAGGATGACCTTGTTGACTGATCCTGCCATGGCGACTCTCTCCTAAATCAAAGCTTCCGATAACTATCCAAGGGCCCCTTCTAGGCCCCGCTGACACACGAGTCTCTCAGGATTCGCGGAAATCCACAGGCGATTGCCGCTGTGCCCTCAACATCAAATGTTCTTATTATGTTCTCATAATCGAGTCAAACGCAATTTTCGCCTGAAGATACTGGTCCTTAAGGCGAAGCTGATAGGACAGCGGCATGTCTTCCCGCGAAACCACCCTGCGCAGCCTCAGCCTCGCCCGCCTGCCCTGGCGCCAGGCTGACATGCGCCTGCTGGTGCCGGTCTTCGCGGCGATTGCGGCATGGCTCACCCTGTCCGCGGTGCTCAAGGCAATGATCCACGGCGCGCCGGGCGCGAGCGCGTCGCTGACGCCGTCCTATTACAATTATGCCTTCCGCAATGCGCTGATGTTCTTCCAGGGCGCGCTGATCATAGGCGCAGTCCGCCTTGCCCTTGGCCTCCTGAAGGAGGGCGGGCTGGACGGCATGAAAGCCGCGCTGGTCGGGCAGAAGTCACGCATCCTCGCGCTGCCTCTTTTGTTCGTGGCCGGGCTGGTCTCATTCGCCCTGTTCATGTCGGCCTATTCCGGCATCAAGGTGCGCATCCCCTCCCTGCACCCCTTTGCCTGGGACGATGCCTTTGTCGCGTGGGACCGGGCCCTGTTCTTCGGCCACGATCCGTGGGCCGTTTTCGGCTTCATCTACGACTCGCCATTCCTCCTGCGCAGCGTGGACTTTCTGTACGATCTCTGGGCCGTGTTGCTGGTCGGCAGCTGGATGGTCTGCTTCGTGATGGGAAACCGCGCGGATGTCGCTCGTCGCCTTCAGTACTGCCTCGCCCTGATCCTCACCTGGTTCGTCGGCGGCAATCTGCTCGCGATCTTCTTCTCGTCCGCGGGCCCCTGCTTCTATGACCATGTCGGTGTTGATCCGGCCTATTATTCCGGCCTGTTCGACCGCCTCGCCGCAACGCCCGGCCTGCGCGCGCCCGAGATGCAGCAGATGCTGTGGCAGACCTTCGAGCAGGATGGGCTCGGCATCGGCGGCATTTCGGCCGCGCCCAGCATGCATTGCGCGACGGCCTTCCTGTTCGTGCTGATGTTCGGGCGCACGCCGCTGCGGCGCACGGTGACCGGCGTTTACTTCGCCGTGATCCTGTCCGGATCGGTGATCCTCGGCTGGCACTACTTCATCGACGGCCTGATGGGCGCGGCGATTGCGTTCGCCTGCTGGAAGCTTTGCGGGCACTTCGCCGCCCGGCTTGCGCCTGCAGAAGGCTGCTGACAGATCCTGTCACGAACGTTCACATCCTGTTCTTTACCTTTCCGCGCGGCCGCCCTACATCTCGCCCTCAGCGAGTAAGTCAGCCCGATTCCCGAAAGGCTCAGCAGAATGGCCGAGTCCCCCTTCATCCGCGTGCGCGGCGCCAAGGAACACAACCTCAAGAATATCGACGTGGACATCCCCCGCGGCGAGCTGGTCGTGATGACCGGCCTCTCCGGCTCGGGCAAGTCCTCGCTGGCGTTCGACACGATCTATGCCGAGGGCCAGCGCCGCTATGTCGAGAGCCTGTCGGCCTATGCGCGCCAGTTCCTGGAACTGATGCAGAAGCCTGACGTGGAGAGCATCGAGGGCCTCTCGCCCGCCATCTCCATCGAGCAGAAGACGACCAGCCGGAACCCCCGCTCGACCGTCGGCACGGTGACGGAGATCTATGACTACATGCGCCTCCTCTGGGCGCGCGTCGGCGTCCCGTATTCGCCAGCCACGGGCCTTCCGATCGAGAGCCAGACGGTCAGCCAGATGGTCGACCGCACCATGGACCTGCCGGACGGCTCTCGCCTTTACCTGCTCGCCCCTATCGTCCGTGGGCGGAAGGGCGAATACCGCAAGGAATTCGCGGAGCTGCTGAAGAACGGCTACCAGCGCGTGAAGGTGGACGGGGAATTCTATGAGCTGGAAGACCCGCCGAAGCTCGACAAGAAGTTCAAGCACGACATCGACGTCGTGGTCGACCGCATCGTCGTGCGCGAGGGCATGGAACAGCGTCTTGCCGAGAGTTTCGAGACCGCGCTGAACCTTGCCCAAGGCATCGCAATCGCCGAATTCGCCGACAAGAGCGATGGCGACGAGGAACCGCGCCGCATCACCTACAGCGCCAATTTCGCCTGCCCTGTCTCCGGCTTCACGATTCCGGAAATCGAGCCGCGGTTGTTTTCGTTCAATAACCCGTTCGGCGCCTGCCCCACTTGCGATGGGCTTGGCGAACAGCTGAAGATCGATGCCGGCCTCGTCGTGCCGGACAAGGATCTCGACCTTATGAATGGCGCGATTGCGCCCTGGGCAAAGAGCGCCTCACCTTACCAGACGCAGACGTTGCAGGCGCTGGCCGACCATTATGGCTTCGACCTGAAGAAGCCATGGAACAAATTGCCCGAACGGGTGCAGGATGTGATCCTTCACGGGACGGGCGAAGAGGAAATCGACTTTGTCTATGACGACGGCATGCGCCGCTATGAAGTCACCAAGACATTCGAAGGCGTCATTCCGAATCTCGAGCGCCGGTATCGCGAGACCGATAGCCAGTGGGTGCGTGACGAAATTGCGAAATTCCAGGCCGCCGCGCCCTGCCCGTCCTGCGGCGGAAAACGCCTGAAGCCGGAAGCCCTCGCCGTCAAGATTGCCGACCTCGATATTTCCGACGCCGGACAATTCTCGATCAAGGAAGCCGGCGAATGGTTCGGCAAGGTCCACAAGACGCTGACGAAGCAGCAGAACCAGATCGCGTCGCGTATCCTGAAGGAAATCAACGACCGCCTTGTCTTCCTCAATGATGTCGGCCTCGATTATTTGAGCCTCTCGCGCGCATCCGGCACGCTGTCAGGCGGCGAGAGCCAGCGCATCCGCCTCGCCAGTCAGATCGGCTCCGGCCTGACGGGCGTGCTGTATGTACTCGACGAACCCTCCATCGGCCTGCACCAGCGCGACAATGAGCGGCTGCTCGAAACGCTGAAGCGCCTGCGCGATCTCGGCAATTCGGTCATCGTGGTGGAGCATGACGAGGATGCGATCCTCACCGCCGATCATGTTATCGACATGGGCCCCCATGCCGGCGTGCACGGCGGCGAGATCGTCGCCGAGGGCACGCCAGCCGAGATCATGAAGTCTAAAACCAGTCTGACGGCGGACTATCTGAACGGCGCCCGCGAAATCGCCATTCCGAAGCGCCGCCCGGTGGAGAAAGCGAAGCGCAAGATCACGCTGAAGGGCGCGACCGGCAACAATCTGAAATCCGTCAATGCCACCATCCCGCTGGGCAGCTTCACCTGCGTCACCGGCGTATCGGGCGGCGGCAAGTCTACTCTCATCATCGAGACGCTCTACAAGGCGCTGGCCCGCAAGCTGAATGGCGCGTCGGATCCGCCGCTGCCCTATCAGAGCATCGAGGGCCTGCAGCATCTCGACAAGGTCATCGACATCGACCAGAGCCCCATCGGCCGCACGCCGCGCTCGAATCCCGCGACCTATACCGGCGCCTTCGGGCCGATCCGCGACTGGTATGCCGGCCTGCCGGAAGCCAAGGCGCGCGGCTATGCGCCCGGCCGGTTCAGCTTCAATGTGAAGGGCGGGCGCTGCGAAGCCTGCCAGGGCGACGGTGTCATCAAGATCGAGATGCACTTCCTGCCCGACGTCTACGTCACCTGCGAGACCTGCAAGGGCAAACGCTACAATCGCGAAACGCTGGAAGTCCTGTTCAAGGGCAAATCCATCGCTGACGTGCTGGACATGACGGTGGAAGACGGCGCGAAATTCTTTGCCGCCGTGCCGGCCATTGCGTCGAAGCTCGACACGCTGAACCAGGTCGGCCTCGGCTATATCAAGATCGGCCAGCAGGCGACGACGCTCTCCGGTGGCGAGGCGCAGCGCGTGAAGCTCGCCAAGGAACTGTCGAAGCGCGCCACCGGCCGCACGCTGTATATTCTGGACGAACCCACCACGGGCCTGCACTTCGAGGACGTCCGCAAGCTGCTGGAAGTGCTGCATGAGCTGGTCGACGGCGGCAATACGGTGCTAGTGATCGAGCACAATCTGGATGTCGTGAAAACGGCCGACTGGGTGCTGGACATCGGCCCGGAAGGCGGCGACGGCGGCGGCCAGTTGATCGCGGCCGGTACGCCCGAAGACATCATCGCGGAAAAGAAAAGCTGGACCGGCCGCTTCCTGGCCGAAACCTTCCGCCGTCAGGACGAACGCCGTGCCGCCCGCAACAAGCGGGCGAAACCGGCCGCCGCTGCCGCAGAGAAGCAGACCTCAGGCAAGACGGCGTCGAAAAAACCCGCCGCCAGGAAAGCGCCTGCCAAAAAGGCCGCCGCAAAGCCGAAGAGATCGAAAGCCGCTTCCGCCGCCAAGTGATGCGGCCGGGCGCCGGACGGCGTCAGTCGCCGATACGGTCGTAGTGGACGACGTGCTTTTCCTGGCTGCCATCATCGGCCGTCAGGACGAAGCTGACCACCGCACGGTCCGGGCCATCGGACGCAAACGTGATGCCATCGAAATAAACGATGCCATCCCTGATCTCCACCAGCGGCCGGTCGACATAGTCATCCGCTGCCTGGAACGCGCGGAGGTCCGCACCGAAATGCCGGTTGCGGTAGGTGAGCGTGCGGCCGACCTCCATGAAGGCGGACAGCTCATACACGGATGTGTCGCCATCGGTGTAGAGGCGAACGAGGCCAGGCATCTGCGTGCCTTCCGGGGCCATGACCCGGTGATCCACGCGGTCACCGAAGACTTCGCCCCGCCAGAGTCCTTCGAACCAGGCGATATCCTCAAGGCTGGCATCCGGCGCAGCGCCGCCGTCCGAGAATTTCACCTCGGTGAGGTCGGCTGGGGCCGGATCGGTCGGCACTGCCGCGCAGGCCGCCATCAGCGCAGCGAGCGCCAGGATGGCGGGCCGGGCCAGGGCGCGGCGGCTAGACAAATTCGCCCGCGAGGTCTGCGCCAGCCCAGTCGTCATCGGTGCGCGCGGCCAGCGCGGCGGGGCCGCTGATGATGTGCTGGAAGGCGGCCTGCACCAGGAAGACGAAGAAGAAGACGAGCAGCAGCGGCCCCCAGAAGGCCGGAGAGGTAATGGCTGCGGAGACGGCCGCCTCATCCGCATTCCCCTCGAACAGGCCGGGCACCTGCGCACCCAGGATGCCGAAGCCGAGCGCGGCCGCGATCAGGTAGAGGATCACGAACACGACCATGATGATCAGAAACAGGACGATCCACGCACCGACGATCGTCCAGCCCTTGCCCTTGGTGACTTTCCAGGATTCGAAGAAACGGATTTCCTGGTCCCGCACGGTCAGAGCGGCTGCGGCCGACAGGCGCGCGGCGATCCACAGCGCCACCGCCACAAACCCGAACAGGGACAGGATCATGACGATGGCGCCGATCATCGCGCCCGCCTGTCCGAGAGCGACGCCGATGAGGAGCGGCACAAACATCGCGATGATCAGGCCGATATAGAGGCCGATGAAGAGGGCGAACCAGATCAGGCCGACGATGAACAGGCGCCCTTCATCGGCACCGAGCCGGAGGCTGAACCCGTCGCCGCGCATGTACCGGCGCTGGTTGGCGCCCTCGAACACGACCCAACTGAGAATGCCGAGCGGCATGATCCACAGCCCCCTGAAGCCGACCGTGGCCGACATGCGGTTGATTTCGGAGGCATGGGATTCGATGTCGCCGCCTTCAGTGATCATCCGCAGGTACATCTCGTAGATCGGCCATTGCAGCCAGATCGCGACCGCCTGGACCGCAAGCGTCACAAGGCCGAAGACGAGCGCGTACTTCCAGAGGAAGCCCCGCGGTCCGCCGGTTTTCGAATAGTGGGAAATCGCATTCCCGAAATTGAACTCAAGTCCGGCCATCGCTGTCCCCTTGCGCGTTGCGTGCCTAATCGAAATCCGAAATTGTCTGCGCATCGTCAACGCCGCCGCGCGGATCATGGCGCGCCGCGAAGGCCGCGGGCGCGGCCGAGAAATGCATCACCAGTCCGGCCATGAAATAGCGCACGAACAGGTAGAGCACGATCGCGAAGAAAACCGCTGGCGTGAAAAACTCATCGAGATCCGGTATCTCGTCGGTGATGAAGCTGGTGCTCAGCATGGCCGGCATCATGGCGGCCTGCGCGATCATCGAGACGATCGAATCGACGATTCCGGCAACGACCGAGACGATGACGAACGCGCCAAGAATGGGCCAGAACCGGCCACGCGATGCGATCCAGCCATCGAAGAAGGCGACCTTCCGGTCTTTCAGCGTCAGGCCGAAACTCGGCGAATACCGCGTTGCGAGGAAGACGTAGAGCGGGACCAGGACCAGCATGGATGCGAAGACGAGCCCCATGGTCTGCAAGGCACGCTGGCCAACTTCGTTTTCGGTCATCGTGCCGTCGGCTAATTGGCCGATCAGGCCCAGTGTCGAAAGACCCGCCGCCAACGGGATGAAGAAGATGATCGCCTGCATCAGAAACCAGAAGACGCCGGTGCCCATCATGCGCAGCTCATCGCCGCCGAAGCTGAGCGTGAATTTCTCGTCGCGGATATAGCGCCGCTGCGATGCGGTTTCGAACATCGCCCAGACGGCCCAACTGATGAGGGTGCCGGCAATGGCCCACGGGATGAGCGGCGACAGGACGCCGAACAGGGATCCGATCACCTGCATCGGATCGTCGGGCGTCGGCTGGCCCTCCAGGGCTTCGGCGGCCTCGAAGAATGCGATCAGGGGGTCGCGCGCGATGAAGAAGAAGGCGACCATCAGGCTGGTGCAGATCGTCGCGAACGCAAAGGCAAAGGCCCACGGGAACGTTCGCGCATGCGCGGCCCGAAAGCCGTTCATCAGCGCGCCGTCGAATGAAAACCCGCTGGTCATGCCTGCTCCCTTGCCTGCCCCGACGGGAATCTAGGCCAGTTTGCGGCCTTTAGGCAATCTTCCCGCCCGGACTTAGCCGCAACAGCAGGGCAACGGCGAGGCCGTGGCCTCCGAGCACAAACGGCGCATGGAGAGCCAGTCCGGTGATGCCTGTGGCGAACAGGGCGGGTTCGGACTGTCCCATTGCGTGGATCAGCGCAATGTTCGCCAGCGCGCCCAAGGCGAACGGGACGACGTGGGTGGCGAGCGCCGCCATGCCGAGGCGGGCGGCAAGCCCTTTGGTCCAGCGCCAGGTGCGGAACACCATGGCCTGCCCCCTCGCAACCGTCGCCGCCCCGACCAGCAAGAGGCGCAGCGCAAGGTAAGCGAGACCGCCCATGCCCGTCGCATAGATCATCACGAGCGCGACACCATAAGGCGTGCGCAACAGGTGACTGAAGGCGGCCTGCATCTGCGCCTCGTCCGGGCTCGCTGCGAGGTCGATCACACCGGACATCTGCAGCATCGCCACGCCGAAGGCGCCGACGAAGAACAGGACAAAGAAGCCGATCAGGAAAAAGGCGAGGTAGAGGGCAAGGTTTACGTGCGCGAGTTGTACGAAGCTGCCCTTTGCGTCCGGCAGCATGGCCCGGTAGATGCGGAGCGAGGCCAGGACGCCGGCAACGAAAACGAGGACAAGCGCCGCCAGCGTCAGGACCGCGCCGCCCGTCCCCGTGCTGAGGGCCCATTTGTAGAAGCCACCCGCCAGCGCCCAGAGGGCCAGCCACGGCAAAGCCGGCAGCGCCGCGCGGCCGGCATTGGCCCATGCGCCCGCCACCAGTGCGGGAACCGAGGCAACTTCCGAGAAGGCTTTTTCGTGTGAATCCATGGCCTTCCCCTAGCCGGAGGCCTGCGGCGCCGCAAACGCTATCTTGACGCGCCGCGCCCCTCTGCGCATGTCCGGCCCATGAGTATCAAGCCAATTCATATCATCGGCGGCGGCATGGCCGGTTCGGAAGCCGCCTGGCAGGCCGCGAATGCCGGCGTGCCCGTCATCCTGCACGAAATGCGGGGCGTCAAAGGCACCGAGGCCCACCAGACCGACAAGCTGGCCGAGCTTGTCTGCTCCAATTCCTTCCGCTCCGACGACCACACGACCAATGCCGTCGGCGTGCTGCACGAGGAAATGCGCCGCGCAGGTGGCCTCATCATCACCACTGCGGCGGACCACCAGGTTCCCGCCGGCAGCGCGCTGGCTGTCGACCGGGAAGGCTTCTCTGAGGCCGTCACGGCCAAGCTGGAAGCCCACCCGAACGTCACAATTATCCGCGAGGAAATCGCCGGCATCCCACCGGAAGACTGGGACAGCGTCATCATCGCCACCGGTCCGCTCACCTCTATCGCACTGGCCGAAGCGATCCGCGCGCATACGGGCGAGACGGACCTCGCCTTCTTCGACGCCATCGCGCCGATCGTCTATTTCGACAGCGTCGACATGTCGAAAGCCTGGCGCCAGAGCCGCTATGACAAGCCGGGGCCCGGCGGCGATACCGCCGCTTACATCAACTGTCCGATGACGGAAGAGCAGTACAACGCCTTCATCGATGCACTGATCGCCGGCGAGAAGACCGAGTTCCGCGACTGGGAGAAGGACACGCCCTATTTCGAGGGCTGCCTGCCGATCGAAGTCATGGCGGAGCGCGGCCGCGAGACGCTGCGCTTCGGCCCGATGAAGCCGGTCGGCCTCACCAATCCGCACCAGCCCGACGTGAAGGCCCACGCCATCGTGCAGCTGCGCCAGGACAATGCCCTCGGCACGCTGTGGAACATGGTCGGCTTCCAGACCAAGCTGAAATACGGCGCGCAGACGGACATTTTCCGCATGATCCCCGGCCTTGAGAAAGCAGAGTTCGCGCGCCTCGGCGGCATCCATCGCAACACGTTCCTCAACTCACCGAAACTGCTGGACCGCCAGCTGCGCATGAAGTCCATGCCGCGCCTGCGCTTTGCCGGTCAGGTGACGGGCGTGGAAGGCTATGTCGAGAGCGCGGCCATGGGCCTGCTCGCCGGACGCTTCGCCGCCGCCGAACGCCTCGGCCAGACGCTGGAAGCGCCGCCGCCGACAACGGCCCTCGGCGCGCTTGTCACGCACATCACCGGCGGCCACCTTGAAGGGGGCCAGACGTTCCAGCCGATGAACGTGAATTTCGGCCTGTTCCCGGATGTCGAGGATTTCCCGAAGAAGGACGAAAACGGCCGCCGCCTGCGTGGCAAGGAGAAGGGCCGTTCCAAGAAGCGCGTGCAGGCGGCGCGGGCCCTCACTGACATCGACACATGGCTGGCGGGGCAGGCCCTCGTCGCGGCGGAGTAACGGTGCGATGCGGCTACTGCTGACCGGATCGACCGGCTGGCTGGGCCGCCACCTTGCACCGCGCCTTGCCGCGCTCGGTCATGAGGTCACGGGCCTCGACGTCGCCCCCGGCCCGCACACGCAGGTGATCGGCAGTGTCGCGAACCGCGACCTGATCGACGAGACTTTCACCCGCCACGGCATCGAAGCCGTCATTCATGCCGGCGCCCTGCACAAGCCGGACATTGCCCGCTTCCCGTCACAGGCCTTCATCGACACCAACATCACCGGCACGCTGAACCTGCTGGAGGCCGCGACGCGCGCCGGGCATGACCGGTTCGTAATGACGTCGACCACGTCGCTGATGATCTCGCAGGCCGTGCGTGACGAGGTGAGCGACGCCGCCGTCTGGATGGATGAGGACTATAGCCCGCTCCAACCGCGCAACATCTATGGCGTGACGAAACTGGCCGCGGAAAATCTCTGCCGTCAGGTGCAGGGCGAGACGGGTATGGGCACCATCGTTATCCGCACGTCACGCTTCTTCCCGGAAGATGACGACACGCACAGCGATCCGCCCCCGGAAAACCTGAAAGCCAATGAGTTCCTGCACCGCCGCCTGACCGTGGAAGACGCTGCCGAGGCCCACATCGCCGCGCTCGATCGTGCTCCGGAGATCGGCTTCGGCCTCTACATCGCTTCGGCCCCGACACCTTTCGCTCGTGAGGATTGCGCCGAGTTAAAATCCGATGCCGCCTCTGCCATCGCCCGCTATTTCCCGGATGCGCCCGCACTCTATGCAAAGAAAGGCTGGCGCCTGCCCGCCTCACTCGGCCGGGTCTATGATGCCTCACGCATGGAACGGGAGATCGGCTTCCGCTGCCGGACGGATTTCGCCGCCATTCTCGACGCCCTGCGCACCGGCACGCCGATGCCCTTCGCCCACGATGGCGGTTTCGTTTCGCCCAGCACGCTGGGAGCCGACCTGATCCTACCCTGCGCCTAGACCTGCCCGGTGCGGATGGCCTTCAGGATGGTCAGCCGCTTGGTGACAGCGTTCGGTTCGCCCTTCTCGCTGTAGTGCTTGCGCAGGCGATAATGGGCCACAGCCGGGCGGATGGATTTCGGCACCGGTTTCACATGCGGACCGAAGGCCTTGGTCTCCGACCGCCGGAGCGCGGCGTAAGCGGGCGCCACGTCGCGGATTTCCTCGGCCCAGTCATGGTGCGAGGTCAGCACGCTCGCCGCGGTCAGGGCGAGCCAGGCTTCCGGTTCGCGCGAGCGGTCCTGCGCGACGAAGGCGGCCTCATAGGCATCGACCAGTTTCTGGAGCGCCCCCAGCTTCAGGCGCCCGGCGCCCGACTCTTCTGCAATGGCGAGGCACACATCGTGCTCCCGCGAGGGCTTGCCGGCCTCAAGCTCAGCCAGCGCGTCGCGCCACCACTGGTATCGGATGAGGCCCAGCGTCTCTTCCGTCACCGCAAGACGCACCCGCGCCAGCTCATAGGCCAGCGCATAGAGGGCCGTCAGGGCCTGACGCTCGGCTGCCGGGGCGTAGCGGCTGGAGATCCAGCGGTCTTCGTCGACCTTGCGCACCCGCTTGTCGATTGCGGCCCACTGTGATTTGGAGAGGGGGTTGGTCTCGGTCGGCATGGAACCCATATGTCGGATCATACGCTTTAACACCAGATACCCATCTGCAAGAGAGGATTTTCCCATGGCATTTGAACTCCCAGACCTGCCTTACGGCCGCGGCGGGCTTGCGCCGCACATTTCGGAAGAGACGCTGAACTTCCATCACGGCAAGCACCACCAGGCCTATGTCACCAACCTGAACGGCCTGATCGAGGGCACCGACCTTGCCGGCAAGTCGCTGGAAGAGATCGTGAAAATCTCGGGCGCCGACAAATCCAAGGCCGGCATCTTCAACAATGCCGCGCAGGTGTGGAACCACACCTTCTACTGGCACTCGATGAAGCCCGGCGGCGGCGGCGCGCCGCACGGCAAGGTGGCCGAGCTGATCGACCGCGACCTCGGCGGCTATGACGAATTCGCCAAGGCTTTCAAGGCGGCCGGCGGCACGCAGTTCGGCTCCGGCTGGGCCTGGCTGATCCTGAAAGATGGCAAGCTGGCGATCACCAAGACGCCGAACGCCGAAACCCCGCTGACCGACGAAGGCGCAACGCCGCTGCTCACCATGGATGTGTGGGAGCACGCCTATTATCTCGACTACCAGAACTCCCGCCCGAACTATATGGACGCGTTCCTCAATCACCTCGTGAACTGGGACTTCGCCAACCAGAACCTCGCTGACGCGGGCGTCTGATCCTGCTAGGGTCCCCGCGACAGGAATCGTCGCGGGGACCCGGCCATGTTCTGCACCCAATGCGGACGCAAGTTTTCTGACACCGATAAATTCTGCGGCGGCTGCGGCACGCCGAGGCCTGGGGCCGCGCCGCTGGGGCTGATGTCACCCGCAGCACCGGCGCCTCCGCCGCCCGCTCCCGACATCGACATCGATCCTTCCATCGACTGGCGTGCCTCCATGCGCGTGCGGGAAATTTCCAACCATCCGGACGTGCGGGCCCGCATCGTGCGGGTGACGGGGGCTGTGCCGTCCGGCATGACCGCCGACCAGTTCCTCGATGCGGCCAAGCCGCTGCTGGCGGCCGCCGGTGCCGGGAACATCCCGCTCAAGGCGCTGAAGGACGTCGCCGTTCCTTTCTATGCCAAGATGGGGCTCAAGACGAACACGGAGCTGTCGCAGGGCTTCAAAAACACGTTCGGCGAGACGCTCGCCGCCGTGCTGTGCTCTTTTGCGAGCCGGGGCCAGCCGCTGGTCGACATGGCCGAGGCCACCAATGGCTGTGTCGTCAATGCGAAGATGCCGTCCTCGATGTGGAGCTGGGAAGGCAACATGATCGTGACGCTGGAACAGCGGGACGAGGGCACCATGCTGAGGGCCAATCTGACCGTGCCCGGACAGGCCTTCGACTGGGGCAAGTCGAAGCGCGTGCTGCAAGACCTGATCGACGATGTCATGAAATACCGTGACATGCCGCCCGC
The DNA here is from genome assembly GCF_041398385.1 of Hyphomonas sp. Lineage (GTDB taxonomy): Bacteria > Pseudomonadota > Alphaproteobacteria > Caulobacterales > Hyphomonadaceae > Hyphomonas. The sequence goes on from NZ_JAWKUW010000003.1 coordinate 382,684, forward strand.
CGCCTGAATGGTCCTGAATTCCGGGCCTTCACCTCGGGGCCAAATTGCATTATGTGCAGCGCACAAGACGCTCCGGGCATGGAAAGCGCCCGGTCCGCGGATCGCACAAGGGTGTGCGCAAAGCGGAATGTTGGCGGGCATGTGGCCCGCACGGGTATCAACTCCATCCCAGGAACCACACATTGACTGAAAAAACCTTTGCTGATCTCGGCCTTGCGCCGGACATCCTGAAAGCCGTCACCGAAGCCGGCTACACCACGCCAACCCCGATCCAGCTCGAAGCCATCCCGCATGTGATTGGCGGCGGCGACGTGACCGGTATTGCCCAGACGGGCACCGGCAAGACCGCCGCCTTCGTGCTGCCGATGATCCACCGCCTTGCCAAGGGCCGGGCCCGGGCGCGCATGCCGCGCTGCCTGATCCTTTGCCCGACGCGCGAACTCGCCGCGCAGGTGGCGGAGAATTTCGAGAAGTACGGCAAGTACCTGAAGCTCACCATGGCGCTGCTGATCGGCGGCGTCAGCTTCAAGGACCAGGAACAGCTGCTGCAGCGCGGCGTGGACGTGCTGATCGCGACGCCGGGCCGCCTGCTCGACCAGTTCGATCGCGGCAAGCTCCTCCTCATGGGCGTCGAATACTTCATCATCGATGAAGCCGACCGCATGCTCGACATGGGCTTCATTCCCGACATCGAGAAGATCTGCACCAAGCTGCCGGTGAAGCGCCAGACCCTGCTGTTCTCGGCAACCTTCCCGACCGACATCCAGCGCCTCGCCAAGACCTTCCAGCGCGACCCGGTGAAGATCGAAGTTGCGCGCCCGACCGATGCGGCCACCACGATCACCCAGCATGTCGTCCACCTTCCGACCGACAGCGCCAAAGCGAAACGCACGGCGCTGCGCCGCGTGATCGAATCCTGCGACGTGAAAAACGGCATCGTCTTCTGCAACCGCAAGGTCGAAGTCGATATCGTGGCTGCCTCGCTGTCGAAGCATGGCCATGACGCGGCGCCGATCCATGGCGACCTGCCGCAGTCTGTCCGGACGGAAACGCTGCAGAAATTCCGCGATGGCGACCTGAAACTGCTGGTTGCTTCGGACGTTGCGGCGCGCGGCCTCGACATTCCGGATGTGGGACACGTCTTCAACTATGCCCCGCCGCCGAAGGATGAAGACTACATCCACCGCATCGGCCGCACGGGCCGCGCCGGACGTACCGGCGAGAGCTATACACTGGTTTCGCCGGACGACGAGAAATCCTGGGGCTTCGTCCTCAAGATGATCAAGAAGGACGTCGAGAGCTTCATGCCGGAAGGCCTGCTGGAAGAACTTGAAAACCTGCCGCCGGAAGAAAAATCCGGCCGTGGCCGCCGCGGAGACCGGGGCGAGCGCGCACGGGGCCGGGGTGATCGCAGCGAGCGGGGAGACCGGGGCAGCCGCACCCGCAGCAGCCGCCGCAATCGCGACGACGCACCGAGGGAGGAAGAAGCCACCGTCGAAGCAACGGAAACGATTGCACGCGAGGAACCGGCCGAGAAGCCGAAGCGCGAGCGCACCGCGCGTTCGCAGGAACGCAGCGAGCGCAGCCCGGAACGTGCCGAACGCAGCGAAAAGCCGCGCCGCGACCGCGGTGGCGACCGCAAGCGTAAGGATGACGACCTGATCCTTGAGCCGGCGCCCGAAAACGTCAAAGGCTTTGGCAAGGACGTCCCGGCCTTCCTGAAGCGGTAAATCTATCCGCCGGATAGAGCGCTAAAATAAAATCCCCTCGATACCAGATCGAGGGGATTTTTTTGTTGGCGGACCCGGCCCTAGCGCTTCAGGCGGCCCTTCACCTGGGCACGGAACTTCTCGCCATAGGGCGGGCGGATCATGGCCAGCATCTCGCTGCCGGTCTGGGTGTAGACCGCCTTCTTGTGGCTGAATTCGTAGAAGCCTTCGCGGCCATGGTACGAGCCCATGCCCGACGGACCGACGCCGCCGAAGGGCAGGTCTTCCTGCGCGACATGGAAGATCACATCGTTCACTGTCACGCCGCCGGAGGTCGTATTGTTCAGCACAAGGTCTTTCTCAGCCGAGTCCTCGCCGAAATAATAAAGACCGAGCGGGCGGGCATGGGAGTTGATGTACTCCACTGCCTGTTTGGTATCGCCATACGACTTGATCGGCAGGATCGGTCCGAAGATTTCGTCCTGCATGACTTTCAGATCGTCGGACGGATCGATGATGATGTGCGGCGGGATCTTGTGATGCGGCTGCTGGGAGAAGTTCTCACCCGTGGGATTGATCTCCACGACATTCGCGCCCTTGGACTTCGCCTCGTCGATATAGCCCATGATGCGGTCGTAATGCCGCTGGTTCACGATGGAGGTGTAGTCCTCATTGTCCTTGAGGCCGGTGGGGTACATCGTCTGGACCGCCTTGGTCGCAGCGGCAACGAATTCAGCGGTCTTTTCCTGCGGAACAAAGGCATAGTCCGGCGCGAGGCAGATCTGGCCGGCGTTCAGTGTCTTGCCGGCCATGATACGGTTCGCCGCCTTCTGCATGTCGGCGGAGCGCCCGAGCACGACCGGGCTCTTGCCGCCAAGCTCCAGCGTCAGCGGCACCAGATTGTCGGCCGCCGCCCGCATGACGTGATGGGCGATAGAGGTCGCGCCGGTGAACAGGATGTGGTCGAAGGCGAGCTTGGTGAACTCGGCGCCGACCTCCGGCCCACCGGTGATCACGGCGACTTCTTCCTCGTCATAGTACTGCGCGATGGCCTTCTTCATGACTTCCGAAGTCGCCTCGGTGAATTCGGACGGCTTGATCATGCAGCGGTTGCCCGCGGCGAAGACGCCGGCGAGCGGCGTGAAGGTCAGGTTCACCGGGAAGTTCCACGGGCTGATGACACCGATCACGCCTTTCGGCTGGTACTGGATTTCCGCCTTCGAGCCGAGCAGGCCGAGCGGGAATTCCACGCCGCGCTTCTCCGGGCGCATCCATTTTGCGAGGTGTTTCTTGGCGAATTTCAGCGCCCCGATGGACCCGGCAATGTCGGTAAAGTTGGACTGGTCCTTCGAGCGATGGCCGAAATCGTGGCACATCGCCTCGTTCATCTCGTCGCCATAGGTGATGAGCAGGTCGATGGATTTGTCGAGCCATTCGATCCGCCGGGCCGCGGACGGGATGCCGTCGCGGAGATGCGCCGCTTTCTGGCGGGCGAGAATGCCGGCCATGCCGGTGCTGGAAACCGTATCGAGAGCCATGGCGTTCCTCCTTGCCTGGTTCAGTCTGAACAGTTTAGCGCGCGCTCAACGCTTCACAATGGGGCTGCGGGCTTGCCCCCGCGTGAGGCGTTCACAAGACGGTCGCCGCCGATAGAGTGCCCGGCAAGGAACCCATGCGCCACAGGGAGGCCAACATGAGCTATGAGCTGATTTCCTATGAGTTGAAGGGCACGATCGCCATCATCGCCCTGAACGACCCGAAGACGATGAATGCCTGCGGTGTCGATACGGCCCAGGAACTGCTCCATGCCCTGGAAAAAGCCGGCAGTGAGGCACGCTGCACGGTGATCACGGGCAATGGCCGGGGCTTCTGTTCCGGCGCCAATCTCGGCAAGGTGAACGGGCCGTCGCTCAGCCATCCGGGCTCGAAGCCCGATGCCGGCCGGCCGCTGGACACCCATTACAACCCGATGATCGTGGCCATCCGCGAGCATCCGCATCCGGTGATTACGGCGGTCAATGGCGCGGCGGCAGGAGTCGGCTGTTCCATCGCGCTGATGGGCGACCTCGTGGTGGCGGCGAAAAGCGCATACTTCCTGCAAGCCTTCCGCCGGATCGGCCTCGTGCCGGATGGCGGATCCACCTGGCTGCTGGCGCGCACCATCGGGCGCGTGCGGGCAATGGAAATGGCCTTGTTCGGCGAGAAATTGCCGGCGGAAAAGGCGCTCGAATGGGGCATGGTCAATGCCGTGGTCGCGGATGACCAGCTGATGGCGACCGCGATGGAATGGGCGGAAAAGCTGGCCAGCGGACCGACCATTGCCCTTGCCGGGACGCGCGGCCTGATCTGGGACGCCTGCGAGAGCGATTTCGGCGAGGCGCTGCACGCAGAACGCATCGCGCAACGCAAGGCCGGCCGCACGAAGGACTTTGCCGAAGGAGTCAGCGCTTTCCTGCAGAAGCGGCCTGCCGAGTTTTCGGGGAATTAAACCTTAAATTTATTCCATTTCCCCCGGCCCTTTAAGACAAGGGTAATCCCTTTGTCATAAAGCCTTTGAAGCTGGGAGACCCGGGGATGGAATACCGCCTTATACATTTCAATTGCGCGCGCCCGATGGGGGCGTTCAATCTTGAAAATGACTTTATGCGGGTGTTCATCGGCATCCTGCCGCGTATCTTCAAGGACGCCGACGAATTCGACGGCGTGTACTGGCACCAGCACGGCATCCGCCGGCCGGATGGCGAATGGCTGCCGCTGGCCTATCCGTTCGAATATCCGGAAGGGCTTGGCGCGCCGGACATTTCAACCATGGCTGGCTGGCGCTCGATCGAGACCCTGAAAGCCTTTTCCCATTCCGGCCGCACACACCCGGCCGGCATGCGGCGTCTTGCCGACCAGATCGACCGTTCCACGGGGGCGAGCTTTGTGATGTGGTGGGCGCCTCGCGGCCAGCGCTTCACGATGGAGGACGGATGGAACAAACTGCAGCTTCTACGGCAGAACGGCCCGTCGCCGGAAGCCTTCTCGCTGGACCAGCCGGTGGCGCACCCGCACGCGGCGTGAGCCTGACGCGCCGGATCGCCCTGGCCGCGCTCGGCGGCCTTTTCCTGACAGCCTGTGCGAGCACGCCGGACACGCCCCCGGACACGACGATCTATCTCGTGCGCCATGCCGAAAAAGAGGCGGGCGACAACCCGCCGCTGACCCTGATCGGGCGCCAGCGCGCCGACATCCTGGCGCAGGATCTCAAAGATGCCGGCCTCACCGCGATCTGGTCTACCGACTACAGGCGCACGCTGGAGACGGCGAAGCCGACAGCCCATATGGCCAACCTGCCCGTCCAGCTTTACGACCCGCGCGACCTGCCCGGTTTTGCGGCGACGCTGAAGGCGACACCTGGCGTGATGCTGGTGGTGGGCCATTCCAATACGACGCCCGAGCTTGTGGACCTGCTGGGCGGCGATGCCGGGCCGGCCATCGACGAGGCGACGGAATACGACCGGCTCTATGTGGTCGAGATTCGCGGCAAGCGGGTGACGAGCGAACTGCGCCGGTTTGGCCGCTGAGCTGTGGGATAAACTGGGGCCCGGCACTCCGGTAAATCCTACGCTGAGGCTCCGGGAAGGCTCCGGCCAGCGCGATCGTAGGAAAAAACACGCCTGACAGGCGGCTATTTCCTCTTTTTTTGCTTGGCCGCGAGCGCAACCTCAAAGGCCTTGCGGCCCCAGGCGCTGGCCGCGTCAGGCTCGTCCAGCGCATCCGCCGGCAGGCTGACATAACCCATGTCGACCTCAGCCCCGTCGCTGGGCCGCACCCAGATGAACGGCGCACAGCCTTCCGCTTCCAGCTCTGCACGCAAGGCCGCGTCGGTTTTCAGGAACAGCGTGTCGTCGACAATCAGGCCGAACATCAGGCCGTCGCGGAAGACGCCCGCACCGCCGAACATGCGGCGGATGCTGACGGGCCCCATCGGCCCGAGCAGCTCGATGACGAATTCGTGGAACGGGTCCGGCGGCTTCGCCATCGCTCAAGCGGCAGGCAGGCCGAGACGGTAGACGCCCTTGAAGGCATCGGGGTCTTCGACCGGCTTGCCCTTCCGGTAGATCAGCACCGTGCCGGCCTTGTGCAGGCGCACGGCCTCGGCGCGGACATCCTTCAGGACGCGCTGGAAGTTCTTATCGCTGACCGCGCGGGCGGCCTGTTCCGCGCTGATCGTCTTGCCCGGCCCGCAGGCCGCGGTGAGTTCAAGGATCGCCTCGCGGACGGCATTGAGAGAGTCTGTCATGTCGGGGCTGTCCCTGTATCAGTCACTTAAAGGCCGGATCTCTTGCAGCTTTTGCTCAACCGAGGCCAGTTCACGAATTTGGGCTGGCGCGAGCGAACCTTGCCGCTTCAGTTCTTCCACGTCCGTCAGAAGAGGGCCGACAAGTCTGGAAGGATCCTCAAAGCGTCCACTGCAACCTTCGTAGCTCAACCAGCCCACGTTCAGCATTACATCCATGACCAGATCCTCAGGTTCCGAACTTGTCCGCAAGATCGACTGTAATTTCCATTGATCGGAAAGCAGTCGGCCGGCACGATCCAGATGTCTAAGTGCGACGTCGGGCGCTTGAAGCTCCGTTGCCAGAGCAACCATGTCTGCATGCGCCAGAAATTCGCGATAAAGAGGTCCGGTATAGTCCGGACCATCCGCCGAGTAACCCGAATTGCAGCCAAAAAGGCAACGGGCCTCCTCAGACTTCGCGGTGCGGAGATAATCAACGGCGAACGCATCCAACGCAGCATCAATATCCGCCGTTTCCGCACTGGCGCCTGACAGACTTTCATATCTGGCGAGCAGTTCGGGATCCTTGAGGAACTGGGCATGTGCCGACCCGGCGCCCAAGGCGGTTGCCAGGCAGGCGGCCAGACTGATCGCCAGCCTTCGCATTGCTACCAGTCGATCGCCGCATAGGCCAGTTGCTGGAACTGGGGACGCATCGGATAGGTGGAAGACGGCATCAGCTGGGTCATCTGTATGCCAATGATCTCCTCGACCGGGTCGACCCAGAAGAAGGTGGAGGCAAGGCCGCCCCAGCTGAAGGTGCCGGCGCTGCCCGGCTGGTGGCCCGGCACGACATCGTCCACGACCGACCCGCCGAGGCCGAAGCCGACGCCGTCGGCCATGACTTCGGTGAACATCGACTTGCCCATGGCGCGCATCGTCTGCTTGCCGGGCAGATGGTTCTGGCGCATGAATTCCCAGGTCTTGGGGCTGATGATGCGGGCGCCGTCCAGCGTGCCGCCGCGCAGAAGCATGAGCGCGAAGCGGTGATAGTCGCGCACGGTGGAGACGAGGCCGCCGCCGCCGTTCAGGAGAGTCGGGCGTTTGGCATAAAGCTTCGAGGCCGCGCCCGCGCCGTCGGCGAGAACGGTCTCGCCGGTTTTCGGGTCTTTCTGGTAGCAAGCCATGAGACGGTCGATCTTGTCTTCCGGCACCCAGAACTCGGTATCGTGCATGCCGAGCGGGCCCGTGATCCGCTTGCGGAAGAATTCGTCCAGCTCCATGCCGGAGACGATCTCGACAATCGCGCCCAGCACATCGGTGGAATGGCTGTACCACCACTCCGTGCCCGGCGAGCATTCGAGCGGCAGGCCGGCAAGGCGTTTCGCCATCTGCTGCAGGGTCTCGTCAGGCCGGCCGATCTTTTCCTTGCGGTAGAGCGAGTCGACAACGCTCTGCATCATGAAGCCATAGGTGAGGCCGGAGGTGTGGGTGAAGAGGTCAAGCACCAGCATCGGCCGTTCGGGCTTGCGGGTCTTGTAGTCGTCGACCGGGCCGCCATCATAGACCTGCACATCCGCGAATTCAGGAATGTAGCGCGAGACCGGATGTTCCAGCCGCAGTTTGCCTTCCTCGAACAGCATCATCGCGGCGAGCGAGGTGATCGGCTTGGTCATCGAATAGATGCGGAAGATCGTGTGCGGACCGATATGTTCCTGCCCGCCGAGTTCGGTCGTGCCGGTGTAATTCTCCAGCGCCACTTCACCATTGCGCGACACAAGCGTCGCCATGCAGGGCAGCTTGCCGGTGTCGAGATAATTGGCCTTGAAATAGGCAGGGATGGCAGCGAGGCGCTCGCGGTTGAGGCCGACTTCGTGTGGGTCGGTGAGATCGTGGTCGAACATCAGTTGTCCTTTGCCGACATTGTTTCAAAGCAATCCTTCAGAAGTTCGAATTGGGCAAGATCCTGAGCCAATTCGTGCTCACCGTCGAATGCTGCGATGGCTGAAAAGAGATAAGGTAAATCTGTTGCGTATTCGCCCTGAACCCACGATCTGTGCGGATCAGTCAGCAAAGACACTGCAATCTGGCGAGCAACCGCAAGAGCCATGAAGTAGGACTCTGCAAGATCGTCGGGAATTTCAGGCCGGTCGGCCGAGCGGGCCGCTTCGATCCAACTGCACAGATACACCAGCCAGGCCTGCTCGGCCGGCGTTCGATGCTCGGCAATGCCGACCAGATGAGGCACCGCTGCATAGGAAGCGGTGCCCGGATCACCTTGGTGATATAGAGCTGAAGCAATATCGTCGAGCTCTGACGGGTTGCCCCACGCGATCACATCCAGCGCTTCGAGCCGACGCAGCATCTCCGGGATATCTTTAGCAGACCCATATACATGGGTCAGCTGTTTCCATCGCGGAGAATCGAGCGGCAGCATTGGTCGCCCTAAAGCTTTCCTGATTTCGCCGCCCGGGCCAGTTCGCGGGCGATGATGATCTGCTGGATCTGGCTGGTGCCTTCATAGAGGCGGAAGATGCGCACATCGCGATAGAAGCGCTCGATGCCATAGTCGGCAACATAGCCGGCGCCGCCGAAGACCTGCACCGCCCGGTCCGCCACACGGCCGGAGGCCTCTGTTGCGAACAGCTTGGTGGAGGAGGCGAGCAGGGTGACGTCCTCGCCCGCATCGCGGCGGCGCGCGGCGTCGAGGATCATGCACTCGGCGGCATAGGTCTCGGCCTGGCTGTCGGCGATCATGGCCTGGATCAGCTGGTGCTCCATGATCGGCTTGCCGAACTGCTTGCGTTCGAGGGCATAATTGACCATTTCGCGGATGAGGCGTTTCGAGACGCCCGTGGCCACGGCGGAGATGTGCAGGCGGCCCTTGTCGAGCACGCTCATCGCCACCTTGAAGCCCTCGCCTTCCTTGCCGATCATGTTGGCGGCCGGCACGCGGGCATCCTCGAAGATGACGTCGCAGATATGGGCGCCCTGCTGGCCCATCTTCTTCTCCGGCACACCGACGGAGACGCCGGGCGTGTTCCGCTCCACGACAAAGGCCGAGACGCCCTTGGCGCCCGGCTCGTCAGGGTTGGTGCGGGCCATGGTGGTGAAGATGTCGGCCTTGTTGGCGTTGGTGATGTACCGCTTGGTGCCGTTGAGGACGTAATGGTCGCCGTCGCGGATGGCTTTGGTCTTGAGGCCGGCGGCGTCGGAGCCGGCTTCCGGCTCGGTCAGGGCGAAGGAGGCGATGAGGTCGCCCGAAGCGACGCCGGGCAGCCAGCGCTGCTTCTGCTCCTCGGTGCCGAACAGGACGAGCGCCTGCGACCCGATGCCGATATTGGTGCCGGCGACGGAGCGGAAGGCCGGCGACGTCTGGCCGAGTTCAAGGGCGACAAGGCACTCGGTCTCCATGTCCAGCTGCAGGCCGCCATATTCCTCCGGCACCGCGATGCCGAACAGGCCGAGATTCTTCATCTCGTCGACGATGCTTTGCGGCACCTCGTCGGTCTCGGAAACCTGGGCCTCGGCCGGCACGCAGATCTCGGTGACGAAGCGGCGCACCTGCTCGATCAGCGCGTCGCGCACTTCCTGGTCGAATGGCATGCTTGCCCTCCTCCTGATACGTTCCTCAACGCCCTTTCTATTCCGCAACGGCAGACTTGTCGAAGGGTGACGGTGCGGTATCGTGCCGGCCAAATTGCAGGGGGCGGAATTGTGTCGGGAACCGTAGTGGACTCAGGGGAATTTGCCGGGTGGAAGACCTGGGCCGAGGAGCCGTTCGAGCATGAGACAGCCGGGCCGTTCTATTTCCGGGTCGACGAGAACGGGCCGGTGGCGGCGTTCCGGGCGCAGCGCAAGCACCTGAATGCCGGGGGCGTGGTGCATGGCGGCTGCCTGATGACGTTTGCCGACTATTCCCTGTTCGCCCTCGGCCATGAAGCCATGGAAGGCGAATACGGTGTGACGATAGCCTTCACGGCGGAATTCCTGACGGGTGCGCGCGAAGGCGAACGGCTGGAGGCGCGCGGCGAGGTGCTGCAGCAGGGCCGGTCGCTGTGCTTCGTCCGGGGCCTTGTCAGCACCGATGATGGCCGGCCGGTGCTCAATTTTTCCGGAACGATCAAGAGACGAAAGAAACAGCCATGATCCAGCACCCCTACCAAGAGCTGTCACGCTCGATCAAAGGCAAGACGGCCCTCATCACCGGCGCCGCCAGCGGCATGGGCCGGGCGACGGCGCATCTCTTCGCGCGCGAAGGGGCGAATGTCGCCGTGACGGACCTCAAGCAGAAGAACGTCGATGCGGTGGTGGACGAAATCCGGGCCGCGGGCATCGAGCATGTGAAAGGCTGGGCGCTGGACGTCGGCGATGCCGAGGCGATCAAGCGCGTGACGGACGAGGTGGCGGCGCATTTCGGCGGGCTGGAAATCCTCGTCAACAATGCGGGCTTTGCCATTCCGGCGGATATTGCCGAAGAGAGCTATGAGGACAGCTGGGGGCCGAGCATCAATGTGATGCTGACCGCGCACCAGCGGGCGATCCGCGCGGCGCTGCCCTATATGCGCAAGGCCGGGTACGGACGGATCGTCAATGTGGCCTCGACCGAAGGCCTCGGCGCGACGCCGGGCAATTCGCCCTATGTGGCGGCGAAACATGGCGTGATCGGCCTCACACGCGGCCTTGCCGTGGACCTCGGCAAGGAAGGGATCACCGTCAACTGTATCTGCCCCGGCCCGATCCTGACGGGGATCACGGCGGGCATCCCGGACGAGCACAAGGAAATCTATGCCAAGCGCCGCGTGCCGCTGCGCCGGTATGGCATTCCGGAGGAAGTGGCGAACATCACCCTGTCCTGCGTCATCCCGGCGGCGAGCTTCATGACGGGTGTGTTCATCCCGGTCGATGGCGGACTCACCATAAAGAACGCCTAGGGCGCGCCACCGAAGGCCGCCTCGAGGTCTGCCTGCGTCGCGTCGCGCTGGGCCATGCACAGCGTAATCGCCTCGCGCGTTTCGGCGAGCGCCCGCTCATGGCCTTCGGCCAGCGATCCGTATTCGGCGAAGAGGGCGTTCAGCCGGTCGAGGCCGTCCTCATCGCAGAAGCGTGCGGCGAGGCGCGGCGTCGTGCGCTGCCACTGCGTCGGGATGGCTTTCAGGAAGGCGGGAAAGTTCTCGCTGAGCGCCGCCCACATCGCATCGCGCGTCTCGGCATTCGCCATCTGGCCCCCGGCGAGGGTGAAGGTCTCGCGGGGCCCGAGTTCCGCGCTGGCGATCAGGGCGCGGGTGCGCGCGGCCTGGTCGGGATCCTTCACCGAACCGAGGGCTGCGGCAACTGCCTGCCCGAAGGCAGGGTCGTCGATGCTGGTATAGGCGGCCAACACCCGGTCATAGGCCGACATGCCACCTTCTTCGAGGACAACCGACAGGGCCGCAGCGTAGAGATCGCCCGACAGGTCAACGTCCGACGACGGATCGGCCAGCAGGGCGCGCATCTCGCGGCCAAGGCGGGCGCGGATTTCTTCCCGCTTCAGCACGGTCGCATCGAAGGCATCGAGCGTCGCTTCGAGTTCGGCATTCTTCATCTCTCCGCTGACGCGGGCACGCAGCAGGTCCGACATGGCCAGCGCATCGGCGCGCAGCGTCGCCGCTGCGACGCCGTCAAGCCGCCCCATCAGGCCGGAATAGGCATCGATCACCGCGCCAGCGACGACCGCGCTGTCATGCTGCGCCCCGGCGGCGAGCAGCTTGCGCAGCGTCGCCGCATCGAGGTTCCCGGCCGAAAACGCGGCAAGGCCGCTGTCGATTGCCGTCAGCGCTTCGCTGGCATCGAGATGCGGCAGCGCGCGGATCATCCGGGCCCAGCCCTCGTCGCCGAGCGCGAACCGGTAATAGCCGGTGCCGCCGGCATTCGGATGGTAGACGTCGGGACAGAAGGAGCCATCCAGCGCGACGACGGCGCGCTCGCTGGACATCAGGCTGCAGGTGCGCCCGGTATTGTCGCCCTCGCGCCAGGAAATGCAGACCGGGATGATCCAGCTCCGGGCTGGATCGATGGACGAACCGAGCGGACGATAGCGGCTCTGCTTCAGCGACACTTTCGCGCCGGATTCCGCACACTGAAGGTTTGCCTCCAGCAGCGGCACGCCGCTTTGCGTCACGAAGGAGCTAAGCGACTTGCCGAGGTCCGGATTGTGCGTGACCTCACCGATGACCTTGAAGAAGTCCGCGCTGTCAGCCGCCTTGTCGGCATAAGCGGCGACATAGTCGCCAAGCGCCGGGCGGAACACTTCCGGACCGAACCACTGGTCCACCATGTTCAGGACGGCAAGGCCCTTGTTGTAGGTGATCGAGTCATAGGCGTTGCGGATGTCGGCATTGCGGTCCACCGGCTCATTCATGGTGCGGGCACTGGCAAGGCTGTCGAGGCGCATGGCGGCGATGGCATCGGCGACAGCCATGACTTCGTGGCCACCATCGGGCTCAAGGTAGGACAGGACGGCCGGCTCGGCCCAGCTGGCAAAGCCTTCCTTCAGCCAGAGATCGTTCCACCATGGCGGCGTGACAAGATCGCCGAACCACATATGCGACAGCTCATGCGCATGAATGCCCTTCAGGGAACGGAGGAATTGCGCGCCGGACTTGGAATTGGCAAGAATGCGGCTTTCCCGGTAGGTGATGGCCGCTGCCAGCTCCGTCGCACCGGACGGCCATTGCGGCGCGGCGACGATGTCGAGCTTGTCATAGGGATAGGGCTGGCGCAGCGAGGTCTCGAAGAATTCCACCATGGCGGGCGTGATGAAGAGGGCCGTCGTGAGGTCTTCGCCCTTGCCCTGCCGTGTGTAGCCGGTGAGCGGCACCGGCCAGTCGCGCCATTCATTCGGCGGGATGATGCCGGCATCGACGCGCTCGAAATTGCCGACCGCGACCGACAGGAGATAGGTCGAGAGCGGACGGGTCCGCAGGAAGGTCACGCGCTCATAGGCAGAGCCTGCCGGCTCGCGCCGGGAGATGGGCGTGTTGCCGATGGCGACCATGCCGGCCGGCACGATGAAGGTCATGTCGAAGGGCGCCTTGAAACCCGGCTCGTCGAAGCTCGGCAGGAAGCGGCGCGCCTGGATGCTTTCGGACTTGGCGAGTGCATAGGCCTCGCCCTGTTCCTCGACCCGGAACAGGCCGGCAAGGTTCACGTCGAACGCGGTGTCATAGTCGATGGTGAGCGTGATGCCGCCGGCATGAACGCGGTTGGGGAAGCCGACCCAGACAACGCCGGTGGGGTCCACCTCGGTCCAGCTCGCCTCGCGCGTCTCGCCGCCCGCGGTGACCGCGACGGAGGTGACGTTGAGGTCGTCGCCATGCATCCAGAGGCCGGGAGCGGAGGTTTCAAGATTGATGTCGATTTCGACATGGCCGGAGAAACGGGGCTGGCGCGGGTCGATCGTCAGTTCGGCGCGGTAGGCGACCGGCTGGGCGACGCCGGAAAGGCGCCCGGCGGGCGCGGCGGCCTGCAGCTGTTGAGGGCTCACTTCGCGCACCGCCGGCCCGAAGGCCGAGTCCGGCGCACAAGCCGCCAGGGGCAGCGCCATAAGCAGGGTGAGGGCGGCCGCCAGATACCGCATGAATCGCTTCCTTGTCTTGCTCTGTCCCCATGCATAGCGCATCAGGATGGGCATGAAACCCATTCTCTCCATCCTCGACCCCTCGCCCATGTTCGAAGGGCAGACGGCCGCCGAAGCCTTTGCCGCGACGCTGGCGCTGGCCGAGGCGCTGGACGGCCGGGGATGGCGCAGTTTCTGGGTCCAGGAGCACCATAATGCCCGCAGTTTCGCGAGTTCGGCGCCGGAAGTTCTGATCGCGGCGATCTGCCAGCGGACGCGGCATCTGAAGGTCGGCTCCGGCGGCGTGATGCTGCCGAATTATTCGCCGCTGAAGGTCGCCGAACAATTCTGCGCGCTGGCGGCACTGGCGCTGGGCCGGGTGGAGCTGGGCATCGGCCGGGCGACAGGGGCGGACCCGCGGGCCTCCGCCGCCCTGCTCGGCCCCGGCGTGCAGGCCTTCCCGACGATGATGCAGATGCTGCTCGACTGGCTGCTGGATGCGAGCGGCGAGGTGCCCCTGCCGGCGGACCATCGCGCGGCGGGCATTCATGTCGGCCCGCGCGGGCAACGGCCGGATGTGTGGATGCTGTCGTCTTCGGCCTCCTCAGCCGCCTTTGCCGGGGCGATGGGGCTGAAGCTCGCCTTTGCGGATTTCCTCGCGCCGGGCGGAGCGGGTGCGGCCATCGCCGCCTACCGGCAGGCCTTCCAGCCGTCGCGCTTTGCGGACGTACCCCATGCCGCGGTGGGCCTTGTCGCGCTGGCAGCGCAGACGGAGGCGGAAGCGCGGCAGCTGGCAAAGCCCGCCATTGCGTGGAACCTTGCCCGCGCGGGCGGCGATTTCCGGGCGTTCCTTCCGTCCACGGAAGCAGATGCGGTGATTGCGGCAGCCGATCCGCAGGCGCTCGCGGCCGCCGAAGGGCGCGGCGTGATCGGTGCGGGGGCGGACGTTGCCGGGCGCATCGCGGCCTATGCCGCCGAACACGCCGCCGACGAACTGTTCATCCTGACGCTGGCCGAGCGGATCGAAGACCGGATCCGGAGTTACCAGCTGATCGAGGAGGCGATGGCGGCGCTTTAGCCGGCAAAGCCCCGCGCCGTCATGGCCTCGTGCCAGCGGCCGAGATTGGCGTGTTCCTTGTGCGGCGCCCATTTCATCACGCGGCAGAAGCCGCAGGCGACATAGAGCGTGATGTCGGCGATGGAAAAGCGGTCCGCGGCCATGAATTCATGATCGGCAAGGTGGGCGTCGATCCGTTCCGCCATCTTCTTCGCCGCCTTCTCGCCCTTGGCGGCGGATTCGGCACTCTGCGGCACTTCCAGTGGCGCCATGGCCGGGTGAGCGTTGCGGAACCATGTGGCGAACTGGACGAAGAACATGAGCTCCACGCGCCGGTCCCACATTTCGATGAGGGCCTTCTCCCTGGGGTCGGCGCCCATCAGGTTCGGCTCCGGGAAGATGCCTTCGAAATAGGTGCAGATGGCGCGGCTTTCGGTGATCTGCGTGCCGTCGTCGAGCACCAGTGCGGGCACCTGCGCATAGGGAGAGATGGCCCGGTATTCGGGCGTGCGGTGTTCCAGCTTCATGATCTGGACTTCCTCGACATCCACCTCGTCAAGCTTGCCCTTGGCGCGCAGGAAATAGACCACCCGGTCCGGGTTCGGGGCCTGCGGGCTATGATAGAGTTTCATGGGCTTCCTCCTGGTATTTTCTGGCTAGAATTTTCTGCTTATGCCGACGGTCGCGTTGACGGGCTCGCCGGGGAAATAGCGGGGATTGCCGAAGGACACATCGGCCCGGTCTGCATAGCGCTCATCCGTCAGGTTACGGATGTTGAGCCAAAGCTCAGTGCTGTCCATCCATTCCCACGCGGCGCGGGCGCCGAAAATCGTGTGGCCGGGATAGGTGTTTAGGTTGCCGGGATCGGCGAAATATTCCCCGACATGTTCGAGGTTGAGCGACAGGGCGAGCCGGTCGGTCGCCTGCCAGCCAAGCCGGGCATCGGCGAGCCATTCGGGCGCGGTATCGATTTCGTTGCCGTCAAGGATCGTGTCTGAGGCGGAGCTGACGATGCGGTCGAAGGTGTAGGTCTGGTCGGACCAGGAGACATTGCCGCTGAGGGTGAGCGTATCGGTGAACTCAAAGGCGGCGGCGAGTTCCACACCCTTGTGCTCTGTCGAGCCGTCGGTGACGTTGAGGCCGCTGGAGTCGCGGAAGAAGAAGTGTTCCTTGTCCATCCAGTAGGCGGCAAGGTCGAAGACGAAGCGTCCGTCGAGAGCAGCGCCGCGGGCGCCGACTTCCACACTGTCGAGCGTTTCTGTTTCGATGCCGCCGACGGTCTGCAGGCTTTGCAGGCGGTACAGGTCCGACACCTGCGGGGCGCGCGCGCCACGGGCATAATTGGCGTAGAATTCGACGGTGTCCGTCGCGCTCCAGACGAAGCCGAGTTTGGGCGTCAGGAAGTCATAGGAGTCCGAGCGGTCGGCGGGGACATTGAAGCGGCCGTTGATGCCGGCGGGCGCGCGGGTCGTGTAATCATAATCGTGGCTTTCACCGCGCAGGCCCGCTAGGATGCGGAATGTGTCGGACACGGACCATTCGAGTTCCGTCCAGAGCGCCGCGACGGTCGTATCCACGTCATAGTCGTAGTGGATGCCTTGCGGGAACTGGTCGTTGGCCGGGTTGAAGCCGAAGGTCGGACGCGACTGAATTTCCCTCAGATACCCGGTCGCCACATCAAGGTCGGTACCGATACGCCAGATCAGCACATCTGAGACGGGCTGCTCAAAGCGGGCCATAAGGCCGCCGCCGGTGTGGGCATTCTTTTCCGTCCCGCTGTAAGGCAGGAAATGCTGGGAGAAGATCATGGCCTGCGAATGCGCATAGGGCAGGAGCGTCAGCGTGCCATCGAACAGCGGCCGTTCGAGCCGCGCGCCGAGGCGGACGGACCACGCATCCCGGTAGGCATCCGGATTGGCATTGGTCTTTGCGAGGTCTTCATCCTTGTAGGCATCGGCCCCGACGATATAGCCGCCGGTTTCCTGATTGAGGTTCTGGCCGGACAGCCAGACCGTGGCATCCCAGAGTCCGGGATTGAACTTGCCGACGACGGACAGTTTCTGCTGGTCGACGCCGGTCGAGTCGCGCCAGCCGGTGTCTTTCATCAGGGACAGGTTGACCAGCCAGTGCCGGCCCTCGTCCAGCTTCATGTCGGTACGCCAGCGGCCAAGCGTGCCATAGGAAGCGCGGATCTCGCTGCCTTCGCCCGGTTCCGGCAGGATGACATTGATCAGTCCGTGCACGGCGTTGGAACCGTATTTCGCACTGCCCGGCCCGCGCACCACTTCGATGGCGTCAGCGATTTCGTGGTGCGGCTCAATCAGCGAATTGACGTTGCCGAAGGCGGGCGAGCGGGTGGGGATGCCGTTTTCGAGAATGAGGAAACTTCCCTGCCCGGCCCCGCCGGTCAGCACCGGCGAGCGGATGGCGATGAGATGCTCCTGCCCGGAATTCATCTGCACGTTCACACCGGGCAGCTGGTTCAGGATTTCGGCGGGATGGTCGGCGGCGGTGGCGTCGATCTGTGCGGCATCGACGAACGCCCGACTGCCGGGATCGGCTTCCGAGCGGTCGCCCCAGACTTCCACCGGCGACAACACACTCTCTTCAACCTGCTGAGCAGACGCCTGTGGCACGCAGAGGGCCACCGCAACGCCGGTCAGAGCGGATAAGAGGCAGATGCGCCGTGCGCTTTCAGGCACTACGCGGATGACGGATCCAGACATGAGCGCTTCCTCCAAACAGGTGCCCCGCGTGTTTCTTACCTGCCGCGGCGGTATGCAAGGGCCAGTCCGTCACGCCTGTGTGTCAGGCTTTTGTCAGCAGATCAGCCATGCGCCCCGGCAAACAGCTGGTAGGGCAGCGCGCCGACGACGGCGGCCGAGAGGCAGGTCGCAAAGGTGCCCGCCACCAGGGTGCGCCAGGAGAGGGACAGGAAATCGTCCCGCCGGCTCGGCTCGATGATGGTGAGGCCGCCGATCAGGATGCCCATGGAGCCGAAATTGGCGAAGCCGCAGACGGCATGGGCAGTGATCATCCGCGTGCGCGGGTCCATCGCATCGACGGGGACTTCAGCGAGCTGAAGGAAGGCGACGAATTCGGTCAGCACGGTCTTAACGCCCATCAGGGAGCCGGATTTCGCCGCCTCGTCCATCGGCACACCGACCATGTACATCAGCGGCGCGAAGATCCAGCCGAGCACCCGCTCGATCGACAGCGGCGCGCCGGCAACGTCCGGCAGGAGGCCGAGCCCGGCATTGGCGAGCCAGAGTACGGCGAGCGCGGCGATCAGCATGGTC
The DNA here is from genome assembly GCF_041398385.1 of Hyphomonas sp. Taxonomy (GTDB): domain Bacteria; phylum Pseudomonadota; class Alphaproteobacteria; order Caulobacterales; family Hyphomonadaceae; genus Hyphomonas. Next base: position 400,610 of record NZ_JAWKUW010000003.1, read on the forward strand.
GTGATGTTGAGCACGATCTGCAGGCCGTCGGTGGCCCCGCGCGAGAAGGCATCCATGGTGGAGGAATAGTTGAAGTCCGGCTCCTTCATCCGCTCGGTTGCGGGCGTGGTTTCCGGAATCATGGTGAGCGCGACGGCGACGGCGGCCGGCGCGGCCATGATCGAAGCGGTCAGCAGCTGGGCCAGCGGATTGGCCATCTTGCCTTCAAGGAACGATCCGTAGACGACCAGCACCGAGCCCGCGATGGTGGCGAAGCCCGCCGTCATCATGATGAGCAGTTCCGAGCGGGTCATGCCCTTGATGTAGGGCCGGATCAGCACCGGCGCCTCGGTCATGCCCATGAACACGTTGGCCGACACGGCGAGTGAGGTTGCCCCGCCAAGGCCCATAGCGCGCTGGAAGATATAGGCGAAGCCATTGGTGATCCAGCGAAGGATGCGCCAGTGCCAGAGCATAGCCGAAAGCGCGGCCACGACGATCACGATGGGCAGGATCTGGAAGAAGAAGAGCGGCGGCGGCGAGCCGTCCATCAGCTCCCCGGCGGCCTGGTTGTCGCCGACATAGCCGAAGACGAAACCGGTGCCGGCGCGGGTGGCGTTCTGGAGGCCGTCGACCACGTCATTCGCGTGGAACAGGATGCCCCGCACGAAGGGCACGCCGAACAGGATGAGCGCGAAGACGAACTGCAGCAGCGTCGCGCCGATCACCACTTTCCAGGGGAAGAGTTTGCGCTTTTCGGACCAGGCCCAGCACAAGCCGTAGATGACAGCAATGCCGATCAGCGCGCGGGCATTGTCCCAGCCCCACTCATAACCCATGATGTTCATGCCGGCCCTTGCTCCCATGCCCGAAATTCCAGTCTGTCAGGCTTAAACGCGACAATGCGGGAAGAAAAGCCGCAAGGTGCGCCTCGGGCGCCTGTGTGGCACGGGCGCCGCAAGCCGGGCAGGAGAGTCCGATTGACGTAGCGGCGGCCCTGCCCGCAATCTTTCGGCATGTTATCGCCATCGCGCCTTGCCTTGCCCTTGCTCGCCCTGCTGGCGGGACTGGCTGGCTGCAGCGCGTCCGGCACCGACCGGCCCCGCACGGAAGAGGACCGCACCGCGCTGCTCAGCGATGCCGCGATTGCCGCGGATGCGCGCAATGTGCTGCTAGGCCAGCTGGACCTCTATGAGGCCGGCGCCGATGCCCGCCGCAGTGCGCCGTTTGCCGCCATGCTGGCGCAGATGGGTCGGGAAGACCTGATCGAGCCGGAGGAGACCGCCGCCCTGACGCGGTGCGGGCAGCGATGGGTCGATCCGGCGCTGGTGCTGAGGGAGACCGCCCGGTCCTACCAGGCCGTGATCGTGGCCGACGATCCCGGCACGCCCGCGCATCATGCCTTCCTGGCGCAGCTTGTAGAGGAGCTGGCACCGATGGGGTTCAGCGTGTTTGCGCCGGATGGTTTCGGCCTCAGCGGGCAGGCGCAGGCGGATGCCGCTTTACCGCTGCTGAGCGATGGCCTGCCCCTGCGCGAGCCGATGGCCGGGCGGCTGGTGCGCCGGGCAAAGGCGGCGGGCCTGCGCGTGGTGAGCTTTGAGCCGACCGCGACGCAGGCGCTACAGGTCGCGCGCCTGCCCATGGCTGAACAGGGCGGGATGGATGCCGAAATCCGGGCGGACAATCTCTACGTGCAAGTGTTCCAGCAACACCCCGATGCGCGCGTGATCGTGCAGACGCGCAGCCCGGCCGCCGCGGTGGCCCTCGCTGGACGGCTGCGGGACCGGGCGGGGATCAAGGCGCTGTCCGTGGTGCAGGCGGATTGTGCCGGGCGGCCCGGCGCAAGCGTCGCGATGCGGCCCTTCGGCGGCGTGGCGGGTCTGGTCGAGGCGCCGGATTTCCTGGTGGGGCATCCGGCCGAGCCATGGAAGCGGGGGCGCCCTGACTGGCGGCGGCGGGCGGGCGATGTGGCGGTCGACATGCCCGACGCCTTCCAGACGTCGCGCCTGCCCCTTATCGTCGAGGCCCGGCGCGTGGGCGAACCGGCCGGAACGGTGCCGGAGGACCGGCTGCTGCTGCGCCCCGGCGAGGTGTTGCCGCTGATGTTGCCGCCGGGGGACTACAGGCTGGAAGCCTGGACGAAGAACGGGGAATACGCCGCCCCTCAGTCAATCCGCGTCGCGGGCACGCCGTGACGGTGATTTGACGCTGGCGGGAACTGGGCGCTAGCTAGGCGCAGGTTTCAGGAAACAGGATACGATATGTCGATGCGGACCCTTCTCGCGGCACTGATGGTGATGACAGCCTTGCCCGCCCTTGCCGACACGCCGGCTGAAGAACCGGCCAAGGAAGCGGAAGCAAGGCCGGTCCCGGATCCGGTCATGTTCACCAGCAAGCACACCGGCACCTTCGGCGGCGCCAAGATTGCTTACACGGTGGAGGCCGGGGAGACTTACCTTGATGGCGAGGACGACAAGCCCGCCGCCAGCCTGTTCACGATTTCCTATGTCGCCGACAAGGCGGGCAGCGACCGGCCGGTGACGTTCGTATTCAATGGCGGGCCGGGCTCGGCGTCGGTCTGGCTGCATATGGGCCTGCTCGGGCCGAAGCGCGTGGTGGTGGCGAGCGAGGCGGACGCCGATGATGGCGCGGCGCCGTATCGCATGGTCGACAATCCGGAGTCTCTGCTCGACGTGACCGATCTTGTCTTCATCGACCCGGTCGGCACCGGCTTCAGCCGCGCCATCGGCGAAGGGAAAGACAAGGATTACTGGAACGAGGCGGGCGATGGCGGCTCGATCTCCGATTTCATCCGCATCTGGATCACCAGGCACAAGCGCTGGAACGCGCCGAAATACATTGTCGGCGAAAGCTTCGGCACGACGCGGGCGGCCTATGTCGCGAAACAGCTGACGACGGGGGACGTGGACATCGCGCTGAACGGCCTCGTCCTGATTTCGCAGGCGCTTGACTATGAAGGCTCCACCTCGGTCCACGACAATGTCTATTCCTATGTCACCTACCTGCCCTCGATGGCGGCGGCGGCGCAGTATCATGGCAAGGCCGGGCAAGGCATTCCGCAGGCGGAGTTCCTGGCGGCGGCACGCGCCTTCGCGCGCGACGAATACGGCCCGGCCCTGTGGAAGGGCGACCGGCTGAGCGAAGCCGAACGGGCGCACATCCTCGACCGGCTCGTCTATTTTACCGGACTCGATGCGGACTATATCGAGACGTCGAACCTCCGTGTGCTGATGCCACGCTTTCAGAAGGAATTGCTGCGCGACCAGGGCGTCGCGCTCGGCCGGCTGGACGGTCGGTATCTGGGAGATGAGGCCGACGACATTGCCGAAACGCCAGTGGCGGACGTGTCGAGCTATGCCGTCGGCTCCGCCTATTCGGCGCTGATGAACCAGTATCTCGCCACCGATCTCGCCGTCGACATGGACCGGCCCTACATGGTGTCCAGCGATGCGGCGGGCGAGCAATGGGACTTCCGCGACGTGCCGGAGGGCGAATTCTGGGAACCGCATTACCTGAATGTCGGCCGCCAGCTGACCACGGCGATGCGGCGCAATACTGGCCTCAACGTCATGGTGGCGAACGGCTATTACGACATGATTTGCCCCTTCTTCGACGCGGAGATCACCTTCGCCCGCTACGGCATCCCGCAGGATCGCGTGGCCATGACCTATTACCAGGGCGGCCACATGATGTACCTGAACGAAGGGGCGCGGCTTGCTCTGATGTCGGACATAAGGACATTTTATGCCGGGCAGCTGCAGGACGCGCGGCCGGATTAAAAGGCATGCAGATTTTGCGTTTGCCGGATCCCTGAAAGTTCGTCATTGATTCCCGCGTGACGCCATGAAGAGACCCAAGCCATGACGCGCTTTCTTGCTTTGGTTTCGGGCCTTTCTTCTCTGTTTATCGGCTATCTTGCGCTCTCCATCGCGCTTGGCCCGAAGGCAGACGCGTCCGGCTGGTGGCTGGCGCTTGTCTTTGCGGCGGGCGCCGCCTTCTGCGCCTGGCAGGCCTGGAAGCAATGGAACACACCGGATGTGTCTTTGCCGAAGCAAACAAAGCATCCGGACTCGCAGCAACATTACCCCGTCGACGAAAATGCGCCGGGCGCCTGGCGTGGCCCGTCAATCCCGGTGGAAGTGCAGATTGATGCGCTGAAGGCTGCGGGCCTGATGATGAATCCCGGCCGGACGATCGAGGAACTGCTGCATTCCTGGCCGCGCACGGAATATGAAAAAGATCCGTACAACCTCATTCTCTTCATGTATGGCAGCGAAGTGGAAGAAGCGCCGTGGGGGCGCAATTTTTGCGATCGGGGCTGGAATTTCGACATGGAATGCCTGAGCGACGCCGGGGACTATGCCCGCGCCTTGTCGGCCATTCTGCGAACGACCGGTCAGCCGGACATTATCACCGAATTGTCGGACAATTTCGACATCAACGCCCCGACCTGCGAAATCCGCTACCTGCTGAATGGCCGCCGGCGCGTCGTGGAGGCCAAAGTCAACCATGACTGGGCCGATCCGGAAGCCTTGGGAACATTCTTGCGGGACATTGAAAAGACCATCGAGGATGGCCGCTCGTTCTGGGCGGCCGACAATGGACAGTCATCGATCCTGTTCTTCCTGACCGACCTCGAAGGAGAAAGCATCAATGGCCTCCGGGAAGATACCCTCGTGCGCTGCTTTGCGCCTTGATTGAGTCAGCCCGAGGCGGGGGCAAATACTCCGACCGATTACTCACGAACGCGGAACGGAATTTCCGGCCTGGCACAAATAAGAGCCCCCGATCCTCGCAGACCGGGGGCTGCTTCATTCCATTCACCAGCCGGCTCAGCCCAGTTTGCAGACGCAGATCTTGTTGCCGTCGGGGTCGCGGAAGTAGGCGCCATAGAAGGTGGGCATGCGTTCGCCGGGGGCACCTTCGTCCGGGGCGCCGAGTTCCATGGCCTTGGCATAGACTTTGTCGACCATCTCGCGGCTGTCAACGGCGAGCGCCGGCATGACGCCATTGCCGCAGGAAGCCGAGCCCTTGTCCCACGGGTCGCCGATGGCGAGCATGGGCTGGCCCATCGAAACGCCGTAGAACTGCAGGCGGTCATTATTGAACACGCGCTTGGCGCCCATTTCGCCGAGCACGGCGTCATAGAAGGCCACGGCCTTTTCCTTGTTATTGGTTCCGAGCGTCACATAGGCGAGCATGGGCGTTTCCTCCTTGGGCCAGCTTCACGGGAACGCAAACATGCCGCGGCGAGGCGCGCAAGAGATGACGCAGGGGAGACGCTTGACGTTTACGTGAGCGTCTGGTCTGTCACGGCCACCCGTTTTGCAACAGTTTTCAGGAGTGATTTCCCATGTCCGATATCCGCTTTGACGGCCGCGTTGCCATCGTCACCGGTGCCGGCGGCGGCCTTGGCCGATGCCACGCGCTTGAGCTTGCCCGCCGCGGCGCGAAAGTTGTCATCAACGATCTCGGCGCCTCCATGGACGGCTCGGGCGGCAGCTCGGCCGCAGCCGAGGCCGTCGTCAAGGAAATCGAGGCCCTGGGCGGCGAAGCCATCGCCAATGGCTCGTCCGTTGCCGACGAGGCCGGCGTGAAGAAGATGATCGATGACACGATGGCCAAATGGGGCCGTATCGACATCATCATCGCCAATGCCGGCATCCTGCGCGACAAGTCGTTCTCCAAGATGACCACCCAGGACATCGACCTCGTCCTCGCCGTCCACCTGCGCGGCACCTTCCTGCCGGTTCACGCCGCCTGGAACATCATGAAGGAACAGAATTACGGCCGGATCGTCGTGACCACCTCCTCCACCGGCCTTTACGGCAATTTCGGCCAGGCCAACTACGGCGCCGGCAAGCTGGGCGTGGTCGGCATGATGAACACGCTGAAGATCGAGGGCGCCAAGAACGACATCAAGATCAACGCCGTCTGCCCGGTCGCCGCAACCCGGATGACCGAGGGGCTGATGCCGCCGGAAGCCCTTGAGCAGCTGAAGCCGGAATATGTCACGCCGGGCGTGATGAACCTCGTCAAGGACGACGCTCCGACCGGCATGATCCTGTCGGCCGGCGCCGGTGCCTTCTCCATGGCCCGCATCGTGGAAACCCACGGCGCCTATGTCGGCCAGGGCGAGGAACTGACCGCTGAAGCCGTCGCCGCCAAGTGGGGCGAGATCACCGACACCAGCAAGACGCTGGACGCGTTCACCTCCGGCGGCCAGCACGGCGCCAACATGTTCTCGCTGGTGGCCGAAGGCAAAGCCAAAGGCTGAGCCCCGGCCGGGACTTGCCAAATAGGCGAGTGAGGCGCAGGCTTGGTCTCCCGAAAGGAGACATGCCATGCGCCTCATCGCCCTTGCCCTCTCTCTGACTCTTGTGACCGGTTGTGCCTGGTTCCAGAAACCCGGCGCGGCCGTCGACGCCGCTTCGGAGTCCGTCGCCGAAGCGCCGGACATGCCCGCGGCGCCTGCAAGGCTCACCGCCGGTGAAGGCGAAATGTGCGGCGGCATCGCGGCCATCGCCTGCGAAGACGGCCTCGCCTGTATCATGGAAGACGGCGTCTGCCACTCCGTCGCCGACGGCGCGGGCACCTGCATGCAGAAGCCGATGATCTGCACCAAGGAATGGATGCCGGTCTGCGGATGCGACGGCGAGACCTATGGCAACAAGTGCGAAGCGCTTGGCGCCGGTGTCAGCGTCGACTTCAAAGGCGAGTGCGAACCGAGCGGAAGCTGATCCGCCGGCGGACTATTCCTGCTTGCGCAGGTACATCGAATTTTTCGGCTTCGAGAAGACACGCTCGACCATCGGCTCGAAGAATTCGAGCGGTTCGCTTTCATAGTCCGGATCGAAGGCCGCCTGATCGTATTTGTGGCAGAACTCGGCGCAGCGCTGATAGTGCGGGCTGTCCTTGAATTGCTCGCGCATGTTCTTGTCGAGGCCGAGATACTCGAAGAAATAATAGCCCTGGAACGCGCCGTGATTGGCGACCATCCAGAGGTTTGCCTCGGACACGAACGGCTTGAGGATCGCAGCGGCAACGTCCGGATGGTTCATGCTGCCGAGCGTGTCGCCGATGTCGTGCAGCAGGGCGCAGACGACATATTCCTCGTCCCGGCCATCACGATGGGCGCGGGTCGCGGTCTGCAGGGAATGCTGCAGCCGGTCGATGGGGAAGCCGCCGAAATCCCCGTCCAGCAGGCGCAGGTGATCAAGCACCCGTTTTGCGAGCCCCTTGTTGAAGATGCGGGAATTCTCCGCGATGATCTCCCAGTCTTCCTTTGTGCCTTCCAGCATTTCCCGGAATTTGGCGCGTTCGCCGGTGGCGTGTCCGTCTGCCATTTTATTTCCTCCCTTATGTTGCGAGCTTCGGGATAGTCCGTCGCCCTTATGTTCAAAATCCTTATACGGATCAGATTGGCGGCACAGCACTGGGCGGCACGTCCGGATCTTCCTCGTGCACCTCGATCAGGCCGCGGCCGACATGGCTGTGCTTGCGGCTGTAGAGGAAATAGATCACGAGCCCGATGGAGCCCCAGACCGGCAGCACCATTTTCGCCAGCAATGGCAGGTTCAGATAAAGCCCGAGACAGCCGAGCGCCGCAATCGGCGCAATCACCCAGACCAGCGGCGTGCGGAACGGGCGGTAGCGGTCCGGGTCCGTCCGGCGCAGCACCAGCACCGCAATCGCCACCATGAAGAAGGCGAACAGCGTGCCGGAGTTGGAGATGTCCGCCAGCTGCCCGACCGGGAAAAAGGCGCCGGCAATCGCGACGCAGATGCCGGTGAAAATGGTCATCTTCCAGGGCGTCTTGAATTTGGGGTGCACGTCGGCAAGTTTCTCCGGAAGCAGGCCGTCGCGCGCCATGACGAAGAAGATGCGCGTCTGGCCGTAGATCATCATCAGGATCACCGATGGCAGGGCGATCGAGGCGGCGAGGCCCACAAGGTTTCCAATCGCCGGGAAACCGATGATGCGCAGGGTTTCCGCCAGCGCCTCATTCGAGCACACGATCGGTGCCTCGCCGAGCTGGGCAAGTTCCGCGCAGCGTGCGGCAAATGCCGCGCCATCCGGCGGCAGGATAGTCCCCGCCGCATCGCGCAGCGGCTGAGCCCCGACCGTGCCGATAACGCCGGCGGCGACCAGGAAGTAGAACACCGTACAGACGGCCAGCGATCCGATGAGACCGATGGGCACGTTGCGTTGCGGGTTCTTGGTCTCTTCCGCCGCGGTCGAAACCGCATCGAAGCCGACATAAGCAAAGAAGATCGTCGCCGCGGCACCGACCACGCCCATGCCATGATGGCCAAGGAAACCGGTCGGCATCAGCGGCGTGAAATTCTCGCCTTTCAGGATCGGCAGGCTGAGCACGATGAAGGCGGTCAACGCCGTGACCTTGATCGCCACGAGCACGGCGTTGACGGTCGCGCTCTCACTGGTGCCGATGACCAGGAGCCAGGTGACGACCGCCGCCACGACGATCGCCGGCAGGTTCACCACACCATGGCTGAAATCGACAGTCGGGATAAACCCATCGAGGCCCCATGCGGGGCCGCTACTGAGTGCAGTGGGCAAGGCAAATCCTGTCAGATTCTCGACAAGGCCCATCACATAGCCGGACCAGCCGACACACACGGCCGAAGCCGCCACCGCGTATTCGAGGATCAGCGCCCAGCCGACCATCCAGGCCAGCAGCTCCCCCATCACCGCATAGGTGTAGGTGTAGGCAGAGCCCGAAACCGGCACCATGGAGGCGAGTTCCGAATAGCAGAGCGCCGCAACCGCGCAGACAAAGCCCGCGATCATGAAGGAGAACATCATGCCCGGCCCGGCCTTTTGCGCCGCGGCGGCCGTCAGCACGAAAATGCCCGTGCCGATGATGGCACCGATGCCCAGCATGGTCAGGTGGAAGGCCCCAAGGGACCGGTGAAGGGACTTTTTCTCGGCGGTCGCAAGGATGGCGTCGAGTGGCTTGATGCGGTCTAACAACATGGAATGGGGCTCCAGCTCCGTTGACCCGGCCAGAGCGTAACCGCAATTCCGGCGCAAACAAGCGGCCCATAAGGAAAAACCCCTCCCTGTTGCCAGGGAGGGGTCAGCCTGCTGCGGGGCAGCGCCGGGGTATCAATCCCAGAGCGTGCCCAGCGCGAGCCGGTCACGCCAGGTTTCCCGGCGGGGCACATGGGGCGGGCCGCAATTCCGGCAGACATGGTCGTGCAGCCGGTTTGCGACAGCCCAGGTCGCCTCGCCGGTGCGCCCGCCCGCCCGCTCGACCGCATCAATGATGAACCGAAGGGTCTCATCCTTCAGGTCTTCATTGTGCGGACCGAGCGCTTCGGCGAGACGCCAGCCGGCCGGATCCTGACGCAGGGCGATGGCCGCCCGCTCCGCCCCGTCGCGCAGGACGTAGACGGCCATGCGGCCATTGGCGAGGTCGCTGGTGAAGTCCCGCAGGCAGTTGCGGAATTCCAGCGCGACTTTGACCAGCGTCTTGCGGTCGTCGACCCGGAAAAAGGCCGGCGGCAGGACGGGCGGCGGCAGCAGCGCGCCGAACGCGACGGGCTGCAGGTCTTCCGCCGCCATGTCGAACAGACGCTGCGGATTGCCGGCACGTTCCCACCGGCGGGCGATGCCCGGACCAGCTTTCTCACCATGGATGCGGACAGCGAGCCGGAAAGCCTCTGCGAGGTCTTCGGTTGCCGCCACATTTTCCGGCACGTGCATCAGGATCCCCTGCACGCGCAAGACGGCCGGCAGAATGCCGATCATCCTGAGGCGCGGGGCCCGGATGTCCTCCGTGTGCCGAATGACGAGCGCGGTCTCTTCCTGTGCGAACAGGTCGAGCAGCAAATCGTAGTCGGCATTCTCCCACAGCGGTTCGCCGAGACGTCCGAGCGCCTTCATCAGGCCGCCCGGCGCATGGCCGCCCATCAGGAGACGGGCGACATCCGGATCGCGGGCCCGCTCGGCGGCATACACCGCTTCATCGGGTCCGTTGCCGCGGCTCAGCAGGATTGCCGCAGCATGGCGACGGGCCGTCGGCAGGGCGAAGAAGCCTGTGTGGGGCGCCGGCCATCCGGCCGCAATCAGGTCCGCATGCCCGCCCGCAATGAAGCGCAGCAGGGGCGTAGGTGCGCCCATGCGGCCATGTGGCTGCACGAGGCGCCGGGTCATGGGGTTGCCCATGATCCACCTCCTTCCATATCGTCCGCCAGCTGAAGGGACAGCCTTTGAACAACTGAATTATGTGCGAGAGGTCAGACGCCCACCGGCAAAAGCGCGGGGGACGCGTGACGCGCTCCCCTTAGTCGTAGGGAGCAGGTATGCGATGTAATACTCTGCTTCATATGCGCTTCCATTGGGGTTCTTGTGCGGGGGTGCCGCAAGCCTTCCGTATGCAGAGGGCTTACGGCGAAGATGTGGCAGATAGCGGATGATTGCGGGGCAAGTCAAGGATGTTTCGATAATTTCCCTGGGCCTGCCGCGCCGCGGAGCGGCTTGGCGTTCCCTGCCTCACCGCGTGGCGGTGAGGCGTTCGCCCCTCGCATCGCTCCGCTGGAGCGATGCGTTGCCCGTTGGGCAAACAGGGCTCACCCCTTCACGCACACAACCTGCTTCAGCGTGTGGACAATTTCCACGAGGTCGCTTTGCGCCGCCATGACGGCGTCGATGTCCTTGTAGGCCATCGGCGTTTCGTCGATGACGCCGGCATCCTTGCGGCATTCCACGCCCACCGTGGCGGCGAGGTGGTCGTCCAGCGTAAAGGTCCGCTTGGCTTCGGAGCGGGACATGGTGCGTCCTGCCCCGTGCGAGCACGAGCAGAACGAGTCCACATTGCCCTTCCCGCGCACGATGAAGGATTTAGCCCCCATCGAGCCTGGAATGATGCCCAGTTCGCCCGCTTTCGCGCTGACCGCGCCTTTGCGGGTAACCCAGACATTCGCGCCGAAATGGTGCTCCTGCTCCACATAATTGTGGTGGCAGTTCACCGCCATCCGGTCCAGCGTAAAGGCCGGCATCAGATCGCGCAGGGCGATCAGTACACGGTCCATCATCACTTCGCGGTTGAGGCGCGCATAGTCCTGCGCCCAGCCGACAGCCATGACATAGTCGTCGAACAACTCCTCGCCTTCCATAAAGAAAGCGAGATCCTTGTCCGGCACATGGTAGCCGAGCACCCGCTTCTCCAGGGCCTCGCGGGCTTCCTGGATGAAATAGGTGCCGAGGATGTTGCCCGTGCCGCGCGAGCCGGAATGCAGCATCACCCAGACGCGATCCGCCTCGTCGAGGCAAAGCTCGATGAAGTGGTTGCCACCACCGAGCGTCCCAAGCTGTTTCGCAAAAGCCGTGCGCTGGATGCGCTTGTGCTTTCCCGTGATCAGTTCCAGACGCTCTTCGAGCCCAGACTTGCGCAACGCGGAGGATGCGCGCGCCGGGGCGTCCTTGTGATTTCCGCCCGGACCATTGCCGACCGGAACCTTCCGCTCGATCTCACTGCGGACGGCCGACAGGCTGTCCGGCAGCTGGCTGGCCGTGAGGCTCGTGCGCACCGCCATCATGCCGCAACCGATGTCGACACCGACAGCAGCCGGAATGATCGCGCCCTTCGTCGGGATGACGGAACCAACCGTCGCCCCGCGCCCGAAATGCACGTCCGGCATCACGGCAAGGTGCGAATGCACGAACGGCAGGCCGGCGACATTCTCCAGCTGCTCGCGCGCGGCATCTTCCACCGGCACGCCTTTCACCCAGGCCTTGATGCGGCCACCGGCGAAGGTTTCGAAAACTTCAAACTCGCTCATCTTACTCAGCCTGCCTCCGCAGGCTCCTCCTCGTCCAGCCCTCCGCGCGGCCCCATCAGGTTCAGACAAGAAAAAACCCTCCGGGCGAAACGCGCGGAGGGCGACAGATGACCCTTTCGGGTCACGGGCTGACCATCAGCCCTATCCAGCAACCTCCATGCGGATTCGTGCGAACCCCTGTTCCAGGGCCGCATCCTTCCTTGGCTGATTTGGGAACCGATAAGACATCGGGCCTCTCCGTTGCTGAATGGAGGCGCCGTATGATGGAAAGGGATTGGTCCGTCAACAGCAAAAACGAAAAACCCCGGAGGAATTCTCCGGGGCTCTTTGTTTTCCCGAGGGAAAAATCTTTGCGCGGATTATTCGCCGGCGTCGAGTTCGGCTTCGTGGCGAGCCTTGTCGGCGGCGCCGCGGGCGTCTTCGTCACGGTCGACCAGTTCGAGGACGGCCATCGGCGCGTTGTCGCCATGGCGGAAGCCAGCCTTCAGCACACGGGTGTAGCCGCCGTTGCGGTTCTTGTAACGGTCGCCCATCACGTCGAACAGCTTGCGCACGGCGTCTTCGTTGCGAACTTTTGCGATGGCCTGGCGGCGGGCCGCGAGGTCACCCTTTTTGGCAAGCGTCACCAGCTTGTCGATCAGGGGAGCCATTTCCTTGGCCTTCGGCAGGGTCGTCACGATCTGCTCGTGCTCGATCAGGCTGGCGGCCATGTTGGCGAACATCGCCTTCCGGTGGGAAGTCGACTTGTTCAGAATTCTGTGTCCGAGGCGATGGCGCATTGTCGTATCCTTAGGAGGTGGTCAGGCCCCCGTCTGAGTTCCGGGTCCTATAGGTGGTCGTCGTATTTCTTGGCAAGACCTTCGATGTCTTCCGGCGGCCAGTCCGGCACTTCCATGCCGAGGTGCAGGCCAAGACCAGCGAGGACTTCCTTGATCTCGTTCAGCGACTTGCGGCCGAAGTTCGGGGTGCGCAGCATTTCCGCTTCCGACTTCTGGATCAGGTCGCCGATGTAAACGATGTTGTCGTTCTTCAGGCAGTTTGCCGAACGCACCGACAGTTCCAGCTCGTCCACCTTCTTGAGGAGGACCGGGTTGAAGCCGAGATCGGTTTCCTCGGTCGTGGTGCCGGCTTCCAGCGTCGGCTCTTCGAAATTGATGAAGAGCTGCAGCTGGTCCTGCAGGATGCGGGCAGCATATGCGACCGAATCCTCAGGCGAAACGGAGCCGTCGGTCTCGATATCGAGCGTCAGCTTGTCATAGTCGAGCACGGTGCCTTCGCGCGTGTCTTCCACCTGGTAACCGACGCGGCGGACCGGCGAATAGATCGCGTCGATCGGGATATAGCCGATCGGGGCGTCTTCCGGACGGTGGGCCTCAGCCGGGACATAGCCCTTGCCGGTGGCGATGGTGAATTCCATGCGGACTTCGGCGCCATCATCGAGCGTACAGATGACGAGATCCGGATTGAGGATGCGGATGTCGCCAGAGGTTTCGATCTGGCCGGCCTTCACTTCGCCCGGGCCTTTCGCCTTCAGCACCATGCGCTTCGGCGTGTCGCTTTCCATGAAGATCGCAACCTGCTTCAGGTTCAGGACGATCGTGGTGACGTCTTCACGCACGCCCGGGATGGCCGAGAATTCGTGGACGACATTGTCGATCTGCACGCCGATGATGGCAGCGCCCTGCAGCGAGGAAAGCAGGACGCGGCGCAGCGCGTTGCCAAGCGTCGTGCCGTAACCGCGCTCAAGCGGCTCGATGACAAGCTTCGCCTTGCGCTTCGGATCGTATCCGGCCTGAACCACGGGGCGGTTCGGACGGATCAGTTCCTTCCAGTTACGGTCATTGACGGAAGTGGGGATGGTCTCTGCCATGTGGCTGTGTCCTCAGAAAGCAGATGGCGGCGCGGGGTACGCGCCGCCGGAAAAGTTCGTTCCGTACTAGACGCGGCGGCGCTTGGGCGGGCGGCAGCCATTGTGCGGGATCGGCGTCGTGTCGCTGATCGCCGTCACGGTCAGGCCAGCAGCCTGGAGGGCACGCAGCGCGCTCTCACGGCCGGAGCCGGGGCCGCGCACGAGCACTTCGACCGTTTGCAGGCCGTGCTCCATTGCCTTCTTCGCAGCGTCTTCGGCAGCCATCTGGGCCGCATAAGGGGTCGACTTGCGCGAACCCTTGAAGCCCATCGTGCCCGACGACGACCAGGAGATGGTGTTCCCCTGCGCGTCGGTGATGGTCACCATCGTGTTGTTGAAGCTGGAGTTCACATGAACAACGCCGGAGGTGATGTTCTTGCGTTCCTTGCGGCGGACGCGGGTCGCTTCACGAGCCATGACGATCTACCTCTTATTTCTTCTTGCCGGCGATCGGCTTGGCCGGGCCCTTGCGGGTACGGGCGTTGGTGTGCGTCCGCTGGCCGCGAACCGGCAGCTTGCGGCGGTGGCGCAGGCCACGGTAGCTGCCAAGGTCCATGAGGCGCTTGATGTTCATCGAGACTTCACGGCGGAGGTCACCCTCAACCATATAGTCGGCGTCGATGGTTTCGCGGATCTTGATGACTTCCGCATCGGACAGCTGGTTCACCCGGCGCGATTCCTCAACACCGACCTTCTCGCAGATTTCCTTTGCGAAAGCCGGGCCGATGCCATGGATGTACCGCAGCGCGATCACGACGCGCTTGTTGGTAGGAATGTTTACGCCTGCAATACGGGCCAAAGCCGTTTCTCCTCAAGCGGACTGTTCAAACATTAAAAGCGCGCCGAGCCGGAAACCCGTCCGCCTCGCGCGCCGGCGATTAAGCCTTAAGCTAGGAATGGAGGCTTATAGCCGCGGAAATTAACGCGTCAACAGCCGAATCCAGCTTTAGGCTGTCTCTTTCAGTGCCGCATCGATCTGCGCTGCAACTTCCTCGATCGAGGCCATTCCGTCGACCTCGGTCAGCACGCCCCGCTCTGCATAGATCGGGACGAGAGGCGCTGTGTCTTCATAATATTTCTCGAGACGTTTCGAGAAGGTTTCCGGATTGTCGTCCTTGCGCCCCTGCTCTTCGAAGCGCTTGGTGACGCGGGCGAGAAGCTGGGCGTCGTCCACCACGAGGCGGATGACACGGTTAACGTCTTCGCCACGGGCCTTGAGAAGGCCATCAAGGGCATCCGCCTGGCCGACCGTGCGCGGGAAGCCATCGAAGATGAAGCCCGGCGCGCCGGAATGGATGTCGAGCTGTTCGTCGATCAGGGCGATCACGATCTCGTCGGAGACGAGGCCGCCCTCATCCATGATCTTCGCGACGCGCTGGCCAAGTTCCGAGCCAGAGGCCCGGGCGGCGCGCAGCATGTCGCCGGTAGAGAGCTGGATGAAGCCCTTTTCCTCTACCAGGCGCTTGGCCTGTGTTCCCTTCCCGGCCGCAGGCGGCCCGAACAGTATCAAATTCATTTTTTCCGGCCCCCGAGTTTCGACTTGCGGATCATGCCTTCGTATTGATGCGCAATCAAATGCGACTGTACCTGCGTCACGGTGTCCATGGTCACAGAAACCACGATCAGCAGCGACGTCCCCCCGATGTAGAACGGGATTTCAGGGAAATAGCGCCGAAGCAGCTCGGGCAGAACACAGACAAAGGTCAGATACAGCGCACCGATCATCGTCAGACGGGTCAGCACGTAGTCGAAATAGGCCGCCGTGTTCGATCCGGGGCGGATGCCCGGGATGAATCCGCCGTATTTGCGGAGATTGTCGGCCGTTTCCTCGGGGTTGAACATGATCGAGGTGTAGAAGAACGAGAAGAAGATCACGAGCACACAGTAGGAAATGATGTGCACCCAGGTGCCGGCGGAGAAGTTCGCCGCGAGCCAGGTGAGCACGCCATTCATTTCCGCGCCGCCGGTGGCGCCCGCCGCGGTGTTGCCGCCCATGAATCCGACGACCGTCAGCGGCAGCATCAGCAGCGCCGACGCGAAGATCGGGGGAATCACACCCGACGTGTTGATCTTCAGCGGCAGGAAGCTCTTTTGTCCCTGTGCGAAGCCATGCGCCTGCTGGCGCTTCGGATACTGGATCAGCAGCCGGCGCTGCGAGCGCTCCATAAACACGATGAACACGACGAGCGCGATCACCATGGCCGCGATGCCCACGACGAAGACGAGGTTCACCGACGTCGCGCGAGCCTGGCTGATCAGGTTGAAGATCGCCTTGGGCATTTCCGCCACGATGCCGGCGAAAATGATCAGCGAGACACCGTTACCGATGCCGCGGGCCGTGATCTGCTCGCCCATCCACATCAGCAGCATGGTGCCGCCGGTCAGGGTGACGACGCCAGTCAGGATGAAGAAAGGCTGTGCGATGCCATCGATCCGCACCGAAGACAGGCCGGACGAGATCGCGAACGACTGAACCAGCGCGAATGCGAGGGTCAGGTAGCGCGTATACTGGTTGATCTGCTTGCGGCCCGCCTCGCCTTCCTTCTTCAGCTTTTCCAGCGTCGGGGAAGCGGTGGTCATCATCTGGATGATGATCGAGGCCGTGATGTAGGGCATCACGTTGAGCGCGAAGATGCCCATGCGCTCAACCGCGCCGCCGGCAAACATGTTCATGTTGCCGAGGAGGCCGCCGGACTGGCTTTCGAAGAGGCTGGCATACTGCGCCGGATCAAGGCCCGGAATCGGGATGAACGTGCCGAGGCGATAGAGAATCAGCATCGTCAGGGTGAACAGGATCCGGTTCTGGAGATCCTTGGCTTTGGCAAACGTCGATAGATTGACGTTCCGCGCCATCTGTTCAGCAGCATTGGCCATGGGCGCATTGTCTCCCTGAAATGCGTTCGCCGCCAAAATCGGCGGCGACGCGGTGTTTGTGAAGGGGTGCGGGGTAAATTCCGCTGCTTATTCTGCAGCCGTGTCTTTTGCGGCACCCGTGACCGTGACCTTGCCACCGGCCTTTTCCACGGCCTCGATCGCGGCTTTCGACGCGCCGGTCACCGTGATGTTGAGGTTTTTCGGGGCATCGCCCTTGGCCAGCAGGCGCACGCCGTCACGCACCTGGCGCACCAGGCCGGAAGCGACCAGCGTGTCTTCCGTCACGTTGGACGGGTCGAGCTTGCCGGCTGCAACAGCCTTGGCGATTCGGCCGAGATTGACCCAGGAGGTCGTCTTCTGCGCATACGGGGTGAAGCCACGCTTCGGCAGGCGCATGTAGATCGGCATCTGGCCGCCTTCGAAGCCGTTTACGGCGACGCCGGAGCGCGCCTTCTGGCCTTTCACGCCGCGGCCGGCCGTCTTGCCCTTGCCCGAGCCGACGCCGCGGCCAACGCGCATGCGCTGCTTGGTGGAGCCATCAGCGGGGGACAGTTCGTTGAGTTTCATCGTTCTATCTTCCGATACGTCTTGCGGTGCAGGGCGGCGGGCGATCAGGCTTTACGCCTTATTCGCCGACAACCTCGACCAGGTGGGCCACTTTGCGGAT
Organism: Hyphomonas sp.; assembly: GCF_041398385.1. Lineage (GTDB taxonomy): Bacteria > Pseudomonadota > Alphaproteobacteria > Caulobacterales > Hyphomonadaceae > Hyphomonas. The sequence goes on from NZ_JAWKUW010000003.1 coordinate 417,867, forward strand.
CATGCCGCGCACAGCCGGAGTGTCTTCGAGTTCCTTGGTCCGGCCGACCTTGTTGAGGCCGAGGCCGATCAGCGTCTTGCGCTGGTCAGGCTTGCGGCCGATCGGGCTGCCGGTCTGGCGGAGGGTGAGTTTGGAATTTGCCATCGCTGGTGTCCTTCCCCGTCTTAAGCGTCAATGACGCCGGCTTCGGACGCACCATCGGTGCGGCGGCCGACCACGTCCTGCACTTTCAGGCCGCGCTTGGACGCAACCGAGCGCGGGCTCGCCTGTTCCTTCAGCGCGTCGAACGTGGCGCGGACCATGTTGTACGGGTTCGAGGAGCCGAGCGACTTGCCGACGACGTCCTGGACGCCGAGGACTTCCATCACGGCACGCATCGGACCGCCGGCGATCACGCCGGTACCCGGAGGGGCTGCGCGCAGCACGACCTTGCCAGCGCCCCAACGGCCCTTGCCGTCATGGTGCAGCGTGCGGCCTTCGCGCAGCGGGATGCGGACCATGTTGCGCTTGGCTTCTTCAGTCGCCTTGCGGATCGCTTCCGGAACTTCGCGGGCCTTGCCCTTGCCGAAGCCTGCGCGGCCCTTCTGGTCGCCGACCACGACGAGCGCGGCGAAACCGAAGTTCTTGCCGCCCTTCACGGTCTTGGCGACGCGGTTGATGCCAACCAGCTTGTCGACCAGTTCGGACTGCTGCTCTTCTTCGCGATCACGATCGCGTTCGCGGCGGCGGCCTCTTCCTCTTTCTTCAGCCATCTGGCCTCTCCTTAGAATTTGAGACCGCCCTCACGGGCGGCGTCTGCCAGGGCTTTCACCCGGCCGTGGAACATGTAGCCGCCACGGTCGAAGACGACGTCTTCGACGCCGGCCTTCTTGGCGCGCTCTGCGAGGGCCTTGCCGACGAGGGCGGCGGCGGCGGAATCTGCACCGGTCTTGGCGCTGCCGAGAACGTCCTTCTCCAGCGTCGACGCCGAAGCGAGCGTGATGCCCTTCTCGTCATCGATGATCTGGGCGGAGATGTTCTTGTGGCTGCGCGCAACCGACAGGCGCGGGCGCCCTTCGGCGACCTTGCGGAGCTTTGCACGAACGCGCTGGGCGCGGCGCTGCATCTTTTCGCGTGAGCTTTTCATGGCGTTACTTCTTCTTGCCTTCCTTGCGGCGGACATATTCGCCCTGATAGCGGATACCCTTGCCTTTGTAAGGCTCCGGCGAGCGGTACTTGCGGATTTCGGCGGCAACCTGGCCGACGACCTGCTTGTCTGCACCCGACACGACGATCTCGGTCGGCTTGGACGACGCGAGCGTGATGCCTTCCGGCGCAGCGTAGACAACGTCGTGCGAGAAGCCGAGGGCCAGTTTCACGTCCTTGCCCTGCATCTGCGCACGATAACCGACGCCGACCAGTTCGAGAGTGCGCTCATAGCCCTTGGACACGCCTTCAACCATGTTGGCGATGCGGGCGCGGGCGGTGCCCCACTGGGTGCGGGCGACCGGGTCAAGCGCCTGGGCCAGCGTCGGAGGACGCTTGCCGCGGGCTTTCGCGGTCTCGATGGCAGCTTCAGCAGCGGCCATGATGTCTGCGCGCGGCGTGAGCGTGAGCTCGCCACCTTCCAGCTTCGGCGTGATGACCTCGGCAACAGTCATCGACAGTTCGCCCTTCGGGCCCTTGGCCTTGATGGTCTGTCCGTCCACGGACAGCGTGGTGCCGTTGGGAACAGTGATCGGGAGTTTACCAATACGTGACATGATGCGCGCTCCTAGAAGACCCGGCAGAGCACTTCGCCGCCGACATTCTCGGTGCGGGCAACGTTATCGGACATCACGCCTTTCGAAGTCGAAAGGATCGAGATGCCGAGGCCGTTACGCACCAGCGGGATGTCGGAGACAGAAGAGTACACGCGGCGGCCGGGCTTGGAGACACGCTTGATCTCCGAGATGACCGGCTGGCCTTCGTAATACTTCAGCTCGATTTCCAGGGACTTGTGACCGTCTTTTTCGATTTCGGCATAGCCACGGATGTAGCCTTCGGACTGGAGCACTTCCAGCACGCGGGCCCGCAGCTTGGACGCCGGGGTGACAACTTTCGACATGCCGCGCATCTGAGCGTTGCGGATGCGGGTCAGCATATCGCCGAGGGGATCGGAAATGTTCATCTTTGGACCTCCTCTCTTACCAGCTGGACTTCACGAGGCCGGGGATCTGACCGTTCGAGCCAAGCTCGCGCAGCGCGATCCGCGACATTTTCAGTTTGCGATAGTAGCCGCGCGGACGGCCCGACACTTCGCAGCGATTGCGCACACGGTTCGAGGCCGAGTTACGCGGCAGTTCCGCCAGCTTGAGGCGCGCCTTGTAGCGCTCTTCCAGCGACAGGTTCTCGTCCATCGCAGCGGCCTTCAGTTGCTCGCGCTTTGCGGCATAGCGTGCCACCAGCTTCTCGCGCTTCTTGTTCTTTTCGATTGCGCTCTTCTTTGCCATTTCAGCAGTCTCCTCGCGCCCTAGTTCCGGAACGGGAAGCCGCACTCGGCGAGGAGTGCCTTGGCTTCCTGATCGGTTGCTGCGGTCGTGCAGACGATGATGTCCATACCGCGGACGTCGTCGACTTCGTCGTAATTGATCTCCGGGAACACGATGTGTTCCTTGAGGCCCATGGCGTAGTTGCCACGGCCGTCGAAGCTCTTGCCGTTGAGGCCGCGGAAGTCCTTGACGCGCGGCAGCGCGATCGTCGTCAGACGGTCAAGGAATTCGTACATGCGGTCGCGGCGCAGGGTGACCTTGCAGCCGATCAGCATGCCTTCGCGGACCTTGAAGCCGGCAATCGACTTGCGGGCCTTGGTGGCAACCGGCTTCGGGCCGGCGATCTTCTCGAGTTCCGCCAGGGCCGACTTGATCTTCTTGGAGTCGGCGACAGCTTCGCCCACACCCATGTTGATCACGACCTTTTCCAGCTTCGGAACAAGCATCGGGTTGGAGTAGTTGAACTGCTCCTGCAGCTTGCCACGAATCTGCTCGCGGTACTTCGTCTTCAGACGGGGTTCGTATGCCTTAGACATCGATGGATTCCCCAGAGCGTTTTGCGAAGCGCGTCTTGCGCCCCTTGTCATCAGTTTTGAAACCCACGCGGACGGCCTTGCCATCGCGCGGATCGGCGAGCGCCACGTTCGAGACGTGAATCGGGGCTTCGAAGCGCTTCAGACCGCCGGCATCCATCTGGGACGGCTTCTGGTGGCGCTGGACCACGTTCACGCCGCGCACGACGACGCGGTTCTCATCCGGGATCACCTTCAGGACTTCGCCCTTGGTGCCCTTGTCGCGACCGGTGATCACGATGACCGTGTCGCCCTTCTTGATCTTCGCAGCCATGTTACAGGACCTCCGGGGCCATGTTGGCGATCTTGACCTGGTTCTTGGCGCGCAGTTCGCGCGGAACCGGGCCAAACACGCGGGTGCCGATCGGCTCGCCATTGTTGTTGATGAGCACAGCGGCGTTGCTATCGAAACGGATGGTGGAACCGTCCGCACGGTTGATGTCCTTGGAGACGCGCACGACGACGGCCTTGCGGACGTCACCCTTCTTCACGCGGCCGGTCGGGATCGCTTCCTTGATCGAGACGACGATCACGTCGCCGACGGAGGCATAACGACGGCCTGCGCCACCCAGCACCTTGATGCACTGGACGCGGCGCGCGCCGGAGTTGTCAGCCACCTTGAGGTTGGTCTGCATCTGGATCATGCGTCACTCCCCTTCGCCGCTGACGAGTTCCCAGCGCTTCAGCTTCGACTTCGGCGGGCACTCGCGGATTGTTACGGTCTGACCCTCGACGGCGGTGTTGGCCTCGTCATGGGCGTGATACTTCTTGGAACGGCGGACGATCTTCTTCATCACCGGGTGGGTGAAGGTACGTTCGACGCGAACCACTGCGGTCTTGTCCTGCTTGGCGGAGACCACGACGCCTTCCATAATACGCTTGGGCATGATCCCTCTCCTTACGCCTTACCAGCCTGGGCCTGCTCGCGCATCACGGTCTTGACGCGAGCAATGTCGCGGCGGACTTCGGAAACGCGGGAGGTTTTTTCCAGCTGGCCGGTGGCCGCCTGGAAACGCAGGTTGAATTGCTCTTTCTTCAGCTTCACGAGCTCGTCCTTGAGCTGGTCAGCATTCTTCGCCTTGATGTCGTCGAGGCGTGCATTGGACTTCTTGGCCATGATCAGATCCCCTCGATACGCTTGACGATCTTGGTCTTGATCGGAAGCTTGGCCGCGCCGAGGCGCAGGGCCTCGCGGGCGGTGTCTTCCGGAACACCGTCGATCTCGAACAGGATGCGGCCAGGCGCGACGCGGGAAACCCAGCGGTCGACCGAGCCCTTGCCCTTACCCATACGCACTTCGATCGGCTTCGCGGAAACCGGCACATCCGGGAACACGCGGATCCACACCTTGCCCTGACGCTTCAT
>NZ_JAWKUW010000004.1:0-361672 GCF_041398385.1 Hyphomonas sp.
CGTAGCGCCCCAGCGTCAACGTCTCCCGGCGGCCGTTCAGTCGGTAGTCCAGGCGAAAGACGATCGCGCCCGAGGGCTGGACCACGACATACATACCGTCACGGTCCACGATCTTGTATAGTTTCTCTTTTGGTTTCAGGGCCTTAATGGCGGCGTCGGTCAACATCCACACCCTCCAGATTGGTCAAAATATGCCGGAGAGCGCCCAATTATACCGTCAGGCCGAAAACGGCCCCTCTGATTGGTATTTTCCCTGCGTTTACAGAGCATTACGCCAAAAAATATACCGTCAGAAGCTCTCATAGCCCTGACGGTATATGCGATTTTCGGACGAGACAAGATGCGCCATACCGTCAGCCATACCGTCATTCCGGAGGCTAACCCAGCGATAGATGTCGAAATATCCCGAGATATTTATTTATATATCTCAGTCACTTATGTCGCATCGTGGCGTATTTTTGGATACGCCCGGATGGGCAAAAATCATTCCCACTCGATCGTGCCCGGTGGCTTGGATGTCACGTCGTAGACGACACGGTTGACGCCTTTGACCTCGTTGATGATGCGCGTGGCGACGCGGCCCAGGAAACTGTGCTCAAAGGGGTAGTAGTCGGCCGTCATGCCGTCCGTCGACGTCACCGCGCGCAGGGCGAGGACGGCCTCATAAGTCCGCTCGTCGCCCATGACGCCGACCGTGTTGACAGGCAGCAGGACGCTGAATGCCTGCCAGATTTCGTTGTAGAGGCCAGCCTTGCGGATTTCGTCGATGTAGATCGCATCCGCCTTGCGGAGCGTGTCCGCTTTTTCGCGCGTGATCTCGCCAGGAATGCGGATGGCAAGGCCAGGGCCGGGGAACGGATGCCGGTCGACGAATGCGTCGGTGAGGCCAAGCTCGCGGCCGAGCGCGCGGACTTCGTCCTTGAAGAGTTCGCGCAGCGGCTCGACCAGCTTCATCTTCATCCGGGCGGGCAGGCCGCCGACATTGTGGTGGCTCTTGATCGTGACCGAGGGGCCACCGAGTGCCGAGACGCTTTCAATCACATCGGGGTAGAGAGTTCCCTGCGCGAGGAAGTCCGCGCCGCCGATCTTCTTCGCTTCCTCATCGAAGACGTCGATGAAAAGGCCGCCGATAATTTTTCGCTTGCGCTCCGGATCGGTGACGCCGGCAAGCTGGCCGAGGAAGAGTTCTGAGGCGTCAACATGAACAAGCGGGATATTGTAGTGTTCGCGGAAGAGGCTGACGACCTGTTCGCTTTCGCCGGCGCGCATCAGGCCGTGGTCGACATAGACGCAGGTGAGTTGGTCGCCGATGGCTTCATGGATGAGAACCGCTGCGACGGAAGAGTCGACGCCGCCTGAGAGACCGCAGATCACACGTCCCTTCCCCACCTGCGCGCGGATCTTCTCGACCGCCTCAGCGCGGTAGGCCGCCATGGTCCAGTCGCCCTTCAAGCCGGCAACGCCATGGGTGAAGTTGCGGAGCAGTTGTCGGCCATGAGTCGTGTGCACGACTTCCGGGTGGAACTGCGTGCCATAAAAGCGGCGCTCCGGATCGGCGATGATGGCATAAGGCGCGCCCGGAGATTTGGCGATGACTCCGAATCCGGAAGCCATTTCCGCGACATGGTCGCCATGGCTCATCCAGACCTGTTCGTGGTCGCCGGCATGGAAGAGGCCGTCGAGGATCGGGTCTTCCACGATCTTCTCGATGAAGGCGCGGCCAAACTCGCGGCTGGTGCCGCTTTCCACCATGCCGCCCAGCTGTTCCATCATGACCTGCTGGCCATAGCAGATGCCGAGAACGGGAACGCCGAGCCCGAAGATAGCGTCGTCAGCTCTCGGGCTGTCAGCCCAGGTGACGCTCGCAGGGCCGCCTGAAAGGATGATGGCCTTCGGCGCGTAGGCCTTGAGGAAAGCCGCATCGACCTTGTTAAATGGGTGGATTTCGCAATAGACGCCGCTCTCGCGAAGGCGCCGGGCGATGAGCTGGGTCACCTGGCTGCCGAAGTCGACGATGAGGGCGTGTTCGTGTCTTTGCTCAGTCATGGGGCCGCTTAGCCGAGGTCGCGGGATTCGTCCATATCAGGTATCTGCGCGGCAAGGCCGCGGGCTCCATTTTCGATGAGCCAGCGGGTGAGCCGCTCATGCAGGATGATGACGATGCCCGGCTCGCGGCTGGTGCGGAGGTGGAGGAGCTGGCCGAGAATGCCGCGGTGGTGTTCGGCCCGGATTTCGGACATCGGGATTGCGAGCGCCGGATGCATGACGCCGAACAGGAAGCCGGGCCTCAGATAAAGATGGATGCCATCAGTGCCGAGGGTGAGGACGCTGCGGAAACGAACCGGGAAGTAGGGCGAATAGCCCATCGAGGCACTTTGCATGACGCGCCGGACCGGCATGGGCGTTCCGTCATGGGGGTAGGCGGCGTGGAGGCGGTTCCAACCGGACATCCGGCTGAGCAGGAAGAGGATACCGAGCCAGATCGCCGCAAACGCTGCCAGAAAGAGCGGGGCGAACAGGATCAGGCTCATGCACGGCGCCTAAGGACCGCGAAGAAGAAGCCGTCGGTCCCTGCCCTGCGTGGCGTCAGGCGGACGGACCCGGTGGGGCTGCGATAGCGGCGGACTATGGCCGCGCCGTCGTCGGTAAGCAGTCCCGAGGCGATGGCGGCTTCTCCGGCGTCTTCTTCGGCGAAACCAGGATGGTCAGCGAGAAAGAAAGCGACGCGGTCTTCATCTTCCTCGATCAGAAATGAGCAGGTCGCGTAGACGAGGCGGCCGCCGGGTTTCACGAACTCGCTGGCTTTGGAGAGGATTTCGGTCTGTTCCTCAATGCGCTTGGCGAGTTGATTCTGCTTGAGGCGCCATTTGGCGTCGGGGCGGCGGCGCCAGGTTCCTGTGCCGGTGCAGGGCGCGTCGACGAAGACGAGATCCATCTGGCCCTTCAGGTCGTCGAGCTGGACCGGTTCTGACGGGTGAACCAGCTGGACATTGTGGGCGCCGGAGCGCTTGAGGCGCGGGATCAAGGCGGAGAGGCGGCGGCCGTCGATGTCGTAGGCGAAGATCTGGCCCTTACCGTCCATCTGGGCGGCGAGCGAGAGCGTTTTGCCCCCTCCCCCTGCGCAGTAATCAAGAACCTGTTCCCCCGGCTGGGCATTCGCGGCGGCGGCGGCGATCTGGGAGCCGGCATCCTGAACCTCGACCCAGCCTTTGGAATAAGCGGGGATGCTTTCGAGGCTGGCTTCGCGCTCGGATGGGTCGCGGGCGGGAATATGAAAGGCGTTGTGGAGAAGTTTCGAGGGCTCGGCCTTCGCGCTTTTCAGCGGTGCGGCGGCCTTTTCGGCATCGACTTTGAGGGTGTTGACCCGGAGGTCGACGTCGGCGCGGACGGCCATGGACTGGGCTTCGATGACGGCTTCCTCGCCGAAGACGCGTTCGAGATGCAGCGCGAGCCAGTCGGGATAGTCGCCGCGGACATGGGCCGGCGCGGAGGGGTCAGGCGCCATGACCAGGCGTTCGCGTTCCTGAAGGGTCAGCTTCGAGGGGGCGTGTTCCTCGTCCATGGCATCGTCGATTTCGCGGATATTCCAGCCCCAGGCATGGGCCAGCGCGCCGAGGATGAGGCCGCGGGGGCTGTCGTCGCCCATGGCATGGCCGATGGAATTCTTCTTGCGCAGGGCATCGAGGACGAGGCCTGAGACCCAGGCGCGGTCTTTCGAGCCGGCATAGCGGGCGCGTTTGCCCCAGTCGCGGGCAGCGGATTTCACCGGCTGGTGCCGGTTGAGGACGTCCGTCAGGACATCTATGGCTGCTGCGATGCGTCCGCCGTTTCGCATATTCTCTTGCTCCGTTTCGGGAGGGCTTGTTAGCGTCCGGAAACAGGGATGGAAACCGGAAAGGGCTGATAATGCTCGAGATAGACCTGCCGGAGGGCTTGAGAAACGCTGCGCCGGCCGATTGGCGGCAGCTGGGAAGCATTACCGGGGAGGCCTTTGAGGAGGATCCGGTGAACATATGGATCTTCGGCAATGAGCGGGCGCTGGCGCCGACTTTCGGCATCCTCGCGCAGGATGTTTACCTGAAAAACGGCATCTGCCACCTCGCGGGAGATGGCGGAGGCACGATGTGGATCGAATCCGGGAAACGGAAGGAGCTGGGCCTCTGGCCGACGCTGCGGATCGTTTCGGTGCTGGCGCGGCGAGGCGCGCAGGGGTCGGTCCGGCGGGCCCTCGGCGCGGGCGAGGCGATGGACCGGGAGCACCCGAAAGAGCCGCATCTTTACCTGTTCACGATCGGCACCCGGGTGGCCAGTCGGGGAAAGGGGCTGGGCAAGCTGATGATGAGCCCGATGACGGCGGCGGCCGACAAGGCCCGCCTGCCCTGCTATCTCGAAAACTCGAACCCCCGGAATACCGGCTTCTACATGAGCCACGGCTTCGAGCGAATGAAGCTGTTTGAAGTTGGCCCCGGCGCGCCGCCGATGGAGGCGATGTGGCGCGAGCCGCGCTGACCCCAGCGCAAGCGGCCGGCGCGGGACGCTTCCCGGCCGGTTCAGGTGTTGGACAAGGGGTGGGATTCATGACGTGTCTGTCCCACGGTCCCAGGCGGCGACGATCATGGTGGGCAGGCCGGCCGAGATCGCACCAAGCTCTGGCCGGAGGCGATGGACACCTGAAAGCGGCGGGCAGAGCGGCCGCGTCATGCCCTGCCCCCGCTCCCGCCGCAGCCGCCGGGCGAGGCGCGCGGCATGGCGCTCCGGCGCCAGAAGCAGCCTCAGCAAGGCATCGGCATGGACCATCAGCGGCAGGGCCAGCGCCGGCCCGGTGCGCCGCGCGAGCCTTTCAGGAAAGCCCGCGCTGTCCATGCGATAATATGTGACGCGGCCCAACAGATTCAGCCGGTAAACCGGCAGTTGGGGGAAGGTTGCGGTGACATCTTCGACAATTTCTGTGACGCTGCGTTGATCTTTCGTCCTCTTTGGTGCCACCCTGTCAGGCGATGGCGCGAGGCTGAGCGCCAGAAGGACGATCAGACGCCGGACGATCGACTCCAGCAGCTTCAGCCGCGCCCGCGTGCGCCGCGCGAGCGTGCGTGTCAGCGTCCTGGGCTTTAGGTGCAGCTCCGCCTTCCCGATGACATCGGTGAGCGCAAGGCGCGCCTGTTCGAACGCAGTGGCGAAGAAGGCTTCGGTCATGCGCGGGAGTATGGCGCGGGATGGAGGCTGGCCGGATTGGGTGTGGGATAGGCGGCCATTCGCGATATGGCCGTGTCAATGATTAGGCGTAAACAAGCAATTTGACGCAATCTAGATTGCGCCGAGAGTGGCCTTTCATTGGTAGTCTCACAGCAGTTCAGATGCGTGGAATTGGCTATTCTGATGCGTTCAGTTGGTCGACCATCGGGGGCCCAATAGGCGTGCTATTGTCAGTGCAGTTGGCAGGCAAGGGGTTCACTGTACTTCGTGACGGATGGCTCAAGCTGATGGGCATTTTGCAACGCCTGTTCTGCATCCACACATTGGCCTGCCGCCGCCAGCGCAAGCGCAAGACTATGCTGCAGCGCCGCTATATCTGGGGCGATGGCCGCAGCTTGGCGACAATAAGGGAGCCCCTCTGGCGCCCTGTCCATCAACGTCAGGAGATAACAATGATTGTTCAGCACGCCGGGATTGTCGGGCAGGCCGACAACAAGTTCCGCGCTCAGTTTCAGCGCGTCATCGTATTTTCCAATTTCCGTCAGAATTGCGCTCTGGTTGATAAGATCTGTATCGTTCTGGATTGGCGTTTCAAGGAAGGCCCTGACCACGGCTTCCTCTTCCGGAGCGGACGCTTCATGGAATGTCTGCGCGACGAGCATCAGCACATAGAATCTCGCACTGTCATTCAGCGGGTGGCCATAGAAATCATATTTGCCCTCCTGCACCATGTCCCAAACATGACGCGCATCTTTCAGCGAATCCTCAAGCCGTCCCACCCGCCTGAAGACGTCGGCGCGATTGGCATGAAAAGAAATGTCGCTGAAAATCTGCTGGCCGTCCGGGGTGCTCAGATCATAATAGTAGGCGGCGGTTTCGATATCGCCGTCCCAAAACGCCTCGCTGCCGAGATTGATTGCCGCGTGTATCCACGCTGGCGTGCCGGGCTTGGCGGCATTGAAGCAGGCCGCGTAATCCGTGGTTCCATCCTCGTCGGTGAAACAAGCTGGCGGCACTTCTGCCGACTCTGTTTCCGCCAGAGCAGGAGCGCTGGCTATCCCCCATGCAGCGACTGCCGCCGATAGTGAAAATAGGCGCATCCGATCCTCCCTACGGTTTCCACCTTAGGGATAAAGCCGCCGGCGGCAAGCTCGATAGTGAGTATCGGTGCTACCCCCGCGACAGCGAGTAATTCGGCGCTTCGCGGGTCATCTGGACGTCGTGGACGTGGCTTTCCTGGAGGCCGGCGCCGGTGATCTGGACGAATTCGGCTTTCTCGTGCAGTTCCCGAATGGTCCGTGCACCGACATAGCCCATGGCGGCGCGCAGGCCCCCGACCATCTGGTGGACGATGGGCGCGATGGGGCCCTTGAACGGCACCTGCCCTTCGATGCCTTCCGGCACGAGTTTCTCGGCGGCGGCGTCTTTCTGGAAATAGCGGTCGGCCGAGCCGCGGGCCATGGCGCCGAGGCTGCCCATGCCGCGATAAGCCTTGTAGGAGCGGCCCTGGTAGAGGAACACCTCACCGGGCGCTTCTTCGGTGCCGGCGAACATGGAGCCCATCATGGCGGTCGCCGCGCCGGCCGCGAGGGCCTTGGCGAAGTCGCCCGAGAACTTGATGCCGCCATCGGCGATGACCGGCACGCCGGAGGCTTGCGCGGCATTGGCGCAGGCCTCGATGGCGGTGAGCTGGGGCACGCCGACACCCGCGACGATGCGCGTGGTGCAGATGGAGCCGGGGCCGATGCCAACTTTCACGGCGTCTGCGCCCGCGTCGATCAGGGCCCTGGTGGCCTCGGCGGTGGCGACGTTGCCGGCGATGATCTGGACGGCGTTGGAAAGTTTCTTGGCGCGGGTGACGGCCTCGGCAACGGCTTTCGAGTGGCCGTGGGCGGTGTCGATGATGACTGCGTCGGCACCCGCCTCGATGAGGGCGGCGGTGCGCTCAAAACCTGCATCGCCGACGGTTGAGGCGGCGGCGACGCGGAGGCGCCCGGCGGGATCTTTCGCGGCGTTCGGGTGGACGGCGGCCTTGTCCATGTCCTTGACGGTGAGGAGGCCGAGGCATTTGTCGTCCTTGTCGACGATGACGAGGCGCTCGATGCGGTGCTTGTGCAGCAGGCGGCGCGCCTCCGGCAGGGGCGTTTCCATTTCCACCGTGACGACGTCGCGCGTCATCAGGTTGGCGACCTTTTCGTTCAGGTCTTCGGCGAAGCGCGTGTCGCGGTTTGTGATGATGCCGACGACCTTGCCGTTCTCGTTGACGACGGGAATGCCGGAGAAGCCGGTGCGCTTCTTCAGTTCCCGCAGGTCGCCCAGCGTGGCGGTCGGGCTGATGGTGACGGGGTTCATGACCACGCCGCTCTCGTATTTCTTGACCATCGCGACTTCGCCGGCCTGTTCTTCGACCGAGAGGTTGCGGTGAATGACGCCGATGCCGCCGGCCTGGGCCATGGCGATGGCGAGGCGGGCCTCTGTGACCGTGTCCATGGCCGCGGAGATCAGCGGGATGTTGAGGGGAATGGCCTTCGTCAGGAAGGTGGAGACGTCGACGTCGGCGGGTAAGACCTCGCTCGCGCCGGGCTGGAGAAGCACGTCGTCAAAGGTGATCGCTTGTCGGATTTTCATGTGGGGAGCTCCCTTTTCGGCGCAATAAAGGAGTCGCGGGGGCTTGTGAAGCCCCTGCTGCATTTTCCACTGAAGTGTCAAAATTCCCCCGATGACAGGCCTTGCGGTGCCTGCTAACCCGGATAGTTACAAATGAAATCAATTGCCCTGGGAGGAGCGGGTGATGAAACTTTCTGATTATGGGCTCAGCCGTGAGCGTGGATTTCTTGCGGCTTTCGATCCGGATGGGGTGAAACTGCCCTCCTTCCTGGAGCCGGCACGCCAGATGGCGCTGGATATTCCGAAACTGATCCCGACCGGCCGTGTGCGCGCCCTGATGGAGCGCCTGCCGGTGACCGACCTTGCCGATTTCTGCGCTGACGCGAGCGAGGCCGAGCAGCGGATCGCGATGCTGCATTACTCCTTCATGGTGCAGACCTATGTGTGGGGCGAGCCGGATGCGCCGAAGGCCCTGCCCGCCTGCCTCGCCGTGCCGATATGGCAGCTGTCGAAGAGTCTCGGCCAGCCGCCTCTGCTCCCCTATTCCAGCTACACGCTCGAAAACTGGCGGCTGATCGACCGGGACGGGCCGATCGACCTCTCCAACGTGCAGGTGATCCAGCATTTCGATGGCGGTATGGACGAAGCCTGGTTCATCCTCGTGCATGTGGCGATCGAGGCGCGAGCCGGCGAGATGCTGGACGAAGCGCTGAACCTGATCCCGGCGGCGGCGGCAAGTGATGCAAAGGAAGTGGCCCGGTGCCTCTCCGCGATGTCGAAGGCGTGGGACGATGTGAACGCGATCTTCGACCGGATGCCGGAGCGGTGTGACCCTTATTGCTATTTCCACCGGGTGCGGCCGTGGATCCATGGCTGGAAGGACAATCCGGCGCTGGGCGGCGGGCTGATCTATGAAGGCGTGGAAGAGACTGGCGGCGAACCGCAGGCCTTCCGTGGGCAGACGGGCTCGCAGTCTTCCATTGTGCCGACAATGGACGCCCTGCTGAGCGTCGGCCATGCGGCGGACCCGCTGCGGACGTTCCTGGACGAACTGCATGCCTACCGGCCACCAGCGCACCGCCGCCTGATCGAGGATGTGCGGGCCGCGAGCGGCGTGCGCGCCTTCGTGGAAGGCTCAGGCGATGCGGGTCTGAAGACGCTCTACAACGAGAACGTCTCGAAGCTGGCGCGCTTCCGCACGCGGCACCTCGAATATGCGGCGAGCTATATCAACCGGCAGTCAAAAGGCGGCGCGGGCAATGACCCTGACGTCGGCACCGGCGGCACGCCCTTCATGAAATACCTGAAAAAGCACCGCGACGAAGCCGAGGCGCATCTGTTGCCGGTCTGACCGTCAGTCCACGCACGACGCCGGCCGCACGATGCCGTCCTTGACGAGGGCGTAGCAGCCGAAGGGGCTGTCGGTGACCTGGCAGGTGCCGGTGCCCGGTTCACCTGCCGGGATGCCGCTGTCCGGTGGGAGGCGGCATTCGCCGAGGCAGTCGGCAGAATCCGAGCATGTCTTGCCGGCGTCCGGATAGGTCTGGATGCAGCGCTCGAAGCCGAGCAAGCCCTCGCGGCGTACCTGCCCGCCCGCCGCTTCGCATGTCGCGCGTTCGTCGGGCGTCGCCACTTCGCCGGCAAAGCGGATGGACTCATAGGGCGGCGAGGAAGAGCCATAGACCGGATTGTTGGCGTGATAGTCCCGCAGAGCTTCGCAAGCGGCCAGCAGGCCGGCGCAGGCGAGCGCAAGGATCAGCGCGCCGCGTTTCATCCGGGCCACCGGGGGAAGGCAGGAATGCCCTCCGGAATGTGATGGAAGCTCGGCGCATCGGCGGTCTGCATGATGACCTGAGGCTGGCCGTAGATGGACGTATCGTCGAGCGTGCCGACCTTGAGGATCACAGCCTGCGGCAGCGCGGGCGAACGGGTCAGGATATGCGTCCCGCACGTCGGGCAGAACTCACGCGTGACGGCATGGTCGAGATCAGGGCGGGAAAAGGACTTGGTGGCGCCTTTGGTGACCCGAAACCCTGCCGAGGGCATGGCCATGAAGTCATTGGCATTGCCGCCGGTGAAGTACTGGCACTCGCGGCAGTGGCACTCCCCTTTCATGACGGGGTCGCCGTCCGCTTCATAATGAACCTCTCCACAGTAACAACGGCCCGTAATGGTCACTTTCGTTCTCCCTTTAAGCTGTGTGTCAGTGTGAAACGTCAGGCGCCGCTGGGCAAGCAACAGTTAACCAAGGCCGTCCCGCTCAGCTAATTCCTTACGATCCAAGTGCGCGCGTACTGGGTCCGGCGCGCTGTCATTGTTGCAGTGCGACTGTAAAAAACCTATTGAAATTTAAAAAATACATCGAAGAAACAGGGAGGTGGCCTGGGATTTGCGCTGCGGGGCGTGAATGTGGCGGGCAACGAAAAGGTAGATTGACACTGTGCGGGGAATTGGACGCCTGAAACTCACCTCTGTCGGGCTGATGGACTATGCCGCTTCGTGGCGGCTCAGGAATTGTCTGCTCGTCAATGGCTTCTGGCGGAGCGGCACGACGTGGCTGCAGCAGACGCTTGTTCAGAGCCTTAAGGCCAAGTCCCTGTTCGAGCCGTTTTCACCAGCCGCTGGTCAACGCTGGGACCGGCTCTGCCCGGGAGCGTCCGAAGCCAGCCGGCACATATATATGCCGCTTTCGGCCGACAGTTTTGCCCGCCGGGACAAGATCAAACTGCATCTGGCAATGCGTGGTGTCGGAACGCACGGATACGCTCATTTCCTGCGGGACGCTGCGCAAAAGACGGATGGCCGCAACCTGGTGGTGAAGTTCACCCGCCTCGGTTTTCTTCTCGACGACATGGCCGAAATATACAACACGCCGATTATTCACATCCGGCGCAATCCAGCTGCGGTCTACGCCAGTTTCAAGGAAACGGACTGGTCGTGGCGCTTCGAGGATGTAAGATTCAGCGAAATATATAGCCCGGATAACCACGAGCCGGGCACGCCAGCGCATGAGCGCGCGACAACCCTGATGCGTTTCGACCAGTCTCCCGTCAGGCGTTTCGCGGCGTTGTGGAGCCTTAGCGAGCAGGCCGCTCAGGAGAGCGTCAACGCCAACCGTGCAAGGCTCGTGAGCTATGAAGACGTGCTCAGGCGCGGCGCCAGTGTCCTCAATCGCCTGCAGATCACTTCGATCAAAGTGGCAGCCAGCGAAAAAGCCAGCCCCGTGACATCTTTGGGCCGCGAGAAACTGTCGGCGAAACAGCGCCAGAACGACTGGCAGCGGCGCCTGACACGTGAAGAGATAGAATCGATTGCAGATATCAGCCAAGAGCTGTTTCCCGCTAATGGCTATTTCGGAAAAGACGTCGTTTCGGGCAGAATGCTCGACTCAAACGTCCGCTAGCCAAACGCTCAGCCGGACGCGGGTCGTCCCTTAAAGCCTTTCGCGACGACGAAGATCTCCGGGCTTCCGGCGCGGCTGGCCGGGGGCTTCATGTGCTTGACGCTGGTGAAGTTGGCCTTCAGCAGATCCAGCACTTCCTTTGTGGCGCCGCCCTGGAAGACCTTGGAACAGAAGGCGCCGCCGGGCGCGAGGTGTTCGACGGCAAAGGCCGCCGCCATTTCAGCAAGGCCGATGGTGCGCAGGTGATCCGTCTGCCGGTGGCCGGTCGTGTTGGCCGCCATGTCGGAGAGAACAAGATCCGGCGGGCCGGTGAGGCCTTCCATCAGCGTATCGACGTCGTCCGGATTGTTGATGTCGCCCTGGACGATGTGGGCGCCTTCCATGGGCTCGACTTCAAGAAGGTCGATGCCGGCGACTTCGCTGGCGCCTTTCATCAGGGCGACCTGCATCCAGCCGCCTGGTGCGCAACCGAGGTCGACGACGCGCTGGCCGCGCTTCAGCAGATGCATTTTCTCGTCGATTTCGAGGAGCTTGTAGGCAGCACGGGCGCGATAGCCTTCGTCCTTGGAGCGCTTGACATAAGGATCCTGCAGCTGGCGTTCGATCCAGCGTTTGGAGCTTTCATTCTTGGCCTTGCGCGCCACCACCTTGCGTTCGCTCATGCGGCGGCCGGACGAGCCCTTGTCGCCGGTCGGGCCTTTCCAGCGGCGCTTCTCGTCGTCAGTCATGCGGCGCCTCCACGGCGGGTGAACTGTCGCCCGGCGGACGGGGGCCGGTGCGTCGGCGGCCGGAGCGGCGCCGTGACGGCTTCTTGCCATACATCATCGACAGGAGCAGCCCTTCCCGGAGCCCCCTGTCGCCAACCCGCATCCGCTCGCCCGGAAAGGCGTCCCAGACGGCCTGCATGATGGCGCAGCCGGAAAGCATCAGGCCTGCCCGTTCTTCGCCGATGGTGGGCAGGGTCGCCCGTCCGGTGGGACCGAGATCGCGCAGTAGCTGGATACAGGCGCCGGCCTCGTCGCGGGAGAGCCAGGTGCCATCAACCTTGTCACGCCGGTACTTGTCGAGCTTGAGATGAACGCCGGCAAGGCAGGTCACGGTGCCGGAGGTGCCGATCAGGTGGGAACCCTCGGTTTCCATGGCGCGGCGGACGCGCGGCGTGCCCTTCCAGTTCTCGATCACCTCGCGGGCATGGCCCAGCATCACCGGGAAGGCTTCTTCTTCCGGCAGGTGGCCAAAGGCTTCCTGCAGGGTCACGACGCCCAGAGGCAGGCTGGTCCAGTCCTGGATCGGCGCGCGCTCGACGAGGCCTTCGAAGCCACCGTCGCGGGCGATGCGGGCATTGACCCAGGAGAGTTCCGTCGAGCCGCCGCCGATGTCGACGACGAGGACCGTTTTGGCGTCTTCGCCCATCAGGTCGTGACACCCAATGGTGGCAAGCCGCGCCTCTTCCTTGGCGTTGATGATCTTGAAGGTGAGCCCGGTTTCGTCATGCACGCGCTTTATGAAATCGGCACCGTTCTCGGCCTTGCGGCAGGCTTCGGTGGCGATGCAGCGGACGCGGCCGACGCCATGATGCTTCAGCTTGCGGCGGATTGCCTTCAGGGCGTCAAGTGCACGATCTACTGCAGCATCGGAGATGCGGCCGGTCTCATGCAGCCCTTCCCCGAGGCGCGCGATCTGCGAATGCGAGTCCACGACGCGGAACGATTTGCCCCACGGTTCCGCCACGAGCAGGCGGCAATTGTTCGTGCCGAGGTCAACGGCCGCATAGAGCGGGCCGTTCCTCCCTTTGCGCGAACGCCGCCGGGGCCCCCGGCGGTTCGCGGCATTTTTGTCAGCCATGATGTGGCCCAAACCAGTTTCTTGATGGTAGGTGTACCACAGGAGCCGTAAATGACCAGTGGACGTGGCCTGTCGGGATTTCTGACCCGCCTGTTCGGGCGCCGGGGGCGTTCAGGCGAGGCCCCGCTTGTTCTCGACCGGCCGGTGGACCTCGAAGCGCGCTACAATGCCGTGTCGCTGCATGTGGCGAAGTTCCAGATCGGACAGGTTGTCCGGCACCGGCATTTCCCGTTCCGCGGCATCATTTTCGACGTCGATCCGCAATTTGCGAACACCGAGGAATGGTATGAGTCCATTCCTGAAGAGGTGCGGCCCCGCAAGGACCAGCCCTTTTACCACCTGTTCGCGGAAAACGACCGCACGCACTATGTGGCTTATGTCTCGGAGCAGAACCTCATGGCAGATGACAGCACCGTGCCGCTGAGCCACCCGGATATTCCGGAATGGTTCGATGTGACCGCGCGGGGCACCTATGAGCTGAAAAAGGGCGTGGCGAACTAGCCTGCCCTGCCCCTGAGCTTTCAGTCCGCCTTGGCTTTGGCCCGTGCGATCGCTGCGGTGGTCGACTGGCCGTCGACTGTGGGCACGATGTGGACGGTTCCACCCCGCGCGAGGACGAGGTCGGCCCCGACGATGGTTTCGATCGTGTAGTCGCCGCCTTTGACCAACAGATCCGGCTGCAGCGCCGCAATCAGCGAGGCGGGCGTGTCCTCGCCGAACACGACGACGGCATCCACTGCGCTGAGGCCCGAGAGGACGCGTGCGCGGGAGTCGGCGTCGTTGACTGGCCGGGTCGGGCCTTTGAGGCGACGCACGGACGCGTCTGAGTTCAGGCCGACGATGAGGCGGCCGCAGCGTGACTTGGCCTCCTCCAGCACTTTCAGGTGGCCGGGATGGAGAATGTCGAAGCAGCCATTGGTGAAGCCGACGGTGAGGCCTGCATCGCGCCAGGCCGCGACCTGGCTGACGGCTGTGTCGAGCGGGATGTGGCTGACACCGCCCCTTTCGAGCCCCATATCGAGGGCGCCGCGCAGTTCGGCAGCGGAGACAGTGGCGGTGCCGGCCTTGCCGACCGCGATGCCGGAGGCCGCGATGGCAAGGTCCACCGCCTGGCCCAGCGTACCGCCGCCAGCAAGCCCGAGCGCGAGGGCCGCAATGCTGGTGTCTCCTGCTCCGGACACATCATAGACTTCGCGCGCCTTGCCGGCGCGGTGAATGACTTTGCCGCCGCGTGAGATGTAGGACATGCCCTTGGCCGCCCGCGTCACCACGATGGACCTGGCCCCGATGGACTGCATGGCATGTTCGAGTGTCGCCGCGACGTCCTGATCGGAATCGGTCGACATGCCGAACGCATTTGCCAGCTCGCTGGCATTCGGCTTGATCACGTCGATCGTGCTGTAGCGCTGGAAATCGCGGCCCTTGGGATCTGCGATGACCGGAATGGCGAACTCCGCCCCGGCACGGTGCGCTGCCACGATGACGTCGTCAGAAACCGCGCCCTTCGCATAGTCCGATACGATGATCAGCGAGGCTTGCGCCGCCTCTTCGTAGATCGAGGCGATCAGCTTGCCTTCCGTCACCTTGTCGATCGGTGAAGCCTCTTCGGCGTCGACGCGGAGGAGCTGCTGGCCGCCGGCGACGAAGCGCGTTTTGAGGGTCGTCGGGCGGCCGCGCATGACGATCAGGTCGGCGTCGACGGCATCCAGCGTGCCGAGCAGCTGGGCAAGTTCGCGTCCCTCCGCATCGTCGCCAACGACGCCGATGAGCGAGGTCTGGAGTCCGAGGCTGTCGAGGTTGCGCGCGACGTTGCCGGCGCCGCCCGGCATGGCGGCTTCACGGTGGCGGCGCATGATGGGAACGGGGGCTTCCGGCGATATCCGGGTGACCTGGCCATAGACGAAGCGGTCGAGCATGACATCGCCGACGCAGACGACGCGCTTGCCAGCCGCCGCCGCAATCAGGTCTGTCAGGGAAAGCTCTGCCATCTGCGCCACACCTTCTTCTTTGCCGCTGGAGGCAACCTCCTTCGGCCTGTTCCGGGTATAGCGAAGGGCGGGAACATGCGAAAGCTGTCGAGGCAGGGGCACATGATCCATTCCGGAGTAGCCTGCGTAACACTCTTGAGACGCCGAACCGGAGACCTCCCCTGTCACAGCCCGCCCCTGCCCTGATCTGGTTCCGCGAAGACCTGCGCCTGGCCGACAATCCTGCTGTTCATGCCGCCGTGAAGGGCGGCCGGCCTGTTGTCTGCCTGTTTATCCTTGATGAGGAGACGCCGGGCGTGCGGCCGCACGGCGGCGCCTCGAAATGGTGGCTCGACAAGTCCCTGAAGGCGCTCGAGGCGGATATTGGGGCACTTGGAGGGCGTCTCACCATCCGGCGGGGCGCTGCTGAAACCGTCATCGGAGAAGTGGTGAGAGAGAGCGGTGCCGGCGCGGTCTACTGGAACCGGCGCTATAGCGAAGCGGAGCGTGTGCAGGATACGCGGATCAAGGAGGCGCTGAAGCAGCAAGGGCTGGAAGCCGAAAGCTTCAATGGCCGCCTGCTGATGGAGCCCTGGGCGCTCAAGACCGGCTCTGGCGGATATTACCGTGTCTTCACGCCCTTCTGGAAAGCGCTGCGCGCGGCCTACCAGCCTGCTCCGGCCCTGCCCTGCCCGAAAAGCCTGAAGGGGCCGACGATCAAAAGCCTGACCGTCGAAGCGCTTGGCCTGCATCCGACGCGTCCGGATTGGTCGGTAGGGTTGGCAGAGCACTGGACGCCGGGCGAAGCGGGCGCGAGCGCGCGGCTCGCGCACTTTCTCGATGGCCCTATTGATACCTATTCCGAGCATCGGAACCTGCCGGGGGACGAAGACTCCACCTCCGGCCTTTCCCCTCACTTGCGCTTTGGCGAGATCAGCCCGGCGCAGGTGTGGCGCGCCGTGATGGCGGGGATCGAGGCTGGCCGGATCACTGAAGCGAGCGCCATGGTGTTCCTGTCGGAAATTGCCTGGCGGGAGTTTTCCTATGTCCTCCTGTACCATCATCCGGACCTCGCGACGGACAATTACAACAAGGACTTCCGCCACATGCCGTGGCGCGCCAGCCAGAAGGCGCTGGAAGCGTGGCAGACAGGACAGACGGGTTATCCCATCGTCGATGCCGGGATGCGCCAGCTGTGGCATACCGGGTGGATGCACAACCGGGTACGGATGATCGTTGCGTCGTTCCTGACCAAGCACCTGATGATCCACTGGCGGGACGGCGAAGACTGGTTCTGGGATACGCTGGTCGATGCCGACCCGGCGGCCAATCCGGCAAGCTGGCAGTGGACCGCAGGATCCGGCGCCGATGCGGCCCCCTATTTCCGTGTGTTCAATCCCATTGCGCAGGGCGAAAAGTTCGATGCGGATGGTGCCTATGTGCGCCGCTGGTGCCCTGAGCTTGGCGCCCTGCCCGACAAGCATCTGCATTCCCCCTGGCTGGCGGACAAGGCTGTGCTGGCGAAGGCGGGCATCGAACTCGGAAAGACCTATCCGAAGCCGATCGTGAATCATGACGAGGGCCGTAAGCGCGCCCTCGCGGCTTATGACGTTCTCAAGGAAAAGCGGAGCGCTGCATGAAAAAGATCGCTGTAATCGGCTCGGGAATATCCGGCCTCGGTGCCGCATGGGCGTTGAAAGACAGCGCCGAGGTTACGCTGTTTGAAGCGGATGCCCGGCTGGGCGGTCATGCGTGTACGCACGTATTCGATTATGATGGCCACGAGACCGCTGTTGACCTTGGGTTCATTGTCTACAACGCCCTCAACTATCCAAACCTGATCGGCTTTTTCGACGCGCTCGGTGTTCCGACGAAGCCCTCCGATATGAGCTTTGCCGTTTCGGACCCGCAGGGCTGGGAGTGGGCTTCGAATGCGCGGGGCCTGTTTGCCCAGCCAGGCAATTTGCTGAACCCGCGCTTCCATCGGTTCTGGCGCACCATCCTGCGTTTCAATGATGTTGCCCGTGCGGAACTGGCTGCAGGCAATATCGCCGACACGACCCTGAAGGCGTGGCTTGACCGGCATGGCTTCGACCAGGATTTCCGCGACAACTATGTGCTGCCGATGGGGGCGGCGATCTGGTCGACGCCGGAAGACCGGATGCTTGACTATCCGGCGCTGAGCTTCTTCCAGTTTTTCGACAACCACCGCCTGATGCACAGGGAGCGGCCGCGCTGGAGGACTGTCGATGGCGGCAGCCGCGCTTATGTTTCGCGGGTTGCCGAGGCATTGGGAAGTCGCGTGCGCCTGAATGAGCCGGTGGCGCGCATCTTCCCGTTCGGGGAGCATGTAGGGGTCCGCACGGCTTCCGGAAACAGCTTGTTGTTCGACGATGTTATCGTCGCGACCCATTCCGACACCACACTCGCCTTACTGGATGAGGCTTACGCCGAGCAGGCTTTCCTGCTGGGATCAGTGAAGTACCGGCCCAACCGCATTTATCTGCATCGCGATACCCGTCTCATGCCCGCGCGCCGCGCGGCCTGGGCAAGCTGGAATGTGCTGAAGCAGGACAGCGGCGACATCTGCCTCTCCTACTGGATGAACCGGCTGCAGGGCCTCGCGCCGGAACGGCCGCTGTTTATCACGCTCAATCCGGATACTCCGCCTGAAGACGATCGGACTTTCCTCGAATACGAATTCGACCATCCGCAATTCGATGCTGCGGCGGAGGCGGCTGTCAGGGGGGTGAAGCGGATCCAGGGACAGAACGGTCTCTGGCTGGCGGGCGCCTGGATGGGGCGCGGCTTCCATGAAGACGGCCTGAAATCCGGGCTCTCCGCGGCCCTGTCGCTCGGTGGCTCTGTCCCGTGGGACGCGAAAGGAGTGGACCTCATCGAGGGAGTGCGCAAGACTGTGCCCGTCGTCCCCGCAGCAGAGGTGTCCGCATGACGCGACCCGCGCTCTCGCTCTGGAAAGGACAAACGGTTCATGCGCGCTATGTTCCGTTCGCGCGGCGTTTCGCTTACGACCTGGTGCTGATCGACCTCGATATAGACCGATTAGAAGTCGCCGATCGCATAAGCAGCATGTTTTCGGTGGGGCGGAGCAATTTGTTCAGTTTTGCGCCAGAGGATCACGGCCCACGCATGAGGCAGGCTCCGCTTCGTCCCTGGGCGGAGGAAAAGCTGGCATTGGCGGGTGTGTCTCTGGAGGGCGGTGTAATCCGGCTCGTGACATTTCCCCGGCACTTCTTCTATAAGTTTGCACCCCTGTCGCTCTGGTATGGATATGGCCCTGACGGCGATCTGCGTGGCATCATCTATGAGGTGAACAATACATTTGGCGAAACGCACTGCTATGTCGCAAAGGTCTCTTCTCTGCGTGACGTGCATGAAAGTCCGAAGGCGTTTCATGTGTCGCCTTTCTTCGACGTCAGCGGCAATTACCGCTTCACGCTCCGCGCGCCTGACGACCTGCTGAGCGTGGTCGTCGAGAATATGGACGGCAGAGAGCGTCTGCACATGGCAAATATCAAAGCGCGGCGCCTGAGCGCTGATAGCATGACGCTAATTGGTCTCGCGCTGCGCAATCCGCTGTCGACGCTGGGCGTGACGCTGGGCATTCACTGGCAGGCCCTTCGTATATGGCTGAAGGGCGCCGGATACAGGCACAAGCCTGCGCCGCCGGAGCGCACGGAAAGTATTGCCCGGAACACCCGCCGGGCCGCAGCGGCGCAGGCGAAGAAGGAAGCAGCATGACTGAAGAGATCCTTGCCTCGCCCCACTCCATCCGATCACTGAAGACCGCGCCGGCGAGCTTCAGGATTGCCGGGCTCGCCCTGCTCAACACAAAGGCGGGCAACCTCCAGTTCAATCTGCCGGACGGGCAATCGCTGGTCTTCAGGAATGACGCGCCGGGACCGGACGCGATCGTCAATGTCCATGATTTCAACTTCGTGAAGCGGGCGATTGCCGGGGGCGATGTAGGTTTTGCCGAAGCCTATATGGATGGCGAATGGTCGACACCGGACCTGACAGAGGTGCTGCGCTTTTTCTCCGCGAATTTCGAAGCGGCCGGCCGGTTGGCCGTCGGCGGGGCGGTGGTGCGTTGGGTCAATATGATCCGGCACATCTTTTCGAGCAGGAATACCCGCGAGGGTGCGCGCAAGAACATCATGGCGCACTACGACCTCGGCAATGATTTCTATTCTGAGTGGCTCGATCCCTCGATGACCTATTCTTCCGCGCTGTTCGACAATCCGAACATGTCGCTGGAACAGGGACAGCAGGCGAAATACCGGGCGATCTGTGACCGGATCAATGTCGGGCCGTCCAGCTCAATCCTTGAAATCGGCTGCGGATGGGGCGGGTTTGCCGAACACGCGGCAAAGTATCGTGGCGCGAACGTCACCTGCCTCACCATCTCCCCTTCCCAGCGCGATTATGCGCTCGCGCGAATGCAGCGTGAGGGGCTTGGGGAGAAAGTGCAAATCCGTCTCGAAGACTATCGCGATCATAGGGGCAGTTATGACGGTGTCGCCTCGATCGAGATGTTCGAAGCGGTCGGGGAATCCTACTGGCCGAGCTATTTCAGCAAGATTTACGACTCGCTTAAGGAAGGCGGCCGGGCGGCGCTGCAGATCATCACGATCGACGACGACCTCTTCCCGCGATACCGCAAACGCGTCGACTTCATCCAGCGGCACATCTTTCCGGGCGGCATGTTGCCGAGCGAGAAAGCGCTGAAGGAACAGTTCGAAATGGCGCAGCTGCACCATGACGGCGTTACCTATTTTGGCCAGGACTATTCACGCACCTGCCGGGAATGGAAAAAATCGTTCAACGAAGCCTGGGACCGGATTTCGACCATGGGCTTCGACGAACCGTTCCGGCGCATGTGGAACTTCTATCTCGCCTATTGCGAGGCAGGGTTCGCTGACGGCCGCATCAATGTCGGCCAGTTCCAGGTGTCGAAGCGGTAGGCGTCAGACGAGGCGGCTCTGCTTGACCGCTGCATCAATGAAGCTCGCGAACAGCGGGTGCGGTTCGAACGGACGCGACTTCAATTCCGGATGGTACTGGACGCCGATGAACCAGGGATGCGACGGGATCTCGAAGATTTCCGGGAGCGTGCCATCCGGTGACATGCCGGAGAACAGTAGCCCCTGTTTTTCGAGCTGCTTGATGTAGCCGGCGTTTACTTCGTAACGGTGGCGGTGGCGCTCTGAAATGTCGAGCGTGCCGTAGATTTCCGCGACCTTGCTGCCGGGCTTGAGGCGCGCCGGATAGGCGCCGAGCCGCATCGTGCCGCCCTTGTCGGTGTTCTCGTCGCGCGTGACCCGCTCATTGCCCTTGGTCCACTCTTCCATCAGGCCGACCAGCGGGTTTTTCGTCTTTGGATCGTTTTCGGTCGTGTTGGCGTCTTCGAGGCCGGCGAGGTTGCGGGCTGCTTCGATGACGGACATCTGCATGCCGTAGCAGATGCCGAAGCACGGCACGTTGCGCTCGCGAGCAAAACGGGCCGCGCGCATTTTGCCGTGGGCGCCGCGTTCGCCGAAGCCGCCGGGCAGGATGACGCCGTGGACGCCTTCGAGAACGTCCAGCGGGCGGGCTTCGTCGTCGAATTCCTCGGAATTGATGAGCTTGACCGTGACCTTCACATTGTTGGCAACGCCGCCATGGCTGAGGGCTTCGGCCACGGATTTGTAGGCATCCGGTACGTCGGTGTACTTGCCGACGAGGCCGATGCAGACTTCGCCGTCCGGGTTATGGATGGTCTGGGCGATGCGGTCCCAGCCGGAAAGGTCCGGTGCGGGCGCATCCTTGATGCCGAAATGGGTCAGCACTTCCCGGTCGAGGCCCTGCTCATGATAGGCCTGCGGCACGTCATAGATGTGGCGCACATCGCGGGCCTCGATCACGCTGGTCGGGCGGACGTTACAGAAGCTGGCGATCTTGCCTTTCTCGTTCTCCGGGATCGGGCGGTCGCAGCGGCAGAGCAGAACCTGCGGCTGGATGCCGATGGAGCGAAGCTCTTTCACCGAGTGCTGGGTCGGCTTGGTCTTCATCTCGCCAGCGGCCGGGATGTAGGGCAGCAGCGTCAGATGGATGAAGCAGGCGCGCTCCGGGCCCAGTTCCTGGCCGAGCTGCCGGATGGCTTCGAAGAACGGCAGGCCTTCGATGTCGCCGACCGTGCCGCCGATTTCGCAGAGGACGAAGTCGACGCCTGCGCCCGGATCGGAGAGGACGAAGTCCTTGATTTCATTGGTGACGTGCGGAATGACCTGGATCGTCGCGCCGAGATAGTCGCCGCGGCGCTCTTTCTCGATGATGTGCTTGTAGATGCGACCGGTCGTGATGTTGTCCGACTGACGGGCGGAGACGCCAGTGAAGCGCTCATAATGGCCGAGGTCGAGATCGGTCTCGGCGCCGTCATCGGTGACAAAGACCTCGCCATGCTGGCGGGGGCTCATCGTCCCGGGGTCGACGTTCAGATAGGGGTCGAGTTTGCGCAGACGGACGCCATAGCCGCGGGACTGCAGCAATGCGCCGAGGGCGGCGGAAGCGATACCCTTGCCAAGGGAGGACACCACGCCGCCGGTAATGAAAATATAGCGGATCATGGGAGCACCCTGATGCCGTGATTCGGATTGATCTGGCGCGGCACAATCAGCCGCAGGCGAGAATTATTGGGGATTGCCTGTTTCCGGTGCGGGAGCGGGTTCTGTTGCTTCCGCCTCGTCGGCCGGTTCGGACGTATCTTCGGTCGCCGCGGGGGCTTCCGGCTGGGTCTCCGTCGCCGTCGGGTCCGACAAGCCCTGCTGGCCGCTCAGCAAAGGCGCAGACGGATCGAACAGGTCTTCGGTCGAACCCGGCACCGGGGCCGTTTCATCGCCGCCGAGCGCCTTTTCAACGGCGCTGCGGTTATCGTTGGAGCGGTTCGCAAGCGTCGTCAGGGCAAGGCTGGTGATGAAGAAGATCGAGCCGAAGATGATGGTCGACCGGACCACCGCGCCCGCAGCCCCACGGCCGGACAGGAGCGAATTGGCCCCGCCACCACCGCCGATCCCCAGGCCGCCGCCCTCGGATTTCTGGACCAGAACCAGCCCGATCATGATGAGGCAGGCCAGGATGTGGATCACGAGGATGACGTTCTGCATGACAAATCCGATATATTTCGTCCAAGGCGCCCGCATATAGCCTATGCGGCGCCGCGCCAAGCCATGGGCTTCAGTATTTAAGCGGTCAGGCTGCTGCGTAGATGGCGAGGAAGTCCGCTGCCTTCAAGCTGGCGCCGCCGATCAGGCCGCCATTGACGTCCCGGACGGCCAGCAGCCCCGCCGCGTTGCCGGGATTCATGCTGCCGCCATAAAGAATCGGAATGCCTGCAGCCGCCGCGCCGTAGGTGTCCGTCAGGCGCGCCCGGAGCGCCGTGTGCATTTCGTCAACGGCTTCGACCGTTGCGACATTGCCGGTGCCGATGGCCCAAACCGGCTCATAGGCGATGACCAGGAGGGACGGATCGGCGCCTGCAGGCAGAGAAGCGCTGAGCATGGTCGTGACCACCTCGATGGCCTTACCGCTGTCGCGTTCTGCAGCCGTTTCGCCGATACAGATGATGGGGGTGAGCCCCGCTTCCAAAGCCGCTGCGGCCTGTGCAGCGACGATTTCGCTGCTTTCGCCATGATCGGCGCGGCGCTCGGAATGCCCTACAATGACATGGCTGGCGCCGGTATCGGCGATCATGGGAGCCGAAATGTCGCCGGTATGGGCGCCCGAGCCCCTGGCATGGCAGGTTTCCGCGCCGATCATCAGGGCGGTCCCCTTTGCCGCAGCCGCTGCGCGCGTCAGAAGGGTCGCCGGGACGCAGATCAGCGCCTCCACCCCCTCTTTCTCAGGGGTCACCCCTGCCGCAATCGCTTCGATTTCGGGAAGCGAAGCTGAGGTGCCGTTCATTTTCCAGTTTCCGGCCACCAGTGTCCGTGCCATCAGCGTTCCCTCTCTTGATTGAGCCTGCCGGGTCGCCTAGCAAGCACTGAGCCATCCTGCAAATCACCGAAAACCAGAAAATAAAGAAGACGCCTCATGCTCGCGCTCATGAAAAGCCTGACCCAGTCATTCCTTGGCAAGGTCATCGCCATGATCATCATTGCCGGCATGGCGTTCTGGGGCGTGGACCAGATGGTAGCCCAGTTCCGCAACGGTCTGGGCTCAAACCTGATGGCGGCAGGGTCCGAAGCCATGGACATGCCGACGCTGGACCGGCGCGTCGAAGTGCTGCTGAAGAACATCAATGCGCAGTCCGACGACCCGATCACCAAGGAACAGGCCGCCGAACAGGGCATGATCGACCAGGTGTTCGAGCTGATGAAGTCGCGCACCGTGAATCTTGGCTTTGCGCGCAAGATCGGTGTCGAGCCGTCGACCGAGGCGGTGATTGCAGAACTGAAGAAAGTGGACGCCTTCCGGAATCCCCTGACCGGGGAGCTGGACCTTGCGACCTATCAGCGGGTGCTGGCTGAAAACCGCTTCTCGCAGCAGGAGTATGAGGCGCAGGTGAAAGACGATCTGGCGCTGGAAACCCTGCGCGGCGGTGCCGAGGCTGGCCTGATCATCCCTGCCCTGCTGAGCGATATCCAGACGCGGTATCTCGCCGAGTCGCGCGACGTGGCCTGGTTCATCCTCGATGCGACAAAGGCCCCGAAGCCTGCGGCGCCTACAGATGAGGAAATCAAGGCCTTCTACGATGAGAACGTCGACGCCCTCGAAAGCCCGGAGCGGCGTGCGATCGACATGATCAAGCTGTCTGCCGATGACTTCATCAGCCAGGTCGAAGTGACCGAGCAGGAAGTCGCGACGATCTACGAAGCGAGCAAGTCCGAGCGCTTTTCGGAGCCGGAGCAGCGGACCTGGCTGGAACTGATGTTCGACAGCCGCGATGCGGCGCGCGACGCCTTCGGCGCGCTGGCGGGCGGTGCCGATCCGGCGACGCTTCAGGCGGTTGCGAGCCGCGAGTCGCGCACGGCCAAGGCCGACGAAATCGATGACGTGCTGCTGCGCGATGCCATGTTCGGTCCCGGCAAACAAAGCGGCGCACTGTTCGGCCCGAAAGATATGGGCGACGGCCGGTGGCTGGTGGCGCGGCTTGTCTCCGTTCAGCCGGGCGCCGTTTTCCCACTTGAATCGGTATCTGACCAGATCCGCAGCGAACTCGCTCGCGATCGGGCGACCCAGTTGCTCTACACCAAGCTCGACGAACTCGACCGGGCGATTGGCGCCGGTTACGACCTCGCGCGGATCGCGACCGAACTCGGCGTGCCGGTGATCTCGTTCGAGCCGGTGGACCGCAATGGCTACACTGAAGACGGCTTGCCGATGCTTGGCCTGATGGGCGCTCAGGATGCGCTGGCGCAGGCGTTCGACATCCCGGTTGGTGAAACCAGCAACCAGTTTGCAGGCGCTGACGGGACATACATCACCTCGCCGCGCAAAGTGATTGCCGCGTCGACGCCTGACTTCGAGACCATCAAGGAAGATGTAAAAACAGCGTTGGTCATGCGCAATGAAGGCCAGGCTGTTCAGAAAATGGTTCAGGACATCCAGGCGAAAATCCAGGCGGGCGAGACGACGCTGGAGGCACAGGCTGCAGCTGCCGGGGCCGACGTGATGACGCCCCCCGCGGCTGTAACGCGAGTGAATGCCGAGCAGAGCGGCCTTCCCAATGCGGCGATCGGGGCTGTCTTTTCGGGCAAGGCCGGCGAAGTCTTCACCTTCCCCAACCGCACGGGCGACCACTACATCATCATCCAGATGAAACAGGTGAACGATCCGTCGCCGGGGGATGTCGCTGCGGCGACCGCCATGGCGTCTACAGCGGTTACGTCGTCGCTGCGCTCCGACATGTCGGCGGCCCTCGAACAGGATGTCCAGAAGGCCCTGAAGCTGCGCGTGAATAACGCGGCGTTCAATGCCTACAAGGCCTCGTTGTCGACCGACCAATGAGCCCGGCGCGTCTGATTGTCCGCAGGCGGATCGGCGACATAGAAACGCCTGTTGGCGCCATGCTGAAGCTTGGCGAGGAAGCACCCGGAAGCTTCCTGTTCGAATCCATCGCCGGCGGTGAGCGGCTCGGCCGGTATTCCTTTATCGGGCTGGAACCGGAAACCTGGTTCCGGATCCAGGATGGCGTCTGCGAGACCGCATCGACGGAAGCCTTTTCGGACGCGAAACCGCTGAAAGGTACGCCGGTCGACGCCCTGCGTGCTTTCGTGGAGGCTGCGAAAGCCGAAACCGAGGAAGACCTGCCGCCCATGGCGTCGGGCGCGTTCGGCTATATCGGCTATGACATGATCCAGCATGTCGAGCCGGTGACGATCACCAAGCCGGACATGCTGAATGTTCCTGAAGCGTTGCTGGTGATCCCGCGCGTCGTGATCGTGTTCGATCATATCTACCAGGAAATCCTGCTGATCGGCCGCGTGACAGGCAGCAACGAAGCAGAAATCAATTTGCTGCTCGACGAAGTCGAGAAGAAGCTGGAGCGCTTGCCCGCCCTGCCTCCAAAGAATGAACCGGCGCAGCCGATCACGCTGGCTTCGAATACGACGAAGGAACGGTATTTCGAGCTGATCGAGCAATGTCGCGATTACATCAAGGCGGGCGACATTTTCCAGGTCGTGCCAAGCCAGCGTTTTTCGACGCCGTTCACGAAGAAGTCGATCAGCTTCTACCGCGCCCTGCGACGGCTGAACCCGTCAGCCTTTATGTTCCACATGAATCTCGGCGCCGTGCGGCTGATTGGATCGAGCCCGGAAATCCTCGTGCGAGTTCGCGACGGCCGGGTCGCCATCCGTCCGATTGCCGGCACACGCCCGCGCTCCGGTGATCCGGAGGAAGACGCAAAGCGGGCGGAGAGCCTGCTCAACGATGCCAAGGAAATTGCCGAGCACCTGATGCTGTTGGACCTCGGTCGCAACGATGTAGGCCGTGTGGCCGCCTATGGCAGCGTCAAGGTGACCGAACAATTTATAGTCGAGCGCTACAGCCACGTCATGCATATTGTCTCCCATGTGGAGGGCGACCTGCGCGAAGGGCTGGATGCGGTCGACGCGCTGTTCGCCGGTTTCCCGGCGGGGACAGTTTCGGGCGCGCCGAAGATCCGCGCCATGCAGATCATCGACGAAATGGAAACCCACCGGCGGGGCATTTATGGCGGCGCCGTCGGCTATTTCGGCTGGAACGGCGATCTTGATACCTGCATTGCGCTCCGAACGGCGGTGCTGAAGGACGGGATGCTGCACATCCAGGCGGGCGGCGGCGTCGTGCTCGATTCCGATCCGCAATACGAGTATGATGAGACGGTCCACAAGGCGGGCGCCCTGAAGCGGGCTGCGGAACTTGCGGCGAGCTATGAGTTCGACCAATGAGCCGGAAAAAGATCCTTGTCGTCGATAATTACGACAGCTTCACCTGGAACCTCGTCCATTACCTCGAAGAACTGGGCGCCGAAACCCGCGTCGTGCGCAATGACGAACTATCGGTGGAAGAAGCCCTGGCGAGTGGCGCGGACGGCATTCTCCTCTCCCCCGGCCCCTGTACGCCGAACGAGGCTGGCATCTGCGTGGACCTGATCCGGAAAGCGCCTGAAGACCTGCCCATTCTTGGCGTCTGTCTTGGTCACCAGTCGATCGGCGCGGCCTTTGGCGGCGAAGTCGTCGGTGCGAAGGAAATCCGGCATGGAAAGCTGTCTGACATTCACCACAAGGGCGGCGACTTGTTCGAAGGGCTGCCAGATACCTATCGCGTTGTCCGTTATCACTCCCTCGCCGTGCGCGACGAAGACCTGCCGGAAGACCTGGTTGCCGATGCGTATACGGATGATGGAGAGATCATGGCGCTGCATCACAAGACGCGGCCGGTCTACGGCGTTCAGTTCCACCCGGAGAGCATCCTGACCGAGCATGGGCATGCCCTGCTCAAGAACTTTCTCGGCAAGGTCTGATCGGCGCGACGGCTTTGTTCTCTATTGAGCGGCCAGCCCAAGGCCGCTATCGGTGCCCGGATGACTGACCAGCCTGCCCTTTCGATCGCCCTGAAAGCCCTTGCCCGCCGTGAGCCGCTGGCTGAGGACATGCTGGAAGGCGCCTTTGAGACATTGCTGACCGGCGAAGCAGCACCGGAAGAGATCGGCGCGTTCCTGATGGGGCTTGCCGTGCGGGGCGAGACGGCGGACGAGCTGACGGCGGGCGCGACGATCATGCGCAAGCATGCCCGGCAGGTTCTGGTTGATGGGCCACTGCTCGATACCTGCGGCACGGGCGGCCTGCCCTGGAAGAGCCTGAATACCTCGACGGCCTGCGCGATCGTGATCGCGGCGGCGGGCGGACGGGTCGCCAAGCATGGCAACCGGTCTGTTCCTCCCAAGACAGGCTCGGCCGACGTGCTGGAGGCGCTGGGCGTCAATCTGGAGACCAGCGACGATGAATTCCGCGCCTGTATCGACGGCGCAGGCGTCGGCTTCCTGTTTGCTCGGGCCCGGCACAGCGCGATGCGGCATGTCGCTCCGGTGCGGGCGAAGCTGGGTATCCGCACGATCTTCAACCTGCTGGGGCCGCTGACCAACCCGGCGGGGGCGACGCATCAGGTGCTGGGCGTGTTTGCACCGGAATGGGTGCGGCCGATGGCGGAGACGCTCGCCCGGCTCGGCACGCAGCGAGCCTGGGTGGTTCATGGACTGGACGGGATCGACGAGCTGTCGATTGCCGGCCGGAGTCTCGTCTGCGAAGTGGCAGGCGGAAAGGTGACCGAGTTTGAGGTTCAACCGGGCGATGCCGGGCTGGACCCGCATCCCTTGTCCGCCCTGGAAGGCGAAGATGTCGCGAACAATGCGCTGGCGATTTCGGAACTTCTGGACGGGACGGAAACGCCCTTCCGCTCGGCCGTGGTGCTGAACGCTGCGGCCGGACTGCACGTCTCTGGCTTGGCGGGCGATCTGAAGACCGGCGCGGCAATGGCTATCGATGCTATCGACAATGGCAAGGCACGCGAAACGCTGCGCAAGCTGGCCGAGCTTTCAAATGGCGGGCCTGTATGACCACCGCTCTCGATCGCATAATCGACTACAAGCGCGAGGAAGTTGCCGCGCTTAAGGAAGTCTCGCCCTATCCGGTCTTGGAGCGGGCGGCGAACCTCGCCGCCCCTGCCCGGGGCTTTGCGGCAGCGATGGATGAGGTGGTGGCTGGAGGCGGCAATGCCCTGATCTGCGAGTTGAAGCGCAAGAGCCCGTCAGCGGGCCCGATCCTGCCTGGGGCAGACCCGGTAGAAATCGCGAAGGAATATGAAGCCGGCGGGGCCGCTTGTCTCTCTGTGCTGACTGACGGGCCAAGCTTCGGCGGCAGCCTTGAGGATTTCGCGGCGATCCGCAAAGCCGTGAACATCCCGATGCTGCGCAAGGATTTTATGATCGATCCGGTGCAGGTGGCCGAAGCGCGGGCGTTCGAGGCGGACTGCATTCTGGTCATCATGGCCTGCCTTAGTGATGGGCAGGCAGCAGAGCTGACAGACTGCGCCATTGGGTTCGGCATGGATGTGCTGGTGGAAACGCACAATGAGGAAGAACTGGAACGGGCGCTGAAGCTGCCCTCACCGCTCATTGGCGTAAACAATCGCGACCTGAAGCGAATGGTGACGGACCTTGCCACGACTGAACGGCTGGCTCCGCGGATCCCGCCGGACCGGAACCTGATTGCGGAAAGCGGCATCTCAACGCCGGAACAGATCCGGCGCTTGCGGAAATGCGGCGCACGCCGGTTCCTGATCGGGGAAAGCCTGATGAAATTGGGCGACCGGCGAACATCTTGTGTCACGGAGCTGAAGAACGCCACGAAGGATTGACCCGAAAAGTGAACACATGTAGAACACATGTGAACATAGATTCGGACCGGAGCGGCCCAATATGCTGACAAGCAAGCAAAAAGAGCTTTTGCTCTTCATCAATGAGCGGATCAAGGAAACCGGGGTTTCCCCATCTTTCGACGAGATGAAGGAGGCGCTGGATCTTGCCTCGAAATCCGGGATTCACCGGCTGATCACGGCCTTGGAGGAACGCGGGTTCATCCGCCGCCTAGCCCATCGGGCGCGGGCGCTGGAAGTACTGAAACTGCCCGACTCCGCCATGGCGACGTCGAGTCCGAGGGGCCGCAAGGATTTCCGTCCGTCGCTCGTGTCGTCTGGACAACCGGCTGCTGGCCCGTCTGCGCGCACCGTTCCTCTGATCGGTCGGATTGCTGCCGGTCTGCCGATTTCAGCGATCCAGCAGGATAATGGCTATGTAAACGCGCCCGATGGCCTGCCGGATGGCGACGATCACTTCGCCCTCGAAGTTCAGGGCGACTCAATGATTGAGGCCGGCATTCTGGAGGGCGACATTGTAATCTGCCGCCGGACGGAAGCGGCGAACACGGGCGACATTGTCGTCGCGCTGATCGATGGCGAGGAAGCCACACTGAAGCGCCTGCGCCGCAAAGGCGCGTCGGTGGCGCTGGAGGCGGCGAACCCGGCCTATGAGACCCGCATCTTCGGACCGGACCGGGTGGCTATCCAGGGCCGTCTCGTGGCGCTGGTCCGTCGGTACGACTAGGACAGATCTGCCAGCGACGATGCCGGCACGACGGGGTTGAGATATCCAGTTGCCCCTCCCTGTCAGCGAACACGGTGACACCACCGGCAGTGAGGGTGTTGGACCAGTCCAGCATGATTTGCTGATCGCCCGACGCGATGGCGATTGTCGGGTTTGACGGATCAGTGTTGAGGATAGCCAGGCCAGCTTCGGTCGCGAGCTCACACCATGGTGGGTCGCATCGTGAAATCTCGGTGAGTCCGGCATAGCGCAGGGGTGCGAGCCCGTCGCCATCGGCAAGGCTGTAGCGCGTCCACGATCCCTGGGGCCCATGGACGAAGACATCGCCGGATGCCGACCAGTGAACGATCACTTTCGGCGCCTGTAACCAGAGCCAGAATGCCGGGACGCAGAGTGCGGCCGACAGAACAAGTCGTGTCCAGCCCGCCGCCATCATTCCCATAGCCATCGCCAGAGAGAAGAAAACAAGCGCCATCTCGGGCATCCTCCGCGGTACGGCCCAGTTGGCGTCTGTGACGTTGGCGCAGGCATGAGCGATGGCCAGGACCGCTTCAAGCGACAGACCGAAAAGCCTGAGGCCAAAATCGCCGAAGCCGAATGGCGCGGCGATCAGGGTAAAGGCGGCCAGCGGCGCGGTGATGAACGTGATGATCGGCATGGCCAACAGGTTTGCGACAAGCCCCATGCCGGCGATGCGGTCGAAATGGAAGATTGCGTAAGGCGCGGTCGCCGTACTCGCCATTGCGGACGTCACAACCAGAGAGACCCAGGCATAGGAGAAAGCTCCCATGACCCTTTCCTGCGATGCGCGGTGCCGGGTCCATGCGTCGTAGGTTGCGATGAGGGCCCCGGTGGCAGCGAACGACATCTGGAACCCTGGGGTCATGACGCTTTCCGGCTGGAACAGGACGATCAGGCTCATCGCAATGGCGTAGGAACGCAGACTGAGCGCTGCCCGGTCGGCCAGCACCGCTCCGAAAACCACAGCCAGCATGATGAAAGCCCGCTGCGTCGACACGCTGGCGCCGGACATGACGAGATAGACAAGGCTTGCTGTCAGGGCCGCGACGGCCGCAGGCTTCTGGACGTCGATCCGGAGAGCCAGGGGTTCGATCAACGCCAATGCGCGGCGGAAAATGAGGAAGACCAGCCCGCCGACGATGCTCATATGCAGGCCGGAAATGGCGAGGAGGTGCGAAAGCCCGACTGCGCGGAGTGCTTCCTGATCTTCGGCAGGCATGAAGCTCCGGTCACCGGATATAAGAGCTGCGGCGAAGCCACCGGCGCGCTCCCCGGCTGCCACGCGGACGTGTTCAGCGAGGCGCCTGCGCACCGCAGAGACGTCGAGCGCGAGCGCTTCCAGAGTGTTCGTGGGCCGCCCTAGCGCTCCACCCCGGCAGCGACCCTGCACATAGCCGACGGCCCCCAGCTGTTCGAACCATGCCTGCCGGCGGAAATCGTAGTCGCCCGGCATGCTCGGTGCCGGTGGCGGCCTCATAACAGCCCAGCATCGGACGAACCTGCCCGGAGCGACTTCAAGGCGTGTCCGGTGCGTGAGGCGGATGAAGCGCGGCGTTTCGGCGGCCGACATGCCGGCGATGGCGGAAATCTCGATGCGCAGGCGCGCGCCTTTGGCGCCAGGCTCGACCTCCTTTACCCAGCCTTCCACCATGACCGGACGGGTTTCGGCGGCGATTACAGGGGAAGCGACCGTCGCCGCCCGGACTGCAGCAGCCGCGAAGCCGCTTGTCAGGGCCAGGCTGATCAGTGCGGGAAGCGACAGGATCGCCAGCCGCCAGTAAAGCCGAGTGACAAGCCAGCCAGCGGCGGCGGCGACTGTGACACCGATGCAAACGGGAATCGGGGGCTCATCAGGCCAGTTGAAGTAGCAGATTGCCCCGGCACACAGGCAAAATGAGAACACCAGAGGCCGCGTATCGACGGCGCCGATGGCGCTGATGTCGCGCCAGATCGCTGTTATCCACCGGCCCGCCCCCTTGCGCTCAGACGCAAGCTTGTGTTTGTGCCAGCCGGGACGCCGCACGCCGGCCATCAACAGGAGCCCACCCCACCCATGAGCGTTGTCACGCGTTTTGCCCCTTCTCCCACCGGAATGCTCCATATTGGAGGGGCAAGGACGGCGCTTTTCAACTACCTGTTTGCGAAGCACCACAACGGAAAGTTCCTTCTGCGCATCGAGGACACGGATCGCGAGCGCTCCACACCTGAAGCGACAACTGCGATTCTTGAGGGGATGGACTGGCTGGGCCTCGTGCCGGATGAGCCGCCGCTGATGCAGTTCGAGCGCGCCGGACGGCATGCGGAAGTCGCTGAAGAGATGATCCGCCGCGGCACCGCGTTCAGGTGCTATGCAACCCAGGAAGAATTGCAGGCGCGGCGCGATTTAGGCGAGGAAAAGCGGCAGGCCGCTAAGGCAGAAGGCTTGCCCGACGACGAAAAAGCCCGCCTGCTGGCTGAGGCGCATGAATTGCTGGCGCCTTACCGTTCGCCCTGGCGGGATGGCGCCGCAGCGCCTGCCCCGGATGCCTCCTTCACCGTGCGCCTTCGGGCCCCCGAGGGCGGGGAACGCATCCTCAATGACGGCGTTCAGGGGCAGGTGAAGATCCAGGCGTCCGAACTCGACGACATGATCTTGCTGCGCGCTGACGGAACGCCGACCTATATGCTCGCGGTTGTCGTGGATGACCACGATATGGGGGTCACGCACATCATCCGCGGCGACGATCATTTGCGGAACGCGTTTCGGCAGATTCCGATCTATGAAGCCATGGGCTGGCAGATTCCGGAATTTGCGCACGTCCCGCTTATCCACGGCGCGGACGGCGCCAAGCTGTCAAAGCGGCATGGAGCCCTGTCCACGCTCGCTTATCGCGAAATGGGATATCTGCCGGAGGCGATGCGGGCCTATCTGCTGCGCCTCGGCTGGAGCCACGGCGACCAGGAAATCTTCACCGACGCGGAAGCAGCTCAAGTGTTCGACATTTCCGGGATGAACAAGGCGCCCGCCCGTCTCGATCTCGACAAGCTTGGACAGGTGAACTCCCATTTCATGCGCTTGGCGGATGATGAGCGGCTCTTCGCTCTCCTGAAGCCCTACTGGGAAGAAAGCGGGCCCATGGGAGACGCGGAGCCGCGGCTGCGCGCTGCGCTGCCGCACATGAAGGACCGGGGCACGACATTGCCGGAACTGGCGCAATCCTTTGCGTTCCTGCTGGCAAAACGTCCACTCGAATTGAACAAGAATGCCCGGAAGGCTTTGACTGAAGTAGGGCTTGACCGGTTAAGCGGCTTGCGCGACGAGTTGCGCCGCGTCACGCAGTGGAGAACAGACCAGATTGCCGAAGCAATTTCCTCGTTCTGTGCTGCAAAAGATCTGTCCATGGGCCAGATAGGCCAGCCGCTGCGCGCCGCGCTGACGGGTGGGTTGCCGGCACCGGATATTGCGCCTGTTCTGGAATGGCTGGGCCAGGACGAAGCGCTCGCTCGGATCGACGATCAACTGGCGGCGGCACAAGGGCCGGCTGCCTGAAACGGATGAAGGGTAAAGGCTGATGGAAAACAAGACGAAACCGAACGGCACCGCGAAACTCGAAGTGGCCGGAAAGACGTATGACCTGCCCATCTTGTCGGGTACGCATGGGCCAGACGTGATCGATATCCGCAAGGTCTACGGCCAGACCGATCATTTCACGTTCGATCCGGGCTTCACCTCAACGGCGAGCTGTGAGAGCCAGATCACCTTCATCGATGGTGATGAGGGGATTCTGCTGCACCGCGGCTATCCGATCGGCCAACTCGCGGAAAAATCGACTTTCCCTGAGGTCTGCCACCTGATCCTGAACGGCGAACTTCCGTCTGCAGCCGAGCTGAAGTCGTTTAATGACGAGATCAAGCAGCACACCCTGCTTCACACCCAGTTGGACCGGTTCTTTGACGGCTTCCGCCGCGACAGCCATCCGATGGCGATGCTGACGGGGATCGTCGGCGGCATGGCGTCCTTCTATCCGGGTGCCATGGACAGCGAAGACCCGGAAGAACGCCGCCTCGGCTCGATCCGTCTCGTCGCCAAGATGCCGACGATCTGTGCGCGCATCCTGAAGTACAATCTGGGCCAGAAGTTCGTCGATCCGCGTAACGAATACAGCTATGCGGAAAACTTCCTGAACATGTGCTTCTCCGTGGTCGCCGAGGATTACAAGGTCGATCCGGCCATTGCGAAGGCGATGGACCGGTTCTTTATCCTGCACGCCGACCACGAGCAGAATGCTTCGACTTCCACTGTCCGTCTCGCCGCCTCATCCGGTGCGCACCCGTTTGCGGCTGTGGCCGCGGGCGTTGCCTGCCTTTGGGGCCCGAGCCATGGCGGCGCAAACGAAGCCTGCCTCAACATGCTGCACGAGATTGGCGATGTCAGCCGGATCCCGGAATTCATCGATAAGGCGAAGGACAAGGATGATCCATTCCGCCTGATGGGCTTCGGCCACCGCGTGTACAAGAACTATGATCCGCGCGCGACGGTGATGCGCGCCTCGGCGCACGAAGTGCTGGACCTTTTGGGCCTCAAGGACCAGCCGATCCTGAAAGTGGCGATGGAACTGGAGCGGATCGCGCTCGAAGACGAATACTTCATCGAGAAGAAGCTCTACCCGAACGTCGATTTCTATTCCGGCATCATTCTTGATGCGATGGGCTTCCCGAAGCAGA
This sequence comes from Hyphomonas sp., assembly GCF_041398385.1. Classification (GTDB taxonomy): domain Bacteria; phylum Pseudomonadota; class Alphaproteobacteria; order Caulobacterales; family Hyphomonadaceae; genus Hyphomonas. The sequence continues at coordinate 34,382 of NZ_JAWKUW010000004.1, forward strand.
TGTTCACGGTGCTGTTCGCCCTCGCCCGGACGGTTGGCTGGGTCGCCCAGTTGAACGAGATGCTCGACGACCCGACCCAGAAGATCGGCCGTCCGCGCCAGATCTACACGGGCCACGCGATGCGCGATTACACGCCGATCGACCAGCGCTAAGCGCTGCAGACAAAAAGAAACGCCGCTGGTGTCCTGCCAGCGGCGTTCTTTATTTCCGGAATGGCCGGCTCAGTCGGAGATTTCGTCTTTCACCTTGTCGGCGGTCTTTTCGATGGCTTCGCCACCCGCTTTGACATCTTTTCCGACGCCAGAAACGGTGTTGCAGGCGGTGACAAGCGGGAGGGCAGTCAGGGCAAACGCAGCGATAATGAGCTTTTTCATGGTCGTATCTCTCCTTGAAGCGACGATCCTAAATCTGCGCCGCATTGGCTGCGTTAACAAGGGGCAGCCCCTGAGTGCGTGAAAGCCCGCGGCGTAGCCGACGGCAGGCGCTATTTCCCATTCCCTTTCGCGCCGACTCCCTGCTAAAGGCAGCGCATGAAAACCGCCGTGATTGTCTTCCCCGGTTCGAACTGCGACCGCGATGCGCATGATGCCCTGCTACAGGTGACCGGCAAGGCGCCCGCGATGGTCTGGCACAAGGATGGCGCCATTCCGGACGGCACGGACCTCGTCATGGTGCCAGGCGGCTTTTCCTATGGCGATTACCTGCGCTGCGGGGCCATGGCGGCCAATTCGCCGGTGATCGGACAGCTGAAAGCTCATGCCGAGCGGGGCGGCTATGTCCTCGGCGTGTGCAACGGGTTCCAGATCCTCTGCGAGACGGGCCTGTTGCCCGGCGCGCTGATGATGAATGCCGGCCTTCACTTCGTCTGCAAGCCGCAGACGCTTTCGATCGAGAGCACGAATACGGCCTATACGAGCGCTTATCAGGGCCGCAGCGAAATCGTCATTCCGATTGCCCATCATGAAGGCAACTATTTTGCCGATGATGCCACGCTGGACCAACTTGAAGGTGAAGGACGGGTGGCGTTCCGCTATGCCAAGGGACAGAACCCGAACGGCGCAGCGCGAGACATTGCCGGCATCCTCAGCGGCAATGGCCGGGTGCTGGGCATGATGCCTCATCCTGAGCGCGCCTTGGGCGTCCATGAGGGCGGCGCCGATGGGCTGGGCCTGTTCGAGAGCCTGATGAGCGCGGCCTGACGCCGCCCCGTTTCGTGGCTTCCTTGACAATCGGGCCGGGTCAGCAACGGTAAGCGCGACCGTTTGAGCTGATGGAGCGCCTCCCATGTCCGCACATGCCGACCTGATCGCCCGCCTTCCCAAGGCAGAGCTGCACCTCCACATCGAAGGCAGTTTCGAGCCGGAAATGATGCTGGCCCTCGCCGAGCGCAACCGGATCGACATTCCCTTCAAGACGCTCGAAGACGCCAGGGCTGCCTACGATTTCTCGAACCTGCAGGAATTCCTGGATCTCTACTATCAGGGCATGAATGTGCTGCGCACCGAGCAGGACTTCCATGACCTGACCTGGGCCTATCTGACGCGCGCCAAGGCCGACAATGTGCGCCATGTCGAGATGTTCTACGATCCACAGGCGCATACCGAGCGGGGCGTGGCCTTCGGCACGGTGACGGATGGTATTCTTGCGGCGCTGGAGCGTGGGCAAAGGGAGCTGGGGATAACTTCGAAGCTGATCATGAGCTTCCTGCGGCACCTGAGCGAGGAAGACGGGTTTGCCCTGTTGGAAGAGTCGAAGCCGTGGCACGACAAGTTCGTCGGCGTCGGCCTCGATAGCTCCGAAGTGGGGCACCCTCCCCTGAAGTTTGCGCGCCTGTTCGAGGAATGCCGCAGGCTGGGCTTCAAGCTGTGCATGCATGCCGGCGAGGAAGGACCGCCGGAATATGTGCGCGAGGCGCTGCTGGACATCGCGGTGGACCGGATCGACCACGGAAACCGCTCAATGGAAGACCCGGCGCTGATCGAAGTGTTGCGTGAGACCCAGATACCGTTGACCAATTGTCCCCTTTCGAACCTCTCCTTGTGCGTCATCGATGACCTGAAGAAGAGCCCGGTGAAGGCCCAGCTGGACGAGGGCCTGCTCGTGACGGTGAATTCGGACGATCCGGCCTATTTCGGCGGTTATGTGGGGAAGAATTACACAGCTATTGCTGAAGCCTTGGACCTCGACGGTGACGATGTGGTGCAGCTTGCCCGCAACAGCTTTACGGCGAGCTTCCTGACCGATGCTGAAAAGGCCCGGCACCTCGCCGAGATTGACGGTGTCCTTCAGCACCTGCGGATGTGAGCCCCCACGGGAACAAGCCACTGGCGACTCGGCGGTTTTGCCGCTAAAGGCGCGCCATGACTGACACGACCGCGATCCTCGCCCACCTTCAGGCCGAACAGGACGAGGCTGCCGGCCTCGAACATGGCATCAAGCAAGACGAATGGGAGCGGCTGGTCAGCCGCCTCGGGCGCAACCCGAATCTTGTCGAACTCGGCATCTATTCGGTGATGTGGTCGGAGCACTGCTCCTACAAATCCTCACGCCGTCACCTGTCGAAATTCCCGACCAAAGGCACCCGCGTGATCCAGGGGCCGGGCGAGAATGCCGGCGTGATCGACATTGGCGACGGACAGGCAGCCATCTTCAAGATGGAGAGCCACAACCACCCCTCATATATCGAACCCTATCAGGGCGCGGCGACGGGCGTGGGCGGCATCCTGCGCGACGTGTTCACGATGGGCGCGCGGCCCGTGGCGCTGGTGAATGCCCTGCGCTTCGGTGATCCGAGCCATCCGAAGACACGGAGCCTCGTGGCGGGTGTTGTCGCGGGCATCGGCGGCTACGGCAATTGCGTCGGTGTGCCGACTGTGGCGGGCGAAACGCAGTTCGACGAAGGCTATAATGGCAACATCCTCGTCAATGCGATGGCCGTCGGCCTCGCCGACCAGGACAAGATTTTCTATGCGCGCGGCGCAACGCCGGGGAACCCGATTTTCTATGTCGGCTCCAAGACGGGCCGCGACGGCATCCACGGCGCCACCATGGCGTCAGCCGAATTCTCCGAAGGCGACGAAGAGAAGCGCCCGACCGTGCAGGTCGGCGATCCGTTCACGGAGAAGCTACTGATCGAGGCCTGCCTCGAACTGATGGCGACGGATGCCATTCAGGCGATCCAGGACATGGGCGCGGCAGGCCTCACCTCCTCCTCCGTCGAAATGGCGGACAAGGGCGGCGTCGGCATCCTGATGGACCTCGACAAGGTGCCCCAGCGCGAAACCGGCATGACCGCCTATGAGATCATGCTGTCGGAAAGCCAGGAGCGGATGCTCATGGTGCTGAACCCCGGCAAGGAAGCGCTGGCAAAGGCGATCTTCGACAAGTACGACCTCGATGCCGAAGTGATCGGCGAGACCACCGATACCGGACATCTCGTGCTGACGCAGTTCGGCGAAGTGGTGTGCGACATCCCGGTTGCCCCGCTCGGCGAGGATGCCCCTAACTATGACCGCCCCTGGAACGAGCCGCCGAAACGTGCGCCGTTCGATGTTTCGAAATATCCGGCGCCGGATGATCTTGGCGCCGTAATGCTGAAGCTGATGTCCTCGCCGGACATGGCATCCAAGCGCTGGGTCTGGGAACAGTATGACCGGCACGTGATGGGTGACACGGTGGACTCCTCGCAGTCTGGCGGCGACGCGGCGATCGTGCGCGTGCATGGCACGAACAAGGCGCTGGCCATCTGTTCGGACTGCAATCCTCACTATGTGGCGGCAGATCCCTATGAAGGCGGCAAGGCAGTCGTGGCGGAAGCCTATCGCAACCTCTCCGCTGTCGGCGCACTGCCGGTTGCGATCACGGACAACCTCAATTTCGGCAATCCGGAAAAGCCGAACACGATGGGCTATATCGTCAAGGCGATCGAAGGCATGGCGGAAGCCTGCCGGGTGCTCGACTTCCCTGTCGTCTCGGGGAACGTGTCGCTCTACAACGAGACAGACGGCGTTGCCATTCCGCCGACGCCGGTTGTCGGCGGCGTGGGGCTGATCGAAGACCTCTCGAAGACGTCGAAGCTCAAGGGCATGCGCGACGGTGATGTGCTCGTCTTTGTCGGCGATACGGCCGGCGAACTCGGTGCAAGCCTTTATGCGCGCCAGTGGCTGGGCTTGAAGGGTGCCGATCTTGGCGCACCGCCGCGGGTCGACCTCGAAAAGGAAAAGGACCACTCGGAATTCGTCCGTGATCTGATTGCCGAGGGCCTGGTGCATGCCTCCCATGACGTGAGTGAAGGCGGTGTGGCATGCGCCGCAGCCGAGCTCGCGCTGTCGAGCGGGATGGGTGTGACGCTGTCGGTGGAAGATATCAGCCCGGCTGAGGGCGGCTTTGCCGACCTCTTCTGCGAGGCGCAGGCACGCTATGTACTGGCGGTCGATCCGGCCGCCCTTCCCCGGATCGTGGAGCTGGGCAATTCAGCCGGCATCAATGCCGGATGGTGCGGCAAGGCCGGCGGCGACAGTCTCGTCTTTATCCAGGAGCCGAGCGACGGGCGCGAGCTGATGAGCCTGCCGCTCGCAAGGCTGCGTGAGGCGCATGAAGGCTGGCTGCCGGGCTATATGAATGCGGTGAACTGAGCCCTCGGCTCAGGGCACGAGGAAATCCCGCTTTCCCAGCGCAACGCCCTGCGACCGCATGAGGCCGTAAGCAATCGTGGCGTGGAAATGCAGGTTCGGCAGGATGAAGCCTGAAAGGTACTGACGCCCTTCCATGGGCATCGTCGCCTGTCCGATCGGGATCTGCAGGGTCACGCGTTCGTTTGCGTCAATCGCCGCATCGGACACGTCTGCAACATAGGCCAGCGTCTTGTCACAGCGCGCGATAAGTTCGGCTGTGGTCGTTTCCGTGTCAGGGAAGCTCGGCATGTCGAGCCCCGCCAGACGGGCTGCACCACGCGCAACCGTATCGCAGGCAATCTGAACCTGGCGGGTCAGTGGCAGCATGTCCGGGTAGAGCCGTGCTGACAGGAAGACGGCTTCCTCAACGCTCGTTGCGGCTGCGTGCGCGGCCAGCTTTGCGAGAATGCTTTTCAGGACGCCGATTGTTTGCGTGGTGGAAGACTTAAGGATGAAGGAAACCGTGTCGCTCATGGTCGTCTTTCAGGGCTGGGCCGCGGGAGCTGCGGCAGGTGTCATGTCGAGTGAGTCGAGTTCGGCGTCAGCCTCTTTCACGGCCAGCACCAAAGTCTCGACCGATCTGACGAAGAAATCCTGGGGGATCTTGTCGAAATCATCGGTCGGTTTGTGATAGTCGGGATGGTCTTCCACGCCGAAATACAGGAACGGGATTCCTGCCTCATGGAAGGCGGCGTGGTCTGACTGCAGGGTCCAGTCGTCATGGCCAAGATCCGGCGAGTCGTGGCCCGTCAGGAGCGTCACACGGGCGTTTGCCTCAATCTCAGCGACCAGAGGCACAAGGCCCGGCGAGTGCCCGGCGCCGGCGACGTAGAGTTCGTCCACGTGGGAGCGGCTGACCATGTCGAAATTGATGTTCAGGGCGACGCGCGAAAGATCGAGCGCACCCGAGCGGACGAGGTAGCGGCTGCCGAGGAAGCCGATTTCCTCCCCATCGACCAGGGCGAAGAGAAGGTCATGTTCGGGTGGATGATGCGCGAAATAATCCGCCACAGCGGTCAGTGCTACCGCACCGGAGGCGTTGTCGTCCGCGCCGTTGTAAATCTCGCCATCTTTCACGCCGAGATGGTCGTAATGCGCGGTGACCACGATCATCCTCCCCTCGCCTGGCGTGGCACCTTCGACCAGTCCGAGAAGATTTGCGCCTTCCGTCGGGAAGCCGGACGGCGCATCAGCCGGGGGAATGGCCGAGAAGGACTGTTCGTAGGAATTGCCGACAACGGGTTTCAGGCCCGACTCTTCAAACCGCTTGTGGAGGAAGCCGCGCGCCGCTTCCCCGCCCGGCGTACCCATGCCGCGGCCCTGAAGGGAGTCATCGGCGAGCGTCTGGGTCAAGTGCAGGAGGAGCCCGGCATCGATGACATCGCTGTGCACGGCCGGGCCCTGTCCGGTTTCGTCGCCGGCTCGTCCAATCGAAAGAAGCAGCCAGCCAAGCGCCAACGCCACCACAGCCATGACACCGGTCAGCAGGATGATTTGTCTGCGGGGCATATGCGTCTCCGGATTCCTGTCCGGTCCTTGATAGTCCGGTTTCCGACCCGCGCAATGGGCGGTCCTGCGCTCAGCTGGCGACTTGACCTTGCCAGACCCAGCGTCCACGTCTCAGCCGGAATGAACGGAGACCCAGTATGGCAATGCCGCGCGAAACCCTGATGGCCTATCTCGAAGAGGCGTTTCCGGATGCTGAAATCACGCTGACGGATCTCGCAGGAGATAACGACCACTGGCAGGCAGAGATTGTGAGCGCGCAGTTCGCCGGCCTGACGCGGGTGCGCCAGCACCAGATGGTCTATGAAGCGCTGAAAGGCACGATGGGCGGCGAACTGCACGCCCTGGCCCTCAAGACGCGCGCACCCTGAGGTGCAGTCGGCCTGATTGACCTTGGCGCCGCATCGCGGTCTTCTCCGGCCCATATCGGAGCCAAGGAGCCGACCACAATGTCCAGACTTATCATGACCGCCAGTGCGCTTGCGCTGAGCGTTGCGCTTTCGTCCTGCACCGCAAAACCTGCGGCGGACGAGAAGGCCGCTGTCGAGGCAGCCGCCGTCGACCATTCAGCAGAAATCGCTGAAGCCACAGCGTTCGTCGAACGTGCGGAAAACGAACTCGCCGCAATGAACAAGGAAGCCGCACAGGCCTACTGGAACCAGGAAACCAACATTACCGACGAGACCGATGCCATCGCCGCCGAAGCGGGCGCGAAGGCGACGAAACTGGCGGTCGACCTCGCCAATGAGTCCAAGCGCTTCAATGTCGACGTCCTGCCCTATGACGCTGCGCGCAAAATCCGCATCCTGCGCAGTTCGATCACCATTCCTGCACCGTCCCGCGAAGGCGCCGCCGAGGAGCTCTCGACGATCACGACGGGCCTCAGCTCGACCTATGGCAAGGGCAAGTTCGAGTACAAGGGCCAGATGATCAATCTCGACGAGGCGTCGACCATTATCGAGACGTCGCGTGACCCGGCCGAACTGAAAGCCGTCTGGGAAGGCTGGCGGACTGTCTCCCCTGCCATGAAGGATGATTATGCCCGCATGGTGAGCCTCGCCAATGAAGGCGCGCAGGAGCTTGGCTATTCCAGCCTCGACCGGATGTGGCTGTCGAACTACGACATGCCGCCGGAAGAGATGGAGAAGGAAGTCCAGCGCCTGTGGGGCCAGGTGGAGCCGCTCTACCAGGAACTGCACTGCTACACGCGCTGGAAGCTGAACGCTGCCTATGGTGACGAGGTGCAGCCCAAGACCGGGCCGATCCGTGCTGACCTGCTCGGCAATATGTGGGCGCAGCAATGGTCGTCGATCTATGACATCGTGAAGCCCGACACGCCGAGCCCCAGCTATGATCTCACCGAACGCCTGAACGAGCGCGGCTATACGCCTGTGAAAATGGTGGAAACGGGCGAAGCCTTCTTCACATCGCTGGGCTTTGCGCCGCTTCCGGAGACGTTCTGGGAGCGCTCGATGATCACCCGGCCGGAAGGTAAGGAAGTCGTCTGCCACGCGTCTGCATGGGATCTCGACGATGCGGACGATGTGCGCATCAAGATGTGCACCGAAATCAATTCGGAGGACTTCTACACCGTCCACCATGAGCTCGGTCACAATTTCTACCAGCGCGCCTACAAGGACCAGCCTTTCCTTTACAAGAACGGCGCCCATGACGGCTTCCATGAAGCCATCGGCGATTTCATCGGCCTGTCGATCACGCCGGAATACCTGGAGCAGATCGGACTGATCACAGCCGACGAGAAGCCGGGGCCCGATGCTGACACGGCCCTCCTGATGCAGACGGCGCTCGACAAGATCGCCTTCCTGCCGTTTGCCATCACGGTGGATGGCTGGCGCTGGGACGTGCTCAACGGCAAGACAACGCCGGAAGATTACAACGAGGCCTGGTGGGCCCTGCGCCTGAAGAACCAGGGTATCGTGCCGCCAGCTCCCCGCCCCGCCGATGCGTTCGATCCGGGTGCGAAGTATCACATCCCCGGAAACACGCCCTACCTGCGCTACTTCCTGTCCTATGTGATGCAGTTCCAGTTCCACAAGGCAGCGTGTGAGCAGGCCGGATGGGACGGGCCGCTGCACCGCTGCTCGATCTATGACAACAAGGAAGTGGGTGAGCGTTTCAACGAAATGCTTGAAGCCGGCATGTCGCAGCCCTGGCCGGACACGCTGGAGAAATTCACCGGCACCCGCGAAATGGATGGCAGCGCGATCATCGAATACTTCGATCCGCTGATGACCTATCTGAAGGAGCAGAACGAAGGCCAGACTTGCGGCTGGTAAGCCCGCCGGATCCGACCTTCACCTGAATACAGCCGCCCCGGAAAGACATTTTCCGGGGCGGCTTGGCTTTTGCGGGGTGAGCCTTCAGAACTTGTAAGAGACGCCGAGCTGGACCATGGGCTGAACGTCGTAGACCCGCTCGGCACGGCCCTGTGTAAGCGTATCGGACGAAAAGGCACGGGCATCGCGGTTGCCGTAAAAGGCTGCCCCGGCAAGCAGTTTCATGTCCCACTGCCCGTTGGCGTCGAACGACCGGGACATGGTCCCGCCGACAAACGGCACGACTTCCTGAAACCCCACGCGGCTCTCGGGCGTGCCATAGGTTTCCGCGGGGAATGCGACAGTGCCGAGGCTCACATCACGGCTCTGCGGCATGCCCAGCCCTACCGTCTTCCCCCCATTATAGGTGCCGCCGCTGACATAAAAGGCGTTGCCGAAAGGGCGCAAAGCATCGAGCAGGTTACGTTTTGCAGGCGCGGATGCTGGAATGTGGTCGAGTTCGAGATCTGTTTGTTTCGCTACAGGCACGGTGGGCCGGGCAAGGATCAGGACATCGCTTGATTGCGGCAGCGGTGCAAGCACCGGAACGTCTTCCGAAATGGCAATGGTCCGGGTTTCCTCGGCGCTTGCTGACAAAAGGCCGCCCAGCATCAGACCAACAATTACTACTGCAGGCGTCCTCATGGGCATTCCCTCCAGTCTCCGATTGAGCTGAACGGTGCCCTGACGAGGTAAACACAAACTGAACCCCGAGAAACTTTTAATGCCGGTGCGCGCATACCGCCCCTTGACCTGACCGAAGGTGTCCTCCCATCTCTCCAGAGCAATACGGAGACACCGCCATGACCGACCAGGCAACGATCGACGCCATCGACAACGCCGTCAAAACCAATGACGTCGTCCTCTTCATGAAGGGAACGCCGACCTTCCCGCAGTGCGGTTTCTCGTCTGTTGTGGTTCAGGTGCTGGATTATCTCGGCGTCGAATACGTTTCCAACAACGTGCTTGAGAACATGGCAATCCGTGAAGGCATCAAGGCCTATTCCAGCTGGCCGACCATCCCTCAGCTCTATGTAAAGGGCGAATTCGTCGGCGGCTGTGACATCGTCAAGGAAATGTTCGAAAGCGGTGAACTGCGCGATTTCCTGAAGGAAAAAGGCATCGAACTGGCGGACGCCTGACTTCAAACCTGAAGAATCCGGGATGCTGGTGCACCGCAGCAGCGCATTTCTGTTCAGCGCACTCTGAAACCTGCCGCTTTCCTGCGTGACATTTTCAAGATAGCAGAGCCGGCATGACCAGCCAGACCGGCCCTGCCCCTATTCGTCCTCGTGCCCCGAAAGTGGGAATCGTTTCTCTCGGCTGTCCGAAAGCCCTCGTGGATTCCGAACGGATCATCACGCGGCTGAGGGCCGAAGGCTATCAGATCGCACCCGACTATTCCGGCGCGGACCTCGTGCTGGTGAATACATGCGGCTTCCTCGACTCTGCGCGCGATGAGAGCCTGGAAGCGATCGGTGAAGCGATCGAGGCGAACGGACGGGTCATCGTCACCGGCTGTCTTGGCGCCGAGCCGGACGTGATCGAAAAGGCCCATCCGAAGGTGCTGGCGGTGACGGGCCCGCACCAGTACGAGGCGGTGATGGACGCAGTGCACACGCATCTGACGCCGCCGCACAATCCGCATCTCGATCTTGTGCCGGAAGCGGGCCTGCGGCTGACGCCCCGCCACTACGCCTATCTGAAGATTTCCGAAGGCTGCAATAACCGGTGCAGCTTCTGCATCATTCCAAAGCTTCGCGGCGATCTCGTCTCACGGCCCATCCATCACGTACTGACGGAAGCGGAAAAGCTGGTTGCGGCGGGCGTGAAAGAGCTTCTGGTCATCAGCCAGGATACGTCCGCCTACGGCCTTGATGTGAAGTACCAGCCGGAAGTCTGGCGCGGGACGGAATATGAGACTCGCTTCCTGGATCTCGCCAAGGGGCTGGGCAGCCTCGGCGTATGGACGCGCATGCACTATGTCTATCCTTACCCACATGTCGACGCGGTGATTCCGCTGATGGCGGAAGGCCTGATTACCCCCTATCTCGACATTCCCTTCCAGCACGCTTCGGCAAATGTTCTCAAAGCGATGAAGCGGCCGGCGAAACAGGACCGCGTATTGGAGCGTATCCAGCAGTGGCGCCGCGATGTGCCGGACCTTGCGATCCGCTCGACTTTCATCGTAGGCTTTCCTGGCGAGACTGAGGAAGACTTTGAGATCCTGCTCGATTTCATCCGTGAAGCGAAGATCGATCGGGCCGGGTGCTTCCGCTATGAGAATGTCGCGCATGCCGACAGCCGGACCCTGCCGGATCATGTTCCGGAAGAGGTCAAGGAAGATCGCTGGCACCGCTTCATGCAGGTGCAGGCCGAAGTCTCGGCCGCGCGCGCCGAGGCGCAGGTGGGGACCGTTCAGGATGTGATCATCGACGGACCGTCGGACGAGGCAGGCCTTCTGATCGCGCGGACCCGTGCTGATGCGCCGGAAGTGGATGCGGTCGTCTATCTCGACTCAGCCGGAGACCGGAAGCCGGGCGACATCATCCCCGCCCGGATCCACGGCGCTGACGACTACGACCTGTACGCCAGCCCGGCATAAGGGAAAAAATCCAGTTTCATCAGAAACTTGCACTTATTGAAAAACAATATGTTGACTTATCGTATTTCGATAACCCATAGTGCCGCCAATCCCAAGGAGGCACTCCATGATCCGAACCGCAACCTGTCTGGCCGCTTTTGCAGCCCTCACTGTCCCGGCCGCTTTCGCTGAAAGCAGGACGTTCGATGCCAAGGCATTTGAAGCCATCGAAGCCCAGGCGGCGGTCGATGTCATCTATGAACGCGCCGCGTCGCCGTCGATTGTCGTCGAGCAGGCAGAAGGCGATTTCAGCGATATCTATATCGAATTCGAGGGCGACGCGCTGGTGGTGTCCCGCAACAGCGTCCGCAACAAGAAAGGATGGTTCAAGGGAACCTCCATCAACATGAATGACGGCCGCAAGACCGTCAAAGTCAACGGCAAGAAGGTTCCCTACTACGTCGTCCGCGTTTCCGGCCCTGAACTCAAGTCCGCGCAGGCGAGCAGCTCGGCAAGCCTTACGGCGGCCGACATTGTCGCCGGAGAGTTTGCCGGCAAGGCCTCGTCCAGCGGCACGCTGACAGTGAGCGGCACGTCGACGTCCGCAAAGCTGGCTGCGTCTTCGAGCGGGGATGTTCTTGCCAGCGATCTGGTCGCCGAAGCACTGACGATCGATGCGTCATCGAGCGGCGATCTCGAAGCCCGCGTCATCGGCGCCGGTCGGGTATCGATTGACGCTTCATCCAGTTCCGATGTGACGCTGGTTTCTGAGGCTGCTGCTGATTTCGTCATCGATGCCTCGTCCAGCGCAGATGTGGAACTGTCCGGCGCCTGCAATTCACTGGTCGTTTCCGCGTCTTCCAGCGCGGACGTTTCCGCGGGCAGCCTTTCCTGTATCAGCGTCGAAGCGTCGGGCAGCAGCGGCGCCGACATTGATGCACGGGCCTCAGACAGTGTCCGGGCATCCGCAAGCAGCGGTTCGGACATCGTGGTCCGCGGCGGCCCGGCAAGCCGTGACGTTTCGGAATCCAGCGGCGGCGACGTCGACATCATCAGCTAACGGACAGGATCCAGCCATGACCCCACGTCTTCTCATCATTCCGGCGGCCGCTGCACTTGCGTTCGCGCTTTCGGCATCTGCCGGAGAAACCCAGACCTACAGCTTCAGTGGCTTCAGTGAACTTGATGTCGCGGCAGGCATAGAGGTCGAATATTCGCCGTCGTCCGACTATTCCGTCGTTGCAGACTTTCAGAAAGGCGGCCCGGAGGATCTGAAGATCAATCAGTCCGGCGAGCGCCTGTCGATATCGCGAAAGACGAAAGCCGGGTGGGGTGACCGCCTTCGCGTGAAGGTACGTGTCAGCGGCCCGGCCCTGAATGCGATCGAGGCGAGCTCGGGATCATCTGTCGATGCTACTGGCGTCAATGCTGATGCTTTCGCGCTGAAAGTGTCGAGCGGCGCATCGGTTGACGTCGCCGGCACCTGCAAAAACCTTGTGATCAAGGCAAGCTCAGGCGGCAGCGCCGGTGCCCGCGAACTCAAATGCCAGAATGTAACCGCGGCTGCGTCCAGCGGCGGTTCGGCGGACGCTTTTGCGAGCCAGTCTGCGACGAGCAAGACATCCAGCGGCGGAAGTGTCGACATCTGGGGCTCGCCCAGCGTGCGGAACGCCAACAAATCGATCAGCGGTGGCAGCACCAGCTACAACGACTAGCCGATGTCGTAGTCGGCCGGATTCAGCTTTGGATCCGGCCACTTGAGCTTCATGTCCTCAAGCGTGCCCCTGACCAGCCGCGCGATCATCGCGTTGCGCCGCGTGCGGCTGTCGGCCGGAATGATGTACCAGGGCGCATGGCGCGTCGAACAGCGCTGAACCGCCGTTTCGTATGCCGCCATGAACTCGGGCCATCTTTTTCGGTCGTCGAGGTCCGACGGATTGAACTTCCAGAGCTTGTGCGCTTCGACCAGGCGCTCACCCAGGCGCGCCCCCTGCTCTTCATAACCGATGTGGAGCATGCATTTCACAATCGAGACGCCATTCTCGATCAGGTGCTTTTCGAAGTCGTTGATCTGATCGTAGCGTTGTTCGATGTCTTCGGGACTGGCGAAGTTCCTGACTTTTGCCACCAGCACGTCCTCATAATGGGACCGGTCAAAGATGCCGACATTCCCTTTCCTCGGAACAGCGTTGTGGACGCGCCAGAGGTAATCCCGCGCCAGTTCGTTGGTGCTGGGCGCTTTAAAGGCCTTCACCTCCATGCCAAGCGGCGTGGTGTTGGCAAACACGGATTTGATCGTGCCGGATTTGCCTGATGTGTCCATGCCCTGAAGGATCACGAGGACGGAGCGCTTCCCCTCCGCATACATGATGTCCTTCAGCTCGTTGATGACGGCCGCGTCCTTCTTGAGACTGGTTTCTGCGATCGACTTGTCCTCGAACAGCGACCGGTCAGCGGTGTTGCGCTTGCTGAGTTCAAAGGGCTTTCCGGGCGCAGCAACAAGATGCTTTCGGACCGAAGAAATGCTGGGAATGTCCATGCGCAGGCAAACTCCATAAGAAAAGGCCGCACCAGTCTGGCGCGGCCTTTCGGAAAGTTCAAGAAAAACAGGTCTCTTACGAGGAGTAGAATTCGACCACCTGGGCCGGTTCCATCTTCACCGGATACGGCACATCAGCCAGTTCCGGAACCCGCGTGTAAGTGGCGGACATCGCCTTCGGGTCGACTTCGACATATTCCGGGACGTCGCGCTCAGGGCTGCCGAGAGCTTCAAGAACCAGCGCCATGTTGCGCGACTTCTCGCGAACCTGGACGACGTCGCCCGGCTTCAGGCGGGCCGAACCGATATTGCAGCGGCGGCCGTTCACAAGCACATGGCCGTGGTTCACGAACTGGCGGGCAGCGAAGATCGTCGGAACGAACTTGGCGCGGTAGACGATCGCGTCTAGGCGCGATTCCAGAAGGCCGATCAGGTTCTCGGCGGTGTTGCCCTTCATACGGGCAGCTTCTTCATAGGTCCGCGCGAACTGCTTTTCGGTCAGGTCGCCGTAGTAGCCCTTGAGCTTCTGCTTCGCCATGAGCTGCATACCGAAGTCGGACGTCTTGCCGCGACGGTTCTGACCGTGCTGGCCCGGCTTGTAGTTGCGCTTGTTGACCGGAGATTTCGGACGACCCCAGATGTTTTCACCAACACGGCGGTCGATCTTGTACTTCGCGCTATGGCGACGTGACATTGTAGTACCTCATTGTCAGCGCGGGCCGGTGGACTGGCTCATTCCTGTCCACGATTACAACGGCGGCTCCGCACCTACCCGTCATGAAGGAGCGGGTAAAACACCAATCTGACAGTGGCGTCAAGCAGCGCAGCTGCTACACAAGAGAGAACAGGACACACGGGAGGAAAAGATGGGGCTTCTTGAGGGACGGGTCGCGCTCGTTACGGGCGCCGGAAGCGGCATCGGCCGGGCGGCGGCACTGGCGCTGGCTGCTGAGGGAGCTGCCGTCGTTATTACAGATATCGACGCAGAAGGACTGGCGGGCACGGCGGCGACGATCGGCGAGGCCGGCGGAAAGGCCCTGCCCCTAGCGCAGGATGTGACCGACGAGGCGGCGTGGGAAACTGTGTTCGACACGGCGGGGGATGAATTGGGGCCCGTCACCGTCCTGGTGAATAACGCAGGCATTGCCGTAGGGGGTGCCATAATTGACCTTACGCTCGCCGATTGGCAGCGCCAGATGCGCGTAAACGTCGACAGCGTCTTCCTCGGCACCCGTGCGGCCATTCAAAGGATGAAGGATACCGGCGGTTCGATCATCAACCTGTCTTCCGTGGCCGGGCTGAGAGGCTCGGCTGGGCTTAGTGCCTACTGTACGTCAAAGGGTGCAGTCCGCCTGTTCACCAAATCCGCCGCGGTGGAGTGCGCACAGGCCGGTTGGAATATCCGGATCAATTCGGTTCATCCCGGAATCATCGACACGCCGATCTGGCAGAAGTCCATCACCGCAGCGACCGACAGCATGCCGGCGGATATGGCGGCGGCGCTGAAACCCGAAGGCTCTAACGCCATGAACGTAAACGTGCTCGCAGCAGGCGTCGCGCCGATGGGCCGCCCCGGCCGGCCGGGGGAAATCGCGGACATGATCGTCTTCCTGGCTTCGGACAGGTCGAGCTATGCGACGGGACAAGAATTCATCGTCGATGGCGGCATGACCGCCCGCTAGGCGCTCAGACGATCCCGCTCTTTTCGAGCTTTTCGATCTGTTCCGGGGTCAGTTCAAGGATTTCCGAGAGCACTTCAGCCGTGTGCTGGCCGAGCCTGTCGGGGCCCGCCCAGCGCACACCGCCCGGCGTTGCCGAGAGCTTTGGGACCACGCCCTGCTGCATGATGCCGGGCCAACGCTCGGACGCGACCTCAATGAGGCTCTGCCGCGCCTGATAATGCGGGTCTTCCAGCATGTCGGCGGCGCGGAAAACGCGGCCGACCGGCACGGATGCCGCGACCATGGTGGCCTCGATTTCGTCGATGGTCCGCTGAGAGGTCCATGCCTGGATAATTCCGTCCAGCGCAGCCATGTTGGCGCCCCGGCCGGCATGGGTCGAGAAGCGCGGATCGTCCTTGAGGTCCGGCTGGCCAATAGCCTTACAGAGCCGGGCGAACACTGTTGGCTGGTTGGCTGCGATGATGACCATGCCGTCGCTGCCATCATAGATGTTAGACGGCGCAATCGACGGCAGGACAGAGCCTGACCGCTCCCGCGTGTATCCTTCAAACTGGTATTCCGGCACGAGCCCTTCCATGAAGCCGAGCACCGACTCGTAGATGCTGGTGTCGACCATCTGGCCTTCGCCCGTGCGGTCGCGATGGTGCAGGGCAGCGAGGGCGCCAAAAGCGGAAAACAGGCCCGCCAGAGAATCGCCGAGCGATATGCCGGCCCGGGACGGCTTCCGGTCCGCCTCCCCCATCAGGTAACGCACGCCACCCATCGCTTCGCCGACGGATGCATAACCGGGGCGGGACGCATAAGGCCCGGTCTGCCCATAGCCGGACACGCGGATCATGATGAGGCGCGGATTGACCTGCTTCAGCACGTCATAGCCGAGGCCCCATTTTTCCAGCGTTCCGGGCCGAAAGTTTTCGATCAGGAAGTCGGCTTCACCGACCAGCTGTTTCAGTAGCCGCTGTCCTTCATCCTGGCGCAGATCCAGAGTGATACAGCGTTTCCCGCGGGCGCAGACGCTCCACCACAATGGAAATCCCTCCCTGCCCCATTCACGCAGGGGATCGCCCTGGTTCGGCGGTTCGACCTTGATGACGTCGGCGCCCATGTCGGCGAACATCTGGCCGCAAAACGGGCCCGCAACGAGCTGACCCAGTTCGATGACGCGGAGATCCTGGAGCGGGCCCTGCCGCCCGGCGGTGTTTTCGCTTTGCATGCTGTCAGATGCCGGCAGAGACCGCTGCTTGTCCAGCGGCCGCTGTTAATGTTTCGGGCGTCTCCGCCATTGCCTGCTACTTATGGTGGCAAATTGTCCCGATTGGCTGATGCGCCGCTTAAAGGCATTTTAAGAATCTCGCATTTCTGTAGAATCTGTTGCAAATTCGCTTTTCTGGCCGTTAGAAAAATGGCTCAGAAAGAAGATGAAAGGCGGGTTTTCGAGGGGCGAGCGTTTTTCATTCGCTTAATTTTAAGTAGCGACCGCTAAGAAGATTGCGGTCCAGAAGACAAGAAATGTCAAAGCATGAACGTGATAGACACGATCATCGACAACCCTCGTGTGCCAGCGACGCTGACCCAGGTGGAAGATGCTGTCATTGCGCGCCCGGCAAAGGGCGCAGCAGCGGCAGGCGCGAGCGAGCTGCCACCTATCTATCCTGAATGGCTGGGCGATCGCGCTTTTGCGGCGACTCATGGGGCGCGCTTCAACTATGTCGTCGGTGAGATGGCACGGGGCATCGCGACGCCTCAGATGGTTGTCGCAGCGGTGCGCGCCGGATGTGTCGGCTTTTATGGCAGTGCGGGCCTGCCGCCAGATGTCATCGAGGGCGGGGTGCGCGAAATTCGCGGCCAGCTGGTACCCGATCAGATCGCCTGGGGCGCGAACCTCATCCATACGCCGCAGCAGCCGGGCTATGAGGCGGCTGTCGTCGACCTCTTCCTGCGCGAGGGCGTCCACCGCGTTTCGGCGTCGGCTTACATGCGCTTGTCGCCCGACATCGTGCGCTTCACGGCGTTGGGACTTGCGCGAGCGGCCGATGGCCGGATCGAACGGCGTCATCATGTGTTCGCGAAAGTCTCGCGGGCGGAGGTGGCTGAACAGTTCATTGCGCCGGCTCCAGCCAAAATCTTGCAGGAACTGGTCGCCGCCGGCCAGATCACGCCGGAGCAAGCCGAACTTGCCGGTCAGGTTCCGGTGGCCGTCGAGATCACTGCGGAAGCAGATAGTGGCGGACATACGGACAATCGCGCCGCGGCGCCGCTGTTTTCTTCCATTTCGCTCGCTCGGGACCGCGTGGCCGCCAAGACGGGGATAGATCCCGACACTGTCCGGATCGGTCTCGCTGGCGGGATTGCGACGCCGCATGGGGTCGCTGCGGCATTCCAGATGGGCGCCGCTTATGTTCTGACCGGGTCCATCAACCAGTCGGCGGTCGAATCCGGCCTGTCCCTGCCCGCCCGCCAGTTGCTGGCGAAGGCCGGCCCGGCGGACGTCGCCATGGCGCCCGCGGCCGACATGTTTGAACAGGGCGTCGAAGTACAGGTGCTGAAACGCGGAACGCTGTTTGCGATGCGCGCGAAGAAACTCCACGCGCTTTATCGCGCCGGCGCAGCATTCGAGACGATGGATGAGAAAGACCGCGTCTGGCTGGAAGACGTGATCGGGGAGCCTTTCGAAAAGGCATGGGCCGATACGCGCGACTATATCCGCAAAGCCAATCCGCGAGAGGCAGACAAAGCCGAGACGGATGGCAACAAGCGGCTGGCGCTAGTTGCGCGGCGGTATCTTTTTCAGGGCGCGCAATGGGCACGTGACGGCGACCCGAGCCGCGTGGCTGACTACCAGATCTGGTGCGGCCCTGCGCAGGGCGCATTCAATGAATGGGTCGCGGGAACCTTCCTTGAAGACATTTCCAACCGGACGGTCGCACAGATCGCCTGGAACCTGATGGAAGGTGCCGCCCGGATCAGCCGGGCCGCGCAGCTGCGCGCCTCCGGCGTCGCGGTGCCGCCGAGCGCCTTCTCCTACACCCCTCAACACTTTGCTGAACCAGGACGTGCCTGATGCCGAAACAGACCGCTCATCCAATCGCTGTCGTGGGCATGGGGGCCGTCTTCCCCGGCCGTGGCGATGTGA
Source organism: Hyphomonas sp. (assembly GCF_041398385.1). Taxonomy (GTDB): domain Bacteria; phylum Pseudomonadota; class Alphaproteobacteria; order Caulobacterales; family Hyphomonadaceae; genus Hyphomonas. The sequence continues at coordinate 52,835 of NZ_JAWKUW010000004.1, forward strand.
CGGGCTTCTGGCGTGACCTGTTCGAAGGTCGCGACCTGATACGGGATGTTCCGTCTACGCACTGGCTGATCGACGACTATTTTGACGAAGACCCGAAAAAGAAGGACCGGACGTATGGCCGCCGCGGCGGCTTCATCGATCCGGTCGCGTTCGATCCGATGTCCTTCGGCATTCCGCCCAAGGCTATGGAGGGCACCGATACGGCACAGCTGCTGGCGCTGATCGCGGCGCAGATGACGCTGGACGATATTGCGCGCGATTCCGGCGGGCAGATCGACAAGTCGCGCACCAGCATCGTTCTTGGCGTTGCAAGCGCGACGGAACTTACGGCGCATATGGCCGGGAGGCTCCAGAGGCCCGCATGGATCAATGCAATGCGGCAGGCCGGGCTCGCGGAGAGCCAGGTGCAGGACATCGCAAAGAAAATCGAAGACCATTATGTCGAGTGGCAGGAGGCGACCTTCCCCGGCCTGCTCGGCAATGTCATCGCCGGGCGCGTGGCCAATCGCTTTGATCTTGGCGGCAGCAACTATGTGACCGATGCAGCTTGCGCGTCGAGCTTGTCAGCCTTGCAGATTGCCCTGCATGAATTGCGGGCCGGCGATTCCGATACGGTGCTAACCGGCGGCGTCGACGCGCTGAATGACATCCTCATGTTCATGTGCTTTTCGAAGACACCGGCGTTGTCGCCAAGCGGCGATTGCCGGCCGTTTTCAATGCAGGCCGATGGCACCATGCTGGGCGAAGGAATCGGCATGCTGGCGCTGCGCCGTCTCGACGACGCCGAACGCGATGGGAATACGATCCACGCCTTGATCCGCGGACTTGGTGGCGCGTCGGACGGCAAGGGAACAGCCATTTACAGTCCGGCTCCAACCGGACAGGCGCGCGCCCTGAAGCGCGCCTATGAACAGGCAGGCTACGGCCCCGAGGACGTCGACCTGGTCGAAGCGCACGGCACAGGCACCAAGGCCGGAGACAAGGCAGAAATTGAGGGCCTGCATCTGGTCTTTAAAAATGAAGACGGTGCAGACCCCTGGTGTGCGCTCGGATCAGTAAAATCTCAGATCGGGCACACGAAGGCAGCCGCCGGATCGGCGAGCCTTATCAAGGCTGTCAGTGCGCTCAGCCGTAAGGTGATGCCTCCGACCATCAAGGTGGAAGAGCCGGCTGAAAGCATCCAGAAAAGCCCGGTGTTCTATCTGAACACTGAGGCCCGTCCATGGATCTCCTCGCCGTCCAGGCCGCGCCGCGCCTCCGTCAGCTCCTTCGGTTTCGGAGGCAGCAACTTCCATGTGACGTTGGAGGAATACACCGGCAAGACCGCTGTCCAGCCCTGGCGGACCCTGCCGTCGGAACTGTTCCTTCTGTCCGCACCTTCGGCAGACAGCCTTGCCTCGAGCATCGATGCTCTGCGTCAAGACGATCTGACTTCTTCATTTGCCGGTCGCGCTTCGGCATCTCATACCGCTTACAAAGCCGAGCATCCGGCTCGTGCGGCGATTATTGCGGAGTCTCCGCCCGACCTTTCCGCGAAGGCCAGCGCGCTTGCCGACATGATCCGGCGCGGAGAAGTCGGCAAACGTCCCTTGAAGCCGGGAACTCATGTGTCGCTGGATCCGGCAAAGCCCGGTAAGGTCGCCTTCTTGTTCTCGGGACAGGGCAGCCAGTATGTCGGCATGGGCGCCGATCTTGCGATGGCGTTTCCCGGCGCACGCGAAGCGTGGGACGAAGCGGCCGGCCATGAACGCACCGGACCATTGAAGCTACACCGGCTCGCCTTCCCTCCGTCTGCTTTCGACCAGATCGAACATGGCGAGCAGTCTGAACGCCTGACTGCGATGCAGCATGCCCAGCCGGCCATTGCGGCAGTGGCGCTGTCGCATCTTGCGCTACTCTCCGACGCAGGGATCGACGCTGAAATGGCGGCGGGCCACAGTTTCGGCGAGATCATGGCGCTGCACTATGGTGGTGCATTCACCGCGAAGGCGGCATTGACCGCGGCGGCAGAGCGCGGCGCCCTGATGGCCGAGGCAGCTCAGTCTACGTCGGGCAGCATGTTTGCCGTACAAGCTAGCGCGGAAGCGGTTTCCGGCATTGTTGCAAAATTCGCTCCCGACCTGGTGCTGGCGAATGATAACGGGCCGAGCCAGACCGTCCTGTCCGGGCCGACAGATGTTGTGAACCAGGCTGTGAAAGCCTGCACGGAGGCGGGCCTCAAGGCGCGCCTCCTGCCTGTGGCGACGGCGTTCCATTCCCGGATTGTCGAAGGCGCGGTCGCTCCGTTCCAGGAGATTCTCGCCAAGCTCAAGCCCCGCAAGCCCAGGCGGAAGGTTTATGCCAATGCCAGCGCGTTGCCCTATGATGCGCCGGCCAGCAGGTTGCCGGAGACGATTGCCGGACAACTCGCCAGCCCGGTCAGGTTCCGCGAACTCGTAGAGAACATGTACGCCGACGGAGCGCGGATCTTCGTCGAAGTTGGTCCCGGTTCCGTTGTTACCGGGCTTGTTGACGATGTGCTGGGCAATCGGCCGCATATGGCTGTTGCGCTCGACAACAAGCGCATGAATGGCGTTGCTCAGTTCCTGTCCACACTCGGCGCGCTGAGCGTTGCGGGTGTTGAAGTGGATTTCGCGCGACTCTTTGCAAAGATGCCGGCAGCGCCCACAAAGCCAGCGCCTTCGAAACACGCCGTGCTTATTTCCGGCGCCAATTATGGCAAGCCGTATCCGCCCGCTGAGGGTGCGAGTGGCCGTGCCGCCGCAAACCCGGAGTCGCTCGCGGCCGCTCCTGACGCGGCTCCTGTAGCCGCAACCACATCACCCCTCACCATTTCCCCGCCTCCCAAACAAGCCGGTGCCAAGATGACTGATCAATCCCGCCTTCCGACTCCGCAAGTTCCGGCACAGGCCGCCTATTCCGTACACGGCAGCAGCGCCGTGGAGCGCGTGATGATGGAAGTCTCGCGCCGTCATGCGGAATACCTCCACATGACTTCATCGGCTCATACAGCCTATATGAACACCGTGGCTCAGGTGCTGACCGGCATTCCGCAGGAAGCTGTCCACATTGCACCGCCTGTCCTTAGCGCGCCGGAACCGTTGCCAGCGCCTCTTCCGGCCCCTGCTCCGGAACCCTATGTGAATGGACATGTTTCTGAGCCGCTCGCCAAGCCCGTTGCGTCGAGTGTGCCGCCACTGCAGCCGGCAGCACCAGCATCGGTTGCGAAAGCGGCGCCAGCGGCCCCCACGCCACGAGCGACCGCCCCGGTCGTTGTCGCCAAGCCGCCCGTTCCTGCAGCGCCAGCGATCGATGCTGTTGCCATTGTCCGCGGTATCATTTCCGAGAAGACCGGGTATCCGGAAGACATGCTGGATATCGACATGGACCTCGAAGGGGAACTTGGCGTCGACTCCATCAAACAGGTCGAAATCCTGTCCACGCTGCGCGAGCAGATGCCGCACCTGCCGGAAATCGACCCGGAACGCCTGGTCGAATTGCGCACAATTGCCTCAATCGCCACTATGATCGACGGCGGAGCACCCGCCCCTGCTCCTGCGACAGTGCCGACGCAACCCATTCAGGCGCCCGCCCCGATGATCAACGGCCATCACGCGGCCCCGGCGAAGAATGGTGCTGTCACTACAGACATGGTCCGTGAGCTGATCGCAGACAAGACGGGCTATCCGACGGATATGCTCGAAGATGACATGGATCTTGAGGGCGAACTGGGCGTCGATTCCATCAAGCAGGTGGAAATCCTGTCGGCCCTGCGCGACCAGCATCCGGATCTTCCGGAAGTCGATCCTGAATCTCTTGCAGAACTGCGCACGATCCGGGCGATTGCCGATTTTTTTGCCTGAGGGGCGGTGCGCCACTGACGGCGGTCCGTCCCCGCACGCCTGATGCGGATCTGGTACCTTATGCCAGCACGGTGAGACCGCTGCTGGCGCACAGGCTGTGCGGATATATGCCTGATGCCGGGGCGATCGCCGGACAGAAAATTGAAGTCACCCGGGCGGCAATGGAAGAAGCGCGCGCCATTGAAGGCGCCCTGATCCGGCTGGGAGCATCCATCTCCATTGTCAGCGCGCCCACCGGTCAGGCCGATGCCTGTATCCTTACAGAAGCGCTGGCGGACGGTGCGATTTCCGACCGGCATTTCCAGGTTCTGGACCTGTGCAGGGCACATGCCGCCACGCCCATGATCGTCCTGGATCGTGCCGATGCTTCCGGGGTGCGTGCCCTGGGAGGATGCGGCGGCCTTGTCCGCACGTTGAGGCTTGAACGACCGGACGCGCAGATCCGCACTTTGTCACTTGGCCGCTACGCAAACGCCGCTGAGGCAGCCAAAAGAATGGCCGCGGGACTGGGCGTCGATGCGGCGGATGTGATGCTCGAACCGGATGGCATTTATGTGCAAACATTAGGAGGCCCTCTCAATCCTCCTGATACGGTAAATCATACCGGCGCTGATGGCGTCTGGCTGGTGACGGGAGGTGCGCGCGGGGTGACGTCCGATTGCGCGGTTGAGGTTGCCCGCCGCACCCAAGGGCACTTCATCCTGATGGGCCGGTCTGCCCAGACCGCGTGGCCGGCATGGCTGGAGCCTGTGCCGGACCTGAAATCGCTCCGGGCCACGCTGGCCCGCAATTCTGGCCGGGACGATGTGCCGAAGCGGCCTGCGGACATTGACCGTCTAGCACGACAGCTGCTCGCTAGCCGGGAGATAGATGAGACGCTTGCGCGCATTCGCGACACAGGGACGACTGCCGCATACGTGCCTGTGGATCTGTCAGATTCTGCGCGCATTAAAAGTGCGCTCGAGCCAGCGCTCGGTGGGCAAACAGTATCCGGGCTTATCCATGGCGCTGGTGTTCTCGCCGATGCCCATGTCGACAAGCAAACCGAGGAAAGCTTCGGGACCGTGTTCGGCCCGAAAGTCGATGGGCTTGTCGCCCTGCTCGATTGTCTCGACATGAGCGCTCTTCGACATGTCGCCCTATTCTCTTCGGCCTCCGCCGTGTTCGGGAATCCCGGACAGGCGAACTATGCCGCTGCCAACGCCTGGCTCAATCATGCGGCAGGCGTCATCCGCAAGGCTTCCGAAACGATCAAAGTCCGCTCCTTCTGTTGGGGGCCTTGGGAAGGCGGCATGGTCGATGAAGGCCTCGCAAAAATGTTTGCGGCCCGCGGCATTCCCCTGATCGCCCGCGCGGAAGGCGCACGCATTCTCGCCGACCAGATTCTTGATGCAGAACACGATCACCTGCTCCTGACCGTCGGCGAGGAGTGGGGCGCGGAATGACGTCATTCGAGCCGATCGCCATTGTCGGCCAGGGCTGCGTGCTGCCCGGTGCGCTTTCACCGGATGCCCTCAGCGATGTCGTGTTCGGGAAATCGCTGGTCTACGGCTCAGTATCGCCTTCATCACTCGACGTCCCCTCAGGATCGCGGAACGGGCAGAAATTCGTATCCGGCCGGGTCTCGGGATTTGAACAGGTCTTCGATCCATCCAGGGCGCGGTTGAAATCCTGGAATGCCGGGACTCTCGATCCCGTTTGCGCATGGCCTTTATACGCCGCGCTTGAAGCCTGGAAGGATGCGGGTACGCCGAAAGTGCGCCCGACGGCGCTCGGCGTGTTCGTCGCGAATCTCTCCTATCCGTCGGCCGGGCATGTTGCCTATGCGTCGGAATTCTGGCGCGGCGGGCAACCCGGACAGGCTGAGCGCGTCCTTACATCCGAATTGCCTGCCTTCGTGATCGCTGAGGCGCTGAAGGCCAAAGGCCCCTGCCTCGCGCTTGATGCGGCATGCGCCTCCTCGCTCTACGCGATCGACATTGCGTGCCGCCGCCTGCAAAACGGAGCAATTGACTGTGCCGTTGTCGCCGGTGTCAACGCGACGGATAATCTGATCCTGCATATCGGCTTCAAGGCGCTCAACGCGATCAGCCAGACCGGGCGTTCAAGACCATTTGTTCAGGGAGCTGATGGACTGGTCCCGTCCGAAGGTGCGGCAGCAATTATCCTGAAACGTGTGCAAGACGTTGAGCCGGGTGAAAAAGTCTACGGCCTGATCCGTGGTACCGGCCTGTCAAACGATGGAAGGCGCAAGGGCCTGCTCGCCCCCAGTGACGAGGGGCAGAAAGACGCGCTTCAGCGCGCTTATGTCGGATCGGGGATTCAGCCTAAGGATATTCAGTTCCTGGAATGCCACGCCACGGGCACACCGGTCGGTGACGGCGTCGAGCTTGAAGCTGCTGCAGATTTCTTCAAGGGCGCGGGGCGCCTTCCCATCGGATCGCTGAAGGCAAACACCGGCCATCTCATTACGGTTGCGGGCCTTGCGAGTCTCCTGAAGCTCACCGCAGCGATGGAGCGCGAAGAGTTACCGCCCACACCTGTAGATGGCGACCTGATCGCAGGCGCAAAAGCCGGCGTGCTCGGTGTTCTGACCACTGCCGAAAACTGGCCGGCCGGCGCCGGGCCCCGCCGGGCTGGGCTCAGCAATTTCGGTTTCGGTGGCAACAATGCCCATCTGATCCTGGAAGAATACAAGCCTGTCAGCCGACCGGCACGGAGCAAACCCTCACGTACTTTGCCTGTTGAAGATGTCGTCATCTGCGGCGTGGGCCTGATGGCTGGATCGGACAGGAACAGCGATGCCGTGCTTCGCCGCCTGATGAACCAACCTGTCATCCCGCCGCGGCCCATGGCCGAAATCGGAGCGGATGCGGCCGGCGCGCGCGTGCCACCGCGCGATCTTGCCGAGGCTGAGCCCCAGCAGCTTGCGATCCTGTCGGTTGTCAACGAGGCGTTTCTTTCCGTCGAACCGGCCGCGAAAGAAAGGACCGGCGTCTTCACCGCCATGACCTGTGCCGCGGACTCTGCCCGCTGGCCATTCCGGGAGCGGTGCGACACGGACGCGAATGCCGATCTCGACGCGATTGTTCCCGCGCTGAATTCAGCCATGGTTATGGGGGCCATGGCGAACATGACGGCCAACCGCATCACCTATGCGCGCGATCTCGAGGGCATGGGGTTCGCAGTATCGGCCGGCACGGCGAGTAGTGCCGCAGTCCTGGATCTTGCCCTGGTGGCGCTACAATCCGGTACGCTCGACCTTGCAATCGTTGCGGCCGCTGATTTTGCCGCTGAACCCGTCCGCGCCGCGGCGTTGAGGGATTTAGAGGGAATTTCGCGTCCGGGCGACATGGCTGCGGCGCTCGTCCTGAAGCGAAGGAGCGCCGCGGAAGCAGCTGGTGACCACATTTTTGGAACATTGAATGCCGTTGAGTGGGCATCCAGAAGAACCAAGCAGGAACCGGTCGGCCTCGCAGATTTTTATGGCGCCGCCCCCGTTGCTGAACCTCTCGCCGACCTTGCGATTTCCTGTCAGCTGCAGGCCCACAGCCATGTCCTGGAACACGAAGGTGCTGTCCTTTCGCTCGTTCCCGCCCGTACAGTCCGCAGTATCCATGCGAAGGCGCATCAGACGGCAGGAGCGAGCGCCATTCTATGGGAGCCGGCACCACCGCGGATCCTTCCGGACCGTCTGCGCCCGCCACCATTCTTTTTTTACGCAGCTGCGTCAACTTACGAAAAGCTCGCAGAACGGATTGAAGACAGAAAGCCGGGCGGCCGCGGAAAGGCGCGGATCGCCGTCGTGCATGAAGCGGAAGAAGGATTCGAAGCAGCGCTTCGTCAGGCTGTGAAGGCGCTAAAGCGACAGTCAGCACCATCCGGAGCGGGCGTGTATTTCGGTGAAGGTACTCCTGAAGGAGAACTCGCCCTCGTCTTCACAGGCTCGGCTGCGGTTTATCCCCGCGCGGCGCGACGACTTCTGATGGCGTTACCGGAAATTGGCCGGAAGCTTTCCAGTATCCGGCAAGCGCAGGAAATCGCAAAACTCCTTTCGCATTCTGTTTTATCCGAATACGAACAACTTTGCACCGGAACGCTGGTAAGCCAGGCGCATGCCATCCTTCTATTAGATATAATGGAGGTAGAACCGGACGCCGCACTGGGGCTCTCGCTTGGGGAATCGAATGCTCTCTTTGCGTTCGGCTTCTGGGATGACCCAGGCGCGTTGTTGAAGGATATTTCGGCTGCCGCGATGTACGAACGCCATCTTGGCGGCGAGTTCGAAACGGCCCGGCAAGCCTGGGGCCCCAATGTGCCGTCTGACTGGACCAATTGGCGCATTCAGGCGCCTGTCGATGCGGTCAGGGCGATATTGCCGAAATACCCTTCGGTTGAGATCACGATTGTCTATACCGACACCGATTGCATGATCGGCGGACCCGCTGACGCGTGCCGGGCACTTGCGCGGTGTTTTGGCGAGGGCGCTGGCGCGAAAATGAGCCAGCACCTCATCGTCCATGCAAAGGCGATGAAACCATTTGAGGAGACGTGGCGGAAACTGCACACCCGGCCGGTATGCAGCAAGCCTTCGGTGCGCCTCTACGCGAATGCGATTCATGGCGCGTATGAGCCGACGGCCGAAAGTGCGGCCGACATGCTGACGCGGCAGGCGGTCGACACAGTCGAATTCCCGCCAACCGTGCGTCAGGCGTGGGACGATGGCGTGCGCACCTTCGTCGAGCTCGGCCCGCGTGATACGCTGACCGCAAGTATCGCGTCCATTCTCGACGGCAAGCCCTTCAAAGCCGCAGCTATGGACCGGATCGAAAAATCCGACCTCGGACAGGTCGCGGAAGTCGCCGCACTCCTGTTTGCCGAAGGCCGCAAGATCAACTTGTCACCTTTGCTTTCGGCGCTCGAAACCGCCCGCCGCAACATGCTCACACCCACAAAGAAATGGACTGTCATGCGACCTGTTCCCTATCCCGCGCCGAAGGTGCCCCAGGAACACCAGAAAACAGACATTCCATTTCCTGAGCCGCCCAGGTTGCGCGTGCCGGACTATGCCAAAGCAGCAGCCCCAGCGCCTGTCGCACAAGCGCCCGCCATCGTTCCCAAACCGATTATTGCTTCCGGAAATTTTCCGGACAAAGTTGTCTGCGGTCGCCGGCCTCTGCCGTCCCGCAAGCCGATAGGCCCCGCCTGGACGCGGCAGGAAATCGAGGCCTCCACTCGCGGGAGCATGTCGGAATTTTTTGGAGCGGAGTTCAAATGTCAGGACGATTACGTCCGTCAGGTGCGGCTGCCTGCGCCGCCACTTCTGCTGGTCGATCGTATCACCGGGATCGATGCACTCCCCGGAGAAGACGCCAAGGGGATAATCTGGACCGAGACAGACCTGTCCAGCCATCTCGATTTTATCCATGACGGGCGCATTCGCCCCGGTCCGCTGATCGAATGCGGACAAGCGGATCTTACACTCATCGGCTGGATGGGCGCGGATTTCCGCAACAAGGACGAACGCGTTTACCGGTTGCTGGGCTGCGAAATCACGTTCCACGACGGAGGACTTCCTGAGGCTGCATCCACACTGAGGTTCCAGATCGAGATTACAGGGCATGCGGAGCTGTCGGGCGTCCGGATGTTCTTCTTTCAGTATGACTGCAAAGCCGATGACCGGCTCGCTTTCTCGGTCCGGCAGGGCCAGGCGGGGTTTTTCACGGATGAAGAACTCGCCGCCGGCAAAGGCGTCATCTGGGACGCGGCGCGGGATAAGCCACCGACGGCGATGCCGACACCGTTCGGGGCCGAACGGGCCAGCGCGCGCAGGCACTTCACCGCAGAACAGGTTGACGCGTTCAGGCGCGGCGACGCGTTCGCCTGCTTCGGGGAAGGATTTGAGGCATGCGCCGCACATTCCAATCCGCCGCGCGGTCCATCGGGCAAGCTCGCACTGTTCGATGAGGTCGAAGCATTCGAACCGCTTGGCGGCCCCTGGGGACGCGGTTATCTCCGCGCGACCGCGCACACGCCGGCTTCAGCCTGGTTCTATGACGGGCACTTCCACAATGACCCTTGCATGCCGGGCACTCTGATGGCGGAGGCAGCGGTTCAGGCACTTGAATTTCACGCTGCCGCCCTTGGATTGACGGTGGAACGCGACGGCTATGTCTTCGAGCCGGTTCCCGGACACACCGCCAAATTCGTATGCCGTGGCCAGGTCGTTCCGGACGCGGACCATGAAGTGACCTATGAAGTCTTCGTCGATGAGGTCATCGATGGCGATACGCCGGAGATTTATGCCTCAATTCTTGCGCGGTCTGATGGCAAAAAAGTCTTCTATTGCCCACGCTTCGGAATTCGCCTTCGCCGGAACTGGAAGGTGCCTCGTATTTCAACCACGCCGAGGGCAATCGGCCCCCTAGGGGAAAGCCGGGGAGACGAAGAAACGCTGCTGGAATGCGCAGACGGCGCTCCATCGGCGGCGTTTGGCGACATGTACCGGAAGTTTGATTCCGAAAGCATCGTTCCGCGGTTGCCGCAGCCGCCCTATCACTTCGTGTCCAGGGTGACATCGGTCTCCTCGCGGCCCGGAACGGAGGAACCCGGCGCCTGGATGACGGCAGAATACGATATTCCGGCCGATGCGTGGTATTTCGACGACAACCTCAATGGCCAGATGCCGTTTGCGGTACTGGCTGAGATTGCGCTGCAGCCCTGCGGTTGGCTCGCGAGCCATTCCGGCTTTGCGGTGCCAGGTGGACTGCGCTTCCGGAACCTCGAAGGCGACGGAGTGCTGTTTGAAGAGGTGCTGCGGTCGGACCAGCGGCTCGATATCCGCAGTGAGCTGACGAATATATCGAAGGCTGGCCCGATGACGCTGGTGTCCTTCGATGTTCAGGTGGATTCGGCGGCGCGGAAGCGGGTGCTGGACCTCAAGACACAGTTCGGCTTCTTCCCTGCGAGCGCCCTCGTCCGCCAGGCGGGACTGGCGGCGCATCCTGAATACGCGGCCGCTTTCAACCTGCCCCGCATGCCAGCGCCGTCAGAGAGCCACGGGCATGATTTGGTAACAGGCCGCCTGCGCATGCTGGATGAAATCGATTATTACGATCCGGCCGGTGGCGTGAATGGTCTAGGGATCATCCGTGGGCAGCAATATGTCGATCCGAATGCCTGGTACTTCAAGGCGCATTTTTACCAGGATCCGGTTCAGCCGGGCTCTCTTGGTCTCGACGCATTGACCCAGCTCCTTTGCCGGATGGTGTGGCTGAAGGGGCTCGCCGACGGCATGAAACGCCCGCATCTGTCCACACTCGCCACGAATGCACCCATCAGATGGAGCTATCGCGGCCAGGTAACGCCCGACCGGAAACAGGTTACCAGCGTCATGGAGATCCAGTCGGTCGAACAGCGCGACAACGATATCCTGATTACGGCGCGGGGAAGCCTCTGGCGCGACGGCCTTCGGGTCTATGAGGTCAAACCCATTTGCGTATCACTGAAGGATTTGGGCTGAGCCTCCGGGCGCACGCCACGATGACCTCTTCAGGTTCGGTGACGGCTACCCTGTAGGTGGCGCCGCCATAACTTAAATCTGCTTCTACGGCGTCGCCCTTCAGCAGCAGCTCTGGAACATGGACGTTTGCCGCGCCTCCGCGCAGTCCGAGACGCGCGGCTTTCAGCACCGACTCCTTGACTGTCCACAAGCGGAAGAATGGACGCCATTCCATGCCGGTAAGCAGTAGCCCTCGCACAATGTCTGCCTCTTCTGGCGCGCATATCATATGCAGGATTGGTTCCCATGAGATTTGTCTCAGGTGCTCGATATCGATGCCGATGTCGGTCGTTTGAGAAGACGCGAGCGCATTCCAGCTGCCAGACCGCGAAAGACTTATCCGGGGGGCATCGCTGGCATCGATCCATGGGGCGCCCTGTCGGTCTTTGATCAGAGGTACATTCGCAGCCGTCCGGCTCGTCAGCCGGCCGATGATTTCACGGCGCGATACGAGATGCGCGGCAAGGCTGCGTCGCATCGCAGGATCCACCAGCTGCCGGATGCGAGCCAGCTCTTCTTCATTCAGGATAGACGCATCGACCGTCTCGTCGATGGACGTGCGCCATATCCAGGCTCCTTCTTTCGACAAGAGCGCGTCGGGTAGATCAGTCATACAAAGCAGGTTGGGCAGCATCCCTCCCTTCCTGTGGGGGAAACGCATCGGGCGCAATCGTGATCGACATTTTTGCTTAAGCAACCGGTTCCCGCTTGCGCCCCGGTGAAGTGCGGGTACTATGATCATGTTAGCGCAAACATATATGAGCGCACGTCTATCCTGGGAGGAAAACATGGCCGCACTCGTACATCCGAGAAAACTCATTGTTTCGACAGGAGTCCTGGCAGTCCTTCTGCTCACGGGCTGTGTTGCAGCAACCGCCCCGGAGGCATCGCCTACAGCAGAGGCGAGCGACGCGTCGCCTTATGAATACCCCTTCCAGAATCCCTCCCTCACGCCGCGCGAGCGCGCTGTCGACCTTGTCGGGCGGATGACGCTCGAAGAAAAAGCCGCCCAGATGTACGACAAGGCACCAGCCATCCCGCGCCTTGGCATCCATGAGTACAATTGGTGGAACGAAGCGCTGCATGGCGTGGCTCGTGCTGGCCATGCCACCGTCTTCCCGCAGGCGATCGGGCTCGCCGCGACATGGGATGAAGACCTGATGCTTCGGATTTCGACAACGATTTCCGACGAGGCGCGTGCGAAGTACAATTTCTATTCGGGAGAAGACGTCTATGCGATGTATGGCGGCCTGACATTCTGGTCTCCGAACATCAACATCTTCCGCGACCCGCGCTGGGGCCGCGGACAGGAAACCTATGGCGAAGACCCTTTCCTGTCGGGCCGCATGGCCGTCAATTTCATCAACGGGATGCAGGGGGACGATGACCATTACTGGAAGACTGTCGCCACCGTGAAGCACTTTGCGGTGCATTCGGGGCCCGAACCATCCCGCCACCGCGACGACTACAATCCAAGCGAGGCCGATCTCTGGGAGACATATCTTTCGCAGTTCAAAATGGCGATTGAAGAAACGGATGTTGCCTCTGTCATGTGCGCCTACAATGCCTATCGCGGCGCGCCTGCCTGCGGCAGCGAAGAACTGATGGTGGACATTCTGCGCGGCAAGCTCGGCTTCGACGGCTATGTCGTTTCCGACTGTGGCGCGATCGGCGATTTCTATTATCCCGAAGCCCATCACTATGTTGACACACGTGCCGAGGCGGCCGCGCTGTCAGTCAAAATGGGCACGGATGTGAACTGTGGCGACGGCCAGGGCAACAAGATGGATGCCCTGCCCGATGCCGTTGCCCAGGGGCTTATTGATGAGAAGACAATCGATCAGGCCGTCATCCGTCTCTATACGGCATTGTTCAAGCTTGGCATGTACGATGATCCGGCATCGGTTCCGTGGTCCGACCTTTCGGTCGATACGGTTGCTAACGCCGAGCACCTCGCCCTCTCAGAAGAGACGGCGCGCAACTCGCTTGTCCTTCTGAAGAATGATGGAATCCTGCCGCTCAAAGGCGGGGAGAAAGTCGCTGTCATAGGTCCGAATGCGGATAACTGGTGGACACTGGTGGCAAATTATTACGGGCGACCGACGTCGCCGGTAACAGCGCTGGAAGGCGTAAGAGCGAAGGCCGGCGAAGCGAATGTCAGCTACGCTCTCGGCTCCAATATCGCGGGCGACATCTATTCCGACTACAAGCCGGTTCCCGCCGCTTCCATGTTCCACGAAGCGGAAGATGGTTCCTACCAGCCGGGCGTCAAAGCCGCCTATTACAAGGACAAATTTCGCACAGGCGAACCCGCGGAAACTAGGATCGAACCGAATGTCGATTTCTTCTGGCTTCGCACTCCCGGCACCGGGGGTCTGAATGATGAATTCGGCGCGACCTGGGAAGGTGTAATTGTTCCGGAACATGACGGCGTCTACCGGTTCCAGCCATCGCGCTGGTCGGAAGTGACGATTGCCGGCCGGAAGGCTGAGACGACGGATGAATTCGTCATGAAGGCCGGCCAGCGCTATCCCTTCCGAATGGACCTGACATTCGATAGCGGCTGGCCGCGGGACCAACTCGACAAGTACGCTTATCTCAACTGGACGGATGTTTCGCGCGACCTGAAAGCCGAAGCGCTGGCGGCAGCAGCGGGTGCGGATGTCATTCTCTTTTTCGGTGGCATCGACGCCAATCTGGAAGGCGAAGAGATGGCCGTTGAGATCGACGGATTCCTGGGGGGTGACCGCACGCACCTGAACCTTCCAAGACCGCAGGAAGATTTGCTGAAAGCCCTGAAGGCAACTGGCAAGCCAATTGTCATGGTCAACTTCTCCGGCAGTGCCATGGCGCTGAACTGGGAAAACGACAATCTGAATGCAATCGTTCAGGCATTCTATCCGGGCGAAAAGGCCGGCAACGCGATTGCCGATTTGCTGTGGGGTGAATTCAGCCCATCCGGGCGCCTTCCGGTGACCTTCTACAAATCGCTCGCCGACCAGCCGGCCTTTGGTGACTACTCAATGGAGAACCGCACCTACAAATACTATTCGGGCGAACCACTCTATCCATTCGGCTACGGACTTAGCTACACTCATTTCGACTATGGCGGATTGTCAATTCCTGACGCCCCCGACGCAAACGATCCGCTGGTCGTCAGCTTCACTGTGATGAACACGGGCGCGATGGAGAGCCGCGAAGTTGTGCAGGCCTATGTGCAGCCTCTGGACCGACCGAACAGGTCGGTGCCGCGGGTTGAACTCGGGGCTTTCGACGTCATCGAACTAGCCCCCGGCGAGTCAAAGCAGGTCAGCCTCACCATCCCGCCCTCTCAGCTCGGCTATTATGACGAGGCCGGCAAGTTCGTTCCGGCAAATGGGCGCGATCTCATCTTGTCAGTCGGCGGAGGCCAGCCGGGAACGACGCAGACCGCGAGCCAGCAGGTCAGATTTATGGCGGCCGAGGATTAAAGGTTCTTCATCAGGCTTCGTCGACCCGGCAATACTGGTCGACGAAGTCCTGATGCGACGGCATCTTCTCCAACGCCTTATTTATGTTGTTCCGTATTCCGTTGAGAACCATATCCATCTGATCATCCGTCATCAGACGGCCCATGTGGTGATAGCCCTTGGGATCTATCCGTTGCCCCAACATCACCTGTAACCAGGAGTCCGTCAGGAACAATTCGTCGGGATCTCGGTAAACGAGCCCATTCTCGCGGAACAATGCGATGCGTTGTGAGAGGCTGTCCGGCACAACGGCATCCTTTTGCGCCTTCCAGAATGGAGAATCTTCGCGTTCAGTCGCCTTGTAATGGAGGATGATAAAATCGCGGATTTTCTCCAGTTCCCGCTCGGCCTGAGCATTGAAGTGATTGCTGATGGCCTCGCTGCATCCGGCAAAGGGAAACTGCTGCACGAGCCGCGTTGCATTGATCTGGATGAGATGAATGCTCGTGGATTCGAGCGGTTCGACGAAGCCGCTGGACAGGCCGAGTGCGATACAGTTCTTGTTCCACACTTTCTTCCGCCTGCCGGTCTTGTACCGGATCAGCCGCGGCTCACTGAGGCGTTCGCCTTCGACTTGCTGCGCAAGAAGGTCATGTGCCTCATCCGGCGACATATATTCACTACAGAACACGAGGCCGTTGCCGACCCGGTGCTGAAGCGGAATTCGCCACCGCCAGCCGGCATGGTGGGCGATGGCCCGTGTATATGGCAGCGCCGGCCCGGTCGCACGTGTCTGGACGGCAAGAGCACTGTCCGTCGGCAACCAGTGGCTCCAGTCTTCATATCCCGTTTCCAGGGTCTGTTCGATCAGCACACCCCGGAATCCCGTGCAGTCGATAAAAAGGTCTCCCTCAATCGCTTCGCCTGACTTCAGGTGCAGAGCCCTGATGAATCCGGACTCCGGATCCTGCTCTACGCGCTCAATCAGTCCCTCGACCCGCCTGACGCCCCGGCCTTCACATTTTTGGCGCAGGTAGGCAGCATAAAGGCTCGCATCGAGATGATAGGCATAATTGGTCTTTGCCTGTTCGGACGTAAAAAACTTACCCTCTTCAGCGGCGCGCAGCTCGAAGCAATAATCGCCCAACTCGCCGCCAATGCCGCGATCCTTTGCCAGCATCCAAATATTGTAGAACTCCCCCATCCAGTTCGGCTTCCCGATCTGGCCGAAAGAGTGGATGTAGCGGTCCCCCAGCCGCGCCCAATTCTCAAAGGCGATGCCAAGCTTGAAAGTCGCTTTGGTGGCGCGCATGAACTCGCGCTCATCAATCCCGGTAAGATAGTGAAACGTTCTGTGGGTCGGAATGGTCGCTTCGCCAACGCCCACCGTGCCTATGTCATCGGATTCGACAAGCGTGATGTCGAGCAAGGGGCCAAGGAAGCGCGAGAGAGCCGTCGCGGCGATCCATCCTGCTGTCCCGCCGCCGGCGATAACTACTTTCCTGACTTTCTGGGCGTTCACATTCACCTCCGGGCGCTCAGCGATTGAGCCGGTTCAGCAGTTTCGCGCGCAGCTTGCGGGCTTTGATTTCATCGAGCGGTGCGAGGTCACCGCGTGCATGTTCCGGCAGGTGTGCGCTTGCAAGTGATGCATCGCCGAATACGTAATAGTCGAACAATGCCTTCCAGGCGCGTTTCTCCTGGTCCGGACGATCACGCAGCGACAGGATTGCATGCAGCATCGTGTTTTGCGGCGTATCGACGAAGCCTGGCGACGTATTCCACCAGTAGTTCACCATCGCATTGAAATCGCTGAGCGCTTCAACATGGTGCCACCACAGCGCCGGATAGAAGAGAATATCCCCGGGTTCCAGATCGGCAACTTGCGCGTTGGCGAGCGCCTCCTGAAATCGCGGATGCCGGTCAAAGTCCGGTGTCTCAAAGTTCACCATACTGACCACTTGTCCGCCGGGTGTTGGCTCGAGCGGACCGGGATAGAGGTTTGCGACCTGTTCTGGAGGGAAAAGCGTGAAGCGGCGCTTGCCCACGAGGCAACAGGCAATGTTGTTCGACATGTCGTAGTGACAAGTCGCCGTGGTGCGATTGCCGATCCAGATGCTGACAACCGGCGGATTGCGTGTGAACATGTCGTGATTGAGAACGAGATCGTTCTGCTCGCGAAATCCGGGCAGGTAGATATCCAGATCGGTTGAGCCGATATAGTAGGACCGCCCGTCTGCCTCGCCCGCACTCTCCCTGATCCGTTCCAGATACTCCCCAAGCTGGACGCGTCCGCGTTCGAAGTTCAGCCCGGTCATGTCCTCATTGTAAAAGTACCGCCCCTTGATTTCAGGTGGACAGGAATAACCCACGACCGGGCGGCCCTGATAGAATTGCAGAAGGTACGCCATTGCAGCGTCGATGTCCTCCTGCCCCTTTCCTGCAAGGGGCCAGTCCTTGGCGACGCCCTTCAGGATGACGGGCTCTTCATTACGCAGCAACTGCTCATAAGGAATTGAGTCAGGGGCGACGCCTTCAACCACCTTTGTCTTACGCTCAATCTGAACCATGTTCAGCTCCGTGCGCTCTTCTGCTTCAAGCCACAGCTCTTCTGGCATTTTTCATGGCGATCAGTCGGTTGACGTTCGACAGAGACGCAAGAACCAGATAAGCCAGCCTGAGAAAGCCGGCCCGGTTCAGTTGCCCCAACACGTCACCTTCCAGCGTGGCCAGTTTCTCTGCGTTGATCGAGAAGATTTCCGGTATCTGATACACCGTATGCTGATCGAGCGACACGTCGAGCGCAGCTGGCTCGATCAGGCCTGCCGCATCGAATGCGACGAACATGGCGTCGGACAGGTCTTCGCCGATTCGGATCGCGCGAAGCAGATGGCTGACGTGCTGAAGATAAGGTGCACTGCCGCCATGAGGAAGAAAAACCGGATGGCCGTCCGTCTCGCCGACGCGGGCATCATCCAGATCGACATAGACAACCGGCTCGCGGCGGACCTCGCCGTCGACTTTCTGGTCCTGAAAACCGATCATGAAGGGGCCGCGCTGGTGAATGGCGGGCACGTGTCTCGCATTCCACATCCCATCCTCAAGGAACAGGTTTTCCTGGCGGTCGAAGCCGAGCAACGCCACGGCCTGGAATTTTCCCTCGGAATCCTTCCGGAACAGGATCGGGTATTCGCGTTGCACTTCCTCGAATTCGGTCGGGAAGACCACCGCCTGATTGGCTGCGTCGCCATATTCAGGCCCATACCGCGTGACCACCTTCAGGTTCTGGTGGTCGATATTGTTGAGCAGGACGGTGTTGGTCATTCCTCGCCTTTATCACACGTCGAGCGTGCCGTTCTTGGCCCGCTGCTAGCGCAATCGTTTTTATATTGATGGAGCATTTTCTTCGTCACCTCAACCGAGGAAAAAAGGCCGCTGCGAACAGCGGCCTTTTCCGAGCGTCAGATTTCAGGGCAATCCCGGAAATCAGAACTTGTAGCGCGCGCCGACCACATAGCGCGGCGACAGTTCGTAGACGTAGTAGACCTGATCCGGCACGCGGTGATACGTCCGCTGGTCTTCGCCGGTCACGTTGATGCCTTCGAAGGAGACAGCCCACCGGTCATTGATGTCATAGCTGAGGTTCAGGTCGAACTGACCATAATCCTCCACATAGATGCCTGAACGGTCCCCGGTCTGGTTCGTGGCGGCCAGGAAGGTGTCACGCCAGTTATAGGCAAGCCGGGCCGAGAAGCCGTACTTCTCATAAATCGCGGTCAGGTTCGCCGTGTCGGACAGACCGACCAGTGCGAACTGCTCTTCGCTGGGGCTGGCACCCGGATCGAGTTCAACGTCGCCATTCACCATCGTATAGTTGGCGGCAAAGCCGAAGCCCGTGTCACCGAAGAAGTGCTGCCAGGCGAATTCGAGACCGTCGATATTGCCTTCGCGGTTGTTGATCGGCTGGGTCACCGTGAAAGTCATCAGCGGGTCGTTTGCGTCCGCTGCGACGTCATAGAGACCAAGGATCGAGTCGACGTATGCTTGCGGAAGCGCGCCGTTGACCAGGTTTGCCTGGAACTGAGACTGAGCCGCGGCAAGATCCCCGCCATTGGCATCGATCAGAGCGACTAGCGTGAACAGGTTTGCTTCAGACCGGTCAACGCCGAGCGTGTTGATGATGCCGAGTGCGTCGCCAGACCGGCTGCCGACAGCGCCCGAGGTCTGGTCCCGAATGCCAAACAGGTTCCGATCGACGGATCCGGTGCCGATAAAGTTCTTCACCTTCTTGTCGAAGTAACCGAGCGAGACATAGCTCGTGTCGCCATAGTACCATTCAAGCGACACATCGAAGTTGTCGGACTCCAGCGGGACAAGCGCAGGGTTCTGCGAGCTGCCGGTAACCTGGCCACCCAGAACCGTCGGGCGGTTCGGAGCGTTGGCCGTCGTCGACGCATAGAGGCTCGAATACGCCGCGCGACCGATGGTCTTGCTGAACGAAACACGACCGATGATGTTGTCCGTCACGTCGACCGAGAGGTCGAAATTCGGCAGAATGTGATCGTAAGACCCCGCCCCGCTGATCGCCTCTTTCGTGCCCGACTGCTGGATCAGGAAGTCGTTATCCGCGGTCCATGCGATGCCCGACGGGATCGACTGCAGACTGACGGAGGTGACGTCGGTTTCCTCGTAGCGAACGCCGGCGTTCAGTCTCGCTGTGTGACCGAGAAGCTCTCCGTCCATCTGGAACTGAGCGAACAGAGACGTGACTTCTTCCTTAACCGCATCATTGGTTTCAGACACTGTCACAGCATTCCCCGAATATGCCTGCTGGAAGATCGGGAATAGCTGAGCCGCATCTGCCATGAACGCAATATCTGCCTGCCCGACCGGCACGTCATCGAACGTACAGGCGAGACAGTAAGTATCGACCAAGCCGGCCGCAAACTGCTCAACATCACCCGGATTGGCGATACCCCAGGAGCCGAGGTCCTGCTGCGTCGAGCGGGTGAAGCGGTCGAACTGCGCGTCGCGATAGTTTCCGCCGACCGTCAGGCTCGAATTGTCGAAATCCCAGACGAAGCGCAGGTCGATCTCGTCAACCTGGTGCTCGATATTAGCAAGGTATGACCGCTGGACCTGGGTGCCGAGATCACCAACGTCGAGAACGCCGTTATCGTTGCCGCGAACGGAATCATCAATCGTGTAGGACTGGATCGGATATCCACTGCGATAGTCCACAGAGTGCTGAAGGATGACCGGAGCACCGAAAGTCACAAAGGTCGCCGAGTGACCGAGCGGGTTGTTGCCGCCCGTCTTTGCGGTGGAGCTGTGTGCATCCAGGATCATCCGTGCACGATCGTTGAACTCCCACTCAGCATTGAAGCCGAGGGAGTTGAGTTCGTCTTTCGATGCCCGGTTGGTCTGCTCGAAACCGATATCCTTGGTACCGTCGCGGTTCTCCTGCATGTAAACTGCCGTCGCAACCGGACCGGAATTGTCAAAGATAATCTGGTCCATCGGCGTTGCGAACCAGTTGGTCTGCTCGTAGCGCAGTTCTTCAGACTCATTGTTAGCGTAGGTGTAATCACCCGTCAGCGTCAGCGTGTCCGTCGGACGGAACTGCATGACCAGCTGGCCGTTCAGACGCTCACGCGAGAGATCAGAAAAGTCATACCGGCTGTCCTGGGCAACGGCATAGAGCTGACCGGCCGCAGGCGGATTCTCGAGGCAGGTCTGCCCGGTCACCGCCGGCGGGCAGGAGCTCGTGATCCCTGCTGCGCGTGTATAGCTCGAGTCGATCGAACCGTCCGGAGACTCCCGCACGATCCAGTCGTTGACCTGCTGGGTCGGGGCGCCGGAGTCGCGCCTGGAATACGAACCAAACAGGCTCACACCAAAACGCTCAGTGTCATCGACCCAGCTGGCAATACCCGAAAACTCGGGCGTGAAGTCGTCGCCGTGCTCCACACTCGTATCGTTGATCAGCTTGGCGCCGATGGTTGCTTTGGTGCCAGTGTCGAGCGGACGCGCGGTACGGATGTTGACCGTCGCGCCGATGCCGCCGGTCGGCAGCGTCGCCTGACCTGTCTTGTACACTTCAAGCGCGCTGACACCTTCTGATGCCAGGTTGGAGAAGTCGAAGGCGCGACCACCACCACCATTGTAGTTGCCGCGCGAGCCTATCACGCCGGCTTCTGCAGTCGGCATGGTGCGGCCGTTCAGCGTCACCAGGTTAAAGTCCGGGCCGAAGCCGCGAACCGTGATCTGTGAGCCTTCCCCGTTCACACGGTCGATCGAAACGCCCGTGATCCGTTGCAGCGATTCTGCGAGGTTCGTGTCGGGGAACTTGCCGATGTCTTCCGCCGAGATTGCGTCGAGCACGCCGTCAGCGCTGCGCTTGAGATCCATCGCGCGCTCCAGCGAAGCACGGACACCCTGCACCACAACGACGTCCTGCGTCAGGTCTTCGTCCGCTTCCTGCGAAAGCGCCGGCATGGCGCTGATCAGCGATACCGCCGAGGCCCCGCACAGCAACGCCGCCCACTTGGGCTTGCGGCCAGCACGGCCCACGAATCCGCCTTTTTGACTGGTCATCTGAATTCCTCCCTAGAGTCCCCGTTGCGGCAAGCAATCGAGCGAGACCTGTACTTTTTTCTGACAGTCGAGCGTCCATCAACGCACCCTGCCGCATTACTGCATCACCGAATGTTTGCGCTATCAAGCCCTCTTGCGAAAGAAATGTTAGCGTTACCCATTTCCGGTGCGATTGCTGCAATGCGGCAATTCCGTGTTTTCAGGATTTTTCGATGACCGCCCGGGAGGCGTACTTCAAGCCACCCATCCTTCGCGTCTCCCCGATTCTTCAAGGAAACAAGAGCACCCTTCCGCGGCCGGCGTGACAACATTTATGATGTGCCCACGTGCGGGCATTTGCAGGAATTTCCAACGAGTGACGGGAAAAGCACACCTTCAACCAAAGTGAAATTTGGTCCTCGCGATCGGCCATCGAGCGATGAAATCGGTTACAGACACCGCCGCTTTTCGCATTTCTGGGGAAATGATCGCTGCCTGAATGGGTGGCGGAGAGGAAGGGATTCGAACCCTCGATACCCGTTAGAGTATACACCCTTAGCAGGGGTGCGCCTTCGACCGCTCGGCCACCTCTCCAGCGCGGATTAGCGGTGTAGTGAAAGCACTTCCCGACCGCAAGCCCTGCTTCTGTATCCGCTGCATTAGGAATGCCGCGAACTTCATTAAAATTGCCGCAACCAGGGAAACTGCGTTTTGACGCTATTCCTGTAAGCAATATCGGACGTCGAAACTGCACGCACGAACAGTGCTGTCAGGAAGGGTTGGCCATGCTCGCCGAAAGCGCTGCCTCATTCAGGGAACTGCATTCCCAGCAGGTCACTAACCTTCCCTCCAGAACGGAGGGAATCGGCGCTTCTCACGGATATGGGAATTACGGCAACGATCCGGCCGGCGCTCCTGCGCGCATCCTACCAATAGTCCTGCGAGCGGGCACCCGCTTTGGCACGGCACTCGTCGCCATATTCTGCGCCTATTTGGGCCTTCGGCTCTCGGGCCAGACATTGCTGAGTGCGCCGGTCGGTGCTGCCCTGCCCTACGTCCTGATACCGTTTGTGAGCGTCTGGGGCCTGAAGATTGCCGGCGCCTACCAGTTCAGCATGAACCGCGCCTTTAGTTCATTGGCCTCAACAGCGTTCCTGAGCCTTGTCTGGCCGAATGCTATTCTTGTCCTGGGCACACTCCTTTTTGACGGCGCCGCTGACGCGCGCAGCGTTGGCGCCAGTGCCATCTGCGCGATCGCTGCTGTTCTCGCGATCTATTGCGCCGCTCTCGCCGTTGTACGCCACCTGGCTAAATCCGGGCGCCTCAGCGAGAATGTCGTGATTGTCGGTGCGACGGATAACGCCCGCAAGCTCATCCTGCGCAACAGCAAGAGCCGCGAGCTCAATATCGTCGGCGTGTTCGACGACCGTCTGAGCCGCGCGCCTGAAGATATTGCCGGCGTCAAAGTTCTTGGAAGGATTGACGACCTGCTGACATGGGACCAGTTGCCGGAAATCGACCGCATCGTCGTTACGGTGACCTCCGATGCCCGCAGCCGCGTTCGGACCCTGATCGACAAGCTACGCATCCTGCCGCACAGGATCGTCCTCCTGCTGGACCTGGATGGCTTCGACCCGGAAACTGAGAGCCTGTCGCAGATCGCCCATTCTCCCGCCGCTTACGTGTCCGGCGCCCCGCGTGACGCGCGCCGGGCACTCAGCAAGCGGGCAAGCGACGTGGTCTTTGCAATTCTTCTTGCGCTCGCCTTTTCGCCTGTCTTGCTGGCTATCGCCGTCGCGGTGAAACTGGACAGCGCCGGACCGGTCTTCTTCCGGCAGAAGCGCCATGGCTTTAACAATCAGATGATCCGGGTCTGGAAATTTAGGTCCATGAAGACTGACAAGGCCGCGGAAGACTGCATGCGCGAACAGGCAACCGCCGATGACCCGCGCATCACGCGGGTCGGACGCTTCATCCGACGCACGTCTCTGGACGAACTTCCACAGCTGCTGAACGTGCTCACGGGAGAAATGTCACTGGTCGGGCCGCGTCCTCATGCGGTCGGAATGACGACCGAGTCGATCGAAGTGCACGACATTGTTGGTGACTATGCCCATAGGCACCGCGTCAAGCCTGGCCTGACCGGATGGGCCCAGGTCAATGGCTCACGTGGGCCGGTCCATACAAAGGAAGAGGTCCGCGAGCGCATCCGTCTCGATCTGGAATACGTAAATCGCTCGTCCTTTTGGTTCGATCTCTATATCATGCTGAAAACGGCTCCGTGTCTTCTCGGAGACGAAACGCGCAATCGGTAGCTGCAACCATGAACAGCACACCTGAGCTTCAAATGCCTTCCGTCCTGACCGCCGGGACCGAAATCGCGCCTGTATGTGTCGTCGAAACGTGCAATGGCGTGGTGCGAGTACCCGATCTCTCGATTTGCGTGCCTGCTTATCATGATGATCCCTCGGTCTTGATCAGAACCCTTGCCCAACTGGCCGGAGCGGGAAACTGCGAAGTCCTGATTTACGATGACGGCTCGAACGATCCTGTAATGACTGCGGCAATAGAAGCTGCCGTCCAGTCCTATCCAGGGCCCGCCCGTCATCTGAACGCAATGTCGAATTCCGGGCGCAGTGCCGCGAGAAACAGGCTGGTCGAAACTGCCACGTCTGATTGGATCCTCTTCATTGATGCAGACATGTTGCCCGATGAGCCGACATTTTTGACTGCTTACCTCGAACAGATCGAAGCGAACGACGCCCCCTCATTGATCGCTGGCGGTTTCTCGCTCAAGCAGGCACGGCCTTGCGCCAATCAGAAACTCCATGCGGCGCAAGCGAAGCGATCCGACTGCGTATCGGCTTCCAGACGCGCGCGCGATCCAGGGCGGTTTGTGTTCACCTCCAACATCGTGGTTCACAAGCGAGTTCTGGATGCGATCGGCTTTGATGAGCAGTTCACCGGATGGGGCTGGGAAGATGTGGACTGGGGGCTCCGCGTTAGCGAGGCGTTCCCGATTCTTCACATCGACAACACTGCCACCCATCTGGGTCTTGAATCGGATGACGTTCTACTTCGGAAGTTTGGAACTTCCGGCCAGAACTATGCCCGCCTGGTCCACAATCATCCGGCCGCCGCCCGGCGCATGAAGTTGACCCTTATTTCAGCACTGGTGAGAAACTGGCCCTTGCTCGCCGGAGCCAGCCGTTCCGTTGCACTGGACAGGAAACTGCCGCTTCCGGTGCGCCTGTTTGCACTGAAGCTTTACCGCGCGCGCATGTACGCGAATTATCTTTGATCGAAATGGCAAGTCTTTCGCCTTCATCCTATTCCCCTGACAGGGGGACTGTCGCAAAGGTCACGCGGCGCCTGACTCAGTGGCGCGTGGCACTTCCGCTGGAAGCAACGCCACAACGGCCAATCGTCAGCTTCACGTTCGACGATTTCCCCAAGTCCGCAGCAGAAGTCGGGGCACGTATTCTGGAAGATGCGCGCGGCAAGGGCACCTATTATGCCTGTAGCGGGATGGCTGGGACACAGAATGAAACCGGCGCGCTATTTGACGAAGTTGATGTGCGCCGCCTGACCGAGCATGGCCACGAAATTGGTGCACATACACGGTCTCACATCGACTGTGCCCAAACACCGTTGAGCGCCATTCTGGCAGATGTCGGCGCCTGCCTCATGGATTTGAAGGCGATGGGCGTTGACGGCAAAATCCGCCAGTTTGCTTATCCTTACGGTGAGACGACGGTCGGACTTAAGCAGCGGCTTTCCTCACAATTCGATGCAGTACGAGGCATCCTGTCAGGCCGGAACGTTGCCGGCGCGGACCTTATGCAACTGCGCGCCTATGAGCTCGATGGATCCGATGCGCGATCTGAACGAGCCCTGGCGGCAATAAGAGGTCTGCGCAAACAGCCCGCGTGGGTCGTGCTCTTTACCCACGACGTCAGTGAGGGGAATTCCGGGTTTGGTATATCACCCGCGACGCTCGAGCGCCTTGTCGCAGAAGCAAAATCAGCCGGTGCGGATTTGCTGACAATGTCAGACGCTCTCGACTCGATCCGGGGCCGCCGGTCGTGACGATTCCCATTGCCGTAATCATTCCGACTTTCCGCAGAAACGCCGGTCTGGAGCAGGCTGTTCGCAGCGCTTTTGCACAGCAATCCTGTCCACCGTTCGAAATACTCATCGTGGATAACGATCCTGACGGAGGGGCGAAAACCTGCGCAGACAAGTTGGCAGGCGAAGCACCGGACACCGTCAAGTTCAGCTATGCGCACGAACCCCGCCCCGGCGTCGCAAATGCCCGAAATATGGCAATTGATTCCACGTCGGCGCGACTGATCGCGTTCCTGGACGATGACCAGAGCGCCACGCCGAACTGGCTCTCCGGTCTTCTGTCAGCTCACAAACTGTTTCCCGCTGCAGTGACGTTTGGTCCGATCGAAACCCAACTGCCGAACGTCACCCGTCATCACCGGGAATACTTTTCCAGCTTCTTCGCGCGCAAGGAAGATCGTGCGACAGGTTATCTGGACTACGCCTATGGCTGCGGCAATTCCCTGCTGGACCTGGACCTCCTGCCCACATTCAGGCCGCTGTTCGATTCATCGATGAATGAGGTCGGCGGCGAGGACGATATTCTCTTCCGGGAAGTAAAGCGCACCGGAGGGAAATTCGCCTGGGCCGCAGACGCGTGGGCGTATGAACATGTGCCGGAAGACCGTGCCACGCTGTCCTATACACTGAAGCGCGCCCTTGCATATGGACAGGGGCCGGTAACGCTGGCCCGGAAACAATCGCCCCCAAATTATCTGCTGATCGCGTTCTGGATGGCAGTCGGCCTCTACAAGATGGTCTTGAACGGATTGATTTTTGGAGCCCTGTGGCTTTTCAGGTCTGAAGACCGCGCGACCTATCTCGATCGCGCGGCACGCGGCGCGGGAAAACTCCTCTGGTGGCAAGAGCTACGCTTTTATGGCGCGGCGCGCCTCCGGGCTTCGACCTGACAATAGGGGCGCCGCGCCCAACCGGCTATTGTGCCGGAAATGAGAATCCATCGCCAGGCGCCCCGCAACAACCGCATATGTCAGCCAGGTGATCGAGTTCTGTTGGATGGCTATGCTTTCAGACATGCTGAAGAGCAGGAACTGGAGCAAAAAGCCCGCCGCAAACACACCTCCCCACCCCGTGGTAAGCGAAAGCGCCGCCCGTATACTGATATTCGCGAGATTCAGCACGAGGCAGGCAAGCCCGATGCCGCCGACCGCCAGCAGAACTTCGAGCCAGCCATTGTGCGCTGTCGGCGCTTCCCATTGCACCGCGATCCGCACCCAACGCGCCGGGATGGAATCCGGCCCCCAGAACGCGCCATAGCCATATCCCAACCATGGCCTTTGCGAGATCGACGTTGCAAGCGCCTCCCAGATGTCAGTTCGTCCGGTAAGGGACGCATCCCGGCCGATCAGTCCGAACAGGACGCCCGGAGCGAAGACCAGCCCCAGCGCAAGCGCCAAAACCACAATGACGCTTGCCCAGATCAGGCCGATGGCATGGCCGGCGCCGCGCTTGATAAAGATGCTCGCCACCAGGGCGGCAACGCCGATCAGCATGCCGAGAAGAGCTGTTTTCGATGTCGACATCAGGATGAGCAAAAATGAAATCGCGAGTCCGGCGACCCATGGCGCTCGGTACCGCTTGTCGGCAGCCAGTAAGACGATGAAAAGGAAAGAAGCGCGCGAGAAGGCGCCGCCCATGGCGTTTTTTTCGACAAACAGGCCCTTCCATGCGCCAATATGAAGGTCATGGTCGACCCCGATCCCCGGAAAAGCGCCACTGACCACAAGGTTGGCGCCAGCAACAATCAGCCACGCCCAGCCAAACAGCCGGAGCACTTCCGGCCAGCTGAACCGCGCCGCCAGATAAACGCCAAACAGTGTCGTGCAAACAAGCGCAACGGAGCGTCTCAAGGTGACGCCTGGATCAATCGACCAAACCACGGACACAAGCGTCAGACCGGTGAGCAAAAGAAGAAAAGGATTCCTGGCGCCGATCCGGATCATGTTGCGCCAGTTCACCGCGGACATGATCAGTGCCCAGGCATATGCCGGCAGCCAGAGCACTCGAAGCAGTAGGCTTCCGTCAGGCGTCTCGCTTGGAGAAATAAGGCGCTGCACCAGCCCTTCGCTGAACATTACCAGGAAAAGTACGACGATGGAGGATTCCCAGACCTTCCAAATCCGGTCCATTTGCCTATCGGCGGAGGCACCGGATCGCTCATTCATGTGTCAGCGCCTCTATCCAATCAGCCGGTCAGCGAACCTTGCGTCGGCCCGGACGCGATTCATCACGACTCCGATCACCTTGCCGCCGTGACCCTCGACCTCAAGTCGCATCGCGGCAACATCCGAAACGCTGGTCTTGTCCGCCCGAACCACCAGGACAACTCCATCCATCTGGCTAGCGACAGCCAGCGCTGCCGCGGAACGCTCAAGCGCCGGGGCGTCGATCACGCCCCAATCGGCGGAGGCACGCAAGGCCGCCCACCACCGCGGCTGGGTCCGCAGCTGGACCTTTTGCGCCGGCCTGAGGCGCTCATTGCGAAAGCGCGTGACAAGCAGCCGCGTGCCTTCAATCTGATGTACGGTCAGGAGCTTGTTCCCATCCGAGCCATCAGGAGGCGGTGGCGTAAGCGCATAAATTGGCGGCTCATTCAACGAGGCGTCAAACGCTCGACCGGGTCCGCCAATTTTCTTGGAGAACCCGTCTTCAAAGGCGCGGTAGAGCGGGTTCCTTCGGAAATCGAGATCGATCAGCCATGCAGACCGGGAGGATTTCGCCGCAGCCATCAATGCGAAGGATGCAGCAATGCTGCTGCATCCTTCCCCGGATCGCGCAGAAACGAACATGATAAGCCGCCCACCTTGAGGGGAGGTCACGCGGGCGGCCGAGCGCCACAGATTCGTCAGGTCCAGTCGAAGATCACGCATTTCCGCCACGACTCAGCAAGAGCATAGAACCAGTGCTAGAGGCTGATGGTTAATATGCTTTTTAGTATTCTGACGGTCAGACCGGGCGGACCTGTGCGATAACCGGTATCCCGAGCGTCCGTTCGATCGAACGGCCTGTCGAAAACCGCGTCTGCGTCAGTGCCCGCGCAAGGCCCGCCATCAATGCCGTAAATCCCGCGACCAGAAGGGAAAGAATCGCCACAGGCAGTTTCAGACTGTGCCCTTTAACCGGCGGGATGGCCGGCTCCAGAACCCGGATGTTGTTGAAACTCTGCTGGACCAGTTCAGACCGCGCCCGCGCTTCCATTTCCCGCTCGGCAAAGCTTCTCACGTTCTGTTCCAGTATGTCCCTGCCCCGTATCAGCTCCTGATAGCGCGGCTCCAGATCGGTCAGGCGCTGCTGCCTCGTTTCAAATCCGGCGATCTGGCGCTTGAGTTCAGCCTGCTGATCCCTGAGGGATGCCGCCTCAGCCTGAAGCGTTTTTATCGATGTCTCAATCTGCTGATAGAGCGGGTTTGGGCCGCGGCGGACGGTGCCCTGCAGGCCATCTCTCGATGCGAAGTAGGACTCAACTTCTGCAATCCGTTTGTCGATTTCCTGAATGACCCGCGAATCGGCCGTATACCGCGTGAGTTTCTGTTCTCGTTCCAGCCGCAGGTCCGCAAGGGTCTGCTGGCTTGTGTCGTCGACATACATGTCCTGTTCGGGAGCGATCGACAGGATCTGCTGTTCGTAGGTCTTCAACTGTCCATCAACGAGCCGCATGCGGGATTCGACCGAGAGGAGTTCGCCGCTGGCCGATTGGTAGAGCTGCTTGATCGTATCACGCTCAGAATCGAAATTGCCGATTCCGTTGTCGACGAGAAATTGCCGGATCTGGTCGTCTGCCTGTTTCAGGCTGGCTTCAAACCGGTCGCGTTGCTGGGCAAGGCCGCTCGAATTGCTGTCCGCAAAGACTGACGAACGATAGTTCAAGTATGCGCCAATGATCGCATTCAGGACTTCCGCCGCAACTTCCGGTTCTTCGTGCGTGAACGTGGACGTAAGTACCGGGATTTCGGGTGCCGCGGCAGCCGAAAAACTCTGATTAAGCTGCTGAACGGCGAGCTGCCGGCAGGAAAAGTCGAATTGCTCCGTTCCGACAATATCTTCAAACTCGTGATAACAGGCCGCCAGCAGCTTCGGGAAAACCCGTTCAAGATCGAACCGGCTAAGCGCTTCGCTGGCCACAACAGGGCTGCGCAGCATCTCAAGTTCCGATTGGATGAGGGCGTCCATGTCTGGCGAAACGGGATTCGACTCAGGCCCGACGGATGGCCGGAAGATGTATTCGTCCCCCAATGAAACCAGCAGGCGTGATCTGGCGGTGAATTCTTCCTTCATTGAAAAAGCCACCCACAACCCGGCGAGGAAAATGGGCAGGAAGACCAGCAGCATAAGCCAGATTGAGCGCCAAAGCTGCAGCAACACGTCCACCAGGCCAATCCGCGGGCGCGATATCAGGCCGGATGCCGTTGCATCCGGGCGTACAGGTCCGCGTGACCAGTCTTCACTCGCAGACATTCGTTGATACGCTCCGCTCTAGACCTATGGAATCTATGTGTAGTGCTGCATTTGATATTTCCTTAAGCATTAACGGGAAGTGTGCGCGTCATATGTTGCGCCCCAAGGGCAGATTCCGATGCATCGCTTTTTACCGACGGCCTTTTTGATTGCAGCGCTGAGCGCGTGCGGCAGTGCGCCCAAGCCGTCTGCGCAATTTCCAACGGAAAGCTGGCAATCCGCCATTCCGCAGGACGATTCCTACTTGCTCGCTGCTGGGGACACGGTGGAAGTTGTCGTTCACAGCGCGCCCGAACTGTCGCGCCAGCTGAAGATCGCGCCGGATGGCCGGCTGCGGATGCCTCTGGCTGACCCCATCGTCGCATCGGCTCGCACCCCGGATGAAGTTGCCCTGGCGCTGCGTGCGGCGCTGGCCAGCGAACTGAAAGACCCGGACCTCGACGTGGTTCCGGTGGATTTCGCCTCACAGGCCATCTTTGTCGGCGGCGAGGTCCGCAATCCGGGCATGCAGACCCTTCCGGGCCAGATCGATCCCCTGCAGGCCGTCATCATGGCCGGTGGTTTTACACGTGACGCCAAAACCAGGGATGTGATTCTCATGCGGCGCCTGCCAGGCGGCGAAGTCCGCACGGTCGTCCTGGACCTGAAAAATGGCATCAAGGATCCGGAACTGGCGACCTGGTTGCCGCTGCGGCGGTTTGATGTCGTTTACGTGCCCCGGACGCAAATCTCCGAACAGAACCAGTTTGTGGAACAGTTCATCCGGAATGCACTGCCGGTCCAGTTCTCGCTGTACTACGACCTGCGCCAGCGCAACTGATCGGCGATCGTCACAAACTCCCCTTTTCGCTGTCAGGGGGCTCTGGCTGTGGTAATTACTTTTTCCGGACACCGCCCTTCCGGCTACAGAGGCCGCCATGACCGACTATTTTACCCCCATTCCCTATCCGCTCTGGTTTGAGGACAAGCAGGCTTTCGCCGATGCCCTCGGCCGGTCCTTCCGGGAAACCGGCTTTGCCGTGATTTCCCAGCATCCGATCACCTCGCAGGTGATTGAGGACAATCTGGCTGCGACCAAAGCATTCTTTGCGCTACCGGAGGCTGCGAAGCTCAAATATGACGGCCGCGAAGGCGGAGGCCAGCGCGGCTACACTGCCTTTGGTGTCGAGAATGCCAAAGGCAAGGCTGAGGCCGACCAAAAAGAATTCTGGCACACAGGCCGCAAGCTTGATCCTGATTCGCCGTATCGGAAGACGATGGCGGACACACCTGCGGTTGCGGAAGTTCCAGACTTCGATCACGCGACCCATGCAATGTATGACGCAATGGACGGGTTCGGCCGGCAGTTGCTCCGCGCTGTTGCGCTGCACCTTCACCTCGATGAAGACTGGTTCGAAGACAAGGTGAATGTGGGCAACTCGATCCTTCGTCTTCTGCATTATCCGCCGCAGATGAATCCGCCACCCGCTGGATCGGTTCGCGCTGGCGCGCATGAAGACATCAATGTCATCACGCTCCTGCTCGGTGCCGAAGAAGCGGGCCTTGAGGCCATGCACCGCTCCGGCAAGTGGCTCTCCATCAGCCCGCCGCCGGATTCTCTCGTGATCAATTGCGGCGACATGCTCCAGCGCCTAACCGGCGGCGTGCTGCCCTCCACGACGCATCGCGTCGTGAACCCCTCGCCCGAGCGCGCGAAGTTCCCGCGCTTTTCGACGCCATTCTTCCTGCATTTCAATCAGGATTTCCTCATTGAAGCGCTGCCTGGCTGCGTAAAGGAAGGCGGAAAAGCCGAACCTGCGATTACGGCAGAGGGCTATCTCATGGAACGCCTGCGCGAAATCGGCCTGGTGAAAGCCTGAGACTGACTGCCAGCCATGAATAAGACGGGCGGCTTCGGCCGCCCGTTTCGTTTTTGGCCGAAATCAAATTGACAACGTTGTTTATTCCGTCAACCTTGAGCTCGAGGTGCAGGTGAAGACACCGCCACCCGGGAGGAAACAAGATGACGCGACCCCCCAGCGTGTGCTTCGGCGCATCGGCCCTTGTGAGTCTGACGCTTGTTGCCTGCGTGGCCACCACACCGCCGGACGCCATCCCCGATATCCCGCTTACGCAGCCTTCCCTTGCATGCGGCGCTTCTTCCAGCCTCCTTTCGGCTTCATCGCGTGTGCGGGCCCTGGTCGCGGACATGACGCTCGATGAAAAACTGGGCCAATTGAATCAAGCCGCCGGCGGACGTTCTAAAACCCTGAATTCGAAATTGACCCCGGAAGAACTCGACAAAGTGCGGCGTGGCGAAGTTGGTTCCTACCTGCATGTCGCCGGCGCCGAAGCGCTGGGCGCACTCCAGCAGGTCGCCGTTGAAGAAAGCCGTCTTGGAATTCCCCTGCTCTTCGCCATGGATGTCGTGCACGGCTATCGCACCATTTTTCCCGTTCCGATTGCCATGGCTTCCACGTGGGATGCTGCTGACTGGGAAAGCGCGGCGCGCATTGCTGCCGATGAGGCGACCGCATCCGGCCTGCACTGGACATTTGCGCCGATGGTCGACATCGCGCGCGATCCCCGCTGGGGTCGCATCGTGGAAGGCGCTGGCGTCGACCCCTATCTGGGCGCCCGCATGGCTGAGGCGCAGGTGCATGGCTATCAGGGCGCAAGCCTTTCTGCCCCTGACACAATCCTCGCCACCACCAAGCATTTTGGCGTCTACGGTGCGCCGGCAGGCGGTCGCGACTACGGATCTGCAGATGTCAGTGAGCGGAGCGTCATGGAAACCTACATGCCGCCTTTCTACGCGGCGACGCAGGCCGGTTCAGGCTCGATGATGACGGCATTCAATGACATTGGCGGCGTCCCGACCACCGCCAATGAAACGCTGGTGGATGGCCTGTTGCGGGACCAATGGGGCTTCGATGGCATGATCGTATCCGACTGGAATGCGGTTGCTGAACTGATGAATCATGGCGTCGCCGCTACGCGCGAAGAAGCCGGAATTCTCGCCCTGCGCGCCGGCGTCGATATGGACATGACGAGCGGCGTGATGTCAGGGGATCTGAAACGTGCGGTCTCGTCCGACTCCTGTCTGATGCACGATCTGGACGGAGCGGTGGCGCGGATCCTGACGACCAAAGAACGCCTCGGCCTCTTCGACACGCCCCTCGCCTATCATGATCCGGCGCGCGAGGCCGCGTCCCTCCTTACGCCGGAAAATCGCGCCGAAGCCCGCCGGATTGCCGCGCGCTCAATTGTGTTGCTGAAGAACGATAGCGGAGCGCTTCCCCTTGCGTCTGAACCTCAAACGATAGCGGTTATTGGTGCGCTGGCGGAAGACAGATTGACCCAACTCGGCTCATGGCGCGCCCAGGGCGACCAGGAGGATGTCATCTCCATTCTGGAGGGCCTGCAGGCACATGCGCCAGAAGGGACGGTCATCACTTATGCGCCCGGAAGCCATCCGACGGACTATGATGCCGATGCCATCAAGGCTGCTGCCGATATCGCCACCGCGGCCGACAGGGTGCTTCTCGTCATCGGCGAGGACTACGACCTCTCCGGAGAGGCGCGAAGCCGGTCCGATCTGTCGTTGCCCGCGAGCCAGCAAGCGCTCGCCAATGCAGTTTTCTCAACCGGCAAGCCGGTGACCGTCATCCTTGTAACGGGGCGGCCCGTCGCTATTGAAACGATAGCAGGCCGCGCTAATGCAGTGCTCAATACCTGGATGATGGGCGTCGAAGCCGGCAATGCGCTGGCGGATGTTCTCTGGGGCAAGGTCTCGCCTGCAGGACGCCTTCCTGCAGACTTCCCGCGCCGGACCGGTGCAGTCCCGTTCACTTATTCCGAGTATCCGAGCGGTCGACCCGCGGACCCGGACATCACAAAGGATTCCAACCGCTATCACGACCTCGGCATCGACCCGCTCTACCCATTTGGATACGGACTGTCATACTCTGACTTCACCTATGACAGTTTCACTGCCGGTGCCGCCGAAGTCGGCGCGAATGGTACGGTCACCCTCTCCGTCAAAGTTACCAATTCCGGAAGCCTGCAGGCTGATGAAGTCGTCCAGCTTTACATGCGCGATCCGGTGGCGAGCGTGGCACGACCGAGAATCGAGCTGCGAGGCTTCAAGCGCCTCTCGCTGGAGCCCGGTGAAACACGGACAGTCTCGTTCACGGTCTCGCCTGCGCAGGCAGCCATCTGGCGCAGCGGGAATGATTGGGCCATCGAAGCCGGCGATCTCGAATTCATGGTCGGCGGCTCCTCTGCTGATATCCGAGCCCGCACTTCGGTCCGCGTTACAGATACTGGTCACAGCAATGCCCCCGCTGCAGCCCTCGAAACAAAGGTGGATGTCCAATGAGCTTCGATCGCAGGCAGTTCCTGATTTCAGCAAGCGCAACAGCCGCGCTTGCCGGATGCGCGACGGCAGCGGCAAAGCCTGCGCCAGGTCCGAAAATCGAAGTATTTGACAAATCCATCCGTGATCTGATCGACGCTGACATTACAATAGAAGCGCTCGCCTCCGGATATACATGGAGCGAAGGGCCGGTGTGGGACCGCAAGCGAAGCTGCCTCTATTTTACCGACGTTCCACAAAATACGGCCTGGCGGTGGAGCGAAGCCGATGGGGCCGCCGTATTTCTCCGTCCGTCCGGAGCCCCTGCAGAAG
The DNA here is from genome assembly GCF_041398385.1 of Hyphomonas sp. Taxonomy (GTDB): domain Bacteria; phylum Pseudomonadota; class Alphaproteobacteria; order Caulobacterales; family Hyphomonadaceae; genus Hyphomonas. The sequence goes on from NZ_JAWKUW010000004.1 coordinate 87,536, forward strand.
ACACTTCAGGGTTCCGCGAACCGGGCGCCAACGGCCTCTGGATCGCGAAAGACGGGCGCCTCCTGATCGCCAATCATGGGCGCCGCGCCATCCAGGCCATGGATATTGACACGAAGGTGCGCGTGCCGCTCGCGGACACTTTCAACGGGCACAGGTTCAACAGCCCCAACGACCTCATCGAGACGGAAAAGGGTGGAATATACTTCACCGACCCACCCTACGGCCTCGAGGGCATGAATGACTCGCCCCTGAAGGAGCAGAATGCAAACGGCGTCTATTTCCTGGCACCCGATGGCACCGTTCAGCGCACTCTGTCGGACATGAGCTTCCCCAATGGCGTCGCCTTGTCACCTGATGAATCGGTGGTTTACGTCGCCCAATCCGATCCCGAACAACCAATTTTGCGCGCCTGTGATACCGATGGCGGAAACGCTCACGTCCTGTTCGATTTCTCACCTTATATGAGCGACGGCCCCGGCCTGCCCGATGGACTCGCTGTTTCTGAAACCGGGCACATCTTCCAGACCGGCCCCGGCGGCGTGTTCATCCTGACCCCGGACGGAAAAGCGCTCGGCCGGATCAACACCGGCAAAGGCACGGCCAATTGCTGCTTCGGCGGCGCTGACGGACGGGCGCTCTATATGACCGCGCACGACACGCTGATGCGCGTGCAGACCCGCACGCGCGGATGCCAGTGGGCATGAGCGAGGTCTTCGCCGAATACCGGCCGTTGATGGCAGCCGCGGCTGGTATAGCTGCACTCCTGTTCCTAATCCTCCGGGTCCGGATGAATGCCTTTGCGGCCCTGCTTCTGGTCAGCCTGTTCAGCGCCCTCGCTGCAGGTCTCTCGCCTGACAGCTCTTTCAGCACCATCACCAAAGGCATGGGCGGAACACTAGGCTTCATTGCTACGGTTATCGGTCTTGGCGCCTTGTTCGGGGCGATCCTGAATGCGTCGGGAGCTCTGGAGTCGCTAGCCGGCTGGCTGACCCGTTCAGCGGGGCTTGGCGCCGCGCGATGGCAGATGGCGGGCCTGGGAGTGCTGGCGTCAACGCCTGTCTTCTTCGATGTCGCCCTCATCATTCTTGCGCCACTGATTTTCGCGATGGCGCACCGAAAAGCCTGGCCGGTCCTGGCGCTCGGATTGCCCCTCGCAGCGGGCCTTGCTGTCGGGCACGCGTTCCTGCCGCCAACGCCGGGACCAATCGCAATTGCAGAGCTGATCGGCGCAGACCTCGGCTGGGTCATTCTGTTCGGAGCTATTTGCGGCCTGTTCGCGATTTCCGTTGCCGGACCGGTCCTGACGACCTTCCTTCAGCGAACCGGTCGCTTGCCTGCTGGACATCCGACTTTCGTGCAGGAAACACCGCCACCCGACGGCACGGACGCACCGGCGCGCCCCGGTCTCGCAGCCGGCCTCATTCTGCTTCCGCTTGTGCTGATCCTACTGGGAACGCTCAGCAAAAGCGCTGGAGACGGCATGCTGAAATACATCCTGTCAGCTGTCGGCCACCCGTTCAGCGCCCTTCTGATCGGCTGTGGTGCAACCTGGCTCTTCCTGACGCCCCGCACTGAAGCGGCTCAACATGCCATGACCAAAGCGCTCAAACGCGCCTTCGAGCCGACGGGTGCCGTTATCCTTGTGACCGGCGCGGGTGGAGCCTTCAAGCAAGTGCTGGTCGATACCGGAGCGGGCGCACAGATGGCCGAGTCCGCCCTCGCGATTGGCTTTGGGCCGCTTGTCGCCGGCTACGTTCTTGCCGTCCTCCTGAGGCTCGCTCAGGGCAGCGCAACTGTCGCAATGATTACGACAGGCGGCCTTATTACGCCAATCATTGCCGGCGCGGATGTCTCAGCCCCTCAACTCGGACTTATCACCGTTGCCGTAGCTGCCGGCGCCACGACGGCCAGCCACGTCAACGACAGCGGCTTCTGGCTCGTCGGCCGTATCTTTGGCCTGACGCCGGGCGAAACGATCCGCACATGGACGTTATCCACCACGCTCATCAGCGTCTGCGGATTTACCGCTGCGATGCTATTGAATTTCGTCCTGCTCGCAATCAGATGAGGCCCGCGAGCGGTGAGCTCGGGTCTGCGTACATCTTCTTGGGCATCCGTCCGGCAAGGTAGGCCTGCCGGCCTGCGATGACGGCATGCTTCATCGCCATCGCCATCCGGATGGGATCCTTGGCAGCAGCAATCGCCGTGTTCATCAACACGCCATCGCAGCCAAGTTCCATGGCAATCGCAGCATCCGATGCGGTTCCGACGCCGGCATCCACAATCACCGGCACACGGCTCTGCTCGATAATCAGCCTGATATTGACCGGGTTCATGATGCCGAGGCCCGAGCCGATCAGTGACCCGAGCGGCATGATCGCGCAGCAGCCAGCCTCTTCCAGCATTTTCGCGTAGACCGGATCGTCGGAGCAATAGACCATCACTTCGAACCCGTCCGCGATCAGCGCTTTGGCAGCCGCGAGCGTTTCCGGCATGTTCGGATACAGGGTCTTCTGGTCCGCCAGGACTTCCAGTTTGACGAGATTCCATCCGCCGGCTTCGCGCGCAAGCCGCAGCGTCCTGACCGCCTCGTCTGCCGTGTAGCATCCGGCCGTGTTCGGCAGATAGGTGAACTCATCGGGCTTCACGAAATCAGTCAGCCGTTCCTGGTTCGGATCGCTGAGATTGACGCGGCGCAGGGCCACGGTGACGATCTCGGCGCCGGCCGCCCGGGCGGCGTCGGCATTCTGCTGGTAAGAAGCATACTTCCCGGTCCCGACGATCAGGCGGGAGCTGTAGGACTTGCCGGCGATGATGAGTAGGTCGTTCAAATCTGTCTTCCTGTAGTCTGCGTCCAGCCCCGGGGATCAGCCCCCGCCAACGAACTGGACGATTTCAAGTTGGTCGCCATCCTCAAGGACGGTCGCCGCATGTTCGGACTTTGGTACGATCTCGCGGTTGCGTTCTACGGCGACCCCGCGCACATCCCGGCCGGTGTTGTCCGCAATCCGGGCAACGAGCATGGCGACCGTCATGCCCGGTTCTATATCAGCTGCTTCACCGTTCAGGGTGATTTTCATGCCCCGCGCCTCCGTGCGCTCGCCGCCCCTTGCCTTGCCCTGCGTTACAGCGCAAGACAACAGCCCATGTCGAAGCCGATATATGTCCTCGGGGGCCCGAACCTCAACCTGCTCGGAACGCGCGAGCCGGAGATTTACGGAAGGGAAACCCTGGAAGACATCCACAACCGGCTTAAAGAGCTTGCGGGCGACATCCCGGTCGAGGCCCGGCAGACCAATTTTGAGGGCGAGTTGGTGTCCTGGATACAGGAAGCGGCCCGCGAAGCATCTGCCGTTATCCTGAATGCCGGTGCCTATACCCACACATCGGTTGCCCTGTACGACGCTCTCAGGGCGTGCAAGGTGCCCGTCATAGAAGTCCACCTGTCAAATCCCGCGGCCCGCGAGGCCTTCCGTCAGGTGAATTATGTCAGCCCTGCAGTGAAGGCTTCGATTGCGGGCCTTGGCGCCTATGGTTATGAGCTTGCCTTAATGGCCGCCAAGGCGTTGTCAGGAAAATAAGGGACGAGAGATTCCATGAGCAGTACAAAAAGCAAGTTGGACACCGGACTGGTCCGGGAACTCGCCGCGATCCTGCGGGAAGCTGACCTTGGCGAACTCGAAGTCGAACATGATGGCCTGAGGATCCGCGTCAGCAAGCCGACCGCGACGGTTGTGCAGGCTGCCATGGCCGCTCCGATGGCGCCTGTTGCGGCGGCTCCGCCGGCTGCTGCTGCCCCTGCCTCTGCGGCACCCGCGGCCAGCGCCGAAGTACCTGACAACGCCATCAAGTCGCCGATGGTCGGCACCGCTTACCTTTCGCCGGAACCTGGCGCCAAAGCCTTTGTCGCTGTTGGCGACAAGGTGAAAAAGGGCGACACGCTCCTGCTCGTCGAAGCCATGAAGACGTTTAATCCCGTCGAAGCTGACAGGGCCGGCACAGTCAGGGCGATCTACGTCACCGACTCCCAGCCCGTTGAATATGGCGAACCGCTCATCCTGATCGAATAGCATGGCCGAGCAAAGAACCATCCAGAAGGTGCTGATCGCCAATCGCGGCGAGATCGCACTGCGTATTCACCGCGCCTGCAAGGAAATGGGCCTGTCCACTGTTGTGGTCCATTCCGAAGCCGACCGCGACGCCATGGCCGTGCGCCTTGCGGACGAAAGCGTCTGTATCGGGCCCGCACCGTCATCTCAGAGCTATCTGAAAAAGTCCCAGATCCTCGCGGCAGCAGAAATCACCAATGCTGATGCGATCCATCCGGGCTATGGCTTCCTGTCCGAGAATGCACAGTTTGCCGAAATGGTCGAAGCCCATGGCCTCGCCTTTATCGGACCTACGGCTGACCATATCCGCATCATGGGCGACAAGATTGCTGCCAAGCAGGCCATGATCGAAGCTGGCGTGCCCTGCGTCCCCGGTTCCGACGGCGCCATCACCAGCATCGCTGACGCCAAGAAGGCGGCCAAGAAGATCGGCTTCCCGGTCCTCGTGAAGGCGTCGGCTGGCGGCGGTGGACGCGGCATGAAGCTCGCGAAGACCGAAGCCGATCTGGAAAATGCCGTCCGCACCGCGAAGACAGAAGCCAAGGCGGCGTTCGGCGATGATGCGGTTTACCTTGAAAAATACCTCCAGGGGCCGCGCCACATCGAAGTCCAGGTGATCGCTGACCAGCACGGCAATGTTGCGCACCTTTGGGAGCGCGACTGCTCGCTCCAGCGCCGTAACCAGAAAGTCTTTGAAGAGGCTCCTTCGCCCGCCCTCAACCAGGTCCAGCGCGAAGAAATCGGATCGATCTGCGCCAAGGCGATCGAGAAGCTCGGCTATCGCGGCGCAGGAACGATCGAGTTCCTCTACGAGGACGGCCGCTTCTATTTCATCGAAATGAACACCCGTCTTCAGGTCGAGCATCCCGTGACTGAGATGATCACTGGCATCGACCTGGTACGCGAACAGATCCGCATTGCCGAAGGCAAGAAGCTGTCATTCCATCAGGAAGACGTTTTGCTCGTTGGTCATGCCATCGAGTGCCGCATCAATGCCGAGCATCCCGAAACCTTCATCCCCTCGCCGGGTCTGATCACGGACTTCCACGCACCAGGCGGCCCGGACGTGCGGCTCGATAGTGCCGCCTATGCCGGCTACCGCATTCCGCCGCACTACGACTCCCTTATTGGCAAGCTGATCGTACACGGACGCTCGCGCCGCGAATGCCTGATGCGCCTGCGACGGGCCCTCGCCGAAATGGTTGTCGGTGGCGTACACACGACCCTGCCCCTTCACCAGCGGCTGGTCGAGAATGAAGACGTCAAGAATGGCGACTACAATATCCATTGGCTCGAAAAGTTCCTTGCCGACGCCAAGGAAGCCGAAGCTGCGGAATCGCAGGAAAAATCCTGAGCCACGCCAGCGCATGGTAGACATCTGCAGCAGCGGCCGCCCATATAGACTGCATGTCGGCCCGGTTCGGTACAGCTGATTTGCTCGCCTGCTATCGCCGTGGGGTGTTTCCCATGGGCGATGCCCGTGATGACCCAAACCTGTTTCTGGTCGATCCGGACCAGCGAGGCATCCTGCCGCTTGATGGCTTCCACATCCCGAAACGCCTGCAACGCCGCGTGAGGCAGGAACCCTACCGCGTATCTGTCGATACGGCCTTCACCCGGGTGATGGAGATGTGTGCCGAAAGCGCCGAGGGGCGCCAGTCGACATGGATCAATTCAACAATCCTGAATCTCTACAGCGCCTTGTTCAGGGAAGGTCACGCCCATTCGGTGGAGTGCTGGGACGGCAATGAGCTTGTTGGCGGCTTATACGGCGTGGCGCTTGGCGGGGCCTTCTTCGGCGAAAGCATGTTCTCACGCGCGACCGATGCGTCGAAAATCGCACTCGTCCATTTGGTCGCACGGCTTCTTGACGGTGGATTCGTATTGCTCGACGCGCAATTCCACAATCCGCACCTGGAACAATTCGGGCTGATAGAAATTCCGCGTGCGGAGTTTAAGCGCAGGCTCGCGATCGCCCTGTCGAAGGAAGCGGATTTTTATTGCGGATCGAGGCCGCCCGGAGGCTCTTCGACAATGTCGATACCTGGAGGGACTTCTTCGACCGCGGCATCGTCACCCGCGAGAGGGGGCCGCGACGTGTTCGGCAACTTCACCGGATCCGGCGCGGTGCAGCGGATCACCCAGATATCATAGACCGGGTGCTCAAGCGCGCTGAGGCCCGGCGACGAAGCGTACATCCAGCCTGAGAAGAGCTCAGGATTCTCGTCGCTAACCGTTTCGACGTCATTGGCATCGACGGCTTCGTCCATGGTGACAACGGCCACCGGCTGGGTCGAAAAAATCTTCAGAAAGGCGGCGCTTTCCGGCGCCTCTTCCGGGGGGGTCTGGTAGCAAGCCTTCAGCTCGACTTTGAGAGAGCCGAAAACAACCGGTTCTCCGACTTTTACATCAATGTCTGTTGAGCGGCCCGTAATCTTGTCCAGCGCGCGAAGGGTTGCCTGGTCCTTCTCCGCGAATGTCGCCCCATGTGCGGCACCCGCAAGACCAACAAGGACAACAACGGAAACCAGCGCGCGCAGGGTCATTCATAATCCTCCAGCGGGTATGCGTCGTCTGTCGGTTCGACTGGCTGTTGTTGTGGTGCGGGTGATGTGTCGGAGCTGCTGCCCGAAGCAAAAGACGCAAACAACGTCAGCAGGTCGACCGATCCGCGCGTAAACTGGATTTCGCCGGTCCCGTCCTGAGCGATGTTGTCCATGCTGCCACCTGGCTCGATCGAGACATATGCGCCGCCTAGAAGGCCATCTGTCGAAATACGGGCATCTGTGTCGTCGGGAAGCGCCCACTTTTTGTCGAGGCTGAGCGTCAGCACGGCTTCGAACCGCTGCGGATCACCGATCACTGACTTGACCACCCCGGCCTTGACGCCCGCAATCCGAACATCCGATCCGCGTTCAATACCGGAAATGTTGTTGAAGCGCGCGATCAGCTCATATTGATCCGGGCCCGCGCCAGAATCCCCGCCTCGCGCCATGGCGAACCAGGCAAAAGCGACGGCGACCGCAACGACGGCGGCCCCTACCAGCGTTTCAAACAGCGACTCACGCATCCGGAGACCATGCCTCGTAATCCCCGGTCGCTTTCTGACGCTTTCCACCTTCGGAAAGGCTGCCCTTAGGCTTTGTCGCCCACGGCGTACCGGTCATGTTGGGTTTGTGGTCGATTTCCCACTCGCGCCGGGTCAGCGGCGATTTGGTCGGCGGCTCATCGACCGTGTGGTGCAGCCAGCCATGCCAGTCGGCAGGCACTTTCGACGGCTCTGCGAGGCCTTTGTACATCACATAGCGCCGCCGACGGCCTTCGATGGAGGGCTTGCGCTCCTCGAAATAACGGTTGCCGTATTCATCCGTCCCGACATAGGTCGAGCGCCGCTTGATATCGAAAGCGGCGCCGACCGTGACCCCGCTCCACCAGGTGAAAATCTGCTTCAGCATCTTGGTGCTCGTCCTGCCTCGTCTTGGTGGCCGCAATATGGCGGCTACGGGGCAACTAATCCATAGCGCCACCGCAGGCAATGCACCGCAGAAACCTGTGTGCAGGCGGGCGATTCCGGCTGTGGAAAGGTTGCCCCTCGGCTTGCCAGGCGCCACGCTTGGCGTGGTGATTCGCCGGGAGACCTGCTCATGGACGCGACACAAGCTGCCGAGATCCTTCGCGCTGCGGAATCGGATGGCCTTATTTCGGCGGAAACGGATCTTGCCGAAGTCTTCCGCGCCTGTGGACGCAGGCTGAAGCCGATGACGCCGGAAACCCTGAAGGCGAGTGCCGCAGCATGTTCCGCCGCGTCCCTGCTCAGCGTCTCACAGCTGGCCACCGCAGAAATGCTGGAACGCCTCGGCGAGGCCCCGCGAAACGCAGACATCGCCGAAGCCCTTGCGGCGGGCCTGCCCCAGGATCTTGTCGAAGAGGCACTGCGCCAGCCGGGTGGATTCGTGCGCACGGCCGACGCCCTGCGTGCCGCGGCCGTCAACACACCCGCGCCCGCGCCGTGCGTGTTCCAGCCAGCCGCATTTGACCCCGTCCTCGAAAACCTCCTGCTTGAGACGCTGATGGAAGGCGCGGAAGTGGTTGTTTCCGCACAGGACATGCCTTCGGCTCAAACATCGGCCCGGATAGTCGATATTGCGCTCGCGGTTGGCCCGGCCGGCGTGGAGGCCGACCTTCTCCTCGACGTGCTCGAAGCGGCGGCTCGGTCGATGCCGAATGGAGGCACCATCATTATCGCGGGCCTGGCCGCTGCCGTACTGGCGCTCGGCCACGATTACGCATCGCCTGAAGGCCAGTCAGCAGGCGCTGCGCTGTGTGCCCTGGCGAAGACAGGCGCGACCGGCGCGGCTCTGTCGGCAGCCCACGCCAAAGCGCTCAATCTTGAAGCACGAAAAGTGTCAGGACGCCGGGCCTGTGAGGTGTGGGTGCTTCCGGTTGCTGATCTCGGCGCCTACCTGCCCGAATGCGAGAGCATGGGCGCAGAGCCCATGGCAGGTGTCCTCGCTTATGGTGATGCTGCCCCCACATTGTCGCGCGCAGCCCGGCTTGGAATTGCCAGCCGCGCGCCCGAACGTTTGCCGGAAGCGCTCGAACGCATCGCTGCTGCCGGAAGCTCCGGGCTCGACCGGGCCATAGGTCTCGACCGGCTGCGCGACCGCGGCTTCAGCGATGAGGCGCTGGACCGGGTCTCCCACGCCCTCGGCGAAGGTCTGCCGCTCAACGCGGCCTTCTCGCGCTGGGTGCTCGGAGATGAGATCATATCGAATGACCTGCGCCTGCCGCCTGAAGGTTTCGATGCTGACGGCCGGGGCCTCCTGTCCGCTGCGGGCTTCTCACGCAAGGACATCCAGGCTGCGGAAGCCGCCCTCGAGCACGACGGCGACGACATCGCCGCACAGATCGCAGCGGATTGCGGCCTGAACCTCGCCGCTTCTCCGGAAGACGAGATTGCCTTTGCAGCCGCCTGTTCGAAAGCGCTCGGTGGCAACGTCATTGTGACCGTCGGTGGCCGGGCAGGCCTCGACGTTGCTGAGGCCGCACTGGAAGCGGGGCTCGGTGTCCAGCTTGTGGGCCATCGCGCCCCGGCCGGCGAAGACATCCAGGCCCGCATGGAGCATATTCTCGCCCTCGCCGAAGAAATCGCGGAGGAAGCGGAAGCACCGCTTGCTGCAACGCAATCTTCCGGGGAAGCCGGCCAGACGCGCCGCAGCCGGCTGCCTGACCGCCGTAAAGGCTACATCCAGAAGGCCACTGTGGGCGGCCACAAGGTTTACCTGCACACTGGTGAATTCGAAGACGGCTCACTCGGCGAAATCTTCATCGACATGCACAAGGAGGGCGCTGCCTTCCGGAGCCTGATGAACAATTTTGCCATCGGCATCTCCATCGGCCTGCAATACGGCGTCCCGCTCGAAGAATTCGTGGATGCCTTTGTGTTTACGCGTTTCGAACCTGCCGGCGCCGTGACCGGAAACGACCGCATCACACGCGCCACCTCGATCCTCGACTACATCTTCCGCGAACTGGCAGTGTCCTATCTCGGCCGGGACGATCTTGCGGAAGTCGATGTAACACATGACGGTCTTGGCCGCGGGGCCGCCGACGGCACCCGAGAGCCTGCGCCCTTCACCGAGGAAGCAGCCCAGATCATCTCCCGCGGCTTCTCACGCGGTCAGCTGCCCGACAATATCGTCATCCTCGACAAGCGCCGCGCTGAAAAGCTCGCAGAGGAAGAAGCCGAAGCGGCAGCCGAACTGGAAGACGACGCATCTCTGGAAGCGCCCGAATACCTGTCCGACGCCTGCCCTGTCTGCGGCAGCTTCACGCTTTTCGAGATCAGCGAGAGCGGCGACATCGAATGCGATACCTGCGGCGATGAAAGCCGCCGGCTGAACTAGCGCCGGAATCGCTTACCCGGCGAAGTTTGGCGCAGGCCTTGCGCTGTCACGGTCAGGGAATGCCCAGAAACCGGACCGCTTGTGCCATGATGAAACACGCTTTTGCCGCCCTGCTCTTCGCTGGCGCCGCGATTCTCCCCGCTTCCGCCCAGGATGCCGGCGAGATCGCCCGGGTCCAGGAGGGCAAGGATTGCCGCAGCTGTAACCTCTTCCAGGCTGACCTTTCCTATATGGACCTGCCGGGCATCAACGTGTCCGGTTCGCGCCTACGCCAGGCCGATCTGTCCTTGGCCACCATGAATGGTGCGGATTTGTCCGGCGCTAATCTGTCTGTCGCTAACCTGTTTGGCGCCCGCCTGACCGGCGCTGACCTTTCAAACGCTGACCTGACGAGCGCATCCCTTGTGGGAGCCTATTTCGGCGGGGCGAATCTGTCCGGCGCAAAACTGGCTGGCGCCAACCTTGGCGGCGCCGAACTCGCCACGGCCAGGGGCCTGACACAGCGCCAGCTCGACACTGCCTGCGGCGACGGAACTACCGAACTGCCGGCCGGACTCCGTATTCCTGTCTGCAGGTAGCGCCTTTCATGGTAAAACTGCAACACATGCTGCCTCCCGACAGTGGTTACAGCATGTTCAGTTTAGCTCGGCAAAACAACGCGCTATCCCAAGTGCCATGATACGGCCATTGTTCAGCATGGTTAGCGCTGCCGCGATTTTCGCGCTCGGTTCTGCTGCGCAGGAAAAGCCGCAGCCCAGCCAGACCGTGTCCTGGGCGCCGGGCTATGTCGGATCGTGCGGTGGCTGCAACCTCGCAGGCAAAAACCTGACGGGGTGGACGCTCACCGGCGCCAACTACGAACTGGCAAACCTGGAATTCGCGTTCATGCGCGGTGTTCAGGCTGCAAACACCAATTTCGAAGGCATCCAGGCGAATGGCGCAGATATGCGCGGCGCGATCCTGACGACAGCGAAACTCTCCGGCTCCATGCTCTCAAATGCGCGCCTGCAGGCAATTCAGGCGTCGGGGGCAGAGTTCAAGCAAAGCGTACTGGTCGGCGCCAACCTTCAGGGCGCCATGCTGGTCGGTGCAAACTTCGCCGGAGCGAACCTGCAATCCACCATTCTTGAAGGCGTTGATATGTCCGGTGCCAATCTGACCGGTGCAGACCTTTCAGGAGCCACCCTGCTCGCTTCAATTTTCAACGGCGCGAACCTTTCACGGACGCGCCTCGATGGTGCCGATGCGACCGGAGCCTCTTTCGCGGATGTCCGCTTTATCGATGCGGACCTGACCGGACTGGAAGGCTGGAAAGCGGCGGATTTCGAAGGCGCCTGCGCGACGCCGCTGACATTGCTTCCTGCCGGCATGAAGCTGCCGGACTGTAACTAGACCGGAATTCGACCGAAATTGAAAAGCCCGCCAGTTCTTCACAGGCGGGCTTTCAGTTTCAGGCTTTGACCTGAGGCGCGAGGCGGATGTTCAGCTCTTTCAGCTGCCGCTCATCCACCGGGCTCGGCGCGCCCATCATCAGGTCGCGCGCCTGCTGGTTCATCGGGAACAGCGTCACGTCGCGGATATTGGATGCGTCGGCCAGCAGCATGACAATGCGGTCCACACCGGGGGCGATCCCGCCGTGCGGCGGCGCGCCAAACCGGAAAGCATTGAGCATGCCGCCGAACTTGGCTTCCACCACTTCCGGGCCATAGCCGGCAAGCTCGAATGCTTTGAGCATCACGTCCGGACGATGGTTCCGGATCGCGCCGGATGACAATTCCACGCCGTTACAGACAATGTCGTACTGGAATGCCTTGAGGCCGAGCTGTTTTTCCGTCGTGTCCGCCCCGGTCAGCGCGTCCATGCCGCCCTGAGGCATCGAGAACGGGTTGTGGCTGAAGTCCACCTTCTTGTTGTCCTCGTCCCACTCGTACATCGGGAAGTCGACGATCCAGCAGAAACGGAAGACGCCTGGCTCCACAATGCCGAGTTCCTCGCCGATTCGGGCGCGTGCGGCGCCCTGCAGCTTCTCGGCATCGGACTTCTTGCCGGCGGCGAAGAACAACGCGTCACCTGACTTGATGCCAGCGCGTTCGGCGAGCGCGGCCAAGGCTGCCGGCTCGAAGAATTTGGCGATCGGCCCGGATGCGGTCAGCTCGCCGCCCTCATCCGAGAATCGCATGTAGCCAAGGCCCGGCGCCTGCATTTCCTTCTTCGCCCATGCATCCATCTTGTCGAAGAAGCTGCGGGGCTGTTCAGCCGTGTTCGGCGCCGGAATAGCGCGGACGATTCCGCCGCCGTCGACGATCTTCTTGAACACGCCAAGGGTCACGTCCTCGCGAGTCACGATGTCGGAGACGTCGGCACAGACAATCGGGATGCGCAGGTCCGGCTTGTCGGAGCCGTACTTCAGCATGGCTTCGGCATACGGGATATGCGGGAACGGCTCGGCCGGCACAGAACGGCCCTTGCCTTCCCAGTCCGCAAACTCTTCAAAGACGCCGCGCATGACGGGCTCGATGGCGCCGAACACGTCATCCTGCGTTACGAAGCTCATCTCGATATCGAGCTGGTAGAACTCGCCCGGAGAGCGGTCGGCGCGGGCATCCTCATCGCGGAAACAGGGTGCGATCTGGAAATAGCGGTCGAAGCCAGAGACCATCAGCAGCTGCTTGAACTGCTGCGGCGCTTGCGGAAGGGCGTAAAACTCGCCGGGATGGATCCGCGACGGCACGAGGAAGTCGCGCGCGCCCTCCGGGCTGGAAGCGGTCAGGATCGGCGTCTGGTATTCGGTGAAGCCCTGCTCGATCATCCGGCGGCGAAGGCTGGCGATGACCTGGCTGCGCAGGATCATGTTCTTGTGCAGCGTCTCGCGGCGAAGGTCGAGATAGCGGTGCTTCAGGCGGATGTCTTCCGGGTATTCCGGCTCACCGAACACCGGCAGCGGCAGCTCGGCCGCCTCGGACTGGACGGAGACAGCCCCCGCCACGACTTCGATCTCACCGGTGGCGAGGTTCGGGTTCACGAGGCTGTCGTCTCGGGCGACGACCTTGCCCTCAAGCGTGATCACGCTCTCGGCGCGCAGGCGTTCAACCACCGGGAAGCCGGGCGAGCCCGGATTGAAGACGATCTGGGTCAGGCCATAATGGTCGCGCAGGTCGATAAACATGACCCCGCCATGGTCGCGGCGGCGGTGCAGCCAGCCGGACAGTTTGACAGTTTCGCCCACATGGGCCTTGCGAAGTTCCCCGCAGGTGTGGGTGCGATAGGCGTGCATCGGATCAGTCTCCGGAAAATCAGCTCAATTGAATACATGAACGACAGGCAATCGCCTCTCGCATTTGTTCTGGCGATGCGATACGCAAGCGCGCGATGACTGACAACACCCTGACTCCCATTACTGAGCAGTCGGCGCTGGAAGATTTGTGCGGCAAACTGGCCGAGAGCGATTTTATCTGCGTCGACACCGAATTTCACAGGGAAACGACCTATTGGCCGGAGCTTTGCCTTGTCCAGGCCTCAGCCCCCGGCGTCGAGGGCCTGATCGACCCGCTGGCCGAAGACCTCGATATCGGCCCGTTCCTGCAGCTGATCGCAGCGGATAACCGGGTAAAGGTGTTCCATGCGGCCCGTCAGGACATCGAAATCTTCAACCGACTCATCGGTCATCCACCGGGCCCGGTGTTCGACACCCAGGTCGCGGCGATGGCCCTCGGCTATGGCGACTCGATCTCCTACGACAACCTGGTCCAGCGCGTGTTGCGCCGCCAGATCGACAAATCCAGCCAGTTTACCGACTGGATGCGCCGCCCCCTGTCGCAGAAACAGCTGGTCTACGCCCTCGGCGATGTCACGCACTTGCGTGACGCCTACATCATCATGCGGGACAAGCTCGAATCGAGCGGACGGATGGCCTGGGTCCGCGAAGAGATGGCGGACCTTGAAGATCCTGCAAAATACGACACCGATCCGGCCAATGCCTGGCAGCGCCTGAAGCTGCGCACGCCCAAGCGGGATTATGCCGCGGTGGTGGTCGCTGTGGCGGCATGGCGCGAACGGCTGGCGCAGGAGCTCGACAAGCCGCGCCGGCGTATCCTGAAGGATGATGCAATTCAGGAAATCGCCAGCCAGAAGCCGAAAACCGAGAATGAATACAACCAGTTACGGGCTGTGCCGAATGGCTTCATCCGGTCCAAGCACGGTCAGGGCCTGATCGACGCAGTGCGCGAAGCGCTGGATTCGCCGGAAAAATTCGCGCCGGAACTGGAGCCGAGACAGCACAATGCGCAGATTCCGGCAGGCGCGCCTGAGCTGCTGAAAGTCCTGCTGAAGCATGTCTCGGATGAGAATAATGTGGTCCCCAGATTGATCGCCAATGCGGCTGACATTGACCGGATCGCTCGCGGCGAGACGTCAGACGACATCCCGGCGATGCATGGCTGGCGCTACGAGATCTTCGGCAAGCGTGCCCAGGCGCTGCTCTCCGGCAAGCTCGCCGTGTCGTTCGAAGGCGGCCAGGTCCGCCTGTTCGACGTCTGACCTAGCCGACGCGAATATCCGGCTTCAGCCGCAGCGTGTTCGCAGTCTGCGACAGGCGCCGGGAGACCGTCTCCGACACCATGGCCTGGTCCGCCTTGGAAACGCTTAGGACCAGCTTGTTACCGCTGCGCGCCAGCTTGGCTCTGCGCAGGATCGGCCCCGATCGGCCTGAAAAGACCGCGCCGAGCCGCATCGCGCTACCGAGCTGCCGAGCCCGCTCCGCCTGCTCCTCTGACGTCAGCGCTACATATTCGGCGGGCCGCTTGAAGTCCTTTTCATAACGGCAGCCGACCGCATAGGCGATCAATGCGCGCTCCGGATGCGACACGCCGGAATACGGTGCCCGCAGTGCCTGCTCATAGGCGAGCAGCGCGCGGTGATCGGGATGGAACCGCCCTGCACTGTCAGCCATCATGCACGCCGCCTTTTCGATCCGTATATCAGCCGCGGGCGAGCCGAAGAGGTCAGGTTCAGGCGCAAACGCAGGCGAAATGAAGTCGTGCAGCGCCTGCCCGAATGCGATCTGATTATGGTCCAGCCGCACGAACGCGATCACGCCGTCCAGCAGCGGGTCCGATACAGCGGCACCCGTCAGGTCGGTCAGCACCCCTTCCCTGAGGCCGCTGGACGAGATCGTCACGCCGTCGAATTTTGCGGTTTCCAGAATTTCCTCCAGCAGGATGGCCGCAATGGGCAAATGCTTTGCGCGTCGCTTGTCTACGGCCTCCAGGCGCGAGCGTGCCGCTGAATTGGAGAGGGAATCCACGCAAAGCTTGGCCGTGCGCGCAATCTGGCCGGGGTTCAGCTGGTAGCCCTGCAACACCTGCAGCGGATAGTTTTCCAGTGTCATGTTGAGCTTCGCAAAGGTTCGCCACGCGCCGCCGACCGCGAAGAACCGACCATTGCCCTGTCCCAGTACTTTCGAATTCTTCAGTTCGGCCTTGATCGCTTTCCGGATCTCCTTGGGATCTGCCGGCAGGTCCGACAGTGACAAAGGCCCGAGCATCAGGCTCTCGCCGACACTTTCGCCTTCTCCCACCGTCTTAAATTCAAGGCTTGAGCCGCCGAGGTCGCCGATCACGCCGTGCGGCCCATGGAAGCTCGCCTCCACACCCAGCGCAGACAGGCGCGCTTCATCCTCACCCGAGAGGACCGACACCGGCCGCCCGAGAATACGGTTGGCCTGCCGGATGAAATCAGGCCCGTCCTGAGCCGCCCGTACCGCGGCGGTGGCGACGGCGGAGAAATTCCTCAGATTGAGCGCCTTGAGGATTGCCCGGTACCGCGCGAGGGCCGCAACGGCAGAAACCCGTCCGGACTCGGACAGTTTCCCGGTCTTCATCAGGCCCTCACCCAGCCCCGCCATCACCTTTTCATTGAAGGTCGGCAGGATAGACGCGCCAAGAATGTCGAAAATGACAAGGCGGACGGAATTGGAGCCGATGTCGATAATGGCCGCCCGGTGGGAATTCGGGAAGCTCATCCTCCCGACCTCCCTTTCGGCGAGAGGCGGGGCGGAATGCTGATTTCAAGCGCGCTGCCGCGGCCCGACAGGCTCGGATTGTCCATGAAGTAGCGGTGGGCGGAGAATCCTTCGGTCGAACCACTTTTCATCAGGCGCTCATACGTGCCGTCGCCATGCATCATCCATGTGTGGAGCTCATCATTCAGATTGGCCACCATGATCTGGTTCATCACTTGACGGTGCACGGTCGGGTTCTCGATCGGGACGAGTGCTTCGACGCGGCGGTCGAGATTGCGAGGCATCCAGTCGGCCGAGGAGATAAACACCTTTGCCTGCGGTGAGGGCAGCGTGTCGCCATTCGCGAAGCACAGAATACGTGCATGTTCGAGGAACCGGCCGACAATGCTCTTGACCGTGATGTTCTCGGACAGGCCCGGCACACCCGGCCGGAGGCAGCAAATGCCACGCACAACAAGCGCGATCGGCACACCGGACTGGCTCGCGCGATACAGCGCATCGATGACATCGCCATCGACCAGCGAATTCATCTTGGCCCAGATGCCGCTCGGCTTGCCTTTCTTTGCCGCGTCAGCCTCTGCCTGAATCATGGCCAGAAGCTGGCTCTTCAGGTTGAGGGGCGACATGGCGATCTTTTCGAGCTTCGGGCCCACTTCAGGCGGTTCGCGGTAAGCCGTCACGAAGTTGAACAGCCGGTTTGCATCCCGGCCGAGCGCCGGGTCCGCCGTGAACAGCGACAGGTCCGTATAGATCCGCGCATTCACCGGGTGATAATTGCCCGTTCCGTAATGCGTGTAGGTCCGGAGTTCCGTCCCCTCACGGCGCACGACCAGCGACACCTTTGCGTGGGTCTTGTATTCGATAAATCCGTACACGACCTGAACGCCTGCGCGCTCCAGGTCTCGTGCGAGGCGCAGGTTGGCCTCTTCATCAAATCGCGCCTTGATCTCCACGAGTGCCGTGACGTTCTTGCCGGCCTCCGCCGCCTCGACCAGCGCGGCAACGATCGGAGAATTGGCCGTCGTCCGGTAAAGCGTCTGCTTGATTGCAACGACCTGCGGGTCAGCCGCCGCCTGACGGATGAACTGCACCACCACATCGAAGCTCTCGAACGGATGGTGGACGAGGATGTCCTTCTCCCGGATCGCCGCGATGCAGTCGCCCCCCATCTCCCGGATGCGCTCCGGAAAGCGTGGGTCGTAAGGCGGGAATTGCAGGTCGGGCCGATCGTCGACGATCAGCTCAGACAGTTGGGCCATGCCGAGAATGCCGTCATATAGAACGACATCGGCATCTTCCGCCCCGATTTCACGGGCGATGAAGTCACGCAGATGCTTTGGCGCGCTGGACTGCATCCGCAGGCGGACGATCCTGCCGCGCCGGCGCTGCTTGAGCAGCACTTCGAATTCGCGGATCAGGTCTTCGGCTTCTTCTTCGATCTCGATGTCGCTGTCGCGCACGATGCGGAACAGGCAGCGATTGCGCTCCTTGAAGCCGGGGAAAAGATCGCCGACGAACAAACCGATCACGTCTTCGAGCGGAATGAAACGCAGCACGCCTTTGGGGCTTTTCGGCAAGCGAATGAAGCGGCGGACAAAGGATGGCAGCGGGACGATGCCGATGTGGCCCACGTCGCCATGTTCGGCCACGAGATCCAGCGCAACGGAAAAGCCAAGATTGGGGATGAACGGGAATGGATGGGCCGGATCCACCGCGAGCGGCGTCAGCACCGGAAAAATGTGGTTTCGGAAGAAATCGTCGAGTTCGGCCTTGTCCTTCTTGCCGAGGTCGGACGCGGCGAGGACATGAATGTTCTCTGTCTCGAGTTCATCCTTCAGCTGCCGCCAGCGCGCCTGCTGTTCGGCGATCAGCTTGAGCGACGCCTCCTCGATCTGGCGGACCTGTTCGGAGGGGGTCAGACCTTCCTGCGTGCGCCGGGTCATCCCGGCGCGCACCTGCTCCCGGATACCGGCATAGCGAACCATCTCGAACTCATCGAGATTGCTGGCAGAAATCGACAGGAACCGCAGGCGTTCCAGCATTGGGTGACTGGAATTGGCAGCCTCTTCGAGAACCCGGTGATTGAACCCGAGCCACGAGAGTTCCCTGTTCAGGAATCGCTGCGGCGACTGCATCATCTGTCTGGCAGTCTTGGCTGCGCCATCCGGCATGGAAAACCCCGTCTTATTACCCGAGCCCTACAATAGCGGCGGCTGATCCGGCGTGGCCAGCCCCATCGCCTCCAATACTTCCTTTGCCAGCGGAACTGAAGGCGCCCGGCCAGTGGACGTGACACCATGGCTCAGCTTCTCCACAAAAGCTTCAATCGCCTCATAGGAAAGATCCAGGCGCGGGGAGAGATAGGCGATCACATCGTCTTCCAGCTTCATGAAATGCCGTCCGGCCGCCGCCTGGAGGCGCCCCTGGAGCATCGCCTCGTCCGGCGGCTGGATTTCCGCGATCGGCATGGAATTCAGCCGCGACTTGAGATCCGCAGACGACGTCAGCCACTGCGAAGGGCTCCGCGAGGAGGCCAGCAGCAGGCGCCCGCCTTGCGCGCCGAGCTGGTTCAACAGCGACAGCAGGGCCTCCCCGTCCCCGGCATCTTCCGCATCGTCGAGCGCGACTTTTCCGCTCGCCAACGCTGTTACCTGGGCCGGTTTCAGGCGCGTCATATCCTTTGCCTGCACGTATTTCCCATCATTCTCGCTGCACCAGGCGGACAGGATCGCGGTGCGCCCGCTCCGCAGCGGGCCAACCAGACACAACACCGGCATGGGCCACTTGTCGGCCTGGCGCACAATGCTGATCGCAGGCCGGTTCGACTGCGTGACGACCAGCCTTTCAAAGCCCGGATGCGCTTCGGGAAAGGCAAAACTCAACTGGTCTGGCTGTCCTGTGGGGACGGATGGCCGTTTGCTCACTGATATCCCGCTGCAGAAACCGCGGAGCGCAGCACCCATCCGGTGTCTGGCTCATCGCCCAGCGCCACACCGCGTTGCAGCAGGTCGCCCTGCAGGCGCTGCGCGTCTCCCACGAAGGAGAAGCTGACGAGCGCCCCGTCGCGCGCCACGGCGGTGGTGCGGAAATCCGACACCAGAGGCGAGCGCGCCAGCGCACCGCGCAGCGTGTTCCATTCGGTCAGGGACGTGTAGCGCGCCGTTGCTGTCGCCTGCGTTTTCGTACCGCCACGGATCACCGAAGCCTGCTTCCACTGCTCACCCATCAGCCGTGAAACGGCGGCGGCGGCAGCTTCCAGTGTCGGCATGGGCGGGGTCGCGCCGATCGGCTCGGCCCCGGCGGCCGTCACGAGGGACACCTGCACCCTCCAGGCACCGTCCCGGCCCATGAGTTCCGCCAGCGCGCCGCGCTTCGCGCGGAAGCTTGAGGCCTCGGGCGAAAGTTCCATCCAGTCGCTATAAGCCGAATAGCCGGGGCTATTGGCAGTAACATAAGGCGCGAGTGCACCTGCATTCCCGGTGCCGAGCGCGACGCGCCAGGCGTCTTCGAGGCTTGTGCTGGATGCCAGCGGCACCATCAGCGACAGGGGCGCCTGCGTATCAACATACGGCACGCGCAGGCTTTCCAGATGCGCGCGCACCATACGGGGATTGTAGACGACCTGAAGGACACCTTTGTAACGCCCCGCGCCGGCTGTTTCTTCCTGAACATCGACAGCGGCCGACAGGCGCTCCGCCAGCGCGGCATCGACAGGAATGCCACCGACGGCAGCCCGGTCTTCTGCGAGCGTGATCTTCTCGATCAGGATGCGCGCACCTGCAGTGCGGGCGGCGGACATCGCGCGTTCACGCGCCTCGATCAGCGACGCGGCCGATTCATCAACCTCAAGATCGGGGATCGTGTAGACATCGCGGGTGTCCGCTGCGGCCGCAAAGACCAGCGCCATCGCCGCAAAGCATGAGGCCAGAAGCATACGAATCATGGTCATAGACCTCCTCGGTTGGCGCCCTTGTAGCAAGCCCGGCCCAAGGCTGGAACCGCACGGCGACACTGGCAGAGTCGATTTCCCCATGCTAACGCGCGAGACGCCATGACTGACCCTTCCAAAACTCCCCTGTCTTATCGCGATGCCGGTGTCGATATTGAGGCAGGAGAGCGGCTGGTCGGCGCTATCGGCCCCATGGCCAAGGCGACGCAGCGCTCGGGCGTGATGGGCGGCCTCGGCGGCTTCGGGGCCCTCTTCGACGCAAAGGCAGCCGGCTACGCCGACCCGATCCTCGTTTCCGGAACCGACGGTGTCGGCACCAAACTGATGCTGGCGTTCGAGACGGGCATCCATCACACGGTCGGCATCGACCTTGTCGCCATGTGCGCCAATGACGTTCTGGCACAGGGCGCTGAACCGCTGTTTTTCCTTGATTATTTTGCCACCGGAAAGCTCGAGGGCGGAATCGCGGAAGCTGTCATTTCCGGTATCGCCGAAGGCTGCCGCCAGTCTGGCTGCGCTCTTGTCGGCGGCGAGACGGCAGAGATGCCGGGCATGTATCCACCGGGCCATTATGACCTTGCCGGTTTTGTCGTCGGCGCCGTGGACCGGGACAAGGTTCTGCCCCGCATGGATGACATGGAAGCCGGCGATGTCCTGATCGGAATCGGATCGTCCGGCCCGCACTCCAACGGCTACTCCCTGATTCGCCGCATCGTTGAGCGCGAGGGGTTGGACTGGTCTGCGCCGTCACCTTTCTCCTCCGGCCAGACGCTTGGTGAAGCCCTGCTGACGCCAACCCGCCTTTACGCACAGATCGCCCTGCCGCTGATCCGGCGTGGACGCATCAAGGGCCTTGCCCACATCACGGGCGGTGGCCTTACGGAAAACACGCCGCGCATGTGCCCGGACCATCTGGTTCCAGTCATCAACCGTAGCGCCTGGGCACCGCCGCCCGTGTTCCGCTGGCTGCAGGAAGCCGGCAACGTCTCCGAAGACGAAATGCACCGCACCTTCAACATGGGAGTCGGCCTCGTCTTCTGCGCCTCACGCGACAATGCGGACGCCGTCTGCGCTGAGCTGCACGTGGCCGGCGAATCCCCGGTTGTCATCGGCCGCCTCGATCCCGCATGAAGCGGCTGAACCTTGCAATCCTGATTTCGGGCCGCGGCTCCAATATGGAAGCCCTGCTGCATGCCGCCGAGGACCCGGACTATCCCGCCCGGCCCATCCTGGTCGCCTCGAACCGGCCGGACGCCAAAGGACTCGACACGGCGTCTTCCGCGGGCATTGCCACCGCCGCAATCGATCACAAGGCGTTTGGGAAAGACCGCGAAGCCTTCGAGCGGGCGCTGGATGCCGAGCTTGAAAAGGCCGGGACCGAGATCATTGCGCTCGCCGGCTTCATGCGCGTCCTGACGCCCTGGTTCGTCGGCAAGTGGGAGGGCCGGATGATCAACATCCATCCCTCGCTGCTGCCAAAATACAGAGGCCTGCACACGCACCAGCGCGCCATTGAAGCCGGCGATGCTGAGGGGGGCTGTTCGGTTCACTGGGTGTCCGCCGGCGTCGATGAAGGCCGCGTTATTGCGCAGGCCCGCGTCCCGATCCTGCCCGGCGACACGGAAGACACGCTTGCGGCGCGCGTCCTTGTGGAGGAACACAAGCTCTATCCGGAAGCGCTCGCCATGGCGTGTCAGCAAATTTTGAATTCAGGCCGAAAGGTCGAATTCCCTGAATCCTGACAGAAAGGCCAGAATGACAGCATTCACCGCGGGATTTTCGGTGAGTTGTTGTTCGCTGAGACACTCCGTAAACGCCTTCAGATCCAGCACTTGCTTCTGGCTTACCGGCGGCAGGGCATCCAGTTTGCGGAATGACATATGCCAGTTGGGAAAGACGCGGGACACGACAGTCTCCGACAGGATACGTGTGCAACCAGCGTGGCGCCTGTCTTTCAGAATTCTTGAAAAGCATGCATCGACGGCCGTTTCCGGTCCTTCGATCACCTGCAGGAACAGCTTATCGTGGTAGATCAGCAGGCCCGTTATTTGATCGCGCTCATTGTTTCGCCGGGATACTTCCAGAATCGCATCGATGGCTGCCGCGTTTGAGCGCCCCGTGGAATGGCTGGTGTAAACAATTCTGCGCAACATCGGGTCTCCGAAGGCAGAGATTAGGCGGGATTGTGTTTCCGATATGCTAACCACGAACATCGCCATTCCGGGTGGAAAGCGATACCGCTCGTTAAGCCGCGACTGTAGCAAATAGCCAAAAAAAGGTCGGAAGGGTCTTCCCTTCCGACCTTTTTGTATTTCCGCGTATTTTGCGTCAGCCGGCGATGTCGGCTTCCGAGAAGAACTGCGCGATTTCGATGGCGGCGTTCTCTTCAGAGTCGGAACCGTGCACGGAGTTTTCGCCGATCGACTTGGCGTAAAGCTTGCGGATCGTGCCGTCAGCGGCGTCGGCTGGATTGGTCGCGCCCATCACTTCGCGATACTTAGCGACGGCGTTCTCGCCTTCCAGCACCTGCACGACCACCGGGCCGGAGGTCATGAACTCGACCAGTTCGCCGAAGAACGGGCGGGCGCTGTGGACGGCGTAGAAACGCTCAGCCTGTGCCTGGGTCATCTGGATGCGGCGCTGGCCGACGATGCGCAGGCCCGCCTTCTCGATGACGGCATTGACGGCGCCGGTCAGGTTACGCTCGGTCGCGTCCGGCTTGATGATGGAAAAAGTACGCTGAACAGCCATTGTGGGATTCCTGTCTCGGGGATTTGCGCGGCCTATAGCGGGCGCTGCGCGTGGGGGCAACCGCCATGCGTCACACCGCGGCAGGAAGTTGGCAGCGCTTGACAAAACCAACATGTGAACATACGCTCACTATATGCCTGATCGAGGGTGATATGAGCGGATTCCTCAAAACAGTTGTCCTGTTTGCGACGCTGGTCGGCGGCTGGCTGGCCCTCGATTATGTCTGGACGGGCTCGCTGCAGCCTCATGCCGCCGAAATCGGCGCCAGCTTTGGCATTTTGACATTTATCGGAGCGGTGCTGAACCTTCTGAGCGCTAGACGGTCGCAGCCCTGAGGCTTGCCCCGACCAGCCCTGTCCGCTAGGCGCGCAGTCTCGTTTCCTGCTGGAGCCACCGATGAGCGGATTACCCCCCTGTCCGGACTGCGGATCAAGTCTCACCTATGAAGACGGTGCGCTGCTCATCTGCCCTGAATGCGGCCACGAATGGGCCGCCGGTGATGCCGGCACAGCCGACGCAGAAGCTGTGGTGCGCGACTCCAATGGCACGCCGCTCGCCGATGGCGACGATGTGATCGTGATCAAGGATCTGAAGATCAAGGGCAGTTCCCAGGTCGTCAAACGCGGCACCAAGGTTCGGAACATCCGCCTCGTCGACGGCGACCATGACATCGACTGCAAGATCGACGGCATCGGCGCGATGGGCCTGAAGTCGGAATTCGTGAAGAAAGCCTAGGCGCCCGCTTCCTTCCAGCCGCCCTTGCCGGTCTGCTGGAAATACCGCGTGACACAGCCCGCATCCTTCGCCGCCTTGAACACCTCACGCGCCGCGCCGCGCGCTTCGGTGTCGCCATCGTCGAACATCATCATGCAGCGCGTGTACGGCGCATCGACGGGCACTTTGACCCCGTCCATCAGGAACAGCGCTGCCGCATCATTTACATTGTCCGCCTTGGCCGAGATCAGGACCGGCTGGCGCTTCGCGTCGAGCCCCGGTGCCTCGGCCTGTCCATGCGGCAGGAAGGATACGTCATCATAGGTCCAGAGCGCCGCATCGAGCGCAGCGCGCCGGTCGGCACTGGGGCTGACGGCCAGCACCCGCCAACCTGCCTCAAGGCATTTGGCCATAAGAGGCGCCGCCGCCTGCTCCAGCGTGGTGCGGGAGAGATGGTAAAACCACCATTCCGGCTTCGGCGCCTCAGCCAAAGTTTAGCCCTCGTAATTGTCCGCGATCCAGCGATCCAGCAGGCGCGGACCGAAGCCGGAGGCCCAGCTCACGTCCAGCGCCGCTTTCTCGCCTTCAACCCACGCCACGCCGGCAATGTCGAGGTGGGCCCATTTTACGCCGTCCTTGACGAAACGCTTGAGGAACTGCGCGGCGGAGATCGAACCGGCGGCCCGGCCACCGATATTGCGCATGTCGGCAAATTTCGACTTCAGCAGGGCGTCATATTCGGGCCCCAGCGGCAGGCGCCATACGCGCTCACCCTCTGTCAGGCCCGCCTTGGTCAGTTCGTCCGCGAGGTCGTCGCTATTGGTGAAGAGGCCCGCATGGTGGTGTCCCAGAGAGATCACAATAGCCCCTGTCAGCGTCGCAAGATCGACGATTGCCTTCGGCTTGAAATGCTCCTGCGCGTACCAGAGGACGTCGCACAGGACGAGCCGGCCTTCGGCATCGGTGTTCTGGATTTCGATGGTCTGACCCGACGCGGATTTCACGATGTCGCCGGGGCGCTGCGCGTTGCCGTCGGGCATGTTCTCCACAAGACCGATGAGGCCGACGACGTTGACCTTCGCCTTTCGCTCGGCGAGCGCCCGGATCGCACCCGTCACGGCAGCGGCGCCGCCCATGTCGCCCCGCATTTCTTCCATGCCGGGGCCCGGCTTCAGCGAAATACCGCCAGTATCAAAGCAGACGCCCTTGCCGACCAGGATCACCGGATCCTCGCCTTCCTTGCCGCCATTCCATTTCATGATGCCGAGCTGGCTCTCCCGCACCGAGCCCTGGCCGACGCCCAGCAGGGCGCCCATGCCAAGCTTCGCCATCTGCTTTTCGCCCAGGATTTCGACCTCGACGCCCAGTTTCGAGAGCTCCTTGATCTTCTCGGCAAACGCCTCCGGGTGAAGGTCATTCGGCGGCATGTTCACGAGGTCGCGGGCCAGCATGGTGCCTTCCGCGCCGGCGTCCAGAGGCGCAAAGGCTGCCTTGGCCGCCTTCACATCGTCCACAATCATGGAAACGCCCGTCAGGCTGGGCTTCTGGTCCGGCTTCAGCTTGGTGAAGTAATCGTCGAACCGGTAAGCCGCAAGCTTGGCACCGACCGCCATGCGTGCAGCGTCTTCGACAGATCCCGCATGGATCGCCAGCGACTTGAACCCGCTCATGCAGTGCGATTTGACGAGGTTCGCGCCGAGCCCCTCAAGCACGCGGGCATCGCGCTTCTTCGGCTTGCCGCCGCCAATCAGGACCGCGCGCCGTGCGCCGGCGTCCTTCGGCAGCACGATGAATGCCTGCTGGTCTTTCTTGCCGGAGAACCGTCCGCCCTCCAGGGCCTCCGAGAGCAGGCCACCGGATGCCTTGTCCAGAGCGGCAGCAGACTCGGGCAATCCGCCATCTTCATCTACTATGAAGGCAACAATGTCCGCTTTTGCGGTGTCGGCGAAGGTAATTTTCATGTGAGGAATCTCCGTTTGAGACGGAAACTAAGCATCGACGCGCGCAGCGCAACTCGTTAGGCAGGGAAAAAATGCCTGTTAACTGCCAGTTTCTGCCACGATTGCCGGTCAACCCTTCGCGATGACGAAAGTACAGTCCTACCTGTTCTATGAAGTCCTGCGCGCGGTTGTCATCATCGTCGGGGGGCTCGCCCTCATGGCATTGCTGGCGCAGGGCCTGTCACGGACCGATCTGATTCTGGAAAACCGGCAGTCGGCCCTGACATACTTCTATATCGTGATGCTCGGCGCCCCGCAGATCATCGCCCTGCTGACGCCGCTGGCCCTGTTCGTGGCCGCCGTCTGGTCGCTCAACCGGATCCACAAGGACAGCGAGATCGTTGTGGCCCAGGCCGCCGGCATGACCCGCTGGCAGATCGCCTCCCCCATCATGCGCCTTGCCGCCGTCTGTGTACTGGCGCACCTCGCCGTGAACCTCTGGGTCCAGCCGATGGCGCAGCGCGCGATGAGGGAAACCGTCGCCGAGGCAAGGGCGGACCTCGCCGCAGCCCTGATCCGCCCCGGCCAGTTCACGACCAATGGCGACCGCCTGACCTTCTACGCCCGCGAACAAGTTGCCGGCGAATTACGCGGCGTCCTGATCTCGGACATGACCGACCCGGAATATCCGACCGACATTCTCGCGCGCAGCGCCGCGCTGGTCCAGGTCGAAGGCCGCCCGACCCTGCTGCTGCGCAATGCCATGAGCATGCAGCTCGACGACAACCAGCAGCTGTCCGTCCTGGAATTCGAACAATACCCATTCGACCTGTCCGACTATATGAAGGAAGACGCCGAACTGGCCCTGAAGGCATCGGACAAATACCTCTTCGAACTCTTCTTCGTGGACCGCTCAAACTATTTCGAGCTGAAGGACGCTGATGCGCTGCTCGCGGAAGCCCACACAAGGCTGACAGCGCCCCTCCTGAACATTGTCATGGCCCTGCTGGCCATTGTTGCAGTGCTCGGCGGCGATTTCAGCCGCAAGGGCTATTCCCGCCGGATTGCCACCGCGTCCGGTGCGGCGATCATCGTTCTGATCTTCCAGCTGGTCTTCCAGTCTGCCGCCGCTGACGATCCGGGGCTCAACGTCCTGCTGTGGCTGTTGCCAATCTGTGTGACCGCCGGCCTCAGCTACGTCTATTTCGGCCGGGGCCGCCACATCGGCCACATCGAGCGCCCACCCCTGCATGCGATGCGCGGGCCGAAAGGGGCCAGCATCTGATGCCCTTCGTTTCCCGCATCCAGATCTACATCCTGCGCGAATGCCTGATGGGCCTGTTGCTGGTGCTGGGTGTCCTCCTCGCAGCAATCGTCATGATCGACGTGGTCGAGCAGTTGCGAACAGTGGGCAGCGATGTCCATCTCAGCCTGCTTTCCGCCTTGCAGCTGTCACTGATGAAACTGCCCCAGATCCTGGAGCAGACCCTGCCCTTTGCCCTGTTGATCGCCTCCATGATGGCCTTCACGCGGCTCAATCGACGGTCGGAACTGTCGATTATCCGTGCCAGCGGCATTTCAGCATGGCGCTTCCTCGCCCCAGTTATGGCACTTGGGTTCGTACTCGGCTTATTCGCAACCACGCTGCTCAATCCGCTCGCCGCAAAGCTGTCGGAGAATTTCGAGGTCACACGCGCGCGCCTGCTGGACGAGAGCAATCAGGCGATGGCCGTGTCCGATACCGGCATCTGGCTGCGTCAGGGCGACGATTCCAGCCAGATCGTCATTCACGCCAAGCAGGTGGAACAGGGCGGCGTCGTCCTCAGCGACGTGAAGATGATCGAGGAGGAACGCCTCTATTCCGGCAGCCAGCCGACCAGCGACTTCACCTTCACCCGGCGTATCGATGCAGAGCGTGCAACCCTGCGCGACGGATTCTGGCAACTCGAAAACGTCGTCGAAAACGTCCCGAACATGCCGCCGGACCGCAAGTCCAATCTCACCATCCCGTCGAACCTCGATGCGACCACGCTGCTCGACCGGTTCGCGTCGCCCAACACGATCGGCTTCTGGTCACTGCCGAAATTCATCAAGCAGACACGCGCCGCCGGGCTCGATATTTCGCGCTATCGCATGCGCTGGCACCAACTCATGGCCATGCCGGCCCTGTTCGTCGCGATGTCGCTCATCGGGGCGGTCGTCTGCCTGCGCCTGCAGCGGATGGGGGGCACGTCGCAGCTGCTGGCCATTGGCGGATTGGCCGCCGTGGGCCTCTATTTCTTTACCCAATTCTCCTCCAGCCTCGGGGCGACCGGCGCCGCGCCTCCTGTAGTCGCTGCATGGAGTCCGCCATTGTTTGTGCTGTTCTGCACACTCGCCTATTTAGCCTACAGGGAAGACGGTTAGCGCCATTGATTGCTTGACAGGGCGCCGACGACGCGGCCATCACTCGCGCCCTTGAAGAGGTACCCTGCATGAAACTTGTCGTCGTCGAGTCGCCCGCCAAGGCCAAAACGATCAACAAATACCTCGGCAAGGACTACAAAGTCCTGGCCTCCTACGGCCATATCCGGGATCTCCCCTCCAAGAATGGCTCGGTCGACCCTGATAATGATTTCGAGATGGTCTGGGAGGCGGACTCGAAGTCCGCGAAGCGAATCTCCGACATCGCCAATGCCCTGAAGGACGCCGACACGCTCATTCTCGCGACCGACCCGGACCGCGAAGGCGAGGCCATTTCCTGGCACCTGATCGAAGCACTGAAGAAGCGCCGCGCGCTCAAGAAGGACACGGCCGTCGAGCGTGTCGTCTTCAACGCCATCACAAAATCCGCCGTCACCACGGCGATGGAACATCCGCGCCAGATCGACGGCGAACTGGTGGACGCCTACCTCGCCCGCCGCGCACTCGACTATCTGGTCGGTTTCAATCTCTCGCCGGTCCTGTGGCGCAAGCTGCCCGGTTCGCGGTCGGCCGGCCGCGTCCAGTCGGTCGCCCTGCGCATCGTCTGCGACCGTGAGAACGAAATCGAGATGTTCAAGCCGCAGGAATACTGGAGCGTCGAAGCAGACCTGCGCGCCCCGGACGGTACCGATTTCAAGGCCCGCCTCCATGCCCTTGACGGCACGACGCTCAAGAAATTCACGCTCAGCGACAAGGGCGGTGCCGACAAGGCCCTCGAAGCTGTCCGCGTCGGCGGCTATTCCGTTACGTCCGTCGAAGCAAAGCCCGTCAAGCGCAACCCCGCCCCGCCCTTCATCACCTCGACGCTGCAGCAGGAGGCCTCACGCAAGCTCGGCTACACCGCCAAGCGCACCATGCAGGCCGCGCAAAAGCTCTACGAGGAAGGCCGCATCACCTATATGCGGACCGACGGCGTCAACATGGCCGAGGAGGCCTATGTCGCCGCCCGGTCGATGATCCAGTCGAACTATGGCGCGCGCTACCTGCCGGAAAAGACGCGCTACTATTCCTCCAAGGCGAAGAACGCCCAGGAAGCGCACGAGGCCATCCGCCCGACGGATTTCAATCTGCGTCCTGAACAATACAATGGCGATGACGACCTGCGGAAACTCTACACGCTGATCTGGCGCCGCGCCGTCGCCTCCCAGATGGAAGCCGCCATCTTTGAACGGACGACCATCGACCTCCACGCGAAAGACAAGCGCGCCCAGCTGCGCGCCACCGGCCAGGTGCTGGTGTTCGACGGCTTCATCAAGCTCTACACCGAGGGCCACGATGCCGGCGACGAAGACGACGATGCCGAAGGCCGCCTGCCGAAAATGTCGGAAGGCCAGCATGCCGACCTCCTGAAGGCCGACGCCACCCAGCATTTCACCACGCCCCCGCCGCGCTACACCGAAGCTTCGCTGGTCAAGCGCCTCGAGGAACTCGGCATCGGCCGTCCGTCCACCTATGCCTCGACACTGTCGACCCTTGAAGACCGCGGCTATGTCCGCCTCGAAAACAAGGCGCTCATCCCGGAAGACAAGGGCCGCCTCGTCACCGCCTTCCTCGAAAACTTCTTCCAGCGCTATGTCGAATACGACTTCACCGCCGCGCTTGAGGAAAAGCTCGACATCATCTCCGACGGCAAGCTCGACTGGAAAGCGTTTCTGCGGGAATTCTGGACGCAGTTCGTCTCCGACATCGATCAGACGAAAGACCTCCGCGTCTCCGCCGTCCTCGATGCCCTGAACGAAGCGCTCGGCGCGCACGTCTTCCCCGACCATGACGCAGACGGCAACCCGATTGCCAATCCGCGCCTCTGCCCGGTGTGCAAGGAAGGCGAGCTCTCCATGAAGCTCGGCAA
This sequence comes from Hyphomonas sp., assembly GCF_041398385.1. Taxonomy (GTDB): domain Bacteria; phylum Pseudomonadota; class Alphaproteobacteria; order Caulobacterales; family Hyphomonadaceae; genus Hyphomonas. The sequence goes on from NZ_JAWKUW010000004.1 coordinate 117,236, forward strand.
GTTCGGCGCCTTCGTCGGCTGCTCGCGCCATCCCGAGTGCAAGTACACCCGCCAGTTCTCGGCCGAGGGCGGCGAAGCTGGCTTCATCAATCCCGACGGCAACGAGCTTGGCGTCCATCCGGACACCGGCGAAACCATCTGGCTGAAATCCGGCCGGTTCGGCCCCTATGTCGAAATGGCCAATGGAGAGAAGCCGAAGCGCGCCTCGCTCACCAAGAACGACACGCCGGAAACCCTGACGCTCGACCGTGCCGTCGAACTCCTCTCCCTGCCGCGGGAAGTTGGTCAGCACCCGGAAGATGGCGAGATGATCTACGCCAATTTCGGCCGCTTCGGGCCTTACGTCCAGCATGGCAAGACCTATGCGAACCTGAAGGATCCGTCCGACGTCTTCAATATCGGCCTCAACCGCGCCGTCGCCCTGATCGCCGACAAGAAGGCCCGCGGCGCTGCCCGTGGTGCGGCCTCAGCCCTCAAGACGCTGGGCGACCACCCGGACGGCGGCGCGATCGAAGTCTTCGAAGGTCGCTATGGCCCTTATGTGAAGCACGGCAAGATCAACGCGACGCTGCCGAAGGACGTGACGCCGGACACGGTCACGCTGGAACAGGCCGTAGAGCTGATCAACGCGAAAGCGGGAAAAGGCGGCGGGAAGAAGAAGGCTGCGCCGAAGAAGAAGGCCCCGGCCAAGAAGAAAGCTCCAGCAAAAAAGCCTACGTAGGGCCTCCTTGATCTTGCTGTTCAAATACTTCTGGGCGCTCCTGATTATCGGCCAGGCCGGAAATGGAGCAATCTGGTGGGACTCAACTGCGCCCCAACGGAAAAAGAATCCGGAGCTGGTCAAAGATCACATACGGATCATTTGGATCTGGTATGTCTGTGCCGGATCAATCCCTTGGTTACTCTTGGGTCTGGGCGTGCTCAGCGGCGAACTAACGATCGTTCACGACGTCTTTTTTTTGATACCAATCACGCCATTTAAGCTTGCATTTTACGTCAGTATCGAGGCGCTGACATTGGCATACATTTACTATGTCTTTTTCCGTTCCGGTGCTGAAGAACTTTCAAGAACTCCCGGAATGCTCCGTATGATGCCGCTACAAGGCTCACCAGCGTTTTGGAAGGCATTAGCACTCCTGCTGCTTCCATTCCACGTTGCTTTCTATTTGATGCTCTCCGGTTTCAACAGCCGATAGCTGGGCTGAATACTTCGGGCACAGCAAATCCCCCGCGCATTCCCGCTCGATTCGCCCTATATGGGCCGAATGAGCTTTCCAGACAGACAAACCGTCCTCGACTATCTCCGCGACCATCCCAACGCCACGACCAAGCAGGAAATCGCCCGCGGCCTGCACGTGAAGGGGAAGGAGCGCAACACGCTGCGCCAGATCCTGAAGGAACTGGAAGAGGAAGGCGTGCTGGAACGCACCGGCAAACGCGCCTGGGCACAGGCAGACCGGCCCCCGCCCACCGGGGTCGTCGAATTCACCCATCTCGACGAGGATGGCGAGCTGATCGGCAAGTCCGTCGGCGACAATGGCCTCTTCGGGCCGGACATCCGCTATGCCGGCCCCTCCGGCAAGCCGAAGGCCAAAGCCCCTGCCGTCGGCGACCGCGCCCTCTGCAAGATCTCAGAGCACGATGGCGAATGGCTCGCCCGCGCCATCACCGTCTTCGAAAAGCGCCTGTCCGACCGGATCGTCGGCCTCTACGAGCAGGGCCCGCGCGGCGGCAAGGTCGTGCCGTCTTCCCGAAAGGAAAAGCGCGAATTCGTCATCCAGGAAGCCGACCGTAAGGGCGCCGAGGATGGCGACCTCGTCATCGCGGAGCCGAAACCTGTCGGCCGGCGCCAGTACGGCCCGGCCTTCGGCGTGGTCACCGAAATCATCGGCCACATCACCGATCCGCGCTCGGCGAGCCTCCTCGCCATCCACGCACACGACATTCCGACCGAATTCCCCGAAGCGGCCCTCGAACAGGCGCGCACTGCCGTGCCCGCCGACGCGCCGCGCGAAGACCTGACCCAGATCCCCCTGATTACCATCGACCCGCATGACGCCCGCGACCATGACGACGCCGTCTGGGCCGAGGAACTGGACGATGGCTGGCGCGTCATCGTCGCTATTGCCGATGTCGCCGCTTATGTCACCGAAGGCTCCGCCCTCGACAAGGAAGCCCTGAAGCGCGGCAACTCGACTTACTTCCCTGACCGCGTCGTGCCCATGCTCCCTTTCGAGCTGTCTGCTGACGAATGCTCGCTGCGCGAAGGGGAACTACGCCGCTGCATGGCGGTCGAAATGATCTTCGACAAGTCCGGCACCAAGCGTTCGCATCGCTTCATCCGTGGCATGATGAAATCAGCCGCCAAGCTCGCCTATGAAGAGGCACAGGCCGCTATCGACGGCAAGCCGGGCGGCAAGGCCGGGGAAATCCTCGACAGCGTACTGAAGCCGCTCTGGGGCGCCTACGCCGCCCTCGCCAAGGCGCGCGACAAGCGCAGCCCGCTGGACCTCGACCTGCCCGAACGCCGCATCCTGTTCGATTCCAACGGCGAAATCGAAGGCATCATCACCAAGGAACGCCTCGAAGCGCACCGCCTGATCGAGGAAATGATGATCCAGGCAAACGTCGCTGCAGCCGAGACGCTGGAAGCGAAGAAAAGCCCGCTGGTCTACCGCATCCACGATGTGCCGACCGAGGCCAAGATTTCCGCCTTCGCGGAATTCCTCCAGACGCTCGACATCAAATGGCATATCGGCGACCGTCCGCAGACGCACAAATTCAACAAGCTGCTGACCGACATCCGCGGCGGCGACTACGACCAGATGGTCACGCAGATGGTGCTGCGCTCGCAGGCGCAGGCGATCTATTCGGAAGAAAACCTCGGCCATTTCGGCCTGAACCTTGCGAAGTATGCCCACTTCACCTCGCCCATCCGCCGCTATGCGGACCTGATCGTCCACCGCGCCCTGATCCGCGCCCTCAAACTCGGCCCCGACGGCCTCAGCGACGAGAACGCGGCCCGGCTTGAGGAGATCGCTGAACACATCACCACGACCGAGCGCCGCTCCATGGCCGCCGAGCGTGAAGCGACCGACCGTTACCTCGCCATCTTCCTCGCTGACCGGATCGGGGCTGAGTTCGACGGTCGCATCATGGGCGTCACGGCCTCCGGCCTGTTCGTCGCCCTCGCTGGCTCCGGCGCCGACGGCTTCATCCCGATCTCATCCATCTCGGACGATTACTGGGTGCTCGACGAAGCCGCGATGGAGATTTACGCCCGCGGCTCCGGCAAGACCTATGGCCTCGGCCAGACCGTGCGCGTGCGCCTCAAGGAAGTGACACCGCTGCAAGGCGGCCTGCTGCTCGAAATGCTGTCCGATCCGATGCCCGCGCCGAAGGGGCGTGCCGCGGCCCGCAAGAAAGCAGATGCAGAGCGCGCCGCTTCCCCTCGCGGCAGGGGTGGACCGCCCCGGCGCGGAAAGCCAAAATTCAACAAGAAGACGCTCCCGAAGCAAAAACGGGGACGCCGCAAGTAACCGGCGATCAATTTTAGCCACACCTATGGTCAACAAAAGCGACAGTGAATCCCGCATTGCGGCCGGCATGACGGCTTCCGCCTTCGACCGTGAGGGCGACGATGACGTGATCCTGAAGAATGAACGCTCGCCCCGCCCGAAAGACGCGGCCACGCTGATTCTGGTGCGCCGGGACGCTGCGAAACCCCGCGTCCTGATGGGCCAGCGCTCCGGAGGCCATGTCTTCATGCCGGACAAGTATGTCTTCCCCGGCGGCCGCGTCGACCGTGAGGATGGACGGGCCGTATCCTGGTGTGAACTCAGGCCCGAGGAGGAGGATAGGTTGCGTATCCAGTCGCGCCGCCTGCCCCGCGCGCTGGCGCTCACGGCCATCCGCGAAACCTTCGAGGAGACCGGCCTCCTGGTCGCCCGGCCGGCCGAAATGCCGGCGGTTGCCCCCAAAGGCTGGCAGGCCTTTCACGACCTTGATGTCGCCCCGCATCTCAGCCCGCTTACCTTCATCGGCCGGGCGATCACGCCGCCCTACCGCCCCCGCCGCTTCGACGCCCGCTTCTTCATGGCCGAAGCCGAAGAAGCCCTGATCGATGAGCGGCCGCCGGTCGACGGTGCAGAACTTGCGGATTTACAATGGGTTACGATCGATGACGCGATGGGACTCGACCTGCCGAGCGTCACCCGCTTCATGCTGGGAGAGATCGCCGAACGCCTTTCGACCCCGGATTTCCGGAAAGGTCCGCCCTTCCTGCGCTGGAGCCGCACCGGCCACGTGACCGACCGGCTGTAAACCGCAGCAACCGGTGCTTGACTTAAGCCCCGCACCCCGTCATTAAGCCGCTTTCCGAATTCAGACGCTAGCACAAGCGAGCCCGCGCCATGGCAAAACCGGCCACCATCAAGATCCGCCTCAACTCGACGGCAGACACCGGCTTCTTCTACGTGACCAAGAAGAACCCGCGCAACATGACCGAGAAGATGGTCAAGCGTAAGTACGACCCGGTCGCCAAGAAGCATGTCGAGTTCAAGGAAGGCAAGATCAAGTAAGATCCTGTTTCCTTTAGGTTTCTGAAGAGCCCGCTCGTGTCCCGAGCGGGCTTTTTCATTGCACCTCGTCCCGGTGCAGCTGGCGGGTGGTGCGGATGCCGGGAAACAGGAAGGCCCACGCCGCGGCAACGCCGATGGCAGCGGCTCCGCCCGCAACAACGGTCACGACCGCCCCCAGATAATGCGCCATGAAGCCGGCCCGCGCCTCGCCCAGTTCATTGGAGGCGCCGAGGAACACCGAATTCACGGCGCTGACCCGTCCGCGCACTTCATCCGGCGTCCACAGCTGCAGCAGCACTTCGCGCACATAGACCGAGACCATGTCGAACGCCCCGACCAGCGCGAGCGCCAGAATCGACAGCCAGGCCAGCGTCGAGGCCCCGAACACCATGGTCGCCAGCCCGAACAGGGCGACCGAGACGAACAGGATGATCCCGGCATGGTCCCGGATGGGAAACGCCGTGATCAGGCCGATCATGACAACCGCGCCCACGCCGGGTGCGGCCCGTAACAGGCCAAGGCCTGATGGGCCGAGTTCCAGGATGTCCCGTGCATAAACCGGCAGCAACGCGACCGCGCCGCCCAGCAAAACGGCGAACAGGTCGAGCGAGATAGCCCCCAGAACGACCTTCTCTTTCCAGACATAGGAGAAGCCACCGAGCAGCGATGACAGTGTCGTCGGCTCCTTCACGCCCCGCTGCGCCGGCTTTGGAATCGCGAATACCAGCAGGCCTGCCATCAGGAACAGCACACCTGCCGTGGAATACGCTGCCGACGCGCTGAAGCCATACAGCAATCCGCCAATGACCGGACCAAGGATGGAAGCCAGCTGCCATGACGCCGTGACCCAGCCGACCGCATTGGCGAAATCCTCCCTCGGAACGAGGTTCACTGCGAGACTGGACGATGCCGGTGCATAGAAGGCCCGCGCAACGCCAAACAGGGTCAGGATCCCGAGCACCCAGACAGGGTTGAACGCTTCGCTGACAGCCAGCGCGAGAATCGCCAGCGCGCACCCCATCTCGACCAGCACAGCCAATCCCATGACGTTCCGGCGGCCGAAGCGATCGGCCGTCACCCCTGTGACGACGACAAGCACCAAGGCAGGAAGAAACTGCACGAGGCCGATCCAGCCGAGCAGCGCGGCATTCTGTGTCTGGTCGTAGATCTGCCAGCCCACGGCGACGGAAACGACCTGCGCACCGAGCGAGGCGCAGAAGCGGGAGATGAAATAGCGGCTATAGGCAGCGTGCCGGAATGCCGAAAACCGATCTGTCACGCCCCGCCCCTTTCACTCTGCGCCAGCAGTGCGGACTGCAGGGCGCAGAGTCAATCAGGCTGCGACGCTCTCGACCCGGTTCCGGCCGGCCGACTTTGCCTGATACAGTGCCTGGTCGGCACGTTTGGTCAGGTCGCCGATCGTGTCGTCGGGACCAAGGATGGTCGAAACGCCCGCACTCACGGTGATGGTCAGCTCACGCTCACCGCCGCTCACCTTGAACGGAATGGCCGCGACAGCGCGACGAATGCGCTCTGCGGCTGCGCAGGCGAGGTCGCCCGGCGTGTCCGGCATGATCACCAGGAATTCCTCGCCGCCCGGCCGGCAGACAATATCCATCGGCCTGACATTCTCCTGAAGCCTGTGGGCGACTTCCTGCAACACCTCATCGCCGGCATCGTGACCGAAACTGTCATTGACCGATTTGAAATGGTCGATGTCCGCCATAAGGACAGAAACCGGCTTACCGCCCATGACTGAGCGCTGCATCAGCTGGTGCAGCTGGCTCATCATGTAGCGGCGATTATAGAGGCCGGTCAGTTGGTCGATGACCGAGAGTTCCAGGCCCTTGTCCACGCGCTGGCGCAGCATCTCGATATAGCGCGAGCGGCGCGCCTGCGTGCGCACCCGCGCCAGCAATTCCTGCTTGTCCACCGGCGTCAGGATCACATCGCTGGCACCAATCTCAAGGCCCTTGGCGGCGCGCACCCGGTCATCCGGATCGCAAATCAGGAGAATGGAAATTGCCCGCGTCGCCGCGCTCACCTTGAAGTGCGCACAGATCTTCAGCGCGTCAAAAGTCTTGCTGGTGACGGACAGGATCAGGATGTCGACGCCCTGGCTCGACAGGTCTGCCATGCTGCCTGCCTCCAGCAGCGTGACAGCCGTGTGGCCCGCCTCTCTCAGAACGCTCGCCAGCCGCGAAGAGGCGCGGGGATTGTCATCGACAATGAAGATACGCGCAGGGCGGTCGGCCTCTTCCTTGTTCAGCTCATCAATGGCGCCGATGCCCAGACCTCTCGCCTGCCGCTGGCGCAGTTCGGATGCCACGGCATTGTAGCGCATCAGCGCGCCCACGCGCGACATGAGCGCGAAATCGTCCACGGGCTTGCTGAGGAAATCTTCCGCACCGACCGAAAGTCCGCGGACCCGGTCTTCCGTATCGCTCAGCGCCGTCACCATGACGACCGGGATGAAGCTCGTCGCCGGATCAGCCTTGAGGCGGCGGCAGACCTCATAGCCATCCATGCCGGGCATCATCACGTCCAGCAGGAGGATGTCCGGATGCTTTGTGCGGGCAATCTCCAGCGCCTGCGCGCCATTCTCCGCTTCAAGCACAGTATAGTACTGCGCTTCCAGCTTCGCCTTCAGGACACGTCGGTTGGCTTCGATGTCATCAACAACAAGGATCCTGGCGCTCATGCCGGCTCCCTGGGCATCAGCGACTCCACCGCCTTGATGAAGGTCATGATCTGGATGGGTTTCGAAAGGTATCCCTCGCACCCGGCTTCGCGCACGCGCTGCTCATCCGCCCGCATTGCAAAGGCTGTGACGGCGAGCACAGGTATGTGCCCGACCTTTTCGTCATCCTTCAGCCAGCGCGTTATATCGAGGCCCGACACTTCCGGCAACTGGATGTCCATGATGATGAGGTCCGGCAGTTCGCGCCGGGCGATTTCGACCGCCTTCGCGCCATCGCGGCACTGGTAGGTCTGATAGCCATAGGCGTCCAGCAGGTCGCAAAAAAGGCGCATGTTGAGTTCATTGTCCTCAACAACCAGCACTTTTCTGGTCTTCGCCTCTGCCATTTTTCCTCACGAAAGCAGCGATTCGCACGGATACTCCGATCCAGCGTCCAGCTATACGCGAAAGTGTTAACGGGCTTTTACGATCTTGTCCCGGATTGCCGCGGCCACCGGAACATGGCAGGAACATGAGGGCGATGACCCTGCTGTGCCGCGACTGTTTCCACATTGATGAGCAAGAGGCTGCAACCTGCCCTTCCTGCAACAGCGGGCGTGTCATTGTGCATCCCGCGCTTACGCGGCTCGGTGTGGCGCACATCGACTGCGACGCCTTCTTCGCGGCCATAGAAAAGCGGGACAATCCCGAGCTGAAGGACAAGCCCGTGATCGTCGGCGGCGGTGAGCGCGGTGTCGTTCTGACCTGCTGCTACATCGCCCGGCTCTACGGTGTGCGCTCCGCCATGCCCATGTTCCAGGCGCTGAAACTCTGCCCGGACGCGGCGGTCGTGCGGCCCAGCCGCAATAAATACAGCGAAGCCGCCGCCATCGTCCGCGTGAAGATGGAAGCCCTGACCCCGATGGTCCAACCAGTTTCCATCGACGAAGCCTATCTCGACCTGACCGGAACAGGCACCATCCACAAGTCTCCCCCGGCCGCATCGCTCGCCCGCCTCGCGGCAGAAATCGAACGGGACTTGCAGATCACGGTCTCCATCGGGCTCTCGTCCAATAAGTTTCTCGCCAAGACCGCCAGCGAACTCGACAAGCCACGCGGCTTTGCCGTCATCGCCCCGGAAGAAGCCGAAGCGCTGCTCGGCCCCCGGCCGGTTGGGTTCCTGCACGGTGTCGGGCCCAAATTCGCCGCGCGCCTTTCGCAGGATGGCTTCGAAACGGTCGGAGACCTCCAGCAGGCCGAACTGAAAGCCCTCATCGCCCGCTATGGCGAAACCGGCATGTGGCTGAAACAGGTCGCGCACGGCATCGACCATCGCCCGGTACGCACCGACGAGGAGCGCAAATCCGTTTCGACCGAGACCACGTTCCGGACCGACCTCAGCGACCCGCGCGAACTGGAAGACCAGCTCTGGCAACTCTGCGTGAAGACGGCTGACCGCGCAAAAGCCATCGGCGTCGTCGGATCGGTCATCACGCTCAAACTCAAGACGGCAGACTTCAAACCCCTGACCCGCCGCGTCTCCCTGCCCGAACCGACCCAGATCGCCCAGTCAATCTTCCGCAGCGCGCGGCCGCTGCTGGAACGCGAGGCAGACGGGCGCAGACGCTTCCGCCTGATCGGCATCGGCATTTCCGAACTCGAAGACTACAAAGCCGACTCGATCGACCTGATCGATCCGCTCGTTGCCAAGCGCGCGAAGGCGGAACGGGCCTCAGACGCCGCCCGCGCAAAGTTCGGCAAGGACGCCGTCATCACCGGCCGCGCGGCGCGGTCTGCAAAAGACGAGAAATGACGCCCGCGCGCTTGCCGCCGCGCGTTCCGTGCGGCAAGTCTGCGGCCAGCCATCCAAGATCAGGAGTTATCCATGTCCACACCAGAAGCCCGGCTCGACGCGCTCGGCATCGCCCTGCCCGAGCCGATGAAGCCGGTCGCCACCTATGTGCCCTACGTGATCACCGGCAACCTGCTGTTCGTCTCCGGCCAGGTCAGCGCCACGGCGGAAGGCCGGATGCTCGGCCGCCTCGGTGAGAACATGGAACTGTCGGCAGGCCAGCAGGCGGCCCGCCAATGCGGCATCAACATCATCGCCCAGATCAAGGCGGCGCTGGGAGACCTTTCGCGCGTCAAACAGATCGTGAAGCTCGGCGGCTTCGTGAATGCGGCTCCGGACTTCGTCGATATTCCGCAGGTCATCAATGGCTGTTCGGACCTCATGGTCGAGGTGTTCGGCGACGCAGGCCGGCACGCCCGTTCTGCCGTAGCCTGCCCCGTGCTTCCCCTCGGCGTCGCGGTTGAAGTGGACGCCGTGATCGAGTTCGCTGACTAGGCATGGCGACCCCGTTCGATCCCCGCAAGTTTCGCTACGCCCACCGGGGCCTCTGGTCGGCCAACGGCCCGCCAGAGAACTCGCTGGAGGCGTTCCGGCAGGCCCGTGCGAAGGGGCTCGGGATCGAATTCGATGTCCGTCCCGCCCGCGACGGCACGCCCATCGTCTTCCATGACGACACGCTCGACCGGATGACGCCCAAAGACGGGCCCATCGAACAGCTCAGCGCAAAGGAGGCCGTGCGCCTGCCGCTCGCCGGCACACGGGAAACCATCCCGACCTTTCTCGACCTGCTGCGGATCTGGCCGTACCAGCTGCCGCTCCTGACCGAACTCAAGATCGACGGCCAGACCGATCCGGAAGCCTTCGCCCGGCGTGTCGGCGACAGGCTCTGCCGCTGGAAAGGATTTGCGGCGGCAATGAGTTTTTCGGAAAAGGCCGTCCGGGCGCTGCCACGGACTCTGATGCGCGGCCAGCTGATCCGGTCCGTTTCGCACACCAGCGAAGCAGAATTCGATGAAGTGGCCGACCGCGCAATTGCAGACGGAATAGACTACTTGTCTGTGCACCACACCGACGTTGAACGCGCGTCACTGAAAGCGAAGGCCGCCGGCAAACCGGTCGTCGTCTGGACGGTTCGGACGGAGGATGACCTGGACCGGGTTGCCCGTCACAAACCTGCCGTCATTTTTGAACACCTTGCACCAGACCTCGTCGCAAAGCGCCTTTCGACCTAGATACACCCCATGGATGACACGGCCTTCCGCATCGAAATCGTCACCGCCCTGGCGGATGTCGATGCAGATGAATGGAATGCGGTTGCCAATCCGCCCGGCCTGCGGCGGGATCCCTTCCTGAGCTGGGAGTTTCTCGAAGCGCTTGAAAGTTCCGGCGCGGCGACCCCGGCAACCGGCTGGATGCCGCATCATGTCCTCGTCCGCGACGCAAACGAGAGGCTGCGTGGGGCAATGCCGCTTTACGGCAAGACGCATTCGCGCGGCGAATTCGTTTTCGATCATTCCTGGGCCGACGCATTCGAACGCGCCGGCGGCGCCTATTATCCGAAACTATTGGGTGCGGTCCCCTTCACGCCCGTCACCGGCCGCCGGCGCCTCGTCCCGCCCGGTCCTGACCAGGCGGCGATCGAATCCAGTTTGCTGGACACGGCACTCCGGCTGGCGCAGCAGAACCACATTTCCTCCGTACACGTTAATTTCGTGGAAGAAGACGAAGCGGACGCACTGGTCCGCGCCGGCCTGCTGCTGCGGACGGACCAGCAATTCCACTGGATCAACAATGGCTATGAGACCTTCGACGATTTCCTGGCCCAACTTTCTTCTGCCAAGCGCAAGAATCTGCGGAAAGAGCGCGCGAAAGCCCAGGACGGGCTGTCCTTTCTTCACGTGACCGGCAGCGACATCACCGAAGACCATCTCGACCGCTTCTACGAATTCTATATCGACACCGGCAGCCGGAAATGGGGCTCCCCCTACCTCACGCGCGAAACCTTTTCTCTCCTGCGAGAGCGCATGGCGGACGATTTGCTGTTCATATTTGCCATGGAAGATGGAGACGCAATCGCCGGCGCGATGAACCTGATCGGCTCCGACACGCTATACGGCCGATACTGGGGCACGCTTACCGAGCGCCCAATGCTCCACTTCGAGACCTGTTATTATCAGGCCATCGACTTCGCTATCGCAAACGGGCTCAGCACGGTCGAGGCTGGCGCACAGGGCGGGCACAAACTGGCGCGGGGCTATGTTCCGGTGACGACGCGATCGGCGCACTGGATCGCGCATCCGGGCCTGCGTGACGCTGTGGCGGACTACCTCCACCGGGAACGGATCGCCGTCGAGCACGATTTGGACTACCTCAACGAACGAACGCCCTTTAAGAAGACCGAATGACCCTTCACGCCGATTACGACCCCGACAATATCTTCGCAAAAATCCTGCGCGGCGAAATTCCGTGCATTAAAGTCTATGAGGACGATGTCGCGCTTTCGTTCATGGACGTTTTCCCGCAAAGCGAAGGGCACACGCTCGTAATCCCGAAGCGCGCGAACGCCCGGAACTTCCTCGACATGCCCGGCAATGAACTTGGCTCTTACATGCAGCGGGTCCAGAAGATCGCAAGAGCCGTCGAAGCCGGGCTCCAGCCGGATGGCCTCGTCGTCACCCAGTTCAACGGCGCTCCGGCCGGCCAGACAGTGTTCCATCTTCATTTTCACATCATTCCCCGTTGGGAGGGAGAGGCCCTCGGCCGTCATGCCGGCGGCGGCATGGCCAGCGCGGAAACGCTGGAACCCGTCGCCGCGAGAATTCGCGCAAAACTATAGTTTTCCAAATAGAAGTCATCTAGGTTGCCCCCGGATATGGGGGACAAGAGCGTGCCGGAAGCTTTAAGGAGCTATATCGAGCGTGCCGACAAAGCAGGAACGCCGGAAGACCTTTTCCGCGAATTCGACTCCTATGTCCGATCCTTCGGCATCGAAGTATCCAGCTATCACATACTCGCGGAACACTTGCGCGCCGTGCCCGTCGAGATCGGCCTGGTCCGCGAGAACTTTCCGGACGACTGGACCGAAACCTACCTCAAGCGCCACTATGCTGACATTGACCCGGTCATAAACCAGGCGCGTTTCGAGGCCGAGCCGTTCCACTGGTTCGATATCGAAGACAAGGTGAAGCTGTCACGGGAGCAGCGCTTCTTCCTGAAGGAGATGAAGCAGGTCGGCCTGACCGACGGAATTGCCGTTCCGATCTTCGGACCGATGGGAACCATGGCCTATTTCGGCCTCGGCCGGACGAACGGCACGCTCGATCTGTCCCATGAAGACCAGCTGGAACTCCAGTTCGCGTGCCAGACGACGCACAATCACTATCTCGACCTTACGGCGGAACATCACAATGGCGATCCGCCGCCATCGCTGTCGGCGCGTGAGACCGAAATCCTGAACCTTGTAGCGCTTGGCCTGTCGAACGCTGCCATCGCCGAACGGCTGGGCATCACCGACAATACGGTCGACACGATCCTCCGCCGTGCCTTCAAGAAGCTCGGCGTGACGAACCGTATCACTGCCGTTCTGAAGGGCGTCGGTGCGGGCCTGATCGTTCCCTGAAGCGGGCTAGAGACCGAGCTTGCTTTTCAGGATTTCATTGACGGATTGCGGGTTGGCCTTGCCACCCGACGCCTTCATCACCTGGCCGACGAACCAGCCGAGCGTCTGAGGCTTTTCCTTCACCTTCTCGGCCTGTTCCGGGTTCGCGGCGATGATCTCGTCGACGATCTTCTCGATGGCGCCGGTATCGGTCACCTGCTTCAGACCGTGCTTCTCCACGATCGCTGCGGCTTCTCCTTCACCGTCGATCATCCGTGCGAAGACATCTTTGGCGATCTTGCCGCTGATCGTGTTGTTCGAAATCAGCTCGATCAGCCCGCCGAGGCCCGCTGCGGAGACCGGGCTTTGGGCTAACGTCAGATCTTCCTTGTTGAGATAACCGAACAACTCCTGCGTCACCCAGTTGGCCGCCAGTTTCGCATCGCGCCCCTTCGCCACCTCTTCGAAGAATGCGGCCTTGTCGGCTTCAGCGGTCAGCACACCCGCATCATAGCGTGACAGGCCATATTCCGTCTCGAACCGGGACCGTTTCTCGTCGGGCAATTCCGGCAAGGACGCCCGGATCTCATCGACCCAGGCATGCTCGAATTCGAGCGGCAGGAGGTCCGGATCGGGGAAATACCGGTAGTCGTGCGCATCTTCCTTGGAGCGCATGGACCTTGTTTCGCCCTTCACCGGGTCGAACAGGCGTGTTTCCTGGTCCACCTTGCCGCCGCTTTCGAGAATCTCGATCTGGCGGCGCGCTTCGTACTCGATTGCCTGCTGGATGAAACGAAACGAGTTCATGTTCTTGATCTCGCACCGCGTGCCGAGATGGCTGAAATCGTCAGTCTCGCGGAATTTCTCGTAAGCACCGGGCTTGCAGACGGAGACGTTCACGTCAGCGCGCAGATTGCCCTTCTCCATGTCCCCGTCGCAGGTGCCGAGCGCGATGACGATGGCTCGCAGCTTCTTCACATAGGCCGCAGCCTCCGCCGGCGTGCGCACGTCCGGGCGCGACACGATTTCCATGAGCGCGACCCCGGAACGATTGAGGTCCACATAAGTCGCGTTCGGGTCCATGTCGTGGATCGACTTGCCGGCATCCTGTTCAAGGTGCAGCCGCTCGATCCGGCACGGGAAGGAATAGGCCTCACCCCCATGCGCGGGCTCGACATCCACCTCGATCACACCTTCACCGACGATCGGATGCGCGAACTGGCTGATCTGGTAGCCCTGCGGCAGGTCCGGATAAAAATAATTCTTCCGGTCGAACCGGCTCCAGGTATTGATCTTCGCCTTGAGGCCGAGGCCCGTCCGGATGGCCTGCTCCACGCAGAAACGGTTGATCACCGGCAGCATGCCCGGCATTGCAGCGTCGACCAGAGAGACATTGCAGTTCGGATCGGCCCCGAACGCCGTCGCAGCGCCGGAAAACAGCTTGGCGTTGGAAGACACCTGCGCATGGACTTCAAGGCCCATGACCAGTTCCCAGTCACCTGTTTCGCCCTTGATCGTGTATGGGGTACGTGCGGACATACTTGCCTCGGTCTTCCTGTCGAATCCCGACCTTCTAGCCCCACCCTTGCAGCCCTGTCGAGCCAGTGTGACCACTGCGCGTCACATCTTGCCGCACTGCCGGGGAATGGCTTTGCAAAATGCCCGGGATACGGCAGAATTTGAAGGGTTGGCCGTTCATGCCGGCGGAGGCAGGTGAATGCTGTTCAAGATGATCCTCGACGGTGCCAGTGACGACGAGCGCCACATCGCCCGGGGTTTCCTGAAACACATCGTGGCCGGCTTCGGCGCCGGGCTCCTTTTCGCCGGCGTCATGATCGCTCTGCTGTTCCTTATGATGGGACAACTCGACCTGAATGTGCCGGTGATCTTCATCGCCGCGATGCTCCTGCAGTTCGGCCCGATCGGCGGCCTCATCGGCGCCGGGGTCTATGTGACGCGGATTGCTGACCGCCCGAAGACCCGCGACGAGGACGATGACGACGACAAGCCTGGCGGCGGCACACGGGCGCCCGTTACGCAGGGCGCATTCAAACCCGTCCGGCTACGCCCTAAAGCTTTCCCTGTTCCTTCGCGCGCCTGACGCGTTCGGCGCGGGCGGCCATCCGGTCCTTGATAGGGGCGGATTGCGATACGCGTGTCGGCGATGAGCGTTCTTCGGCGGGCGGTGGCTCCGGTTCAGGGTCGGCTTCCAGCTTGCCTTCCGCGATCAGCTTCTGGCGTTTCGCCTCAACGCGCGCTTCGCGCTCAAGTTGGGCTGCGCTTTTCTGATTGAACACCGATGACAGTTTCGACGCCCACGCCCCAACCGGCCGCGCAGTCCGGTCGAGCGAGTTGCGGCGCCTGGATATGATTCCGGTAATGCGGAACGAAACATAGCCCGCCACCAGGAAGCAGACGAGCAGCATGGGTGCCATCTCGGCGCTGAAAAGATTCAAGCCGTTCTGCGCCATCAACGCCCACATCAGACCGATGGAGACTGTTAACAGGATAAAGAACAGGATGATGAAGCGGCCCATTGCGCCAGAGCCTACCACCACTTCTCCGGCTTGGCCACGAACCCGGCCGCACGCTCCAGTTCGCCGCCGACGCGGAAACACGCCGTTTCATCGAGCGCCTTGCCGATGACCTGCAGCCCGAGCGGCAGGCCGCTTTCGGAAAGACCCGCGGGCACCGAAATGCCCGGCAGGCCGGCGAGATTCGCCGTAACCGTGAACACGTCGTTGAGGTACATTTCGACCGGATCGCCACTCTTCTCGCCGAACGCGAAGGCCGGAGAGGGACAGGTCGGCGTCAGCACAGCATCACAGGTCTCGAAGGCCGTGATGAAGTCCTGCAGGATGCGGGTACGGACCTTCTGTGCCCGGAGGTAGTAGGCGTCATAATAGCCCGACGAGAGCACATAGGTGCCGATCATCAGGCGGCGCTGCACTTCCTTGCCGAAGCCGCCCGCGCGGGTCGCTTCGTATGTACCAGTGAGGTTGTCGCCGTCCACGCGTGCGCCATAGCGCATACCGTCATAGCGCGCGAGGTTCGAAGAGGCTTCGGCTGGGGCCACGATGTAATAGGCCGGCAGGGCATATTTGGTGTGCGGCAGGCTGATCTCGACGATTTCCGCACCCGCCGCCTTCAGCCAGGTGATCCCCTGCTGCCACAGCGCATCGATTTCGTCGGACATGCCGTCGACCCGGTATTCCTTCGGAATGCCGATCCGCATGCCTTTCACGCCCTTGGTCACATCGGCGCGCCAGTCCGGCGTTTCGATCGGGAGCGACGTTGAATCCTTCGGGTCATGGCTGCACATGACTTCGAGAAGGATGGCGCTGTCCTCGACCGTCTTGGCGATCGGGCCTGCCTGGTCGAGCGACGAGGCGAACGCCACCATGCCCCAGCGGCTGGCGCGGCCATAGGTCGGCTTGATGCCGACGGTGCCCGTGAACGCCGCCGGCTGGCGGATGGAGCCGCCTGTGTCGGATGCCGTCGCAGCGAGGCAGAGATCACCCGAAACCGCTGCGGCCGAACCGCCCGAGGAACCGCCCGGCGTCAGCCCCTGATTGTCGCCCTTGCGACGCCAGGGATTGGTTGGCGGCCCGAAGCGTGACGTCTCGTTCGACGAGCCCATGGCAAACTCGTCCATGTTCAGCTTGCCGAGCATGACAGCGCCTGCGTCCCAAAGGTTCTGGGTCACGGTCGACTCATAGGTCGGCGTGAATTCGCCGAGGATGCCGCTGCATGCCGTCGTGCGCACGCCCTTGGTGCAATAAAGATCCTTGATGCCGAGCGGCGCGCCTTCCAGCTTCCCGCCCTCTCCCTTCGCCAGCCGCGCATCGGAGGCATCGGCCATCGCCAGCGCCTTTTCCGGCGTTTCCACGACATAGGCGTTCAGCACGCGGGCCGCTTCCATGGCCTGCAGGAAAGCACTCGTGATTTCACGTGAGGAAAACGACTTCGCCTTCAGCCCGTCGAGAGCGTCAGCAAGCGTCAGTTTCGTCAGATCGGTCATGTCGGGCGGTCTCCGGGGATTTCTGCCCGCCTGCTATGACGGCTTGGGGCGAAAGTTCAAGTGTCTGTGATAGTGCTTGTCAGGCTCGTGTCAGCTCTCCACAACAGGTTCAGGTCAGGATTATTGCTGAGAGGAGAAGGCCATGCGCCTCAGTCTTACACTAGCTGCCGCCTGCGTCGCCCTTGCGGGCTGCACATCCACCGCCGCCGCCGGCGACAAGCCTTCAAATGCCCGCGGTGTTGAAAAGTTCGCTGATGACCCGCGCCTTGGCGAAGAGGTCAAGCAGCTGTGCTTTGCCTCCGCGATCGACAGCTTCGGAAACACGACCCGTGACACGTTGACCGTCCGCGAAGGCGGCGATCACTACCTGATCACCGTGTTCCCGGGCTGCACCAATCTGGACGTGGCACAATCGGTTGCCCTTGAATCCCGCACAAGCTGCCTCTCGGCAGGTGATCACATCGTTGTTTCGGATTCGATGATGCCGTCGGTTCACGATCGGCAAGATCCCTTCGCGTTCCAGCGCTGCACGGTCAATGGCATCTACAAATGGGATCCGAAGGCCGAAAAAGCCCCGGCCGGCGAAGAAACTCCCGCCGACGAAGAATCCTGATGGCAGCCGTTTTCGGGGCGTGGTAGATCGCTGCCATGCCCCCGAAAATCCATGCCTCGTCAGTCGAGGTAAAGAATTCTCCCCTGCACGGCCGCGGCTTGTACGCGGCGGAGCCGTTCCGGAAAGGCCGGCTGATAGGCACCTATCCGCTCCTCATCCTCAACCCTGAAGACACCAAGCGCCTGAAGAAGACGCGGCTCTATCACTATGTCTTCTATGTCGATGAAAATGAGACGGGCGCGATGCGTTCAGCTGTCGCCTTCGGCATGATCTCGATGTGCAATCACAGCCGCACCCCCAACGCGTCCTTCACGGTCGATGCGGCGAATGCGGTCGTCAAGCTGAAGGCCAGCCGCGCCATCAAGGCGGGCGAGGAAATCCTGATCGATTATGAGGACTTTGCCGACGAGGCGATCTGACGCCTATTCCACCGACTTCGGCACGACGAAGAATCCGTCTTCCGTGCGCGGCGCATTGGCCAGAACCTGGTCCTGGATGTTGCCGTCGGTCACCACGTCATCCCGCATGGGCAGTTTCGCCTCGACCACGGACGTCATCGGCTCCACATCGGAGACGTCGACCTCGTTCAGCTGGTCGATCCAGCCGAGAATTCCGTTCAGCTCACCCACCATCTCGTCCAGCCGCTCTTCCGAGACGGCAATGCGCGAGAGGCGCGCAACCTTGCGGACATCTTCCTTGGTGACACTCATCGGACTCTCCGGAACTGCTGGCGGTCCGAATACGCCATAGGCAACGCCCCATCAAGGCGCTATGTGGGCTGCCCATGCCAGTCGTTGACGCCGCCGATTTCCCCGCAAAAGGCCGTTTGCTCGGACTTGATCCGGGAACGAAGACGATCGGCGTCGCCTCCTGCGATGCCCTGCGCATGATCGCGAGCCCTGTCGAGACCATTCCGAAAGGCCGCAAACTGGCGCCGGTGCTGGAGCGCCTGTTCGCCCTTTATGATGAACGCGGCGCCGTCGGCCTCGTCATGGGCCTGCCGCTCAACATGGATGGGACGGAAGGCCCCCGCGCCCAATCCGTCCGGGCGCTCGCCTGGAACATCCTGAAGCATCGCGACGTGCCCATCCTGTTCGAGGATGAAAGGCTTTCGACCGTCGAAGCCGAATGGGTCATGCGCGACGCCGACCTTTCAAGGAAACGCCGCGCCGAACGGATTGATGCATCCGCCGCCGCCGTCATCCTCAAATCGGCACTTGAACGGCTGGGCCGCCCCGCATGAGCGGTTTCATCTATGCCCTCCTTCCAGTCATCGCGATATCGACCCTCGGCCACATCCTGTCGATCCGGCGCTGGATCCCGGCTGAAAGCTGGCGCGCCATCGAGCGCCTGTCCTTCCTGATCCTCCTGCCGGCTCTCGTCGTCCGGACCCTTGCAAATGCGCCGTTTGAAACCGCGCCGTGGCGCCTCGCCAGCGCGCTGATCCTGGCCCAGTTTGCCCTGGCCGGTGTCGGCTGGCTCGCCCGCTACCTGCCCGGATTGCAACGTCCCGCCATCGGATCGATCATCCAGTCGAATGTGCGCTGGAACACCATGATCGGCCTCTCCATCGGCGGCCTCCTGTTCGGTCAGGACGGCCTCGCCCTCGTCGCCATTGCCGCCGCCGCAATGATCCCGACCGCCAACATCATCAGCGTCTACGGCCTCGTCGCCCATGCCGATCACCCGACCGGCAAGCGACCCAAGCCCATCCTTGCATTGGTCCAGAACCCCATCGTTATCGCCTGCATCGTCGGTCTCGTGCTCGCGGGAGGCAATATCGAGCTTCCGGATCTCCTCGATGATTGCCTGAAGATTCTGGGCGACGCCGCCCTGGCCCTTGGCCTCCTGTCAGCCGGCGCCGGGGTCGACCTGTCGGCCCTGCGCCGGGCGGGCCCGCGCACTTTTACATGGGCCACGATCCGGCTGATCGGTCTTCCGGCCTTCGCGGTTGTCTTTTGCCTCGCCCTCGGTGTGACCGGTATTCCGCTGTTGATTGCCGTCATCTGCGCTTCGACGCCAACAGCCACCTCGTCCTACATCCTCGCCAAGGAACTTGGCGGCGACGCCCCCCTTGCAGCCAATCTTCTTGCCGTGGAAACCGTGCTCGCCATGGCCACCATGCCGCTCCTCTATTTCGCCGTGCAGCTGCTGCCAGCCGCAGCCGGGGCTTGAAGGCGCGCGGAAACGCGCCTAAACCGCCAAAAATCGAAAGGGCCACCATGGCAAAGGCGGCATACCACTACAGTTTCGACCATGAGCATCTGCTCAGTATCGATGGCCTTTCCCCTTTTGACATCACCCACATTCTGGACCTCGCCGATCAGTACGCCGAAGCCACGCGCGCCGGCCAGCGGCCCGATCTGGTCCTGACCGGCAAGACTGTCGTCAATCTCTTCTTCGAGAACTCGACCCGCACGATGAGCAGTTTCGAGATCGCGGCCCGGCGCCTCGGGGCAGATGTCGTTTCCATGCCGGTCGCCAATTCCAGCGTAAAGAAGGGCGAAACCCTCATCGACACGGCGATGACGCTGAACGCCATGAAGCCGGACGTGCTGGTGGTCCGCCACTCCGCGTCAGGCGGCCCGAAGCTCCTCTCGCGCAAGGTCGATTGCGCGGTGGTCAATGCGGGCGACGGAACGCACGAACACCCCACCCAGGGCCTGCTCGACACACTCACCATCCGCCGGGCCAAAGGCCGGATCGAAGGCCTGAAAGTCGTCATCTGCGGAGACATCGCGCATTCGCGCGTCGCCCGCTCGACCACGCTCGCCCTGCATCTGCTTGGCGCCGAGGTACACCTTTGCGCGCCCAAAACACTCCTGCCCCCCGGAACGGAAACCTGGGGCGCCGCCAGCGCAACCACTGATTTCGGGGCCGCACTGGCAGGCGCGGATGTCGTGATGATGCTCCGCCTCCAGCTTGAGCGCATGGATGGCGCCTTCCTGCCCAGCCGGCGCGAATACTTCCGCTATTTCGGCCTGACGCAGGAACGCCTTGCACTCGCGAAGCCGGACGCCATCGTGATGCATCCCGGCCCGATGAACCGCGGTATCGAGATCGAAAGCGCCATCGCCGATGGCGAGCGCTCTGTCATCACGGAGCAGGTCGAAATGGGGGTCGCCGTCCGCGAAGCCGTCCTCCACCTTCTCGCAGGAGGCCGCGCATGAGCCTTGCGATCCACAATGCGCGCCTGCTCGACCCGGCAACGGGGCTCGACGCATTTGGCGCCCTTCTGATCGAAGGCGGCGTCATCCGCGAAGTGTCGCCCGAAGGCGCGCCGCCCGCCGAAACGGTCGTCGACGCTGGAGGCCTCTGCCTTGCGCCGGGCCTTGTCGATCTGCGCGTCAAGACCGGCGAACCGGGTGACGAGCAGAAGGAAACCCTCGCCACAGCGTCGCGGTCCGCGGTTGCCGGCGGCATCACCAGCTTCGTCGTTATGCCGGACACAAGGCCGGTCGTCGACGACATCGCCCTCGTCCGCTTCATCGCCGACCGGGCCGAAGCCAGCGCCAGCGCCCGCATCTATCCCGCCGGCGCCCTCACCACCGGGCTCCGCGGCGAAGCCATGGCCGAGATCGGCCTGATGGCCGAGGAAGGCGCCGTATTGTTCACCAATGGCGACCTGCCCGTTGCCAACGCCTCTCTGATGAAGCGCGCGATGGCCTACGCCGCCAGCCGCAACGCCACCATCATGTCCCGCCCGGACGAGCGCGCGCTGGCAGGCTCCGGCGTGATGAATGCCGGCGCCCTCGCAGCCCGCCTCGGCCTGTCCGGCATTCCGGTGGAGGCCGAGTGGATCGGCGCCATGCGCGACACCGCGCTGGCGGAGGCCACCGGATGCACCCTGATCCTGGATCAGGTCTCGACGCCCCGCACGCTGGAAATCGCCGCCGCTGCCCGCGCGCGCGGCGCAAAGGTCTTCACGACGGCCGCGGCGCATTCCCTGTTCTTCAACGAACGCGACGTCGGCGACTATCTCACTTATTGCAAGGTGAACCCGCCCTTCCGTGATGAAGACACGCGCCAGGGCCTGATCGCCGCGCTGAAGCGCGGAGAGATCGACGCCATCGTCTCGGCGCACGACCCCCAGCCGCCCGAAGAAAAGCGCCTGCCCTTCGGCGAAGCGGCTTTCGGGGCCGCAGGCCTCGAAACCGTGTTGCCCGCACTGCTCAGCCTGGTCCATGACGGCCCGCTGACGCTTCTGGACGCGCTCGCGCCCGTTACGTGCCGTCCTGCCGACATGATCGGTAAGCCTCAGGGACGCCTCGCGAAAGGCGCTCCGGCCGACTTCATCCTGTTCGATCCGGGCAAGCCCTGGCTCTGCGAGCGCGAGCATTTGCGCTCCCGCTCGACCAATTCGCCGTTTGACGGCCGCCGCCTTCAAGGCCGCGTGCTGCGCACTTTCGTTGCTGGCGAGCAGGTGTTTGCCCATGAGAGCCTCGCCTGATCAGGCTTGCTCCTGTGTCCTGCACTGCCTACGAGTAATTTGTGTATCCGGAGTCAATTATGGCCACCTTTCTAGTCATGCTGATGGCAGTCATTGTGGGCTATCTGGCCGGGTCTATCCCCTTCGGCCTGCTCATCACGAAGGCCGCCGGGCTGGGTGACATTCGCCAGATCGGCTCCGGCAATATCGGCGCAACGAATGTGCTGCGCACCGGCCGCAAGGATCTCGCCCTTGCGACGCTGATCCTCGACAGCTTCAAGGCCGGCTTCGCCGCGCTGGCCTTCAAGCTCCTCGGCGGACCTGAAATCGGCCTTCTCGCCGGCGCCTCTGCGTTCATTGGCCATTGCTATCCCGTCTGGCTGAACTTCAAGGGCGGCAAAGGGATCGCAACCTATGCCGGGCTCCTTCCCTTCGTGTCGCTCCCGGCCTTCTCTGTCGCCGCGCCTGTCTGGCTTGGGCTGTTCGCCGCCACCCGTATCTCGTCTCTCGCTGCGCTCACTGCGGCCGTCCTCGTTCCACCGGGCACCTTCATCGTCGAGTCGCTGCTTCACCAGCCTCATAACTGGTACGTCCTTGGCGGCCTCACCCTGCTTTCAGCCTTCGTGTTCTGGACCCATCGGGCCAATCTTGCGCGGTTACTGCAAGGCACTGAACCGCGCTTCGGCGCCGCCAAGCCCAAAACATGAGCGCTGACGCTGCGCGCCTCGACTGGCTTCGCCTCGCGCGCACGCCCGGCATTGGCCCGGTCTCTTTCTTCCAACTCCTGCACCGCTACAAGACCGCCACATCGGCCCTCGCCGCCCTGCCTGAGCTTTCCGGCCGCTCCCGGCGGGCGCAGCCCATGGCGGCCCCATCGCGCGACGAAGCGGCAGCAGAGCTGAAAGCCACGGAACGCTACGGCGCGCGCATCGTCCTCAGCAGCGAGCCTGACTACCCGCCGCTTCTGAAGGCTCTCGGCCCGCCGCCGCCCGTCCTGACCCTTTTAGGAAAAGCAGATCTTGCGGCCCGCCCGACCATTGCTCTTGTGGGTTCCCGCAACGCTTCGGCCGCCGGGCGAAAAATCGCCCGCGACATGGCATCGGAACTCGGACGCAACGGCTTTACAGTGGTCTCCGGCCTTGCCCTCGGGATCGACGGCGAAGCCCACGCCGCCAGCCTCCAGACCGGTACAATCGCCGTCCTCGGCGGCGCCGTAGACCATGTCTATCCCCCCCAGCACCAACGCCTCTATGCCGAAATCGCTGCATCCGGCCTGATCGTTTCGGAAAGCCCGTTCGGCTATCGCGCGAAAGCCCAGGATTTTCCGCGCCGCAACCGCATCATCACGGGCGTGTCGCTCGGTGTGGTCGTGATTGAGGCTGCGGAGCGCTCAGGTTCGCTGATTTCGGCCCGCGTGGCCGGTGAACAGGGCCGCGAGGTCATGGCCGTACCGGGCTCTCCCCTCGATCCGAGGGCCGCCGGCACAAACGGCCTTTTGCACCAGGGCGCCACGCTGGTGCGGCACGCTCAGGACGTCCTTGATGTGCTGTCATCGCTGCACACTCAGGGATTTTCGGCCCCCGATGCGACACCCTTCGAATTCGACCCTTCCGGCGACGAACCCGACGCGTCCGAACTGGCGCGCGTGCGGGATGCCCTGTCGCCTCATCCCATGCCCATGGACGAAATCGCCCGCGCCGCGGGCCTCACCGCTGCGCGATGCGCCGTTGTGCTGCTGGAGCTGGAGATCGCCGGCGAAGCGTCGACGCTTCCCGGCGGTCTCGCGGCCCGCGCGTTCTGACATGTGACCCCGCTGCACCGGCCTGAACGTGAATATCCCGCAAGCCGCCTTCTGCGTCTGGACGCTTGGAAAGTTCGCCCTTAAGCCTCGTCAGAGAGGATTCACGCCATATTTCGCTGTTGCCCCACGCTGCAGCCGTAACCGAGGTAGCCTGACTTGGCCAACTGGTATCACTACGCAGCAGCCTTAGGACTTGCCGCGGCCCAGTCGTTCGCCGCGGCGGCTCAGGAAACGGCGGCCCCGACGATCGGTCCTGCGTCGCAGGAACAGGTCATCCTTGAAGCGGATTATGTCTACGAGATCCGCGACGAAAACCTGATCGTCGCCGAAGGCAATGTCGAAGCCCTCTATGATGGCCGCACCCTGCGGGCCGACCGGCTGGTCTATAACCGGGCGACCGAGCGTGTCCGGGCCACCGGAAATGTCGTCATCATCGAATCGGACGGGACGCAGCAATTCTCCGATGAAGTCGAAGTCGGCTCGAACCTGTCCGACGGCTATGCCATCGGCTATTCGGCCCGCCTCGCCGGGGGCGCGACCGTCGTTGCCAACTCCGCCATCCGCCAGTCCAATGGCATCAATGCCATGGACCAGGTCGTCTATACGGCCTGCCCCATCTGCGCTGAAGACGTAACACCCACTTGGTCGCTCCGGGCTCGTCGCGCCGTGCTGGACCAGGAGTCCCAGATGATTTCCTACCGCGATGCGGTTCTGGAAGTCATGGGTCTGCCGGTGTTCTACTTTCCCTTCCTTGCGCATCCGGACCCGTCATCCGATCGGCGTTCGGGTTTGCTGATCCCATCCGCCGGCGTTTCGTCCAAGCTGGGCCTGTTCTACCAGCAGCCCTACTACTGGGCCATTTCGGAACATTCAGATCTCACAATCTCGCCGCTGATCACCGAAAATGTGAATCCGATGATGGAGCTCGATTACCGCAAGCGGTTCTACTCCGGCTCGATCGACATCAATACAAGCTTCACGCACGAAGCCGATTTCGACACCAACGGAGACCGCTTCGGCGACGAGAAATGGCGCGGGCACCTCTACGGTTCCGGCCGCTTTGCCCTTTCGCCGGAATGGCAGTGGGGCTTTGGCGTCGAAACCCAGACGGACGATCTCTATGACCGTCGATATGACATCAGCGGACAGGGTGAACGGCGCGGCATCTATGTCAGCCAGCCGCGGCGATTGCTGTCTCAACTCTATGCGGTCGGCCAGGGCGATAGCTATTATTCCGACGTATCGCTGCTCTCCTTCCAGGGTCTTCGGGCCGGCGACACCGACGGCAGCCTGCCGACCGTCACGCCGCTCTTCTTTGGCGAGAAATACTGGGATCTTGGCAATTTCGGCTTTGCCAGCGTCAATGCATCGACCGCAATTCTTACGCGTGATGTTGGCGAAGACAGCCAGCGCGTCAGCGTCGGTGCCGACTGGTCGGACCTGAACATCCTTCCTGGAGGGTTCACCTTTGAACCCTTCGCGGAATTGCGGGCGGACTATTACGCGCTCGACGCCCAGTACGCCGGACAGGATAATGTGTCGCGCGTCGTAGGTAACACCGGAGCTCGTCTGTCATACCCGATGGTTCGTCCTGGCAAGGTCGTGGACATCTCAATTGAGCCAACGCTGATGGCGGCGTGGGGATTCTCAAATATCAACGACCCGGTCATCCCCAACGAAGATTCCCTGCTGTTCGAAGCCGATGAGTCCCTGCTTTTTGAGCCAAGCGCAACGACTGGATTTGATCTCTATGAAGGCGACGGGAAGCTTTCCGCCGGTCTTACGGCGCGGGCTGTATGGAAAAATGGGGTAGAGCTGTCCACCACCGTCGGACGCCGCTGGCGCTCGCGGCCGGACGCGGCATTCAACGCGGT
Organism: Hyphomonas sp.; assembly: GCF_041398385.1. Lineage (GTDB taxonomy): Bacteria > Pseudomonadota > Alphaproteobacteria > Caulobacterales > Hyphomonadaceae > Hyphomonas. The sequence continues at coordinate 142,684 of NZ_JAWKUW010000004.1, forward strand.
ATCCAATCTCGACGGCACATCTTCCGACTGGGTGGTCTCCAATTCAGCTGACTTCGGCCGGCCCCTGCGCATCGAAACCCGCATGCGCCTTGACGAAGACGGTTTCAGCCTCAACCGTATCGACGCCCGCTTCTCGACGAATTTCAAGCGCCTGCGGGCGACCGGCCAGTACTATAAGATCGACCAGCGGATCAGCCCGCTGGGCCGTGACGATGAGGGCATTTTCCTGCGGGGCGAAGTCCGCGTCACCGACCGGTATTCGCTGATCTACGGCGAACTCCGGGACATTGCAGAAGATATCGACGCCCGGAAGGAAATCGGGATCGCTTATGAGGATGAGTGTTCGCGGCTGGAACTCGTTTATTCCCGATCGGAAATCCGCGACCGTACGCTGGGCCCTTCTGAAAACATCCAGATCCGTTTCTCTCTGAAAACGCTTGGAGAATTCGGGTCCAACGAATTCGACTGATTCGCAGTCATTGCCCACAAATCGCCGCCTTGCCTAAATATCCGTAAGAATTCAGGGCTGACTGCGGGCCTTCATTGCACGACAGCGCAAGATTTGTATGGTCCGTTTCAATCATGTGTCTGCACACGCAGACCTTCTGGAGACGCTCGATGGTTCGTAACATCCTGGCTGCCGCAACCGTTTTGGCTTTCTCGGCCACCGGCATTTCCGCAAGCATTGCTTCTGCCCAGGAAATCACGGCCGATCGCCTTCCGCTCGAGGGCGTGGCAGCCATCGTCAATGACAGCGTCATTTCCTTTTCAGATGTGCGCCAGCGGGCCCGCCTGCTCCTGATGAGCCTTGGCGGCCAACAGGCATCGCAGGAACAGGTCCAGCAGATCACGGGCCAGGCCCTCGAGCAACTGATCGATGAACGCCTCCAGCTGGACAAGGCGGCGGAATATGAACTTGTAATCGATGCCGATGAGATTGACGCCGCCATCAATGACATGGCCGCACAATCCGGCGCTGACGCCCAGACGCTGCGTTCGGAACTGATCCGCGCCGGGGTGAACCCTGCCAGCCTCGAAGAGCAGATGCGGGCCGAGATCGCCTGGCAGCGCGTAATGACGGGCCTTTACGGCTCCCGCATCCGGATTTCCGAGAACCAGGTGGATGATCAGATCGACCGCCTGCGCGCCGCTTCGAAAAAGACCCAGTATCGCGTCTCGGAGATCTTCCTGTTTGCCCCTGATGAGGACACCAGGGAACAGGCCGCCCAGGCGGCGAATTCCATTGCGGAACAGCTGCGCGCCGGCGCCGACTTCCGCGTTGCTGCTCAACGCCTGTCTTCCGCACCGACGGCCGCGACCGGCGGCGACATGGGCTGGATTTCAATTGACGACCTCTCGCCGGAACTCGCCCCCGCCGTTGAGGCTGCTCCTGGCCCTGGCCTGCTAGACCCGATCCCGGTCGAAAACGGCGTTTACCTCCTGTTTGTCGCGGCCAAGCGCGAGCCTGCGGCTGCCGTTACCAAGGTTGACCTCATCCGGTTGGTCACCCAGGGCGCGAGCGATGCGCCACTGATCGCGGCCATGGACCGTATCAATTCCTGTGATGATGTGCAGACCGTCGCCAACACCACTCAGGATGTGCGTGCCCAGCCTCTGGACGACATCGACGTTGCCGAGCTCGGTCCGGAGGGCAAATCCCTTGTCGAGGCTGCTGAAATCGGCAAACCGACGCCAATCTTCGCCGCCGGCAGAGGCCTTGCGACCATGTATGTCTGCCGCCGCGAAGAAGGCGCCGAAGCGATCCCGTCCCGCGAAGACCTGAAGCAGAACCTGAAAGGCCAGGAACTGAACATGATCTCGGAGCGCGAGCTGCGGAACCTGCGGCGCGAAGCGACCATCCTGTACCGCTGAGGCTTGCCTAAGAGCCGAATTGGCGCGAAACCGCGCGCGTGACCACACCCACGCTGCCTCCGCTTGCCATGACCATGGGCGACCCCGCCGGGGTCGGACCCGCCATCACGGCTGCAACCTGGCGAGAGCTCAGGAGCGATCCGGGCCTTGCCTTCTACGTGATCGGTGCGCCGACGCTCTACCAGTCAGCCTGCCCTGTGCACGAAATTGCCTCACCAGCCGAGGCCGCGGCGATATTCTCAGAGGCCCTGCCAGTCCTTCCGGTCGGGCCACTTCCGGATGTTACTCCCGGCCAGCCCAACGTTGACACAGCACCAGCGATCATCTCGGCAATCGGATCCGGCGTTGCCCATTGCCTTGATGGACGCGCAGCAGGGCTCGTGACCAACCCCATCAACAAGTCCCTTCTCTATGGCGCGGGCTTCCGCCATCCGGGTCACACGGAATACATTGCCGACCTATGCGCGGCAGCGACAGGCAAACCCCTTCGTCCGGTGATGATGCTTATCGGCGGGGGGCTGAGGGTAGCACTTGCGACGATCCACCAATCGCTCTCCAGCGTACCCGCGTCGCTTGAAACCAATGCGCTCGTCGAGCTCGGCGAGATTGTGCATGCTGCCCTCATTGCAGATTTCGGCATCTCCGAACCTCGTATCGCCTTCACCGGGCTCAACCCCCATGCTGGTGAAGGGGGCGCCATGGGCCATGAGGAAATCGATATCATCAATCCCGCAGCGAACATCCTCCGCCAGCGGAACATCCTGATGTCAGACGCCCGCGCAGCTGACACCGTCTTCGCGGAGGCTCTTTCCGGCGCGTTCGATGCGGTCATCGCCATGACCCATGACCAGGGCCTGATCCCGGTGAAAACGCTGGACATCTGGGGCGGTGTGAACATGACGCTTGGCCTTCCCATCGTCCGTACCAGCCCCGACCATGGCACGGGCTATGACGCGGCAGCATCGGGCAATACCCATGCCGGCAGCCTGATTGCAGCGGTGCGCGCCGCGTCTTCGGTCGCCCGCACAAGGAACAAATTATGACCGACGCAGAAGATCCTGAGCTGACACAAGCCCCCGCCCGAAAGGCGCTTGGCCAGCACTTCCTGTTCGACCCCAGCATCCTGCATCGCGCAGCGTTGGCTGCCGGCCCCGTCGAAGGACGGACTGTAATCGAAGTCGGCCCCGGCCCCGGCGGCCTGACGCGCGCAATCCTGAAGGAAGGCGCCGCAAAACTGATCGCGGTGGAGGCGGACCCGCGCTTCGCATCGGCACTTCTGGAATGGCCCGAAGCGAAAGACGGCCGGCTCGTCGTCATCGAAAAGGATGCGCGCAAGGTGCGGTGGGAGAAAGTGCTTGAGGAACATGGCGCATCAACCCCTGCCATGATCGTCGCCAACCTGCCCTACAATGTCGGAACCGTCCTGCTGATCGACTGGCTGAAAGCCGGTGCCTGGCGCGGAGAGATGGCGCTCATGTTCCAGAAGGAAGTCGCCCAGCGCATCTGCGCGGCGCCGGATACCGAACATTATGGCCGCCTCGCCGTTCTGGCGCATGCCATCACGAAGCCGCACATCGCCTTCACCCTGCCGCCCGGCGCCTTCAAGCCGCCGCCCAAGGTCGATAGCGCCGTTGCAGTCCTTCATCCGCTGCCGGACGATCAGCGGTTCCAACATATCGACAAGCTGGAACAGGTTGCCGGCGCTGCTTTCGGGCAGCGCCGCAAGATGCTGCGTGCGGCGCTCAAGCCCTTCGCGAAGCGCCATGGCCTGAAGGCAGAGGAATGGCTGGAAGGGCTTGGCATAGACCCGACCGCCCGCGCAGAGACCCTGACGCAGGACGAATTCCGCCGCATGGCGGCCTCTATTGCCAATTGAAACGGGGCTCCGATTTCCCGGAGCCCCGCATCATCGATACCGGCGAAGACTAGTTCAGATCGAACCGGTCCGCATTCATGACTTTCGCCCAGGCAGCCACGAAGTCCTTGACGAACTTCTCCTTGGCGTCGTCCTGAGCGTAGACTTCTGCATAGGCGCGCAGGATCGAGTTCGAACCGAACACGAGGTCTGCACGGGTCGCCGTGAACTTCGTCGCGCCGCTCTTGCGGTCGACGATGTCATAGACGTTCGAGCCCTTCGGCACCCACTTGTAGGCCATGTCGGTCAGCGTGACGAAAAAGTCGTTCGTCAGCGCACCCACTTTGTCCGTGAACACACCATGCTTGGTGCCGCCATGATTGGTGCCGAGCACGCGCATGCCGCCGAGCAGGACGGTCATTTCCGGTCCCGTCAGGCCCATCAGCTGGGCGCGGTCGAGCAGCAGCTCTTCAGGGCTCACCGCATAGTCCTTCTTGACCCAGTTACGGAAGCCGTCGGCCAGCGGCTCAAGAACGGCGAACGAGTCAGCATCGGTCATCTCGGCGGTCGCATCGCCGCGGCCCGGCGAGAACGGAACCGTCACAGTTACGCCAGCAGCCTTCGCAGCCTGCTCGACACCGACATTGCCCGCCAGCACGATCACGTCAGCAACGCTTGCACCGGCTTCCTTCGCAATACCTTCCAGAACGCCGAGCACTTTGGCGAGGCGGGCGGGCTCATTGCCTTCCCAGTCCTTCTGCGGAGCCAGGCGGATGCGGGCGCCATTGGCCCCGCCACGCATGTCAGAGCCGCGATAGGTGCGGGCGCTGTCCCAGGCCGTCGACACCATGTCAGAGATCGACAGATCGCTTGCGGCAATCTTCTTCTTTACGGCGTCGACATCGTACTGGGTGCTGCCGGCCGGAACCGGATCCTGCCAGATGAGGTCTTCCTTCGGCACATCCGGGCCAACCCAGCGGGCTTTCGGGCCCATGTCGCGGTGCGTCAGCTTGAACCAGGCGCGGGCGAAGCAGTCGTCGAAATAGGCCGGATCTGCCATGAATTTCTGGCAGATCGCGTTGTAGATCGGGTCCACCTTCATCGCCATGTCGGCATCGGTCATGACCGGCATGACGCGCTTGGTCGGATCGGAGGAGTCGACCGGCATGTCTTCTTCCTTGATGCCAACCGGCTTCCACTGGTTCGCACCGGCGGGCGACTTGGTCTTTTCCCATTCATAGCCGAACAGCAGCTTGAAATAGCCCATGTCCCACTTGGTCGGGTTCGTCGTCCAGGCGCCTTCGACGCCGGACGTGACGGCGAGGTCAGCCTTGCCGTTCATGTTCGGGTTCAGCCAGCCGAAGCCCTGGTCTTCGATGGCGCCGCCTTCCGGCGCCGGGCTGAGCGCGCCCGCGTCGCCATTGCCATGCGCCTTGCCGACCGTATGGCCACCACAGGTCAGTGCTGCGGTTTCTTCGTCGTCCATCGCCATGCGGGCGAAGGTTTCACGAACCTCCAGCGCAGTCTTTGCCGGATCGAGAACGCCCTGCACGCCTTCCGGATTGACGTAGATGAGGCCCATCTGTACCGCGGCGAGCGGGTTTTCAAGCGAGTCTGCCTGCGCGTTGTCTTCGTAGCGGTCGCGGCCCAGCCATTCCTTCTCGGCGCCCCAATAGGTGTCGATTTCTGGATGCCAGATGTCCGGACGGCCGAACGCGAAGCCATAGGTCTTCAGGCCCATGGATTCATAGGCGATCGTACCCGACAGGACGATCAGGTCGGCCCACGAGATCTTGTTGCCGTACTTCTTCTTGATCGGCCACAGCAGGCGGCGCGCCTTGTCGAGGTTGCCGTTATCCGGCCAGGAGTTCAGCGGTGCAAAACGGATGTTGCCGGCGCCGCCGCCACCGCGGCCATCAGCCAGACGGTAGGAACCTGCCGAGTGCCAGGCGAGACGGATCATCAGACCGCCGTAATGGCCATAGTCCGCCGGCCACCATTCCTGGCTGTCGGTCATCAGCGCGGTCAGGTCTTTCTTCAGCGCCGCGAAGTCGAGCTTCTTTACTTCCTTGCTATAGTCAAAATCGGGCCCAAGCGGGTTCGTCTTGGTGTCGTGCTGGTGAAGGATGTCGAGGTTCAACGCGTTCGGCCACCAATCCATCACCGTGCGGCCAACAGCGGTCATACTGCCATGCATCACGGGGCACTTGCCGCCACCCATATCGTTTCCGTCCATGTCTTTCTCCGATCAAGACTACAGTTATCGTCAGTGAGTTCTAAATAACGCAGGGATTTCCGCCGAGGCTCGCCTGAGGGGCGAGCGCCCCTCGACGACTGCCTCATGTCTTAGTGCTCGCACCTTACGCGAGTCTGGAACATAGGACCAATTGATTGCGGGGATAATTGATATAGATTTTATCTATACTTTCATCGGAACATAAAAAAAGCCCCGGCACTTTCGCACCGGGGCTCTCATTCTTGGTCATGGCCGTCTTAGTGGCCGGCGAGGACCGCCAGCAGCAACAGGGCCACGATGTTCGTGATCTTGATCATCGGGTTCACGGCCGGACCCGCAGTGTCCTTGTAGGGGTCACCGACAGTGTCACCGGTCACGGCAGCCTTGTGGGCTTCAGAGCCCTTGCCGCCATGATGGCCGTCTTCGATGTACTTCTTGGCGTTGTCCCATGCACCGCCGCCCGAAGTCATCGAGATGGCAACGAACAAGCCCGTCACGATCACGCCCAGCAGCATTGCGCCGACGGCTGCCAGGGCAGCCCCCTTGCCCGCGATCAGCATGATCACGCCGAACAGCACGACCGGCGACAGAACCGGCAGCAGCGACGGCACGATCATTTCCTTGATCGCTGCCTGCGTCAGCAGGTCAACCGCGCGGCCATAGTCCGGCTTCACCTCGCCTTTCATAATGCCCGGCATTTCGCGGAACTGGCGGCGGACTTCCTCCACCACAGCCTGCGCTGCGCGGCCCACGGCCATCATCGACATGCCGCCGAACAGGAACGGCAGCAGGCCGCCGAACAGCAGGCCGACCACGACATATGGGTTGGCAATCGAGAAATCGACCGTCACGCCGTAGAAGAATGTGCCTTCCGCGGCGCGGGCCGAGAAGTATTTGAGGTCTTCCGAATAGGCTGCGAACAGCACAAGCGCGCCGAGACCGGCAGAGCCAATGGCGTAGCCTTTGGTCACGGCTTTCGTGGTGTTGCCGACCGCGTCCAGCGCATCGGTTGTATTGCGGACTTCCGAAGGAAGCTCCGCCATTTCCGCGATGCCGCCGGCATTGTCCGTCACCGGGCCGAAAGCGTCGAGCGCAACGATCATGCCTGCCAGCGCAAGCATCGTGGTCGTCGCAATCGCGACGCCATAGAGACCGGCGAGGTTGTAGGTGGCAATGATGCCAGCGATGATCGTCAGGGCCGGAAGCGCCGTCGATTCAAGCGACACAGCGAGGCCCTGGATGACGTTCGTGCCGTGGCCGGACTCGGACGCCTTCGCGACCGAGCGCACAGGACGATACTTTGTCTCCGTATAGTATGCCGTGATGACCACGATCAGGCCCGTCACGATGAGGCCCAGAAGGCCGCACAGGAACAGGTCCATCCCCGTGATATCGCCGGTGATGCCGAGCGCCGCTCCTGCGCCATCCATCACGCCGAAGCCGTTTGGCAGCACCGAACCGATCGCCAGCGCGAGGCCGCCGATCGACAGCACGCCCGTCACGATCAGGCCCTTGTAGAGCGCGCCCATGACGTCCGTCTTGCCGGGGCCGAGGTTCACGAAGAAAGTGCCGATGATCGAGGTGATGATGCAAATGCCGCTGATCGCGAGCGGCAGGATCATCAACTCGTTGATGAAGTTCGAATCTGCGAAATAGATCGCACCGAGAACCATGGTCGCAACCAACGTCACCGCATAGGTCTCGAACAGGTCGGCCGCCATGCCGGCACAGTCGCCGACATTGTCGCCGACATTATCGGCGATCGTGGCTGCGTTCCGCGGATCATCTTCCGGAATGCCGGCTTCCACCTTGCCCACCATGTCACCGCCGACGTCCGCACCCTTGGTGAAGATGCCGCCGCCGAGACGGGCGAAGATCGAGATCAGCGAGGCGCCGAAGCCGAGAGCCACCATCGAGTCGATGATCTGGCGCTTTTCGTCCTCGACCTTGATGTCGAGGCCGAGCGCCATGGTCAGGATGCCGTAATATACGACGATACCGATCAGCGCGAGGCCGACCACGAGCAGGCCAGTGATCGCGCCCGACTTGAACGCCATCTTGAGGCCTTCATTGAGGCCCGATTTCGCGGCTTCCGTCGTGCGCACGTTTGCCTGCACCGACACTTTCATGCCGATGAAGCCGGCCGCGCCGGACAGGACTGCACCGATGATGAAGCCGACCGGCGCCTGCCAGTTGCGGAATGCAATGGCGAGGGCGATGACGACAATCACGCCGACAATGGCGATGGTCTTGTACTGACGGCCCAGATAGGCATTGGCGCCTTCCTGGATGGCCGCCGCGATTTCGCGCATGCGCGCATCGCCTGACGGTGCCTTCATGATCGAATTGATCTGAAGCCAGCCGAACAGGACCGATACAACGCCCGCTCCGAGAGCGAGATAATACCACATGGGTTGTGTTTCCTTCCCTAAGCCTGCGCGGGCCGGATCTTAGGTCCAACCCGCCAAAACTGCCTTTTTATGGGGCCACCCCTGCCACTCATGCACGGAAGGCGCAATGTGCCTCTCGTTTCAAGCGAGTCAGCCCGGACCCAACTTATCCATGCTCGAAACCCAATGTTTCCGGAAGGTTAACGAGCGTGCCGCCGGACATGACGGTCAGGCCATGCCCCGACTGAAATGAGCCGATTCTCGTGATTTTGATGCCAGATTCCGACGCTTCCTGGCTGATCAGGCTCGCGGAGGTGGGCGGCGCAGCCATCAGCACCTGATAATCGTCGCCCCATGTCGCAAGCTGTAGCATTTCCTTCAGATCCGGCTCCCCGCCTGCAAACGGAACCCGGTCGAGGTCGATATGAACGGCAAGGCCCGACGCCTCGGCGAGCTGGCGGGCATCACCGAGTAACCCGTCCGACACGTCCATGGACGCCGCCGCATGATCGCGGACGAGGCCTGCGATGCTCTCTGGCGGCAGACGCAGCTCCTGGTAGGCATCGACAAACGGATTCGCCCCGTCCCCGGCCTGAAGCGCCCGGAAGCCGAGGCAGGCGGCGCCGATGTCGCCACTGACCCAGAGTTCATCACCATCCCGCGCCCCTTGTCTCCGGATCGGGCCGCGCGCACCGCACATGCCAGTCAGGGCCAGCGACAGAAACAGGCCTCCGGGGCTGGCCGTGGTATCACCGCCGACCAGCCTCGCGCCCCAGGCTTCCAGCTCCTCCGCCAGTGCGTCGGCGAACAGCGCAAGCTCCCCTTCGCTGCGTCCTTCCGGCCAGCCGAGCGTCAGAAGCGCCTCACTCGGCGCCGCGCCCTTTGCCAGAATGTCTGAGACGTTCACGCGCACCAGTTTGCGCGCCACGGACGAAATCGGATCGGAGGTTAGGAAATGGACGCCCTCAACCAGCGCGTCGACCGTCGCAACCAATGCCCGGCTGGCGTCACACGTCAGCACACAGACATCATCCTTCAGCCCCGCCGCGCCGTCAGACGCGGCCGCCGGCGCAAAGTATCTGGCGATCCAGTCGCGTTCCGCCATCAGCCGCCATCGATGGGGCGTTTGACGCCGCCCAGCACCACACCCCAGACCGGTATATTCTCCCAGTCTTCCGGTGCTGTCTCCAGCGGGTCGCTTTCAAGGATGGTCAGGTCAGCCTTCTTGGCCGGCGCGATCGACCCGAGTTCTCCCTCAAGTCCCAGCACCTTCGCCGCATCAAGCGTGATCGCTTCCAGCGCCTGATAGGGGCTCAGCGCCATCTCAGCCACATATGTCCCGCCTTCGCGCGTCGCCCGCGTGACCTGCACGCTTGCGGCCCGCAATGGCAGCGGTGGCGCCAGCGGCGCATCGGAATGCACCGCCACGGGCACGCCCGCCGCTGTCAGCCCGCCCAGCGGCGTAATCCACCGCGCCCGCGGCTGCCGGAGCGGTCCGGCATAGGCCTCGCCGAGATAGAAAACATAATGGCTCGCCGCCGAAACCTGCGCACCCAATTCGCCTGCGCGGGCAACCTGCTCGGGTGAGAAGAGGCCGCCATGCTCTATCGTGAACGTGTTATCGGCCAGCGTCTTGCCCAGTGCTTCGAGTGCATCCAGCGTAGCGGTCTGCGCCGCGTCGCCATTGGAGTGGATGTTGATGCCCAAGCCTGCGTCCCAATAGGGCTGCATGGTCGGCACCAGTTCCTCCGGCGGGATCACCCAAAGGCCATGCGTGCCCTCCGACTGGCCAGCCAGATAGCCGGGGTCCGACAGGCGCATCGTCTGGCTGTAATAGGCCGCATCGGTGAAGAACTTGACCCGTGGCAACACCGGCGCAGCCGCCGGAATGGCCCCGCGATACATGTCCAGCACCGCCTTCACGCGCCCATCGCCGAACTCGCGCTGCAGCATCCGGTACTCCGGCACAAGGTACATGCGAAAGCCGGCATGCTCCATGTTCTGCCATGTTGCGCGGATCGCCTGATCCTCCAGTTGGAGCCCGAACACGCCATACGCAAGGTCCGCCGTGGTCGTGACGCCGGATTTCGCGAGGATCTCGCGATAGGCCTCGAACCCGGCCACAAGGTGTTCGGGCGAAAGGAAGGTCTCGTGGAACGCCTGCAGCACCACGAAGGCGGCATCCTCGTATATCCGGCCAGTCAGGTCGCCATGATCGTCAAGGTCGACGCCGTGATAGGTCTCAGCGAGCGCGGGTGCCAGGTTCGCCTGAGCAAGGGCCGCATTGTTCAGGTAAAAATCATGCCCCGAAAAATGCCAGAGGATCAGCGGCCTCTCCGGCGACAGCGCGCTCAGCAAGTGGCGGTCCACATCCCCATGCACGAGGTTGTGATAGCCATAGATCACAATCGGCCCATCGCCTGGAGCCGTCGCCACGATGTCTGTAACGGCCGCCCGGAATGCCTCAGGCGTCCCATAGCCCTCCTTCATCCCGTCAGGTGTCGCCATCGGCCACGGCGCAACCATCGGGAAGCTGTAGAGCATCGCGCCCAGCGTCACATGCGCATGCGGGTCGATAAAGCCAGGCAGGATCACCTTGTCCGCAAACGTCTCGTCGACGGTCGCCCCCCGGAAATCCTTTTTCATGGTTTTGAGGCGACCCGCCCCGATGATCATATCGCCCTGAACGACCACTGCTTCCGCGACCGAGCCCTCACCATTCATGGTGATGACTTTGCCCGGATAGATGATTGCGTCGCTATACTCTCCACCGCTGCCACCGCACGCGGTCAGCAGCAGGCCAAGGGCGCCAAATGCCAGTTTTTTCATCGCTGGTGTCCTCCACGAACCGGGAGCGTTACGCGCCCGCACGCTGAACACAAGCCTTGAGGCCTAGATGCCCTCGCGTCCGATGGCGTAGAACCGTTCGCGGCGCTGACGGCGCAGTTCAGCGGGAGACAGGCCTTCCAGCTCTTTCAGGGCACCGTCGAGCGCCTTGGCAGCGGCCGCCATCGCCCGCTTCGGATCGCGGTGCGCGCCTCCGACAGGCTCCTTGACGATCCCGTCGATGACACCGGTCCGCAGAAGGTCCGGCGCCGTGATCTTCATGGCATCCGCCGCTTCCTTGGCCTTGCCCGCATCGCGGTATAGGATCGAGGCGCAGCCCTCCGGCGAAATCACCGAATAGATCGCGTGTTCCATCATCAGCACCTTGTTGGCCGCGGCGATGCCAATGGCGCCGCCCGACATGCCCTCGCCGATGATCAGCGTCACAAACGGAACGCCCAGCGACAGGCCGCGCTGTGTTCCGCGCGCAATCGCCTCGGCCTGGCCGCGTTCTTCGCCGCCCTTGCCGGGATAGGCACCCTGCGTGTCGGGGAAGCTGAAGACCGGCAGGTCGAACTTCTCCGCAAGGTCCATCAGGCGCACCGCCTTCCGGTAACCTTCCGGGTGGGCCATGCCGAAATTATGTTTCAGGCGCTTCTCGATGGTGCGCCCCTTCTCGTGACCCATGATCACGACAGGCCGGCCCTTGAAACGCGCGAGGCCTCCGATGACGGCATCGTCGTTGCCGTAAAGCCGGTCGCCTGCCAATTCCTCGAAATCCTCGAAGATGTTTTCGATGAAATCTGAAAAGTGCGGCCGGTCGGGGTGGCGGGCCACCAGTGTCTTCTGCCAGGCGCTAAGGTCCGAATAGGTGTCCTTCAGCAGCTTCTGGGACTTCGCCTTCAGCTTGGTCAGTTCGTCCGTGATGGACGGCCCGTCCTTGCGCGAAGCGATTGTTTCAAGCTCCGAAATCTTGGAATCGAGATCGGCGATCGGCTTTTCGAAATCGAGGTATGACACTTTCATGGCCGGATACCTAGCAATCCCAGCCTGACTCGCCTAGTGCCGGCGTCAGCCCATGACGCTCTGGATCTTGACCACCGCCGGCAGGGTCAGAACACCCAACAGGACCGGAAACACAAAGAAAATCAAAGGCAAAGTTAGCTTCGCCGGCAGCGCCATGGCCCGCTCCTCCGCCATCAGGATGCGCCGCTGGCGCATGTCAGCCGAGAAAATTCGCAGCGTGGCGCCAAGACTCGTGCCCATTTCCTCGGCTTGGCGCAGCATGGTGGCCAGCGATCCGGCGTCTTCAAGGTCCATCCGGTCTGCGAAAGAGCGCCACGCCGTCTTGCGTGACTTGCCGGCTCGCAGTTCCAGAGACAACTTGCGCATATGATCGGCGATGACCGGGTGTCGCGTTTCAAGCTCCTCGCCGACCCGCTGCACCGCGGCGTCGAGGCTGAGGCCCGCTTCGACGCAAGCCACCATCAGGTCCATCATGTCGGGGAAACCCGCCGAGCATTGGTCCTGCCGCTTTGATATCCGTTGGCCGATGACCATGGGCGGCCCCATCAGGCCCGCAAGGACCAGACCCACGCTGATCAGCAGCGGTGCCAGCGGCGGCAGTCCGCCCAAATAGGGCAAGGCCAGCAGGACCAGCAGTTGAGGCACCACCACGCAAAGAAGGCGAACGAGATAATACCGGCCGACCGCCGCAGGGTGGGTGAATCCTGCCTGGACAAGGCGCGCCCGTGCCGTGCTCATTTCCTCTTCGTCCGTCGGCGCCGCCTTGCTGGCGAAGCTCGCGACCACTTCATCGAACGCGCCGGCGCGGCGCTTCACTGGCTCAGACCCCGGCTGTCCCCGCCGCTCCAGCCGCCGCTCCACCTCGTCCTTCGCGCGCACATTGCGCATGAAAGACAGGGTTCCCGGAATCGCGAGCAGCATCGCCGCCACGAACATCAGGCCGGGCACAAGTGACTGTTGAAGGGTGAAGCCGTCGAACATGCCTGCCTACATCTTGAAATTGATCATCTTGCGCATGACGAGATTGCCAATACCCATCCAGACAAACAGGATCGGGAACGCCGTGCGGATCAGCGGTTCGTCAATCACGTCACCATAGAATTCCGGCCGCAGCAGGTGGATCGCCGTCATCACGATGAAGGGCGCACCGGTCAGGATCATGGCGGACACGCGCCCCTCGGAGGTCGCGGCCTTCACCTTGAGGCGCATGGTCTGCCGTTCACGGATGGTCGACGTGTTAGCCTTCAGAAGCTCGCACAGATTGCCACCGGTCTTTTCCTGCAGGCGCACCGTCGCGGCGAAGAGCTCGACATCCGGGTCACCTGCCCGATCCGCCATGCGCTGCACAGCGTTCGTCAATGACATGCCGTAGGAGACCTCGTCTGCCGCCATGCCGAATTCCGTGCCGATCGGGTCCGGCATTTCCTTGGCGACGAGTGAAATTGCGGTCGCCACCGGATGGCCCGCCTCAAGGCTGCGGCAGGCAATCTGCATCGCGTCGGGGAGTTGTACCGACAGGCGCTTCATCCGCTTCCCGGCAACCATTTTGAGGCCCAGGATCGGCGCGCCGGCGAACAGGAGCAGTGCGATCAGCACGCCTGGCCAAACCCCACCGACAAACTGGAAATAGGCGAGCCCGGCCGCCACGCCGCCCGCAGCGGAAGCGCCCCACCAGCGCAGCGGCTGGAACGGAAGGCCGGTCTGCACCACAAGCCGGTTGAACCAGCGCACCGGCATCATCAGGTTGCCATTCTCGTCGAGGCCGCGACTCTTGCGCAACTCCACCATGGCTTCGCGGGTGCTTTCGAACCGGTCCTTGAACATCAGGCGCCGGTTCACGACGCGCTGTGTTTGTGCCGTCGATACGACGCTCAGGACCGCCTGAATCGCGAGGAAGAAGGCGCCCGCCGCCATGATCGCGGGGATGACCAGCGTCAGGCTGAAACCGGAAATGTCTGCAAGACCCGGCACCGCTGCTTCCTCAGAATTTCATCGCCGGATCGAACAGGCCCTGCGGCATGTGCACACCGCGCCGTTCCATTTCATCCAGGAATTTCGGGCGCAGGCCCGTCGCGACGAACTTTCCCAACACCTTGCCATTGTCGTCCGTGCCCGTGCGCTCGAACTTGAAGATCTCCTGCATCTGCACCACGGCGCCTTCCATGCCGGTCACTTCGGCGATCGACATCACGCGGCGCGAGCCATCCGACAGGCGCGAAGCCTGCACGATGAAATTTACAGCCGAGGCAATCTGACCACGGATGGCCTCTTCGGAGATTTTCATTCCGCCCATCATTACCATCTGTTCAAGACGTGTCAGGGCATCGCGCGGATTGTTGGCGTGGATCGTGGCCATCGAGCCTTCATGACCCGTGTTCATGGCCTGCAGCATGTCGAAAGCTTCCTCGCCGCGCACCTCCCCGAGGATCACTCGGTCCGGACGCATCCGCAGCGCGTTCTTGACAAGCTCTCGCTGGCGAATCTCGCCCTTGCCCTCGATGTTCGGAGGACGGGTCTCCATCCGCGCCACGTGCGGCTGCTGTAGCTGCAGTTCGGCAGCGTCCTCAATCGTGATCATCCGCTCGTCCGGGCTGATGGCCGATGACAGGGCGTTCAGCAGCGTCGTCTTGCCTGAGCCGGTACCACCCGAAATAACGGTTGAAGCACGGCACTTTACTGCGCCCAGGATGAAATCCGCAATCGGTCGCGGGATGGCGCCGAACTCTACGAGGCGGTCGATGGTCAGTGGCGACTTGGAAAATTTCCGGATCGACACCAGCGGGCCGTCGATGGCGATTGGCAGCACCGCAGCGTTCACGCGGCTGCCGTCAGCCAAGCGCGCATCCACCAGCGGCTGGCTTTCATCGACACGGCGGCCGACAGCCGCCACGATGCGCTGAACGATGCGCAGCAAATGGTCATTGTCGGCAAACTTCACCGGCGCCAGCTGCAGCTTTCCATGCCGCTCGACATACACCTGATGGCAGCCATTGATCAGGATGTCCGCGATGGAGTCATCCTTCAGCAGCGGCTCGATCGGGCCAAGGCCCGTCATTTCATCCATCACCGCATCGGCAAACGAGGCCTCCTCGGCCGAAGACAGCGCCATGTCTTCCTTCCGGATGATCTCGGCGATAATGCTCCGCACGCGGCGGCGCATCGTGTCATCGTCGAGCTTCTCAAGTGCCGACAGGTCCAGCTCGTCGATCAGCTTGGCATGAACTTTCAGCTTGGCATTCAGCAGGTCGAACGCTTTGGAATCCTGCTGCCCGCGCGCGGGCGGAGGAGGTGCTGACGTGGCCTGCGGCTGCGGCAAGGACGATGGCTCATCCGGCTTTGCGACTGCGTTGGAAAATCCGAACCGGCTCATCCTCTGCGCCTCCGCTTGGTGTTGACGGGCTGGGTCACTTTCATCTCTTTCGGCAGCATCTGTTCGACCAGTGCAGCAACATCTGCCACCAACGGGCTTTTAGGCTTCACCTCGGCAATCGGCCTGCCGAGATTGACGGCCGTGCGCGCTGCATCCCAGTCGGACGTGATGGTCGCATTGATCTTCCGCTCTATGGCCTTCTCGGCCTTGTCGACCGGAAAGCTCGCGCGCATGCTTTTCTTCTGGAACATCCGGTTCAGCACAAGGCGTGCCGGCACGCGGTCACGACGCAGGACGTCGGTCTCGCGGCACATATCGGCAGCCGCATGAAGACTCGGCACGGTCAGCTCACTGATGATGACGGCTTCATCGACAGCGGCAAGGACAGACTTGGTCCACGGCAGCAAGTGGCGCGGCATGTCCATGATCACAAACTCGAACGTTCCGCAGGCAACATCCAGCAGACGAAGGATGGCAGGCTCGGATGCCAGCGCATCGGCGTCCGGATTGCGCGGCGACGCGATCACCGACACACCGCTCTCATGCTGCGAACACCAGGCCGCGAGGAGACGCGTATCCAACCGGTCCGGAGCGGCCGAGAGGGCAGCCAGATCCAGCTTCGGTACTGCCTCAAGGAACGAGGTGATCATCCCGTCAGCAACGTTGAGGTCAACCAGGCAGACCTTGCCGGGCCCGAAGCGGCGCGCGAGTTCGAAGGCGCTTTCGATGGCAATGGTCGAAACGCCAGCTCCTCCGACGGCTCCACGGAACGCCCAGCAGACATTGCCGCTGCTGCCGCCATCGGCTTCCAGCGTTTCACTGAATTTGAGTGCGGATTCGAGCAGGTCCGCTGCGCCTGCCGATGTCGGCAGGATGTCCGACATGTCGAGCTTCATCAGCGCCCGTACCATATGGGCCGGGATCTGGTCGGAAAGAACGATAACTGCAGTTGAAGGACGATCGACAGCCAGCTTCAGCAACAACTGGTCCCAGCCCGCCTGCGACTGTTCCAGCACAACAATGCCATTGCCGAATTTCACGGCCGATCCAGACGCCGAAGCACCCGACAGGTCGGCAACGTCCGTGCAGATCGTCTTGAGCGTCTCAAGGCGCTCCGGCGAGACCAGCGCCGCCATATGTGGCACCATCTGGTCCGGCATGGGGCGTAGCGCCATGGAGGGTGCAGCTTCGCCCATCTTACAGGCCCTCGCTGCCGCCGCCGAGAGACGCATCCGGAAGCGGCTTTGACTTGCCTTCATTCAGGGCACGCACGGCGTTGGCCGCCCGCACGCCTGAAGCCGATTCGATCTCGGCCGAATTCGGCACCGTCACATCGCGCACAGACTGTTCCGCAATATTGGTCCGGGTCGCTTCACCCAGCAGGTAACGGTCCTGCGCGTCATAGGAGGCGCACGCTCCCAGCAGCACCACAGCACCGGCGAGCAGCATTTTTGCAATCATTGTACGGAGTTTCATCATCCCTGCCCCCTCAGTTCGTCAGCGCGCCGGTTGTCTTGTTCATCAGGAAGAATTCTTCTTCCGTCGGCTCTGCAAAGGCATCGAACGGCGATGCCAGATGATCCGGATGCGCCGCCGGCTTCACCAGGCGCGGCGTGATCATGATGACCAGTTCGCTTTCATTGCGCTGGAAACGCTTGGACGAGAACAGAGACCCGAGCACCGGCACGGAGCCGAGCCACGGCGTCTGGCGTACATCGTTCGAATAATCGTTCTGAAGCAGGCCGGCGATGGCGAAGGCCTGACCATCGCGCAGCTCGACCGTCGTGTCGGCCCGGCGCACGGAAATGCCCGGAATCTCGATATTGGACGCACGGATGCCATTGGCTCGGTCAAGCGCCGACACTTCGGGCCGTACACGCAGGTTCACCAGCCCATCGCCCAGCACGGTCGGCACAAAGTCGAGCCCGACGCCGAATTTCTTGAATTCCACCGTGATCTCGCCATTGCGCGTCGCGACCGGGATGGGGAATTCGCCGCCGGCGAGGAAGCTCGCCGTATCGCCGGACAGCGCCACGAGGTTCGGTTCTGCCAGCGTGCGGATCACGCCTTTCTTCTCCAGCGCGCGCAGCGTCACGTCGATATTCTCGCCGCCAACATTGGTGAACGCCGCCAGCGTCTTGACTGCGAGGCCCGAAATGGTGCTCGACTCGGTCTGCGTAACAAAGTCATTAGCGTCGATCTGGTTGCCGAAGCCGATCTCCTTGACCGTGCTGCGGCTCGCTTCCAGGAAACGCACTTCCAGCAGCACCTGCTGGCTCTGCCCGATCGAAAGCCCGTTCGCGACACCGCCCGGCACATAACGCTCTGCCACCTGCAACGCCATTTCGGCTGCTGCGGCCGTTGTCACCTTGCCATCCAGGAACACGCCATCGTGCACCGGATACACTTCGATCTCTTCGCCCGGCAGCAGGTTGCCAAGGTCGGAGCGCAACTCATTGAGGCCAAGCTCGACTTCCACATCGATCAGTTCGGCGATCTTCCCGTCAGACCCATAGATCAGGACAGTAGTCGAGCCCGGCATCTTACCGCGCAGGAAGAAAGACCGGTTGGAAGTTGCCATCGCTTCGGCAACTTCCGGATCGGCGACCACCAACGTCGAGAATACTGTGTCAGATTCAACGACCGCCGAGCGGCCTTTTTCCACGACCAGAACTTCCGCATCCGGACCGCTCGTGCGCTGTGTCCAGGCCTGCGCGGCCGGAGCCACGACAACACTCATCACCGCAAGCGCGGCGGCAATCTTCCTGAAGTCGAACATCAGCGGTTACCCCCGGTCAGGCCTTTCGGCGCGGCCGGCGCATTTGCCGGCGCAGTCACTTCAACATCAGAATTGCCATTGATCACGCGGACCCGTGCGGTCGGCGGTGCCCGGCGCGTCGGGCGCACGACTGCCGGCTTCACCGGTTCAGTCTTGGCTTCAACGATCAGGTCGGCCTCTTCCTCGCGCCCGATCAGGGCAAGACCGAGCGCTCCGCGCTGGCTCGCCGCGCCCAGCGCCAACGCGCCTTCCGGCGTAACTTCGAGCGTCACGGTGTTGGATGGCCGCGCGCCTTCAAGGTGCGGATCGAAGGTCTGGTCGACCGCCAGCACGGTTACGTTACGCAGCACCGGTCGGGCAATCAGGTCACCGGAAATGCGCATGTCTTCGTTTCCGCGGGCGTAGCGGTCGCCGTCGCGGTCGCGCGGAATAAACTCGTTCACGTCCACCCGGTCGCCGGGCAGGACGAATCCTGCGACGCCGGTATCGTTCTTTACAACGATGGAGACGGCGCGCATGCCGGTCTTGATCGCGCCCGCCAGCGTCACGGCTGCGCCGTCAAGGTCGAGCTTCTCCAGCATGACCGGCTCGCCCGCCACGATCACGCCGCGGGCATAGGCCTTCGGCGGCAGGTCGCCGGCGGCGCGCAGCGCGCCTTCCGGTACGATGTCCGCCGGCCATTCCACCCGTTTCAGCATGCTGCCGTCGACAATCTCGCCCGGCTCGATCGAAGCGACCGCGACCATTACGCCAGCCATCTGCACTGCGGGCGCCGCCGCCTGTGCTTCAGCCGACGATGAGCCCGACGTCATGTAGTTCCGGCCCATCCATACCGCGCCTGCACCAAGCAGGACCGACAGGCCAAGACTGATAAGGGGCGCTAATTTCATGTCTGTACCCTCTCGCGCCGTTCTGGCGCGCCATCTGCAGCTATCTTGCTTAACAGACAGACGGTAAGGGGCCTTGAAGGCCGGGCGCAAAATCTCGTCCCGGCACGGAACATGCCGTTAACCATCCCGAAAGATATGGCGTCAGGAAATATGTGGGTTCAGCCGCGCCCGCACTCAGGCGGCCGACAGGATTTCTGCATAGAGCAATGCGTCGACATTGCCGCCGGTAACCAGCACGCCCACCCGCTTGCCGCGCATCTCGTCCGGAAGGCCCCCCAAGGCCGCTGCCAGGCTGACCGACCCGCCGGGCTCCGCCACGACCTTCAGGTAACGAAACGCCGCCCGCATTGCGACGGCCACTTCATGGTCACTGACCACCAGCCCGCCGGACAGTAGCCGCTTGCCGATGGCGAAAGTCAGGTTTCCAGGCTTTGGCGTGAGGATCGCATCGCAGAAAGACCGCGTGCCCGGCGCATTGGCGAGAATTTCACCTGCCGCCAGCGAGCGCGCCCAGTCGTCATGCCCTTCCGGCTCGGCCGTCCAGATGCGCGTCTGCGGCGACATGCCCTCCAGCGCGAGGGCGATGCCCGTAATCAGGCCGCCGCCACCGGCCCCGCAGATGAGATAGTCCAGCGGCGCCCCGAGCTCTTGCATCTGCGCGGCAAATTCGAGACCCACCGTGCCCTGCCCGGCAATGATGTCAAAATCATCATAGGACGGCACCAGAACGGAGCCCCGCTCGGCGTTGATCGCCCGTGCGATCTCTTCGCGGCTTTCGCTCACCGGATCGTACAGCCGGATCTCCGCGCCGTCCGCGCGCACACCATCCACCTTCACGGCTGGCGCATTTGCAGGCATCACGATCAGCGCCGGCATGCCCAGCAGGCGCGCTGCGCGTGCAACGCCCTGCGCATGGTTCCCTGACGAAAACGCCACAACGCCCGCTTGCCGCTGGTCTTCGGGAATCTGCAGCAGCCGGTTGGTCGCGCCCCGGATCTTGAAGCTGCCCGTTTCCTGCAAGCATTCCGGCTTCACGAACACCTGCCCGCCGGCCATCTCGTCGATTGCGTCGTGGCGCAGGACGAGGGTGCGGCGCACATGGCCGGCAAGCCGCGCCGATGCGGCAACGACATCCTCAAAAACAGGCAGATTCAGCGGATCCATGACGGGTGCATAGCCTGCTCCCGCGCCGGATAAAATCTGAATTTAGAGCTTGGCAGCCGCCTTGCGGACCAGTTCGCGCGCGCCGTCCGATGTTTCCTCATTGTCGAGGGCATGGGCAAGCACGGCTTCGAAATAGCCAAGCTTGGAGCCGCAGTCATACGGCGCCCCTTCGAACTCATAGGCATAGAACGCCTGGCTTTCCATCAGGCGGGCCATGGAATCCGTCAGCTGGATCTCGCCACCCGCGCCTTTGCCCTGGTCGGCCAGCAAGTCGAAGATTTCAGGCTGCAGGATATAGCGGCCGGTAATTGCAAGGTTCGACGGTGCAGTCTCAACCGGCGGCTTCTCCACCATGCCGGACATACGGATCAGGCGGCCATCCCGCTCGACCGGCGCGATCACGCCATAAGACGACACGCGATCCATGGGCACCGGGTCGACTGCGATCATGTTGCCGCCGACCCTGTCATAGGCGTCCACCATCTGCTTTAGGCAGGACGGCTTGCCCTTCACGATCACGTCCGGCAACAGCACCGCAAACGGTTCGTTGCCGACGATGTCGCGGGCACACCAGACGGCATGGCCAAGCCCCAGCGGCTTTTGCTGGCGGGTAAAGCTTGCGGCGCCCGACGGCAGCCGGCTCTGCTCTACCTGCTTCAGGATCGCATCCTTTTTCTTGGCGATCAGGGCTTCTTCCAGCTCATAGGAATGGTCGAAATAGTCTTCGATGGCGGCCTTGTTGCGGCCAGTCACAAAGACGATGTGCTCGATCCCGGCTTCAAGGGCCTCGTCCACCACGTACTGGATTGCCGGACGGTCCACCACCGGAAGCATTTCCTTGGGGATAGACTTCGTCGCGGGCAAAACCCGCGTTCCGAAACCGGCGACCGGCAGGACTGCCTTCCTTACGCGCATGATATTTCCAATTCTCGTGTCTCAGGGGTATTCTGTTGCCGCTAAATAAGCAAATAGCCTGCCACCTCCAAGGGGCAGACCATCATACTTTGCTGACAATTGCCGTCAGAGCGAGGTGACGAGCCAGAAGCCTGCCAGCCAGCAGGACAAGCAGAGCACCAGCACCGTCGCCGTCACATAGCGCGCCGGGTACTTCTTGGGTTCCTGCAGCCGGCTCTCCAGGTGCGACTGGAGTTTGCGGGCCGGCGACTCGGTGCGCCCGCGTTCGGCCGCATCCGGCACGCGGATGTGCGCGGCGGCGGTCCCGCCGACGGCGTCTTGGTCCGCCTTGCGAGGTACGGGCTTTGCACTGGGTGGATCGGAAGGGGCACGGGCTGCGGACATTCTACTCTCCGGTCGGTTGCCGCCACACCTGCACATGACTCACTAAGGCTTGGCTAACGCATGAGCGTTTCGTTCAAATATTCAGAAATCTATGCTTTGTTTAACTCGCCTCAGACGCGAAAAATGGCTAAACTTCATCCACTTCTCGCCAGAAAAATGTCATGAGCTGTGTTTTTTCACTTCCGCAGCACACGAGGCCTTTTCGTATTCTTTACGAATCGTTAAAGCCCTCACCAAGCAGCTGGTAGCGTGGGGACGACACCGCTATGGGACTAATTCATTTCGACTCCGGCATGAGCCGGCAAGCAGGCGCGCCGCCGCCGGCAAAGCCGACGTCGCCGAAAGACTCTTCCCTGTTCGGGATCAACGGCCCGGCCAAGCGCGCCATGGACCTCGCAATTGCCGTTCCGGCAGCCATTTTCCTTGCCCCGCTGTTCCTGATCGTGAGCCTTGCGATTTTCCTCGAGAGCGGCGGCCCCGTATTCTACGCCCAGCAAAGGATCGGTCGCGGTGGCAAGCTGTTCCGCATGCTCAAATTCCGCTCCATGCACAAGAACGCGGAAAGCCTGCTGGAAGCGCACCTTGCTGCCAACCCTGAAGCGCGCGCGGAATGGATCGAATTCCAGAAGCTACGCTCCGATCCGCGCGTCACGCCCCTCGGCCGCATCCTGCGCGCGTCATCGATCGACGAACTGCCCCAGATCTTCAACGTCATTGCTGGCGACATGTCGATCGTCGGCCAGCGGCCCATCCTCAATTCGCAGCGCGATGCACTCGGCCCACATATTGCCGGCTATGAGCGTGCCCGCCCCGGCATTACCGGTCTCTGGCAGGTTTCCGGCCGCAACGGCGTGAATTTCGCCCGCCGCGCCGAACTCGGCAGCGAATACGTGAATGACTGGAGCCTGCTGCTGGACCTACGGATCATCGCGATGACCGTGCCCGCTATCCTCCTCTCAAAGGACGCGTTCTAGCGCCCCCTGCTCGGTCCTGCGGATCCCGAACACGCGCGCCAGCAGCTCGTTTTCGAGCACAGCGTCCGGCACGCCGTCCGCCTCGACCTGACCTTCATGCAGCACGACGATGCGGCTGCAGAAGCGCACGGCGAGATCCAGGTCGTGCAGCGCCACCAGAACCGTGCGCCCCGCTGCCGCTTCCTGCTTCAGCACATCCATCAGGCTGAGCTGTTGGGAAATATCCAGCGCGGCCGCCGGCTCATCCAGCAGCAGCAGCTTCGCGTCGCTCACCAGCACACGCGCCATGTGCAGCCGGGCTGTTTCACCGCCGGACAATGCCAGGACGCCCCGGCCCTTCAGATGAGCCGCAGACATCCGCGCCATTGCGGCGTCCACCCGCTGCTGCGCCCCTGAGCTAAGCCGGTCGAACGTGGCTGACGCCGCCGGGCCGAGCCCCAGCGCGACAAGGTCTTCCGCCAGCAGGTTCCACGCCACCGGCCGGCTCTGTTGCAGCCAGGCTGCTTTCCGGGCGCGGACTTCAACCGTCATCCCGTTCAGGTTCTCCCCATCGAGCAACACCCGGCCCGATGAAGGTGCCAGCAATCCCGCCGCTAGCCTCAGCGCCGTGCTCTTGCCCGCACCATTCAGCCCCGCCAGCGCAATCAGTTCGCCTGCGCCTGCAGCAAAGCTGACATCGCGCAGTGCTTCACGGGGACCGAGCCTCGCCGAAACGCCATGGAATTCAATCATCGGCCCAGCCCCCCGATGCGCGCGGCAATCCAGATGAAGACCGGCGCTCCGAACAATGCCGCCGCGACACCCAGCTTCAGTTCCTGTGCGAACGGCAACACCCGCGCAGCAAGATCCGCCGAGACCAGAAGCAGGCCGGCCAGCAAGGCCGACGGCACCAGCAGCCGCGCCGGGTCATGCCGCACGAACGGCCGTATCACATGCGGCGCGACGATCCCGACAAAGCCGATCGTTCCGGCAATCGCAACGCTGCCCCCTGCCAGAAGCGATGTGCCCGCAATCACCAGCCAGCGGGTCCGGCGCGGATCCGCACCCAGCGTCGCCGCCGTCTCGTCGCCCAGTGAAAGCGCCCTCAGCCCTCCGCCTGACATCAACACGGCCACCGCCCCGGCAATCCAGACCGGCAGGATCATCGCTACGTCCGTCCACGAACGATTGGCGACCGATCCCAGCATCCAGTTGACGAGGTCAGCGAGGCTCCAGGGATTGGGCGCAAGGTTCAGCGCCAGCGCCATGAGCGCGCCCGCAAGGCTCGACAGACCAATCCCGACCAGCAGCAGAGTGACGGAGTTTGCTCCCTTGCCGGCCGCAAACAGCAGCAAGACCACCGCGACCAGCGAAAACAGGATCGCCGCGGCCGGCACGCCCAGGCTCCCGGCACCCGCAAGTCCGAAATAGATCGCCACCATGGCGCCGAGCGAGGCAAAAGACGACACGCCCAGCACGCCCGGTTCTGCCAGTGGGTTCTGCAACAGGCCCTGCATCGCCGCGCCTGCGAGCCCCAGCGCCGCACCGACGCCGAACGCCGCGACCGCACGCGGCAGGCGTATCTCCCACACGATGACCCGCGCCGCTTCGCTGCCCTGTCCGAGCAGTGCCGAGACCGTTTCGCCAAAGCTGAGGGGCGCCGTTCCGGCGAACACCGATACAATCAGCATCAGGCCGCAAAGGCCGAAGAGGAGCAGGCTCACTTTCACCGATTGCGCCCCTTCACTTGCCGGTTCAGGTCCGCCGCCTCGTCTGCTACGAACCAGGCAGGACAGGTCAGCCGGCTCTCATCCAGCTCCACCTGCTCTGCATGCTGAAGGATTTTCCGCAACACCGGGTGGCGCGCGGCACTCCACTGGTCGCCCGTATCCGTGTCGAATCCGAAGAACGCCGTCACGGCAAGAGCCGGTGGCGCAACAACCAGCCGTTCCAGGCCGACACTATGCCAACCTGGCCGGTCCGCCGCATTTTCAAGGCCCGCAGCGCTCAGAATGGTGTCGACCATGGTGCCGGTACCCGCACTCACGCCACTCGGCGTCATGTACGCCGCCTTTAAGCCGAGCGGTGCGGCGGGAGGTGGCATGTGTTCCACCAATCCTTCTGCCCGCGCGGCCTGATCCAGAGAAGCTCCGATCTCACGCGTGACCTGCGCGGCTCCCTCAAAATCGGTCGCATAGCCGATCTGCACAGTGTGGATGCCAAACCGCTCATAAAAGGCCAGCGCCCGCGCATCCCCGCCCCAGCTCCGCACCACAAGGTCCGGCTTCAGGGCGATCACATCCTCCGCCGCCGCCCGCACTTTCGGAATGCCTGCAGCCCGGGCGCGAAGGAAGCTGAACGGCTTTTCCGCATCCTTGGAAACGGCAAGGATCTGCTCCCGGTCAGCGAGGCCCAGCACAAACTGGTCCGCGCAATAGTCCAGCGACACGACGCGCGGCTTTTCGGCCCGTACCGGCAGCGCGGACAGGACGACACCCAGGAGCAGACCCATCAACCTCATCTGAGCTTCAGCCCCACATATCCGGCGGCGCCCGGCGCGGCGTAACCAAACACGTCGACGGCCTCTTCGTCGAGCAGATTCTCGCCCCGCAACGTCAGTGAGATACGCTCTGTCAGCGGATATTCGAACCGCCCCGACACGAGCACATAGGAATCAAGTGTCACGCGCGTTTCCGGGAATGTCCCGAAGTCGAAATCATCCTGTTCGCCCACATAGTCGAGCGCAAGCCCCGCCTGCCACCCATTGCCATCCGGCTGCCACAACAAGGCAACAGACGCCGTCTCTGACGGCACGCGGATTTCATCCACGCCGGTGTCGTTGGAACTGTCCGTCAGGGTCAGCTGGCCCGACACAGTCAGGGCATCGCTCACCGGCCAGCGCCCCGCCAGTTCGATGCCGGACCGCTCGCTCCTGCCGGTCCTGTTACGGGCCGTTGAAGTGAAGTCAGGATTGAAAGCCGTGTAGATCTCGTCTTCAAGTTCGGCGGAGAAATACGAAGCGGCAAGAACAGCAGGCCCCGCCTGCAAGTCGAACCCGGCTTCCCAGGAAACAGACGTTTCCGGCTTCAGGTCGCGGTTGCCGACAAAGCTGCCGGGAAAAAACCCGAAAAGCTCCGTAAACGTTGGGTTCTTCACACCCTTTCCGGCACTTGCGCGCAGACGCACAGGCGCCCCGGCGACCTGATACGCCCCGCCAAGGCGCCAGGTCGTTGCGTCATCGAAGCGGCCATCATTGTCATCATGGCGCACTGATGCCGACAGCGATACCTGATCCGTCGTGAACCTGTATTCGCCAGCCAGCCCAAGCGTCTCGAACTCTTCCGATGCATCGGTTTGCCCGCCATACTGAACATCTGCGCGCTCATACTCTTCGCGCTCATACTCGGCGAGGCCAGCAAATCCGTGCGCCCCCCGGCTGACCGACGGAATCCACGAAACCCTGGTGCGCTTGCCGGTCGACGAGTCCAGAAGGCCGGTCTCGCTCGTATTGTCGCGCGAAACTTCGCCATAGCTGGCCCGCAGCGACTGATCGATCCCGGCGATTGCGCCATTCAGCGACACGCCGAGCAGCGACTGGTCCGCTTCGGTTTCACGGTCGGCATCGTCGAGCCGCCCGTCAAAGTCGAGATCGGTGTCGAACTGTGAGGTTGACCGGCGCACCAGGGCCAGCCCACCCAGCATCCAGCCGGGAGCAATCTCTGCCTGCCCGCGCAGCAGGCCGGACAGTGCATCGGAGCTGTCTGCCTCACCGCCCTGTCCGGACACGTCGACGCCGTCTGTCCGGAAGCCGGAAAGCACCGCACCGAACTGCTCTCCGTTCCATCCAAGCCGGCCGTTCAGGGTGTCCCGGTTGCCCGCTTCCGCTAACCCGATCCATCCGGACGCAGATGACGGCAGGATATCCACCACGCCGCCAATTGCGTCGGAACCATGGATCGAGGACGCCTCACCCCGCAGAACTTCCACCCGCGCTGCCGGCAGCGCCGTCAGCAGGCCGAAATCGACCTCGCCGGTCACCGGGTCCGACACTTCGAACCCATCGAACAGGACCAGCGTATGGTTCGCCTCCGCCCCGCGCATCCGCAACTGCGTCAGGCCACCCACACCGCCGGAGCGGGAAACGGCCACACCCGGCACGGCCCGCAGCGCGTCAGCCAGATTTGGCGCCGCCCGTACCGCAAGATCATCTTCCGTCAGCACACTGACGCTACCGGTCACGGCATCCAGCGTCAGCGGGGTAAACCCGGTCACCTCGACCGTCTCGAGTGACAAGTCTTCTTCCGCGGCCGCAGCTCCGCAAAAGCCGGTTGCAAAAATAGTCGTCAAAAGCGCGCGTCTCAGCATCGCGATAGTCCTTCCGTCTGCCCGGCGCACCGGGCGGTTTCACACGATGTCGCATGGACGGAAGTCTTGCCTCCGCTGCCTCTGGCCTCTTCCCGGACCGGGGCAAACGACGGCAGTAGGCAGGTCTCCTGGCTCACGGATCGTCGCTTGCGGGCCGCCTTCCCAATCCCCTTTGATGGGGTTCAGTGGCTTGATTGGCCCGCCAGCTAACCGCTGACAGTTGCGGGTACAGCGCCGGATTTTCGCCGGCTTCCCTTTTCACCCGGAATTACCCGGGCACCTTCTGCGTGAGGTGTCTGTAGACGCGCTTTTGCTGCGCCGCAAGATCAAAGCGGGATCAGCATATGTCCGCCGTCCACAACAACGGTCGATCCTGTCATGTAGCTGCCCGCGTCCGAGCTGAGGAGCAGCAGGGCGCCATCCAGCTCGCGATAATCCCCGAACCGCTTCATGGCGATCCGCTTGCGCATCGCCTCTCCCGCATCGGAGTCGAGATAGTCGTCATTGATCTCGGTATAGTAATAGCCCGGAGAAATCGCATTCACGCGGATGCCATAGCGTGCATTCTCCAGCGCCATGTGCCGCGTCAGATGGTCGACACCCGCTTTCGAAACGCTGTAGGCAGCCGTCATCATCTGAGTCCGGTGCCCGGTGATCGAGGCGATGTTGACGATCGAGCCTTTCACGCCCGCATCGATCATCGCATTCGTCGCATGCTTGCCCACCCGCCAGACGCCGGTGAGGTTCGTATCGATCACGGCGTTCCAGTCCGCCTCGCTCTGTTCCCGGAACCAGCCTTCGCGGGACATGCCGGAATTGCTGATGATAATGTCGCAGGGCCGGCCCAGCGCTTCCTTTATCTCTGCAAAGGCGCCGGAGACGCTGTCGTCCGAAGTCACATCCATCTCGACCGGGAGCGCGCGTCCGCCCGCCTTGCTGATCTCTTCGGCCAGGTCTTCCAGACGATCCATACGCCTTGCCGCAACGACAACATCTGCGCCCGCCTGCGACAAAACCGACGCGAAATGCCGCCCCAGCCCGCTCGATGCGCCCGTAATCAAGGCCGTCCGGCCTCTCACATTGAACAAATCCATGCCCCCATCCTCCTATTTCGCACTTGCACGCCGCAAGATTCTGCCGCTACCACTAAGCCCATGAAAATATCAGTGCTGAGGGAACGACGTTCTGGTGAGACCCGTGTGGCGGCAACACCAGAGACGGTCAAGAAGCTAGTGGCCTCCGGTCACTCGATCACAATCGAATCCGATGCTGGCCGCACCGCCGGCTTTCTGGACAGCGCCTATGAGGAGGCCGGTGCCAGCATCGCGAAAGATGCCGCCAGCGCCGCCGCAGGGGCCGACATCGTCTTCAAGGTCCGAGGACCGATGAAAGACGAAGTCGCCGTCCTGCCGGAAGGCTCGACGGTGATTGCCCAGATGGAACCCTTCGCGCTCGACCCGGAAGTCGTCAGCGCTCTCAACGCGAAGAAGATCGCTTCGCTCTCGATGGAATTCACCCCGCGCATCACGCGGGCCCAGAGCATGGACGCGCTGTCGTCCCAGTCCAATCTCGCCGGCTACCGCGCCGTCATCGAAGGCGCGCAGATCTATGGCCGCGCCATGCCGATGATGATGACCGCCGCCGGCACCATCGCGCCCGCCAAAGTGTTCATCATGGGCGTCGGCGTCGCCGGCCTGCAAGCGATTGCCACGGCCCGCCGCCTCGGCGCGGTCGTGACCGCCACGGACGTCCGCCCCGCCGCCAAGGAACAGGTCGCCTCGCTCGGCGCGAAATTCATCGCGGTGGAGGATGATGAGTTCAAGGCGGCTGAAACCGCCGGCGGCTACGCCAAGGAAATGTCCAAGGAGTACCAGGCCAAACAGGCGGAACTGACGGCCAGCCACATCACCAAGCAGGACATCGTCATCACCACGGCCCTCATCCCCGGCCGCCCGGCCCCGGTGCTGGTCTCGGAAGCCATGGTGAAAACCATGAAGCCCGGCTCCGTCATCATCGACATGGCGGTGACGCAGGGCGGCAACTGCCCGCTGTCGAAAGCCGACGAGATCGTCGATGTCGGCGGCGTGAAAGTCGCAGGTTTCTCCAACCTGCCCGCCCGCCTGCCGGCGGACTCCTCGTCCCTCTACGCCAAGAATTTACTCGCCTTCCTGCCGCTCGTCACGGCCGAGGATGGCGCCCTTAATCTCGATACAGAGGATGAAGTCGTTGTCGCCATGCTGCTCACCAAGGGCGGCGAGACGGTGAACGAAAGGATCAAATCATGAAGCGCGCACTTCTGACCCTCGCTGCGGCCAGCTTTGCGCTGCCCGCCCTTGCCGAAGGCGGCGCCGTCAACCCGACGGTCTTCCTCGCGGCGATCTTCGCCATGGCCTGCTTCGTCGGCTATTATGTCGTGTGGAGCGTCACGCCCGCCCTGCATACGCCGCTTATGGCTGTCACCAACGCCATTTCCTCCGTGATCATCGTCGGCGCCCTCGTCGCCGCGGCCACAGTCGGCCTCAACTCCGACAACTGGATCTCCAAGATCCTCGGAACCATTGCCGTCGCGCTCGCCAGCGTGAACATCTTTGGCGGCTTCCTCGTCACCCAGCGCATGCTGGCCATGTACAAGAAGAAGGGGGACTAATTGATGGACTCCTTCCAGACCACCTGGGCGCCGCTGCTTTATCTCGTCGCCGGCATTCTCTTCATCCTGGCCCTGCGTGGCCTGTCCAGCCCGGCCACCAGCCGCGCGGGCAACCGCAATGGCATGATCGGCATGGCCATCGCGGTCGGCACGACGCTGATCCTCCTCTGGAACCAGATCGACGTCACGACCTGGGGCCTGATCCTCGGCGGTGTCGCTGTCGGCGGCACCATCGGCGCTGTCATCGCCCGGCGGATCCCGATGACCGCGATGCCGCAGCTCGTCGCCGCCTTCCACAGCCTCGTCGGCCTTGCCGCCGTCATGGTGGCTGCCGCCGCGCTCTACTCGCCGGTCCAGTTCGGCATCATGGGCGACCATGGCATCCATGTGAACTCGCTGATCGAGCTCGGCCTCGGCTCGGCCATCGGTGCGCTCACCTTCACCGGTTCGGTCATCGCCTTCGCCAAGCTGAACGGCAACATGTCCGGCGCGCCGATCCTGCTGCCGGCCCGTCACCTGCTGAACATCCTGATCGGCGGCGGCATCGTCGTCCTGCTCGGTTACCTCATCTCGGTGAACGGCGAAGCGCAGTGGGCCTTCTGGGGCGTCACCATCCTCGCCCTCATCCTCGGCATCACCCTGATCATCCCGATCGGCGGCGCCGACATGCCGGTCGTCGTGTCGATGCTGAACTCCTATTCCGGCTGGGCGGCCGCCGCCCTCGGCTTCACGCTCGGCAACTTCGCCCTGATCATCACGGGCGCCCTTGTCGGCTCGTCGGGTGCGATCCTCTCCTACATCATGTGCAAGGGCATGAACCGCAGCTTCATCTCGGTCATCCTCGGCGGCTTCGGCGCGGACGATTCCGCGGCAGGTGCCGGCGGCCCGGCTGTCGACCGTCCTTACAAGAAGGGCTCCGCCGACGACGCCGCCTTCATCATGAAGAACGCTTCCAAGGTCATCATCGTGCCCGGCTACGGCATGGCCGTCGCCCAGGCCCAGCACGCCCTCAAGGAAATGGCCGACAAACTGAAGGAAGAAGGCGTCGAAGTGAAATACGCCATCCATCCCGTCGCGGGCCGGATGCCGGGTCACATGAACGTCCTCCTCGCCGAAGCGCAGGTGCCTTACGACGAAGTGTTCGAGCTCGAAGACATCAACTCGGAGTTTGCCACGGCAGACGTTGCCTTCGTCATCGGCGCCAACGACGTGACCAACCCGTCCGCCAAGACCGACAAGACCTCGCCGATCTACGGCATGCCCGTCCTCGACGTCGAGAACGCCCGCACGGTCCTGTTCGTGAAGCGCTCCATGGGCTCCGGCTATGCCGGCATCGACAACCCGCTCTTCTTCCACGACAACACGATGATGCTGCTCGCGGACGCAAAGAAGATGGTGGAAGACATCGTCAAGTCGCTCTGACCTGACAGCACCGCAAGCGACCGCTCAGGCGCCCGTCTCCCTCCGGAGGCGGGCGTCTTGCTATACGGCCAGCCCCCGCTCCAGCATCCGCTCCCAGGCCTCTTCCGGGTCATCGACAATGTCGAACAGGGCCAGGTCGGTCGGGTCGATAGTCCCCCGCTCGACGAAGGCGTTGAAATTCACCGCCTCGTTCCAGAACGCCTTGTCATAAAGGATGATCGGAATAGGCGACATCTTGCCTGTCTGGCACAGCGTCAGCGTCTCGAACAATTCGTCCATCGTGCCGAATCCGCCGGGGAAGATCATCAGCGCATTCGCCCGCATGGCGAGGTGCATCTTGCGCATGGCGAAATAGTGGAACTGGAAGCACAGGCCCGGCGAGATATAGCGGTTGGGATACTGCTCGTGCGGCAGGGAGATGTTGAAGCCGATGGTCACCGCCCCCGCCTCCCGCGCCCCGCGATTGGCCGCTTCCATGGTGCCCGGCCCGCCGCCGGTCGCGATCACATTGTCACGCCAACCCGACTGGCCGTTGAGTGCCCCGCCACGCTCCGAGGCGAGCCGCCCGAAGGCGCGCGCGGCCTCATAGGTCTTCAGCTGCCAGGCGCTCCCGTCTTCGCGCACCCGCGCGCTGCCGAACACGACGATGGTGGACCGGATCCGCTCCCGGCGCAGGATCTCCTCCGCCTTGGCATATTCCATCATGAAGCGCGCCCCGCGCATGGAATCGCCCAGGATGAAATCCTGGTCCAGCGCCGCGAGGCGATAGGTCGGGTCTGTTTCGCGGCTGAGGTCTTCCATGCGGGGCTCCTTCACGTGTTGAAGGGCACCTTCAAGCCGTTGGAGCCCCAAAGGCAAGGGCCGAGGCGGAACCTGATCACATTGTGAAACAAGGCCCTTACTGGCGCTATGGGCTTTTTTTACTGAAACCGATCCGCGATCGATTTCCGCCGCCGCGCGCCATCGGAAGGAAAATGGTGTGCCCAGCAGGGTTCGAACCTGCGACCTACTGATTAAAAGTCAGTTGCTCTACCGGCTGAGCTATGGGCACGCCAGAAGGGGCCATTTAGAGAAGGCCGCAGGGCCGGTCAACACCTGCCTGCACTCAATGGCTTCATGTCGCCATAATTTTCCAGTCAATCTGAATGCATGAGACTTTTTATCGCCCTTCTGCCTGCAGCGGCCCTGCTCGTCGCCTGCGCCAGCCAGCCGGAACCGGCCCCGGCGCAGCAGGCTGATTCTGGCGGCCTCACCAATAATGTGGGCGATGCCGCCACCAGCGCCTATTCCCAGACCAGGGACGGCTTCACGGATGCCGCCCTGTCGCCGCTGGAAGACCTGAACCTCAAGAAGGAGCCGATTCCGAGCCTCCTGAAGGACGTGAAGAGCCCCTACGACCTGCCCGAAGACCTGACCTGCCTCGACATCCAGCGCCTCCTGGCGCAGCTCGACGGCGTCCTGGGCCCCGATTGGGACACGCCCAATCCGGATGAGCGCCTGCGCACTGAGAAACTGGCCGATGCGGCCTCGGAATCCGCCCTCAGTGCCGTGGCGTCAGAGGCGCGCGGAATGATCCCGTTCCGCAGCCTCGTGCGGAAGGCGACCGGTGCGGAAACCTATGAGAAGAAATACAATCAGGCCTTCAAGATCGGCGCCCAGCGGCGCGCCTACCTGAAGGGCATGGGCCTCGCCAAAGGCTGCCCCGTTCCGGCCCGCCCGAATCCGGCTCCGCCGGAACAGGACGAAATCGTCTTCAAGGGCGACAGCCCTACGCCTCGTCCGGTTCCCCGGTCCGAGCCTCAGATTTCGTATGGCTCCACGCCGTATGTAATTGACAACGAAGCGCCTCAAACCGGCCTTCCGAGATAGCGGCGCGGATTTCCTGCATCAGCGCCTGGAAGAAGGCGGTGTTGTGCCAGCTCAGCAGCATCGGCCCAAGGTATTCCCCCGCCCGGAACAGGTGGTGGTAATAGGCCTTCGGATAGTCGCGGCTGGCCGGGCAGTTCACCGCCTCGTCCAGCGGTGAGAGATCCTCGGCGAACTTCGCATTCTTCACATTGATCGGCCCGGCCCAGGTCCAGGCCTGCCCGTGGCGTCCCGACCGCGTCGGCAACACGCAGTCGAACATGTCGATGCCCCGTGCCACGCTCTCCACCAGGTCGATCGGCTTGCCGACACCCATCACATAGCGCGGCAGGCCGTCCGGCAGGTGCGGCACGGTCATGTCGATGGTCGCGCACATCTGCGCATGCCCCTCGCCCACGGCGAGCCCGCCGAGCGCAATGCCGCCGAAGCCCTGTGACACGACGCCCTTCGCCGAGCGCTCGCGCAGGTCCGCGAAGTTCGATCCCTGGATGATCCCGAACAGCGTCTGCGCATCCCGCTCGCCGAACGCCTCAAGGCTCCGCTCGCCCCAGCGCAGCGACAGCTCAAGGCTTTCTTCCGCTTCTTCATGCGTACACGGAAAATTCGTGCACTCGTCCAGCTGCATGGAAATGTCGGCGCCCAGGAGGTCCGCCTGGATCTCGATGCTCCGTGCCGGTGTCAGCCGGTGCGTCGAGCCGTCGATATGGCTCTGGAAGGTGACGCCATCGGCGTCCATCTTGCGCAGCTGCGCGAGGCTCCACACCTGGAACCCGCCGCTGTCGGTCAGCATCGGACCATCCCAGTGCGCAAACTTGTGCAGGCCGCCAAGGCGCTGCACGCGCTCGGCACCGGGGCGCAGCATGAGGTGATAGGTATTGCCGAGGATGATGTCCGCCCCCGCCTCCTTCACCTGGTCCATATACAGCGCCTTCACGGTGCCCGCCGTGCCCACAGGCATGAAGGCAGGCGTGCGGATATCGCCCCGCGGCGTCTTCAGCACACCCGTGCGCGCCTCGCCCTCGCGGGCCTTTATCTCGAACGGAAAGGTCGTCATGCGCGGCGTATAGACGGGCTTTCACGCCCAGCAAAGCCCGCCCCTCAGCGCTTTGCGATCACCAGCGACTGCACCGCCCGCCCGAACAGGCCCCGCGCGTCACCGAGTTCCCCGAAGGCGAGCCCGCGCCCATCCGCGCCGATCCAGGAATTCGCCGCCAGCATCATCCACTCGCCCACCGGCTCCCGCGCGAAATGCAGCGTCAGGTCGGCATTGATATAGGTCCACTCCTCGAAATCGAGCGGCGAACCGAACCCGTTGCAATAGTCCCCCGTCGCCGCCGCCCGCATCAGCGGCGTCGTCGCCCGGTCATCGAAGAACGGCCGCTCGATATGGAACCAGACATGCCGTGCGGCTGAGGCGACCGGCCCGCTTGGTGCCTCCCGCATCTCGACCGCGCTGTTGAACCCGTCCGTCCGCGAAAACGGCGCGCGGCCGCCCGTCACCTCCAGCGGCATCTCCGCCAGCGCCGCGCCCTCCGGCAGGTCCAGCGCCTCCTTCCGGATCTTCAGCGCTGACGCGCGCACGACCTGTTTGCCGCCCGACGACAGGAAAATCTCGGCCGTCTGGATGTTGCGCCCTTCCCGCGTCACATTCACTTCGACGTCCAGCTCGCCCACCGGCACCGGCCGCTGCAGGTCCACCGTCAGGCGCGTCACCCGCATCGGCACTTCGGACGGCAGATCCTCGACAAGGCCCGCGATCAACGCCGTCGGCGCCCCGCCATGCAGCATGCGCGCATCCCACGGCCCCGCCCCATGCCCGGTCGCAATCACCGAGCTGCCCTTGCGATAGAAATAAGGTTCCAAGCCGCTGTCCTTCGTCTCAGCCGACCACGGCATTCCGGCGGATAAAGGTCGTCTTCGGCTGGCAGAATTCCAGCAGGCCATGCTCGCCGCCTTCCCCGCCGATACCGGACTGTTTCGCCCCGCCAAACACTGCGTGCGGCGAGAGGTGTTGCGTCTCGTTGATCCAGACGGTGCCCGTCTGCAGCTGGTCGGCAATCTCCTGCGCTTTCGCAATGTCCGCGCTCCACACAGACGCGCCGAGGCCATAGATCGTATCGTTCGCCCGCCCGATCACCTCGTCGACATTGTCGAACGACATCAGCGGCAGAACGGGCCCGAACTGTTCCTCCTGCACGATGCGTGCGTCTTCAGGCGGATTGTCGAGGATCGTCACCGGCACGAAATAGCCGGGCGCATCGGAGGCATCACCACCCACCAGGAATGTATAGCCCTTGTCCTTCGCGTCCTGGATCAGGTCGAGGACACGCTGGTATTGCGCCTTGTTCTGGATCGGCCCGATCTGTGTGCCCTGCTGAGACCCATCGCCGACTTTCACCGTCTTCGCATACTCGACCAGTGCCTTCTTCAGCGGCTCGTAAATGTCCTTGTGCACATACATCCGCTTCGTCGCGATACAGATCTGCCCGGTGTTCTGGAACGCCGCCCAGAACAGCTGCTGCGCCACCGCCTCTACATTCACGTCCGGCATCACAATCGCCGCATCGTTTCCGCCAAGCTCCAGCGTCACTTTCTTCAATTCTTTCGATGCGCCTTCCATCACTTTCCGGCCGGTCTGCGTCGAGCCGGTGAAACTGATCTTGTCGATACCCGAATGCCCGGTCAGCCACGGCCCGAGACGGTCGTCGCCCGACACCACATTCAGCACGCCAGGTGGCAGAAGATCCTTGATGAGTTCACCAAGGCGCAGCGTCGTCAGCGGCGTCGTCGGTGCCGGCTTCAGCACCACCGTATTCCCGGCCAGCAGGGCCGGCGCCAGCTTGAACGCGGCAAGGATCATCGGGAAGTTCCACGGCACGATAGCTGCCACGACGCCGATCGGCTCATAGCGCG
This sequence comes from Hyphomonas sp., assembly GCF_041398385.1. Lineage (GTDB taxonomy): Bacteria > Pseudomonadota > Alphaproteobacteria > Caulobacterales > Hyphomonadaceae > Hyphomonas. Next base: position 178,557 of record NZ_JAWKUW010000004.1, read on the forward strand.
TCACCGCATAGCGCTCGTCGTCGTCCTGCGAGACGACTTCCGGAATATCCATCTTCGCCGTTTCGACGAACCAGTGCGCCGCGCCCAGAACGTCGCCCATGGCCTGTTCGAACGGCTTGCCCTGCTCCCTTGTCAGCAAGCGGGCGAGTTCCTCCCCATGCTGAGCAATCGTGCCGGCAATCGCCTGCATAATCTCCTTGCGCTTCGCGATGGGCGTCTTCTTCCAGCCGGGCAGCGCGGTGCGGGCTGACGCGATCGCAACGTCAAGCTCCTCGCGGGAACAGTTCGGCGCCTCGGCGAAGACTTCGCCATAGGCCGGGTTCTCGACACCGAACCGGTCCGTCCCGGCGACGCTTTCGCCATTGATGGTCATGGTGAATTTCATGTCGGTGCTCATGGCGCGTCCTCCCTGACGTCTTCATTCCACGTTTCCTCATCATTGATCTTACCAGAAGCCAGCCCCCGCAACAGGCCGGATTTGGCCCTTTCGCCCCTGTCGTCGGGGAAGCGACCACGCTCTATCCCCCTTTTGCTCGTCATCCCGGAATTTGCGCCGCAAATATCCGGGATCTTGTTCCTGCTGTGTACACACCAGCCGCAAGGCCCCGGATGAACGCTTCGCATTTTCCGGAGTGAAGGGGGCAGCGTGAATCAATCCGGCAGGCCGCAAACCCGCGGCACACTCCCCCAACGATGCACCCAGGCCTCAAACCCTATTTCGATCATGTCTGGCCGCTGTTCTGGCCCTGGCTGATCTGGAACCTTGTCCGCTTCGCCAGATGGCATGAGCGCACGGGCCTCAATGCCCTGCTCGCCGTCGACTGTTTCGGCAATATCCGCATCACCATGCTCTGCGATCCGCCGCCTGCGGAGGATTTGTATGTGTATGACGCGCCAGATGTTCCGCGCTGGGAGCGGCTGGCAGTTGAGCCCCTTCTCCTTGGAGAGAAGGGGTTGGGGATGAGGGGTCACGGCATTGCGGCAAGTGCAGAACGTGCTGAAACGCCGCGTCCCCTCACCCCAACCCCTCTCCCGAGGGAGAGGGGCTTTGCACCCCGCGCCCCTCCGGAGCCTTCCCGGAGCCTCACCGTAGGATTCACCGGAGCCTTCCGGAACGCGCGCGCCCCGCCGCACAGAATCCAACTCTCCGCAGATACCTGCGAAAGCAGGTATCCATCTCCCGATGGCGCCTCATGCCCACGGGGCAATTGCGGGAGATGGCCCCCTGCCTCAGGAAATCGATCCACTGGACCGATTTCTGATCTTCGGCAGCTACGCAGGGGTCTGCGGAACCTGAATCCCGGAAACCAGACCCCAACCGGACGGCCCCGCCGCGCCGGCCGCTCGTGCTGCCAAAAATCTCAGGCCGCCAGAGAATACACGTTTCGCGCCGTGCCCGCGAACAGTGCCGCCTTCTCGGTCTCGGCATATTTCGCGGCAATCTTCTTCATCGCATTCCAGTAAACCCCATACGCCATGGACCATTTGTCCATCGGGAAATTGCTCTCGAACATGCACCGTTCCGGCCCGAAGCACGCAATCATGTGATCGTACCAGCGCTCATGCTCGGCCACGACTTCGTCTGAAGTCGCCGGCGTCTCGCGCGTGTCCCAGCCGAAGCCATTGTCCGGCATCGCCAGCCCGCCCAGCTTCGCGTACACATTCGGGCATTCGGCAATCGCCGCCATGTCATCCTTCCACGCTGCAAAAATCTCGTCCCGCTTGTCGGCATACGGACCGATTCCAATCGGCGTCCCGAAATGGTCGAGGATCATGGTTGTTCCGGGGCACGCCTTCGCCAGCTCCAGATACTCACGGTTCTGGTGATGATAATGCCAGGTGTCATAGGTCAGGCCCCGCTCGCCCAGCCGCTGCACGCCGCGCCGGAAATCCGCGTCGCCATAAATTCGCGGCGGTGCATGACCCGGAATCCTCAAGGTCGCCCCGCTATTGTCGCGTGATCCGGCATGTCGAATGCCCCGGAACAGTCCTTTCGCCGCCTCGATATGCGCATCCAGCACCTCATCCAGCTGCGGCAACCGCAAATCCGCATGCGCCACCAGCGCGGCGATATATGGCCCGCCCATTGCCTTCATCGTTTCAGACGCCGCCGCCACGAATTCCGTCTCGCCAACGGGCTTCAGATGGTCCGGCCCTTCCTTCCGGTACGAGGCCCCGCATTCCATGAACACGGTCTGCACCACATTGTGCCCGCTCATAAGATCGACACGCAATTCCGGAACATTGTAGTTCATCCGCGCACTCGGCCAGAGATGGTGGTGCGGATCGACAATCTCCCGCTCCGGCTCGATCACCGCTTCTGCAACCTTCGCCAGCCAGTCGGAATTGTTGAACACGTTTTGCGCCTCCCTCGTTCTTTTCAGGGAAGACTGGGCCCAAAATGCAAAGAAGACCAGCTTGCGGCCGGCCTCACCTCGCGTCAGTTGTCAGGGACAGATCAGAAGGTGATTTCCGCGCCGACGAGTTCCGGCAATTGTAGGACGATCAGCAAGTCACGCATTTCCTGCCGCGCCGCCACATGGCTCATCGTGAAGGACACGTTGGAGCCCTTCTCCGTCAGGTCGAGCAGGGTCAGGCCAGCCGGGAACAGTTCGCGATAGATCACCCGCTCGGAAAGGCCGGGCGCAAGGCGGAAACCGATCCGCTTCGACAGATTGTCCAGCGCCTCGCCGACACGTTCCTTGTTCCGCGCAGCCAGCGGCGACATGCGATTGCGCATCACGATCCAGTCGATCGGCTGGCGGGAAGTCTGCGCTTTCTTCTTCCGGCACGACCAGACCATTTCTGAATAGAAGCTCGGCCGCACGACTTCCAGTGTCTGCGGGTTCACATCGCCGAGCAGGTCGAAGTCCACGAAGCTGTCATTCAGCGGCGTTATCAGCGTATCGGCCTGGGTATGAGCCAGCCGCGACAGGAAGGTATCCCCGCCCGGCGCATCGATCAGGATGAAGTCGCAGGACTTCTTCAGCCGCTGGATGCTGGAGATCAGGCGATGCGTCTCTTCCGACTCGGCCTTGTCGAGATCGCGTTCGGTCGATGCATCGACCCGCACGATTTCCGGCATCGGCAGGCGCGTCCCGGTGGACTGCATCCACCGCATCCGGTTCTCAAGATACCGGGTCAAAGTCCGCTGGCGTACATCGAGGTCGATGATGCCGACCGCATGCCCCATCCGCATCAGCGCGACGGTCAGGTGCATGGAAACGGTCGATTTGCCGGCCCCGCCCTTCTCGTTGCCTACCACGATCACCCGCGCATCCTTCTGGCCCGCTGTCAGGTTCAGGCCACCCACATGAGCGGTAGGCGCGAATCCGTCGGGCATGTCAGGGAACTCCGGGAAATCAGATCTGTTGAAGGGTCAGGTGAACATCAGGCGACGCGCGACAGGTCTTCCGAAGCGTTCCAGGACCGGCGCGCACCGGGGACGTCCTCGAACAGGTCCGCATCCTCTGCGAGGATACCGAACTGTGCCGGCAGCGGCTCGCCATCGAACAGCAGCGCGTCCGACACGATCGGGCCGAAGGCTGCCGTGCGCGGCAGTTCTTCCGGCTGCGGGGCGTGCATCGAAATCTGGGTCAGCATGGCGCGAAGGCTGGTCAACGCACCCGAGACGCGGGCCGTCTCGCGGGCATACAGCGCCGCCGCTTCCGTTACCGGGCGGCCATCGCGGTCGAACATCCATTCGTCAATATCCATCGCGGGATCAACATGACGGACGCGGGGCTCCGGACTGGTTCCGGCCGCCTCGTTAGAACCATGAGAAGACGCCCGCAGGGCGGCCGTCAAAACGAAGAATTTAAGAGATGAAAGGATGCGCTGTGTCATGGCTTCAAAATTCCTCCGAACCGGTTAACAACACGTTTACGAAATCGCCATCCGGGGTTTATTGAAAGTGAATTCGAAGACAGATCGCAGCACTCCGACCGTGCGCACGCGAGCGGAACTGCTGCGCCAGGTGATGGACTGGAAGCGGGCCGGTGAGACGGTCGCTTTTGTCCCCACCATGGGCGCCCTGCATTCAGGCCACCTCTCCCTCATTGAAAAGGCTCGGGAAAAAGCGAGCCGGGTTGTCGCCAGCATCTTCGTTAACCCGACACAGTTTGCGCCGGGCGAAGACTTCGACACCTATCCGCGGGACGAAGCAGCCGACCTCGCCAAACTTGCTTCGGCCGGCTGCGATCTCGCCTACCTCCCGACCGTTGAGGAAATGTATCCGGAAGGCACCCTGACCAACGTCCGGGTCGAATCGATGTCTGACCTGCTGGACGGAATCTACCGGCCGCATTTCTTCTACGGCGTCACCACGGTGGTCGCCCGCCTCTTCCTGCACGTTCAGCCCGATGTCGCGGTGTTCGGGGAAAAGGACTACCAGCAGCTCCAGATCATCCGCCGCATGGTCCGCGATCTGGCCTTCCCCATTGAAGTCCTTGGCGCCCCGACCGCGCGCGATGCCGACGGCCTCGCCCAGTCTTCGCGAAACCTCTACCTGACGGCCGAAGAACGGCGCAATGCGGGTGCGCTACAGGCCGCCCTTCATCGTGCCGCCATGCGGCTTGGCGCCGGCGCACTTCCGTCGGAGGTGCTGGGCGAAGCCCGCACCCTGCTCTCGCACTCGGGATTCGGAAAAGTCGACTATGTGACCCTGGTTGATCCGGCCACACTGCTGGATTTGCCGGATGCGCCGCTCAGGGAAGGAACTGCCGCGCGCCTGCTCGGCGCTGCCTGGATGGGCCGGACCCGCCTGATCGACAATATCAGCGTGTCGCGGTGAATTCCGCGAGCAGCTCAAGCACCCGCTCATTGTCATCCGCAGTCCCTATCGTGATGCGCAGCCGGGTCGGCAGGCCGTAACCGCCGATGGCCCGGACAAGAACATTGCGCTCCTTGAGGAAGGCGTGCGCGCCCTTCGCCCGCACTTCGCTGCCGAAATCGGGAATCACGAAGTTCGCTGACGAAGCGGGCGTCGGCAGGCCCATGGCATTCAACCGCTCGATATAGATGGCCCGCCACTTCGCGTTGTGCTCACGGCTTGCCGCAATGAAGTCCGTGTCCGCAATGGCTGCTGCGCCCGCGGCAACGGCAAATGCATTGATATTGAACGGCGGCCGGATACGCTGGAAGGTCTCGGCAATATCTGCCGGGAAATATCCCCAGCCAAGGCGCAGTGCTGCGAGGCCATAAATCTTCGAGAAGGTCCGGATCATCACCGTGTTGCTGCGCCGGTCGACAAGGTCGCGCAGCTCAGCCTCATAAGCCTCGCTGACATATTCCGCATACGCCCCATCCAGCGCGAGGATGACATACGGCGGCAGGCTGTCCTGCAACCGCTTCAGATCCTCGACGGACATCATCGTCCCGGTCGGATTGTTAGGATTGGCAAGGAACAGGATCCGCGTGCGTTCCGTTACCCCGCCAAGCAGCGCGTTGGCGCCAGCCGTGAAATCCGTCTCCGGCACAACGACCGGCGTCGCGCCATGGCCCAGCGCCGAGACATTGTACATGGAGAAGGCGTGTTCGGTGAACAGGATCTCGTCGCCCGGCCCGGCATAGGCCTGGGTCAGCAGGTGGATGATCTCGTCCGATCCGGCCGACACAGCCAGCCGCGAAATATCCGCAATGCCCTTCGCGTCAGCGATCGCCTTGCGAAGCGCGCCATAGTCGGGGTCGGGATAGATGTGGACGCGCTCTGCCTCATCGCGCATCGCAGTGATGGCCTTCGGGCTGGGCCCGAACGGATTTTCGTTCGACGCCAGCATGATAACCGGACCGGCCGCGCCATGCAGCTTTCCACCCGGAACATAGGGCTTCGTCTTCTCGATATGTGGCAGGGGGCGGATCGTCGTCATGCGCGGGCCATACAATACCGACGCGGGTCAGGAAACTGGTTTCGCGCGGTCAGGACTTTGGCGGCGCGGTCGAATCCCGCGGCACCATGCGATAGTTGAGGAGGTGCCGACGCGGCACCTCGCTGGGGGCGGCGATCTCTTCCAGCAGCAGGCCAACGGCTTCGGATGCCAGTTCGCGGCTCGGCTGATAGATCGTGGTGAGGGATGGGCTGATTGTCGAGGCAAGCGGCGTATCGTCAAAGCCGGCCACCGACAGGTCTTCCGGAATGTGGATCTGACGGCGATAGCTCGCCGCGATAACGCCCGCGGCCATGTCATCGTTCGATGCAAAGATCGCCGTCGGCTTGTCCGCAAGATCCAACAGGCGCTCTGCGCAGTCAATGCCGGAGTCGAACGTGAAATCTCCTTCGACGACCAGTTCCGGGTCCACCGCAATACCATTCTCCTGAAGGCCCGTCAGATAGCCCTCGTGCCGGCGCTTCGCCTGCGCGTGGCTCATCGGGCCCCGGATGAAGCCGACCCGCTTGTGCCCCAGCCCGATGAGGTAATTCGTCATTTCCTTCGCTGCTGCGACGTCGTCGATAGCGACGTCGCGGCCCTGGGCCGCGGTTTCGGAGGGGGCGATGCGGACATAAGGCAAGCGGCGCTCGTTCAACTGGTCGATCAGCGCCGGATCGTCGCAAAGCGGCGGCGTCAGGATTGCGCCCGCAAGCTGGGTTTCGGAGCGTAGAGCCAGCACGGCCGACGGATCGCCGGAACAATCTTCCGTAATCAGGCTGTAGCCTTCGGCCTGGCACCGCTGGAGGGCCCCCAGATGAACCTCGCCGACATAGTTACGCGAGGGGTTGGCATAAAGCAGGCAGATGATGCGGCTCTGCCGCGCGCGCAGATTCCGGGCATGGTGATTGGTCCGGTAATCCAGCGTCTTCACCGCCGTCATCACCCGCGCCTTGGTCTGCTCGCGGACGTTGGTTTCACCGTTCAAAACACGGCTTACCGTTTTGAACGACACGCCCGCTTCTTTTGCGACGTCGATGATCGTGGCGGGCCGGATCCCGGTATGTCTGCGAGGCATACGCAACCTTTGGAATTCTGTTTTGTCCAGTGGACAGGATTACGGGTGAAATCCTTTATGTCCACTGGACATGGGCCCGAATTTTTCAGGATTTTCGCCTCACTGACGAATTTTCAGGCAGTTTTCCGGGGCATGATCGCCCCCTGACAGCCGATCACCTCGGCTGCAAGCCGATTGCCGGCCTTTACCGCCTCTGCCGCGCTGGCGCCCTTTGAGCGCGCATCCAGCCAGGCGGCGTTGAAACTGTCGCCGGCCCCGGTCGTGTCGACCAGACGCACTGGAGCGACCGCTGGGATGCGTCCGCAATCGGGCAGGATCGCTCCTTGCGCCCCCGCTTTCAGGACCGCCTCGCCGACGCCCCAGTCCATCCAACGCGCCAGGTGCTCCTCGGCATGGGCGCAGCCGAACAGCGCATCCTCGTCGCTGTCGGTCGCCAGCAGGAAGCTGACCGCCGGCGCAAGGGCGCGGAACAGCGCGCGCGCCGCCTCAGGCTCCGGCCAGCCTTTGGGCCTGTAGTTCGGATCGAAGGCGACTTTGCCGCCACGCGCCCGGACATCTGCCGCCAGATCCAACACGCGACTTCGCCCTTCCGCATCGAGGATCGAAAGCGAGATGCCGCTGAAGTAAAGGAGGTCTGCATTGGCCGCCTCGGCCACCGCGCGTTCGGCGCCTTCGACATTGAAGAAGTCCCGCGCCGCGGATTGGCCGCGCCAATAGTGGAAACTCCGTTCACCCTGCTCGTCGGTCTCGATGGCATAGAGTCCGGGGATCCGGCTGGGGTGCCGCAGAATGAAACGCGTATCGATCCCTTCTTCGGTAAAGGTCGAGACCATCTCATCCGAATAAGGATCACGCCCAAGCGCCGTGATATAGGCCGGATTCCACCCGAGCCGGGCAAGATAGATCGCCGTGTTCAGCGTATCGCCGCCAAAGCCAAGGCGCATGGCCGCCCGGTCAGCGCCGGACAGTTCCAACATCACTTCCCCGAAGATGGCGATGCGGGTCATGGCCTACCAGTTCCAGAGCGTGCCGTCCTGCAGACGCGCCACGGGCAACTGTTTTGGTTGATAAGGATATTTGGCCGCGAGGCTTTCGTCGATGTCGACGCCGTGACCGGGCGTTTCGCCGGGGTGGAGATAGCCTTCGCTGAACCAATAGGCATGAGGAAAGACGGCATCGGTCTCTTCGCTGTGGAGCATGTATTCCTGAATGCCAAAATTCGGCACCCACAGATCGAAGTGCAGCGCAGCGCCCATGCAAACAGGCGAAAGGTCCGTCGCGCCGTGGCTACCGGTACGCACCTGGTAAAGCGCTGCGAGGTTCGCGATGGTGCGCAGATGCGTGATGCCGCCGGCATGGACGACCGTTGTGCGGACATAGTCGATCAGTTGGTTCTGGATCAGCTCCCGGCAATCATGAATCGAATTGAAGATTTCGCCGACGGCGAGCGGCGTCGTCGTGTGCTGCCGGATCAGCCGGAAGGCTTCCTGGTTTTCTGCAGGTGTTGCATCTTCCATCCAGAACAGCCGGTACGGCTCCAGCGACTTCCCGAGCGCGCCCGCTTCGATGGGCGTCAGCCGGTGATGGACGTCATGCAGGAGTTCGATGCCGGGCCCGTGCGCGTCGCGGAGGGCGGCAAACAGCTTCGGAACGAAGTTGAGATAAGCAGGTGTGTTCCACACAGATTCTTCCGGCAGTTCAGTGCTCGCCGGCTCGTAGTACATCTGGCCCTTTGCGACGCCATACGTGCCTTGAAACCCGGGAATGGCACACTGCGCGCGGATCGCCTTGTACCCGAGCGCAATATACCGGCCGACTTCCTCGACCGTCTCTTCGATCGTCTTGCCGTTCGCATGGCCATACACCAAGACGCCCTCGCGAGAGGCGCCGCCCAGCAGCTGGTAAAGCGGCAGTCCCGCAGCCTTCGCCTTGATGTCCCATAGCGCCGTATCGACCGCTGCGATGGCAGACATGGTCACCGGCCCACGGCGCCAGTACGCCCCGCGATAGAGGAACTGCCACATGTCCTCGATACGGTGTGCGTCGCGGCCAATCAGATTCGGGATGACGTGGTCGGTGAGATAAGAGGCAACCGCCAGCTCCCGACCGTTCAGCGTCGCATCGCCGATGCCATAGATACCGGCATCGGTCTCGATCTTCAGCGTCACGAAATTCCTGCCCGGACACGTGACAATGACACGGGCATCCGTGATTTTCATGGCTCGGTTCCTCCCTGCCTCATCTGGTTCCTAGAACCGGATTGCCGGTTGGACAAGAATAATGATAGCGTTACCATAAATGAGCGCCAAAGGCGCCGAGGGCCGTAAGGGAGGACAATTTGGCGGCAAAGCTAGTGCTGCACGAGGACAGGCTGTTCCCGTCTTCCCCGATTGAGCGCGGGATCGCGCGGGAGCTCTACCAGTCAATAAACAGCCTCCCGATTGTCAGCCCGCACGGCCATACGGACCCCTCCTGGTTTGCCCTCAATGCGCCGTTTCCGGATCCCGCCAGCCTGCTGATTGTCCCCGATCACTATGTGCTGCGTATGCTCTACAGCCAGGGCATCCCACTGGAAGATCTCGGCGTAGCGCGCCTGGACGGGGGGCCTTCAGAAACCGACATGCGCAAGGTCTGGCAGCGCTTTGCCGAACATTATTACCTGTTCGCCGGCACGCCGTCCCGCATGTGGCTGGACTGGGTCTTCCACGAAGTGTTCGGCCTGCGCGATGCGCTTTGCCGCGAAACGGCAGATACCTATTTCGATACTATCGGCACGGCATTGAAGACCGACGCTTTCCGTCCGCGCGCCCTGTTCGACCGCTTCGGCATCGAGATCATTGCGACAACCGAAGACCCACTCGATCCGCTGTTGCATCATGCCAGGCTGATCGGAGATGGATGGGGCAAGAAAGTCGTCACCACCTTCCGCCCGGACAATGTCCTCAATCCGGAAGCACCCGAATTTGCACGAAACCTTGACCGTCTTGGCGTCATCACCGGCTGCGATACCGCCTCCTATTCCGGCTACCTGCAAGCGCTCGAAAACCGCCGCGCTTTCTTCAAGGCGCATGGCGCAACAGCTTCCGACCACGGACACCCATCAGCGGTAACATTCGACCTTTCGCGACGCGAGGCGGAAGACCTGTTCATGCGCGTGCGTGACGGCGGCGCATCGAACGGCGACGCGGAACTCTTCCGCGGCCACATGCTGATGGAAATGGCGCGGATGAGCCAGGAAGACGGCCTGGTCCTGCAGATCCATCCCGGCGCCTTCCGCAGCCACAACACGTCGCTCTGGGCCACATTCGGGCCGGACAAGGGCGGCGACATTCCGATGCCGACGGATTATGTCACCGCGCTCCGGCCCCTGCTCAACAAGTATGGCAACAATCCCGACTTCACAATCATCGTCTTCACACTGGACGAGACAAGCTATGCGCGCGAACTCGCGCCCCTCGCCGGCCACTATCCGGCTCTGAAGCTTGGTCCGGCCTGGTGGTTCCATGACAGCCCGGAAGGCATGCGCCGGTTCCGCGAACAGACGACGGAGACCGCTGGCTTCTACAACACCGTCGGCTTCAATGATGACACCCGCGCCTTCCTGTCGATCCCGGCCCGGCACGACGTGGCACGACGCATGGATTGCGGCTTCCTCGCGCGCATGGTGGCGGAACACCGCATCCGCCTTGATGAAGCGCATCAGATTGCGGAAGACCTGACCTATAATCTGGTTCGCAAAGCCTACCGGTTCGCATGAGGAGCAGCATCCCCCCAAGCCGCCGGCAGGTGCTGGCAGGCGCGGCAGCCACTTCAACGCTTGCGGCAACCGGCTGCGGCGGGCTCGATCGGTCGCTCTTGCGTGCGGCAGATGCCCAGCCGGATGGCTACCCCACCGTGCTCGCCGTGCAGGAAATGGGGCGCCTGCTTGCTGAGGCGACGGATGGACGCCTGCGGATAAAGACCTATGCCGGCGGCCAGCTCGGCAATGAAAAGGACACGCTGGAGATCACGGTTTTTGGCGGATTGGACCTCAATCGTGTCAGCATCGCCCCGCTCGGGTCGATCCTGCCTGAAGCCGTTGTGCCGACCCTGCCCTTTCTTTTTCGCTCCACCGCACATATGCGGGCCGCACTCGACGGCGCCCCCGGCGATGCCATCCTCGCCGCTATGGAACCTCACAAGCTGATCGGCCTGTGCTTCTATGACGCGGGGGCGCGAAGCTTCTACACATCGAAACGGCCAATCTACGAACCGGGCGACCTGACAGGCCAGAAGATCCGTGTTCTGAACTCGGACCTGTTCGTCTCAATGGTCGAAGCCTTTGGCGGCGACGCCACACCGATGGCGTATGGTGAAGTCTACCAGGGCCTGATGCAGGGTGTCGTGGATGGCGCGGAGAATAACCCGCCATCCTACGAAAGCTCGCGCCACTATGAAGTCGCGCCGAACTACAGCCTGACCGAACACGTAATGGCGCCGGAAGTGCTGGTCATGTCGTTGCGGGCCTGGCGGCGACTGGCGCCCGACGACCAGGCGCTGATCCGCAAATGCGCACGCGACAGCGTGCCTTATATGCGCAGAATCTGGGACGAACGGACCGCGTCTGCGATGCAGGCCCTTTCCGATCAGGGCGTTGAAATCATCCGACCGGACCGCACAGCCTTCGCAGAAAGCGTGCGGCCCGTCTGGGACAAATATCTCACGACGCCCAAGCTGCGGGCGCTGGCGGAATCGATCGAGTCCGTTCAGGTGCGGAATGGCTGAACGTCTTTCCGCCCTGTGCACCTGGCTCAGCCGCGCCGCAATGGCGCTGGCGGGCGCGGGGCTCGTCCTGATGACAGCGCTGATAACCTGGCAGGTCTTTGCGCGGTATGTGTTGCGGGATTCACCGTCATGGACCGAACAGGCGTCCCTGCTGGCCCTGATCTGGTTCATCCTTCTGGCGGGGGCGGCCGGTGTGCACCAGAATTTTCACCTGCGCCTGACGCTTCTTGAGACCAGCCTTCCAAAGGCTTGGAGCCGCCGGCTGCAGATAGTCGGACATTTCCTCGTATTGCTGTTCGGCGTGATGATGGCCGCATCGGGCGTGGAGCTAGCACTCGCAACCCGCACGCACGAACTGCCGGCGCTCGGTGTCTCCCGGGCGGTGACATACATCCCCGTGGCGCTGTCCGGCGCGCTGATAGCGATCTTTTCCCTCGACAGGATGGTCGGCACGCTGACCGGCCGGAAAGAAAAAGACCAGTGGAACTGATCCTTCTCGTCGTCTTGCTCTTCCTATTGCTCGCTTGCGGTGTGCCTGTAGCTTTCTCTCTCGGCATCGCGAGCGCGGCGATGTTCCTGATGCTCGACATTCCCGTCATCGTAGCGTTCCAGCAGATGACCGCAGGCATGAACGTTTTTTCGCTGATGGCGATTCCGTTCTTCGTGTTCGCAGGCGAACTCATGGCGCGAACCGGAATTGCAGACCGTATCGTGCAGATCGCAGAGGCGGCATTTGGCCGGTCCCGGGGCGGACTCGGACAAGTGACCGTGGGTGCGAGCCTGATGTTCGGCGCCGTTTCCGGCTCGGCCGCGGCATCGGTCTCAGCCATGGGCTCGACCCTGATGCCGATGATGCGGGAGCGAAACTACGACGCAGACTATGCCGTCAACGTCACCGTCACTGCCGCGATCCTCGGCATCCTTATTCCGCCATCACATAATATGGTGCTCTACGCCGTATCCGCGCCGGTCGGCGTGAGCGTCGGCGACCTGTTCCTGGCCGGCATCATACCCGGCCTGCTCGCCGCGGCAGCGCTCATGTTCACAGCCTGGCGCGTCGCCGCGAAACGGAACTATCCACGTGGAAAATTCCCCGGCTGGCCAATCTTCCTCAGGGCGCTCATCTATGCCGTTCCCGGCTTCCTTACCGCGCTCATCATTGTTGTCGGAATTCTGGCCGGTGCTTTCACGCCAACGGAAAGCTCGGCAATTGCCGTCGTGTACACCATCCTGATCGGCGCTTTGGTTTACAGGTCGCTCGGCTGGAACCGCTTTCAGGAGGCCGTCCACGGCGCTGTACGAACAACGGCCATGATCATGCTGATCATCGGCGCGGCCGGCATGTTCGGCTGGCTCTTTGCTTTGCTTGACGGCCCGTCCGCCATGGCAGGCCTGCTGACCTCAGCGTCCGACACACCTCAGGTCATCCTGTTCCTGATCCTCGCGATCCTGTTGATCCTCGGCGCGTTTATCGACATGGCGACCCTCATCGTCATCATGACACCGATCCTCTTGCCGGTCGCCATCAAGGTCGGCATCGACCCGGTTCATTTCGGCGTAGTGATGATGCTGAGCCTCGGGATAGGGCTCGTAACTCCGCCGGTCGGCGCAGTCCTGTTCCTCGGATGCGCGGTCGGCAAGATCGCGCCTGAACGGGCAGTGCGAACCATCTGGCCATTCTACCTCGCGCTCGGCCTCGTTCTCCTGGTGATCACATATATCCCTGCCCTCTCGCTCTGGCTGCCCGGACAATTCAGATGACGAACCATTTGCGCCTCTCGCGCGAGACGCTTGCCTCGCTGCCGGCCTCCGTCAGTTTGCCAGCCTACGATCGCGACTCGCAGAAAGTCGGCTGCGTGCATTTTGGCATCGGCGCATTCCATCGCGCACACCAGGCCGTCTATTTTGATGAACTGATGGCTCAGGGAGAACGCGACTGGGCCATCCTTGGCGTATCCATGCGATCTCAGGCGGTCCGAGACCAGATCAATCCGCAGGATGGGTTGTTCACCGTGATTGTACGAGACGGAGATGAGGCCTCCACTCGGATTATCGGCTCAATCCGGAACGTCGTCGTTGCGCCCGATGATCCTGCAACCATCATCGCAGCGCTCGCTGATCCCGCGACTTCACTGGTCACCATTACAGTTACGGAGAAGGGCTATTGCCTGACACCCGCGACTGGCGAGATCGACCTGTCTCACCCAGCAATCGAGCAGGACATGTTGCACCCTGACCAGCCAACATCACTGCCCGGACTGTTATGTGCCGGGCTCGACGCGCGCAGGCGCGAAGGCGCGGGTCCGCTAACGATCCTCAGTTGCGACAATCTCTCAGAGAATGGACGCAAGACTCAACGTGCCGTGATCGGATTCGCTGAACAAATTGATGCCGCTCTGGCCCGCTGGATTGAGACTGAATGCGCGTTCCCCTCATCCATGGTCGACCGGATCGTTCCGGCTACGACCCGAGATGACATCGACGCATTGGGGGCACTGATCGGCCTGCGCGATGAAGCCATGGTCAATACCGAAGCCTTCACACAATGGGTCATTGAAGACCGGTTCACCGGACGGCGGCCACCGCTGGAACGGGTAGGTGTCCAGTTTACGGACGATGTCGCGGGTTGGGAGCATGCAAAGCTGCGGATGCTAAACGGAGCGCACTCAACCATGGCTTATTTGGGCGCGCTTGCCGGATTCGACTTCATTGATGGGGCAATCCGGTTCGCGCCATTGCGCAATCATGTCGAGGCACTGTGGGACGAACAACAGGCCACACTGCGGCCCGTCTCCGGCTTCGATCCGCACCGCTATCGGGCCGACCTCACACAGCGCTTCGAAAACACCGCCCTAAAACATCGCACAAGGCAGATCGCCATGGACGGAAGCCAGAAACTGCCCCAACGCCTTGTCGCTCCCCTGAGGGAACGACGCGCCCAGGGTCTCAGCTCACCTAATGAGTGCCTGGCTATCGCCGCATGGATGCGCTGGCAGATGGGGACCGATGAATTCGGGCGGCCTTTCACGGTGGACGACCCGCTTGCGAACAGGACAAAGGCCCTGGTCACCGAGGCAGGCACGGAGCCGCAGAATATGGTTGCAGCCCTACTCAGCCTCAAGGAAGTCTTCGGAACGGGCCTCAGCGACGATGATCACATCGTCGGAGAGCTGGCTCGCTCCCTGGCGGACTTGCTGACCCTTGGGGCGCGCGAGACATTGTCGCGCAGGTTTTGAAGCCTGCGCGACAAGACCTTGCGCGACTTAGACGATCGAACGATTGACCAGGTTTTCGAGATATTCCTGACGCCCGGAAACATGCGAAGCGTCGACATTCCGAGCCGCCGCTGCGTCAGCAATGCTTTCAAGCGTCGCCCCCTCGGACAGCATCAACTTGCCGATTTCGCTATCGGTCCAGCCTGCATACCTCTTGGCTTTCAGGGCCGCCAGTTCGCCCTTCTCCAGCACGTCCGCCGCAGCAAGCAGCGCGCGCGCCAGTGTGTCGACGCCGCCGACATGGGCATAGAACAGGTCTTCCAGGCTGTTCGACTGCCGGCGAACCTTTGCGTCGAAATTGAACCCGCCCGTATCAAGGCCGCCGGATGGCAGCAGCTCGATCAGCGCGGTCGTGATGTCTTTCAGGTCGACGTTGAACTGGTCCGTATCCCAACCGTTCTGGAAGTTCCCGGAATTGATATCGATAGACCCCATGATGCCCAGCGCAACCGCCGTCGCCAGCTCATGAGCGAAGCTATGGCCGGCCAGGGTCGCATGGTTTGGCTCGATATTGACATGCACTTCCTTATCGAGGCCGTAGCGCTTGAGGAAGCCGTAGACGGTCGCCGTATCGAAATCATACTGATGGTACATCGGCTCATGCGGCTTCGGCTCGATCAGGATCTTGCCCTTGAATCCGATCTTGTGCTTGTGCTCGACCACCATCGACAGGAACCGGCCAAAATTATCGAGCTCGCGGCTGAGGTCGGTATTCAGCAACGTGTCGTATCCTTCGCGACCGCCCCACAGAACATAGTTCGCTCCGCCCAGCTGGTGGGTCGCCTCAAGGCACTCGCGGATCTGGCGCACGGCGCAGGCAGCAATCTCAGGATTCGGGTTGGTGAGCCCGCCTGCAGCAAAACGGGGATTGCTGAACAGGTTGGCCGTGCCCCAGAGCAGCTTGATGCCGGTCGCTTCCTGATAGGCCGCGAGGCGCTCGGCAGCGCGGGCAAAGTTATTCGAGAGATCAGCCGGCGTCGGCGAGGCTTCCGTCACGTCGACATCGTGGAAGCAGTAGAACGGCAGGCCCAGTTTGGTGAAAAACTCGAACGCTGCCTGCATCTTGCGATCGGCTGCGGCGCGATCGTTGGACGCGTTCTGCCAAGGCCGGCCAAATGTGCCGCCGCCGAAGATGTCATAGCCATCCCAGCAGAACGTATGCCAATAGCACACCGCCATCCGCAAATGGTCTTCCATCCGCTTGCCCATGACAACGCGATCTTTATCATAGTAGCGGTACGCTAGAGGATTGTCCGAAGACGGACCTTCATAGCGGATCGGATCGATTCCCTTGAAAATCGGATCGCCGTCGATCTGGATCTGTCCGTCGGCCATGTCAGTCTCCTTTGAATGCTTTTTTTATCGTATGATAGAGCGATGTGAATTTCTCGTACTTGGGCGCAAGCACTTCGATGTCGCTTTCGCGTGGCTCGATGATGTCGAGCACTTTCGGCGGCGCGAACATATCGTCGACTGTTCCGCCAAGAATGTGGTAACGGGCGAGGCGCGCGGCGCCATAGGCCGGACCGGTCGCAGCGCCATCGCGATATACCATCGGCCGATTGAGCGCCGCAGACAGGATCCGCCCCCAGTAAAGGGACTGGGATCCCCCGCCGATCACAGAAATCTGGTGCACATTGACACCCGATGCGACGAGCGCCTCAAGGCCATCGGCCATGCCGAAGGCGACACCCTCCAAAACGGCCTGCCCTATCTGGGCAGGACCGGAATCATGTGTCAGCCCGAACAGAACACCTGAAGCATGCGGATTATTATGCGGTGTGCGCTCGCCCGACAGGTAAGGAAGGAAAATCTCCTGCGTCTTGAGGCCCGCATCCCGTTCTGCACGGTGAATCAGCTCCGCGGCATCCGCGGTGCCTGTCACCCTGAGCGCCCAATCCACGCAGCTCGCCGCGCTCAGCATCACCGACATCAGGTGCCAGCGCGCCGGCAGGGCATGACAGAATGCATGGGCCGCCGATTCCGGATTTGAGCGGAACGTCTTGCCCGCGACGAAAATCACGCCCGATGTGCCGAGCGACAGAAGCGCATCGCCTTCATCCGTCACGCCCACACCGACGGCACCGGCGGCATTGTCACCGCCCCCGGCCACGACCGGGACGCGGGACATGCCCCACGCCTCGGCGGCCTCGGCGCGCAACACGCCTGTTGCTTCGTGCCCCTCGTAAAGCAGGGGCATGTGTTTTTCTTCGAGCCCCGTCGCGTCAAGCAGGCGCGACGACCAGCGCCGGTTTTCCACGTCCATCCACAGCGTGCCGGACGAATCCGACATGTCAGACGCCAATTCGCCCGTCATCCGCAAGCGAACATAGTCTTTCGGCAGCAGGACTTTCTCGACCTTCGCGAAGACGTCAGGCTCGTGCCGGCGCACCCATTCAAGTTTGGGGGCGGTGAATCCCGGCATGACAAGGTTGCCGCCGATGGACACAAATTCAGGCGTCGTTTCCTGAAGATCGGCGCACTCCTGAAAGCTCCGCCCGTCATTCCACAGGATCGCCGGCCGCAGGGGCTTCATGGCACTGTCGAGCAGGGTCGCCCCATGCATCTGGCCGGACAGGCCGATCGCCCGGACGGCGTGGCGGCGATCTACATCCAGCTTGGCCACCGCCATGTTGGTCGCCGTCCACCAGTCAGACGGATTTTGCTCAGACCAGAGCGGCGCGGGGCGTGAAATTGGCAATTCCGCCTGCGCGACCTCGACCGGCAAACCCGCCTCGTCAACCAGCGTCGCCTTGACGCTCGACGTGCCAATGTCGACACCCAGAAACACTGCCTTTGGTCCCTCCTCGAGGCCGCATCCAGTCTGCGGCCCTTTTAGAATGATAACGCTATCATTCCTGTTTTTTCGGCGCAAGGTTTGACCTCCGTCAAGCGCCTATGCAAGCGGCAATTCGCGGATCCGGCGATTTTTTTGGCCACCCGGCCCAGCCTTTACCGCTTTCCATGTTAGCGTTCTCATGCTTCACCACGCAAAAAGGAATGAAATGTGCCGTTCGCGGGGCATCAGAGGCTTTTATGACGATTGAACTTGAGCACGGCGACTTCCGGCTGGCGCTCCTCCCCGAGTTGGGAGGAAGCGTTCGCAGCTTCACTTATGCAGGCGCCGACATCCTGCGACCGGCTCCCGCAGGCGTGGCACTCACCCCCCTGGAAACGGCGGGCTTTCCCCTGTTTCCCTTCTCCGGCCGAATCAATCACGGCTGCTTTGCCTGGAACGGCAGGACCGTTCAGCTCGCCCCGAATTTCCCTCCTGAATCCCACGCCATCCATGGGCAGGCATGGCTGAAGCCGTGGGATTTGGAGCACTTGGAATCCGGCCTAGCACACCTGTCATACCGGCATGCGCAGGATGAGTGGCCGTGGGCTTACCGCGCGGAGCAAAGCTTTGAGCTGACCGGACGCGGGCTGCGCCTGACCCTGTCCATCAGCAACCTGTCCGACGAAACCATGCCGGCGGGCCTCGGCTGGCACCCCTACTTTCCGAGGCAGGACGCCCTGCTCTCAGCCGATGTCAGTGGGATATGGACAGCGGCATCCGGCATGATCCCCGATCAGCTCGCTCCACTGACTGCGCCCAACAATTTGCGCAGTGCGCGACCGGTCGACCTGCTCGACCTCGATAATGCTTTTACCGTAAGCGCAGGACAAACCGGCATTGCCTGGCCGGCACGCCAGATGCGCGTGCGGATGGAGGCTTCCGGCCGACTCAACCATCTGGTCGTCTATGTGCCGAAAGGCCAGGACTTCTTCTGCGTGGAGCCTGTGTCGCACGCTCCCGATGCAGTTAACTCCGTCTACGGACGGGAAACGACGGGTTTGCGCGAACTCGCCCCCGGCGAAAACTTGTCCGCCTCAATCGATATTGCTGTGGAACGGATCTGACCGGTCAGGCCTTGCGGACTGTGTCGCGCTCGACAATTGCGACGTCCAGGACGAGATTCCTGTCCTTTTTCGGGCTTTCGACATCGCCGATCACACGCGCGAGCAGGTTCACCGCTTGATAAGCCATTTCGGCAATCGGCTGGCGCACCGTCGTCAGCTGCGGCCACATGGCCGATGCGATTGCGGTATCGTCAAAGCCGACGATGGACACATCTTCGGGCACGCGCATTCCATGCCGCTGAGCCGCGGCGAGAACGCCTGCTGCCATGTCGTCATTGCTGGCAAAAACGGCCGACGGCGGCTGCGGAAGCGAAAAGAAATGTTCGCCAGCCACCAGGCCGCTCCGGTAGGTATAGTCGCCCTGCTGCACGAGATTGTCGTCGACCGACAGCCCATTCCGCGCCATGGCAAGATCGAACCCGCGATAACGTCTACGTGACGACGACTGATCGGTCGCGCCGATCACGAAGGCGATCCGTTTGTGTCCATGGTCGATCAGGTACTGGGTCATCTGATCGGCGGCTGCCGCGTCGTCGATCGACACGCTGACGCCGTCATTCGGCGCTTCGCGCGGAGCGATCAGAACCGTGCGCAAACCGGCGGCGTGCAGCTTTGAAAGGATGAGCTCATCCTCGCTCACCGGCGGCGCCACGATGACCCCGTCCAGGCCCGCCCCGCTGATCCGCTCGATCAGCGCGTCGATTTCCTTGTCGCGCGATGTGATCGAGAAATCCTCAATCACGAGATGGTGGCCAGCCTCACGGCACCTGTTGAGCGTGCCGACAAGCAGTTCGCCGAGGTAGTTGTTGCTAGGGTTGTTGAAGATCAGCCCGATGAACAGTGACTTGCCGCCAGCCAGGCTGCGGGCGAGCAGATTCGGGCGGTAATTAAGCGCCTGGATCGCCTCTTCAACCTTTTCCCGGGTCGATTCCTTCACCGACTCCCGCCTGTTCAGCACCCGGGAGACCGTCATCTGCGACACGCCCGCCATTTCAGCGACCTCGCGGATCGTCGCGTGCTGCTTCTTCCCAAGTCTTGGCGTCGCTTGATTCATTTTATTCCGACCAACCCATTCGAGCTGCCCCCATTTTCGACCTATTACCTGCCCCCGACCAGACAAAGTCAATGCAGCCATTTGGGGAAAGCAAAATCTTTCACTCGCTTTACAGATTTTTTCAAAACAAACCCTTAGCGGAACATGACGAAAAAAGAAGGCAATTTCTTCAAACCCTTAGCGGCGCCGCTTTCAGTGCAGCGGCGACCGCTTCCCGCATGGGTTTCGGCTGGTAGGCCGAATCAAACAGGGTCGGGCGCTTCTCCACACCATCCGTGCGGGGAAGGAAGGTCTGCAGCCAGCTCTGCGAATCCACGAGGCCCCACATCAAAACTTCTTTCACCTGCGGGTAAGAGAGCATCAGATCGAGATAATCCCGCGTGTAGGCAGCGATTTCACGGTCGCGATAGGCAATATCGGCGTCCATCTGCGTATCGTTCACGTCAAACTCGGTCATGTAGATTTCGAGCCCCATACCTGTCACGTCGTCCATGAACGCACGCCAGGCCCTCTGCTTCTCGGCCGTGAACTCTGTCGGCATGTCGGTATTGGAATGGCTCTGGATTCCAAGCGCGTCGATCGGCGCGCCGTTCTTCCGGAGGCGTTCCAACAGGCGGAGCACCCCGGTGCGGTGGTTCTCCATGCCGGCTTCCCAGCTCATGTAATCATTATACGCCAGTTTCGCGCCGGGCGCGGCTTCGCGCGCCTTATGGAAGCAGAACTCGATGACTTCCGGGCCCATGGCCCGCGAGAAGGACGTTTCCCTTTGGTCCCCTGTCGAGGAATCGATCGTCTCGTTGACGACGTCCCAGGAGTGAACCAGCCCGTCATCCCTGCCGGCGACCTGCTTGATGTAATTGCCAAGCAACGCTTCGGCCTCTGCCGCGTTCGGGAACGTGGTCTCGTTCACCCAGTCCGGCAGCCAGCGCGGATGGTGCCAGACCAGCGTGTGCCCGCGCATGGCGAGCCCGTTTTCGCGCGCGAACCCGATCAGGGAGTCCACCGGCCCCCAGCGCCAGACGTCCGGCTGGGGCTGGATCACATACATCTTGTGCTCGTTCTCGGCGACAATGCCGGCGCAATCGGCCAGGACGAGACGGACATAGTCGGGATCCCTCACCTGGCGCGCAGACATCGCCGTGCCGAACACGATACCTTTCGCCGCCGCAAGGTCGCGCAAAGACGGGGGCGACGGCGCTGCGGGCGCGGACACCGTTCCCGGCGCACAGGCCGCTGTTGCGGCAACTCCTGAAAGCAGACTGAGCGCACGCCGCCGCGTTACGTCGGACATATCGGTTTCCTCCCTGGTCACGCGATGGTCTAATTTTGGCTTGCCGCCACGCCTCGCTGCGTCAATGATAACGCTACCATGAATTTTGACGGAAGGTCCAGAGAGGCCTCGGGGAGGAACAATGAAGCTCCGTTCGATTGTTGCGGGAACCAGCGCCCTCTTGTGCGCCGCCGCTTGCGCCCCGGGAACGGCGGGCAATACCAACGGTAACGACACCGCTGCCCGGTTCGAATACTTCACCTATTCCGGCCAGGATCCTGTTTTCGACGGCCCGCCCCTCAGCGCCGAAGAAATGCGGAACCCAATCCTCGCCGGATTTTACCCGGACCCGGCCATCACGCAGGTCGGCGGCGACTATTACATTGTGAATTCCACATTCTGCTATTTCCCCGGCCTGCCGGTGTGGCACAGCAAGGATCTCGTGAACTGGACCCAGATCGGAAACGCGATTGATCGGCCCGGCATGCTGGATTTCGACGGTCTCGGCCTCTCGCGGGGCGTATTTGCGCCTACGATTTCCTACCATGACGGCACCTTCTACATCGCGAACACCTGCGTCGACTGCGGCGGCAATTTCATCATCACCGCGACAGACCCGGCAGGACCGTGGAGCGATCCGGTCTGGATACCAGAAGTGGGCGGCATTGATCCGTCCCTCTTCCAGGACAGCGACGGCAAGCTCTACCTGATGAACAATGACGCGCCCGAAGGCGGTTCCACCTATGACGGCCACCGCGCCATCTGGCTGCGCGAAATCGACCCCGTAACCTTCCAGCCGGTGTCTGCCCCCGTCATGATCATCAATGGCGGCGCTCGGCCCGAAGACAAACCAATCTGGATCGAAGGCCCTCACATCTACAAGGTCGGAGAGACGTATCTCTTCAGCGCCGCAGAAGGCGGCACGGCGGTCGGGCACTCGCAGGTCGCATTCAAAGCCGAAAGTGTCTACGGCCCCTATATACCGTATACTGATAATCCTATCCTCACCCAAAGAGACCTGCCAGACGACCGGCTGAATCCGGTCACATCGGTGGGGCATGCGGACTTCGTGCAGGACAGTGCCGGGCGATGGTGGGCATCCTTCCTCGGCGTGCGGCCCTATCAGGGCGATGACTACAATACCGGCCGCGAAACGTTCCTTTTGCCGGTGACCTGGCAAGATGGTTGGCCAATCATACTGGAATCCGGCGAGCCCCTGCCGCTGCGCCAGCAACGCCCTGACCTGCCCGCACAGCCCGCAGCCCCCGTCCCCACATCCGGCAATTTCACGCTCACGGAAGAGTTCGAAGGAGAGACCCTGCCGCCATATTGGATGGCCGTGCGGATACCGAAGCAACAATGGCACTCACTCGAACATGGTACCCTGAGGATAACGCCTCGCGGCGAGAGCCTTGGCAGTGGGAAACAGCCTTCTTTTCTGGCGCGACGGCAGCAGCACACAAATGCAGAAGCCAGTACGGAACTCGTCTTCGCACCTCAGGCACCAAAGGATGAGGCAGGAATTGCCGCATTCCAGAATGACGATTTCTTCTATGCCCTCGGCGTCGGCCTGAACGATGCTGGTGAGCGCGTGGTGCGGCTCCGGAAAAAATCCGGGCCGGACATGGAAGACAATGGCGAAATCCTTGCCGAAATTCCGGTCTCACCGGATCCTGAATTGCCTGTGCGCCTGAAAATCGCGGCGCGGGGGGCTTCCTACGACTTCTATGCAGCCAGCGGCGACAGCGCTTGGCAGTCCGTCGCAACCGGTCAGGATGGAAGCATCCTCAGCACACGCGCGGCGGGCGGATTCGTCGGCGCGGTCTTCGGCATGTACGCCCAATCAGCCGCGGAATGATCAGCCAGCGACCGGGTTCAACTCCTCTGCGGCACAGGTCTGTGCGATGAAATCAGACTGGAGGGGCATGTGGTCCGCCGATTTGGCAATCACGGCCCGGATCTCGTTAAGGCGCCTCGCCGTTTCCTCCGGCGAGAGCACATCCGCAACGGCGTCATAGCCTTCCGGGCGGATGTTCTGCCCGATCATCACCGCGAACCAGCTGGTGTCGTTGAACAATTCCTCATTCTCGCGGAATACCCGCCCATAGCTCCGGAACAGGTCGATCTTGTCCTGCAGGTAATCGGGAATCTGCATTGTCCGCACATAGTTCCAGAAATCGGAATCGTCGCGCTGCGTGGCGTTATAGTGAAGGATGATGAAATCGCGCACGCGCTCATATTCAAACGTCGTCACGCGGTTATAGCGATCGATGTCCGCCTGCCGGAAGTGCCGGTCCGGGAACATCTGCAACAGCTTTGAGATACCGCTCTGGATGAGGTGGATCGACGTCGACTCCAGCGGCTCAAGGAACCCGGCCGACAGGCCGATTGCGACACAGTTCTTGTCCCAGAATTTCCTGCGGTGCCCGGTTTCGAATTGCAGCAGGCGCGGGTCTCCGATCGCTTCGCCATCCAGGCATGAAAGCAATCGTTCCACGGCCACATCATCGGCGACATGGTCGCTGGCATAGACCATCCCGTTGCCCGTCCGGTGCTGCAGCGGGATGCGCCACTGCCATCCGAACTCATGCGCCGTCGAACGCGTATAGGATAACAGCGGACTGGTCTTCGTGCAGGCGACAGCCGCCGCCCGGTCACACGGCAGCCAGTGCTTCCAGTGATTGTAACCCGCCTTCAGCGTCTGCTCGATCAGCAAGCCCCGGAAGCCGGTACAATCGATAAACAAGTCGCCGTCAATCTCGCGTCCATCCTCCAGAGTGATCGACCGGATGAACCCCGTCTCCGCGACCTGATTAACGCCGACCACCTTGCCTTCGGTACGCTTTACGCCTCGTTTCTCCGAGAACTCCCTCAGGAATTTCGCATATAGCCCCGCATCGAAATGGAAGGCGTAGGCAATTTTCGACAGCGGCGAGTTACCCGCGTTGACAGGGCGCATGAACTTCGCCTGCCGCGCAGCCATTGCCTGCAGGGAGTATTGTTCCGGCGTCTGACGGTCATACGCCTTGCCATGATGCTTCAGAAAGTAGGCGTGGAAAGACACACCTTCCATATCGAGCCCATAGGGGCCGAAGGGATGGATGTACCGGTCACCCTTCTGGCCCCAGTTGACGAATTCGATCCCCAGCTTGAACGTGCCCTTGGTCGCCCGGACGAACTCGTTTTCGTCGATCCCAAGCGTCCGGTTGAACGTTGCAATCTGCGGAATCGTCGCCTCGCCGACACCGATCGTGCCGATCTGTTCGGACTCCACAAGTTCGATCGCGCCCACATTACCCTGAAGGATTTTTGAGAGCGCGGCCGCGGTCATCCAGCCGGCCGTGCCGCCGCCGACGATCACTGTTTTCCTGATAGGCGCATGGTCCATGAAATTGCTCCGGGTCAGACAGGTTCTGCTGCGCAGAAGCGCTGGATAAAATCTTCGTGGCGGGGCAATTGCTCCGCCGTCTGCTGAATGGCCTGATAAATCTGCGCCGTATTGCGCCTCAGGTCAGCGTCGCTCAGCGAATCCACCATCGGATCCCAGGCTGATGGCACAATGCCCTGCCCCAGCAGGACTGACACCCAGTTCGCTTCGCCGAACAATTCGTCCTCGAACCTGAAGATGCGCCCCTTCGACCGAAACAACTCGATCTTCGTCGCGAGTGTGTCGGGTATGTCCATATCGCGCACATATTGCCAGAACCCCGAATCCTGCCGTTCCGTCGCCTTGTAGTGCAGGATGAGGAAATCGCGGATCTGTTCGAACTGCATCGCAGTCAGCCGATTAAATTCGCTGGCCTCCACCGGATTGAACCGCTTGTCCGGAAACAGAGCGATCAGTTTCGAGATCGCCGCCTGGATCAGGTGGATGGATGTGGATTCCAGCGGCTCCATGAAGCCACCCGACAGGCCGATCGCAACGCAATTCCGGTTCCAGAACTTCCGCCGCCGCCCGGTCATGAACCTGAGAAGCCGCGGCTCTGCCGTCGTCGCGCCATCAAGGTTTGCCAGTAAGGTCTCGCGCGCTGCCTCGTCCGTTTCGTAGGCGCTGCAGTAAACATGCCCGTTTCCGATCCTGTGTTGCAGCGGAATGCGCCACTGCCATCCGGCGCGCCGCGCGGTCGCACGGGTGTAGGGAATCGGCGGGCCGTTCGCCTCGCACGGCACGGCCACCGCACGGTCGCACGGCAACCAATGCGTCCATGTTTCGTAGCCGGTCTCCAGCGCCCCCTCTATCAGCAGCCCGCGGAAGCCGGAGCAGTCGATAAACAGGTCGCCTTGCACGACTTCGCCTGATTGAAGCGTCACGGACTCGATAAAGCCGGTCGCTCCGTTCAGGTTTACATCGACCACTTTTCCTTCCGTGCGCTGCACGCCATGCGCTTCCGCAAACTTCCGCAAAAAGGCCGCGTAAAGCGTCGCATCGAAATGAAACGCATATGCCATTGTATGCAGCACGGATCGCGGGTCGGGCGATGGCGGCGCGAAACGTCCCTTGCGCGCGGCAACCGCCGACAGGCAGAAGGCCTCGAGCGGCGGGATCGCCTCCTTTGACCGCTGCTTCAGCCAGAGCTGGTAGAACTTGATGGCATCTACATCGCGGCCATAATCCCCGAACGGATGAATATAGGCCTCGCCTTCGCGCAGCCATCCGTCGAACTCAATGCCGAGCTTGTAGGTTGCCTGCGTCGCCTTGACGAAGTCGCGCTCGTCTATGCCGAGCAAGCTATTGAATGCGACTATTGGAGGAATCGTGGCCTCGCCCACACCGACGCTCCCAATCTCGTCGGACTCGACCAGCCTGATCTTCGTGCGCCCATTGCGGACAAAGCGCGCAAGGGCCGCGGCCGTCATCCAGCCGGCGGTACCGCCTCCGACAATCACAATCCGGTCAAGCGTGTGCGGGGGCAAAGTCACATTCCACCCCCAAATGCGTCAGCCCCTATGACGCCCGCCTCGGCCAGATAGTCACGCTGACTGGGATAGCGTTCAGCAAGCGCCGCGATATGAGCAGACACGGACCGGAGACGCTGTGCCGCCACCTCTTGCGCAACCGACTCCGCGACGGGATCGGTGCGCTCCGGAACGACCCCCAGCCCGATCATGAAACTCACCCACTCCGCCGGCGCGAGGCATTCTTCATCGAACGTCACCACCCGCCCCCGGCTGCGGAACTGTTCCAGCCTGATCCTGTTTTGGTCAGACATTGCCGCTTCCGCCGTCCGCCATGGGCGGGCAGCAAGCGCAAATGCCATCACCTGGACATCGCGCGTCCGGTGATAGGCCATCATCATGCGCCGGTTATACTCCTGACCCGCGACCGCAAGCCGCCCCTCATCTGGGAGAAGCTCAAGCAATGTCTCGACTCCCCGTACAATCAGGCTCATCTCGACATCCCCGAAAGGCAAGAGACCGAAGGCCGAGGCGCCAATCGATACACATTTCCCAACCCATGGCGTTCTGTGTCCGCTTCGGATTCCGAACACATCCACCTCGCCGGCCCCAACGAGATTCTCGGGAACGCCAGACGCGTTGAAAAGAGCCGCCCGACATCCCGTTTCGGCCGCCGCGACATCGAATAGAATCTTATCGTTCCCGGCAGATACGCGGCCGAGGGAGAGAGACGTTGCCGGCTCATCCATCAGAGCAAACTGATCAAATGGCAAATCAGCGTCCGCCCTCCAGCCGTCCCTTGGCAGTACGTCGGATATCGACGCTCCACCCGTCGCATCCACGATCACCCCAGCGGCCAATTCGCCTTCTCTCGCGAGAATGGACATTGGGTCACCCTCTTCCTTGCGCACACCATAATGCAGAGCCGCACGTTTCAGGTAATCCCGGTATTTGTCCGCATCCAGATGATAGCCATAGGTAAAATAGCCCGCCTGCTGGTTTGCAACGGGATCCGGATGTGCAAAGCGGTCAAGACGTCCAAGAACAGCGCCAAGGCTGAATGTATCGTACGCGCCGTCCTGCTCCAGCACCCCGCTGCGCCGGCCCTGCTGGTGCAAGGCGCCCTCGCCTGGAAACTCTGCCGGGCTGCCATATGAGAGCACGAAGGAAGAGCCCTCGCCGCGCCAGCCTTCAAACCTGTCGCCGAGCCTGAAGCTCCCTTTGCAGAAGCGCAGCATGTCCCGCTCGTCGAAGCCCAACAAGGCGTGAAGATTCGCGACACTTGGTGGCAGCACGGCCACCGGCGGAGACGGCCGTTCCCGCAGTACCGGCAGGATCGCAACGGAGCGCCCGGACTTGCCGAGGCTGCGCACAAGGCATGCTGCGGTCAGCCATGCCTCGATCGTATCTCCAAGAACCAGAAAGTCCGGCTTCTCATCAGGCGCCATGGTTACAACACCCCATCCGCTACGGGGCGCGGACAGTAGTCCCTGAGGAAATCCGCATGCGTAGGCAGGCCTGATACGGTCTGCCCGATAAGGGCCTTCATTTCAGCGAGGGCCTTGTAGAGCTGCTCATCCGGAAGCGCATCCACGCGCGGATCATATCCGTCAGGCACGACACGTTGGCCAAGATAGACCGCAATCCAGCTTGGATGAAGGAACAGGCCATCCTTGTACTGAACGACAACGCCAGTCTTCCGGAACAGCTCCAGCTTGTAGGCCAGCGACTCCGGAATGGGCATGGTCCGCACATAGTCCCAGAACGGTGAATCATTGCGTTCGGTGGCGTGGTAATGAAGGATCAGGAAATCGCGCACGCGCTCATATTCCAGGTCCATGACCCGGTTGAATTCGCGAATATCCGCCTCATGCATGGCGCGGCTCGGCAGCAACTCCGCGAGCGCCGTGATCCCGGCCTGGATGAGATAAATGCTGGTCGACTCCAATGGCTCCAGGAAGCCGCTCGACAGCCCGATGGCAACGCAATTCCCGACCCACTGGCGCCGGCGTTTCCCGGCACGAAATCCGATGAATTTCGGCTCTGCCAGGGGCGCGCCCTCAAGACTGGACATCAGGATATCGCTGGCGCGCTCGTCATCCGTGAACCGGGACGAAAACACATACCCATTGCCGACGCGGTGCTGCAGCGGGATGCGCCATTGCCATCCGGCTTCGCGCGCCGTGGCTCTTGTGTAGGGCACGTTCTCGGCCGTCATCTCGCAGGGCACGGCCACGGCCCGGTCGCACGGCAGGTACTGCGACCAGTCTTCATATCCCGCCTTCAGCGCCTGTTCGATGATCAGGCCGCGAAATCCGGAGCAATCAATAAACAGGTCGCCAGTGATTTTCCGGTCATTTTCAAGCGTCACAAAGTCAACCACACCACCCTCTGGACGCACACTTACTTCCACGATCTTCCCCTCGATCCGTTGGACACCGCGGGCCTCTGCAAACTCCCGCAGGAACTTAGCGTACAGCCCGGCATCCAGCTGGTAGGCATAGGAATAGGACGCCATGACTGACCGCGGGTCGGCCGACGGCATCGCAAATTTCGCCAGCTCGCCCATCACCACCGGCAGAGAAAACGAGTCGATCCGGCCTTCGCGGCTCGCCTTGTGCGCTTTGAGCCAGAAATGGTGAAAATCGATACCGCGTATTTCGCGGCCATATTCGCCGAACGGGTGAATGTAGGCGTCGCCCTGCCGGCCCCAATCCCGAAACTCGATTCCGAGTTTGAAGGTCGCGCTTGTGCGCGCCATGAACTCGGATTCATCAATTCCCAGATGCTCATTGAAAAATCTGAGATGAGGCAGCGTCGCTTCGCCTACGCCGATAGTTCCGATCTGATCGGACTCCACCAAAGCGATTTCAATTCCGTTCGCCCGGAACACATGTGACAGGCCGGCCGCCGTCATCCAGCCCGCTGTCCCGCCACCCACGATGACGATTTTCTTAATATTTTCAGAGCCATTCATCGTTATTCAGCTCCCGAAACCTCGTCGACCATCTCTCCCTCGGCCCGACGAGGCAAGCAGGATGGCGCAGCAGATTTTCCAGCGTTACCATTTTGCCATACTTCTCGGGCTCCTTTCGCATTCTTTCGAAATTCCTCTTGATAGCGCAAACATTTTGTGTTCGCGTAGGGTAACCATCGGGTGCAAGGCGTGAACCAATCCGCGTCAAAAACATAAAAAGCCGGATCACGATGGCGCTAAAGTTCTAGGGAGGAATTGAAAGTGAAATCGAGATTCGAGGACGAGTCCGTCCGCCATTCACGCGTCGGCAAGTGGACTGCGCTGCTTTATGGTGCGTCAGCCTTCTCACTGCTGACAGCGATGCCCGCTGTCGCCCAGGAAGCCGATGAGTCTGCCGAGGCGAGCGCCGTGGAGACACTCAGCGACGAGGCAGACGATGCCGATGAAGCCCGGCAGGACACGGTTGTCGTCCAGGGCATCCGCTCTTCGCTGCAAAGCGCGCAGGCTATCAAGCGCCAGGCCGACACATTCGTCGACGCCGTGACGGCAGAAGACATCGGCGCCCTTCCCGACCGCTCGGTGACCGAAGCGCTCCAGCGTGTGCCGGGTGTCACGATCAGCCGCTTCGCCGCCGCCGATGACCCGGATCACTTCTCGATCGAAGGCCAGGGCGTCGTCGTCCGCGGCCTTACCTTTGTGCGCTCTGAATTCAACGGCCGCGACAGCTTCTCTGCCAACAATGGACGCGGGCTCAGCTTCTCGGACGTCTCCCCGGAACTTCTCGGCTCCGTGCAGGTCTTCAAGAACCAGACCGCTGACCTGATCGAAGGTGGTGTGTCCGGAACAGTCAACCTTGTCACCCGCAAGCCATTCGATTCCCCGGGAAGCGTGATCGCGGGAACCGCTGAACTGAACTATGGCGACTTCCGCAAGGCGGTTGCTCCAACCTTCTCTCTCCTTGCCAGCAACCGCTGGGAAACCGATATCGGCGAATTCGGCATCCTGATTAACGGCGTTTCATCCGAGCTGCAGACCCGCTCCGACGGCACGCAGGCGTCGAGTTTCCAGCCGCGTGACGATCTTGCTGCCGGACGCGTCTGGGTGCCCGAGGGCGCCGCGATCCGGACGCAGGACTATGATCGCGACCGCATCGGTTATGGCGGCTCGGTCCAATGGCGCAGCCCTGACCATACCTGGCTCGCAACCGCCGAATTCCTCCGGTCAGAGTCGACGACATCCTGGACTGAATTCGTCTCGGAAATCGCGACCGACAATATTGGCGACACGGCCTTCTTCTTCGTGCCGGGGACCGAATACGGGTTCAATGGTGACGACCTGTTCGGATACGGCACGATTTCGGCCCCGACCGGTTGGAGATCGGATACCTTCTCCGATCCTCACACGCCGATCTACGGCCTTCAGTCCAACAACATCCGCCGTGATGTGGAGCAGGAGTTCTGGACCCAGGACGCGTCCCTGAACATGAAATGGACCCCGAACGATCGCTGGGCATTCAACTTCGATTACCAACGGATCGACGCTGAATCTTCGAACGTCGATTTCGGCATCTGGGGCACGACGTTCCAGGATATCTATCTGAACCTGAACACCGACGTTCCGGAAATCGTGTACCTTCCGCCGAACCGGATCCCCGGCAGTGGCGGCGGGAACCCGTCGGATGTCGACTGCTCCGGTGGCCCGAACACGTCGACGTGCCCGTCTTATATGGACGCTCCTTACGACAGCTTTGCGAACCCGGAAAATTCCTTCTGGCGGGCAGCCATGGACCACCTCGACGACAATGAGGGCCAGGAACAGGCCTTCCGGGCTGACGTAGACTACAAGTTCGACGAAGGATCGAGCTGGCTCAAATCGGTCAGGTCCGGTGTCCGGTGGACCGAGCGCGAGCAGACGACCCGCTTCACGACGTATAACTGGGGTGCTCTCTCCGAAATCTGGGGCAATAACGGTCCGGTCTGGTTCGATGAAATCGGCGCTCCCGAAGGCGTCGTCTCCAACTTCCTCTGGAGCGACTTCCAGCGCGGCGACGTCACACAGCCGCCTGCATTCCCCTACTACAACCAGAACCTTGCCCAGAACTATCTGGCAGGTGCCGCCTTCGCCGATCAGGTTGTTGCGCAATGGCTGGCAAATGGCGGCGCAACGGGCGGCCCCACCGGCGGCAGCGGCGGCTGGCTGCGGCTCGACGAGCGGCAAGGCGTAATTCCGGGAACACCATTCCTGCCGAGTGAAATCAACGATACCGAGGAAAAGACGAAGTCGATCTACGCGATGTTGAACTTCGGCAGCGACGATCCTTTCGGCAATGGCATCTCCATCGACGGCAATATTGGCGTCCGCTACGTCGAGACCGAATTCAGCTCGGTCGGCGCCTATGGCTTCCCGGATGCAGCAACATTCCTCAACGACACCGGAGCAGCTGGTCCTGCTGGCTCGAACCGGTGTCTTCCACCGACTGACCTGCAGCCTGGGCAAACCTATAGCCCACCCGGCTACTGCGCCCTGTCACAAGCGGAGCGAGACGCCATCAGAGCATTCTCAGACGGCCTTACGGCGGACGCAATCGCGAACAATTCCTATGAAAACGTCCTCCCGAGCTTCAATCTGAAGGTTGGCCTCAACGACGAGATGATCGTGCGTTTCGCCTACTCCAAGGGCATCTCACGGCCGGATCTTGGCCTGATGAGGAACTACTTCACACTCACGCCGGTGACGGATGACGACCCACGGACTCCGGAAGCGGATGCACCGCCAGCCGGATACAGCACGGGCTGGTACGGGTTCGAGTCGTCGGGTGGCAACCCATGGCTCGAGCCTGTCGAAGCTGACAATTTCGACCTCTCATGGGAATGGTATTTCGACGATGTCGGCTCGTTTACGGTCTCCGCCTTCTACAAGGAGATCAAGAACGTCATCGCGACGGGCCAAGGCGGCATCGAATTCAGCAATAACGGGCAGACTTTCAACGTCTTTACCCGCCAGCCGACAAACTCGGATGAGACCGGCAAGGTGCAGGGCTTCGAGATCGCTTATCAACAGTTCTATGATCAGTTGCCTGGCCTGTTGAGTGGCCTGGGATCGCAGATCACGTACACCTACATCGACAGTACGGGTGTGCAGTCTGCCGGCGTCAGCAATTCCAATACCCAACCGGCGGCCAATGATGCGACAGTCGACCTTGGAGACCTGCCGCTCGAAGGACTGTCGGAGCATAACTACAACATCGCCGCGATCTATGAGAAAGGCCCTGTCTCGGCCCGCCTCGCCTACAACTGGCGGAGCGATTATCTCGTGACGCCACGCGACGTGATCACGCCGTTCTATCCAATCTTCCAGGAAAGCACCGGCCAGCTTGACGGCTCGTTCTTCTACACGCTGAACGAAAACATCAAAATCGGTGTTCAGGGCTCTAACCTGCTGGACGAAGTCGCTGAGACGACGTCCTACATTCCCAATTCAGACGGGCGCCGCGGCGGCCGCTCCTGGTACCGGAATGACCGGCGCATTTCGCTAGCGCTTCGCGCCAACTTCTAGGCCGGACCGCATCTGACAAACGGGCGCGCCGGGTCCACCGGCGCGCCCTTTTACTTTGCAGCGGCCGCAAACCTATAGTCGACACCCGAATACGGATTTACGAACCACCCCAAGAAGCATCGCTGATTCAAATGCCCACCCCTATCGACTTGAACTTACCGACGGCCGACACGTTCCATGACGTTACACCGAAGCAGTTCCAGACTGCCATCCGGCCGGCTGGCCGCCCATCTGTCCTGAAAGGCGCGGTCAGCCATTGGCCTGTGGTACAAGCCAGCCGAACATCGGTTCAAGCGGCAGCAGAGTACATCCTAGGCTTCGACAATGGGACGCCGGTGCCGACGGTGTTCGGATCACCGGAAATCCAGGGCCGCTTCTTTTATTCCGACGACTTGAAAGGCCTGAACTTCCACAAGCGTTCCGTGCCACTCGGCGCAGCCCTCGCCGGACTGGTTTCTCAGATCGGTGCAGAACATCCCGGGTCGATCTATGTCCAGTCGATCCCGGTGCAGGACCATATTCCAGGCTTTGAGGCCGGAAATTCCTTGCCGTTCCTAAGGCCGGACGTCCTGCCGCGTATCTGGATTGGCAACCAGATCACCGTGCAAACGCATTTCGATCTGTTCGAAAACATCGCCTGTGTCGCTGCAGGCAAGAGAAGGTTCACGCTCTTCCCGCCGGACCAGATCGCAAACATCTATCCCGGCCCATTCGAACACACATTGTCCGGTCCTCCGGTCTCGATGGTCCGGCTGGAGGCCGTGGACCAGACGGTATACCCGCGGTTCAACGAGGCACTTGATCATGCGGTCGTGGCCGACCTGGAGCCAGGTGACTGCATCTACATACCTTATGGATGGTGGCACCACGTTCAGTCGCTCGAACCGTTCAACATCCTTGTGAACTATTGGTGGAATGATGCGCCCGGGCAGCGCGGATCCGCATTCGACGCAATGCTCCACGCCCTGCTCACCATCCGCGACCTGCCCCCCCAAAGCCGCGAGGCCTGGAAAAGCCTGTTCGATCACTATGTTTTCCAGGTGAACGGCGATCCTGTCGCACACCTCCCACGGGACGCGCAAGGCGCGCTTGGCCCTCACTCAGATGACATGGCCAAATCCCTTTGGCAGACGCTCGCGCAAGCGATCACCTACGCGGCAAAGGAACCATAGTCAGGCGTTTCGAGTGGCAGGCGCACCACGCCTGCCTTTCTAGTCCAAACAGGCCACATCACCATCAGCACGGGACTCAAGACGGAGCCCGGCCAATGCGACAGACGTGGCTTCAGCTGAACCAAAATATGCAACCATCGGCACGGACTTCACGTCCGTCATTCCGATGCAGGCAGTCGGAATCCTGTACTCCGTCCACTCTGCGCCGCTCACGCTCAGTCGCTCAGACCCAGCACACATGCCCTGAACATCGCATCCACCTGAGATATAGAAGTTCGCAGACTGATTATCAGGCGAGCGAGCCATGAAGACGAGATCAAACATTTCGCCGGCCCCCGAC
Source organism: Hyphomonas sp. (assembly GCF_041398385.1). Classification (GTDB taxonomy): domain Bacteria; phylum Pseudomonadota; class Alphaproteobacteria; order Caulobacterales; family Hyphomonadaceae; genus Hyphomonas. Next base: position 212,705 of record NZ_JAWKUW010000004.1, read on the forward strand.
AAATCCACTGGGCTATTTGGCGCGGCGGTAAATGCGAGACCAGCCCCCGGCGGCGACCATGTCAGCAACAAGCCATCTTCCTGACGCAGGTAGTCTGTCCGAGCAACCGTCAGTCCACCGAGCGTCATCGAAGCGCCGGCCATCGGGATGCTGCTATTCTGTTCCACAAGCACTGCGGACCAGGACTCCCCGGCTTCGCCATCCGCAAAAATCGTCATCAGGTCGATATCCGCGGAAGGTTCATCGCCCGGATCTTCCGACAGGTCACCGAGGTCGTCGCTGGCTGAAGCATAGGACAGGCCGTATCCATAGGCGAACAGCGGATCGTAGCCCGCATCCTCCTTATTGAGAGGGAGCGAGTCAGCGGTCGCCGGCCAGGAGAATGACAGGCGGCCGGTGAAGTCGTAGTCTGGCTGTGTCTGGAACAGAACATCCGCAACGCCGCCGCCCTCCGTTCCCGGCAGCCAGGCCGCGACAAACGCATCGGAATCATTGATTTCCGGGTTCACCCAGAGCGGCCGGCCCGAGAGGAAAACCGAGACGACCGGAATTCCGCGCTCCCGGTAGGTTTCCAGCTTCTTTGTGTCGAACCCATTGGGCTTGAAATCCAGCGATTTCAGATCGCCGACGCCTTCGGCATAGGGATTTTCGCCGAAGACGGCGATGACCACATCGGCATCCGTCGCCGAGACGCCCGCCGGATCATAGACCAGCGTACCGCCTGCGCCGAGCACGGCGTCACGAATTCCACTCAGTATAGACTGGCCATTCGGGAAATAGGAATTGTCAAAGTCGCCGCCCTGCCACGACAACGTCCAGCCGCCCGACTGCTTGCCGATATTATCCGCTCCATCCCCAACCACGAGCACCTTCTGGCCTGCCGCCAGCGGGAGCACGCCGCCATTATTCTTGAGCAGAACGAGCGACTCCCTTACGGCGCGCCGTGCCACTTCTCGGTGTTCGGGCGAACCAAGCAATTGCTCGTCACCTGCGCCCGGTCGGGTGCTCGGTGCGCCTTTTTCAAACAATCCATAGGCAATCTTGACACGGAGGATCCGCCTGACGGCATCATCGAGACGCTCCATGGGAATATCACCTGCTTCGACATGGGCGAGCGTTGACTCGTAGATGCCCTTCCAGCTGTCAGGCGCCATGTACATATCGAGACCGGCATTCAGCGCTTGAGGGCAATCGGTGTTGGTGCATCCCGGCACCTGTCCGTGGCCATTCCAGTCACCGACAATAAATCCGTTGAATCCAAACCGGCCTTTCAGAAGATCCGTCAGCATGGCTTTGCTGCCATGCATCTTCGTTCCGTTCCAGCTGGAGAACGATGCCATGACCGTTTCCACCCCGGCAGGCAGCGCTGACACATAACCCTGCGCGTGAATCGAACGGAGCTCATCTTCGCTTATTTTAGCGTCGCCCTGGTCATGTCCGCCATAAGTGCCGCCATCGGCCATAAAATGCTTGGCGGATGAAATGACCTTGCCGTCGCCCAGATAGTCCTCCGCACCGGGATGGCCCTGGAGTCCGTACACAATCCTGTCGGCATAGGAGGCCACAATCTCCGGCGACTCAGAAAAGCCTTCATAGGTTCGGCCCCAGCGGTCGTCACGCGGCGTTGCAAGCGTCGGCGCAAACGTCCAGTCATGCCCCGAAACGACGAGTTCTGCCGCGGTCACACGGGTGATTTCCTCGATCAGGTCCGGATCATTGGCCGCCCCCAGACCAATATTGTGGGGGAACACTGTCGCGCCAAGCAGGTTCGCATGTCCGTGCACGGCATCGATGCCCCAGATAACAGGGATTGCGATTTCCACCCCCTCCGGATCAATCGATGCGTTGTAGTAGGCGTCCGCTGCGCTCAGCCATCCGCGCGCATCGGAAAACGGCTTGCCATCAAGACCAGAATTGCCGCCGCTAAGTACCGAGCCCAGCCGGTATTTCTTGACGTCCTCCGACGTGACACTGCTGTTATCGCCCTGGATAATTTGGCCGACTTTCTGCTCCAGCGTCATCTTCGCCATGATGGCGTCGATCCGCGCCTCCACTTCGGGATCGAGCGTCGGCATCTCTAGTTCCGGCCACTCTTCCAGGTGAAGCGACACATCGTTGGGGGCGAGCAGCGGGGTATTGCTGATTGCAATCGTTTTAGCGCCTGTTTCTGGAGGTGCGATCGATGAGCATCCGGCAAGTCCGAATGCGACTGCAGCAAGAACGGTTCGCGAAACAGGATTGGTCTTGAGAATAGTGCGGATCATGGACGACTCCACCCGGATATGTGGGTCAAAAGCTCAGCCTGCGCGCGCCGCCCACCGAGCGCTGCAACAATCAGCTACGAAAAAAGCCCCCGCCGGCGCACGCCTGCGGGGGTCCGGATATCAGCCTTGCATCTCTTCGAGTTCGAGCCCCTTCGTTTCGCGGACAAAGCGCTGGACGAAGAAGATCGAGATGAAGGCGCAAACCGCATAGAAGCCGTAGGCACCCGTCAGGCCGAAACCTTTGGTCGCGAGCATGATCGGAAAGGTCATAGTGATCGCGAAGTTCGACACCCACTGGAAGAAGCCTGAGACCGCAAGACCGGCACCGCGCACCTGGTTCGGGAACATCTCGCCAAGCGCCACCCACATGACCGGGCCCCAGGAGGCGTTGAAGAAGATCACGTAGGCATTGGCAGCCAACAGCGCAATGAGACCATAGCTGCCCGGCAGACTGACGGCTCCATCGATGGTCACGGCATTCGCGAAACAGAAGGCAACGACCGCCAGCGTAACAGCCATGCCGATCGAACCGACCCAGAGCAAAGGCTTGCGCCCGATACGGTCAATCAATGCAAGGGCGATAAACACAGCAAGGATCGAAACAGCGCCGGAAATCACGTTCGTGAGTAGGGCATCGCTTTCCGAGAAGCCAACTGCCTGCCACAGCACAGCGCCATAGTAGAAAATGATATTGATGCCGACGAGCTGCTGGAACGTCGCAAGACCGATCCCGACCCAAACGATAGGCTTGAATACAGCGCCACCGCCAAAGGCATCGCTGATTGAAGGTTTGTGATCGCTGTTAAGAGAATTCTTGATTTCCTGTACCTTCAGGTCCGCCGCTTCCGGATTGGACAGTCTCGCAAGGACCGCTCTGGCCTTGTCCGTGCCGCCCTTGGCGACCAGGAAGCGGGGGCTTTCCGGGATCAGCAGCAGTGCGAACAGGAAGATGAAAGCAGGGATCAGTTCAATCCAGAACATCCAGCGCCAGGCTTCAAATCCGAAAGCCCATATGTTGAGCGCCGAACCGGACGATTGAGAAATCACATAGTTCGAGAGGAATGCGATGAAGAGGCCCGTAATGATAGCGACCTGCTGGATTGATGACAGGCGACCACGATGCTGCGCTGGCGCAACCTCGGAGATGTAAGCCGGCGACATCACACTGGCGGCGCCAACGGCGAGGCCGCCAATCACGCGATATACGATGAATTCGGCGGACGAATGCGCGACCCCGGATCCCCAGGCCGAAATGATGAAGAAGACGGCAGCGACCAGCATCATCGTGCGCCGCCCGAAGGCATCCGACAGGGTTCCGGCAAGTGCGGCGCCAACAGCGCAGCCGAGCAGCATGGACGCAACGTTGAACCCCGTGCCGATGTCTTCGGAATTGAAGGCAACCTTCAGGCCTTCGACCGTTCCATTGATGACGCCGGAGTCGAAACCGAACAGGAAGCCACCAATCGTGGCAACGGCGGTGACCAGGATAACCTGGGACATGCGCGCATCCGCGCTCGCCGGACTTACATGCGTAACTGCGTCGCTCATGGCGCGCATTCCTCCCTTATGGACTGCCCTGGCGGACTTTGCGCCCGACTTCTTGTTAGCGCAAACAACTATTGTTTCCGCTCTGGCGCAACTAGGAACCTAACACGCACTGCTTGTCAACGTTGACAAACAAGCGGCCTCGTTAGCGCCAAATGGCATCGTCTGGGAGAAAACCCCTATTTTTTCTGGGCGCAAGACTGATTGAAGGCTTCGATATCGGCATTCAGGGCTGACAGGCTTGCCTGAAGCCCCAATTCCATGCGGGCGAGCTCTTTTCTCGCCGATTCGTAGTCGGCCTTTGCAACATCCGCCTTTTCGGCGTGCCCGGCCGAAGCATTGCGCAGGACTTCGACATCATCCCAGGCTTCGCCTTTGGCTTCGACGATCTCAGCCTGGGCATCGCGCGCTTCCTTCAGCTTTGCGATGTCTTCCTGTTTCGGGCCGAAAGTGGCGGACATGGCCTGGCAACGGGCAAGATCCTTCGCCGACGCAGCATCAGCCGCCGCAACCGGTGCGGCAAGTGCAAAGATGGCGGCGGCAATAATCCTGTTCATCCGGCGATATCCTTCTTTCTTCCAGCATCTTCCTAGCGGCCGCTATCTGAAGCTTTCCTGAATATCGCTGCCCTGACTTCGCCCGATTTGACGTAACCGCAACAGGATCAGGGCTGACGCGGGATCCGCTTGCGATTGGCATTGGTCACATCCACGATGTGGAAGAGCGCAGCAAAATCGTCGAGCAGCTCCCGTACACGGTCGGGATTGTCGAGCGGCGTGAACATGCTGCCCGGCTCGAACAGGTCTCCGCCCTGTAACGTAATGTAGAGTTCGCCCCCGTCGAAGCAGCATTTGAGCTTGCCGCCATGGAACGCCCGCTCGAGATCGACAAGCTGCTGCATCAGGTCGGGCGTCAGCAGGTATCGCGCTTCGACCTGGTCGGTCGTGTAGACCTCAAAAATCTTCTCGAATTCAGGGTCTTCCAGGCTGGCGCGCTGCATTCCGTTACCGCCGCCGAACCGATTGAAGACGCCTGCATCGCGCGTCACCAGGGTTCGCCCATAGAACCGCTTGTCAAAAGCAAACCGCAGGCACTGGCCGCGAAAGACCGTGACCCAATGTGTCGTCGTTCGCCCTTTCGAGTCCGTACTGGTGCGCTTTTCCTCAAGGTGCGCTTCGAACAGCTCGAAATCGACACCAGACCGCGTCCCTGTAACGAGGTCTTCATAGTTCGACCTGTCCCAGCCGGGCACGATACCCAGTTCGCGGTGCCGGAAGATCGACGGTACTTGCCCCGGGTCAGGCGCGAATGTCAGGCCGAACTGGCGGGCGACGGGTTCGACGAGGAGCAGTTTGGCTTCCTTGCCGAGGCGAGTGATGTCGCGGGCGCCCCAGCTGGCGTAGCCAAAGCCCAGGATCGCACCAACGACGACGGGAAACGGGTTGCGCATAGCAACCAATCCACCCGCCGCGAGCGCGAGGCCGATCAGTGCGCCGACCCAGCGCGCCTGCCGCGCTTTTGCAGCAGCCATTACACGTTCGCCTTCCCGCGCCTGTAGTGCGGGGCGGATTTCATCCTGGAAGACCTTGGCGAAACCGTCGAAATCCGAAGGCAATCCGTGCAGGGCCTTGAGGATTGTCGGATCGATTTCCGGCTGATCAGTCATGCGCATCCCCGATCTGTAATGGGCCCAACTTAAGGCCGGATTGCCGACGCGGCCATGACCCGGAGTTGACTGTGGCGTGACTAAAAACACCATTCCGTGTCGCGGCCACACGCATCAAATTGCGTCCGATTGCATGTCACGGCACAGCAGGAATTCGCGGTCCTGGTGGCGTCCGACATGGAAGATGAATTCGCCGACCTTGCGCCAGCCGAGCCGGGCATAGAGCCTCTGGGCATCGAGATTGTCGGCATACACGCTGAGATACATTTCCGGCGCGCCGGAGCGGCGGGCCCAGTCGAGCGCCTCGTCGACGAGACGCGAGCCGAGGCCATGCCCTTGCAACGGGCCGTCGACATAAACGCGCTTCAGCTCCACCGCTCCGGGCAGCGGCGCTTCGGCCGGCAGGCTGAGCGGGCTGCAAAGGAGATAAGCCCCGAGGCGGCCGCCTTCCGTTTCCACGACGCGCAGCAGAGCCTCGTCGCTGCGGATCATGTCCAGATACCAGCCGGGCGCGTGGGCTGTCTCGAGATAGGCGGCGAGTTCCTTCGGATCGTACAGGTGCGCGAACTTGTCGGAGAAGGTCTTGCGCGACAGCGCGACCAGCGCGTCGAGATCAGCAGGGACAGCATCGCGGATGGTGAGGGCGGTTCCGCCGCTCATTCGACCGCCTCGTCATCGCCATAGATCGCCGTCCAGGAACCGGTGGCGTCGATCCAGCCGCGATACATGCCTTCGCTGTTGAAGACGAAATCCGGGCGGCCTTGGGCGTCGATCAGGACGACACCGCCGTCGCCGCCGAGCGCCGCGACCTCGTCGAGTGCGACCTGCGCTGCTTCGCCGACAGACTCGCCTGCGAGCTTTACCCGGTCGCAGATCGTCTTGGCGACGCCGACGCGGATGAAGTATTCGCCATGGCCGGTGGCGGACACGGCGCAGACGCCGTTCTCGGCATAGGTCGCGGCCCCGATGAGCGGAGAGTCGCCGACACGGCCCGGCGTCTTTGCCGTCATGCCTCCGGTCGTGGTAGCGGCGGCGAGATTGCCATGGATGTCGATGGCAACGGCGCCGACAGTGCCGTGCCGGTCAGCAGCCTCCGTGCGGGCCATTTCGTCCAGCACGCGGTCCAGCGATTTGCGGCGACGCTCCGTGTCGAAATAGGAATTGGGGACGATTTCCAGTCCCTGGTGTACGGCAAACATGTCCGCACCGGCGCCGGCGAACATGACGTGTTCTGACTTGTCCATCACGGCGCGCGCGGCGAGGATCGGGTTCTTCACGATGGTGACGCCGGCGACGGCGCCAGCGTTGCGGTCCCGCCCATCCATGATCGATGCATCGAGCTCATGGCGGCCCTCTGCAGTGAACACCGCACCCACGCCAGCATTGAAAATCGGGTTGTCTTCCATCGGGATGACGGCCGCCTGCACGGCGTCGACGGCGCTACCGCCATTGCGCAGCACCTCGGCGCCAGCGGCGAGCGCGGCCTCCAACCCGGCGCGGAATTCCGCTTCCTGCTCAGGCGTCATGGAGCCGCGCGTGATGACGCCGGCCCCGCCATGGATGGCGAGGCGCCATTGAGGCGCGGACGTGTCAGCAGACGTTTGAGCGGGCATGGGCACAGACGCGCAGGCCGCAAGCAATAATGCCGCCGCCGCGAGAAGCGGTTTCAGGGTCAAGGGTCAGCCTCCTGTCCATTGCTGAACAGACTGGCCGATAAGGTCAGAGCCCTTCAAGCCCTTTCCTTGCCGCACGCAGTTTTTCGCGCCGGGCGGTCCAGTCACGGACCCGCTCGCGGTTCTCCTCGACGATCTCTTCCGGCGCCCGCGCGACGAAGTCCGCATTGGCGAGCTTCTTTTCGGTCGACGTGATGTCCTTGTCGAGCTGGGCGAGTTCCTTGTCGAGGCGCTTGCAGGCCGCGTCGATATCGACGAGGTCCGCAATGACCAGCGCGGTGACCGTGTCGCCGAAGACGAGGGTGACAGCGCCGGCAGGCGTCGCATCGGTGATGGCGATGTCTTCGAGGCGCGCAAGGCGCTTCAGGACATCTTCATGCCGCATGGCGCGCGCTTCGATTTCATCACCCGCATTGACCAGCGCGAAGGGCACTTTCGTACCCGCCGGAATGTCGAGATCGTTCCTCAGGCTACGGATTTCCGTGATGAGGTCGATCACCCAGTTTATCTCATCCGAGGCAGCCTTGTCGTGGAGGCCGGTGAAGGCCGGCCATTGCTGCATCATCAGGAAACCCTGCTCGGCCGTGCGGCCGGTGGCGCGGCGCTCCCACAGTTCTTCGGTGACGAAGGGCATGAAGGGGTGGAGCAGCTTCAGCGTTTCATCGAGGACGTAGCCGCAGACCTGGCGTGTTTCGGACTTCGCGCCGTCATCCATACCGCCGAGCAGCGGCTTGATGAGCTCGACATACCAGTCGCAAAACGTATTCCAGATGAATTTGTAGAGGGCGCCTGCGGCATCGTTGAAGCGGAAGTCTTCGATGCCTTTGGTGACGTCGGCGATGCAGGTGGAGAGCTCGCTGAGGATCCAGCGGTTGACGGGGCTCTCGACGGTCGGGAAGTCGATACAGGCGGGTGCGCCGCACTCGTTCATTTCGGCGAAGCGGGCGGCGTTCCAGAGCTTGGTTGCGAAGTTGCGGTTGCCCTCGACCACCTGTTTCGACAGGCGGATGTTACGGCCCTGACCGGCGAGGCGGCTCATCGCGAAGCGCAGCGCATCGGCCCCGTACTCGTTGATCAGGTCCAGCGGGTCCATGGCATTGCCCTTGGACTTCGACATCTTCTGCCCCTTCTCGTCGAGGACGAGGGCGTGGATGTAGGCGTCCCTGAACGGAACTTCGCCCATGAATTCGAGGCTCATCATCATCATCCGGGCAACCCAGAAGAAGATGATGTCGAAGGCCGTGACCACCGTCGCCGTCGGGAAGAAGGTTTTCAGATCGTCCGTCTGGTCCGGCCAGCCCTGCGTCGAGAACGGCCAGAGGGCGGAGGAGAACCAGGTGTCGAGGACGTCTTCGTCATGCTGAAGATCGACCTCCGTGTATCGGTTTCCCGGCCCTACAGGCTGATCCGCTCGATAGCCAACTGTGTTGTCCGGTCCAAGGTTGACGCGGCATTTGTAGAATTCTTCTGCCTGAGCTTTTGCTTCCTCGGCCGTAGGAGCCACGAAAATCCTAAACGGACCGCTCGTTTTAGAACGGCAACCCTCGTCGTCAGATGGTGGGCCAAACCATGCCGGAATCCGGTGGCCCCACCAGAGCTGGCGGGAGACGCACCAGGGCTGGATGTTTTCCATCCAGTTGTAATAGGTCTTCTCCCAGTTTTCCGGCACGAATTTCGTCTTGCCTTCGCGCACGGCGGCGATGGCCGGCTGGGCGAGCGTCTTGGCGTCGACATACCACTGGTCCGTCATCCACGGCTCGATGACGACATTGGAGCGGTCGCCGAAAGGCTGCTCGATCTTCACATTCTCGATGTGGTCCAGCAGCTCCGCCGCTTCGAAATCGGCGATCACCTTCTCGCGCGCCTTGAATCGGTCGAGGCCGCGATAATCCGCCGGAATGCCGGCCGCGTCCGCTTCGGCGCCGTCAACAATCGCAGCAACAGCGCTGAGGATGTTCAGCTTCGCCAGCCCTGCCCGCTCACCGACCTGGAAGTCGTTGAAATCGTGGGCCGGGGTGATCTTCACCGCGCCGGAGCCCTTTTCCGGGTTGGCATATTCGTCGGCAATGATCGGCACGCGGCGGCCGACGATGGGCAGCTCCACGAACTTGCCGACGAGGCCCTTGTAGCGCTCATCCTCCGGGTGCACTGCAACGCCGGTATCGCCCAGCATGGTTTCCGGGCGGGACGTGGCGACGATGATATAGTTCCGCGTCTCGGTGCCGGTGACGTTGCCGTCCTCATCCTTGACCGGATGCTCATAAGTCACGCCGTCGGCCAGCGGATAGCGCAGGTGCCAGTAGTGGCCATTCACTTCGCGCTGGTCGACTTCGAGGTCCGAGATCGCGGTCTGGAAATGCGGATCCCAGTTCACGAGGCGCTTGTCGCGATAGATGAGGCCCTTGTTGTAGAGGTCGACGAACACCTTGGTGACGGCCTTCGACAGGCCCTCGTCCATGGTGAAGCGCTCGCGGCTCCAGTCGCAGGAGGCGCCGAGGCGCTTCAGCTGGTTCACGATGGAACCGCCGGACTGTTCCTTCCATTCCCAGACGCGGGCGACGAAGGCGTCGCGGCCCATGTCCCGGCGGCTCACATTGCCTTCCTCGGCCAGCTGGCGCTCGACCACCATCTGGGTCGCGATGCCGGCATGGTCCGTGCCCGGCTGCCAGAGAACGTTCTTGCCGCGCATCCGCTCGAAGCGGATCAGGATGTCCTGCAGCGTGTTGTTGAGCGCATGGCCCATGTGCAACACGCCGGTGACGTTCGGCGGCGGGATGACGATGGAGTAGACCTCCGCGTCCGGGTTGCCGGAGGGCTTGAAACAGCCCTTCGTTTCCCAGGCCTTGTACAGGCGCGGTTCGGCTTCGGCGGGGTCAAATCTCTGGTCAAGCATCGGTTCAGGCAGGGTCCGGAAAAAGAAAAAGGCGCGCCGGTGGCGGCGCGCCCTTCCCTATAAACATTTTGGCGGGAGAGGCTAGCGCGCCATGCGGGCGATGCGCTGTACCTCTGCCTCGACCTTGTCCTCGACGATGCGGGCAAGGTTTTCATCGAGCCATTCCTTGATCATCGGGCGCAACATCTCGCGGACGAGGCCTTCGATCGTGTTCTCGCCGCCAAGGTCCATCTTGCCGAGCAGCTTGCCCAGGGCGCCGGCGGCAGCCGTGGCGGTGGTGTCGTCGGTAAGGGTCGAGGAATCGAGGCGCTTGGCAGCGGTCATGGGGGTCTCCACAGGGGCAGGTTCAGGCTGCGGCGGGGCGCGGCGCAGGGAAACGGGAATGGGGGCCGGCTCGGGCTCGGGCTCCGGCTCGGCTTCGGCGGAACGGGCCGCATCGAGGAGCGATTCGAACGTGTCGGTCTCTTCCTCTTCGAACGTCACTTCCTCTTCCTCGAAGCTTTCGACGTCGAATTCCTCGACCGCCTCAAAGTCGTCGTCCTCGGTGTCCTCGTCGAACATCACGTTTTCGACTTCTTCGAGATCATCGAGATCGTCATTGGCGAAAACCGGCTCGGGAGCCGCTGCGGCAGGCTTTGCAGCCGGCGCCGGCGCGCCCTCCGAATCGTCGGAAATAATCTTGCGGATCGACGCGAGGATTTCCTCCATCGTCGGTTCCTTATGCGCTTCGTTGGCCATCATAGCCCCCTGATCTGCTTACCTATCAGCGATTGCTCATCCTGATGGCTACGGCGATTGGGTTAACAAATAGCTCATATAGTTAACAGCGAACGGGCTACTGCGCCAAGGGTGCGCTGAGTTGTCCTGTCGCGCGCAGCAGCTGATGCGCTGCCACATAGGCATCACGTTCGGCCTGAACCACGGCCAGCCGGGCTTCGAACAGCTGCTGTTCCTGGTCCAGAACGTCGAGAGTCGTGCGCACGCCGACGGCCAGTTCTTCCTTGGCGCCGTCATAGGCGATCTCGGCTGCGTCGACCTGCCGCTTCGAGGCCTCGATCGCCCGCTGAGTCGCCTCATAGCCAAACCAGGCCGCAGCGACCTGGGCACGAATCGACCGGTCGAGCAGGTCGATCTGGCGGCGGGCCTGATCGCGCTGCAGCCGGGCGGCCTTCGTCTGGCTCTTCACCAGGCCGCCCGTCATGATCGGAATGGAGCCCTGAGCCACGGCAGACAGGCTGGACTGCTGCACATTGCGCGCACTCGTGAAGGATTCCTGTGTCTGCGCGGTGCCGACAAGGTTCACGCTCGGGCGGCCCTGCGCCCTGGCGACTTCGATCGCCTCCATGGCGGCGCGCTCGGAATGGCGCGCGGCGATCATGTCAGGATTGGTTTCAAGGCCGATCTGAGTCGCTTCTTCGAGCGAGGCCGGCAGCATCGGGACCGGCGGCGGCGGCGCCAGATCTGCCGGCACGATGCCGGTCAGAAGCGTGTAATTGGCAATGCTGGTTTCCAGCGCGGCTTCGGCCCCGGCGAGCGAGGCGCGGGCGCCTTCATACCGAGCCTTGGCCAGCGAAACATCCGTCCGGGTCACGACGCCGACTTCGAAACGGTCTTCCGCCGCGCGCACCTGTTCCGCCGACACATCGACATTGTTCTGGCGGATCGAAACGGTCTCGCGGTCACGGCGGACATTCATGTAGCCCGTCACGACCTGCAGGATCAGATCCTGTTCGGCCGCATCATACTGCGCCTCGGCGGCATCGATTCCCGCGGTCGCCTGCCGGACGCCAGCGGCGACCCGGCCGCCGGTATATATCGGCTGGACGGCCTGGACCTGCGCCGAAAGCGCCTGCGAGTCTCCATTGCTGAGGCTGAAGGGTGAGTTGGTGTCGGTGTACTGGTAGCCGGCAGAGGCGCCGGCCGTTACCGTGGGGCGCCCGCGGGACCGCGCCTGCTCAAGGCTTTCGCGGGCGATTTCCGACTGAACGCGTTGCGCCTCAAGCTGCGGATTGGTCGCGATGGCACCCGCGATGGCGTCCTCCAGCGTCTCGGCCGACGCGTGACCGGCAATAAGGAGGGTCGCGATAGCTGTGCTCGCCAGAACTCTGAACTTGGTACGCATGAGGGGGCTCCCGATGCCGCGTAAGGGGACAAGGCCGTTATATAGGGACGATCCCATCAGAGAACATTGTTCACTTTTCAGGAGTCTTAACGCTGCCGCGTCAGGCAGTGTTTGCGCAGTTTAAAACACAAACGCCTTCTTGCGGTCGAACTGGCTGAATTTCGGAGGGAAGGCATCGAAGCCATGGCGCGGACTTGCCGTGTCCCCTGCCCGCGTGAAGATCGTACCACGGCCGACACCATCTTCGCCCAGAACGACAGCGGCGAGACGGCCGCCTTCCGCAAGTTGGGCGGTCCATGCTTCCGGCAGGGTTTCGACCATGCCGCAGACATAGATCACGTCGAACGGGCCCTGATCCTTCAGGCCTTCCTCGATCTTGCCTTCAACGGCAACAGCGCGGTCAAGCCCAAGCGCGGCGAAGCGCTCCGACATGGCATCCACGAGCGCGGCCGTTTCTTCCAGCGCGATCACCGTCTCTGCCATCTGGCTGATGAGCGCGGCCTCGTAGCCGGCGCCGGCACCGATCACCAGGACGATGTCGGACCGGCGGATGCCGGCGAGGCGCAGCAGCTTTCCCGTGTCGCGGGCCGTCCAGAGCGAACGGGCCTCGGACGTTTCGATTTCGAGTTCGGAATAGGCCACCGACTTGCGCGACGTCGGCACAAAGGCCTCCCGCGGGGTTTTCAGGAAAGCCGCGACGATGGCCGGGTCCGTCACGTCATTCGGGCGGATCTGGGTGTCCACCATGGTTTCACGCGCGGCTTCGTAATTCATCATCGAAAAGGCCTTTCCGGGTCCGGTGAAGGGGCACTGCTGCCTTTAGCACGGGCATTGCGCCATGCAATGCGAGATAAACCTTCGTTCTCATGAAATCGGCAGATTGAAAGCAGACTGGAAGGTTGCTAGTTAGCCCGTTCTTCCGGCATGGCCCTGTGGCGGAGTGGTGACGCAGCGGATTGCAAATCCGTGCACGCCGGTTCGATTCCGGCCGGGGCCTCCAGACCTTCCCAACGCCAGACGATTCGCCACGATGGTTCGCGTGGCACGCGAATTGCTTTGTTCAGGACACTACGGCCCTGTGGCGGAGCAACGCGGCGGACCTGAAAGTCCGCTTACCCCAGGTTCAACACCTGGGCAGGGCCTCCACCCCCTCCTTTTCATAATGGATTCATGAAACTTGCGCGGGGCAGGCCAAATTTTCGATGGCCGGAAAGAACTCGTTAACCATTTCCGGCGATGGTGTGCATGTCTTCTCTTGGAGACACCCACCATCACCCAACGCCTCGGCGGGAGAAATTTCTCCCGCCCTTTTTTTGTCTTGCAGCAGGCGCGCGTCCTGCTGCTTTTACAGACAGATTCTGTGCTTTCACAGCAAGTGAGGGCTTGAACAGTGAGGGCGGTCTGGTAATAGCCCCTCTCCGGCTGTTCCGCGATAGCTCAGTTGGTAGAGCAGGCGACTGTTAATCGCCCGGTCGTAGGTTCGAGTCCTACTCGCGGAGCCACCTTTTCCCTCCCCCGACTGTTAAGAATTTTCACGCGGAAATTCCCCGTGGTTGCAATTATTTGCGCCCATTCCGCCCCTTCCTGCGCGAGTTAGAGAATCAGAATTCCCTTGTATTATGGAAATCTGAATTGCACGGTGGGCGCACCGGAACGGGACAGAGAGGCGCCGACAAGCCCCTCCGTTTCCGGCCCATAATGCATCAGGCGTCAGGATTGGAGGAAACAATGACAAAAGTCTGGAAGGCGACCGCGCTTGCGGCCGTGCTCATGGGGTTTGGGACTGCAGCGATCGCTCAGGAAGAAACCGAGGTCACAACCGAGATGACCCAGGAAGAAGCCGACGCGCTGGCCCAGGAACTGGAAGCCGCAGCGGACACCCCTGAAGTGGCCGCCGATGAGACGGCCGCGCCGGTGGGCCAGTGGACCCGGAAGAACGGCGACACGGTGGACGTCTCGCTCAACGGCAACGAGCTCTTCTGCACCATCACCGCAGGCAAGAAAGTCGGCTTTGAAATGTGCCACGGCATGACGCTTCGCGAAGACGGCACCTGGAAGGGCAAGAAGATGAAGCATCCGGGCATGCCTGGCTTCATGACCTTCAACGGAACGATCAAGGTCGACGGCGATGCGCTCTCGATCAAGGGCTGTGCGGCGGGGGTCTGCGACTCCGAAGACTGGACCAAGGTCGCCGGCTGATCCCTCATCTGCGGGCCGGCGATGCCGCTTGCGCCGCTGTGCCGGCCCGCCTTAGATGTCCGTCATGACGGACACGCTCCTCATTACAGGTGCCAGCGGCTATCTGGGCCGGAACATTGTACGGGAATTTTTTGCGCGCGGTTATGCCGTGCGCGGACTTGCCCGCAGCGATGCCTCGGCCGACCTTATCCGCCAGCTGGGCGCAGAACCCGTGAGCGGCGACGTGATGGACAAGGCATCGCTTGAGGCTGCGATGCAAGGCGCCGGCATGCTTGTCCACGCTGCCGCTGACACCAATCATGGCCGCACGACCCGGGCGCAGGAACAGACCAATCTCGAAGGCACGCGCAATGTCTACGAAGCTGCCCGCGCAGCCGGAATAAAGCGGGCCGTCCACATATCGACCGAAGCTGTGCTCATGGACGGCAAGCCCATCGTGAATGCGGACGAGACCTGGCCGATACCGTCAAAGCCCGCCGGGGGCTATTCGCGGACCAAGGCGGGCGCCGAGCGGATCGCGCTCGCCGCCAATGGAAACGGCATGGAGGTGATCGTGATGCGCCCCCGCTTCGTCTGGGGCCGCGACGACACGACCGCCCTGCCCCAACTTGTCGCCGCTGCGAAATCCGGAAAGCTCGCCTGGTTCGACGGCGGCACCTACCTCACATCGACTACCCATATCGCCAATGTGGTTGAGGGCGTGCGGCTGTGCCTTGAGAAAGGACGCGGCGGCGAGATCTATTTCATCACCGATGGTGACGACGTGCCGTTCCGGCAGTGGATCACGGATCTGCTGGCGACGCAGGGGGTCGATGCCTCCGGGGTGAAAAGCGTGCCGCGCGGATTGATAGGGGCGGTCGTCAGCATTGGCGAGTTTCTCGGGACGCTGACCGGCGGCGCTGTCGCGGGGCCACTTGGCCGGCAGGAATATGCGACCGTGGGAAACACGGTTACGCTGAACATCGCCAAGGCACAGCGCGAACTGGGCTACAGCCCCATC
Organism: Hyphomonas sp.; assembly: GCF_041398385.1. GTDB lineage: Bacteria > Pseudomonadota > Alphaproteobacteria > Caulobacterales > Hyphomonadaceae > Hyphomonas. The sequence continues at coordinate 228,067 of NZ_JAWKUW010000004.1, forward strand.
ATCACGCGCGCGCAGGGCCTTGCCGAACTGCAGGCACAGGCCGCCCGCGCCTGACGCGCCTACTTCGTCATCATCGCCAGCCTGGAATTGATGATCGCGTTCGCCTCCGCGATAATCCCGTCGACCAGTTCCTTGACGGTCGGAATGTCGTTGATCAGCCCCTGCACCATGCCGGCCGACCAGATACCGCCATCGGTGTCGCCCTCGGCCATCGCTGTGCGGCCACGGGCGCCGGTGACGAGATGCTGCACATCCTCGAATTTCGCCCCGCCCTTGCGCTCGATGGCCACGACTTCATCTGAAACGGCATTCTTCATCACACGCGCGGTATTGTGCAGGGTACGGAAGATGAGGTTGGTCATCCGCTCGTCATTCTCGACCATCTGGCGCTTGAAGGATTCATGGATCGGCGCCTCTTTGGTGACGCAGAACCGGGTGCCCATGTTGACGCCATCCGCCCCGAGCGCGAGGGCTGCGACCAGGCCGCGGCCATCGGCAAAGCCGCCGGACGCCAGCATCGGCACTTTCACCTTGTTGGCGGCGGCCGGAATCAGGATGAGGCCCGGAATGTCGTCTTCTCCGGGATGGCCTGCACACTCGAAGCCATCAATCGAGATCGCGTCCGCGCCCATCCGCTCGGCAGAGAGTGCATGGCGCACGGCCGTGCATTTATGGATGACCTTGATGCCGTGCTGCTTGAAATGGTCGATATGTTCCTGCGGCTTGTAGCCTGCGGTTTCCACAATCTTGATTCCGCCCTCGATGATGGCCTGGCGATACTCGGCATAAGGCGGCGGCTTTATCGCAGGAAGGATGGTGAGGTTTACGCCGAAGGGCTTGTCCGTCATGTCGCGGGTGCGCTGGATCTCTTTCGCCAGGTCTTCGGGCGTCGGCTGGGTCAGCGCTGTCAGGAAGCCGAGTGCCCCGGCATTGGCGACAGGCGCCACCATTTCCGCATATCCCACCCATTGCATGCCGCCCTGGACGATCGGGTGCTCAATTCCAAAGGCTTCGGTGAAACGGGTCTTGATATGCATGGGGATCCTCCGGTGATGTCTGCTGGTTTTTTTGTTCAGGCTTTTTGTAATGAGGCCCGCATGGCGGCGGCTTTCAGCAAGCGCGCCTGTTCGTCCGGGCTGATCCAGAGGAAGGAGCGCGGAAGGCCGAGCCGTTCGCTCGCATGGGCGGCCGGCGATGTCGCGTCCGGTATCGTCTCGGCAATCTTCGCCATCAACCGGACTGTCGCTGCGCCTTTGGCGTGAAGGTCGTATTCCGGGCCGAGTTCCAGCCGTGTACGAACCGCTGACGGCAGGATCGAGACCGCAGCATGGACGATCATGCTCTGCAGGCCTTTCGGAACGCCGGGGGCCGCGCGGCCTGAACTCATGATGCCTAGGAACTCGGTGTTGATCGGATGCGGCTCAAAACGGGGCGACAACTTCGCCAGCATCGCATCGAAATCCGCGAGGGAAAGGATCGGATTTTGCGAACCGTAAAGGCGCGCGACAACCGCCCCCTCCTGAAAGAAGCGGGTCTTGTCCGCATCCGATACAGGGCTGGCGAACCGGTCATAGGCGGTCAGGAAGCCGAAACTCGCTGTGGCGGCGACCCAGTCCAGAAGCTCTACGTCCAGCGCCCGATAGGTTTCGCCCGATGGGGTCTCGCCCGAGACTTTTGCGTGCATGTTCGTGACGCCCTGGATCACGCGGCGTGCGGCCGACTGGGGACCATAGACGCCGACCATGGCGGCAACACCCGTCCGCTTGGAGCGGCCGATGGGATCGGTCTTGAAGACCGAATGGTCCCAGACGCCCGACCGGATACGGGCATCCGCAAACTCCAGAAGGACCGCGGCGATTCCGCCGATGGCGAGCGCGACCGGGTTCTTGAAAACGCGCCATGACACGGAATCAGGCCCGGCGAATGCCGGTTCACCCGGTGGATTGAGGTAGTCCACCTTCCAGCCGAGATAAGACCTGATCTCCTTCAAGGGTCGCTCCGCGTGACGTTTGCGCAAACGTAACCCAGCAGAGGCGGCGCCAAAAGGGCATCCCCGGCGTCAAGTGAAGGCGGCGGAGATCCGCGTCCACAGACGGAACAGGAGCCACGCCGCACCGGCAAGGCCCAGTGCCGCCAGGATCAGCATGAACCCGTCGCGAGCCGTCAGCGCGAGGCCGAACAGGAGGACCGTCAGGCCCGGCAGCAAGGGGCCGAACGGGACAAGGCCCAAAGGAATCGTCAGCACGGCGGCCGCAATACAGATCAGTGCAACGAAGGGCGCAAACAGCGGCGATGTCAGAATGGTCAGGCGCGGCTTCAGGAAGCGGTCGACCTGACAGACATACGGATCGGCGAACTGAATGCCCTGCAGCAGCGCGGACCGGGGAAACTCGATCTTCAAAAGCCGGGACGGGATCCACGGGAATTTGCGGCCGATCAGGATCTGCCCGGCGATCAGGATGGTCAGGATCGCCACCAGCCAGGTTGCGCCGGGAATTATGGTGAGCGGACTGACCGCGATGAAGCCCAACAGAAGAAGGATCGGGCCATAGGACCGCCGCCCGACGGCGTTCAGCATTTCGCGAACGCTGACCATCTCGCCTTCCGTGCGCGTCTCGAGACTGTGCAGCAGTGAAGACAGATTGTTGACTTTGGTCATCCGGCGCTCCCGCGGCTCCTGCGGATCAACCCGCTGAGCCGGTCGCTCAGCATTCGATGACGTTGACCGCCAGCCCGCCCTGACTGGTTTCCTTGTATTTCGACGACATGTCCATGCCCGTCTGCCGCATGGTCTCGATGACCTGGTCCAGCGAAACACGGGCCTGCTCCACGGAATGAAGGGCAAGGCGCGCCGCATTGACCGCCTTCACGGCACCAATGGCGTTGCGTTCGATACAGGGAATCTGAACGAGGCCGCCGACTGGATCGCAGGTGAGGCCGAGATTATGTTCCATGCCGATCTCGGCCGCATTGCAAACCTGTTGCGGGCTGGCGCCCCAGACAGCGGCAAGCCCGGCCGCGGCCATGGAACAGGCGACGCCCACCTCGCCCTGGCACCCCATCTCCGCGCCGGAAATGGACGCGCGCTGCTTGTACAGGAGGCCTATGCCACCCGCCGTCAGCAGGAAGCGCCTCAGCCTGTCGACGCAATCCTCCGTATCGGTACAGTAATGGCGGATGACTGAAGGAATGATGCCCGCAGCGCCGTTCGTCGGCGCGGTCACGACCTGGCCGCCGCTGGCGTTTTCTTCATTCACCGCCATGGCGTAGACATTCAGCCAGTCGAACAATTCTTCACGCTCATTCGCAGCCGGTGATGACTTCAGCTTTTTCCAGAGCGCGGGCGCCCGGCGCCTGACGCTGAGCCCGCCGGGCAATGTGCCATCCTTCATGAGGCCGCGGTCGATGCAGGCGCGCATGACACCGGCAATCCGGTCCAGCGCGGCCTCCGTCTCTTCCCGTGGGCGGAAGGCGTCCTCATTCTCAAGTATGACGCTGGCGATGCTCAACCCGGTCGAGGCACAGATCGCCAGCAGGTCCGCGGCCGAGCCGAAGGGGTGCGGAACGGATACGCCGGCGGGCACAATGTCGTCCGGCGCCGGGCGCAGCAATTGCCGCTCCGTCGCGATAAAGCCTCCGCCCGTCGAATACCAGGTTTCGTCGGCGAGCAGCGCGCCCGACGGATCCCATGCCCTCAGGCGCATCCCATTTGGGTGAAGCGCAGGCAATACATCGTATGCAAAGACAATATCTGTCTGCGGATCGAATGCGATGACATGCCCATCCGTCAGTCCGATCTGTTTCGTCGCTTCGACGTTGGCGACGGCGCGGTCTGCTGATTCCGGATCAAGGGTTTCAGGTTCAAGCCCCAGAAGGCCAAGCATGGCGGCCTTCGGCGTTGCGTGGCCGGCTCCGGTCAGAGCCAGCGAGCCCTGCAACTCAACTTCAATCCGCCGGACCTGACCCAACAGGCCGGCAGCGGACAAATCGGCCATAAACCGGTTTGCAATCCGGATCGGGCCGACCGTGTGCGAACTCGACGGGCCGATGCCGACGCGAAAAATATCAAGAACTGAAAGCATTGCCCGCCTGAAAAGGTTTCATCCGAAACCTCCTCTGCCCCGGCGAGCTATCGGGGACAAGCGATTCTGGAACTCAGGCTGCCGTTTCGTCGTGCCCGTAAAGCCAGTCATTCCTCGAGTGGATGAAGCCGGGTGCCGCCTGCGCAGCCATCCACATGGGGACATAGGTGCCAAACCGCGTCAGCGGATCGCCCCGGTGGAACAGTTTGGCGTTCGCGCGGGCGCCTTCCTGGACCCTGGTCGCGCGCGGCTTGCGGCGCGTCTCATAGGCCTTAAGGGCTGTGTCGACATCTGGCTCCGCCTCAAGGCAGGCGGCGAGGGCCCACGCATCCTCAATTGCCATGGCCGCCCCCTGCGCCAGGAAAGGCAGCATGGGATGGCAGGCATCGCCCAGCAGGACAGCCCGGCCTTCATGCCATTTCGGCAGCATCGGCCGGCCGTAAAGCGGCCACCGGTTCAACGTGTCGGCGGCCTCGATGATGGCGCGGACTTTCGGATGCCAGCGCTTGAAATCCTTGAGCGCCTGCTCCTTGGCGCCCGTCGCGGTCCAGGATTCTTCGCCGGGCGTCTTGTGCTCAACGACGCCGACGAAGTTCGCGACGCTGCCCCGGCGCAACAGATAGGTGACCGCATGGCGGCGCGGGCCGGCCCAGACGCAGGCAGTCGGTGGCGGCGCATTGTCTCCCAGGGCACTGACCGGCACCGTCGCGCGCCAGGCGACATTGCCGGTGAACTGGGCCTTGTCGGGGCCCAGCATCTGGGCGCGCACAGCTGAATGGATCCCGTCCGCACCGACGATGAGGTCAGCGTCGATGGTCTGGCCGCCCGCGAAATGGGCGATGATCCGGTCGCCTTTCTGTTCATTGCGATCGAGCTTGTGGCCCAGACGCAGCGCGTCAGGTGCCCGCGCCAGTAATTCTTCGCGCAGGGCCTCGATCAGGTCGGCGCGGTGGATGTGGATGTATTCCGCGCCCCAGCGGTTCACTGCCGCCTTGCGCAATGGGACGTCGAAGATCAGGCCTCCGCGCTTGCCCCAGCGCATTTCCAGCGCCTGCGGCCGGAACGCATCCCGCATCACGCGGGCACCGACGCCGAGCGCGTTCAGCACCTTCATGGCATTGGGGCTGAGCTGGAGGCCGGCACCAACCTCGCTGATGACGCCGGATTGTTCCGCAACGGTGACGGTGTGGCCGCGCTTTTCCAGTGCCAGAGCGGCGGTCAGCCCCCCGATACCCCCGCCGATGATCAGAACGTCCATGATTCGTCCGCCCCGCCTTCACCCCGCTTACTTGGCGCGGGAGGGGTCTTCCTTGCCGCCGATCAGGACAAAGCGCCGATCGCAATATTTGCACTCGACGAAATCCTCGTCGCCCATCTCGTACCAGACTTTGGGGTGGCCCAGCGTTCCGCCGCCGCCATTACAGGACACCTTGTGGCTGGTGACCATGACGATTTCCGGCGGGGCAAACACATCGCGCTTGGGGGCCATGTCCGTTCCTATCCAGTCCTTTGAGCGTGCTCGGCTTGCTCGCCTCGCTTCTCCGCCCTACCTAGAGCTGTGCAACAAGGCGCGCAAGACGCCGCTTGCCGCAGCGAAAGAAGGACCGGATGACCGATACTGCCTCCGCACCGGAATATGCCATCGAGGTCGAAAACCTCCAGAAAATATATGCGGCCCAGGGCAAAGTGCCTGAAAAGCACGCACTGAAAGGCATCAGTCTCAAGATTCCGCGCGGATCCATCTTCGGACTGCTCGGCCCGAACGGGGCCGGCAAGTCCACTTTCATCAATATTCTGGCCGGTCTGGTGAACAAAACCTCCGGCACAGCGCGAATCTGGGGCCTCGACATCGACGAACACCCCCGCCAGAGCCGCGCTGCGATTGGCGTTGTGAACCAGGAGATCGTGGCGGATCCGTTCTTCACCCCGATCGAAATGCTGGACCTGATGGCCGGCTTCTACGGCGTGCCCAAGAGCGAACGCCAGAGCTTCGAAATCCTGAAGGCTGTCGGTCTCGACGACAAGAAGGACGCCTATGTGCGCCAGCTGTCTGGCGGGATGAAGCGGCGCCTGATGGTGGCCAAGGCGCTGGTCCACAATCCGCCAGTGCTGATTCTCGATGAGCCGACCGCCGGCGTGGACGTGGAGCTGCGCCGGTCGCTCTGGACCTATGTGCGCGAGCTGCATGCGCGCGGCACAACGATCATCCTCACCACGCATTATCTGGAAGAGGCCGAGGAGCTGTGCGATTCCATCGCCATCGTGAACCATGGCGAGATTGTCGCCTGCGAACCGACGCCGAAACTGCTCGCCCGGCTCGACTACAAGACGCTGGTGATCAGCCCCAAACAGCCGCTGGAGAGCGTTCCGGAAACGCTGAGGGCGCTCGACGCAACGATCCGGCGCTCAGGCGACCTCGCGATCACCTTCCGCACCAGCGAAACCGGGATCAGCAGGCTGCTGGAGCAAGTCAAGGACGCCGGAATCGGAATCGGGGATCTCGTCACCGAGACCCCCGACCTTGAAGACGTGTTCCTGTCGCTGACCAGCGAACCGGCCTGAATTCAGGCCGGACAGGTCCGGCTCAAGCGGACTGTTTTACCCAGTCGGCAATCGCCTGCTTGCTCATCGCGCCGAGATGCGTGGCGGCGACCTTGCCTTCCTTGAAGATCATCAGCGTCGGCAGGCCGCGCACGCCATAACGCGAGCCAGCGACCGGGTTTTCGTCGACATTGATCTTCACGACCTTGACCGTACCGGAAAGCTCGTCGGCAACCGCTTCGAGATGCGGCGACATCTGCTTACAGGGGCCACACCACTCGGCCCAGAAATCCACCACCACCGGCACATCTGCTTCGGCGATGATCGTGTCGAAATCGTCGTCTGTCACATTGATCGCGGCCATTCTTGGCTCCTTCGGCTCATTCAAACGGGAGACTGCTAGATAGGGACTCACGGGGCAAGTCAAACCTCACTGTCAGCACGTTTTAGTGAGTCTATTAACAAATCCTCCGGCAGCGGCATCAGCCTCGGTCCATCCGTCCAGCACAGGGCGGCGCGCACCGTACGGGTGTCATAGGCTTCTTTCAGGACGGCCCAGTAGGCCGCCATCTGCAACAAATAGGACAAACCGACGCCGGAAACGTCGTCCGGCGCAGGCTGGTCGGTCTTGAAGTCGACGATCAGGACTTCATCCGGCGTGATGACCAGCCGGTCGACGCGGCCATTGATCACCACCCCTTCCGGCAAGCGCGGCGAAGACCCGATGATCGCAGCCTCCGCGCGTCCACCAGGCGCAAAGACGCCGGCCATTTCAGGCGCATTGAGGACTCCCATCGCCGCATCAAGCATTTCCCTGCGGGCCTCGTCGGTCAGCGACGTGTCGCGGGCAAGGAAGTTCCGGCCGGCGGCGGCGCGGTCGTCCTGCGGCAGGTCCGGCAGGTATTGTAGCAGGGCGTGGATCATCCGGCCGCGTTTGAGCCGTGCCTCCCGCCCCTCGCCGAACGGCGCCATGACCGGCATGTCGCGGCCAAGCAGGCTGGTCGGTGCGCTGAACCTGCGCCGCACGCCAGTATCATCCGTGACCGGCTGGAGCGTCCACGCCGGCAAGATCGTGTCGGCCTGATTTTGTCCCGCCTCCGGCGGCGCCGTTGGCGGCTGACTTCCAAAGCGCCGCTCCGCCTCTTTGTCCCCTGACGGCGGAGACAGGACGTTCATGGCAGCGAGGCACAAATCGTACCATGATCCCGGTGCGTAGCCGTTGCCGGTCGGGCCGCCATGCCAGGCCCCACCGATGATCAGACGGTCCTGCGCCCGCGTCAGGGCAACATATAGGAGACGCCGGTGTTCCTCGATGGCTTTGGCGTCCGCCAGCACGCGCGCGGCCGTCACTTCAGGAAGTTCGCTTTCGCGCCGCGGCGACCAGACCGGGGCGTCATGGATCTGATGGATCTTGCCGCCCGAGGGCTTCGGCGCACTTGTCGTATCGGGCAGGATGACGACCGGCGCCTGCAGGCCTTTCGCGCCATGCACGGTCATCACCCGGACTTCTCCCTCGGGCGCTGCCAGGTCGCGCTTGATTTCGACTTCGCCGGCTTCCATCCGCGCGATGAAGCTTTGCAGAGAGGCCGGCTCGGTCGCGTCGAAGCCCAGCGCCTCTGCCACCAGTGCTTCGACAGGATCTCGTGCCGGCTCGCCCAGCCGCGCATTGAGCTTTTCCCACCCGGTCCATCCGTCAGCCCCCGGAAGATCCAGGGTGGCAGACAGGAACTCGAAGGGTGGAAGGTGCGCCCGATCAATCAGGCCGCGCAGGAAGGCGGCCGCGTCCCTCACGTCCGGGTCATCGCTTGCCTGAACACGCTGCCAGAGAGGGGGGCGGCGCTTGCCGCGCGCAAGTTCGAACAGGTAGCGGTCATCATCCACGAGTCCGCAGAACGGCCCGCGCAGGATTTCGGCCAGCGTCAGGTCGCGCTCCGGCAGGGCGGCAAAGCGCATAAGGTTGAGACAGTCCTGCACGCCGATATGGTCTGAGAGACGCAAGCGGTCGGCACCCGCAACCGGCAGCCCTTCTGCCTTGAGGGCGGAGATGATGGCATCGAACAGGCCGCCTGTACGGCCGCGCACCAGAATGAGCACATCTTCGGCGCGTATCGCGCGGCGTTTCCATTTCCCGTCGGCCGTCTCAACCCAAACGGTTTCGTGCGCGTCGATCATGCCGCGCACGGCTTCAGCAACCTTTCGCGCAAGCTTCGCCTCCGGCGAACTTGAGCGCATCGCATTGACCGGTCGCGCCCATGCATCATCGTCCTTCTCAGGCTCCTTCTCCACCAGCGGCCAGAGATCGACGCATCCCGGCTGGTTCGACCTCCGCGCCATATGGCGCACGATATCCGCCGTGTCGGGAGGCTGAGGTGCCGGCGCGTTGGGAATGGGCGGCGCGCCGTTCCACACTTCGTCTACATAGGTCAGGATTTCCGGGCCCGAGCGGAAGGACATTTCCATCGACTCCCGCAACAGGTCGGGATTGCGGCCATGGAAAGACTGGAACTGCGCCAGCAATTGCGAAGGGTCTGCCCCCTGGAAGGAATAGATCGACTGTTTTTCGTCACCGACTACGAACAGCGTGCGCGGATCCTGTGCCCGTTCGACGCCCTGCCCGGCATCGAACTCGCCTGTCAGCGCCCGGATCAACTCCCATTGCGGCGGGCTGGTGTCCTGCGCTTCATCCAGCAGGACATGCGTCAGGCCGCCGTCGAGCTTGTAGAGCACCCAGTCCGCCATGCCGGATTCTGTCAGCAGGCGACGCGTATGCTCGATCAGATCGTCGAAATCCAGTGCGGCACGCTCTCGCTTCATCTGACGGTATGCTTCCAGCGCCGGCAGCCCGACGCGGATCATCGCGGAGGTACGCTCGAATGCTTCGGCACGGATGACTTTTTCCTTCAGGTCGAGGAATTTCAGGGTCTCGTCACCCATCCCGCCGACGGTCTGGAACATCTGCTCGATCAGCGGCAGCAGCGCGGCACTATCCTTCGTGTAAGGATTTTTCCCGCGCAGATCGCCCTTCTGCGTCTGAAAGATCGACTGATACTGCGCCCAGCGGACCGACGCATCGCGGGTTTCGAGAAGGGCATACAGCGTTGCAGCCGTATCGGCATCTGTCTTCTTGCCGGATGACAGCACATCGGCCGCCTGCCGGAACGCGTCGACGGGCAAGCCCTCCATCATGGCGAACGCGATGAGGTCCGCCGCGGAGTTTTCCGGCGCCTGCAGCCGGTCGCGGAGACTCTGGTCCATGGCGCCGAAATCGCCGGCGTGATGCGCCGCAAATCTCAGCACATCGACCGACAGCCCCTTCAGCGCATCCAGCGCGACCATGGCCCCTTCATGGCCACCTTCGCGGGAGAGAAGATCCAGGTGTTCAGCGGCGGTCGTTTGCGCGGCGAGAACCGCATCGCCTCGCGCGCGATGCCATAGGAGGCGCGCCTCGTCCTCCTCAATCTCGCTGAAGCCCGGGAATACGCCAGCCTCCAGCGGAAACCGGCGCAGAACGCGCGCGCAGAAGGCATGGATGGTCTCGATCCGCAGGCCGCCCGGCGTTTCAAGCGCGCTCGCAAATAGCGCCCGCGCTTTCGCAAGGTCTTCAGGCCTGTAGCTTTCGATATTCCGGTCTTGCAGCACCGCGAGTTTCTGCCGAAGCGGCGCGTCATCCATGACCGACCAGGCGCCGAGCGTCTTGAAAAGGCGCGTCAGCATCTCACTGGCTGCGGCCTTCGTGTAGGTGATGCAGAGAATGGAATCCGGCGGCGCACCGGGCCTGCCATCTTCGCGGCGCAACAGAAGCCGCGCTACGCGATCAATCAGGACTTTCGTCTTGCCGGAGCCGGCATTCGCCATGACGAACGCCGAGTGTTTCGGGTCCGCCGCACGTGACTGGACTGCAGCAGCCGTGCGGTATTCGGCAGAGTCCGGCGGCAGCACCGGGGCAAGCGGATCACTCATCGCCGCCCCCGTCATCCGTGTCGCCGGCCCATTCGGCCCGCCGGGCAAGCCGGTTGAAGCCGTTGTCATACTTTACAAACTGTACGCGCGGGGCCGAAAGGAACACCGCGTCGTCATTGCGATATGCGAGGATGAGGCGCGCGAGGCCCTCTTCTGCCAGCCTGGCGAGCTCAGTGGGCGTTGCCTGAAGCGCCCTGCTTTGCCCGACCTGCCGCTCTTCCGGCTTCGCTTTCATCGCCACATATTCGAGGGCCGACACTTCAGCCGCCGGTACATCCTTGTAAGCGCCGCGCGCCGCCATCATCGCCTGAAGCGGCATCTGCTGACTTAGCCCGACATTGATTTCCTTGTCCGTAGGCGGATTTCCGGTCTTGAAATCGACGATCACGAGGCTGCCGTCGGGCCTGCGTTCGATCCGGTCTGCTGTACCTGTAAGGCGGAAAGGCGTGTCGTCGAATTCGAAGTCGAGGGAACCGCTGACTTCCAGCCACGGCTTGCCATCAAGCAGCCGGTTCGCGCGCCAGTCGACATACCATTCCGCCATGCGCCGGAGGATCGCCCCCCTCGCCGCAAGGATCGGTTCAGGCTCGCCCGCCATGCTCAGCCGCGCAGCCAGCAGCGACTGCAACCTGGCCGCCGACTTAGGCGCATCTTCAAGTTCGAACAATTCGATAGCCTTGTGGATCGCCGTTCCCCGCGGCGCAGGGCCCAGCTCTGCATTCATCGGCTCAAGCGTTTTCAGGCCCAGCACCTGCTCTGCCCAGATCGCATAGGGATCGCGCTGCAATGTGTCGATGCGGGTGACGGACAATTTGCCGGGCCAGTCATCCGGGTCACGGCGCGTCGGCCGGGGCTCGGCAAAATCCGGGGGCAGCTTGCCTGCCGACCTGTTGCGAAGCGCAAGCGCCCAATCGAGCGGCGCCGCGTCCGAGGGCGCGAGCACTTCCTTCGCAGCATCGCCGAGCGCGCCCTGTGCAAGTGTTTTGAGGCGCCACACCCAGCGCGACGCAACGGCCGGCGCGTCGTCCCGCCGCGCGGCATGCAGCAGCGTGACTTTCGGCGCGCAGGCGAGTTGGGCGAAGTCATGCGCAGACAGGCCGACGCGCTCTTCCGGATCGCCGAGGCCGATGGCTTCGCGGAACCGTCTCGGCAGGAACGCATCAGCAGGCGGACGCTGTGGCCAGACGTCTTCATTCAGGCCAGCGAGGATAATATGCGTCGCCGACTGAAGCCGTGCTTCGAGCGGGCCCCAGATGGCAAGGCGCGGATGCTCTGCCACGCCGGCGCTGACCGTGCGCCGGGCGGCTTCCGCTTCGATGATCGAGACCATCGCCTCAGGCATCATCGGGTTCAGATGGTCGGCAAGGTCAGCGACATATTCCATCATCTGGGTCGCCGCGCGCCCGTCTTCACCAGCCCAAGGAAATGGCGTCTGGCTTACATACTCTGCCAGCGAAGCGATTTTCTGCGCGATGTCGCGGCCTGGCATCAGTCCGGATCGCGACAGGTCCGCGCCCGTCTCGGCGAATGCTGCCATGAGCCGCCCCACGAGGGCCGAGGCTTCAGCCTGGTCCGCTTCGTCAAACGGTCCATACGGATCGATTTCTCGGCGCTCCTCAATGGAATGTTCCAGGTCTTCGAGCGTCGTCCAGTTGCGGGCGCCCCGGAGGAAGTAAAGATCGAGCTGGCCCTGCGCAGCGTATCCTTCGACAAAAGGATGTTTCAGCACGGCACTCAATGCCACCGGGTCTGCCGGGTCCAGCACCCAACGTGCGCACAATCCGATCAGGCTGCCGGCGGTCGTCTGGCCGAGCGGCGCGCCGGACGACGGCGGAACATCGACGCCCCAGCGCTTAAGCACGGCGCTGACCCGGCGTGCCAGCGTCGCATCCGGCGTGACGAGTGCCGCTGTTGCATCCGGCGCTTCCAGAGCCTGCCGCAGAAGGAGTGCAGCAACATCCGCTTCGACGGACTCATCCGGCGTTTCGATGACCGAGAGGCCCGACAGACCGATCCGTGCAAATTCGTCATCGACCATGTCGAGCCCCCGCGCGAGGTCTTTCAGCGTCCTGCGCCAGTCCGCCGTCGCCTCTGCCGGTGCGAGCGCTTCGTGGATCAGACGCCTGCGCGCATTGGCCGGGCCCGACAAATCCGCCTTCGACCAGACCTGAACATCCTCCGGAATAACGCCAATCACTTTCAGCGTTTCGAACAGGATGTGCTGAGGATGACTGACCGATCCAGCGATCACCTGCCTGGATCCTTCGTCCGCATGCGTATCAAGGCCCGGAAGCACAATCAGGCCTTTTGGCAGATTCATTGCAGCGCGCATCAGGATTCGGCCGGCCGGTGTCGCGCCGGTCGAACCGGCAATGATCACTGGTGCAGATGGCGGCGCGTCTTTCCACGCCGCCGCCACCAGCGCTGCCGCTTCCGCGTCCCGCTCGAAGGGATCGGCCTCGCCATTTTCAGCCAGCCATGCCGGCCAGGCCTGAGCGACGATGCCGAGAAATTCGACGGATTTTTCCCAATGCGTTGCAAGTTCGGTGTCGCCCGCCAGTCCGGGCAGTTTGTCCCATTTCACATCATCACTGTGAGCGGCCTGCTCCATCAACCGGCTCAATTCCTGTGCAGCTGCGAGGGCAGACGATGCCGGTGGCACAGTGTCATGGACACGCTCGTAGTAAGCCTGAACGAGCCAGGTCAGCGCGCCAAGGCGCCGCGCCTGCGACATGGCGGGCGGAAGGCCCGAGCGGGCGGCGTCGGCCGAGGGCGCTTCATCTGCTTCAACATCGCCGAGGGTGCGGATGTCCGGCGGCAGGATCGGCCTGCCTCCCGCCGCCTCGAACAGAACGTGCGCGAGCTTTCGGGCGGACCGCCGGTTGGGCACATAGATGATCGCATCTGCGAGCGCGTCCGGCTTATCTTTCAGACCGGCTTCATCCACGAGGACTTCCGCCAAGGCCCGAAGGAAATCCGCACCGGGAGGAATGGTCCAGACCCGCGACTGGCCCGGTGAGAACAGGCCAGACTTATCCGCCATGACAGGTCAGCCACATCTCCGCATCTTTCAGGGCACCCGGATCGCCGACATGCAGCCAAAACCGGTCCAGAACGAGACCGTGCAAGCGCTTTTCAGGAATGAGCGCATCCCACACACGCAGGGCTGAAAATCGCTCGACCGGCGCATTGTCATAGAGTTGCGGCCGAATGATCCGCAGGCCGCAATAAGCGAAGGGCGCCGATATGGCCTCGCCTCGGCGCGTCAGCGCTCCATCATCGCCGCGGAAAAAATCGCCTGCGCCGTCGAAGCCGAGCGAACGCCCGGTGTCGGCCAGCAGGAGCAAGGCGTCCATCTGTGCCGGCTCAAATGCCGCGGCAAGAGCCTCAACGGGCTGCGGCGACGCAGGCGCCCAGAAGGCATCCGTGTTGGCAACCAGAATCGGGTCGTCTCCCAACAGCGCGCGCGCCTTGGCCAGCGCGCCGCCGGTTTCGAGTACTTCTCCGCGCTCATCGGATATCACGATCTCGATGTCATTGCGCGACGCCAGATGCGCTTCCACCTGATCGGCAAGGTAGTGGACATTGACGATCGCGCGCTTCACGCCGGCCGCGACGAGCGGGTCCAGCATCCGATCGATCAGGGCCTTGCCGTTGACTTGGATCAGCGGCTTCGGTCGGCCGTCCGTGAGCGGACGCATGCGTGTTCCCAGCCCCGCCGCCAGGACCATCGCGGTATGCGGCACCGGAACGCTCATGCCACCCCCTCAAAGACAAACGGCGTCGTCCGGCGAACGAAGGCCTGCATGTCCTTCAGGGCCGGATGAGCCAGGTTGCGCGCCAGGATCGCGAACTGGCGGGGCTGGAACTGGCCGTAGCGCGGTTTGCCATCCCTGTGCTGCAGCCTGGAAAATACGCCTGCGATGCGCAGCGCGTTGAGCGCGCCGATCACGGCAAGGCGCTGGTCGAATGCGTCGCGCGATTTCCCAGTCAGGTCGAGATAATGACGGACGGCCCCTTCTGCCGCTTCCGGAGAAACAGCCCGGCGCGCATCCTGCGTCAGCATGGCCATATCCCAGGCATCCCAGCCGCGCACAGCGTCCTGAAAATCGAGCAGGCCGATTTCGCCACCCCCCAGCCAGAGCAGGTTCTCGGCGTGATAGTCGCGGAGCGTGAAGGTACGCGGAAATTCCAGTGCCTGGGCGATCAGGTCGTCGCGCACCTTTTCCCAGTCCTGCCGGTCGGCGCCATCGAGCGCCTCCCCGCCTCGCTCAGCGCGCAGCCAGTCGGCATAAAGGTCCGCATTCGATGCCAGCGCCAGCCGGTCGAATTCGAGGATGGGCCAGCGCTCATCCCCTTTTTCGAGCAGCGTCGGCGGCGCTTCGGCATGAATTTCGGCGAGGATGCCGGCGGCACGGGTGTAAGCCTCCAGTTCATCGACCGCGCCCGCCTCAATCTGCCGGGCGATTTCGCGCGCCTCGCCCATATCCTCGATCAGGGCAAAGCCGCGGGCCGTATCGTGGGCAAACACTTCCGGCGCGCGGAACCCCCGGCGACGCAGATAATCGGCGATCAGGACATAGGCATCGACCCGCGACGCCGCGAGGCGGGTGGAGGCGTTCCATCCCATCGACTTTCGGGTCGTGTCGTCTGCGTCTGGCGGACAGGGATCGGCCTCGATTCTGGGCGCATCCATCAACAGCGCCTTGCGCCCATCCGGATGGACCAGCCGGATATACCGGCGCGTCGACGCGTCCTGACCAAGCGGCCACTGCGATGCATCGCCCCAGCCCGCCTGCGACAGGAAGGCAGCGATTTCCAGGGAGCGATCAGCGGTTTCAGAACCCATGGAGACGTGTCTGCCAGCCTTCGCCGTGCGGTTCCAGTGTCACGCGGCGGCCTTCCCCAAGGAATTCAATCGTCAGATCGAGGCGCCATTTCGGCAGCTTTGCGCCGGCGCGCTCCGGCCATTCGACCAGCGCCACCCCATCAGCTGTTTCATCCCAGCCGAGTTCCACTAATTCTGATGTATCTTCAAGGCGGTAGAGATCGTAATGCCAGACCGGAAGCGGGCCCGAGTCATAGGTCTGCACCAGAGTGTAGGTCGGGCTGGGCACATCTGTGACGCCCGCAAAGGCTTCGATGAGGCCACGTGAAAACGTCGTCTTGCCGGCGCCGAGGTCTCCGTGCAGCGCAATCACGTCTCCGACTTTCAGCAATCCGGCCAGCCGCCCGCCGAGCGCGCGCAGCGATGCTTCGTCAGGGCAATCCAGAATCAGGGTCATGTCGTGCATATAATTGCGCTGCATGAAATACTGCCATGTCTTTTGGCTTGCCTTGCATCGCGGAAGCCTGCGTAATACAACTACTAAAAAGTGACGCATGCGTCACGAAATGACAAAATACCTACGGGGAGGCACCGTATTGGACCTGAAAGACGCAACGCAGATCGTCCTGATCGGCGGCGGCCAAGCCGCTGCACAGGCGGTGCAGTCGCTGCGTTCGGGCGGCTATGAAGGCGGCTTGACCCTTGTCGGCGACGAGCCGGCCCTGCCCTATCAGCGCCCACCACTCTCCAAGGCTTACATGAAGGGCGAATTCGCGGAGGAGCGGCTCTATTTCAAGCCGGCCGCCTGGTATGAAGACAACAAGGTCGAGCTGATCCTGTCGACGCGGGTTGAGCAGATCGACCGAACTGCGCAATGCGTGCACCTTGAGCACGGCGGCACGCTCAATTATGACGCGCTGATCCTTTGCACCGGCTCCCGGCCGCGCGCGCTGCCCGCCAGAGGCGCCGACTTGGGTGGGATCCATGACCTGCGAACCCTTGCCGATGTCGAGCGAATCCGGCCGAGCATGGTCGCCGGGCGGCGAATGGTGATCATCGGCGCAGGCTATATCGGCCTCGAAGCCGCTGCCGTAGCCCGCCAGATGGGCCTCGACGTGACCGTGCTGGAGATGGCCGACCGCGTGCTTGCGCGCGTCACCAGCCCGATCATGAGCGCGTTCTACGAAAACGAACACCGCGCCCAGGGCGTAACCATCCTGACCGGCGCACGCTTCGATCATTTCACCGGCAAGGACGGTCATGTGACCGCGGCAATGCTGGCCGACGGGACGGAGCTGCCTGCGGACCTCGTGCTTGTCGGTATCGGCATCCTGCCGAACGTCGAACTCGCCAAGGACGCCGGCCTCACCATCGACAACGGCATTGCAACTGACCGCGATGCGCGCACCTCGGATCCGCGCATCTTCGCGGCGGGCGACTGCGCGAGCCGTCCGCTGGTTCACTATGGACGGGCTGGCCGGCTCGAAAGCGTCCACAACGCAATCGAACAGGGCAAGCTCGCGGCTGCCGCGATCCTCGGTGCGCCCCGCCCCGCTGAGGACTGCCCGTGGTTCTGGTCCGACCAGTACGACCTGAAACTCCAGATCGCTGGCCTCAACCAGGGCTATGACGAAGCGGTCGTGCGCGGAGACCCGGAGACACGCAAGTTCGCGGTCTTTTACCTGAGAAACGGCACGCTGATCGCCGTCGATGCAGTCAACAGCCCACCCGAATTCCTCGCATCCAAGAAGCTCATCATGTCCGGCGCAAAGCTTGCGTCCGGCGTGCTTGCGGATACATCAACGTCCATGAAAGACATCGCTGCGGCCGCCGCCACAGCCTAAGGAGAGCAACAAGACCGATGCCGAAAATCACCTATATCGACCACGAAGGCAACGAACGCACCGTCGAGGCGAAGAATGGCGAGTCCGTCATGGAAACCGCTATCAAGAATTCAATCCCCGGCATCGATGCCGATTGCGGCGGCGCCTGCGCCTGCGCGACCTGCCACGTCTATGTGGACGAAGCTTTCATGGGCAAAGTCGGCGAGCAGCAGGAAATGGAAAAGTCGATGCTCGACTTTGCCGAGAACGTGCAGGCCAATTCGCGCCTGTCGTGCCAGATAACGGTCAGCGATGCACTCGACGGCCTGCGCGTGACGACCCCGGAAAGCCAGCACTAGCCGGATTTCCCTGAGGAAACGAGCGCCCCGGCCCCAAGCCGGGGCGTTTGCTTTTTGGGCCTCAATTGCCCCAACGACACTGGTTGGTTCCGAAAAGGAATTCAGCTAAACCTGCGCACTGGACTGACAGATAATTGACCCCGCATGGACTATACTGACCTTATTTCCTCGATCATCTTCGATCCAGCTGGCGCCGCCCATGTCACCGTGCCGGAAGACTGGATGCAGGGTCGCACGACCTATGGCGGCCTGACGGCGGCCCTCAGCCTGAAAGCTGCCCTGCCTCTGGCGGGCGACCGGCCGATCCGCTCAGCGCAGGTCGCGTTTGTCGGCCCCTCTTCCGGTGAACTTGTCTCGGTCCCGACCCTCCTCCGGGAAGGCAAGAATACCGCGTTCATCTCGGTACGGATGACTGGTGCCGAAGGCGTCGTCGCAGAGTGCATTTTTGCATTCGGAGCTGCCCGGGACTCCGCGCTCGACTTTTCCTACATGAAGGCGCCGGAGGTAACAGCCCCGGACGAAACGCCGGCCTTCTTTTCAGATGACCGGCGCAGGCCCGCCTTCTCGCGGCATTTCAATGTCCGCCTTGCCCGTGGCGGCCCGCCGCTCAGCGGCGCGACGAGCGGCGAAATCGCACTCTGGCTGCGTCACAAGGACATGCAGGCGCCAATGGACGCGGTTTCGGTCCTCGCCCTGGCAGACACACCCCCGCCGGCGGCCATGTCGATGCTATCCCAACCCGCAAAGATCAGCTCGATGACCTGGATGGCGGAATTCCTGACCGACAGGATCACGACGCAGGACGGCTGGTTCCTTGCCCAGCATATCGCCCAGACGGCCCGGCAAGGCTATTCCAGCCAGGCCATGCGCCTCTGGAATGCGAAGGGCGAGCCGGTCATGGTCGGCCGGCAGACGATTGCCGTGTTCGGTTAGGCGCAGACCGGCTCAGTCTTCCGGTTCGGGCTCTGATGTCGGCTCGGTATCATTGATGATTGGCCCCGGCTCCAACACTTCCAGGAGCGAACGCGGCACCGTGCCGGGCGTGCACGCCGTCGACATGTTGTAGGCATTGCCCACGGCAGGAAGAGCGGAGCGCATCTGCTCCGGCAGAGGGTCGCGGCCCTTCATCATGCTGAACAGGAGGATGCCGGCGATAGCGGCGCCGATGACCGCGAGCATCACGCGCCCGACGCCCATGTCTTCAGCCACCGGCTCAGGTGCGACGACGGTTCCGGCGCGGGCGCCGTTGGATGACCGCGCGATCGCCGCGGCTACGCCACTGCGTGCTCCGGACGTACCGTTGGAGGCGGACGATTTGATAGCTGCGGCCGCGAGGGTCGCCGCGCCAGCAGCGGCGGGCGCAGGCTCGGGCTTCTTGCCAAGTTCCTTTTCCCGCTTCTTCCGTGCGTCGACGGCCAGGGGGTCATTGGGATGTGCGGCAAGCCAGGCATCGCGCTCGTCGTCATCCTTGGCGCCAAACCCCATCCAGGCGCGCAGGTCCGCCCGGCCGTCGCGGGAACCGATTTCTTCGACCATCTGGTAGAAGCCTTCCGGCGTCTTGCGGGAGGTCATTCCCTCGATCGAAAAACGCCG
Organism: Hyphomonas sp.; assembly: GCF_041398385.1. Lineage (GTDB taxonomy): Bacteria > Pseudomonadota > Alphaproteobacteria > Caulobacterales > Hyphomonadaceae > Hyphomonas. The sequence goes on from NZ_JAWKUW010000004.1 coordinate 247,253, forward strand.
GTCGAGGCGGAACGGTTCATAAGGAATGGTCTTATCGAGACCGACCTGGACAAGCGTATCCGGGCGGGAATGGCCGACGGAAGCCGCCGCCCGCACCCAATCGCTTTTCACCGAGTTTTCGGACCAGAGAACCAGAATCGACTGCGAATTCGTCGCGTTCCGTGCGTCCTTGGAGTCGAAGGTCTCATCGGTCTGCTTCTGGTCGAACCAGACCTTGAATTTCAATGCTCGCAGGCGCCGCGCGACAAGCTTTGCCATGTCGCGGTCTTCCAGTGCCGAAACGAGAAAAATGTCGTAGGCCATTCCTGTCCCCTCGAATTTGGCCTCAAACATAGCGAAAGCACTGTTATTGGCCACCTGATTCCGCTTTCAGGCGACAAAACTGCCTGTTTTTCCGCCCGGAATGCGGGTATTGCGCCCCGGACTCAATGCAAAAAGGAGGCCGGAATGGGCTTCAAATGCGGGATTGTGGGACTGCCGAATGTGGGCAAATCCACGCTTTTTAACGCGCTTACGCAGACGGCAGCTGCGCAGGCAGCGAACTATCCGTTCTGCACTATCGAACCCAATGTCGGCGAAGTCGCCGTTCCGGAACCGCGCCTGACCGAACTGGCGAGGGTCGCCGGCTCGAAAGAGATCATTCCGGCGCGCATGAACTTTGTGGACATCGCCGGCCTCGTCGAAGGCGCCAGCCAGGGCGAAGGCCTCGGCAACAAGTTCCTCGCCAATATCCGCGAAACGGACGCCATCATTTACGTGCTGCGCTGCTTCGACAATGACGACATCACCCATGTGCGCGGCACGATCGACCCGGTCGCTGACTTCGAAGTGGTCGAGACCGAGCTGATGCTCGCAGATCTCGAAAGCCTCGAAAAGCGCAAGCAGAACGTAATCAAGAAGGCCAATTCGGGCGACAAGGAAGCCAAGGCGCAGGTGGCGCTGATCGACCTTGCGCTGAATGAGCTGAAGGAAGGCCGCCCCGCGCGCCGCGCTGCCGTCCCGAAGGATGACATCAAGGCCTGGAACATGCTCCAGCTGCTGACCTCCAAGCCGATCCTGTTCGTCGCCAATGTCGACGAGGCGAGCGCGGCAACCGGCAACGACTATTCGAAAAAGGTCGAGGAGCGCGCGAAGGTGGAAGGCGCCATCGCGGTGGTGATTTCGGCACAGATCGAATCCGAACTCGCCATGCTGGACGAACCGGACCGGAGCGAATTCCTCGCGACGCTCGGCCTTGAAGAGCCAGGCCTGACGCGCCTCATTCATGCAGGCTATGACCTCCTCGGCCTTCAAACCTACTTCACGGCCGGCCCGAAAGAGGCCCGCGCCTGGACGATCCGCAAGGGCTGGACCGCGCCCAAGGCCGCTGGCGTCATCCATGGCGATTTTGAAAAAGGCTTCATCCGTGCAGAAACCATCGCATTCGACGACTATATCTCGTGCGGCGGCGAAGTCGGCGCGAAAGAAGCTGGCAAGATGCGTTCCGAAGGCAAGGAGTACATTGTCCACGATGGCGATGTGATGCTGTTCCGCTTCAACGTCTGAGGCAACAAGTCACCAGAGGTGGTGCAAACACCGCCCCGGCAAAGAAGAGGCGGGAAAATGCGACAGACACGGCTCGGAACCTTTACCGTCGGCACGATTGCCTATGGCTGCTGGCGATTTGCAGGATCGACACCGGCGGAAGCCCGCGAAAAGATCGAAACCGCCCTCGATGCAGGCATGACCCTGATCGATACGGCAGACATTTACGGATTCGGCCAGCCCTGCGGTTTCGGTGGAGCGGAAGCCGTGCTCGGGGACGTGATTGCCGCAGACAAGAGTTTGCGCGAACGCATGGTCATCGCGACCAAGGGCGGCATCATCCCGCCCCGCCCTTACGACTCAAGCTATTCCTATCTCATCGGTGCGGCAGAAGCCTCCTTGCGGCGGCTACGTATCGAGCAGATCGACCTTTACCAGATTCACCGGCCCGACCTGACAACCCCCGTTGAAGAGACCGCTCGCGCCCTTAATGCACTTGTTGCATCAGGAAAGGTGAAGCATGTCGGCGTCTCGAATTTCACCGTCGCGCAGACGCGGGCCCTTCAGGCCCATCTCGACACCGCCCTCGTATCGACGCAACCGGAATTCTCCGCCGTCTGCCAGGATTCGATCACGGATGGCACGCTCGACTGGTGTTCGGAAACCGCCGCGGCCTGCCTTGCCTGGTCGCCCCTCGGCGGCGGCCGTCTCGCCGATGGTGGCGCACGCAACGCGCAGGAAGAGCGCGTCAGTGCCACGCTGAACGCGATGGCGGACAAATACAGCGTCAGCACTGCCGTGACGGCGCTTGCCTTCGTGCTGAAGCATCAGGCCAATATCATACCGATTATCGGAACGCAGACACCCGCCCGCATCCGCGAAGCCGCGGCAGCCGCACAGCTGGAGATATCGGCGCGCGACTTCTATGACATCATTGAAGCATGGCGCGGCGTACCGATGCCCTGACACCGCTCAGCGGGTAATTGTCTCAAATGATATCCTTGTAAGGACGATGGAACCAGGCACCGGCAACGTCAGCGTGACGCCCTGCACCTGCGAGACGTCTGCTCCCTGAGCGGCCGCGCGCTTCAACGACACATCGAAGCAATATTCATCCAGCTCGCCATCGAGTTTTCGGGGCTGCCGGTCGAAGCGAACCTCCTGCCCGGGCGACAGTACGGATACTTGCATCCGAGAGGCCGTTCCAGCCTCGGCGGCAAAGAAGATCCGGAGGTAAAAGTCGGCATTGCTCTCCCGCTCGAGATCCAGTGGTTCATGCAGAAACGCCACCTCGCCGACGCCTTCCCATTCGACCGCGATCGCGTTTTCCTGGCGCCCATGATCGACCGGGTGAACCCGGACAATACCCTCAGGCGACGAATGTGCACCATGATCCCATCGCTCAACTCCGCCGGAATCGCTCAGATTTAACACCCATTGGCCGATGAGCCGCCCCTGATCGAACACGGTCAGACGATCGGCGGCGACCGCACGACTTTCCTCGTGCAGCACTCCCAGTTCGCATACATTTCCGGCAGCGAGTCCGAATCCGATGGGAAAGAGCGGCGCATAGTCCGGATCGTTGGCATTGAGGACATACTGGTCGGCATCGCGGGGCCAGGAGAAAGACAATCGGCCGCAGAAATCATGCACAACCTGTCCACCCGCGTCGGCGAAAAGAAGCTCGGCCAAAGCCCCAGCCCGCGAGCCCGGCAGGAACGCAGCGACGAAGGCGTCACTCGCGTTCAGTTCCGGATTCACCCATAGCGGCCGACCGGAATAGAACACGCTGACAACGGCGATGCCCGCCTCGCGCAATGCACGCAGCTGCTTTGCCTGCCGCTCCACTCCGGGGCAGAAGTCCAGCGTGTCGAGATCGCCCCGGAATTCGGCGTAAGGTTCCTCGCCAAAGACAACGATGGCGACGTCGGGCTTTTCCGAAAATGCGCCATCCTGCGAGTATTCAACGACACCACCCGCCTGCCCCACAATTCGCCTGACGCCTTCGAGGAGCGTTTCGGCATAAGGGTAATCGGCTTTCTGAAGGCCGCCGCCCTGCCAGGACTGGGACCAGCCACCGCACGCCATTCCGAGATCGTCTGCACCCGGTCCGACAACGAGCACTTTGCAGTCCGGCCGCATCGGCACGACACCACCGGCATTCTTGAGCAAGACGGCAGATTTCCGCACCGCCTCATCGGCGAGCCGCACATGCGCGGTGCAGCCAAGCAATGCAAACTCTCCTCCATGCGGGCGCTCGCTCGGGCATGGTGCTTCCAGCATCCCCGCGCGAATCTTAACCCTCAGGATTCGACGCACCGCATCGTCCAGCCGCGCGGCTGGAATGATCCCTGCCTCAACCTGAGCCGTGAGATTTCCGATCAGCGGTTTCCAGCTGTCCGGCGCCATGTACATGTCGAGCCCTGCCCGCATGGCATCGGGACAATCCGTCTCCGAACATCCCGGCAACTGGCCATGGCCGTTCCAGTCCCCGACGACCATGCCGTCGAACTTCCAGTGCGTCTTGAGGAGGTCAGTCAGCAAATCCTGACGGCCGTGCATCCTCTGGCCCTGCCAGCTGGAAAAGGATGCCATCATGCCCTGCACACCCGCCTCGATCGCCTTGACGTAGCCGGCGGCATGGATGTCGCGCATTTGCTGCTCGGACGCCGACGTTTCACCCTGGTCGCGTCCGTCAAGCGTTCCGCCGTCGCCGAGGAAGTGTTTGGCCGTCGCGATGACATGGTCCGCATCGAGAAAGCTGCGGGTGCCTGCGGTGCCCTGAAGGCCTCGCACCAGTGCCGCGCCCAGCCGCGCGACAATCTCCGCGTCTTCGGAATAGGATTCGTAGGCCCTGCCCCACCGATCATCCCGGGTCACAGCCAGTGTCGGCGCAAAGGTCCAGTCCATGCCGGTTGCGCGCATTTCCAGCGCAGTCGCCCGGCCGATGCGCTCGATCAGGTCTTCATCGCCCGTCGCACCAAGCCCGACATTGTGTGGGAAGATGGTTGCCCCCACGACATTGTTGTTGCCATGGACAGCGTCCGTCCCCCACATGCAGGGGATGCCCGCGCCACCGGGCGCCATGGAAGCATTCCAGAAAGCATCGGCCAGCTTTAGCCACTCTTCCGGCGCGGCCTGCATGCGCCCGTCCGGCGCGGAGTTCCCTCCATTAAGAACGGATCCCAGATGGTAAGCCTGCACCTCTTCGGGTGTGACAGATGCAATGTCGGCCTGCACCACCTGACCGACTTTTTGCGCGAGGGTCATCCCGTCCAGAATTGCATCTATCCGCGTTTCGAGCGCGGCGTCCGGCGCAAGCGGCCTATTCGGCGCTGGCCATTCCTCCAGATTCAAGAGCGCGAAACTGTCAGCACACGTATCCATACCACCCAACCCGGTCAGGATTTCGCGGCGCCGGCAACGCCTGAGATTTCGTCTGGGATGTAATCCTCAGGGTAATCCCGCAGGCGGTCATACCAGCTGAATTTCAGGAATATGCTGGTCACAACGACGGTCAGGAGCGACAGGGCGAATCCGGGCCAATGGCGGATCACAAGGAAGATGGGCATGGCGACGAGGGATGTCTGCCACACAATTCCCACGGACACATTTATAAGGTCGCGCGCGAGATCCCGGTTCTCAGCGACCGAAACCCCGCTTGCCTCAAGTGCCTCGCGAACGGGCCGCCATATGCCCCAGGGCCGGGTGCGGAGGTAGAATTTCCCGAGGGTTGCCATGTCGGTCGGCTCGGTCGTCAGCGATCCGATGACGACGGCGAGAATGCACGCCAGGAAGAAAAACGGAAACGCATTAAGCGGGTTGAGCAGCCAGGCTGGAATTCCGATGGCGAGCAATTGTGCCTGCGGCATGCCCAGCAATAGGGCAAACACAATCCCCGCCAGCATGCCCCAGAAATAGCCGTACCCGTTCATGCGCCACCAGTACCATTTCACGACATTCGCCGCGGTGTAACCGCCATAGAGACCCGCCGTGATCCAGTTCACGAAACTGTCTATACTGGTCAGGAACAGGCCCACGAATGTGCCAATCAGCACAAAGATGATAGAAACAACGTAGGACAGACGCAGGTATGTTCTCTCCGGCGCGTCGGGCTTGATGTATTTGCGGTAGATGTCATTGACGACATAAGCTGGCGCGGCGTTCAGCGGTGCGGCAAAGCTCGACATGAAGGCCGCAAGCAGGCCCGCCAGCGCCAATCCGAGCAATCCAACCGGAATGAACTCCCTCAGGGCAAACGGAAGGATCGCTTCATAGTCGGCATCCGCGCCCATCGCCTTCAGTTCCGGGCTGAAATAGACCCAGAGCCAGAATGGTAAGGCCTGCGATCATCAGATAGCGCGGGAAGTTCAGCACTAGGCTGACGATCCCGCTCATTTTGGCGGCCTCGACCGGCGAGCGCGCTGACAGAATGCGCTGCATGTCATAGTTCGGCGCGGGCCCTGCCAGCGATGTGAAGATGCCCTTGAGCAGCACAAGCATGAAGAAGATGCCGAACAGCGAATAGCCTTCCTGGGCGATCTTGTCGTTGGCCGAGGGCAAGACCTGCGACCAGTCGAGGTCAAGCTTCAATCCGAAGAACGGATTGGTCCATCCATCCGGAATCGCGGCGCGCAGCGCTTCGGGCGATACATGCGCCATGGCCACAATCGCGATACCAATTGAGGCGATCGTCATCACGGTGAACTGCATCACTTCGGTAAAAACAACGGAATACATGCCGCCCTTGATGACATAGGCGGCCGTCAGGAAGACGATCAAGGCGCCATAGGCCTTCTCATTCAGCGATGCCATCGCTGCGGCATACGCCACACCGCCGGGATTTGCGGCGACATCGGCTGGGACAAAGACCTGCAGATGGAAAAGGTGCGCAAGATCGAGCGGGAGGAACTGGGCGGCAAGTTTGCCGATCCCGAGGAAGCCATAAGCCATGTAGGCCAGAACCATGATCAGGGCAAAGATGACCACAACCAGGTGGCTGAGGCGCGCAGCAGGCCCGTCGCCGAATCGGAATGTGATCCACTCTGCCCCGGTCATCACGCCCGACCGGCGCATCCAGATCGAAAGGAAGATCATCAGGAAGACCTGATTGAAGACCGGCCAGAGCCAAGGAATCCAGATGCTTTTCAGGCCGTAGACGAACAGCAGCGACACAATCCACATCGTACCGGCCACGTCGAACATGCCAGAGGCATTTGACAGGCCCAGCGCATACCAGGGCAGCTGGTTGCCACCAAGGAAGTAGCTGCGCAGCCCTTTCGACGCCTTGTTGGAAATCCACAGCCCCAGGAAGAGCGTAATCGCGATGTAGATAAAAATGATAGCGCTATCTATCGGATGCAGACTCATGCGCGAACGCCTCCACAAATGTGGGGCGTTGCTGGCATTCGTCCAGCGCTTCCCCTTCTTCCCCCGGCCAGGGCCGGAGCCTGCTGATCCTCTCACGGAACCACGCCTGAGTATTCCAATACAAACGGTTTCATTGCAAGCGCTTGAATCGGTGCCCGACTGGATGATACGCCTCATTCATGGCATCCGCCTTGCGTATGCCGGGCCGAATGCAACTGCAGCACCAGAAATGGCGGAACCTGTATTAAATGGCTCAGATTCGAGACGTTTCGAAACGCGCCGGCGTGTCACCCGCGACCGTTTCCCGGGCATTTTCAGACCCCGGGAAACTGTCCAAGGACACGCTGCAACGCGTGCTGAAAGCTGCTGAAGAGCTGAATTACAAGCCAAATTCCCTTGCGCAGGTTTTCCGGGTCAAGCGCACCAATTCAGTGCTTGTTCTGGTGCCTGATGTTGCGAACGTCCTGTTTGCGAGAATTGTCTCCGGCATCGAACGCATCGCCGTGGAGAACAATTATTACCTCCTGGTGTCCGACACCAAGGATGATCCTGAAATCGAGCGGGCCGGCCTGGAAATGGTGGAAACGCATCGCGCCGACGGTGTGATCCAGCTCGGCGAGCGCCGCCTCACGGATCTGGCGCCTGACCTTGAAGCGGGCCGCATTCCCTTTGTCCAGGCCGTCGAAACGGTGCACCCGATGCACTATCCGACGGTCCAGATCAACAATTTCAGCGCCGCAGAGGCGATGGCCACTTACCTGCTGGCACTGGGCCACCGGAAGATCGGCGTGCTCGCGGGCCTGAAAGACCGGCACGTGACGGCCGAGCGCCTGAGAGGTTTTCGCAGCGCGCTCAAGTCTTTCGATGTTCCGTTCAATGAGGGTCTTGTCGAGTACGGCCCATACTCAATGGCAGGTGGCGCACAGTCCGCATTGCGCCTCCTGTCGCGTAACCGCGACCTCACGGCCCTCTTCACAATGAGCGATGAGATCGCGATTGGCGCGATCCGAACGGCTCAGGATCTGGGGATGAGCCTTCCAGATGATCTCTCCGTCACCGGCTTTGACAATATCGACTTCGGGAAATATTGCACGCCGCCGCTTACGACCGTGATGCAGCCCGCCGAACGGATCGGCGAAGTTGCCATGACGCTGATGAGCAACCTGCTGCGCGGCGAGATCACCGGCGACGCTCAACAGACACTGAGTACAGAACTCGTTATCAGATCGAGTGCGCGAAGACTTACCTAGCCTACTCGCGCTGGCCACAAGCCGATTGGTTCTTACCGAGCCGATTGAGTTCGCGGCCATGCTGTTTCAGGAGCGCAAGCGTCGTGCGGTCCCGATCGAAAACCGAGTTCAACCCCTGCGGCTCCTGCGGCGGATCACCGGTATAGGACACGTCCTCCATTTGCCACAGGAAGTCTGCATGTTCGGCCCTCCCTTCCCCACCCCAGGTCCAGAAATTCGTTCCTGAAAACGGACCTCCGAGAGCCACATCCCGCTCCAGCTCCCTGAAAATTATGCGGAAAAAGCCATCCCGCGCATCCACAGAGGATGCCACTTGCAGCGCCCCGTCATCCCTTGGAAATCCAAATTCTTCGAGCACGAGGGGCTTGTTGAGACGCTCCGCCATGGAGATATGGCTTGCCATATACTCCATCGCGCGCCCCTCAACGTTCCCCAGACTCCCTTGCACGTCGTCTCCGTTGATCCAGCTCCAGTTCTTGGGCCACATGTGGAATGTCAGATAGTCGATTGCTGGGGCGTTGTGGGCCTCAATATAGCAGGCCGCGTTGTCGGCACAGCCGACCACACCTTCACTGCCGGTCGAGACCAGATGGTTGGGGTCCAGCGATTTAATGAATGAAGACGTGTCTTCAATCCATTTGTAGTAGGCCTCCAGAACGGCCAGTCCCGGCTCGGTGCTGTAGCCGGGGCGCGGCTCATTTGCGAGTTGCCAGGCCATTATTGTCGGATCGTCCCGGTAAGCCCGTCCGTTCACGGAATTCACACGCACCACCAGTGCGCGGACATAATCAATATAAATCTCGTTCGCCGCGTCATTTTCATAGAAGCGCATATTGAACAACGGGAATTCCGGCCATGGATGGTCCGGATCGCCCAGGTCAACATAGTGTCCGCCATTGACCCATGAGAGATATGTGCCCATGCCGCCCGACCATTCCCAGAAATTGTTGAGATAGATCACCGCCTTCATGTCGCGTTTCGCCATCTCGTCGAGCAGCCTGTCGAGCCCCGTCAACAAGTCTTCATTCATTCGGCCCTCGGTATCGTGAAACGCCGGCTTCAGCGAATTCTTCATGGGACTTTCCTCGGAGGCGCCGAGGATGCGCAAATTTGTGACGCCAAGCGCCTTGAGGACGTCAAGCTCCCGTCTGAGCCGCTCCATATCCCCGGTTTTGCCCGGCGCGGCGATATAAGCGCCATACCAGAGATTTGAGCCGACAAATCTGTAAGGTGCCTGATCGAGACAAAACCGGGAGTCCTCGACCGTGACAAAGCCGCTGTGCCGGTTGGCTGCGAACCATCCCCGCGGAATCAGCGAACAGCTGCCAACGGCCAAAAGCACCGCGAGCAGCCAAGCTGAATTGAACACTCTTCCCGACATGCCTTCGCAACAGACCTCCTTGAGGCGGACTGTAATCGGTTACATAGTGGTCCCGCTGGCGCAAGGGCACAGCGAAGGAAGTATGCCCACCGGGGAGATAGGATCCGTATGGAAATCGGGCGATCACGAGCCTTATTGCGGACGCTGGCAGCCATGGGCATGGCCAGCCTCATGACTGGCTGCGCGCTCATACAGGGCCTTTTCCATGAGATAGGCGCCGGTGGCCGCGAGATTCCCCGCGAAGAAGTCCTGTCCTACCTTACAGACCTCTCATCGAGGGGCGAGTTGCTCGCAGGTACGCAGGTCAACGAATACGAAGTGTCCATCGCCTGCGATTCCATGGACCGGCTGGTGTCGATGACCGGAAAGGAACCGGCGATCCTCGGCCTCGAACTGATGTTTGCCGCAACCTATGACGGATATGATGACGCCCTTGTTGCGCATGCACGGGCACACGCCCGGCGTGGCGGACTCGTCACGCTCGCCTGGCACCAGCGAAATCCCCTGAAAGTCTGCCCGCGCGGAGAGTTCTATGATTGCTCCAAGACGCCCATGCGTGACGATGAGTTCGAAAGGATGCTGACGCCCGGCACCCGGGAAAACGCCCTGTGGCGCGCCGACGTGGCGGCAACAGCAGAGACACTGAAGCGACTTCAGGCAGAGGGAATTCCAATTCTCTTCCGTCCCTATCATGAGATGACGGGCGATTGGTTCTGGTGGGGGCAAAAGGCGGCGTTCCCTGAACTTTGGGATGCACTCTACGACGAACTCGTCGGCGTGCACGGACTGAACAACCTGATCTGGGTTTGGAGCGGCGACCGCGACGCCGAGCGCGCTGCGCAATACTGGCCGCGCCGGCACAAGCCCGATGTGGTGGGCACAGACGTTTACGAAAGTTCCAACCAGTCGCCGAACTACACTGCGGCATTGCCTGAATTGCGACGGCTTGCACCGGAGGCCCCCTTCGCCTTTACGGAGGTCGGGAAACTGCCTGCGCCTTCAGTCCTAGACGCTGCGCGCCCCGCCTGGGTGCTCGCCTGGGGCGGTGAATTTCTCAATGCGGATTGGGTACAGACATGGGACTGCTCGTCCTGCAATTCCGAGGGCGACGTGAAGGCATTTTTTGCACAACCCCGCGTCAAAGCACTGGACGACATGCCCATCGCCTTGCGCCGTAGCATCGCCGGGAGAGTTCCAGGACCAGCAGCAAACCGACCGGAATGCCCGTCATCCCTTCTGGAGTTGAGCGAACAATGAACGCCCTCAGAACCGCCCCGCACGAACTCGCAATCGACCGGCTGAACCGTCTGCGGGACGCGCACACACGACTGACCAGCCAGAAAAACTCGGAGGCAGGTCTCTCCAACGGAATTTTCCAGCGCTGGTCCGATCCTGTGGTCACGTCCGGTCATATTCCGTTGAACTGGAGATACGACCTCGATCCCGCATCCAACCCCTGGATGATGGAACGCCTCGGCATCAACGCGGTGTTCAATGCGGGAGCGCTCTACCACAACGGAAAGCACGTCCTCGCTCTCAGGGTCGAAGGCGCAGACAGAAAATCATTCTTCGCCCTTGCCCAGAGCGATACCGGCGTCGACGGATTCGAATTTTTCGAAACACCCGTGCGCCTGCCCCAGACGGATGATCCGGACACAAACGTCTATGACATGCGCCTGACCGCTCATGAAGATGGATGGATCTATGGGCTGTTCTGCACTGAACGGAAAGATACCGTGCGAATGGAGGACACCTCCGCCGCGATCGCACAGTGCGGGATCGTGCGCACCCGCAATCTGAAGGACTGGGAACGGCTGCCCGACCTGCGCACACAAAGCGGCCAACAGCGGAACGTCGTGCTTCACCCCGAATTCGTCGCCGGCAAGTACGGACTTTATACACGCCCGCAGGATGGATTCATCACCGTCGGCGGCGGCGGAGGCATTGGCTGGGGGCTCTGCGAAGACATGGCAGACGCCGTCATTGACGACGAAAGCATCGTCGATCCGAAGATCTATCACACGATCAAGGAGCTGAAGAACGGGCAGGGTCCAGCGCCACTCAAGACGCCCGCCGGATGGCTGCATCTCGCGCATGGGGTCAGGAACACGGCTGCAGGCTTGCGCTACGTCCTCTACATGTTCGTGACCGATCTGAACGCGCCGTGGAACATCACCCACCGGCCCGGCGGCCATCTGATCGCCCCCGAAGGGCCGGAGCGGACCGGAGATGTTTCCAATGTCGTCTTCTGCAATGGATGGACGGTGGCGCCGGATGGCGACGTATTCATCTACTATGCATCGTCCGATACCCGGCTTCATGTTGCGACGACCAGCGTCGCGCAACTTGTCGACTATTGCCTCAATACGCCGGAAGACCCTCTGACCAGCCGCGCCTGCGTCGAACAGCGAATCGCCCTGATCGAGGCCAACAGACACTCTACGACTGCCAACCGGCCATGATCCCGAAGGATCTCATCCGTCTCCGGATGGAATGTGCCGCCGAACTGGACAGGATCGGAAGGTGGTGGGGCTGTCATGCTGAACGCGCCGAAGGCGGCTACCACGGAAAAGTCTTCCTGGACGGCACACCCGATCCTGCCGAACCCGTCTCAGCCATTCTCATCGCCAGGATACTGTGGTTCTTCAGTACTTTATCCCTGTTCCCCGGCAAAGAGTCTTACCGCGCGCACGCTGACAGAGCCGCAGCGTGGTTCCTGAACGTTTTTGTTGATCCTGGACATGGCGGGGTCGTCTGGTCCACAACTCCGTCGGGCGAAATACAAGATGGACGCAAGCACGCTTACGCACAGGCTTTTGGCCTCTACGCCCTGGCGATGCACCATCGTATGTCGCGCTGCCGCAAATCCCTCAGCGCGGCTCAGCAAATAGCGCATTTGCTGGATGAACGTTTCCGCGACCCTGTACATGGCGGCTATCGCGAAGCGCTTTCACGTGACTGGTCCCCACTCGCCGATCACAGGCTGAGCGAGAAGGAACCCGCTTCGCCCAAAACGATGAACACGCACCTCCACATTGTCGAAGCCTTCACCGAACTGGCCCGGTCAGACAGGTCCGAACCCGTCCTGGCGCACTTGCGACATGCACTCGGGATATTCCTGGACAAGATTGTTAGCCCGGACAGGGAAACACTTGCGATGTTTCTCACCGATGACTGGATCGACGAGTCCACTGCAACCTCGTTCGGCCATGAGATTGAAGCAAGCTGGCTGATCTGCGAAGCCGCCGACGTGCTCGGCGAAGACGAACTCAAAGTGCGTGCACGGAGCGCAGCGATCGGTCTCGCGGAATCCGTCCTGGAACACGGCACCGGCCAGCTCGGACAGGTCTATGACGAACGGCTGAAAGTCGACGGGAGAATAGAATGTTCGAGCGTTTGGTGGGTGCAGGCAGAAGCGCTCGTGGGGTTCACGAACGCCTATGAAATCACCGGCGACGTAAAATACGCCGACGCTGCGCTCAAATGCTGGGCTTTCATCAAAGGGCACATAATCGCCCCGGAAGGCGAATGGCGCTCGAATGCCTTATCGGACGGCCCCATTGAGCCATGGTGGGCCGGCCCCTGGAAAGCCTGCTATCACAATGGCCGCGCCATGATGGAAGTTATCCGGCGAATTGACGATCAGTCCTGATGGATCGTGACGTAGCTTTCAAGGACCAGTTCTTCCTGACCCTGGAACCCGTACGTTCCAACACCGGGCACGGTGCAGTTCTGCGCACTCTCCCACTGGCGAACAATCCATGAGCGGACAATCTCTCCATTGGCATAGCAACGAATTTCAATCGATGCAGGCCAACCTTCGCCTCGCTCGGGCCAATTGAAGCTCAACCAACCCGATGTATCAATTTGTGCTTCGGTCGCCTCAACCGGCTCGCCCTTGTCCGTGATGGTCATTGTGTCAGCGTGGCCCAGCCTGAAGCTCGCCCCGCCATATCCTTTCATGGGGTCTTCGCCCTTGAACACCAGATCCGGCACTTTGGGTTCAAGCGCAGTCCGCTGGTAAATCTTGAGCACGCCGGGCCCGAAATCTGTCACCACGACAGCCGTGTTGTCACGCAGGATCGCTTCCGGCTTTTCCCCGGTGTGGGAAATCCAGTCTGTCCAAACCCGGAATTCGGCTTGTTTCGGATTGGACATGTCAGAGTACCAGACGTGCCCCTTGTAAGTCACATCGCGGCCTTCCCAGGCATCCCCGAGATCCCGGTCGCCGGAGAAAATATGACGCCATGCGGTGAACAGGCCCCGGTGGTGCGGATGATCGACCGGCGCATCCTCGGTGATCATGGTGCCAGACGGAGCGAACACCGGATGGATATAATTGGCGTGCGAGGGAGGCTGCCCCTCTGGCGCCTTCATATTATAGCTCAGGACCGGGCTGCCATTGAGGGTCAGGTCGACCCGGCCCGGCAGCAGGGCCATCCTGAAAGGCGTCGCCGCAGGTTCGCGCGCGGGCGCATCCTTGAAATGAACATCAAGGAAATCCGCAAAGATCGTCCAGTCCGACTGGGTGGTTCCGTGACGACCACTCCGGATGAAATAAGCCAGCGGGCTGGATAGGTCAGGTTCACTCATGGAGGGCAGCTTCACCTGTCCCGCGTCATACAATTCGTAGACGGTCGCTGCGCCCTGCAGTGCCTCGAAGGCGCCTTCGGGGCCAGCCCAGGTGTCGTCATAGGCGGCCCCGACGAGAATCGGCCTCGGTGCGATGAGTGCAAGCGCATCATCCTGATCGAATGGCAACGCGCTATCTCTTCCGTGGTAGCTTCTCAGATGCGGCGCCAGCCAATGCGGGAAGCCGCCCGTAATGTTCTCGATCGACTCGCCTTCCTGACTGCTGAACAAGGTCGCCCCCGCAGTGCCTGACTGGTGCAGCCAGACGAGATCGATTCGCGGATCGAAGATCGCGGCAGCCATCGCTGCCTTGCCATTGCGCGAGTGCCCTACCAGCGCCGTGCGTGCCGGATCGAAGCGGTTGTCCGTATCAAGATAATCCATCGCGCGCGACACGACCCATGCCCAAGCCGCGATCGTGCCAGTCCGCGAAGAGTCCGGCCCGCTGCCAGCAAGCTTTTCGAGCACCGGCATCGCGCCTTCCATGTAATCCGGAATGACCTCGCTCGGGGTCACCGACACGACGGCGTAACCGCGAGATAGCAACATCTCGACAGGCAGTGTTCTGAGATATGGATCCGCATCCGTGGTCGGCGAAAGATCCATGTTCTTGCAGAATTCGGGAAGGCCGGAAGGTTCGAAAACGCCCTCACGCCCGCCAAAGGCTGCCTTGTTGCCGCAAAAGCTTATCTGGACCACCGTCGGAAACGGGCCCTCGCCTTCCGGCAGCATGAAAGTCACGCTGAATTCTTTTCCCAGACGACCCAGCTTCAGGCGCACATCATCGAACTCAGCGGCTCCAGCCACATCCGACGCGTCCAGCAAAGTATGTCCGACGACCTCCACCGGCTCCAGCGCCGGGAAGCGGCCATACTCGATGTCCTGAACGGCTTGCTTGAGGACAGGCGCAATTTCCTGTTCCCACTGCTCCCGCGAAGCCGCATCTTCACGGCCCGGCAGCTCGATTGCAGGGCCGACTTCCAGAGGCACATTCCCCACATTGTTGCCCTCCGCTGCGCAGGCGCTGAGCAAACAAGCCAGTGCCACCGAAAGGAGCGGAACAAGGGAGCGTACCATCATTATCCTCCAGCGCCGGAATCGCGGACGCCATAAACGGCATTCCGGAAATTATAATGCGCCGGCACAGCGTTGAACGGCACGAACTGAACGAAAAGCACGGCGGTCAGCCTGTTCGCAGGATCGACCCAGAACAGCGTGCTTGCCTTTCCATCCCAGAAGAACTCGCCCGGCACACCATAATTCTCTGCCGCTTCGGCGGGCGGCGCAACCCTCACGGCGAAATCCAGTCCGAACCCGACCTGCCCTTTCGATGGCAACCACGAGCGGTCACCAACCGTTTCGGGCAAGTGATCGCGCGCCATCAGCGCGACTGTTTCGGGCTTCAGGATACGTGCGCCATCCAGCTCGCCCCCGTTCAGAAGCATCCGGGCGAACCTCATATAATCGTCGATGGTTGTCACGATGCCGTATCCGCCAGGTGACATGCGATAACGCGCGTAGGGCAGCTGCATACCCTGATCGTTCGAGGGATCCGGCACCAGCGTCCCGTCGTCTTTGACCTCGTAGACTTGCGCAAGACGGCCACGCTCAGACTCTGGCACGTAATAGTCCGTCTCGCTCATGCCGAGTGGGTCCAGCACAGTCTCCTTCAGGTATTCGGCGAAGGGCTTTCCAGAAAGCCGCTCGACAAGGGCCGCCTGAACATCGACCGACGGGCCGTACAGCCAGCGGTCGCCGGGCTGATAGAGCAGCGGGATCTCCGCCATACCGACAATCATTTCCTGAAGCGATTTATCGAGCGCCATCGGATTGCTTGCGCGATACATGTCGCCAACCATGGTCTCGTCGTCGACAATCCCGGAAAAACCGGCTGTGTGGCGCATGATGTCAATGACAAGCGGCGCCCGGGCCGGCGCCTCCAGCTCCGGTTCACCGGCCTCATCCAGCCCGGCATAAACCTTGACGTCCGCGAACTCCGGAAAATACTTTGCCAACGGATCATCGAGCTGGAACAGCCCCTGTTCATACAGCGTCATCAGGGCAACGCCGGTGAGTGGCTTGGTCATGGAATAGATCCTGACCAGTGTCTCACGGTCCATCGCGTGACCGGCTTCCTTGTCGGCCATGCCGAACGCACCGAAATAGACTTCCTGTCCGTCGACCCAGACAAGTGCAGAACCGCCAGCCAATTCGCCTCGCTGCACCATGCCTGCTAGCATGGTGTCGATCCGGCCCTGCATCCCAGCAACCGGCATCAGCTGGCTGGCCTCCTCTGCGATTTCAGGTGTCTGAACCTGCGCCGGCGCCACCGCCTGGCACGCGCCAAGGCCAAATATGACAGCCAGTGCCAACCATCTCTGTTTCATGGAGTCCTCCCTCGCCCGCACCTGAATTTTTTGCGGTGCAAGACGCGAAGGATAGAAATGTTACCGCTATCTGTCGACCCGAAAGCCAACCGGAAGCGATCCCGAATTCGTGATTTCAGCCGCCGTCTTCCTGGTCGGGCAGCGGCGCCAGTGTCCACGCCAGCGCCACCAGCGGCTGGCTCATGTCCCGCTCTTCCCAGAGAATTTCTGCAATCCGGTCGAGGTGGCCATTGATTTCTTCAAGAGATTCCGGGCTCGGCCGGTTGATGAGGCGGAAGAAGCCAAGATTGCGGTGCGGCCCTTCGGATTGCATGGCGGGATGCATCAGCCCCTGCTCGAAATCGCGTTGCGACTGCCGGTTCAGCACGCCGACCATTTTTCCGATCAGCTCATGATTGTCCGGGTTCCTGATGGCCTTCTTCATCCGGATCCGGGGCGCCGGCGTCTGGTAAAGCACTTCGGTCCGGCGATTGGATACCTGTGTGCCGGCCTCCACGATCAGGCCGACTTTCTGCAGCATCTCCATGTGGTAGTAGATCGACGAGGGCTGGCGCCCGAGCGAAGCGGCCAGTTGCTTGATCGACATGGGACCACGACCGACTAAATGGTCGATAATGTCCGACCGCACAGTCGACGCGAGCACCTCAAGCTGGTCCTGCCGCAGGATCCAATAGGTTTCTGCGTCCGCGTCAGCTCCCCCGCGCTTGCCTGTTCTGGTCATGCCAAAGCCTCCCCGGCGCGCCAACGCAACCGCGGGGCACCCCTACCTCAGAATTTGAATAGGACAGATCGCCCACCCTTGTCACCCGCTGATGCCTTGTACCTTGCCGCGGCTTGTGGCGTTCTGCCTGCGACTCCCGAACAGCAACGGACGAATGATTTGACCCACACCCTGACCCTCAACGCGCATGGCCATGTCCGCGAACTGGTCTTCACGAACCCGCCGAACAATCACGCGACCGTCGCGCTTCTGCGCGACATTGCCGATACCCTGCTGTCTCTGGACGACGACACCGACTGCCGGTCCATCGTTCTTGCCTCTGACGGCAAACCCTTCTGCGCTGGCGCGGATCTCGTGCAGGCAGAAGGCGGCGGCGTCGGTGGATCGGGTGACGACCCCGTCAGGGAATTCTACAACGAGGCGTTGAGACTGTATCAATCGAAAAAGCCGGTGGTCGCCGCTGTGCAGGGCGCCGCTGTTGGTGCGGGGCTCGGGCTCGCAGTCTTTGCAGATTTCCGCATTGCGGCCCCTGAAGCGCGCTTCGTTGCGAATTTCACGCAACTGGCCTTTCATCCCGGATTCGGTCTCAGTACGACGCTCCCCCGCCTTCTCGGCGCCCAGAAAGCCAGCCTGATGTTGCTCACAGCGCGGCGCATCAAGGGCGAGGAGGCCCTGGACTGGGGCCTGGTCGACCAGCTTGTCCCGCAGGATCAGTTGCGCAACACGGCGCTCCGGCTGGCGGCTGAAATTGCGGAAGGCGGGCCGCTCGGCGTCATGGCTACGCGCCGCACGCTGCGCCGTGGCCTGTATGAAGATGTACAGGCGACGCTCGATCTGGAGCATGCCGAACAATGGCTCTTGCGGCCGACGGAAGACCATGCCGAGGGCATCCTTGCCGTCGCCGAACGCCGCCCAGGCCGCTTCAAGGCGCGATGAAGCAGCCGGGCTATCGGCGACGAACAGTACTTCGGCACTGGTCAGGACGCGCCGGATTGGTAAGGTTTCGCCATGGATCAGGTCAGACACCGCGTTCGCCGGAAACATGCCATTCTGAGAGCCGTTATCGTCGGTCTCTCCACCATCCTGATGGCGAGTTGCAGTGCCGTTCCCGCTGCTGCGGACCAGGACGAAGCGCCGTTCGAAAACGACGACTGGGCCCGCACCGATTTCACCGTCGAACCGATGGGTAACACAGAGGCCACAAAGGGCCTCAACACGGAAATCGCGAAAGCGAATGACTGGCCATTTTTCGCGGCCATCCGTGGCACGCGCGACGGCGTCATCACCTATGACTGCGGCGGCAGCGCGATTTCGGCGGATTGGGTACTGACAGCGGCACATTGCGTTGAAGGCGCGACCCGAAACGCAGCGACCGGCACCTGGGAGCGGCCCGGTTCCGGCCCCATGCAGATCGTCCTTGGCCAGAAGGACCTGAAGAGTGTCATGGCCTCTGACGTTTACGCCGCGACCGACATCATCATCGCACCGGACTATGCCCGCGCAGGCGACGCCCAGGTGCCGGTCAACGACATTGCGCTAGTAAAGCTCGACCGGCCATGGGCGGGCGATGTCGTGCGTCTCTCTGCGGGCACATCATCCGACGTGGACCGCTTCTTTGGCGCCGCCTATTTCGCCGGATTCGGCAAGACCGACATGTTCCGCGGCGACCTCGGCGACTTTACGTCCGAAGAGGGCAGATTCCGCGCCTACACGGACCGCTTGCGCAACGCCATGATCCCGACCCGCAATGCCAAGGCTTGTCGCGACGAATACGACGTCGAAGCGTATGATGCAGCGACCATGATCTGCGCCGGATATGACAGCGGCATCGTCGACTCCTGCCAGGGTGACAGCGGCGGGCCGCTGGTCGCCCGCGATTTCGCCGGACGCGTCTACCTGATCGGCATTGTGAGTCATGGCGAGAGCTGCGGCGTGCGTCGGGCCCCCGCCGTCTATACGCGTGTGTCAGGCTTCAGAAGCTTCATCGAAAACGCCGGTACGGGCGCGAAATTTGTCGACGCAAAACCGGAAAAGACGATCTTCATGACCAAGGCGGGCCTTGAGAACCTTGCCGCCACCCTGACGCCCGCAGAAGGCAAGGTCGGCGTGACGATCAATGACGGCCAGACCGTGTTCGACGACGGTGACTTCGTCTCCATAAGGATTTCCGCAGATCTCGCCGGACGCCTCTGGGTGTTCGACCTGGACCCCGCCGGCGTCGTCAACTGCCTGTTTCCTTGCGAAGTTGAGGAACTGCCGCGCTCACTTGTTCATGCCGGCGGCGCGGTGGTCCTTCCTGAGGCAGGTCTGAAATTCAGGATCGCCCGCCCCGAAACTCCCGGCGAAAACAAGCTCTACGCCTTTGTCCTTCCGGAACGCATGGCCCTGATCGGCGACAGCCTGCCGGACCTCGGGCAAACCAAGGGGCCGATCCGCACGGTCTGGAAATCCTACTCCGAGATCCTCGTTTATGAAACGAGGGAAGCTCTGCGCGACACAGGCAGCGCAGATCCTTTTGCCAACACCGGCATGGGCCTTGTGACATATACCGTGAACTGATGAGATATTCTTTCCACGCTTTCCTGCGACTCGCATCTGCTGCTTTTGCGGCAACCGCCCTGCTCTCCAGTTGCCAGTCTTCCGCCCAGCAGGAAGAGGACGACCTTCCAAGCGCAGAACAGCAGGAATGGGAACCGACCCTCGCCCCCGGCTCACGCGAATCCGACCGCATCGTCAATGGCGACCGATCCACCATTGACCAATGGCCCTACTTCGCCGAGCTAAGGCATGAATTGCCCAATCGCACTGTCCGCCATTTCTGCGGAGGCACATTTATCGCCCGGCGCTGGGTGCTGACCGCGGCACACTGTTTCGAAGGCGAGTCCCGCAAGGTCGGTGACCGCTGGGTCTGGCGCCCCCGCAGCCCGCTCGAAATCGTTGCCGGCACCGACGATCTCGCGAATGCGGGCGACAGCAACGTGTTCGAAGTCGACGATGTGATCATCCATCCCGATTATGTGCCAACGCGCCAGGTTTCGCCGGGAGTCTGGAAAAGCTCATCCAATGATATCGCCCTCATCCGTGTCGGGCGCACCTGGCCGGGCCAGCTTGCCCGCCTGTCAGCGGGCGGCGCAGCAGACAGCGACCGCAACGGCGCACGCTCTTTCGTTGCCGGCTTCGGCAAACAGGCAAGCTCCGGCACCGAGGCCCGACTCGACACATTTACGATCGGGCCGAACGGCAAAGCCGGCGATGCAGGCTCACGCTACCTTTATCACACCATGTTGCCGATGAAGCCCCCGGAAGTCTGCAGCGATCAGTACTCAGATCTTTCTTATGACGGCGCGACGCAGATCTGCGCGGGCCGGAAATTCGGCGGAACGGATAGCTGCCAGGGCGACAGCGGGGGGCCCCTCGTTGCGCTCGACACAAAAGACCGGACCTACCAGGTCGGTGTCGTCAGTTTCGGCTTCGAATGCGCCGCGGAAAAGGCCGAAGGCGTCTACACCCGCGTTTCTCCCTATCGCGACTGGATCGAGTCGACAGCGCGTGGCGCGATGTTTGTCGATGCCCAGCCGGAACAGGTCTTCGTTGCAACTGCTGAAATGCTTGAGGCCATGGCCAGGACGCTTTCGTCCACGAACAACAAGCTACGCATGGACCTCAAGACAACCGGAACCGGCGACGATGCCGCCATGACCCTCACGATCACACCACAGATCGACGGCCGGCTCATTGTGTTCGAACTCGAAAACAGCGGGCGCATCAACACCTACTTTCCCAACGACCGGATGCGCGACAGCGAGGCGCTCGTCAAAGCCGGGCAGACCGTTACCATCCCTGAATTGGACTGGCTGGTTATTCCGCCTGCGACCGACGGCGCCACCGTCTACGCCTTCATCATCCCGGAAAGCGTCGCCTTTGCAGGAGACCTCCTGCCGACACCCGCGCGCATGAGGACCGTGTCAGAAGAAGACCAGCCTGAACGCGAACCGGTCGATTTTGCGACGCGCATGCTGACGGAAGTTGCCAATCGGTCCAGCCGCGGCGGGCTCGCCGACTGGGCCGCCGCGACGGCCTCCTACGGGCCGCCCGGCGACTGAAGCTATTCCCCGTTGCCGAGTTCGCTTGCGAGCAACTCGTCCAGCTTTGCGTTCGCTTCAGCCAGCAATTCTTCAGCCGCGTCCATCTTGGACGTCGGCAGATCGCCGCGCCAGTTCGGGTGCCGCTCAATATCGAACAATGCATCTTCAACCGGTTCGATGGCACCGATCAGGTCATTTGAGTCGGCAAATTCCGACGCCATGGTCCGGCGCAGGTCGAGCACAGCCGCATCAAGCGAACGCGTCAACTGCCGCTGATCGACAAGGGCGTCCGTCTTCTCTTCTGCTTCCCGTTCGCGCCGGCCATCCGTGTCGATCTGGTCGCGCAGCTCTTCCGATGCGGCCCTCTGGACCGCGTCGGACCGCAGCAGTGACCCGATATCCGAAAGCAGCGGATCGCCCCGCTTCAGTTCCATCACATCGACATAAAGATTGAAGATACCGGAATCGCGATCCATGCCTGAGAAATCCAGCGGCATCCATCCGGTCTCAAGCGCCTTTGCGGCAGCGCCCGAAATATATTGTCCCCGTTTGACTGCAGGAAGTTTGAAGACGCCGCGTGCAAAGCCAGACGCCTCATTGAACTGCACGGAACCTTCGGATGTGAACTGAACATAGGTGCGCGGTTCCGGCCGTTCGAAATCCATAACCAGCAGAAAGTCGCGGCTATCGTAGCGCGCATCGCGTTCAAAATTCAGCGCAACCACCTTCAGGAGGTCGCCGGTAAAGTATCCGGACTGCTCCTCATCCGGATTCAGCTTGATCTGCGCGTAGAAGGTGGGCTTCGAAACGAGGCCAAGCCGGGTCCAGTCGTCCCGGAATTCAGGCGGCGCATCGCCAAAGGACGGCCCGCCAATTTCGAACCCGCTGCGCACGACATAGACGCAGCCGATATTCCGGTTGAACTGATACATCTGGGGGCTGCTGAACAGTTTGCCGCTGACAACGCCGGTGCTCCGGTCGATCTTCGGTGCGCCCATCTGCTGCAGCCAGGCCCCAACCGAGTCGAACAGCAGCATGCCCGCCTGGAACGCAAGTTCGCCACCAAAGCCAAGCGAACGGTCGGACAGATCCATCCCTTCTTCAGGCTCTGGCTCCGGCGCGGGCCAGCAATGATCGTCGAACAGGATCCTCAGATCAGCGCCCATGCCATCCGAGCGCACCGACGGGCGCGTATTGATACTGGTCGACAGACAGGCGGTCGACATCATGCTGCCGCCAAGCAGAAATGCAGCTGTTACAGCACGTTTCCGGATATTCACCTGCTGACCCTCCAGTGTCGCGCCCCCACGCGCCCGCACACGCCCGCTCCGCCACGCGGCCAAGCTGACATTTGTGTAATCCACACCACATTGCGGCATTCCGCAATAGGGGCGCTCCGGGAATGGTCGGATCAGTCGGCTGCGTGCGCCGCCAGGAACGCCGAAATCGCGGCAACCGCCTCGGGTTCGTCCAGCAGGGGCGCATGTCCCCTGCCCGCAACCGTAACGAGCTTCGCGCCCTTGTGGCGCCTCATCATCCTGGCGGCCGTCCTTTCCGTCAGGATGTCGGAATTGGCGCCACGCACAACGAGCAACGGAAACTTCTTCATGCCGCCGAAAATGCGCCACATCAGGAACTGCAAGCGCACGCCGGGCGGCTTCTGGTCGAACGCGACGCGGATTCCGGGGTCATAATCGAAGGCGATCCGGCCATCGTCGGTTTCCACGCAGGTGCGCCGGGCAAATGCCTCCCAGTCCGCATCACTGAGACCCGGCACTGCAGACTCCTGCGTCGCCCTCACGGCGGCCGTCGCCTCGGCCCAGTTGGCGAAAGTGTCGCCGCCGCCGACATAAGCACCGATCCGGCGAAGGCCGTCCATGTTCACTTCAGGTCCGACATCATTCAGGACGATGCCTGCAATCTTTTCCGGAATCATGCGCGACAGGATCATCGACATGACCCCGCCCATCGAGGTTCCGATCAGGACGACTTTTTCGATCTTCTCCTGATCGAGCAGGGCGACCATGTCCGCTGCATAGGCCGGCGGCGCGTAGGAGGCGGCCGTTGGATCCCTGTCCGACCTGCCCCGCCCTCTCACATCCACCGCGAGGAATCGATACGCTGAGCCGACAGCCGAGATCATCGGCTCGAAGTCCTTATGGTTCCGCGTGAACCCGTGCATGCAAAGGACCGCCGTCCGGGCATCTTCCCGGCCATAGGCCGCAGCATAAAGCCTCAGCCCATCGCCGGAGGAATAGGTAATATCCCGTCCGGAGATGCCCGGCATGTCCGGCGATCCGTCCAGGGAGGAAATGGTCGGATCGGTCATGTCATGCATAGGCTGCCGCCCTCTCAGCATCGCGGGCATAAGTTCTGCCCGCCAGCAGGAGGAAGACAAGGCTGAGGCCATTCAGAATGAGGATGTATTCCAGCGCCTTTTTCAGCGCCGCAGCTTCCCCCGCGGCGGCGAAATGCTCGCTCAGCCATCCGGCAAAAGTCGGCCCGCCGCCAATGCCGATCAGGGTCAGGCAGAACAGCATGAAGGCCGATGCAAAGGAACGCATCCTCAGCCCCACCAGCTCCTGCGATGCCGTATAGGCGATGCTGGCATAGACGAGGCCGATAAAGCTGGGAACGATATTCCAGAGATAGGCTGCGCCGACAGTCTCGGCGTGCAGGAACATCCAGGCGAAAGGCAAGGCGATCGCGCTGCAGATCGCAATCGTCCACGGCCGCCATTTCATGTTCGATTTCGACAGGTGGTCGCACACCTTCCCGATCACGACGGCGCCGGCACCGCCGACTCCACCGATCAGGATGCCGAGCGGAATGGACACGTCTCCCGGGCCGACGCCATAGGTGCGCTGCAGGTGGCTTGAAGTAAAAACGAGGAAGGCATTGGCTGAAATGCAGATGAGGCAGCATCCCGCGAGCAATAGAAGGAAAGAGGTTTGCCCACCGATGAATCTGAGCGTTTCCCAGATACCGGGCGCCTCACCCACATCCGTGCGTGCTTCGATCGCGCCTCGCGCCGGCTCCTTCAGCGTGAATTTCACGAGCAGGGCCAGCAGCAGTCCAGGCACACCGGCGATAAAGAAGGCTGCCCGCCATCCCAGCGCCTCATACACGAACCCGCCAATGATGAAGCCCGCAAGAATGCCGAGGCCGATCCCCGTCGTATAGATGCCAAGCGCTGTCGCGCGCTCATGCGGCGGATAGAGATCCGAGATGATCGACGTCGCCGGCGGCGTCCCGCCTGCTTCGCCGACGCCAACGCCCATCCGCGCGAGCAGCAGGTGCCAGTAGTTCTGAGCGAGGCCCGACAGGGCCGTCATGCCCGACCATACAGCCAGAGCGAGCGAAATGATGGTTCTCCGGTCGCCGCGATCCGCCCACATCGCAATCGGAATGCCCAGCGTTGCATAGAATGCCGCAAAGGCGAGGCCGGTCAGCATGCCAAGCTGTGTGTCGCTCAGCTTGAGATCCGCCTTGATCGGCTCCAGCAGGATCACCAGGATCTGCCGGTCGATATGATTGAATGTGTAGACCAGCGTCAGCAGCGCCAGCACATAAGCGCGTCCGGCCGCGGGTGCTGCATGCGACGGAAGGACCGGTCTCCCGGCATCGGAGCTCATGTCTGTATCCTCCGGAGGCGGAAGTGGCGCACAGGGTCAGACCCGTGCGCCACTCGTCCCCACCCTGCGATCAGAAGTCAACCGACAGGGATGCCGTGAAGGTCCGCGGCGGACCGTAGAAGGCCGAATAGGCGGCATCGAGACCGAGCTGGCTCGGCGTCACGAAGTTGTATGCGGCCACGCGGTATTCTTCGTTGGTCAGGTTGCGGCCGTGCAGGCCGAAGCGGTAGCGGCCCGACTCCGATGTCCAGACAGCGCTGAGGTCGATGAGCGTATAGGCCTCCGGATCCAGAGCCGGTCCGCCATTCGGGAACAGCGCGTTCTGGCCAGCCGGGAAGCCTGCATTCGGAATGTTGAACAGGTAGTATTCATCCCGATACGACGCCGTGCCGGTGAAGGAAAGTTCGCCACGATCCGCACCAAGACTGCGCGTGTAGTTCGCAGACACCTGGCCCTGGAGCTCCGGCGTGTTCTGCGTCACGAAGGCGCTCGCAACGTTCACGCCACCCGACAGGATCTCATTGATCTCTGCATCGATGTAGCCGAGCGTTCCGAAGAAGGTCAGCTCATCCGTGGCAAACCAGGTCGCTTCGACTTCGAGACCCTTGTATTCCGAAGAACCGGCATTGAACACCGACGACACGAACGTGTCGTTGATACCGTCATTGTTCGTGTCCGCACCGCTCTGAACAGTGATCTGCTGGTCGGTATAGTCGGCGAAGAAGGCAGCCGTGTTGAGCAGCAAGCTGTCATTGAAGAACGAGCCCTTCATGCCAAGCTCGTAGCTGTCCACCTTCTCGGGACCGAAGCCCTGACGCGACAGGCCCGTCGGGTCGAGGTCTTCCCGGGCACGCGGGTCGAAGCCGCCAGCCTTGAAGCCCTGAGAGTAGGTTGCATAGAGGTTCAGGTCTTCCGTCGGCTTGTAGGAGACCGAGACCCGCGGCGAGAATTGATCGTCTTTCCGCTTCACGCCCTGGTAGTCGGTCTGCGTCACCAGGAAGATCGAGCTGGAGTTGGCCGGATCGAACGAGCCCGAGCCAAGTCCGAGCCAGGCTTCGCGCAGAACGTCAGCAGTGGTCTTGTCCTCGGTGTAGCGGCCGCCCAGCGACACGCTCCACTTGTCATTCAGGTCATAGGTGAAATCACCGTAGAAGGAGAGGTTCTCCTTGTTCTGCTCACCCGCCTGGTAAATCGTCAGACCAAGTGCGCTGAGGATCACATCGAATGCACCGTCCGCATTGCCGTCGAGATAATAGATGCCGGCAACGCCGTTGAGCGGACCATTGTTGTACAGCAGCTGTACTTCCTGCGAGAACTGGTCGTCACGGTAATAGGCCGGAACGTCAAAGTCCGGCTGCGGCAATGCGTCAAAGTCGATCGGCGTCACCGTCGAGCCTTCGCGATAAGCCGTGATCGACTTCAGCGTGACGATGTCGTTCACATCCCACTGCGCCGTCAGCGAGTAGCCTTCGGTTTCGACCGAGTTCTTGTCACCGATGCCAGCCCGCGTGTCATACACATCACCCGTTACCGGGATGGTGCCGTCAGCGCTCGGCAGCAGGCGGTGGCCGTGCTTGGCGTTGGAGTCGTCCTGCGATTTGTCATAGGCGAAGCGCACCGAGAAATCGTCCGCCGGCGTCCATTCCGCGCTGACGCGATAGGCCAGCAGGTCTTTGTTGTAATGCTCTGCGCCCGTGAACAGGTTTTTGCCGAAACCATCGCGCGTGTACTTCGCGACTGCGCCGCCAACCGCGAACGTGTCGGTGATCGGTGTCGAGCCCGACAGGATCAGGTCAGCCTGGCTGTAGCTGCCGAGGTTCACTTTGGCGTTGAGTTTCGGCTCATCGCTAAGCGGCTTGGTGACATACTTGATCGCGCCGCCGATCGTGTTGCGGCCGTACAGCGTGCCCTGCGGACCGCGCAGCACTTCGACCCGCTCAATGTCGAAGATATCGAGGATCGCGCCCTGCGGACGTGCGATATAGACGTCGTCGACGTAAAGGCCAACGCCGGGCTCGAAGCCCCAGAGCGGATCCTGCTGGCCGACACCGCGAATGAAAGCGATCAGGGTCGAGTTGGAACCACGTGCAACCTCAATCGTTGCGTTCGGGGTCGAGCGCTGGATCGCCGTGATGTCGACAGCGCCCGTGATTTCAAGTCGCTCAGAGTCGAGCGCCGTCACCGACAGCGGAACGTCGAGCAGGTCTTCCTCGCGGCGCTGGGCGGTCACGGTCACACGGCCAAGCGTGCGGGTTTCCTGTTCGTCGGAAGCCGGGGCAGCATCGGTGGCGTCCTGCGCAGCAGCGCCCAGGCCGCCGGCACTGAGCGCGATCGCTGAAACCAGGCCGAGCTTAAGGGTATTCCAGTAAAGATTTTTCACATTTTCCTCCCACGGAATTCTGATCTTTGGGAGATTGTAAGCGCTTCGCCCCAGACGTCCGATGACCGCAGGGCTCAGACGGAGTGAACATTTTAGCTCACACGGGTGGGGCGATGCCGATCTGGGTCTTGCGCGCCCGCAGATAGGCTGAGGGGGACAGCCCCCTTATTTTCCGGAAGGCCCGGTTAAAGGCCCGCACATCGGAATAGCCCAATTGTTCCGACACCTGAGTGATGCTGGCGCCTCTGGCCAGCAATTCGTCCGCGCGCTTCAACCGCGACTTCAGCACGATTTCCCGAAAGCTCGTATTCTCTTCGTCAAGACGCCGCCGGAGTGTCGCAACGCTCATGCCGAAATGGTCCGCCGCCGCCTGCTGGCTTTCAACACCATCCGACACCAGCTCTTCCGTGCGCGCAGAAAACGTGCGCGTATCTGCCGGGCGGGCCTCTTCGAGGTGCCGGATGACGCGGGCAAAAATACCATCCGCACTCAGATCAACGTCGGTCGCGGTGGGGATCGACTGGCAGGCAAGGTCGAAATCATAGACCAGTTCATAGGCTGGCTTGCCGAAGCTGACCGGCACCTGCCAGAATCGCACAAGGCTGTGCTTTGCGCCATCGCGGGGCTGTTTCAGGCCAATCCGCCTCAGCGCCCTGCCCGCCTGGCCGCCCGACAGGCTGTCCAGCAGGCAATGCACCTTGATCAGCAGCGCGACGCCGACAAAGTGTGTCAGCACCTCGTTCTTCCGGAACCTGTAAGGAAACGACGAATCGTCGACCACCAGGGCAACCGTATTTTCCGACTGGCGCACCCGGTTATAGTCGTCGCCATGCATCATGTTGAAATGCTGCGCCAGGCTGCGGATGGCATCGTTCAGCGTGTTGGCTGACCTCAGCTGCGCAATCACGAACGAACCGGTCTGATAGGTCAGTTTGCGTTCCGAAAGTTGCGCCGTCAGATCGTCAAGCGACCGCGCGATGTCGCGCTGGATCCGGAAATAATCGACCAGGTCGACCAGGCGCTCCGAACCGTCCTTGCCGGTGTCATGGGAATTCAGCCCCGCCAGCAGCGCATCCACATCCGCCCCGGCACTCCTCGCCCAATCGAGAATCGGCTCGATCGCGCTCAGTTCAAACTGGAGATTCCCGGGACTCTGCATTCAGATCCTCAAACTCAACGGATACCGGCAGGATTTCCCTGCATTCCGATTTTCCTCAAATCGATTCATCGCAAATTTTTTCGTGCCGGACCATGCTACGAAAGCACGAAGCCCCCCTTTGCTGAAAGGCTGCGACTTTCATGTCAGCCCGAAATTCACGCGCAAAGCCGCCCTGAAAACGTCATTTCCTGAAATTCAGTGCAAAAGCCGCACCAGCCGGAATGCTTGGACATGGCCGTCATCAGCGCTAAAGTTACCGCTATCAAAGCAACAGGGGGGCGGCGGCAATGTCATTGACCGGCAGGAATTTGGTGGCGGGAAACTGGAAGCTGGGATCAGGCGCGGCGCGTCGGGCCGTCAATCCCGCAACGGGCGAAATGCTCGGCCCGGACTTCCTCGATGCCAGCCCCGAAGACGTCGCGACGGCCTGTGCCGCAGCCTGGTCCGCATTCGAAGAAACGATGGACCGCCCCGCGGAAGCCCGCGCCGTTTTGCTCGACCAGATCGCCGAGGAATTGCAAGCGAGCCGGGACGCCCTCATTCCGCGCGTCATGCAGGAGACCGCCCTGCCTCAGGCACGCGTCGAAGGTGAACTGGGCCGCACGAGCGGACAGCTGAAACTGTTTGCCGCTGAGGTGCGGGCCGGGCACTGGCGCGGCCTGCGCATCGATCCAGCTCTGCCGGATCGTCAGCCACTTCCCCGCCCGGATCTTCGGCTTCGGCGGATTCCGCTCGGGCCTGTCGCGGTCTTCGGAGCCAGCAATTTCCCGCTCGCCTTTTCCGTCGCCGGGGGCGACACCGCCTCCGCCATTGCCGCGGGCTGTCCGGTCGTGGCGAAGGCGCACCCGGCACATCCCGGCACGTCCGAACTCGTCGCCGCCGCCATATCGCGCGCCCTCGAAAAGACCGGAATGCCGGCAGGCTTCTTCTCGATGCTGCATGGCGGAGCGGAAACCGGCGCCGCGCTGGTTCGCGATCCCACCATCCGCGCCGTCGGCTTTACCGGGTCGCGGCAGGCGGGCCTGGCCATCTGCGCCATGGCCGCCAGCCGCAATGTGCCGGTGCCGGTATTTGCGGAAATGTCGAGCATCAATCCCGTGCTCGTCTTCCCCGCCGCCATGCAGGCCCGCGCGCCGGCTATTGCCGAGGGTCTGGCAACGTCTGTCACAATGGGCGCTGGCCAGTTCTGCACAAATCCCGGCCTCGTCCTCGCCATTGCGCCGGACGCCGCTGCGCTGGATCTTTTCAGGGCACGTCTCGCCAATGCAATCGCGGCCGCCGCCCCGCAAGCCATGCTGACGGAAGGTATCGCGGCGGCTTATACCAGCGGGCTTGATACCTATGCGGCAGCGACCGGAGTCACCACACTCGCCCGCGGCGAGGCCGCCGAATTCCGGGCACCTGCCTGCTTCTTCGAAACAGATGCGGCGAGCTTCATGGCCAATCCCGCGCTTCAGGCAGAGAACTTTGGCGCGTCCAGCATCCTCATCGTCTGCAAATCCGCCGAAGAAGCCGCCGCCGTGCTGGCCGGCATGGAAGGGCAGCTGACGGCAACGCTTCAGATGGATGCGCCGGACACCTCCCTCGCGCGCACCCTCATTCCGGCGCTCGAACGGCTTGCGGGACGAATCCTCGTCAACGGATTTCCGACCGGCGTCGAAGTCTCCCACGCGATGGTACATGGCGGCCCCTTCCCGGCGACCAGCGACAGCCGGACGACATCCGTCGGCACGCTCGCCATCGACCGGTTCCTGCGGCCTGTCTGCTACCAGAACTTCCCGGCGGACCTCCTGCCGGAAGAACTCACCGACGCGAATCCGACAGGCTCCCGCCGCCGTATTGATGGAGCCTACTGATCAGATGGCGCACATTTTCGACCCCGCACGCGACATGGCGGAAGACTGGCTGGAAGGCTGTTTTGCCGGGCGCATGGATTTCGGCGAAGGGCCGACACCTGTCATCGTCAGGAATGGAACCGTCCTGGATATGTCCTCCGTTGCGCTAACACTTTCAGGTCTCCTTGAGACTGCCCCCGACCTAGACCGGGGGCGCTCGATCGGCGCACTTTCGGACGTGGCGATAAAGGCCGGTGACACCCCTGGCCCCCGCCTCCTCTCCCCGGTCGATCTGCAATGCGTCAAAGCGGCGGGCGTCACCTTTGCCGTCTCGACGCTTGAGCGGGTCATTGAGGAACGCGCGCGCGGCAATGCCGATGAGGCCGCAGCCATCCGGCAGAAACTGGAAGACGTGATCGGCGGCGAGCTTCGCGCCGTCCGGCCCGGCTCGGACGATGCCGCCCGCCTGAAACAGACCCTGATCGAAAACGGGCTCTGGTCGCAATACCTCGAAGTCGCCATCGGCCCGGACGCAGAAATCTTCACCAAGGCCCCGGTCCTCGCATCCGTCGGCTGGGGACAGCCCATCGGCATCCGCTCGGACTCCACCTGGAACAATCCAGAGCCTGAAGTCGTCATTATTTCCGACAGCGCCGGAAAGCCGGTCGGCGCGACGCTCGGCAATGACGTCAACCTCCGGGATTTCGAAGGCCGCTCAGCCTTGCTGCTCGGCAAAGCGAAGGACAATAACGCCTCCTGCGCCCTTGGCCCGTTCATCCGCCTGTTCGACAAGACTTTCTCAATGGACGACGTCCGCGCCATGGACATCACGCTCGACATTGAGGGGCCGGACGGCTTCCGCCTGAGCGGCGTCAACTCAATGTCCCAGATCAGCCGTGACCCCGAAGACCTTATCCGACAGGCACGCAGCGAGCATCAGTACCCGGACGGCTTCGCCCTGTTCCTCGGCACCATGTTCGCCCCGACTGAAGACCGCCACCAGGCCGGCGGCGGCTTCACCCATGTTCTCGGCGACGTGGTCAGCGTATCGAGCCCCCGGCTCGGCCGGCTCGTGAACACCGTCACCACGTCCAAAGCCGCCCCGCCCTGGACCTTCGGCATATCCGGCCTCATCGCGAACCTCTCCCGCCGCGGCCTGCTCTGAACACGCGACGACCGAGCGCCAGTGGTCATAGCGTCACATCAGGAAAGGTGCGTATCCAAAACCGCAATTGCCCTCCCCTATGGTTTCCCAAACGCCGCAAGCTTGACAGGGGGTCCGGACGCGGATTTAAAGTGGTATTTTATATTCCACTTTTATGCCTTCGCTGGAGACAATCGACCGTGCGCCTCACCGCATATACCAACTATGCCATCCGCACCTTGATGTTCTGCGCCCTGCATCCTGGCCAACTTGTCCGGATCCAGGATGTCGCCGACGCGCACGGCATTTCCCGGGCCCATCTTCTCAAGGCAGCGAGACAGCTCGGCAAGCTCGGCTATCTCGACAATGTCCGCGGGCGCACCGGCGGGGTCAGGCTGGGCCGTCCGCCCGAGAATATCGTCATCGGTGAAGTCGTCCGCCACACCGAAGGCCACATGGAAGTCGTCGAATGCTTCAATCCGTCATCCAACACCTGCCCTCTGATTGGCGTCTGCCGGCTGAGCGCCTTGCTGCATACCGGGCTGCGAGCATTCCTCGCAGAGCTCGACAAGGTGACACTCGCCGACCTCGTTTCGAACGGGCCCGTCCTTCTCAAGCGGCTTGAGGCCAACCAGGCCGCCTGATCGCTTTTTATTCCGGCACCTCCACCGCCTTGAACGTGCCATGGCAGGCCATGCACTTGCTTTCGGCCCCTGCCAGCGCTTCCAGGATGTCCGTCATCTCGGCCGTCTCCGCCATGTCGGCGATGGCGCCGAAATCACCCCGCAGGGATCGACCGATCGTTCGAAAACCCTCCGGTGCCTTCTGCTGCACGCCCTGCCCCGTTCCATCCCCCCGGCGCAGGGCATCGGCCGCAGCGCGGATCGCCTCACGGTCCTCCGCCGCAACGGCGCCACTGATTGCCTGCAGCCCTTGCAGGAAACCCAGCATCTCGGCGCTGACATGGGCGCGGTCGTCCGCATTGAAGTAGAGCGCAATCCGTCCATCGGCCGTGCGCTCCGGCCGCGCATTCTGCTCTGTCAGTTCGGTCAGGTCATTCTGTGTGGAAACGAACCGCATCAGCCCCACCCCCATCAGGAGGCCAAACAGAATCCATCCAAAAATCGCGAGTGTACTTTTCATCGGGTAGTCCTGTTAAGATCGGAATCGACGGGCCGCGAGCAGCATGCTCCCGGCCCCCTCATACAGCAAGCTGGTGCCGCATCAGTCGATTTCGAGATCGTTCTCCCCAGCTTCCCCCATGGAGACTTCGTTCCACATCGCATTGAGGATACCGAACGTCAGCGCGAGGCCGAGACCGAGGATCCAGCTAAAATACCACATGAGAAATCCTCTCTCTTCCTAATAGGTTCCGGGCGCGTTCGCTTCATCAGCAGACAGACGGCCCCACAGGACTTTGAACACCCAGGCCGTATAGGCCAACACAATCGGCAGCATCACGCCCGTGACCACCAGCATGATGAACAGCGTCAGATGGCTCGACGAGCTGTCCCAGACCGTCAGGCTGGCATTCGGGTCGAGCGAGCTCGGCAGGATGAACGGGAACATCGACGTTCCGACAGAGCCCACAATCCCGGTCGCTGCCAGCGCTGAGCCGATCAGCGACAATGACGTCTTGTTGCGCAGGCCGACAAAAGCCAGTGCGGAGCCGACAAAGCCAAGAACGGGTGCAAGGATCATCCACGGATACTTTCCGTAATTGGTGAGCCATGCGCCGGCCTCCACAACGACTTCCTTGCGCAGCGGGTTGGCGACGCCATTCGGGTCCACATCGCTCACGATGCGATAGCCCATGCCCGCCATAGCAAGCCAGATACCGGCAATCGCATAGAAAGCAATCACGCCAATCGCGGCAATCTGGCCGAACTTCGCCGCCCGATCCATCACCGGCCCATGCTCGATCTTCACCACCAGCCAGGAGGCTCCGTGCACGACCAGCATTGCGACTGAGGCGAGCCCGGCCAGCAGGGCAAAGGGATTGAGCAGACCGAGCAGGCCGCCATGATACGTCGCCCGCAAGGTCCGGTCGATCTCGAACGGAACGCCCTGCAACACATTGCCCAGCGCCACGCCGAAGATCAGTGCCGGGACGAACCCGCCAACGAACAGGGCCCAGTCCCAGCCGGACCGCCATTTCGCCGATGGCCGTTTCGAGCGGTACTTGAAACCTACGGGCCGCAGGATCAGCGCCGCCAGCACGACGAACATGGCAAGGTAAAAGCCGGAAAAGCTGATCGCATAGACATAAGGCCAGGCCGCAAACAGCGCGCCACCCCCGGTGATCAGCCACACCTGGTGGCCTTCCCAGGTCGGGCCGACAGAATTGATGACAAGACGGCGCTCGCGGTCGTCCTTCGCCACGAAGGGCAGCAGCGTGGCCACGCCGAGATCATAGCCGTCGGTCAGGGCGTATCCGATCAGCAGGATGCCGACGAGGCCCCACCAGATGACTTTCAGCGTTGCATAATCGAGAGGCAGATCCATGACTCCACTCCTCCTCAGACGTCAAAATGAATGGTGCGCGGGATGGCGGGCGCTGCGTCGGGCGCCAGGTCTGCGCCTCCGCCGCCTTTCGGCAGGATGCGTGCTCCCGGTCCGGCCTTGATCGCTTTGATCATCAGGCTCACTTCGATCACGGCCAGCGTGCCGTAGATCACCGTGAAGCCAACAATGGTCATGATGACCTGCGTCACCGACAGGCTGGACACACCCATGAAGGTCGGCAACACGCCGTCGATCACCCAGGGCTGGCGGCCAGCTTCGGCGAGGATCCAGCCCAGCTCGGCGGCGATCCACGGGAACGGAATGGCAAACAGGGCCAGCCGCAGGAACCAGCGCGGCACATTCCGCCGCAGACTGACGAAATAGAACGCCGTTGCAAACATTGCGATGAACAGGAAGCCCAGCCCCGCCATGATGCGGAACGCGAAGAAGGACAGCGCCACATTCGGCACCGTATCGAGTGCCGCCTTGCGGATCGTTTCTTCGTCGGCATCTGCCGGATTCTCGACATACCGTTTCAGCAGCATAGCATAGCCAAGATCGGTCTTCGTCTCCTCGAAGGCCTGCCGCGCCTCAACGTCGGAAGGATCCTCGTTCAGCCGCTGCACCGCGTCATAGGCCATGATGCCGTTCTCGATCCGGTTTTCCGCCACCGCGACCAGCGGCAGGATGCCCTCGACCTCACCGTCCAGCGAACGCGTCGCGATCAGGCCCAGAACATAGGGAATCTTTATCTCAAAATGCGTTTCGTGATTCTTCTGGTCGGGAATCCCGAAGGCCGTCAGGCCGGCCGGCGCGGGCTCGGTCTCCCACATGGCTTCCAGGGCCGCCAGCTTCATCTTCTGGTTATCGGTGAGCGCATAGCCGCTCTCATCGCCCAGCACGACCACTGACAGCGCCGACAGGAGGCCAAAACTCGCCGCCACCGCCATCGAGCGTTTCGCAAGGCCGAGATGACGCCCTTTCAGCACATACCAGGACGACACGCCCAGCACGAACACCGACGCCGTCACATATCCAGCGCTGACCGTGTGAACGAATTTCGCCTGCGCCACCGGGTTGAACAGCACTTCCATGAAATTGGTGACTTCCATCCGCATCGTGTCCGGATTGAACTCAGATCCCACCGGGTTCTGCATCCAGCCATTGGCAATCAGGATCCACAGCGCCGACAGGTTCGAGCCGAGCGCCACGAAGAAGGTCACCATCCAGTGCGCCGGGCGGGACAGTTTGTCCCAGCCGAAGAACATGAGGCCCACCAGCGTTGCCTCAAGGAAGAAGGCCATCAGGCCCTCAATCGCCAGCGGCGCGCCGAAAATATCGCCCACATAGTGCGAATAGTAGGACCAGTTGGTCCCGAACTGGAATTCCATGGTGATGCCGGTTGCAACGCCGAGCACGAAGTTGATGCCAAACAAATTCATCCAGAATTTGGTTGTGCGGCGCCAGACTTCCTTGCCGGTCATCACATAAGCGCCCTCCATGACAACAAGAAGCATGGACAGGCCGAGCGTTAGCGGCACAAACAGGAAGTGATACAGGGCAGTCAGCGCGAACTGCCAGCGCGACAGGTCGGCAAGCAGGAGATCAGGCATGTTGGGGGCCTCCCGGATCGGAGCAAGAACGGTGCAAGTTTGTTGCGACACACATAATCCGATGCGCCCGGTGTAACGATGTCACAAAAAGTCGCATCCCGTATCACACTTTAAATGCCCTACATGACCGCCGATGTCTGAGCCCAGGAAACGCCATCCGGATTCGCCCGCGAAGCAATCGCTGCAGCGCTGGAACGCGCACGCCCGCGACGCACAACGCCTCGTGCTGATGGCTCAACTCACCGCCCTTCTCGGATGGATCGCCGTCGCCTGGGGCATCGGCCACAGCGTCGGCGCTTCTTCGCTCGGCGCGCCAGACAATACCGGACTTCTTATAGCCGCAAGCGGCGCCCTTGTCAGGGCCGGCGCAAACTGGGCTGCCGACACTTTCGCCGCCGCTGCCGGGCGCGCGATGACGTCTGCTGCCCGGCAGGAACTCTTCTCCACACTGACGGAGTCGGGCGCAGGCTGGCTCGCTGGCGCAGATGCCGGCACGCGCACGGCCCAGATCGTCGACCGCACGGGCAAGCTGTGGGGCTATGCCGCCCGCTGGCTGCCCGGAACGCGGCTCGCCGCCATCGGCCCGCTGGTCATCCTTGTCGCCATCGCCAGCCAGTCATGGGTCGCCGCGCTCCTGCTCTTCCTGTGCCTCGCGGTAACGCCCCTGTTCTTCTGGCTGACCACGGGAGAAACCATCTCGCGCGCACGCACCCAGCAGGCCGCGCTCGATCATCTCGCCGGCAGCTTCCAGGCCCGCGCCGCGCAATCCGGCCTGATCCGCGCCTTCCGCGCTGTCGGCCGCGAAACCGCTTACCTCAAGCAGGCCGCGGAAGACCTGCGCGAAGGCACCATGTCGATCCTGCGCATCGCTTTCCTCTCGACAGCGGTACTCGAATTCTTCTCCTCCATCTCGATTGCACTCGTCGCCGTCTATGTCGGCTTCAAGCTGCTCGGCGTCTTTCCCTTCGAGACAGGCGAAACACTAACGCTCGCGCAGGGCCTGACAGCGCTCATCCTCGCACCTGAATTCTTCGCGCCGATCCGCAAGCTTCCCGGCCTCCACCATGACCGGGCCGACGCCACGGCTGCTGGCGAAATCCTGTCCGGCTGGCTCTCGCGCGGCAATGCCCAGACCGTGCACCGCCTGCCGCTGCGGCCGTCTCCACCTGTGATCACATTCCAGGAGGCCAGCCTCGGATGGCCCGGCCATGCGCCTGTGCTCGCGGGTGTCTCGTTCGCCGCCGCACCCGGCAAGCTTACAATCCTGTCCGGCCCATCCGGTTCCGGCAAGTCGACCTGCCTTCTCAGCCTGATCGGCCGCGCGCAGGTGTCCGGCGGCGCCGTCGATGTCGCCGGCAAGCCCCTGAGCGCTGGCGACAGCCTCGCCGACAGCGTCGCCTTTCTCGGCCAGACGCCATGGCTCATGGAAGGCACGATCCGCGACAACATTGCCATCGCCGCGCCGGGTGCGCCCGACGATGAAATTGCTTCTGCCGCGGAACGCGCGGGCGTTCTCGCCTTCGCCGCAAAGGCCGATGGCGGGCTGGATCGTCGTCTGGCACGGTTCGGCGCCGGCCTTTCCGGAGGCCAGCGACAGCGCATCGCGCTTGCTCGCGCGCTACTGCGCAAGTCACCCATCCTGCTGATGGACGAACCGACGGCCCATCTTGATCCGGATGCGGAGGAAGACTTCATCCAGAAGATCCGTGCACTCAGCCAGACGCACACCGTGCTCGTCGCAAGTCATTCGCCCGCCCTCATCGCCGCGGCGGATCAGGTGATCCAGGTCACTGCCTTCAAAGTGGAGGCGACCGTCTGATGATCGATCTCTGGAAAAAGCTCGGCCGGCCCGCGCAGGGTCGTTTCCTCCTGGCCCTCGCCTTGTCCGCCCTCGCGGGCGCCTCCGGCACGATCCTGCTTGGTCTCTCAGGCTGGTTCCTGACGTCAGCCGCCCTCGCGGGCCTTGGTGGGGCGGGATACGTCTACAATCATCTCTATCCCAGCGCGGGCGTGCGGCTCGCCGCCTTCTCCCGTGTGCTGGCCCGCTATGCCGAGCAACTGGTCGGCCATGACGCAACACTGCGCCTGTCCGCCCGGC
Source organism: Hyphomonas sp. (assembly GCF_041398385.1). Lineage (GTDB taxonomy): Bacteria > Pseudomonadota > Alphaproteobacteria > Caulobacterales > Hyphomonadaceae > Hyphomonas. The sequence continues at coordinate 284,972 of NZ_JAWKUW010000004.1, forward strand.
TGCGCCCGGCCCTGTTCGTTTCCGGTGCAGCAGCCCAGCGCGGCATGACGCCCATGCCCGCCGATGAACTCAGCTCACTGATCGATGATGTCGACGCGGCCGAAGCCGGCTTCCTCAAGATCTTTGCGCCTGCTGCTGCGGTCTCCGCCAGCCTCGCCATTGCCATCGGCTTCACGCTCGCGGCAAATGCCTGGCTCGGCATGGTCGCGTTCCTGCTGGCCATTACCGTCGCCTGGTACCTGCCCTCGGCGGCCTCGCGCCGCTCCATGGCAGCGGCTGAACGTCTCGCCACACAAACCCGCGCCGCACGCGAGGACACCGCACGCCTCATCGAAAATGCGGTCGAACTGGACGTGATCGGCGCCCTTCCCCAACAGGCAGATAGTGCCCGCACGCGGCTTGAAGACCAGCTCCACCTCAATGACGGCATCGAGCGCCCTTATCGTCTCATGGGCGCAGTCACAGCCCTTTGCGGCATGGGTCTGGCGCTGGCGGTTCTCTGGATCGCCAATGCGTCATCGCTTGGCCTCGCCATCGCGGTCGGCGCCGCCCTTGCGTTGATGTCGGCGTTCGAAAGCACAGGCGCCATGGTCTCGGTCTTCGATGCGTTCGCAAAAGCACGCGCCGCCACGCAGCGGCTCGCCCAGCGTCTCGCCATCATCCAGTCACCCTGGGAAGCCTCGCCCTCAACGGCAAAGCCCCTCACCACCGCCTTCCCGATTGTCGCTGACGGTCTCCAGGTGCGTGCCGCTCCCCGTGCGCCGCGTACAAGCCCCGTCTCCTTCCGGATAGAACCCGGCACGCTGGTCCAGATCATCGGCCCGTCGGGGTCCGGCAAGACGACGCTCGCCGAAACCCTGATGCGCCTGCACCCGACGGCCGGCGGCAAGCTCACTTATGCCGGCGCGAGCGCGGACGACGTGCGGATTGCCTCCGCGCTGGACCATATCGCCCTCAGCCCGCAATTCCCGGCCTTCCTGCCGGGAACGCTCGAAGGCCAGTTCCTGCTCGCAGCCCCCGACGCCTCCGAGGAAGATATTAATGCGGCGCTCGAAACCGCCTGCGCCGTAGAATTTATCTCCGCGCGCGGATCGCTTCGCAGCATCCATTTCGGTGAGGGCGACCTGCCGTTTTCCGGCGGAGAACTGCGGCGCATCGGCCTCGCCCGCGCGCTTCTCGCCCGGCCGGAAATCCTCATCCTCGACGAACCCTTTGCGGGGCTTGAGCCCGCGCTTGCGGAAAGGCTCGCGCGCAATCTGGCGGACTGGGCCCATGCCGGACAGCGCGCGATCGTCCTCCTCGCGCATGAGCCAATTTCCGTGCAGATGCCCGGCCTGCAACCGCATACGATTCGGATCACTGCCTGAAAAAGCGCCAGGGCCCAAAATTCTCAGGCGCTGGCCGGAGCCTTCCCGTAGCCCTACCGTAGGATTTTCCGGAGCCTCAGAGGCCGCCTTTCAGGTCTTTCATTACACCCGAAAAGTCGAGATCGGCATGGCCGCGCGCAATCAGGTCGTCATACAGCCGCTCAGCCATTTCACCGAGTTTCACTGCCGCGCCTGATGCCTTCGCCGCTTCCATCGCCAGCGCCAGGTCCTTGTGCATCATCGCCACCGCAAAGCCGGGCTTGTAGTCCCGGTTGGAGGGCGCCGTCGGCACGGGACCGGGGGCCGGGCAATAGGAGGTCATGCTCCAGCACTGCCCTGAAGAGACTGAGGAAATGTTGAAAAACGTCTGCGCGTCGAGGCCCAGTTTTTCGGCCAGATTGAACGCCTCGCATGTCCCGATCATCGAGATGCCGAGCAGCATGTTGTTGGCAATCTTCGCCGCCTGGCCATTGCCGCTGCCGCCCGCGTGAAAGACGTTCTTGCCCATGATATCCAGCAGCGGCTTTGCCTTATCAAAGGCGGCATCCGGCCCGCCAACCATGAAGGTCAGCGTGCCCGCTTCCGCACCTGCCGTGCCACCCGAAACGGGCGCATCGACCATCAGGAAGCCACCTTCATCTGCTTTACCTGCAGCGGTGCGCGCATCATCCACGGCGATCGTCGAGCAGTCGATGAACAGCGTTCCCGGCGCGACAGCATCCGCCACGCCGCCCGGCCCGAAATAGACCGCCAGAACGTGCTTGCCGGCCGGCAGCATCGAGATGACGACCTCTGCGCCTTCAACCGCATCAGCCAGGCTTGCCGCGGCTTTCGCGCCGCGTTCTGCTGCTTTTGCAACAGCCTCGGCGCTGAGATCATAGGCGCGGACCTCGTGTCCCGCCTTGCAGAGATTGGCGCACATGCCCGAGCCCATGTTGCCGAGCCCGATGAAAGCGATCTTGGTCATCTTACTTGTCCTTGAAGTCCGGGGCCCGCTTCTCAACGAACGCGCTCATGCCTTCCTTCTGGTCGGCGGTGCCGAACAGGCCCTGGAACAGGCGGCGTTCGAACTTCACGCCTTCCGTCGTCGGAAGTTCCAGCGCCCGGCCGACCATTTCCTTCGCCGCCATCAGCGACGGAATGGAAAAGCCCGCGATCTCTTTCGCTGCAGTCATTGCAGTTTCCATCAGCTGCTCATGCGGCACAACACGGGAGACGAGCCCAATCCGGTCAGCCTCGGCGGCGTCGATCATGCGCCCCGTCAGCACGAGATCCATGGCCTTGGCCTTGCCGACAGCCTTGGTCAGGCGGATAGAGCCACCCATGCCGGGCGTCACACCCAGCTTGATTTCCGGCTGGCCGAACTTCGCCTTCTCCGACGCGATGATCATGTCGCACATCATGGCCAGCTCACAGCCGCCGCCGAGGGCGAAGCCGTTGACCGCCGCGATCACCGGCTTGCGGCAAGCCGCGAACCGGTCCCAAAGCCCAAAGAAATCATCGATATACATGTCGGAGAAGGTCTGCGGCTGCATCTCCTTGATGTCCGCCCCCGCCGCGAAGGCGCGGCCTTCGCCGGTGAGGATTGAAACGGCAATGTCCTTGTTCCTGTCGATCTCGCCGAAGACATGCGCCACTTCGCTCATGACTTCCTGGTTCAGCGCATTCAGGCTGTCCGGCCGATTGATCGTGACCAGCGCAATGCGGTTGGAATGCTCGAATGTGATGGTGTCGTAGCTCATAAATTTATCCCATCGTCGGAATGATGAAGGCCTGATCGCCAATGTCTCCTTCGGGCCAGCGCTGGGTGATCGTCTTGATCTTCGTCCAGAACTTCACACCCTCCGGCCCATGCTGGTTCGTATCGCCAAAGGCCGAGCGCTTCCAGCCGCCGAACGTGTGATAGGAGACCGGCACCGGGATCGGCACGTTCACGCCCACCATGCCGACATTCACCTGCGCGGCAAATTCCCGCGCTGCGCGGCCATTCGAGGTGAAGATCGCGCAGCCATTACCGTACTGGTGATTGCTGGGCAGCGCTGCTGCCTCTTCCAGCGACTCGGCGCGTACGACCTGCAGGACGGGCCCGAAGATCTCTTCCTGATAGGATTTCATGCCCGGCTTCACATGGTCGAACAGGCTCGGCCCGATGAAGAAGCCCTCGGCGCCCTGCATGGTCAGGCCTCGGCCGTCGAGCTTCAGGTCCGCGCCCTCGTCGACACCCATCTGGATGTAGCTTTCCACCTTCGCCTTGTGCGCTGCGGAAACAACCGGGCCATAATGCGCTTCCGGATCGGTTGAGAAGCCGACACGCAGGTCGCGCGCGGCATCCATCATGCGCTCAACAAACTCGTCGCCCGTTTTCTTGCCGACCGTCACGGCCACTGGCAGCGCCATGCAACGCTCGCCTGCCGAGCCATAGGCCGCGCCGACGATGTCCTTCACGGCCTGTTCCATGTTGCAGTCCGGCATGATGATGCCGTGGTTCTTCGCCCCGCCCATGGCCTGCACGCGCTTTCCGTGCGCCGTACCTGTGGCGTAGACATATTGCGCAATGTCGGACGAGCCGACGAAGCTGACGGCCTTGATGTCCGGATGTTTCAGAATGGCGTCCACGGCCACCTTGTCACCGTTCACCACGTTCAACACGCCTTCCGGTGCGCCTGCTTCCAAAAGTAGCTCAGCCAGGCGCATCGGCACCGACGGGTCTTTCTCCGACGGCTTCAGGATGAACGTATTACCGCAGGCGATCGCCACAGCTGCCATCCAGCACGGGATCATGGCGGGAAAGTTGAACGGCGTGATGCCGGCCACCACGCCCAGCGGCTGGCGCATGGAATAGACGTCGATGCCAGGGCCTGCGCCCTCGGTATACTCGCCCTTCTGAAGATGCGGGATGCCGCAGGCAAACTCCACCACGTCGATGCCCCGCTGAACGTCGCCCTTGGAGTCGGCCACCACCTTGCCATGCTCGGAGGAGAGCAGTTCGGCCAGTTCCTGCATGTTGGCTTCGAGGAGGCGCTTGAACTCGAACATCACACGTGCGCGGCGCTGCGGGTTGGTTGCGGCCCAGGCCGGGAAAGCGGCGGCGGCATTGGCCACTGCCTTGTCCATCTCCGCCTCCGTGGCGAGGGCCACTTTTGCCTGCACCTTGCCGGTGTTCGGATTGTAGATGTCGCCGAACCGGCCGGAGGCGCCGGCAACCGTCTTGCCGCCGATAAAATGATGCACTTCGCGCATGAAGCTTCTCCCTTGTCTGCGCGGGACTTTAATCCGGCGAATTTCCGGTATAAAGGGAAATATTTGCAGGCTTCACCTGCATTATTGCAGGTTATGTTATGAACTGGGACGACCTCAGGATTTTCCTCACCGTCAGCCGCTCAAGCCGGCTCGACCGGGCCTCAGCGGTGCTGAAACAGGACGCGACGACGATCAGCAGGCGCATCCGGCGGCTGGAGCACGACCTCGGCCAGACCCTGTTCGAGCGGACAAGGCGTGGCCACGTCCTTACCGATCAGGGCGAAGCCCTCGCGCGCCAGATTGAGGACATGGAGTCGGTCGCCGTGAGGATCCAGGCGCACGCCGGGCAGGACCGCACGCTCGCCGGCAAGATCCGCCTCGGCGTGACCGAAGGCTTCGGCACGCAATTCATCGCGCCAGCCCTGTCAGGCTTCGCCTCCGCATGGCCCGCCATCGAGATTGACCTCATCACCCTGTCCGGCTTTCTCAGCGTGCCGAAGCGCGAGGTCGACATGTCCATCCTGCTGACGCGCCCCCGCGCCGGTCGTCTCAAGGTGCGGAAACTGACGGATTACACACTACAGCTCTACGCCCATCGTAATTACCTTGCGAACCATGACGCGATCACCGAACCGCGCGACCTCGAACAGCACACGCTGATCGGCTATGTCGACGACCTCATCTACTCGCCCCAGCTGCGCTATTTCGGCGACATCCTGCCAGGCATCACACCGCGCCTCTGCAGCCCGAGCATCCTTGCGCAGCTGGAACTGACGCGTTCAGGCTCCGGCCTCTGCATCCTGCCGAAATTTATTGCCGGCGCACATGAGGAACTCGAAGTGGTGCTGCCGGAACAGGTGCAGGTCACACGCTCCTTCTGGCTGGTGACGCATGAGGATGTGCAGGACTTCGTCCGCATCCGCCATCTCAGCGACTTCCTGTATGACCTCGCCGCGAAGGAACGCGCCCGCCTGATCTGACGTACCTACTCCGTCACGCCCGGCATCAGCTGCCGCATAAAATAGGCGTACTCCATCGCCGTGCGGTATGCGAGTTGGTCCTGATTTGCCGTGCCGCCATGGCCGCCTTCCGTATTCTCGTAATAGAGCACATCCTTCCCGTATTCTTCGAGCCGCGCAGCCGCCTTGCGGGCGTGGCCGGGGTGGACGCGGTCGTCCTGCGTTGAAGTGTAGAAGAACACGGTCGGATAGCCTGCATCGGGATCGAGGTTCTGGTAGGGCGAATACTTCTCGATAAAGACCCGGTCTTCGGGCACGCGCGGATCGCCATATTCGCCGATCCAGCTGGCGCCTGCGCCGAGCTGGGTGAACTCGATCATGTCGAACAGCGGCACGCCGATGTCGAATGCCGCGAACAGGTCAGGCCGCTGGGTCAGCGCGACACCGAGCAGCAGGCCGCCATTCGATCGGCCCAGCGCCCCGAGGCGATCGGCGGAAGTGACGCCCGCAGCGATCATGTCCTCGGCGATGGCATAGTAATCGTCAAACGCCTTCTGCCGGTTTTCGCGCAGCGCCGCCTGGTGCCAGTTGGGTCCGAACTCGCCACCGCCGCGCAGGTTCGAGATTGCCAGCACGCCACCGCGGGAAATCCACATCTTCCCTGCCAGCGCGCCATGCTGCGGACGGCCCGGATCTTCGTAATAGACCGGCAGCATCGATGACGTGAAACCGCCATACCCGTAGAGGATCGCGGGGGCGTTTCCTTCCGCCAGAACCGATGCCTTGCCGACAAGGAAATACGGCACCTGCACGCCGTCCGAGCTGGTAGCCCAGCGCTGTTCAACTTTTACATCACTTGCGTCATAGAGCTCTGGCAAGCTGAACGCCTTTTCGAGCGTCTCGCCGCCTCTCAGCAGATATAGCGTGTTGGGCTGGGTAAAGCTCTCGATTGTCACATAGGCATCCGGCTTGGAGTTGCTTGCGGCCACGATCTTCACGGTGCTGTTGTCAGGCACGGGCAGGCTGCGCGCAGTCCAGCCGGCTTCACCCGGCGCAAGCATGACCAGCCTGCCCTTGACGTCTTCGAGCAGGTTCAGCAGCAGGCCCTTCTCGGTCAGCGCCGTGCTGCGGACCGCCTGGTTCTCTTTCGGCCGGAACAGGAGTTTGGCTGCACCGCCGTTCAGGGGTACCGCAATAATGTCGCCGCTCCTGAAGCTGAAACCATCGCGCTCCCAATCCTGCTCAAGCGAGAGGAGCAGATCCTGGCCGACGATCCCTGCCGTGTCGGATTTTTGTGGCACATCCACCTGCACCGCTTCGCCGTTGATCACCCGATAGAGATCTTTCACGTTCCAGTCGCTGTGGAGACGCAGGATGAAGGGGAAATCAGCATCCCCGGTGCGCGTCAGGAAGGGGGCGACGAGCGTATCTTCCACAGCTCCTTCAAAAACCGATTTGGCTTCCGCGAGGTCTTCCCCGCGATGCCAGATCCGGATGTCCCGCGCATAGCCGGACTGGGTCATCGCCCCATCGCCCCAATCAGTACCGACCATGAGCGTGTCCGCATCCAGCCATGACACATTGGACTTGGCTTCCGGAACGACGAACCCGTTTTCAACAAACGATTTGGTCGTCAGGGAAAATTCCCGGTAGACGCTGCTATCTGTGCCGCCCGGCGACAGCTCGACCATGCAGCGATCGCTCGGCTTGCCATAGCAGCGCGCGCCTTCATATACCCAGTTCTGGCCTTCCGCCTCAGAGAGCGCGTCGACGTCCAGCACGGTTTCCCATTCCGGATTACCCGAATTGAACGATGCGGGATCCGTGCGACGCCAGACACCGCGGACGTGCACATCGTCCTGCCAGAAATTATAGATGTCATCGCCGATCATCGATGGATCGGGAATGCGATCTTTGTTGGTCAGGATCGCGAGCGCCTCGGCGTCAAGTTCCGCGAACAATGGCGACTCTGTCAGCGCCGCAAAGGCTTTTTCATTGTGGGCCTCGACCCATGCGAGGGCTTCAGGCGCGTACACGTCTTCGAGCCATTTGTGCGGGTCTTCAATTGTCGCTTCCGGACTAGCGGCCTCAATCAAGGTTTCCGCTTCGAGTTCGGGGGCTGTTGCGGGCGGCGAAGCGCAGGCGCCAAGCAGAGCCGCCAGGACGAAGACCGACACATGTTTCATGGAGCAAACCTCTGACAGATTGAAATTTCGGGCACCGGCCATGCCCTGAAGTGCGATCTGCACCATCGCGGCGTTCCCATCGCCTGACAACATCGGCCGGCCTGATCGCCAACGCAAATCACACCTCGCAGCACAGTTCAATATTTTTTGCTTTTTTGAATATGCTGCCGCAACTTATTTGCCCGCGGCTGTGTCTCAACCGCGACGGCTTAATGCGACTGGCCGTTGAAGTTGCGCCCGAGATATCCTTCGATCTCGGCCCGCACATCCGCCTCTGGCTCGGGCATACCCTGCGTATGGATCATCCAATCGATGAGTTCGTGCCAGTGCGCTTCGTCCTTGCTTTGCTGCATGACGATCTGAAGGCTGTGGCAGCCCGAACAATAGGCCGCAACGAAGTCTACGCCTTCATCGCGCGGAAGGCCCCAATATTCATCATTCGGATCGAACGCGGTCGCGACGCCTGTCCCGCTCGCGACCGCGGTAAGAGAAGGATCAAGCGTGTTGAATGCCGTGTCGAACTGGATGTCTCCGGTCCAGGCATCGGCCATCGCCGTCACTGCGGCTGCGACATGGCCATCGTCTTTCGGCTCGTCAGCCCTCTTCGGCCCGCCACACGCAGCGACAAGCATCAGACCAAAGCCCAGGACCACTGGCGCGAACCGAACGGATCGGGGCGGCCGGCGCATCAGATCACAAAAACCGCGATGCGGTGCTGCATATTGTTGTTGTAGCCGTGCGGGTTCCAGCCCGGCGTCGTCGCGGGCTGCGACTTGCCGTTCGTGTCGGTCGCGCGCGCCCAGATTTCATAATAGCCCTGCTGTGGCGGCGTAATGGCGGCCGTGAAGCGCCGCCAGGAAAACCTGTTGGGCGCCGGGGCGAGTTCGGCTTGCGTCCAAGTCTCGCCGAAATCGAGCGACACGTCGACCTTTGCAACATCTGCCTCGCCGCACCAGGCGTGGCCTCTCACGGTAATCGGCCCCCCCAGCTTCTTCCGTGTACCCGTCTGCGGGAACGTGATCAGCGACTTGATCGGCAGGCCTTCGATGATTTTCATATCCTCGTCCGGCACTGTCGTTCCCGGCGCGACCGGATAGGCCGGCAGGCGATAGGACTGGCCCTGCATCTTCTGCCCGTCATGAACCTGGTCGCGAATCCAGATGCGCGTCAGCCATTTCTGCGAACAAGAGCCGGGATAGCCCGGCATCATCAGGCGCAGCGGATAGCCGTTGAGGTAGGGAATATCCTCACCATTCATGGACCAGGCAATCATGCTGTGCGGGTCCAGCGCTTTCTCGATGGGCACGCCGCGCGAGATTGCTTCCTTCGAGGGATCGCCGGACAAATGGGTGTCGGCACCGTAGTGGCCGGTATAGACCGCCGACTTCTTGACGCCTGCGCGCTCCAGCACATCCTTCAGGCGCACCCCCGTCCAGTCGGCGCAGCTGACGCCACCGAACGTCCACTGGTTGCCGCTGGCGGCGGGGCGGTAGAATTTCCGGCCATTGCCCGCGCACTCGACAAAAAGGCGCAGCGTGACGGGCTCGAAGTCGCGCTTCAGATCGGCAATCGAAAGCTCAAGCGGCCGCTCGACTTCGCCGTCGATGGTCAGCTTCCAGGTTTCATCCGTCACGCCTTCCACATCCGGCGGCAGGCCATTATTGCGCACGAAGAAGTGCTTGGCGGGAGTGACGTCATCGTCCAGCAGGTGCGGCGGCGTTTCCATATTGATGGGTCGATCGCCCAGTATGGTGAGCCCTTCCTTGCCTTCCGGCATGGCGCCGGTGCCTTCCTGCGCTTCCGCCAGAAGGCGCATGCCTCGAGGCAGCTTGTCGAGGAATGGCACCGGAATTCCGGCACCGGCAAACAACGCGGCACCGGTGCCCATCAACATGGCGCGCCGACTGGGGATCAGGGCATTCGATGCGTCTTCCTTGCGTGTTCCTTCGTCTGCCACGTCCAGTCTCCTATAAATTCAGGTTCAGCCGGCCATCCAGCGCAGCATGAATACGCCCAGGACCACGACAACAAGCATGATCAGGGTTTGAGCAACAAGCGCGATCACCGGCTTCCAGCCAACTTCGGCGATCTTGCGGAGGTTTGTCTTGATCCCGATGGCGGCGATCGAAATGAGCAGCAGCCACTGCGATGTTGTCACGCCCGCCTTCACGACTGCGGGCGGCGCCCAGTGCATGCTGTTGATCGCGGCGAGCACGAAAAATCCGATCAGGAAGGTCGGCAGATACTGAACGCGGCCACCGCCGGCGGTGCCGGACGCCGTTGCATCCTGACGGCCAATCCAGCTGTAGATTCCGATAACGACCAGAAGAAGCGCAGACACGCGCATCAGCTTCACGATGGTCGCGGTATCGCCCGCATCGTGGGAAATCGAATAGCCCGCACCGACGACCTGAGCGACATCGTGAATAGATCCGCCGAGGACGATCCCCATTTCGTGATCGCTGAGGTGCAGGACCAGATTGGCCAGCGGGTAGATGATCATGGCGATCGTGCTGAGCGTCGTGACGCCTGCAACGACCACAGCCAGATCCCGCTCCGACTCGGGCTTCTTCGGCAACACGGTAGAAATCGCGATAGCGGCCGACACGCCGCACACAGCGACCGAGCCGCTGCTCAGTGCACCGAATTCCCGGCTGAGGCCAAGGCTTCGGGAAATGATGATCCCGCCGACAATCGTTATCACCATGGCGAGCAGCACCACCATGATCGGCGCAATACCGATGGCGATAAGGTCAGCGAAAGCGATGCGCAGGCCAAGCAGCGCGACACCGAGGCGCAGGATCGTGCGCGCCGTCCAGTCAACACCCGGGCGGATGCGGTCGAAATCATAGAGGAAATGTCCGGCCAGGCCCACAAGCAGGGCGATCAGCATGCCCGGTGCGCCATAGCGAACTGAAATGGCAAAAGCGGCGATTCCGAAGACTGTCGAAACGGCGACGCCAGGATAGAGACGCGCTGCTGTCGAAATCAATCCGCCGAAACGATTATCAGCCTTTTTGCCGCCATCGGCCGTATCGGGTTCGGCTGTCATATCCAGATCATTGTCCTTGCAGCGTCAGGCGGGCCAGCGTCAGACAGGCGGCCTGTAAGGAGCTGGCCGCCGCCGGAATGCCGGCAGCGGCCAGAAAAAGTCAGAAGCGCTTGGTCCAGCCAACTGTCAGCTGGAACTGGTGCATCTGCAGTTCGATTGTGTGGCCGGGGTTCGGGCCCTGCGGTGTGATCTCAATGCCGGATACGGACGATTCCGGCGAGTACATGAACGCGAAATCAAGGCCGTTCGACTCATCGAGATCATAGGTGAAGCCGGCGGTGTAATGCTGCTCCTGCACACCCGGCGCAAGGATGTTCAGCGTCACGTCGCTACCACCAATCGGATTGTTGTTGATTGCGACGCCGGCTCGCCAGGTCATGGCTTCACTGGTCTGCCATTCTGCCGCGAGCTTATAGGCATCGACGTCTTTCCAGCTGAAGCCAGCCCCGTTGTTCGCACCAAGCGGAAAAGGCGCCATGGTTGAGTTGGAAACCGAAGGCACGTCTTCATAGGCGATGTGGCGATAGTCGAACATCACCGTCATGGCCGGGGTGACATCATAGGCGACACCCAAGTTCCAGGTCGACGGAATGTTAAACTTGCCCTGCTCCGCGAAAAGGCCGGCATAATCGTCGAACTCGGACATGTCGAATTCGGTCTGGTACGCAGCGCCCACGCGAAACTGGTCCGTCACATCCCATTGCCCGCCGACACGCACACCGAAGCCATGCGAGTAGCTGCTCTCGTTGTTGGTAAGATGGGTCGGGTCCGAGGAAATACCCGAAAAGGCGACAAGGCCATTCGCTTCGAACATCTGCAGTGCGAAGATTGGCGAGATGCCAACCGAGAAATTGTCAGACAGCTCGGTCGCGTAACCAGCGGCAATGAACATCTGGTTGAGGTTCACACCGAGGCTCCCGCCACAGAAGACGCCACTGCCGGGACCGCAGGCCGGGTTGGCGATATTCGGATAAGAGGTGTTCATCCCGCCATTGCCGTACAACGCCACGCCCCAGGCGGACTTCTCACCGAGGCTGCGGGAATAGGCGAAGTTCGGGACCGGAAAGTATTCCGAGCCGCTTTCCACTTCGCCATTCGGCGTGAAGCCAGGGCCGCCGGAACCGGTGAACGAACGAACCGGATTGAACAGCGAAATGCCAAGCTGCATTTCGTTACCTGCATCCAGAAGACCTGCCGGATTGAGGCTGAGCGACATTGCATCGCTGGAATCGGCAACGCCCGCACCGGCAAGAGCCGACTGCCGGGCGCCGAAGCCATGCTGGAAATAGCCTTCGGTTGCCGCAGCATCCTGAGCGGCCAGCGCTGCACCAACCATTACCGTGGCCAGCGCCACACTGTTTGTGAAGATCGCTTTCCGAGTCTTCGCCATTTTGAACCTTCCCTTCACCGCTCGTCCCGATTTTGAAGATGCGGCGTTGTTATCGTTGATTGTTGGTTTCGATAGCGGCCGTCAGCTGGCCTTGCGAAGGATGAAGCGGAAGATCTTTCCGTCATCAGACTTTTCAACGAGCTCGTTGCCCGTTGTCCGGCAGAATGCCTCGAAGTCCTTGATCGACCCCGGATCTGTTGCGAGTATTTCGAGCGTGCCGCCGGTCGGCAACCCCGTGAGCGCCTTCTTCGCTTTCAGGATCGGCAAGGGACAGTTCAGTCCTTTGGCATCCAGCAACTGATCAGCCATGTTGGTCCTCCTCTGGCTGCCCCGGCTCCCGGGGCATTGAAAATGGTTAGATGTAGAGGTTGATGTCCGATTTCAGCGCGTTTTCCATGTAGGTCGCCGCGCCACCATACTCGACTTCGTCCAGCATGTCGGACTGCTTGTATTCGAACAGATCCATCGTCATCTGGCATGCGATCATCTGGACGTCGGACAGGGCAGCAGCTTCACGCAGCTCCTCGATCGAGGCGACGCCTTTCTTCTTGATCATGCCCTTCATCATGGACGTTGCCATGCCAGTCACGCCGGGCAGCATGCCGACAATATTCGGCATGCGCATGTGCCCGCCCATCATGGGCATCTCCATCGCAGCATTGCCGAGCGGCGACACACGAAGATTGAGATTCTTCTTGAGCAGACCGAGGCCATAGAAGGTGAAGAACATCGACACCTTCACATCCATCGCCGCAGCGGTGGTTGCGAGGATGAACGGAGGATAAGCCCAGTCGAGCGTTCCCTTCGTTACGATGATGGACATGGATTTTGCGTTTTCCAGACTTTCCGCCATGGCGCCTGGTTGAATGCCGTTATCAGCCATAGGCCGTCTCCCGAGTTGTCTGGCCCTTGCGCGGTTCGCGGAGGCTCTCTTGATTAAACCACATTATTATAGTTTTCTAATGCTCTCAAGAGATGATCCTCGTTTCTTCGCTCCAGGGCGATCAGTAACGGGCGCGACAGAGCGAGACCCGATGGCGATATTCGTCACGCACAGCGTGTTCCGAGAGCCCGGCTGGAGCCGCCTGCATCCGCTATCGGGCAACCGTCAGGCCGCCGTCATTGATATCTGCGAAATGCTGGGATGGCTTGACGAAGATCATGTCCGCCAGTGCGAGCCCGCAACACGCGAAACGCTGCGGGCTTTTCATGATGCGGATTATATCGATGCCATGATGAAGGCGTCGATGTCGGGGCAGGTCTCATCGGAGATCCGCACAAGATACAAGATCGGCACCATGGAAAACCCCATATTCGAAAGGGTGTTCGAGCGCGCGTCCGCATCCGTTGGGGGATCCATACTCGCGGCTCGCGAAGCACTGATTCACGGATGCGCCTATCATCCGGCGGGCGGTACGCACCACGGGCGCCGCGATACAGCGAGCGGTTTCTGCTACTTCAATGATCCTGTCTTCGCGGTTCAGACCCTGATCGATGCGGGAGCCACTCCGGTGCTGTACGTCGATATCGATGCGCACCATGGCGACGGGGTCGAACTGGCTTTCGCGGACCATCCGGACGTCGTGATGATCTCGACTCACGAAGAGGGCCGCTGGCCGCATTCGGGAATGAATGACGGGAGCGGTCCGCGTAATGCGCACAATTTCCCCCTGCCCCGCGGCATCAACGATTCGGAATTCCTGCGCCTGATCGATGGACCGGTTGCACAGATCGCCGCCCGAACGAAGCCGGCGGCGGTCGTGATTGTGGCCGGCGCCGACTGCCTCGACGGAGACCCGCTCTCTTCAATGGCATTGTCCAACATTGCCTTCTGGGATGCGATTGACAGGGTCAGGGGCTTTGCCCCCGTGCAGGTCGTTCTGGGCGGCGGCGGTTATAATCCCTGGACGACGGTCCGTGCATGGGCTGGCCTTTGGGGCCGCCTGTCCGGACAGCCCTTGCCTGACGCCTTGCCGGAAGCCGCACAGGAGCGGCTTAGGATCATGTCCTGCGACCTTATCGACGAAGACGAGATGCAGGATGAATGGACGACTACCTTGTGCGACACGTCAAACCGAGGCCCAATAAGGGATGAGGTGAAGCGGCTGTCCGAAACCTTCCTGGCCGCATAGGCTGCAGGGAAACATAAAGACCAAACCTCAAGGCCAATTGGCTGCAGAGGACCGGAGGAGACGAAGCGAATGAGCTGGATGGACCAATTGGCCGCTATCGAAACGCTGCAGGAGGCAGAGTTCGACGAGGCGCTTGTTGCGCAGATGGAAGCGCGCGCTGCAAAAGTGACGGCCCGGCCGATCCGCTTCTCCAGCCCAACCTTCAAGGAATACAAGACGGAAGAACTCTCAGGCTGCGGCAAGAACTCCTTTCCGGCGTTCTCGATCACGGCAGCGGGTTGCGCACTGAATTGCGACCACTGCCAGAAGAAAATTCTTGAGCCCATGATCCCGGCAACCAGCCCGGAAATGCTGGACCAGAAAGTTCGTGACCTCATCATGTTGCAGAACCTGCAGGGCTTCCTCCTGTCGGGCGGCTCCAACAAGCGCAACGAGATCCGGTATGAGCGGTTCCTGCCCGTCGTCGAAAACCTGAAGCGTGACTTTCCTCACTTGAAAATCGCCATTCACACCGCACTGCTCGATGAAAAACTCGCGAAGAGCATGGAGTCGGCTGGTGTCGACACAGCCATGATGGACATGATCGGCGCGCAGGAAACCATCCGCGACGTCTACCACCTCGACCGCCCGGTCGAGGATTTTGAGGCAACGCTGGCAGCGCTGACATCAACAAAAATGGAAATCGTCCCGCACATCGTCATCGGCCTGCACTATGGGAAGCTGCTCGGCGAGCAGAATGCGCTCGACATTATTGCGCGCTACCCGGTGCATTCGCTGGTGCTGGTGGTGATCATGCCGTTCTATGCAAAGCCCGGCACATTCGCGACGCCGAGCGAGCATGACGTCGGCCGCATCTTCATGGCTGCCCGCGACACGATCGCAGACCGCCAGGTGCTGCTCGGCTGCGCCCGTCCGCCAGGCATGCACAAGCGCATCACCGACGCCTATGCCGTTATGGCCGGCCTCGACGGCATCGCCTTCCCCGCTGATGGCGCCGTCGCTGTCTCGAACGCGATTGGTCGCCCCTATCATCAGGAACATGCCTGCTGCTCCATCAAGATCGGTTCAGATGGTGTCGGAGGAACCACACGGGCAAAGGCTTCGTGCGCAGCGTGACTCCTGAACCCGGCATCGATGTTCTGGTGATCGGACTGGGCCCCGCAGGGGCCTCGGCTGCGCGCGCTGCTGCAAGCGCCGGGCTCAAAGTCGTTGCGCTCGACCGAAAAAAAGCACCGGGATTTCCCGTACAGTGCGCCGAGTTCGTTCCCGCCCTGATCAGTGCAGGCGATGCGACCCAGGTTTCAAGGGTCCAGGCGATTTCCGAAATGCATACTTTTGTCGAAGCGGGCGGTGCAGAAGTCACGCCGGAATTTCCCGGCACCATGATCGACCGCTGTCAGTTTGATGCCCATCTCGTCGAAGGCGCCCGCAACGCCGGAGCCGACATCCGCATGGACTGCGCGGTGAAGGCAATTCATCCCGATGGCCGTTTGGAATTGTTCAGCGGAGAAACTCTGACGGCAAAAGTCCTGATCGGCGCCGATGGCCCTCACTCCCTGCTCGGCAAAGCGACAGGTCACGTCAACACCGACATCATCGCCAGCCGGCAGGTGACCGTGCCGCTTCTGCAGGCGCACACCGCGACTGACATCTATCTCTCGGAACGGCTGCCGGGCGGATATGGCTGGCTGTTTCCTAAAGGTGCGGTCGCAAACGTCGGGCTCGGCGTGTCGCAGGAACACAAGGATTGCCTGAAGCCTGAGCTGGAGGCACTCCTTGCGCGCCTCACCGCGGAAGGGCGGATAGGAGAAGAGCGGCTCGGCCACACAGGCGGCGCCATTCCTGCGGGTGGCATGATCAACCCTGTGGCATTTCTGGGCGATACGCTCGTTCTCCTCGCCGGTGATGCTGCAGGCCTCACCAATCCGGTGACGGGCGCCGGCATTTCCGCGGCGGTCGCGTCGGGCCGCATGGCGGGAGGCGCTGCAGCCGACTGGATTGGCGGCGACGCGAGCGCTGCTGACACGTACACGGAAGACCTCGAAGATCATTTCGGCGCATCCTTGCAGCGGGCCGTGAAACGCCGGGCCGCAGCGCTGGCGGCTCACTCTGCCGGCGCGGCATCGCCCGATTCCCTGCGCAGCGGCTGGATCGCTTATCCCCAATACTGGAACACTGACGATACCCGGGAGGAAACCCATGACCTGCTTGAAGCCTGAATCCGCCCAGCCCGGAGCATCCAAATCCGGGCGTGACTTCAACCCCTTCGACGTGATGGCGCCACGGGCACCCGGCACAATTCCGAAAGAGATGAAGAACGGCGGACGCGTCCTGATCAACAACGTCCGGCCGGAAGGAGTCTACCTTCCGAACAACAACATCATGACGCCGAACATGCGGTCGCCGGAATATGTCCAGATGTCGACGGCCGCAGCGATCACGCTGGGCCTTATGCCGGGATCGATGCACCGCTGCGAGTGCACGCGCTGTCTCAACCTACTCCTGACCTATCCGGAGGGCTGTCGCGCGAACTGCGCCTATTGCGGCCTGGCCCGCCACCGCGAAGCCGATCGCGACTATGCCGACCGTAATTTCATTCGCGTCGACTGGCCTGCCGTTCCAATGGCCGAGATTGCAGCGCGGGTGGGTGCCGATCCTGAGAACAGCCCGTTCCATCGGATGTGCATTTCGATGATCACGCATCCGAATTCGGACGAGGATACATTCACCGTCCTCAAGACCTGGACCGATCATGTCGACCCCGACACGATCCCGATTTCGATCCTGTCGAACCCGACGACGATGACGCGTGAAGACGTGCAGCGGCTGCGCGACATGGGGTCAGACATCTTCACCGTGGCGCTCGACGCCGCAACGCCGGAGATCTTCGACCGCACTCGCGGCAAAGGCGTTCAGTCTCCGCACTCCTGGAAGAAATACTGGGAAATCCTGCTGGACGCGCGGGACATCTTCGGACCGCAGAAATTTGGCGCCCATATCATCGTCGGCATGGGCGAGACCGAGCATGAAATCCTGAACCTGGTGCAGCAGCTGGTGGATATGGGCGGCCATAGCCACATGTTCTGCTTCTACCCGGAAAAGGGGTCGCTCATGGACCACCTTCCCGCGACGCCGCGAGACCAGTGGCGCCGGGTGCAGCTGGCCCGTTACCTGATCGACTATCAGGGTGTCCGGGTTGACCATATGAAATTCGACGAGGAAGGGCGCGTCGCCGACTACGGTCTGCCGCAAGGCGAACTCGACACGATCATCGACAATGGCGTCGCCTTCCGCACGAGCGGTTGCCCCGGCAAGGTCGCCGAAGACATCTCTGCCTGCGACCGTCCGTATGGAGACAGCCCGCCGTCCAACATCGCCTCCTATCCCTTCCAGCCGGCTGCCGCAGACCTGCGCCGCATCCGCCACCAGCTGGATATGGAAAAGCCGGGCGAGGAATATGTCGACGGCGAGGAATTCGACTATCTCGACGCCGATACGCCTGCCGAGTAAGTCATGGCTGCTGCGTTTCGGATGATCGATACCGGGCTTCGGTCCGGCAGGGCGAATATTTCGCTTGATCAGGCCATGATCGACGCGCGCTCGGCTGGTGAGATCGGGGACACACTCCGCTTCATCAGCTTCGAGCCCTGCGTGCTTGTCGGCCGCCATCAAGCCGTCGCCCAGGAAGTCCAGCTGGAATATTGCCGTGCGAACGGGATTGAAGTCGGCCGCCGGATTACCGGTGGCGGCACCATCTTCATGAACCAGGGCGTGCTCGGCTGGGCGCTCGTCTGCGACAAGCGCGCGCTTGGAACAGCATCCCTTGCCGAGATCACGCAGCGTGTTTGCGAAGCGGCCGCGCGGGGCCTTTCGATGCTGGGTTTCCCCGCCCGCTTCCGTCCGCGCAACGATATCGAGGTCGAAGGCCGCAAGCTGTGCGGCACGGGCGGCTTCTTCGACGGTGACATCATGATCTATCAGGGCACTGTTCTGGGACAGCTCGATCCGCAGGTCATGCTGTCGGCCCTGAACGTTCCACGCGCCAAGCTCGAAAAGCGTGGGCTGGACGATGCCTCCAAACGGGTCGTCACGCTCAAAGAACTGACGGGTGCCGCGCCGGATTGGGCGGCAGTTAAACGGGCCCTGGCACAGGCATTTTCGGAAGACCTCGGGATCACGCTGACGCCAGACGTGATGAGCGATGCCGAAACCGCTCGGGCGGATGAACTCTTCCAGACGGAAATCGGCACGGACGACTTCGTCTACGAGATCAACGACCCTGCGCGCGACGCATCGGTTCATACCGGCCAGGTATCGACGCCGGGGGGACTTGTTGCGGCCCATGTGCGCGTCGAAGGCGCCACCAGCCGCCTGATCCGCGAAGTCCTGTTTACGGGCGACTTTTTCGTCGCTCCTCCACGGATCGTGATGGATCTCGAGTCCAGCCTGCGCGGCATTCGGATCGAGGCAATGCGCCAGCATATCAGGGAATTCTTTGCAGGGACCGGCGCCGCGGGCCTACTGTCAATTGCGCCAGACTCATTTGCGGACGCAATCGAAAGCGCCGTCGCTGAACTGGAAGGTGCTCCTTGAAGGCGCTTACAATCATCCAGCACACATCGTCCGATCATCTGGGGCTGATCGAAGACCATCTGGAAGCGCGCCAGATCCGGTTCCGGTATGTGCGCCCCTTTTCGGCCGGATCCCGTGTGCCCTCCCTCGGTGAAGTCGGAGACGGGCTGGTCCTGCTTGGTGGCGGCCCCTGGGGCACGGCCGGTGAGCAGAACGTGCCGACGCTCGACAAGGAACTCGAACTCGCCCGGCATTGCCTCATGTCAAACAAGCTGATCATCGGCATCGGTCTTGGCGCACAGATCCTTGCGCTCGCTGCCGACGGCAGCACTCGCGCGACACCTCTTGAGCTGAGAACAGGCGAAGGCCTCAGAACCATCGAAGGGGCCCTGAACGGCTATCTGCCCGAGCGCTTCCCTTATGCCACCTATATGCGCGACTGGCCCGTCCCACCATCATACGCCAGGATCCTTGCGAAAACGGAACAGGGCGAGCCACTGATATTCCAGATGGGCGATACGGCGTTCGGATTCGCCTTCCACCCCGGCTTCAAACTCGCGATCGCCGAAGATCTGGTGATGGAATTCGAGGAGGCGCCGGAAGGCACAGCCGATTCTC
This sequence comes from Hyphomonas sp., assembly GCF_041398385.1. Lineage (GTDB taxonomy): Bacteria > Pseudomonadota > Alphaproteobacteria > Caulobacterales > Hyphomonadaceae > Hyphomonas. The sequence goes on from NZ_JAWKUW010000004.1 coordinate 304,488, forward strand.
TCACGCAGGCACGGGCCGTCAGCAGGCATATTGAAGATTCGCTGGTTCCAATCATGACGGGGCTGGTGCAAGTGACCGGCCTGATGGAAACGGAATAGACACTCCGCCCCCCCCTTGCGCAGCAGTTGCAGCAAGCACTGGGGCAAACACCCCAAAAAAAATCCGTCATCGAATTCGCGGAAGTTCGCTTGCTTACGCGCATTAGAATATGCTACTTTTCCAGAAAGGCGCATAAGTCGCCATCTATTTTCGGTCCTGCCGGTCACTCGTTCCGAGGGAAGGCAAGGATGGGCGCGGAGGAAACTATCTATGGCTGAGAAGCTTATCATCGTTATGGCCAATACCGATCCTCGCAACGGGGAAGAGCTTGGCGCCCCCATTTTCCAGGCAACCGTGGCCGCGGCCATGGATTATGAAGTCGACGTCATCTGCACGGCGACGTCTGGCCGCCTGATGAAGAAGGGTGTCGCCGAAATGCTGACGGTGAAGCCGGGCTCGCCCAAGACGGTCTATGATTTCATCAAGGACGCGCATGAAGCCGGCGCGAAATTCTATTGCTGCTCGCCCAATCTCGACCTGTTCGACATGACCGAGGACGACCTGATTCCGGAATGCTCGGGGATTGTTGGCGGCGCATACCTCATCGAAGAAGTAATGGAAGGTGACACGAAGGTGATGACCTACTGATCTTCGTTTCGCTGAACGATCAGAAACCGGAAAGGTCAGGACGACATGCATTCTTCAGCAACCCGTGTGCAGACATACATAGGCGACCCGGTCTCTGATCAGGCGCCCGTATCGCGCGAAATGCTTGAAGAGGTCTTCGCCGATATTCAGGCGGACCTTCGATATGATCACGAACTCAACGGCTGCCTGAATTGCGGCATCTGCACAGCAACCTGCCCCGCAGCCCACTATTATGACTTCAGCCCGCGCGAGATCGTCCAGCTTCTCTGGACGGAGAATCTCGAAGGCATCTACGACGCAATGCAGGAAAAGATCTGGGCCTGCGCTCAGTGCTACACCTGCGCCGCGCGCTGTCCGTTCGGCAACTCACCCGGCGGTCTCGTCATGCTGATGCGCGAAACCGCGATCAAGCACGGCATGGAATCCGCCAAGAACGTGCTTCGTCCCTTCTCCCGCGTGATGCTGAAGCTGGTGTCGACCGGCAACCAGCTTTCGCCTGACATGATCAACCCGGATGGCTTCGCCGACTGGGGGCCGAATATCTCGAAGATCGACGCGCCGCTTCAACTGCTGCGCAATGCCATCCCGATGCCCACGCTGAACACGACCAAGACGGCGTGGGAGGTGAACCTCAAGACATCGGTGGAGTTGTACACGATCTGGGAAGACACCGGCGTGCTCGATCAGCTGGAAACCATCGACGAAAACCTGTTCGACGTGATTTCCGACATCATGGATGAGAAGCGCGAGGACTGGGCAGACTTCCTCGACGAACAAGACGACGACTGAGACCAGTCGGACCGAAAAGCGAAGGAGAACAACATGGCGAACGATCCTGGCAACGGCTCCGGCGAACGATTCACCGGCCACGGCTCAGAATGGCGCGACGCGAACCTCAGCCCTGAGGATGCAATGACAGCGACGGCGTGGGTTGAACAGAAAATCAACAAACGCTCCATGCTCACCAACAAGGATCGCGTCGAAGACGTCCGCGATATCATGTGGCAGCTGGAGAAGGAGGGCGAGATCGTCGTCCACCGCGTCACCGAACAGCACGAGCCCGAAATCGCGAAGACGCTGTACGGCTGGGAAAAGAAGATCCCGACCAACCAGCTCTGGCACCACAAATCCTGCGGCCAGTGCGGCAACATTCCGGGCTATCCCGCATCCCTCCTCTGGCTGATGAACCAGATGGACATCCGTTATCTCGACGAAACGGACCAGACGTCCTGCACAGCCTGGAACTATCACGGGTCTGGTATCGGCAACCTGGAAAGCCTTGCCGCAGTGTTCCTGCGCAATTTCCATCAGGCTTATGTTTCGGCGAAAGCCGAAGGCCTGCCGGAAGGCTACTACTATCCGCTCGTCCACTGCGGCACCTCGTTCGGCAACTATAAGGAAGTCCGCGGCTATCTGCTGACCTCGGCAACGCTGCGTGAGCGCGTGAAGAAAATTCTCGGCAAGCTCGGCCGTCTCGTCGATGGCAAACTTCTGATCCCGGAAGAAGTCGTGCACTATTCCGAATGGGTGCACGTGATGCGTAAGCGGATTGCTGAGCGTCAGGTGATCGATTGCTCGAACATTCGCGCAACGATCCACCCGGCTTGCCACGTCTACAAGATGGTCCCGCAGGACGTGATCTACGATGACGACGTGCTGGACGGTGAGCGCGTTGCAGTATCAACCGGCATCATGGAATCGCTCGGCGCACAGGTGATCGATTACAAGACCTGGTATGACTGCTGCGGCTTCGGTTTCCGTCACATCATTTCCGAGCGTGAATTCACCCGCTCCTTTGCGATCGATCGCAAGATCAAGGTCGCCGTCGAGGAAGCGAAAGCCGACGTTATGATCGGTCACGACACGGGCTGCATCACCACGCTCGACAAGAACCAGTGGATCGGCAAGGCCGAAGGCAAGGACTACAACCTTCCCATCCTGGCAGATGCCCAGTTCGCAGCCCTGATGTGCGGCGCCCATCCGTACAAGATCGTCCAGTCCCACTGGCACGCTTCGGCAACCGAAAAGCTGTTCGAGAAACTCAACATCGACTGGCAGGAAAAGAAGCGCGAGTTCGAAGACTATCTCAAGCAGATCCAGGCGGGCGGTGAGCGCGAAAACCTTTACGATCCCCGCCGCATGATTACGGGCGGCCCCGGCTACAAGCAGATTGGAAATCAATAATGACAAAAGAGGTTCTTGTCGTTGGCGGCGGTCCTGCCGGCCTTGCAGCAGCACATTCCCTGGCCTCGGCCGGCGTTCCGGTAACACTGGTCGAAAAGACCGACATTCTCGGCGGCGCGCCGATTCATTCCGGCTATGCGAAACTGGTTCCGTCCGGCGAATGGGCCAAGGACGCGATCGGCGGCATGGTCAAGCGCGTGCAGGATAACCCGTCGATCAAGACGCTGCTCGGCACGACCGTTAAGAGCTTTGACGGCAGCCCCGGTGACTTTACGGCCAAGCTTTCGAACGGCGCGGAAGTGAAGTCCGCTGCCACGATCCTCTGCACCGGCTTCACGCACTTCGATTCCATTAACAAGCCGGAATGGGGATTTGGTCTGTTCCCGGACGTTGTGACCACATCTCAGGTCGAGCAGATGATTTCGTCGGGCAAGGGCGTTCGCCGACCTTCCAATGGAGAAAAGCCGAAGCGCGTAGCGATCCTGCTCTGCGTCGGGTCGCGTGACCGCCAGATCGGCCGCGAATGGTGCTCGAAAGTCTGCTGCACGGTTTCCGCCAACATGGCCATGGAGATCCGTGAGGAACTGCCCGATTGCCACGTCTACATCTATTACATGGATATCCGGACGTTTGGTCTGTACGAAGAGTTCTACTGGGACTCCCAGGAAGAACACAAAGTCAAATACATCAAGGCCCGGATCGCCGAAGTCACGTCTGATGGCGACAAGGTCATCGTCAAGGGCGAAGACACGCTGGTCAAACGCCCAATTACAATCCCGTTCGACATGGTCGTTCACGCCATCGGGATGGACCCGAATGTCGACAACTTCCTGATCGGAAGTACGTTCGGGATCGACCTGCACCATTGGGGCTTCCTGAAGCGTGAAAACGCCTATGGCGTCGCGGGTGCAACCTCTCGCCCCGGCGTATTTGTCGCCGGCGCGGCCATTGGGCCGGAAACAATCGACGATTCCATCGCTCAGGGGCAGTCGGCCGCCATGTCCGTCCTCGGAATGATGCATGCCGGCGCAAGCCTGACGGCAGCGGAATAGGAATATGATTCTGACTGCGCCCAATCGTCCCCTTGATGTCAGACCCAGCCTCGAACTCAGCGGGCCGGTTCTGACGGAGGCGCTTGAGCGAGTCGTCGCGGGGTGTGAACAGGTTGCCGGCATTGAAGCGTTCGTCGAAGCGCTGAAGCTGCGGGCCATGATCATTCATCAGGTGTTTGACCGCGCTGGTCCGCAAGGGCCGGCAATGGACCAGTTCGCCAAGATCACGTCGCTGATGCCGACCGTGCGCCGACGTGTGGTAGACCACCTGAATGCTGAAGACTACCCCGCGCTCGTCGGAGCCTGCCTCGAACTGGTGGGCGGCAAGCATGACCCTGCAACGGTCGATAGCCGCCTGGCTGCATTCTGCGGACATTTCCCGCAAGATTCGAAGCATCGCTGGGTGCGTGACCTCGCCGCCGAACTCCTCCACGCATTCAATCCTGAGCGTTACCCATTGATGTGCCGCTGGATTTGGGACGTTCGCGCCAACACCGGCGTCCTGCGCGAGATCTGGCATGGTGACATTGACCGCGTCACGCTGAAGGTTCCCGACACGTATGCAACGTTCGTCATGCTGCGCGAGGAGATGTCCCAGTTCCTCGCATCGAATGGGATCTTCAGAGACACCCTCCAATATGTCGATCTGATCTGTGCTCAGATCTACGCCGAATACATCTCGGCGCAAGGCGGGAGCTATTTGCGGGCCGACTTCTCCAGTGCGGAAGACCCGACGCAGCACGTCCGTCGTCTGCTCGGCCTGGATGGCGTCCGCACCAAAGGCGACATTTCGAACCCCGTAAGCGCACTCATCTCACTTGATTCAACTTCGTCCGACGAGGCCTGACCATGCCCATCCACGAAAAGAGCCTGATCAGGCCGGAAAACCTCTCCACACACGACAATCTGACGATCGATGGCGTCGACGTCTCCGGCGACTGGAGTACGTTCATCAAGTCCCGTGTCGTGCAGGACTATAATGAAGACCTGCAGGAAGAGATCGCGGCCCTGCCCGGCGGCGAGTACATCCATCGCTGCTGGCAGTGCGGATCCTGCACCAATGCGTGTACCGTCAACGCGCTCAATCCGGACTTCAATCCCCGTCAATGGATCTACCTGATCCGTATGGGTTTCGAAGCCGAACTGGTGCGCGACAAGGACATCATCTGGCAGTGCGTGTCGTGCAACAAATGTACATCGGCCTGCCCGCGCGACGTTGTCCCCGAAGGCGTGATGAAGGCCACGGCCCATTGGCTGGAGCTGAAAGGCTACACGCCGGAATCCCCCTCCACGGTGTTTGACGACATCTTTAGCTCGCAGGTGATCCACACCGGCAAAATCGAGGATGGCGCGGTCCTGCTCGGCTTCTTCCGCCGGACCGGACAGAGCCCCTTCCAGAGCTGGGTCATCCAGATGGGAAAGCAGCTTATTCTCGGTTTCCCGATCCGCATGCTGATGAGAATGGGCTTTGCAACGCTGTTCCATCCCCGCACGCAAGGGTGGGACCGGGCACGCCATGCCATTGAAGAATATGTCGAAGAACAGGAAGCCGCGCGTCGCAAGGCACTTGGCCTAGACGCACACCCGGCCCAGCCCGCAGAATAGGACACATCAGATGACGGATCGTAATAAGTACAACCTCATCGCCTACTATCCCGGCTGCGCGCTTGAAGGTACGGGCACGGCCTACAATACCTCGACCAAGGCGGTGGGCAAGGCACTGGGCCTGGGGCTGGAGGAAGTGAAGAACTGGAACTGCTGCGGCGCCATGGAGGTCAAGAATATCGACCCCAAGATCCAGACCTATCTCTCGTCCCGCGTGATGTCGATTGCCGCAAACGAAATGGGCCACGACGTGGTCATGGCGCCCTGCAATGGTTGCTATCACAATCTCAAAAAGGCCGAATACGACCTGACCCACGATGAAGGGTCGAAGGAAGTGACCGAACGACTGTCGAGCAAGGCAGGTCACGAAACCTACAAGGCGGGCCAGGTCGAAACGATCCACGCACTCGACTGGATCAAGGGGGCGATCGGCGAAGAAGGCATCAAGAGCCGCGTGAAGAATTCCCTGAGCGGCCTGAAAATCGCAAACTATTATGGCTGCATGTACACGCGCCCACGCCACATCTTCCCTGAGAAGGACAAGGGTCCGGGCACTGAGTCCACGTCTGCCCCGCACTTTATGGATGACATCCTCGAAGCGGCTGGCGCGGACAATGTCGACTTCGCGCTGAAAACTGCCTGCTGCGGCGGCGCCCACACCCTCTCCGACAGCGACACATCGACTCGCCTGGTCCTGAATATTCTTCAGGCTGCTGAGGAGTCGGGCGCCGATGTCATCGCGACTGAGTGCCCGACCTGCCATACCGGCCTCGAAATGCACCAGATCCGGGCAGAGAAAACGCTTGGCGTCAAAACCAATGTGAAGATCCTCTACTTCACCCAGCTTCTCGGCATCGCCCTGGGCCTCAGCCCCCGCAAGGTTGGCGTGCACGAAAACGTATCGAAACCCATGGGCATGCTGAGGGACAAGCGGATCGTATGACGACCTTTGCAGCCATCGACGCGCAGCTGGATGCCATGGCAGCAGCGAACACCGGAACCCGGGAAGACGCAGATGTCCTGATGCGCCTTGGCGAGGCCGTGCTTGAAAACTGGCTGGTCGCAAACGACAAGACGCCGACCCAAGACAAGCGGGAAGGCTTCCGACTGCTGGCGCTTCATGCACAAGGCGCAAAGGGCGATCCAAGCTTCAATGCCTGCCGTGAAACGTGCCGGGAAGCCGTTTATAATTTCAACGTCGCCCAAGCTGCCGCAGACCCGGGCGAATTGTCGCGCGCTGTTGCAACCATGCGCCGGCTCGTGCAACATCTGAGTTTGTTTATTTCGGGAAAATGCCAGTCTGCCCAACTCGGTGAGTTCTGTTGTTCCTCACGCCCACTGAGACAAACAGACAGCGAAATCCTCGAGTCATGATCAAGAACCTTCGGGACGGTTTGAGAAAGGGAAACACATGCCAGTAGTTCGCGGATGCAATCTTCCGGACGACCTTCTCTATGACGTGGAGAACCATATCTGGTTCCGCGAAGTTGGCGACGGCACCGTCAAACTCGGGATGACGACGGTCGCAACGGCGCTCGCAGGCGAGATCGTTGCCTTCACACCCAAAAAAGCCGGCCGGGCGGTTCAGTCTGGCAAGTCTTGTGCAACGATCGAGTCCGGAAAATGGGTCGGGCCCGCAAAGTCCGTCGCAGCCGGAGAAATCGCCGAGGTTAACGAAGCACTTGTCTCAAAACCGAACATTGCCAACCAGGATCCGTATGATGCGGGCTGGATGGTCATTATCAAGCCTGAGGATTGGGCAAGTGCCAAAGCGACCCTCACGCCAGGAACCGATGTAGGACCGTCCTATGAAGCAAAGATGGACAAGGACGGATTCGCGGGCTGCGGGGCCGCTTAACGGGAAAAACATGAAATCTGCTTGCGCAACTGACCTTCAACCTGCGATCTCATTCGAAGATATGCAGGCCAACGCTGCGAACGCGACCATTCTCCTGAAGTCAATGGCGAATGAAACGCGGTTGCTGATCCTTTGCCAGTTGGCTCACGGGGAACGGTCGGTATCTGAATTGCTCGATATCATTCCGCTGGGACAATCCGCATTGTCCCAGCACCTTGCCATTCTGCGTCGCGAACGCCTGGTGGCAACGCGCCGCGAAGGCCAGTCAGTGTTCTATGCGCTTTCCAGCACGGAAGTCCGGGCGATCATCGGTACGCTCTACCAGCTGTTTTGCGATTGCGGCGAACCGGCGGCCTGATCCTTCTCAAAGGCAATGAACCAGTATCTTCATACGATGCTGGTTAAATGGGCCCCAAGCCCTATCGATCTCGTCCTCAAGTGCAGCTGCATCGTCCGCATGCTGCGCATCATAGATTGCCTGCATTAGCGGCGTCAGCTGATCCTTCAACTCCCAGGTCCGCATGTCATCGCGGGTCCAGCCGATATAAAGGCCCTTTTTGAGATAGTCTTCGAGCGAGGGCGCCGCCTTAGCGAGGTTGCAAAGCTTGCGAATGCGCTCGGCATCTTCCTTGGCCAGAAAGCGGCGAAACATGCTTTCGTCGTTGGCAGCTGTCTCATCCAGACGATCCAGCAGGCGCACGGGCATCTCCCTCCACCATTATGGGTGGTTTCGAAGAACACCTTAGCGTAGCGAGCACCGCTTCTAAAGGAAAAACACCGTTAAAATTACGACGCATTTAAACGGCTTCAGCCGGCCGCTTCCCGCATCCTCAGCGGTCAGATTGAATCGGCAGTCCCGCAGCAACCCAGCCCTCGATCCCTGCAGGCATGTGGATCAGGTGCCGGAAGCCCAGGTCGCGCATGAATGAGATCGTCATGCCGCTCCGCCCGCCACAGCGGCAGTAAATGAGGTAATACGCTTCGCGGTCCAGCCCGGCCAACTGGTCTGCGAATTCGTCAGCGTAGAAGTCCAGGTTCAGATCTCCCCGAATGCGGCCCTCGCCGTGTTCCACCGGGGTCCTGACATCCAGCACTTTCAGCTCCGGCATGGTCGCCAACAGCTGCGCGGCCGTCACGACATCGATGTCGCCGCCGATATAAGCATGCGGGACGTCCGGACGGAGCTGAGCCGGACGCACCGGGACGCTATTTGGGGCGTCGATCATATTCAGTTGTGCCGTCGTCATGGAACCTCTGCCTGCGGTCTCGTGTCTGGGCCGCACCGCCTATCTGGGTTTAGTTCTAATGCACACAACCTGCCCCGCAATGGATAGGAGCAACGGCCCCGAGAAAGTCGGAGATTCTTTAGCATTATATTTCAAGGCACTAACAAGCTCCCCATATCGACCCGAAACCAACCCTTTAGCTTAGCTTACAGGTTTCCAGCCTCCCGCCGCCGCAAATCTGCGCCAGCCACGGCTTGACTCCCCCTCCGGATCAACCTTAATAACTGACTGGTCAGTTATTTATTGTTCCGTGCGATGCTCAGAGCCAGAAGCGACGAAGCGAAGGATGTCCGCCGGCAGGCGCTGCTATCGGCTGCGCTGGACGAGTTCTTTGAAAAGGGATTTGCCGCCACGCGGATGAGCGACATCGCGAAGCGCGCGAAACTCTCCAAGGGCGCGCTCTACCTCTATTTCGACTCCAAGGTGGCGCTGTTCGAGGCGCTGATCGAGTCGCTTGCGATGCCCAACCTGCAGCACATGCGCCAGATCATGAATGGCGCCTCCAGCGTCGAGGAAGCCCTGAATGGGTTTCAGACATTCGCCCCCATGCTGGTCCGCCATACGGACCTGCCGCGCCTGTTAAAAGTGCTGGTGGGCGACAGCCACACATTTCCCGACCTCGTGAGCCGGTACCGGAAAGACCTGATCGAACAGGTGCTCGCCATGGTCACCGCGCTGCTTGAGCGCGCAAAATCGGCCGGGGAAATCGAGGTCGAAAACCCCACGCTGACCGCCCGTCTCGTCATCGCACCGCTGATCCTGTCCGCCGTCTGGCAGGCAGTCTTCAACCGGCGTGGCGAAGCGGAAGTCGATCTTGAAACCCTGTTCCGAATCCACGGCCAGCTGATGCTGAAAGCCCTGAGGCCCGCATGAAGTACCTTGTTCTTACCCTGATTTTCCTGCTGCCCCTGAGCGGATGCGCACGCCAGGACGCCAGCGTCCACCTCGGCTATATTGAGGCGGAATGGACCTATGTTTCAGCCCCCGCAGCCGGCCGCATCATTGAACAGCCCGTCGAAGAAGGCAGCACGGTTGCCGCCGGCGATTTCCTGTTCCTGTTGGACAACACGGCGGAACAAGCCGCGCTGAGCGAAGCCGAAGCCCGCCTGAAACGCACCGTTGCTGAAGCCGACAATCTCAGCACCGGCGCGCGGGATCCGGAAATACGGGCGCTCCAGGCGCGGCTCGCCGAGGCCAAAGCCCGACTGGAAAAGGCGACCGCCGACCGCGACCGGATTGTCCCATTAGTTGACCAGGGCTTTGCTCCAAAGGCAGAGAAAGATGCTGTTGAGGCCGCTTTTGAGCAGGCAAAAGCCGCCGTTGATGCAGCCCAGCAGGATCTGAAAGTCGCCGCCCTGCCCGCCCGGCCCGCGACCCGTCAGGCAGCCGATGAAGCAACCCGCTCTGCCGAGGCCGCTCAGACGGCGGCCGCGTACCGCCTCAATGAAAGGTCGGTCCTGTCCCCTAAGAGTGGCCGCATCGAGGAGATCTTCTTCCGGCCGGGGGAGTTCGTTTCTCCAGGCGCGCCGGTGCTTTCACTCTTGCCGGATGACGGCCTGAAAGCCCGCTTCTTTGTCTCCCAGTCCGAACTGCCGCAATTCAGCAAGGGCAAGACGGTACGGCTGATCGCGGACGGGCTGAGCCAGCCCGTTTCGGTCAGCGTCACCTTCATCGCACACGATGCCGAATACGCTCCGCCCGTGATCTATTCGCGCCACTCGCGCGAAAAACTGGTGTTCATGGTCGAAGCGCAGGTGCCCGGGGATTCGGGCCTGCACCCCGGCCTCCCTGTCGAAGTGGAATGGTGATGTCATCCGACCTCGCCATCGACGTTCGCGGCCTCGTCAAGAAGTTTGGCACGAAAACCGCCGTAGACGGCGTGGACATCCAGATGCCGCGTGGCGAAGTCTGGGGCTTCCTGGGGCCGAACGGATCCGGCAAGACCACCACGATCCGCATGATCTGTGGACTGCTGAAAGTCACGGCCGGACAAGGGCAGTGCCTCGGCTACGACATCCAGCGGGAAGCCGCCCGCATCAAGGCCGAAACAGGCTACATGACCCAGAAGTATTCCTTCTGGTCGGACATGACGATCCGCGAAAACCTTGAATTTGTGGCCCGCCTCTATGGCTTGCCCAACATGAAGCGAACGGTCGACGAAGCGCTGGAAAAACTTGGCCTCGCACACCGGCAGAAACAGTTGTCCGGTGCGCTGTCGGGAGGCTGGAAGCAGCGCCTCGCGCTCGCCGCCGTCACCATCCACAATCCAAAGCTCCTCCTGCTCGATGAACCGACGGCCGGTGTAGATCCACAGGCGCGCCGCGATTTCTGGGACGAAATCCACGACCTTTCGCTTGCCGGCATGACCGTGCTCGTGTCCACGCACTACATGGACGAAGCCGAACGGTGTGACCGGATCGTTTATCTCGCACATGGACACAAGATCGTCGAAGGCACGGTAGCCGAAGTCATCGACCAGTCTGATCTCATTACCTTCCGGGGCGAAGGTGATGGCGTGCGCCGCCTCGCACATAAGCTGAAGAGCGTCGAGGGCCTTGGCTCCGTCGCGTATTTCGGGTCGGCGCTGCATGTCAGCGGCCGGAATGTCGACCTGATCCGAAGCGTCCTTGCACAGAACAGTTCGCCGGATGTCACCTGGGAAGAAGTCCGCCCTAACCTTGAAGACGCATTCATCGCGCTGATGGCAGAGGCCGGTGGAGATGCGAGGCAATACGAATGACCTCCCTTCTCAATTCCCTGCGGCGCATCTGGGCGGTCTTCATGAAGGAAACCGTGCAGATGCGGCGTGACCGGCTGACATTTGCCATGCTCGGCGGCATCCCTATTGTGCAGCTCGTCCTGTTCGGTTTCGCCATCAACATGAACCCCAGGCACCTGCCAGCGGCCCTCATCGTCGAGGAACAAACGCCGATCGTACGTACACTGGTGTCTGCACTCACCTCGTCCGAATATTATGATTTCGTGATGCTGGAATCGGACCCCCGCAAGTCGGGCGATCTTCTTGCGCGGGGCGAGGTGTCGTTTGTGGTCACGATCCCGGCCGGGTTCACGCGCGACCTGGTTCGGGGCGACCAGCCGCAGATCCTGATCGAAGCAGACGCTTCAGACCCGGCAGCATCCTCCAACGCCGTCGGACAGGCTCAGGCGATCCTGACGCTGGCCCTGCGTCATGACCTGAAAGGCCCTCTGGCAAACCTGAACGCCGGCCCCGCTCCCTTCGATCTTGTCGTGCACCCGATGTACAACCCGGAAGCCAAGACCAGTTACAATATCGTGCCGGGATTGCTGGGCGTGATCCTGACCATGACACTCGTCATGATCACGGCGATGGCGATGACACGTGAAACCGAACAGGGCACGCTGGAAAACCTGTTGGCGATGCCTGTGCTGCCCGGCGAAATGATGCTCGGCAAGATCCTGCCTTATGTCCTGGTCGGAGCGATTGAAACCGGCGTGATCCTGATGGCCGCACGGGTCATCTTCGATGTTCCTTTTGTCGGCCAGGTCTGGATCCTGCTGCTCGGAGTGACGATCTTCGTCATCGCGAACCTGGCGCTCGGGTTCACCTTCTCGACCATCGCGCGCACCCAGATGCAGGCGATGCAGCTCACCTTCTTCTTTTTCCTGCCGTCGATCCTGCTCTCCGGATTCATGTTTCCCTTCCGCGGCATGCCGGACTGGGCGCAGAATATCGGCGAAGTCCTGCCACTGACGCATTTCCTGAGGATCGTGCGGGGCGTCATGCTGAAAGATGCAACGCTGGCACAGCTACAGGTGCCGATGCTGGCCCTGTGCGCCTTCACGGCGGCCGTTATGGTCATTGCCCTGTTCCGCTACCGGCGGACGCTAGACTAGCCAGAAGCCTTCTATCCGGTCAGCGGGATTTCGACCGGTCCGCCCAGGCGTGTGCGAGCAGGGCGAGACCGAACGCACCTACCAGCGCCAAGATGGGCAACGCAAGACCGGAAACTCCGGCTGGAATTTCCATGAGGCTGTGCGTGGCGTGGCTGTGATCATGGCCAGGGTGCGCCAATGCAGGCACGCTCACAGTTGCCATGGCGACCATCGCCGCGATCCTGCGGAGTGCGCGAAGGTTCATTCCCGTCCCCATCTCTTTCCCCATATCAATAGAGTCCACGAAAGAATTACATCGTCTCACGGGGGCAGCCCGCGGTCCACACGACAAATCCTCGCGGCTGACCATATTGACGACCGGGACCGTTGTGTTTGTCTTATCTCAATTTTCGCGGGCTTCCGGTCGCTTATGTGCTGGAATGACCCGCGCCGGATATTGGTGCCGGCGCGTAGAAGGTATGGACGATGTGTTTCGGACTACCCATGCGGATTGTCGAATCGAACGGCCTTGTCGCCTTGTGTGACGGCGCCGGGCGACAGGAAACCGTGAGCCTCGCGCTGACCGGAGAACTGGCTGAAGGCGAATACGTCCTCGTCCATCTCGGTACGGCCCTGCGCAGCATGAGCGAAGAAGAAGCCGCGGACATCAGCAATGCGATCAGCGCAGTTGCAGCCGCCGTCGAAGGGCGCGACTATGAACACCTGATCCAGGATCTGGTTGACCGGGAGCCCGCTCTGCCGCCCGGCCTGCATCCCGACGACGACCTGCCCGGTCAGGCGGGCTGACGATTGAAATGACGAACACACCCGCGACCTCCTGCAGCTACGACCTGGTGATCACGCAGGCGGACGAAGGTGCAGAGTGCAGTGTCGTTCGCCGGGGCCCCGCGAATGCGCTGGCGGTGACGGGCGGGCGCTCCTGCGACGAAGGGATCCGGCTCGCGGGGCTGCTCTTCCCGATCTGTCCGCGCGCGCACATGGCGGCCGGGCTCTCGGCGATGGAAGCGGCCGCTGGGGTGATGCTATCTTCGGAGCAGGCCGCCGCACGTGAAGCCGCAGTTCTCGCAGAAGCCGCGGCCAGCAGCCTCTGGCGAGCCGGATTCACCTGGCCGCAGCTGATGGGACTCGCGCCTGATCCGGGCCTTGTCCGCAGCGGCCGTCAAGCCAGCGACGGGATCCTTGCGGCGCTCTTCAGCGAAAACTGGGCACGTCCGGGCGGCGCAGAAATCGTATTCCGCGCCAACGACGCTCGCGCCGCACTTAACGTCCTGACAGAATGCGCGGAACAGCTCGAGACAGCCTCAGCTGAAATAGTGAGTGCAGCGGACAGGACATTTGACCAGGCCTTCACGGTGCTTCCAGCGCTGGGGAACCAGCTTCTGTTCGCGGACACAGCCCCTGATCGTATCTCCGCTGAAGAAACGCCGCGCAGCCAGGCCCGCGCCGCACAGACCGCCGGGACGCTGTCAGACTGGTTCGCCGCACAGGCCGCCGCCACGCGCGCACTGACCGGGCAGCTGGCGGACGCACTCGACCGGATCGCTCCAGCACCAGCGGCGAACTTCCCCTCCGACGCCACCGGCACCGGAATGGGCATCGCCACGACCGCACGAGGACGCCTGCGTCACATTATCGACCTAGACCATGGCAGGATCGCCCGATGGACATCCACCGCTCCGACCGACTGGAACTTCGCCCTCAACGGCCCGGCGGCAAACTATGCCGCGCAGTTGGCGCGAGATGAATTTGACCGGATCGCGCCTTGGCTGATCGCGGCACTCGATCCCTGCTCGCCCTGCCGGATCGTGCCTGCCGGGAGTGCCGCTCATGCATGAGATGTCACTCGCCATCGGCGTTGTTGAAGTGATCGAATCGGAAGCCCGCAAGCAGGGCTTCGCCCGTGTCGAACGGATCGTGCTGGAAGTCGGGGCACTCGCCTGTGTTGACGCCAGTGCGCTCGAATTCGGGTTCGAGGCGGCCGGCAAGGGCACAAAAGCCGAGGGCGCCGTCCTGGAAATCCTGACACCGCCCGGCGCCGCCTATTGCTTTGCCTGCCAGAAGAGCGTTCCCATAAGCCGCAAGGGTGATCCCTGTCCGGACTGCGGCGGCTACCAGCTTGTCGTAACCGGCGGCGAAGAACTGAAAATCAAATCCCTGGAGGTATGCTGACATGTGCACGGTTTGCGGATGTGGCGACGGAGAAACCCGGATCGAAGGCGCTGCGCATGACCATGCGCATCACGCTCATGAGCACGGCCATTCCCATGGCCATTCACACGCTCACGATCACGATCACGGCCACAGCCACGACCACGATCATCACCATGGCCACAGCCATGGTGCAGACGGCTCGCTCGACTTCGGTGCAGGCGCAGCGGGCGTGCATGTGAGCGGGCAGAGCCAGACCCGCCTCATCGAAATCGAGCAGAACATCCTGGCCAAGAATGACGAGATCGCAGCCCGCAACCGGGCACGGCTGGAGGCGGCAGGCATTATCGCGATCAATCTCATGTCCAGCCCCGGCTCCGGCAAAACGACGCTCCTGGTCGAAACCATCCAGGCCCTGAAAGACCGGCTGCCCATTGCCGTGATTGAAGGCGACCAGCAGACATCCAGCGACGCTGCACGCATCCGCGAGACCGGCGTTCCTGCCCTGCAGATCAATACCGGCAAAGGCTGCCATCTCGATGCCGGCATGGTGTCGGTCGCGCTCGACCATATGCCCCTGCCGGAAGGCGGCATCCTCTTCATAGAGAATGTCGGAAACCTGGTCTGCCCGGCCGGCTTCGACCTCGGAGAAGCGCGCCGCGTCGTTCTGGCCAGCGTCACGGAGGGCGAAGACAAGCCGCTCAAATACCCGGAAATGTTCGCAACCGCCGACGCCATGGTCATTTCCAAAACGGACCTCCTGCCGCATCTCACCTTCGACGTGGAAGCGCTGGTCGCAAATGCGCGGAAAGTCCGTCCACGGCTCGACATCCTGCGCACATCATCCACATCGCCGGACGGCCTCGGCACCTGGGTGCGCTGGCTGGAAGGCCTCGCCGGACAATTGAGGCACGCCGCCGAATAGTCATGCCAGATACAGCCTTTCCCCCGGCGCAAAGCAGGATCCGCCAATCAGTGCGGATCCGCGGCGCTGTTCAGGGGGTTGGCTTCCGTCCCTTTGTCTGGTCTCTGGCGCATGGCGCCGGCCTCACCGGATGGGTCAGAAATGATAGCGACGGTGTACTTGCCGAGATCGAAGGCGATGACGATGCCGTGTCATCCTTCCTCAGCCACCTGCAGTCACAGGCGCCGCCGCTCTCCCGCATCGATACAATCGAAACGCAGGAAATTTCTCTGAAGGGCGATGCCGAATTTCAGATCCTCACCAGTTCAGCCGGTGAGGCAGCCCGAACGATCATGCCGCCGGATGTCGCCACCTGTGGCGCCTGTCTCGCCGACATGTTCGACCCGGCAAACCGGCGTCATCTCTATGCCTTCACGAACTGCACCCATTGTGGGCCACGCTACACCATTACCCGCGCCCTGCCCTATGACCGGCCGCAGACCTCGATGGCGCCATTCATCATGTGCGCCTCCTGTCAGGCCGAATATGAAAACCCGGCAGACCGGCGCTTCCATGCCCAGCCGAACGCCTGCCCGGACTGCGGGCCGCAGCTTTCCATGGCTCCATCAGAGATCGTCAGGCAACTGGAGGATGGCAGGCTTCTCGCAATCAAGGGGCTTGGCGGGTTCCATCTGGCGGCCGATGCGCAAAATGAGGAAGCGGTCGGCCAGTTGCGCAATCGGAAGGCGCGGGATGGCAAGCCATTCGCCATCATGGTCGCGAACATCGAGAGCGCGCGCAGGCTGGCCGAACTCTCACCAGACGAAGAAGCCCTGCTGACAGACCCGCGCAGGCCGATTGTCGTGTGTCCCGCTCGAAGCGATGCAGGGATTGCCGCCAGTGTGTCGAATGGACTCCCGACCATCGGCCTGATGTTGCCCTACACCCCCCTGCACTACCTGATCTTCCATGCAGCCATGGGCGAGCCCGAAGGAATCGGATGGCTGAACCAGGCACAGGATTTTGTGCTCGTGATGACGAGTGCAAATCCCGGCGGTGAACCGCTGGTGATCACCAATCAGGAAGCGACTGAACGGCTTGGACAGATTGCCGATACAATCGTCACACACGATCGCGACATCCTGATCCGCTGTGACGATAGCGTCGTTCGCATGATCGACGGTGCACCGGCTTACCTGCGCAGGGCGCGCGGGTACACACCGGAGCCCATTCCGCTGTCGCGGGACATGCCGCCCATTCTGGCTGTCGGCGCTCTTCTGAAAAATACGATCTGCGTCACACGAGGGCGCGAGGCGTTCCTGTCGCAGCATGTGGGCGACCTCGACAATGCCGCAACGCTGCGCTTCTTCCGCGAGGCCGTGGCGCATATGACCGGTATTCTTGATGTTGAGCCCGAACTGGTC
This sequence comes from Hyphomonas sp., assembly GCF_041398385.1. Lineage (GTDB taxonomy): Bacteria > Pseudomonadota > Alphaproteobacteria > Caulobacterales > Hyphomonadaceae > Hyphomonas. The sequence goes on from NZ_JAWKUW010000004.1 coordinate 321,512, forward strand.
GCCTGCGACCTGCACCCGGATTTCCTGTCTGCACGCTACGCGGAGTCACTTGGCCTCCCGCTTGTGCCGGTTCAGCATCATCACGCCCACATTGCTGCTGTCGCAGCGGAACACCATCTCGACGGACCGCATCTGGGACTGGCGCTGGACGGATTCGGCCTTGGAGCAGATGGCGCGTCCAGCTGGGGCGGTGAATTCCTTAAGGTCGACGGCGCACGATACGACCGGCTGGGTCATCTTGCCCCGCTGCACATGCCCGGCGGTGAGGCCGCTGCAAGGGAGCCCTGGCGGATGGGCGCTGCGGCCCTGCACCAGCTCGGGCGGACCAGTCAGATTGCGCAACGTTTTTCTGAAATTGAAGGCTCGGCATTGGTGCAGGCCATGCTGGAGCGGAACGTCAACGCGCCGGAGACCTCCTCCGCAGGCCGACTGTTCGACGCCGCCTGCGGTCTCCTTGGTGTGCGCCCCTTTGCCCGGTTCGAAGGCGATGCAGCCATGGCACTGGAAGCCCTTGCAACTGCCCCCAAAATCCTGCCGGGCGGATGGCGATTGACTGAACAAGGCCAGCTGGACCTTTCCCCCTTGCTCGGCGCCCTCGATGGCATGGGAGCTGAAGACGGGGCGGCCCACTTCCATGGCACACTGGCTGCGGCGCTGGCGGACACCTGCGAGCACTTCATTCGCCGACACGCCCTTCCGGCACGCGTGCTCGCGGGCGGCGGCTGTTTCCAGAACCGCGTCCTGACGGAAATGCTCGCAGGCCTGCTCAGTGACAGGGGCATAGACCTCCTGCGGCCAATCAAGGCGCCCGTGAACGATGGCGGCCTCAGCCTCGGCCAGGCATGGGTCGCCGCCAATACTGTCATCGAATTGGAGGGCTGACCGGATGTGCCTCGCAATCCCCGCGGAAGTCCTCAGCATAGACGGCGAACTGGCGACCGTAGACCTCGACGGAGTTCAGATGCCCGTTTCTCTGGCGCTGGTCGATGGTGTCTCACCCGGCGACTTTGTCGTCGTCCATGTCGGCTACGCGCTGACCGTCATCCAGCCGGAAGAAGCCGAAGCGCAGCTTGCCCTCATGCGCGGCGCAGCGATGGGGGACGCGACATGAAATATGTCGACGAATTCCGCGATCCCGCTGCAGCCCGCAACCTTGCTGCCTCTATCCGCGCCGAGATCCATCCGGACCGGGATTATCGCTTCATGGAATTTTGCGGCGGGCACACCCACGCGCTCTGCCGCTTCGGCCTCGAAGACCTGTTGCCCGGCAATATCCGCATGATCCATGGCCCCGGCTGTCCCGTCTGCGTCCTGCCAACGGGCCGGCTCGACATGGCAATCTCCCTCGCCCTTTCGCACCCAGACGTCATCCTGTGCACCTATGGCGACCTGATGCGCGTCCCGGCGTCGAAAGGCGACACGCTGCGCGGAGCAAAGGCCCGCGGCGCCGATATCCGCATGATCTACTCACCGGCTCAGGCGGTTGATATCGCAGCGGCGAACCCGGACCGGCAGGTGGTCTTCATGGCCATCGGCTTTGAAACGACGACTCCGCCCACGGCCGCCAGCATTCTTGCGGCCGAAGCAAAGCGCCTCACCAATTTCACCGTCCTCTGCAACCACGTCCTGACGCCGGCCGCCATCGATGCAATCATGACGACCGCGGACGGCGCAACCGGCGCGCAGCTCGACGGTTTCATTGGCCCCGGCAACGTGTCGACCATTATCGGCGCCGAGCCATATGAGGCGGCGTCCGAAACCTGGCACAAGCCCATCGTCATTTCCGGCTTCGAGCCGAACGACCTGCTGCAGGCGATCCTGATGCTGGTCCGGCAGGTCAATCGCGGCGAGACGGTCGTGGAAAATGCGTTCGCGCGCGCCGTCCGCCCCGGCGGCAATACGAAGGCACAGGATATGTGCGGGCGGGTCTTCACGATACGGAACAGTTTTGAGTGGCGCGGGCTCGGCGAAATTCCCGGCAGCGCGCTCAGGCTTGCCCCCGCCTATGCAGCATTCGACGCTGAAGCCCGTTTCGGCATCGACTACGTCTCGACGCCAGACCACAAGGCCTGCGAATGCGCCGCCATCCTTCGCGGAGAGAAAGCCCCGCGCGAGTGCAAGGTGTTCGCGACGGCCTGCACGCCGGAGCATCCGCTCGGCTCCTGCATGGTCTCGCCGGAAGGCGCATGCGCCGCGCATTATCTCTACGGCCGCTTCCGCAAGGCACCGGAACCGAGCCCCGCCGCAACATGAGCGACCGCCGCCTGTTCACCCGCAGGATCGACTTGCGCAAGGGCCATGTCGAACTCGTCCATGGCGCCGGCGGCAAGGCATCCGCCCAATTGTTCGAGGAGCTGTTCCGCCCCGCCTTCTCAAATCCCGCGCTCGACCGGGGCGACGATTCTGCCTGCCTCACGATGGAGGGCGGCCGTATCGTGGTCGCCACCGACGGTCATGTCGTCAGCCCGCTGTTCTTTCCGGGCGGCGACATCGGAAGCCTCGCTGTGCACGGTACGGTCAACGATCTCGCCATGGGCGGTGCAACGCCGAGACATCTGACAGCCGGTTTCATCCTTGAGGAAGGCTTCCCCTTCAGCGACCTCAAACGCATCGTCGACAGCATGGCCGCCGCCGCTGCAGAGGCAGGCGTTACAATCGTGGCCGGCGACACCAAGGTCGTCGAACGCGGCAAGGGTGATGGCATCTTCATCACGACAACCGGACTCGGCATCCTGCCGGCTGACTGGCCGGAGCCGCCCGGCGCCCACCGGGCCCGGCCGGGCGACGTGATCCTTGTATCCGGTACGCTCGGCGATCATGGCACGACCATCCTTGCCGCGCGCGATGACCTGCCCCTGATGGCACCGATTGAAAGCGACACCGCCCCGCTACATGGCCTCGTAAGCGCTCTGCATGCTGCGGCCCCAGGCGTGCGGACGCTGCGCGATCCGACTCGCGGCGGCTTCGCAACAGCAATCAATGAAATCTGTCGTGCGAGCGGCACCGGTGCACTGGTACGCGAGCCTGCCCTCCCGATCCGGCGACCGGTGGAAGCTGCCTGCGAAATCCTTGGCGTCGATCCGCTCTATCTCGCGAATGAAGGCAAGCTGATTGCTATTGTCCCGCCCGCCGAAGCCGACGCAGCTTTGGCCGCACTGAAGTCGCACCCGCTTGGCGCCGATGCCGCCATCGTCGGTGAGATTGTCGCAGACGAAGACTGCTTCGTGCAGGTCGAAACCGTAATGGGCGGGCGCCGCATGCTGGACTGGCTGGTCGGAGACCCTCTGCCGCGCATTTGCTGACGCCCCGTCCAAAAGCCGCGCAACAGGCGAAGTGTTTAAAAGAATTCAATTATCGGGGTGGCTCTTTGACCTATCTCAAAGCACTATGCCAGCACTGCTACCAAGGTTGCGGCATGAATCCGGAATCGCGCAGCTATGCGTCCGGCATGATGCGTGGGGACTCCGGTTCGATGGAACTGGAAAGGGGCGATTTGGCATGACGGTGCGATCGGCACTTGTCCTGGGGTTGGGGAACAGCCTGATGACCGACGATGCCGCCGGCCCTCTGGTCATCGAGTTCCTGCAGTCTGCGGGTCTTGAGAATGTCCGCCTTTGCGATGGCGGTACGGCCGGCCTCAACCTGCTGCCGGAAATCGAAGCCTGCGATGCCATCATCGCTGTGGATGCAGCACGTTTCGGCGCGTCGCCTGGCACGGTGCGCACATTCGAGGGGGCCGAGATGGATCATCAGCTGCGAGGCCGCAAATCTACCGCACATGAGGTCGCGCTGGCAGACCTGATGGCCGCTGCCGCGCTGATCGACGCCTGCCCCGAAAAGCGTGCACTCGTCGCCGTGGAGCCTGCCGTCGTTCGCCTCGGCCTTGAACCCACGCCGGAAGTGGCAATCGGGATTCCACGTATGGCGGAAGCAGTGGTGAGCCTGCTTGATAAGTGGAACGCAGAGGTGGCCGCCTTATGAGCAACCTGATAGATCGGCGGTCTACAACAGACATGGCACCCTACACGACAGGGCTTGCCAATGCCGTCCTTCGGGAAATCTCGGAACTGCTGGACCGCCTCGTGACAACAGGAGAGGCCGGCTCCATCGACCTGCACAGCCTCCCCATGACGGATGGCGACCGGGAACAGCTCAAGGAAAAACTCGGCACCGGCGAAGTCAGCGTCAAGCTGGACGTGGCCGGGAGTTCCACGCTGGACGAAACCGGAATCGCCGGTGTCTGGTGGGTTCGCCATGAGGGCGGCGACGGCCGCCTCGCCGCCGAAATTATCGAAATCACGCATGTGCCCGCAATTCTCCTGTCACACAGGGACGACATGATTGCGGGACTGAATCGCCTCGACGAGCTGCTGGACGCGCCCGCCGATATGGATACGGAGGATATGACGGGATGAGTGGAAAGCTGACCCTTGGCGAGCATATGAGCCAGAGGGGCGTCTCACGGCGCGCCTTCATGAAATACTGCTCCTATCTCGCTTCCACCATGGCGCTGTCGCCGGCCATGGCCCCCGCGATGGCGCAGGGATTGGCTGCCGCGCGGCGTCAGGCCGTGATCTGGCTGTCGTTCCAGGAGTGTACCGGCTGCACCGAATCGCTGACGCGCTCCTACAGTCCGACGCTCGAAGACCTGATTTTCGATTTCATCTCTCTCGACTATCACCACACGCTCCAGGCCGTGTCAGGATTTGCGGCCGAGGAAGCCCGCGAAGCCTCGATGGAAGAGAACAAGGGCAAGTATATCGTCATCGTGGACGGTTCGGTTCCGACGCGCGATGGCGGTGTCTACTCCATGATTGCCGGGCGCACGAACCTCGACATCCTCGCCGAGACCATCGAAAACGCCTTTGCAGTCGTCGCCGTCGGCACTTGTGCGGCGTTCGGCGGATTGCCTTACGCGAAGCCCAACCCCACCGGGGCCGTCCCGATCTCCGACCTTGTCGGCAGCAAGCCGCTTATCAACATTCCGGGCTGCCCGCCGGTACCGGAAGCGATGACCGGCACGCTCGCGCATATCCTCGCCTTCGGGGAACTGCCGGCGCTCGACGACAAGCACCGCCCGCTCGCCTTCTTCGGCGAGTCCATCCACGACCGGTGCTACCGCCGCCCCTTCTATGAGCGCGGCCTATTCGCCAAGAGCTTCGACGATGAGGGCGCCCGTAAGGGCTACTGCCTCTATGAAGTCGGCTGCAAGGGCCCGATCGCCTACAATACCTGCGCCACCACAAAGTGGAATGGCGGAGTGTCCTTCCCCATCCAGTCTGGACACGGATGTTTCGCCTGCGGCTCCCCCAATTTCTGGGACCAGGGCGGCTTCTACAAATCCCTGCCCTCGAAGACGACCAGTATCGGCAAGATGGCCGCAGCCGCCGCTGTAACAGGCGCAGCCCTCGGCGCCGGTGCGGCCTTCGTGGCCTCAAACAGCAAGAAACAAGCGGCGAAGGAGACATAGAGCCATGGACCTTCTCGACTTTGCCCGGGGCCCCGCCCTTCAGTTTGCCGCCGGTGTTTTCTGTTTCGGCGTCGCCTGGCGCCTTGCCGTCCTGATCTTCACGCCGCAGGCCCGCGACCTGACGCCCGCCCGTAAAGGCGCCCTGCCGGGGCCTGTTGCCGGCGCACGGGAAGTGTTCCGGCGCATGTGGCCGGAAATGCACCCCACCGGCTCCAACATGTTCACGACAATCAACGGCTACGTGTTCCATCTGGGCCTAGCCATCATCGTGTTCGGCTTCGCGCCGCACATCCAGGTGATCAAATCTTTCTTCGGGATTTCATGGATTTCGCTGCCGCCTGTCTTCATCCATGTCGCCGGTGGCATCACCATGGCGTCCCTGCTGGCAGCGCTCGTCAAACGCCTGACCAGTCCGGTGTTGAAACTCCTTTCGACGGCGGATGACTACATCACCTGGGCCGTGACCTTCGCACCACTGGTCACGGGCTACATTCTCGTCGGCCGACTGATCCAGCCCTACAACACAGCGCTCGCGCTCCACATTCTCAGCTTCGCCGTGCTGCTGATCTGGTTCCCCTTCGGCAAGCTGATGCACGCCTTCATCGTCTTCCTGTCCCGCGCCCGGACCGGCGCTCATCTCAACCATCGTGGAGCCCAGCTATGACGGGCAACGCCAAATCCGCCGCTGACCTCACAGACGCCGAGGTCAAATCCGCCGCCGACAAGCTGCTCTCCCTCGTGGGCGGCAGCATCGCAACCTATACCGAAGCGTGCCTGCGCTGCGGCCAGTGCGCCGAGGCCTGTCACTTCTACCACGCCAGCGGCGACCCGAAGCACACGCCGGCCTACAAGCTGGTCCCCATCGCCAAGGCCCACAAACGCTCGGTCTCGCCGCTCGGCTGGCTCGGCCTTGCCCCAAAGGTCACGCGCGAAGACCTCGCCGAGTGGGAAGAGCTGATCTTCGACAGCTGCACCATGTGCGGGCGCTGCACCATCGTCTGCCCCATGGCGATCGACATTTCCTCCGTGGTCGCCTCAACCCGCCAGGCCTTTGCCAAGGTCGGCCTAGGCCCTGCTGACCTGCGCGAAGCCGCCGACAATTCGCGTGACCGCGGCAGCCCGCTGGGCCTGACGCCGGAAGCGCTCGAAGACCGTATCGAATGGCTGGCCGACGACAACGAACTCGACATCCCGCTCGACAAGGACAAGGCCGAAGTCCTCCTCACCGTCTCCTCGATCGAGATGATGAAATATCCCCAGTCCATCGTCGGCATGGCGAAGCTGATGAATGCCGCTGGCGCGGACTGGACCTTCAGCTCCGTCGGCTATGAGTCGACCAATTTCGGCTATCTCTCCGGCCGCGGCGACATCGCCCGCACCATGATCGAACGGATCACCACCGCCGCCGAAAAGACCGGCGCCAAAACGGTCGTTATTCCCGAATGCGGCCATGCCTTCGGCGTCATGCGCTGGTCGGCCGCGAACATCCTCGGTCGCCCTCTGCCTTTCGAAGTGCTGCATATCACGGAATATCTCGCGGCCCTCAAACGCGCAGGCAAGCTGAAATTCAAGCCCTATGACGGCTCACTCACCTATCACGACCCCTGCCAGATATCCCGCCGCGGCGGCGCAACCGAAGAGGCCCGCTACCTGCTCGAAGACTTCGCAACCGACTTCCGCGAAATGACCCCCACCGGCAACCGCAACTGGTGCTGCGGCGGGGGCGGCGGCGTGCAGGCCATGGCCCGCGCAGCAGACCTCCGCCACAAGGTCTTCCAGATCAAGATGGACCAGGTGGAAAAGACCGGCGCCGAAACCCTCATCTCTTCCTGTGCGAACTGCCGCCTCACCATGGATGAGAGCGCCGAGCATTTCCACTGGGACCACAAGCGCGACAGCCTGATTGAGCTGCTCGCCGACCATGTCATTGAATAGGAATTGAACGATGGCTGACCGCGTCGTTGTAGACCCCATCACCCGTATCGAAGGCCATCTGCGCATCGAGGCAGAGACTGATCCCTCAGGCGGCATCACACAGGCCTACAGTTCCGGCACCATGGTGCGCGGCATCGAGATCATCCTGAAAGGCCGCGACCCGCGCGAAGCCTGGGCCTTCGCCCAGCGCATCTGCGGCGTCTGCACGCTGGTGCACGGCATCGCCTCGGTCCGCTCCGTCGAGGATGCGCTCGACTACAAGATCCCGGCGAACGCCCAGCTAATCCGCAACCTGATGATTGCCGCGCAATATGTGCACGACCATGTCATGCACTTCTATCACCTGCACGCGCTCGACTGGGTGGATGTCGTCTCGGCGCTGAAGGCCGACCCGGCGGCAACGTCCGCTCTCGCCCAGTCCATCTCCGGCTATGCCAAATCCAGCCCCGGCTATTTCGCCGACACGCAGCAGCGCCTGCGTACCTATGTCGAGGCGGGCCAGCTCGGCATCTTCGCCAATGGCTTCTGGGGGCACCCGGAATACCGACTGCCACCTGAGGCGAACCTCATGGCCGTCGCCCATTATCTCGAAGCGCTCGCCTGGCAGCGCGACGTGGTAAAGCTGCACGCCATCTTCGGCGGCAAGAACCCGCACCCGAACTTCCTCGTCGGCGGCGCGCCGAGCCCGATCAGCGCCGCGCCCGGCGCGGACGGCGCGGCCGCGACCAGCGTCAACATCCTGACGCTCGAAACCGTCCGGACCATCATCAAATCCATGCAGGCCTTCGTGAACGAGGTCTACATCCCCGACACGCTCGCTATCGCAAGCTTCTACAAAGACTGGTTCGCCCGCGGCGAAGGCGTCGGCAATTTCATGACCTTCGGGGATTTCCCGTCACACGGCATGGACGATCCGGCCTCCTGGCTCATCCCCTCCGGCGTCATCCTGAACCGCGACTTGACACATATCGAGCCGGTCGACCTCAACGACCCCACACAGGTCGAGGAATTCGTCGCCCACTCCTGGTATGATTATGAGGGCGGCAAGGATAAGGGTCTTCACCCCTATGAGGGCGAAACCGCCCTGCACTATGACGGCCCCGCGCCGCCTTATGACCAGCTCGACGTCGACAAGGGCTATTCCTGGCTGAAATCGCCGCGCTGGCGCGGTCATCCGGTCGAGGTCGGCCCACTCTCGCGTGTACTGATGCTCTATGCCAGCGGCCACGAGCCGACGCGCGACCTTGCCACCTACGCCCTCGGCAAGCTGGAACTGCCGATCGACGCGATGTTCTCGACGCTCGGCCGCACAGCGGCGCGCACGCTCGAATCCAAGATCGTGGCGGACCAGATGGAAGGCTGGCTCAACACCCTCATCGCCAACATCAAGGCGGGCGATGTGGCCGTGCACAACAAGGAAAAGTGGGATCCATCGACCTGGCCTAAAGAAGCGCGCGGCGTCGGCTTCATGGAAGCGCCGCGCGGTGCGCTTGCACACTGGATCGTCATCAAGGACGGCAAGATCGACAATTATCAGGCCGTCGTTCCCAGCACCTGGAATGCCGGCCCGCGCGACGCCACCGGCGGCATCGGGCCCTATGAAGCAGCCCTTATGGACCGGCACTCACTTTACGATCCGAAACAGCCGCTGGAGATCCAGCGCACTGTCCACAGCTTCGACCCCTGCATCGCCTGCGCCGTGCATGTCGTCGACCCGGATGGCGAGGAGCTCAGCTCGATCCGGGTCTGCTAGGGTCAGTCCCGTTCGTAAGGATAAAGTTGCCCATCGCGGCCCCGCAGGGCTTTTCCGTCCGGCGTCTGAACAATGTCGCTTGGCGCAGCGTTTGCCTTGGAAACGCCGCCGGGAATATCGATCACATAGTGCGGCAGGGCGAGGCCGGACACGCGGTCGCGCAGGTCCGAATAGATTGCCTGTCCTTCTTCCACGCTCAGCCTGAAATGCCCCGTTCCCGGCGCCAGGTCCGGATGGTGCAGGTAATACGGCCGCACCCGCGCTGCCACGAGTGCCTGCATCAGCTCCGCCAGCGTGCCGGCATCATCATTAACGCCGCGCAGCAGGACCGTCTGCGCGAGAAGCGGGAAACCAGCGTCGGCAAACATATTGAGGACGTACCGCGTCTCCAGCGACAGCTCCTGCACATGATTGATGTGAAGGGATACATACACCGCCTTGCCAGAGGCTTGCAGCGCCTCGACATAAGCCGCCGTTATTCGCACAGGATCGGCCACCGGCATCCGGGTGTGCCAGCGGATAATACTGACATGCGGAATCGCCACCAGCGCCTGCGTCAGCGCCCCTGCCCGGGCCGCCGACAACATGAACGGATCGCCGCCCGTCAGGATCACTTCACGGACTTCCGTATGCGCACGGATATAATCCAGCGCATTTCCCAGCGCCGCAGGCGTCAGCGCCTCGCCCAGGTCCGGCCCCACCATTTCTCGGCGGAAGCAGAAGCGGCAATAGACCGGGCAGACTGCGACAGGCTTCAGCAGCACCCGGTCAGGATACCGGTGCACGATTCCTGGCACCGGCGAATGCGTATCGTCACCGATCGGATCCGCCAGCTCCTCCGGCGTGCGCAGCATTTCCTCCGGTCTCGGAACGAACATGCGGGCAATCGGATCATCGGGGTTGTTGCGGTCAATCCGGCTCGCGAGGAACGGTGTCACTGCGATGGCGTAACGCTCCGCCACGGGCGCCAGCGCTTCGGCATCCGCCGAGCCGATCAGGCCGGCGGATTGAAGCGCGTCCGGCGTCGTCAGGGGGCGCTGGCGGCTCATGTCTCAACCGGCGTCCATTGCACATCATGAATGGACCGCGCGCCCGTGGAGAGGATCACCAGACGATCAAAGCCGAGGGCCACACCGCTCGCATCCGGCATGACGCTGAGCGCCGCGAGGAAATCCTCATCCACCGGATACCGCTCGCCATACAGCGCTTGCTTCAGCACCATATCTGCCTCGAACCGCGCGCGCTGCTCCACCGGATCGGTCAGCTCATGAAACCCGTTCGCCAGTTCCACCCCGCAGGCATACAGCTCGAACCGCTCCGCAAAGCGCGGATCGTCCGGACAGGCGCGGGCCAGCGCCGCCTCGCAGACCGGATAACGCTGCAGGAGTGTGAGGCGCCCCTCTCCCAGCCGCGGCTCGATCTTCGAAACGAGAACGGCGGAGAAGATGTCTGTCCACGCCGCATCGTCCGGAACGCCCACGCCGGCGGTTTTTGCCGCGGTCAGAAAGCCTTTTGAGTCATCCAGATACGACTCCAGAGCAACACCAGCGTACCGGTTGAACGCCTCAACCAGCGTCAGATGCTCGGGCTCCAGCGCGGGATCGCAGGCCCGGCCCTTCCACTCGAACGCCTCCCGGCCTGTGGCAGACAGCGCCGTCCGGCAAAGGGAAACCGCATCCTCCATCACCTCGCCAATGTCTGCCCCGGCGCGGTACCACTCCACCATCGTAAACTCCGGCGAATGCAGCGCGCCCTGCTCCCGGTTGCGAAAAACCTTCGCGAAATCAACGATCTTGGTTTCGCCCGCCGCCAGCAGTTTCTTGCAGGAAAACTCCGGCGATGTGTGCAGGAACAGCGGCGCCCGCCGCCCGTCATCGGTCAGGAACTGCGTCGCAAAGGCGTGCAGATGCGTCTCGTTGCCCGGCGAAACCTGTAGCGCGGCACAGTCCACCTCCAGGAACCCCTCCCCGGCGAACCAGCCCCCAAGCGCTGCCCGGATCTGCCCTCGCTGCAACAGGAACGGCCGGCGGTCACGGTGCCGCGCGGGGTGCCACCATCTCCCTTCCGTCATGCCCTGATTCACCTCCGGAAAACGCCGAAATATGTGCACTGGCGCTTGGCGAAACCTGCAAGTGCCGGTATGGCGGAGCCCAATCTGCCGCTCCGGATGGGAGCGCTCTACAGCACCGGAACCCATCCGGGCAACTCGGGAACACGTCATGGCCGTTGAAATCGCAGCGAACGTCCGCAGGGGCAATATCATTGAGCACACCGACGGGCAGCTCTATTCCGTCCTGAAGGCGGAATCCTTCCGCCCCGGCAAAGGCACGCCGACCACAACGATCGAGATGCGCCGCATCTCGGACGGCATCAAGATCGTCAACACCTACAAGACGACCGACAAGCTTGAAAAAGCCTTCGTGGAAGAAGTGGACTACACCTACCTTTACCTCGACGGCGACAATTACGTGTTCATGCACCCCGATACCTATGAACAGGTGTTCGTGCCGGGCTCCATGCTGGGTGATAACAGCGCGTACCTGCAGGAAAACATGGCCTGCACGCTGCAGATCTTCAATGGCGCCCCGGTATCCCTGACGCTGCCGGCCCGCATCACCGCCACGATCGCCGAGACCGAGCCGGTGGTGAAAGGCCAGACGGCATCGGGCAGCTACAAGCCGGCAATCCTGGACAATGGTGTGCGCATCATGGTGCCCCCGCACGTCGAGGCTGGCACCCGCGTCGTCGTTAATACGGAAGACGGCTCCTACATGGAACGCGCCAAGGACTGACCCTTCAGGCGATCCCTTCAACAGCGGCCGGCCAATTCAGCCGGCCGTTTTTGTTTGGGCGTCTAGTAGCGGTGTTTCAGGGAAATCACCCGGGAAACCATCCTGGCGTCTTCCGCTTTGATATTCAGCTTGACGATGAGCTGTTCCAGGAACTCTGCTTCCGCCGGCACAAGCACACCATCGGCGAGCGAAATGTCGAGGCAATGCGTGAAGACCGACAGACGCATGTCCGACGGCAGCGCTTCACAAGCCTCCGACAGCCAGTCCGGCCGGTCGGAGCGCCGCTTCAACACGACACTGTTCGCATGCGCGAGCTCATTCTCGTCGAGGTTTTTGAGGGTGCGCGACCTGTGCGCGAGCGCGCGGATTTCCTCCTGCTCCTGCGGCGCAACCCTGCCATCCGCAAACGCAGCGGAAAGGACGAGGCACAGGAACGCTTCGGGGATGGTCCAGTCGCTCTGATGATCCGGAAACTCCGACACCAGATCCTTCAGGGTGAAGCCCGGCTTTTCTTCAACTGTCAGCGTCGTGAACAGCGTCTGTGAGGTTTCAGATGGATCGCTCATGGGAACTCCTCAGGGAATAGGGGATTGGGATCGAATGGTTCAATCGGGACGCGGGCTCTGCGGCACGGGCGGCCAGGCCTGGATCTCCGATTTCAGGGCCTGCAGCGCATCACGCCGGGCCCGCAGCGCAGCCACCGTGGTGTCGAGCCATTCCACGTCCTCGGGAAGCTTCCTGAGGCGCGCCGGCGCATTTGCGCGGACGGGCTCTGCCAACAAGGCAGCGATCTCCTGTTCCAGCTGATCTGCCTGGCTCTGGAGGGCGGCTATGCTCTGGTAATCGGCGTAGGAGTCGAGCGCCTGTTTCTGGCTTTCGATCTTTGCGTTCGCCTCGGCGATCAGCCCGTCCTTTGCCTCAAGCGCTTTGACTTGCTCTGCCACCGTTGTCTCGAGCGCGGCCACCTGCGTATTCAGGTGCCCATAGGCGAGTGCAGCGGCTGCCAGTCCCGCCGCAATGACACCGGCCAGGAAGATTGACGTGATCAACAGTCGCGCTTGTCCGCGCCGGGCCTGCTGCACCCTGTCGGACAGTTCCGCAAAGTCGCTCTGGGTCGGGACCGGCTGGAAAACCTGCAGGCCCGAATTGTCTTGATGTTCTACCGGAGTGGTCATGCTGCATACCCTGACAGTCTGGGATTGGCGGATGGAACTAGGAGGCGCCTGAACATTTCAGAACTCCGTATTGCCCGAAGAAAGACTCAAGGTCCGGCCAGACGGGATCTGCCGGGCCCAGTTGGATGTCCCGCCGGCACCGCGCGACAACGGAAAGGCCCTGTTCCAGCCTCCGGGGCACATCAACGTCGCCCGCCAAATCGTCAAACCTGACCCTCGTCTCATAAGCAGGCGCGCTGCCGGAGAGGTTCTGCCCCTCGCGGAAGGCGTCCTCGGCGGCGCGCAGAATGCTCCGCCACCGTGTCTGGGACGGCAGATTGTAGGCACTCACCTCCGTCAGCTGTGCTTGCTTGAGATAGAACATGCCCTTGAGCAATTTGCCCTCCGGGCTCCGGACATCCGGGCAATTTGAAGCGCTTACGCCTGACTCGAGATCAGCGCCGCCAAGCAGGATCGTGGCAAGGCAGGCCTGCCGGGAATATTTCCAGATTTGCGTGCCGCCATTGGCGGCGATCATGGCGTGATCCATCGCCCGTTGTTTCCAGCCGGTCGCGCGCTTCTTCGTCTCGATGATCGAGAGCATATAATGCGCCTCCATGAGGCGGCTCCCCGTGAGGCTGCTCACGGCGCGAATGAGCGGCGCCTGGGCGTCCACCACAGCGCCATTGGCAAAGCGCCGGCGGCCAATTTCGTATTCCACTTCCGCGTCGACCGGGCCCTGTGCGGATGCGCGTTCGAGAACCTGAAGCGCCTCTGCCGGATTACCGACCCGGTCCAGCAAGTCCGCCAGCGACAGGCTCGCTTCCACGCGATCGAGGCCATTCAATCCACTTAGGGCTGCCTCATAAGCACGGATCGCCAGATCAGTCTGCCCGGACATCTGGTAGGCTTGCGCAAGCAGGTAGGATCTTTGCGCCGTCGGCTCCAGAGATACAGCTTCGCTGAGCGCTGCGCTCCCCTCCTGGATCAGCGGCGCGGCATCTTCCGACGTGGAATATGTCTGCGCCAGCTCAAGCTGGCTTTGTCCAAGCAGTTCGAGATCTCTCGCCCGGCCACCCACATCCGTCGTGGTTCCGGACAAGTCAGCGCTTGTCCTGAAGGCTTCCACGGCATTTTCGAGATGCGCACGCCTGCTTGCCCGGTCCGCCAGGGCGAGCCAGCGGTGAACCTCGCCCAGGCCTCGGTATGACGGCAAGGTGAACCGGTCGACTTCCAAGGCTTCGTGATACCGTGTGATGGCAGCGATGGCCGCGTCGGTATTGGACGTTTCGGCGGACGCCAATGAGCGCCGGATGCTTTCGGCATGGTCGAACGAAATCTCTGCCAGCCGGTCAGATGCGGTTGCCTTGTACCGGGGGCATTGGTCCACAATCTTCGCCAGATCCTGCAGATATGCGTGCTCCTGCGCACGCCCCAGCTCACTGTTCACCCGCCATCTGAGGTCCAGTCCCTCGCAGGCGATCTGCGCCTGTAGCTTGTCGGCCTCTTCCAGCTCGGCCGGAGCGAGGGCGAGGCTGTTGAGCGTTTCGGCTGCCTGCGTCAGGCATGATGTCTTACCACCGCAGCTGTCCACGCCGTTTTCGGTATCTGCGAGACCTTGCAGTGCCCGGCTCCTGAGGATCGCACGGCGAAGAACGAAGCGGCTATCGGCCAAGCTAGCGGCGGCCGACGCGGCGTTGCTCATCTGGTCATCGCCCTGATTGGCAACGGATAGTTCGGCAAGCGAAAGTGCGCTGCTGAAACAGTCTCCCGGCGCAGGACACAGATCATTTTCTGCGTTGCCCTGCCCCAGTGCCAGATACGCACTGGCCGCATTGAAATAGGAGGTAGACCGGTCGATGCCGCTTCTCGCGGGGTCGCCTGCTGCGGCCCCACCTGCGCAGGATGCCGCCATCGCGGTTGCCGCCGCTTCGGTCGCCGGCACGGTCACATCCCTGAGAAAACAATCTCCTGTATCGGCCCAAACCGGCATCGTGCTTGCTGCACCGGCGGCCGTGGATGCGCACCCGGTGGCGCACACAGCCAATACCCCGAGCAGCGACAGAAGCTTTATCCGCCCTGTCTTCTCCGCCGACCCGACAGATCTGCCCTTGATGCCAGTCTGTGTCATGGGCAGTCACGCTCCTGAGGACGATTTCGTCCGATGGTCTGGTACGCCCCACGTTCGCGGCAGGGCAGAAGAAACGCTACACTGTGTCAGGATAGATGGGCCCAGCCCCTCAAACTTGAGATCGGTCAAATGCCGGTCGGCGTTCCGTCGCAGGCGGCCCATCCTCAGGCCCGAATGATCACGAGGGCATTGACTCCGCCCCGGAAAAGAACAAAAAGAGAACATATGGATCTTGCCATGCTCAAAGCCAGCGGCCTCCTCAGGCACGCAAGGGCCGTCCGGTCACGACCCGCTGACTTCCCATTCGGGCTGGGCAGAAGCGGTGTGCACGAGGTTGCGGAGGCGGCCTATGGCGACCGTGCCGCGGCAACAGGCTTCATTCTGACGGCCACCCAGCCGGCCAAAAGCACCATCTGCCTGTGGATCAGCCAGACCAGCCTTGTCCATGATCTGGGCCATGTTCCGGAAAGGGCTCTGCGTGAGCTGACAGCAGACAGGATGCGCCGCTTTTCGGTCGTCACCCGCCATGGGTCAGAGGCACTCTGGGCTGCCGAGGAAGCCATCATGTCCGGCGCCGTCCATCATGTGATTGCCGAAGTCGAAGAGGCGGATTTTACTGCCACGCGGCGCCTTGCCCTTGCTTCCGAGAAGCATGGCGTTCCTGTGACCCTGCTGCTGCCGCACCGTTGCGAAGGGGCAACCGCCGCCGCAACGCGCTGGCGTGTGTCTCCCCGCCCTTCCGCCCCGAACCGCTATGATCCGCACGCTCCCGGCGCATCCCGCTGCCGTGCCGTACTCGAGCGATGTCGTATCGCCCCTGAAGAGGCCGGGCGGGTTTTTGATCTTGAGTGGAATGATGAGACGTTATCTCTCGGTATGGTTTCCGGAATGGTCGCTGGATCGGCTACGGCGCGCCCGTCGCGGGGCAACAACAGCCCGCCTCCCCAGCGAAAAGCCGGCTGACCTGAAACCCTTTGTTCTCTATGAAAAATCCGCTCACGGACTTGTCGTTGCCGTCGCCAACCTGCCCGCACAGGCGAACGGCATCCACCCCGGCCTCAGCCTCACCGATGCCCGTGCCACATTGCCGGACCTGCAGGCAGAGGAACTCGACCGGCAAGGTGACCACATGGCGCTGGCAGGGCTTGCGGCATGGATGGTCCGGTTTTCTCCTCTGGTCGGCTTTGACGGAGAGGACGGCCTCATCCTCGAAACGACGGGATGCGATCATCTGTTCGATGGCGAGGCGGATATGGCCGCCAGTCTCTCCACACGTCTGACCCGGACTGGCTATGCCCACCGCATCGCCTTTGCCGGCACGCCCGGCGCTGCTCACGCCTTCGCCCGGACGGCAGCAGGAGACAATGCCCCCGTGATTCAACCGCCGGGAACCGATGCCGAAGGACTGGCAGACTTGCCTGTCAGGGGCTTACGCCTCTCCGATACGACCGAAGCCCTGCTACGCCGGTTCGGCCTTACCCGGATCGGCCAGCTTTACGGTATCGATCGGAAGGCCCTGGCGCGCCGGTTCCATTCACGGCAGGCCGCCGAAGCCGTCGGCCTACGACTCGACCAGGCACTTGGTCTGCGTCCGGCCCCGATCCTACCCCTGCGCGCGCCTCCGGAGTATACGGCCCGCCTGCCCTGTCCGGAGCCGCTCACCGATGCGCCGGGCATAAGCGCAGGCCTTAGCCGGCTGACAGATGAACTGTGCGCACAACTGGCCCGCTCCGGGCTGGGCGCGCAATGCTTTGGCTTCCACGCATTCCGCTCTGACGGAGAGGTCTGCAGCCTGCATGTCAACGCCGCCCGGCCTGTCCGCGACCCGGCACATGTCCTGCGCCTCTTCCGGGAACGGATCGAGCGCATAGATCCCGGTTTTGGCATTGACCTTCTTCTGCTGGAGGCCCTGCGGACCGGCCCCATGGAAAGTGGCAGCCGCCCGCTTGGGGACGATATCGCTCCGGTCGCAATAGACGAAATCGCTCTGGCGGCACTGGCAGACAAGATCAATGCGCGACTTGGCGAAGGGATCGTCACATTCACCTCTCCGGAGGCGCGTCATCCCCCTGACGCATCAGAAGAGCAACGCGCCTTTGCCGGAAAAATACCGGAAGGCGCTTCCGCACCTGACATCCAGTCCGGCCTGCGTCCGGTCCGTATGCTTTCCCGGCCCGAACGGATCGAGGTCATCGCCGAGGTGCCGGACGGACCGCCTCTCCGTTTTGTCTGGCGCCGGGTCGTACGGCGGGTCGTGCGCGCCGACGGACCCGAACGGATCGCACCGGAATGGTGGACCTACCTGTCCCCCGCCAATGGAAGAGCCTCCACCCTTCCCCGCACACGGGACTATTATCGTGTCGAAGACGAGGGTGGACGGCGCTACTGGGTCTTCCGCGAAGGCCTCTATGGCGACGGACGCGGCAGCGGGCCTGACTGGTTCGTCCAGGGGATGTTCGCATGAACCGTTTCGCCGAACTCGCCGTCACTACCAATTTTTCCTTCCTGCGCGGAGCAAGCCATGGGGCCGAACTGGTCCTGCGCGCTGCGGAACTTGGCCTCGAAGCGATTGGCGTAGCAGACCGGAATACGCTTGCCGGAGTGGTGCGGGCGCATACTGCGGCAAAAGCCATCGGCCTGCGCCTGCTTGTCGGCGCACGTATCGTGCCGGTCAGCGGACCGGACGTGCTGGTCTATCCCATGGACCGGGCCGCCTATGGCCGCCTTTCCCAACTCCTCACGTGCGGGAAGATGCGCGCAAAAAAAGGCGAGTGTTATCTGGAACTCGCCGATCTCATTTCGGCGAGTGAAGGCCAGGTGATGATTGTCATCCCCCCCTCGAATCCGGATCCAGAATTCGAGGAAACTCTCAGCACCTTCACCCAGGCCGCACCGGGACGCACCTATCTTGCCGCGCGTTATACCTATGCCGGACGCAACCTTGAACGGATTGCGCGCCTCGAGGATATCTCCATCCGCACAGGCGCACCGCTGGTTGCTACAAACGATGCTCTCTACCACATCCCTGACCGCCGCCCTCTCCAGGACGTGCTGACCTGTATCCGCGAGCACTGCACCATCGAGACGGCCGGCTTCCGTCTCGAGGCAAATGCCGAGCGCCACCTGAAAAGTCCGGATGAGATGGCCCGCCTGTTCAAAGGTTTTGAGGCAGCGGTCGAACGCACAGTCGAGATTGCCGATCGCTGCTGCTTCAGCCTCGATGAGCTCGCATATGAATATCCAGACGAGCCCGTGCCTCCCGGCTCCACCCCGCAGGAGCATCTGGAATATCTCGCATGGAAAGGCGCAGATGCACGTTATCCCAAAGGCGTTCCGGAGAAGGTCTCCCGGCAGATCCGCGAAGAACTCGACCTCATCGGAGAACTGTCTTACGCCCCCTATTTCCTGACCGTGCATGACATCGTCGCCTGGGCGCGCAGCAAGAACATTCTCTGCCAGGGGCGTGGATCGGCCGCCAACTCCGCTGTCTGCTACTGCCTCGGCATTACCAGCGTGGACCCCACTCTAACCAAACTCCTCTTCGCCCGCTTCCTGTCAAAGGAGAGAAAAGAGCCACCGGACATTGATGTCGACTTCGAGCACGAACGGCGTGAAGAGGTCATTCAATATGTGTACGACCGATACGGACGGGACCGGGCAGCCCTCACGGCGACGGTCATTTCCTACCGTTCACGCTCTGCCGTGCGCGAAGTGTGCAAGGCGCTCGGGCTCAGCGAGGACATTTCCGGCGCGCTCGCCAATGGTGTCTGGGGGAGCTGGAACGATGCCATGCCTGACAAGCGCATTGCCGAAGCCGGCCTCGATCCGGCAAACCCGCATATCCGCCGCGCCATCAGGCTGACGCGCGAACTGATCGGCTTTCCACGACATCTTTCCCAGCATGTCGGCGGCTTTGTCCTCACCCGCAGGCCGCTCACAGAGACCGTCCCGATTGGAAATGCAGCCATGGACGAGCGCACCTTCATTGAATGGGACAAGGACGACATCAGCGCGCTTGGTATCATGAAGGTCGATGTGCTCGCACTCGGCATGCTAACCTGCATTCGCAAAAGCTTCGACCTGCTCAAAGTTCACAAGGGAATAAGCCAGACACTTGCGAGCATTCCGCAGGACGACACACAAACTTACGACATGCTCTGCAGGGCAGACAGCATTGGTGTATTCCAGGTTGAGAGCCGGGCCCAGATGGCAATGCTCCCGCGCCTGAGGCCGCGCTCCTTTTATGACCTGGTCATCGAAGTTGCCATCGTCCGGCCGGGGCCGATCCAGGGCAATATGGTGCACCCTTATCTGCGCCGTCGGAAAGGCCTCGAAGCGGTGAGCTTTCCAAGCCCATCGCCTGACAAAGGCCCTGCGGATGAATTGCAGTCCATCCTTGAGCGGACTCTCGGCGTGCCCCTGTTTCAGGAACAGGCCATGCAGATCGCGATTGATGCGGCAAAATTCACACCCGATGAAGCCAATGGCCTGCGCCGGGCCATGGCGACCTTCCGAAATCTCGGCACCATCCACCATTATGAAGGGATGCTGGTCTCGCGGCTGATAGAGCGTGGCTATGATCCGGCCTTCGCGGCAGACTGCTTCAATCAGATAAAGGGATTTGGCGAATACGGCTTTCCCGAAAGCCATGCAGCCTCATTCGCCCTGCTGGTCTATGTCTCCTCCTGGATCAAATGCCATCACCCGGACGTTTTCTGCGCAGCGCTCCTCAACAGCCAGCCCATGGGCTTCTATGCGCCAGCTCAGATCACACGCGACGCGCAGGAACACGGTGTCGAACTCCGCCCTGTGGACGTGAACCATTCCGATTGGGACAACACCCTTGAACCCGCCGAGGTAGATGAGGGGCGGTTCGCCGTCCGCCTTGGCTTCCGGCAAGTAGATGGCCTTGCCAAAACCGACATGGAATGTCTCATGAGTCTTCGCGGTCCGGGTTATAAGACCCCCGACACCCTCATACGCCGCACAGGCCTCGCCCGCGCCATCCTGGAACGTCTCGCCGCCGCTGACGCCTTCCGCTCAATGGGCCTGTCCCGCCGCGATGCGCTCTGGCAGGTGCGTGGCAATGCGCTGGGCCACACACTCCCCCTTTTTGCCGCCGCCGACGCAGCAGAACAGGGAACCGAGGCAGATGTGGACCTGCCACAGCCCCCTCCCTCGGAACATATCTTACAGGACTATCAGGCCACCCGGTTGTCGCTCGGTGGTCACCCCATGCACTTCCTGCGGGATGTGCATACGGCTCGTGGCGCACTGACCACAGCCGAAGCTGTCCGGCAGCCTGATGGTGTGCGTATTAGAACTTCCGGGCTTGTCCTCGTGCGCCAGCGCCCAGGCACAGCCAGTGGCGTCGTGTTCATTACCCTCGAAGATGAAACCGGGATCGCAAATCTTGTGGTCTGGCCGCGCGTGCTTGAGCGGTTTCGTCCTGTCGTAATGCGCTCACGGATTATTCTGGTTGTCGGCCACGTCCAGACGGCAGACAATGTCACCCACATTGTCGTCGACCAACTGATCGATTGCACGGGTGACCTTTCTCTGCTTTCGGAAGACGCCTTGCGGGATCCCCTGAGCGGCATTCTGGCAAGACCTGACGAAGTCGCCCGGCCGACGCATGATCACAGAGGAAAGCAGGCAGCTCATCCCGGTGCCCGCCACCCGCGAAACGTCCGCGTTATCCCCCGCAGCCGGGACTTTCATTAAGCAGGCACGGCACCAAGGGCGGCTTCACGTATCGCGCGGATGTTCTCGCCATATCGAGCCGGCTTTTCAAATGACCCACCCCCGAACACCGCGGACCCCGCCACCAGCACATCCGCTCCCGCCGCAGCGACCAGAGGCGCTGTCTTTGGAGAAATGCCACCATCGACTTCGATATGAATGGGCCGGTCCCCGATCATGGATCTCAGCTTGCGGATCTTGTCGACTTGAGATGGGATAAAGGCCTGTCCGCCAAACCCCGGATTGACGCTCATCACGAGCACCAGGTCGACCCTGTCCAACACATACTCCAGACGTTCCGGAGGCGTGGATGGATTGAGCGAGACACCGGCCTTGCACCCAAGATCGCGAATGGCCTGAAGCGAACGATCCAGATGAGGGCCAGCCTCTTCATGAACGGTAATTATGTCCGCCCCCGCAGCCGCGAATTCGGCAAGAAACGGATCTGCCGGCTGGATCATAAGATGCACATCCATGATCGTAGAAATGTGCTTGCGGATCGCCTTGCATACGACCGGACCGATTGTCAGGTTCGGCACAAAATGACCATCCATCACATCGACATGAACCCAGTCACAGCCCTGATTTTCAATCGCCGCAATCTCAGCGCCCAAATTCGCAAAATCGGCAGAGAGGATGGAGGGCGCGATTTTTATGGAACGGTCAAAGGTCATGTCTGTTTCCTCGTCTCAACGGATGTCGCCAATGTCCGATCGCTGTCGAGCCCGCCACGAAACACACGGCTGGCCCGGAAGTCGGCTTCCTCCAACGTCGCGAGGGCTTCACGACCAACAGGCCCCTTAGCCGTTTCAAACACCCTGCTGGCCTGACGCAATCGTGCTCTGTCGAAGGCATTGCGTATGGAACGCGCATTCGCAAAATGCGGCTGCTGGCGACGCAAGGCAATATATTCGATCATCGCTTCTTCTGCCTTCCCGGACAGGGTGTAGTTCTGCTCATCAGCAATATGCTTCGCGATCTCCAGAAGCTCCGCATCCGTATAGTCCGGAAATTCGATGTGATGAGCGATGCGGGATCGAAAGCCGGGATTGCTCTCAAAAAAGCGATCCATCCGATCTGCATACCCAGCAAGGATAACCACCAGATCGTCGCGGTTGTTCTCCATCACCTGCAGGAGAATTTCGATCGCCTCCTGGCCATAGTCACGCTCGTTTTCTGGCCGGTACAGATAATAGGCCTCATCTATGAAGAGGACGCCACCCATGGCCTTCTTCAGCACCTCTTTCGTCTTGGGTGCGGTGTGGCCGATATACTGACCAACCAGGTCATCCCGTGTCACCGAGACGAGATGCCCCTTACGCACATATCCAAGCCGGTGGAGCAGACTGGCCATCTTCAATGCAACAGTCGTCTTGCCGGTGCCCGGGTTTCCCGTGAAACTCATGTGCAAGGTCGGCGTCGCTTGCGCCAGCCCCATCGCCTTGCGTGCACGCTCAACCATGAGAAATGCCGCGATATCCCGAATTCTTGATTTTACCGGCTTCAGACCAATCAGTTCGCGGTCAAGTTCATCCAGAATATCGCGAACACCAGATGCCTGATATTCCGCAAACAGGTCGAAGCTTTCAACCTGGTCCTCGCCCGAGGTGGTTGCTTCATTCACGTTGCCTGCTCCAATCCGATAACGCCCGACATACGCGCAGCAAGCTCGCCGGCTATTGTCCTACGGGCCGAACCATGTGCGTGTAACCAATGGACCGTCCGTTGCGCTCGGTGCGCATCATTGCAATCTTTGGCTCAATCTTGGGACGGTTCACAATGAAGCTGAGAACAACTGACTCGACGCCTCTCGAATTGTCGAAGGCGTTGAGCCGGATATAGCTGTCCGGAAACGCCTGCCGGCATTCTTGCAGTTCGATCATAACGCCTTTGGGGTCTTTGAGGTCGAACATCGGATTGCCCCACATTTCCCAATAGGTGTTCCTCGGGTGCGGATCGTCCGAATGCTCGATCCCGATCGCCCATTCGCGATCAAGGCAATACTCCACCTGCTTTGAGATCTGATCGTCGGTCAGGTCGGGCAGGAAAGAAAAGGCTCCTTGCGTGATACGCATACTGATCGCTCCCTAATTCGCGGTCGATGGCGTCGGAACAAAGTCCGATGTGTCCGTCGATGTGTAGTTGAATGTGATATTGCCCCAGGTATCGAGTGCAGCCGCCAAGGGCTTGCACCATTTGGCCGCGCTGCGGAGGATTTCTGGCCCCTCTTCAGCAATATCCCGCCCCTCGTTCCGGGCCAGCACCATGGCTTCGAGCGCCACCCTGTTTGCTGTTGCGCCGGCCTGGATCCCCATTGGATGTCCAATCGTGCCTCCTCCAAACTGAAGCACGACATCGTCGCCGAAGAGATCGAGGAGCTGGTGCATCTGGCCGGCGTGGATACCCCCTGACGCAACGGGCATGACTTTCTTCATGTCCGCCCAGTCCTGTTCGAAGAATATGCCGCGCTCCAGGTCGACCTCATTCTTCAGCTCACGGCAGACATTGTAATAGCCCTGCACAGTCAGTGGGTCACCTTCGAGCTTTCCGACAGCTGTGCCGGCATGAATATGATCAACCCCCGCGAGCCGCATCCACTTTGCGATCACGCGGAAAGACACACCGTGGTTCTTTTGCCTCGTGTAGGTTCCATGGCCCGCGCGGTGGAGATGCAGGATCATGTCATTCTGCCGGCACCACTCGGAGATCGACTGGATAGCCGTATACCCGATAATGAGGTCAATCATCACGATGACGGAACCAAGTTCCTTTGCAAGTTCTGCCCGCCGGTACATCTCCTCCATCGTTCCAGCCGTAATGTTGAGATAGTGTCCCTTGATCTCACCGGTCTCCGCCGTAGCCTTGTTGACGGCTTCCATCACGTAGAGAAACCGGTCACGCCAGTGCATGAAAGGTTGAGAATTTATGTTCTCGTCGTCCTTCATGAAATCGAGCCCGCCTTTGAGCCCTTCATAAACCACCCGGCCATAATTCTTACCGGACAGGCCAAGCTTTGGCTTTGTCGTAGCGCCGAGCAGCGGCCGACCGAATTTGTCGAGGCGTTCCCGCTCGACAATGATCCCCGTCGGCGTGGTCTGCCCCCACGAAAGTGGTCCATTATTTGAGTTAGTTCCGGCTTCAGATATGGAGCTGAGACATGGGCAAGAGATCAACGCCTGAAGAGATCATAGCGAAGCTGCGGGAGGTGGAGGTCCGCCTCGCGCGGGGTGAGACGACGGGTCAGGCCGTGCGTTCGATCGGGGTGACGGAACAGACACTATCGGTGGCGCAGGGTATGGCGGGCTGCAGGTTGGCCAGGCCAAACGGCTGAAGGAGATCGAAGGAGAATGCGCGGCTGCGTCGCTGCCATTCTGATCTGACCTCGACAACCAGATCCTGCAGGAAGTCATCAAGGAAAGTTCTGAGCCTTTCGCAAGCGCGAGCGGTCGATCATGTGGTGGAGACACTCGGCGCAACGAGCGCCGGGCCTACGCGTGATCGGCCAGCACCGTTCCACCCAGCGCAAGCCGCGTGTGCCACGCCAGGACGAGGATGTGCTGACAGCGGCATCATCATCGCCCTGGCTGAACGGTTCGGCCGGTATGGCTACCGCCGGATCACGGCCCTGCTGAGACGGGATGGCTGGCATGTGAACGCGAGAAGCGGGTGTATCGCATCTGGCGGCGTGAAGGGCTGAAAGTGCCAATGAAACAACCAAGAGGCCGTCTCTGGCTGAATGACGGCTCCTGCATCCGGCTGAGGCCGATGCACAAGGGCCATGTCTGGTCCTATGACTTCGTTCAGGACCACGCATGACGGCAAGGTGTTCCGCATGCTGTGTGATTGATGAGTTCACTCGCGAATGCCTCGCCATTCGTGTCGAAGACCGCAAACTCGCTCCCGCGATGTCCTAGACACGCTGGGCGAACTGTTCGTGCATCATGGCCCGCCGGAGCATATCCGTTCCGACAATGGCCCCGAGTTCATCGCCACGGCCCTGCGGAGTGGCTTGGCCGGATCGGCGTGAAGGCGCTTATATCGAACCCGGTTCGCCTTGGGAGAATGGATACTGCGAGAGCTCTCATCGTCCGGCAGCGGGCCGGTCGTGTCTCCGACATTTGAAAACTGGGTGAGCTGTCCTATTTTTTCGTCCAGCGTCATGCGCAAGAGCAGGCTCTCCACGCGATCCTGGACGGGTGCCTGCTCCGCAGCCACCGGCGTGCCCGCACATACCGGCAGCGCGATCAGCGCCGCCGCACACAGGAAGTGTGATATTGCCCTCAACGTTTTCCTCCCGGCAGTTCAGATTTGAACAGCTGTTTTAGGGCATTGTCGGGCGAACTCCATACCGGCAGCAACATGGGATGCGCCGGACGGTCCAATTCCTGCGGTAAACGGGAGAAAGGAGCCTGTCGGGAACAGGGACCCTACAGATCATCTATGAGTTTCTGGATGACCTCCCTATAGCTGCGACTAGAGCGAACGATCGTATCATCTGTAAGGATGATCTGGGCCTCACCCTTGTGTAACATGCGGATTTCCCGGATGTGCTCCACAGAGACAATCGACGAACGATGTACACGGACAAAGCGCTCTTCCGGCAAATCGTTTTCGAGCGACTTGATAGTGCGCCGGATCGCCGCTTCCTTCTCGCGCGTGTGCAGGAGCGAATAATCGCCCGCCGCCTCGATCCACAGCACATCACCATGAGGGATGAAGTAGTAGCGGCCTGCATCCCTGATCCTCAGCATGGCCGGCGGATCGGCGCGGCTGTCCTCTCCTTCGTCCTGCACTTCCTGCTCACTCTCCTCTATCAGGGTATGCAACCGGATCGCCTTTTCGACCGCTTTGGCAATACGGTGGCGGTCAAAAGGCTTTAGTACATAATCGATTGCGTCGATGCCGAATGCCTCGACAGCATATTCAGGATGTGCAGTGGCAAAAACGATGAGCGGCTTTGGATAGGCGAGGATCCTCTCCGATGCCTCAACGCCTGTCAGTTCAGGCATTTCGACATCGAGCACTGCGAGATCGATCCCGCCAGCATTGATGCGATCTATAGCATCCAGAATCGAAAGGTAGGCGCCCTCAATGGACACCTCACCCGTGTCACGAAGCATGCTTTCGATCAGCTCCAGGGCCGGGGCTTCGTCATCGCAAACAATCGTCCTGAGCATCTCGAACGGGTTTCCTTCTCGCTTCGGCAGCCAAATAACTATTTTTTACAGCAAACATGAGGTTGATCTGGAAGCGCTTTTGGCCGTCACATGTTTCCATGACTGCTATCGACTCTCCCCGATCCATGTTCAAGACTCTGGGCATGGGCATGCAACCGGATGCCCGGCAATACTGGCTATTCCAGATCAGCGGCTGGATGGCCATGGCGCTGCTGAGCTATCTTAGCCTGACTGTCTGGTACAATCCCGGACAGCTTATACCCGTGCTGCATACGATCCTGCAGTCCGTGCTTGGCGTCTTCGTCAGCCATCCCTTGCGGTGGGTCGCTTCGGGAACGTGGAACAGGCCTCTCCTGTCCCGCACGCTGATAAATGGCGCAGCTGTCATGGCCGCCTCGCTCGTCTGGACACTGCTCCGGCTGTACACTTTCATGTGGCTAACGGGGGAAAACATTCCGCTCTCCGACTGGGGCGGCTGGATGTTTGCCTCGGTGATCGTCTTCGGCGCCTGGAGCTTCTGCTATCACGCGCTGAAATACTATCGCCACTGGATCGTCGAGCATCAGTTGGCGGTCGATGCGCAAAACACGGCTCTTCGTGCGAAGGAGGTTGCCCAGCGCGAAACGCTCAAACGCCTCGAAGCGGAAAAGCTGTTCCGTGATACACAGCTACGTATGCTGAAGTACCAACTCAATCCACATTTCCTGTTCAACGCGCTGAACTCCGTCTCATCGCTTGTGCGGAAGGGCGATACGAATGGTGCAACCGACATGCTGGCGCGGATCGGCAATTATCTGCGGGTCACACTCGACCATTCCGACGAAATCAAGCACACGCTGCAAGACGAACTGGAAACTCTCGAACTCTATCTTGGCATCGAGAAAGTGAGGTTCGGGGACAGGTTACACATCACCTTCGAGATCGACGACAACGCCCGCGATGTCGCCGTACCCAGCCTCCTGCTGCAGCCGCTGTTCGAGAACAGCGTGAAGTTCGCGGTCAGCCGGAGCGTGAAGCCTACGACAATCAGCTTGAATGCGACGCTGGCGGACGATCGCCTTCTGCTCAAGGTTCGCGATGACGGATCGGGACAAATGCCAGACCCGGTCGCCACGATGGAAAAAACCCAGGGCATCGGCCTTCTGAACGTGAAACAGCGCCTTGTATCCACCTATGGCACAGACGCGCAGATAGACTATGGCGCAACCGAACCGTCAGGCTTCGCCGTCGAAATGTCGATCCCGGCCCAGACGCTCGGCAACCCGCCCGTCAGGCGAAAATCGCCTGAGTGAAAACGTGACAATCTCTGGCTGCATGACGGCTCGTGCATCAGACTGAGACCAACTCACAAGGACCACGTCTGGTCTTATGGGTGCTGTCAGACGAATTCGAACCCGTCTCTGTTTTTCGCGGACGAGCAGGTCTCAGACAACGACCAACTCGCGCCATTCGAGAAGAGCAGCGTCACGTAGCGATTTGAACCTAGCCCTACTCTCGATGTTCCTTTGATGATTGAAGTGATTGTGTACTGAGGAATGAATTGAAGCAAACTTCTGAAGACTTCGCATGCGTCGGAACCGCGACATCGCCCGTTCCCTTCGCCGGAACGGTAGGTGTGAATTCTCGGCACGGTTATTGAGATGGCGCCCAGTTTCCTGGCGGTGAGCATTGCCAATTTCGCGCATTGCAGCACCATATGAGTGAAGTCTGTCGGTCACCACTATCTGAGGATTAGCGTACCGCTTCATGGTTTTTCTCATGAATTGGCGCTGTCAGACAAACTCGAACCAGTCTCCATTATTCTCGAATGAGCAGGTCCTAGGCGACGAGAAGGTCGCGCCGTTCGCGAAGAGCGGCGTCGCGTTTCTGTTTGAACCGGATTCTGGTGTTGATGTGCCTTTCGAAGTTGAAGTGATTGTACACTGACGAATGAACTGAGACGAACTTTTGCAAACTTCGCATGCGCCGGAAGCGGGACATCGCCCGCTCTCGCCTTCGGAACGGTAAGTGAGAATTCTCGGCGCGATTGTTGAGATGCCGGCCAGTTTCCTGGCGACCTTCGCTCCCGATCACTTTCATGGCCGCCCGATATGATGGACATTTGTCCGTCACCACGACATGTGGATTTCCATACCGCCTCATAGCTTTCTTAAGGAATTTCAATGCAGAAGCCTTGTCCCGGGTCTTTGTAACGTAAGATTCCAAGACTTCACCTTCATGATCGACAGCGCGCCAAAGATAATGAGTCTGCCCACGGATCTTCACGAAAACCTCATCCAAGTGCCACTGCCATTGCGGACTCTGCCGCATCGCTTCTGAACGCCTTTTCCGGATCTTGTGTGCGAAGTATGAGCCAAACCGGTCGACCCAGAGCCTGACGCTTTCATGGCAGATATCGATCCCGCGTTCGTGAAGAAGGTCTTCGACATTCCGCAAAGACAGCGGGAATCGGACATACATCAGCACGCCCAGTTGAATGATTTCGGGTGACGTCTTGAAATAGCGAAACGGGTTCTTGGCCATTTCGCGAGGCTAACCGCCTCAGCTCTGTGCCTCAAGGCCGTTTGCCCCGACAATACCGTGACGGATAAATGTCCTTCATATCGGGCGGCCATGAAAGTGATCGGGAACGAGGGCCGCCAGGAGACTGGCCGGTATCTCAACAATCGCGCTGAGAATTCACACTTGCCATTTCGAAGGCGGGAGCGAGCTATGTCCCGTTTTCGGCGCATGCGAAGTCTCCAGAAATTCGCTTCAATCCATTCGTCTGTGTACAACCACTTTAATGACCAAAAGAATATCGAGAACAGTGCGAGATTCAAATCGCTACGCGACGCCGCTCTTCTCGAATGGCGCGAGTTGGTTGCGGCCTGAGGCCTGCTCGTTCGCGAAAACGGAGACGGGTTCGAGTTAGTCTGACACCACCCCTCTGACAATGCCGTACTATTCTTCAGCAGGAAAATATTTTATCGACAGAATCGTAATCGCCAATTGTTCGTCAGCGCGCGATCTCGATCATCACCTCGTTCCGTCTCAGGAAGGTCGGGATCCATGGCGGATTGTATCGGGCATAGATTGGCTCACCGATAATCTCGTAACCCTGCTGTGACAGGAAGTCTGAAAGCTCTTTCGCTTTCTTCTGGAATCTCTTTTCACTTGGGCCACCAGAGAAGCGAATTGCTGCCATGCGACGGGCAGGTAATTGCCGCAGCTCAATGCGGGCATCATTGGGCTGCGGCAATGTCTCCATCGACCATTCCGGCGGCATGACGAACGCAACGCGCCAGGTCTCACCGTCAGACCGTTCCTGGGTAACGGGAGAGGTCATTGCGATCTTTTCCGAGCGTGACTGAATGACCGGCGCGGTCATAGCAATGTCTGCACTGGAAGCCTCGCCGGGTTTCTGGTTGTCGCCGAAGATGAAACCCGCCAACGGACGAAAGCCGCGGTTGCCGGCAGCCGCCATGTCTCCGGACACTTCCACCTCGGCCAGGATCATCGGCTGGTACTCGCGGATCTCGATGGATCCAGCTGAGAATGTCACGGTGTGTGGCGGCTCTTCGGCCGCATGCGCTGCAGACGTCATGATCGCTCCCCACACTAGAACGACGGTGATCAAGGCGCGTATGAATACCATAGCAACTACTTCCTATCATCCAATTACGCTCAGCCAGGACGTACGGATTGCATGCAAACTGAGTTCTGCTTCCGGAACGCCAGACATCGAACCTACCCAAACCTGCAGCTTGATCATGCTTTTAGCAGGCAAAGCCGGTTTGCTGCCCATTGCCCATAGTGACGCGATACAAAGCCCAGTTGCGTGTGACATGGAGAAAACCAACGGATCGCTGCCCCTCATGTCGAGCCGGCAGGTATTGTCAGGGCAAACGACCTGGAGGTGACCAATGCTGGCATTTAATCTAGGAAAATGGCCAAGAACCCGTTCCGCTACTTCAAGACGTCACCCGAGATCATCCAACTTGCATTCATGATGTAAGGTCATGATATTGATCCGAATGTCTGCTTTCGGCGATTTCCTGCCTTCCCTTCCGGTACAGGGGATGGCCGCCCTCAAGAAGGCATTGTCAGAAGAACTAG
The DNA here is from genome assembly GCF_041398385.1 of Hyphomonas sp. Lineage (GTDB taxonomy): Bacteria > Pseudomonadota > Alphaproteobacteria > Caulobacterales > Hyphomonadaceae > Hyphomonas. The sequence goes on from NZ_JAWKUW010000004.1 coordinate 351,764, forward strand.
ATCTGGCTGTCTCTTCCCGCCTTGTCACCCTAATTTCGGGCGAACAAGCTTGATGCAGCTACAGTGCGGAGGCGAGCGACGAAAAACAACCGGCGTCAATATCATACCAAACCGATTTCCTCTGACAATGCCGTACTGTTGCATTTGGCGATTGGAGACGGCGGCAGATTTCCGGCGCGAAATCTCCCCTGTTCCGGAAACGGAGACGCAGCCCCAGTGCCAAAGCCCTCGGTGTGTGGGGCTTTGCGCGGAGGTGACGGTACTTTTCTCAGATTGGGGGTGTGGCTGGCGGAGAGAGAGGGATTCGAACCCTCGGAACCCTTGCGAGTTCACTAGTTTTCGAGACTAGCCTATTCAACCACTCTAGCACCTCTCCGCGCCGGTGTTGAAGCGCCGTGTCCTATAATGACTGCGCACGATATTCAACCACCTGAAATCGCCTGAAGATGACATTTGACAGCGGCTCGCCTTTAGTGTTTACCCCCCGCTTCAGGCGCGGAGCCGGCGACGGTTCCGCGCATATCCCGTTTATTTCCATGCCGGAAGGATGAGACCCATGTTCGCGGTCATCAAGACAGGTGGCAAGCAATACAAGGTCGCCGAAGGCGACACGATTGTTGTCGAAAAGCTGAATGCCGAAGCCGGCAAGGACGTCGTGTTCGACACCGTTCTCATGCTGGGCGAAGGCGCAAATGTTACGGTTGGCGCGCCCGTGGTGGCCGGCGCCGCTGTAATGGGCGAAATCGCTGAACACACCCGTGGTGACAAGGTCATCACGCGCAAGAAGCGCCAGCGCCAGACCTACCGCCGCACCATCGGCCACAAGCAGCACCTCACCGTGGTGAAAATCACCGGAATCAGCGCCGACGGCGCCAAGAAGCCGGCGAAGAAAGCTGCTGCCAAGAAGGACGACGCCCCGAAGGCTGAAGCCGCCGCTCCGGCCGCAGCTGCTGCACCGGCTGCAGAAGGCGCTGCCGACAACCTCAAGAAGCTGACCGGCATCGGCCCGGCGCTCGAGAAGAAGCTGAACGGCGCAGGCATCACCACCTTCGCCCAGATCGCCGCCCTCACCGACGCCCAGATCGCAGACCTGGAAGAGCAGCTGAGCCTCGCCGGCCGCTTCGCCAAGGACGGCTGGGTCGATCAGGCAAAAGAACTCGCAAAAGACGCATAAGGCTTGTATAAGGCCACCCGCTAAAGGATCAGGAGCCAGATATGGCACACAAGAAATCAGGTGGTTCGTCCCGTAACGGCCGCGATTCGAATCCGAAGTATCTCGGCGTGAAGAAGTATGGCGGCGAGCACGTGCTCCCCGGCAACATCCTCGTGCGTCAGCGCGGCACCCAGAAGTGGCCGGGCAAAGGCGTCGGCATGGGCCGCGACCACACCCTCTTTGCGCTTACCGAGGGCAAGGTTGAATTCGCGAAGAAGGCCAAGGGCCGCGTTTTCGTGAATATTGTACCGGTCGCAGACGCAGCAGAATAGCGGCTGACAGCGCGGCCGCGGGAACGTGGCCGGATCGCTCAGACGATCAGTTTCCAGGGGGAGGCAGGCCACTGTCTCCCCTTTTTCAATGCCTCCCTCCCGACGTGCCAACGGGGAGACCCATGAGTGAAGAAATCAGGACGGACAGGCTGGTTCTCAGGCGCAAGCTGATCAGCGACGCGCCAAGGATCCACAGGCTGGTGTCGGATCCGCGGATCCACCGCAATGTCGGCCGGATCCCGGCCAATCAGACGCTGGAAGAGACCGAAGCCTTCATCCGCAAATCCATCGATGGCGAAGAGAACGGCGAATATGCCGGCTTTGCAGTCGAAAAGGATGGCGAACTCATCGGCCTGGTCGGCGGGCGGCCAAACGGTGTGCATGGCCCGTTCGACATCGGCTACTGGCTGGCGCCGGACGAATGGGGGCAAGGCCTTGCAACCGAGGCGGCCCGGGCGTTCCGCGACTGGCTCAACCGGAAACGGGGCATCCGGGCGATGACGTCGGCCTGGTTCCTTGACAATCCCGGGTCAGGCCGGGTGCTGGCAAAGCTGGACTTCCTGCCCGCAGGCCGGATGAAACATTACTGCTACGGCCGCGACGAGCGGGTCGAGTGCATGGAGATGGCGTGGATAGCGCCAAACGCATAGAAGACTGTCATGAAATTCCTCGATCAGGCCAAGGTTTACATCAAGTCCGGCGGCGGCGGCTCTGGCTGCGTCTCGTTCCGGCGCGAGAAATACGTCGAATATGGCGGGCCTGACGGCGGTGACGGCGGCCGGGGCGGTGATGTCTGGGCCGAGGCGGTCGAGGGCCTCAATACGCTGATCGACTACCGCTACCAGCAGCACTTCAAGGCGAAGCGCGGCGGCCACGGCATGGGCAAACAGCGCACCGGCGCCAGAGGTGACGATGTCGTCCTCAAGCTGCCCGTGGGCACCCAGATCTTCGAGGAAGACCGGGAAACCCTGATCGCAGACCTGACAGAGGTCGGCCAGCGCGTCCTGCTGGCTCAGGGCGGCAATGGCGGCTGGGGCAACCTCCGCTTCAAATCCTCGACCAACCAGGCCCCGCGCCGCGCCAATCCGGGCGAGGATGGTGAGGAAGCGTGGATCTGGCTGCGCCTCAAGCTGATTGCCGACGCAGGCCTGATCGGCCTGCCAAATGCCGGCAAATCCACCTTCCTGTCAGCCGTGACGGCGGCCAATCCGAAGATTGCGGATTATCCGTTCACGACGCTCCATCCGGGGCTCGGCGTGGTCGATCTCGGCCCCGGCTCACGCTTCGTGCTGGCCGACATTCCGGGCCTTATCGAAGGCGCAGCGGAAGGCGCGGGTCTCGGCCATCGCTTTCTCGGCCATGTCGAGCGCTGCAAGGTGCTGCTGCACCTCATCGACTGTACGCAGGACGACCCTGCCAAGGCCTACCGCACCATCCGCAAGGAACTGAAGGCCTACGACCCGGAACTCGCGGAACGTCCGGAAATCGTCTGCCTCAACAAGGTCGACGCCCTGACGCCCGAACTCGTCGCCGAACAGGCAAAGCTCCTGAAGAAGGCGTACAAGGGCAAACCCCTGCTCATTTCCGGCGTCACCGGCGAAGGCGTGAAGCAGGCACTCTATGAGATCGCACGCCACCTCGGCCTGCAGGCCGAAGAGGAAGCCGCCGCCAATCCGGACACGGACGACTCCTGGTCGCCGCTGTGACAATCAGTGATGATGGTGATGTGGCTCGGTATTGAGACTGCCGCACTTGCCGCAGCGGACGACCACGCCATGCGCATCGTGATGCGCTACATCCACCAGAAGTGTCGTCTTGCACCGGCCACAGCGATAGGTCTCATCGCCGCCGCCCTCGCGCGCCGGCGTGCCAGCCGTGTGCTCAAGGATATCGGCGCCGACGGCCTGCTCTTCGGTCAGCAGGATCATGTTGAACTGCGGCATGGGAACTCCTCTTTTGCCCCCAATGAGCGGCAAGGCGGCGCCTTGTCAACGCGTTCCCCCTTCCGGCAGGCGGCACAGTCATGTATCGCTGCGCGCCATGACTGCTGACGCCCTGACCCGCGCAAAGCGCATCGTCGTGAAGACCGGCTCTGCCCTGATGGCGGAGTCCGGCCGGCCGCGCCATGCCTGGCTCGCCAGTCTCGCCGCCGACATCGCCGCCTGCCGCAAGCGCGGACAGGAGGTGATTCTCGTCTCATCAGGCGCCGTGGCGCTCGGCCGCGCGGCCCTCGGATCCGCCGGCACGGCCCGGCTCGACCAGAAGCAGGCCGCCGCTGCGATCGGCCAGCCGCGGCTCATGGCAGCCCTGGCAGAGGCCTTCGCGCCGCATGACGTTACCGTTGGCCAGGCCCTGCTGACCCTGTCGGACACCGAAACCCGTCGCCGTTGGCTGAACGCCCGCGCGACGCTGGAAACCCTGCTGGAAGCCGGCATCGTTCCGGTCATCAACGAGAACGACACGGTCGCGACCGACGAAATCCGCTATGGCGACAATGACCGCCTTGCCGCCCGTGTAGCCCAGATGATGGGCGCCGACCTCCTGGTCCTCCTCTCAGACATCGATGGCCTCTACACGGCGGACCCCCGCTCAAACCCCGACGCGCAGCACATCGACCGGCTCGACGCCCTGACCCCCGAGCACGACGCGATGGCCACTGGCGCGAACACCGCCGCCGGCGTCGGCTCAGGCGGCATGGTCACCAAACTCGCCGCCGCCCGCATCGCTCATGGCGCCGGCTGCTCCACCGTCATCACCCTCGGCAACCGCGACCACCCCCTGCTCGCCCTGGAAGACGGCGCGCGCGCGACCCTGATCGCTGCCCACGTAACCCCTGCCCGCGCCCGCGAAGCCTGGCTTGCCGGGCACCTCCAGCCGGAAGGCTTCATCCGCGTCGATGAGGGCGCCGCCAAAGCCCTCAAAGGCGGCGCGAGCCTGCTCGCCGTCGGCGTCACCGGCGTCGAAGGCGGCTTCGACAAAGGCGCCGCGGTCGCCGTCAAGGCGCCGGACGGCAAGGTGATCGCCAAGGGCGTCACCGCCTACTCCGCCGCCGAGATCCAGCGCATCGCCGGCCGCCAGAGCGAAGAAACCGAATCCATCCTCGGCTATCGCGGCCGGCCCGCCATAGTCCACCGCGACGACATGGTCCGCACGTGACCGCCACGATCCGGCCCGCCACGGAAGCCGACATCCCAGCCTTGGTCGCGCTCGAAGCGGGCTTTCCGCCGGAAGACCGCTTTCCGGTTCGCACCTGGCGACGCCTCCTCCGCGGCCGGTCCGCCGCCTATGTCGCGATGGACGGCGAGGACGTGGTTGCTGCTGCCGTCTACCTCTTCCGTGAAGGAACGAAGATCGCCCGGCTCTATTCCCTGACCGTCGCCCCGGCCCAGCGCGGCAAGGGACTCGCCCGCGCCCTCATGGCCGGAGGAGAAGCCGACGCCGCCGCGCGGGGATGCACCCTTGCCCGGCTGGAAGTGCGCCAGTCAAACTTACCTGCAATTCATCTTTACGAACGGTACGGATTCCGAGTATTGGCGCTGTCGCAATGCTACTATCCCGATGGAGAAACAGCGGTGCGCATGGAAAAATCCATCGCCCCTGAAGAGAGCCTCAACACATGACCGATTGGGTCATTCTGGTCGAATCCGCCAGCGACATTTCCCAGGCCGAAACGCCTCACAAGGTGCTCAAGGTCGCCGATTACATCACCAAGCCGGCCCTGTTCGCCGGTCGGCGCCCCTATATCCTGAACCTCTGCCGCTCCTATGCCTACCAGTCCGAAGGCTACTACGCCTCGCTCCTGGCAGAAGCGCGCGGCCATCGGGTCAGCCCCAGCGTCCAGACCATGGTCGAACTTTCAGCCAAGGGCCTCTACAACCACGCCCTGCCCGACCTTGGCGAACGCCTGCGCGAAGCCCGCGCAAAGGGCGCCCCGGAGGTCGAAAACCTATTCGTCGCCTTTTCCCGCCCCGAAGTACCGGGTTATGAGCGGCTTGCCCGCGAGGTTTCGGACTGGTTCCGCGTGCCGGCGCTGGAGGTCGAATTCGACCCGGAAACCCCCAACGGCATTGGCCGGGTGCGGATGGTGCCGCCGCAGAAGCTGAAAGGCGAGCGCCGCGACTTCTTCCTGAACGCCATGGCGAACTACACGAGCGGCCGGATCAGCGAGCCGAAATCGAAAGCCCCGGCCAAATGGGCTCTTGCCGTGCTGGTTGATCCGAACGACGACACCGCACCATCGAAGCCGGCCTCCATCAAGCGGCTCGCGGATGTCGCCGCCAAGATGGGCGTGGAGGTCGAAACAATCGACCCGTCCGACCTTACCAGCCTCGCCGAATTCGATGCCCTCTTCATCCGTGCAACCACGCAGATCGACAACTACACCTACAAATTCGCCCGCCGTGCCGAACAGGAAGGCATGCCCGTCATCGATGATACCCATTCGATGATCCGGTGCACCAACAAGGTCTACCTCAAGGAAATCCTGGAGAAAGCCGGCCTGCCCATTCCGCGCACGGAGATTCTGGACGAGAAGTCCGATCTCGAAGCCGTGTTCGCCCGGCTCGGGTCGCCCGTGATCCTGAAGACGCCGGACGGCTCTTTCGGCTCCAACATGGTCAAGGCGACGACGCTGGAAGAACTGAAGGCCGGCGCCAAGGGCATGTTCGACGACACGGCCCTGATCATCGCGCAGGAATTCGTACCGACGAAATTCGATTGGCGCATCGGCGTGCTGAACGGCGAGCCGCTCTATGCCTGTCAGTACCGAATGGCACGCGGCCACTGGCAGATCGTGAAGCATGGCCCCGGCGGCAAGACCACCGAAGGCGGCTTCACCACTTTCGCCGTTCAGGATGCACCTCCTGAAGTCGTCGATGCGGCCGTCCGCGCCGCCAGCCTGATCGGCGCCGGTCTTTACGGGGTCGACCTCAAGGAAACCGACAAGGGCGTCGTCATCATCGAGATCAACGACAACCCGTCGATCGATCATGACGTGGAAGGCGCCATCCTCAAGGATGAACTCTGGCGCCGGATCATTTCCTGGTTCTCCACGCGCCTCGAACAGCGCATGGGTCGCGCCGTCTAGAAGCGCATGCCGCCGGCACGCACTTTCTCATAGGTCTCTTCCGTCATCGGCTCATACGCGTCGGCATCGGCGTTGTAGACATAGAGCGGATCCTTGACGGCCGCCGGATCGAACCCTTCCTGCACCAGTTCCAGCTTGCGGAACTTGAGCGTGCCGGTCGTGTTCGCCTCCTTCTGCACTCTGAGGAAAACCGGGATCGCATAGCCCGGCAGACGATCCGCCAGCAGGCGATGCAGGCCCGCAATGTCGAGATCCTGGTTTGCCGTGATGGCGGCCATGCCGGCCTTCCCATCTGCCCCCGGCACCGCGATGCCATAGACGTTCGCCGTTTCAACACCCTTGATGTGGGCCATCGCCTCGCCGACTTCATTGGTCGCGACATTCTCGCCCTTCCAGCGGAAGGTGTCGCCGATCCGGTCAACGAAGTAGACATAGCCCCGCGCATCCCTGCGCATCAGGTCGCCGGTGCGGAACCACATGTCTCCCTTTTCGAACACGTCGTGCAGGATCTTCCCGTCCGTCGCCTTCGCGTCGGTATAGCCGTCGAACCGCGTGCGGTTGTCCGCGCCGATCCGTCCCAGAACTTCGCCCACTTCGTTCACACCGGCTCGGATGCAATGGCCTGCCGCATCACGCACCGGCTGTTCTGTCTCGATATCGGACTTCACGAAAGCGATGTGGCGGAAAGGCTTGCTCATCCAGTCAGGCATGCGGCCGCACGCGCCCGGATGGCCGTCAATATTCATCATGCTGACATTCCCCTCGGTGGAGGAATAGAATTCCTTGAGCTCGCTTATGTCGAAGCGTTCGATGAACCGGCTCCAGACCTCGGGGCGCAGGCCATTGCCGATGCCTGCCCGGATCCGGTGTGTGCGGTCGAACTCCCCCGGCGGCTGATTGACGAGATACCGGCAGAGCTCCCCGATATAAACGAACAGCGTTGCGCCCTCGCGAGCCGCGTCCTCCCAGAACCGGCTCGCCGAAAACTTCCGCCGCAGGATCGCGCTCGCGCCCGCCATCAGCGTTGCGCCAAGCCCGGCGATTCCGCCCGTTGCGTGATAGAGCGGCAGGGTCAGATACACGCGGTCACGCGGATGCACATCCATGGGGCCGATAAAGGTCCGCATCATGGTGCGAGCGCGCGAATGGGTCATCCGCGCTGCCTTGGGCATCCCCGTGGTGCCGGATGTATAGACATAGAGACATGTATCGCCGCCGCGCAGTGCCTCGCGCGCGCCGCGGTCCGGGCGCGCATCCGACGCAGAGGCGAGCGCCCGTGCGAGATCACCCGCCTGGTACCCGCAAAGCGACCAGACCTTGCGCAAAGAGTTTAGGTACGGCACGGCACCGCGCATTGCGCGGTCAAAGCCCGATCCGGTAATAATCGTCTTTGCGCCGACAATATTGAGGCAATGCGCCAGCGCCTCGCCTTCGAGGTTCGTGTTCACCAGCGCGCTGACGACACCGACTTTCGACAGGCCAAACCAGGCCGCAGCAAAATCTGGCCGGTTCTCCATCAGCAGCGCGACCACCTCGCCCGGATTCAGTCCTTCAGCCAACGCCCAATTGGCATAGCGGTTCGCCCTTGCGTCAAACTCGGCATAGGTGGTCAGCTCTCCATCGAAGCGGAAGGCGACGCGGTTGCGATACTTGTCGACCGCCGCCTCGAATTCGTCCGGCACGAGGATGTCCGTATCCGGGGTCACATCCTTCGTCCACATCATCACCTTGATGCCGCCCACCAGGAACTTGATGTCCTGTTTCAGGTTCGACAGGGGATTCATCTTGCAACACCTCACGCATGCGCCATCAGCACCGACCTGCGACACTACGCTGTTAAGGTGAACACCCCCGTTCCCTGATCGGTGAAATTTCACGGATCCGCCTTGCACACCGTCAGGCTTTGCATCCCGGTTCAGGTCTGGTAGCGCTGCACTGCACCATGGGAGGCTGAACATGACAGATCCGGTCGGCGACCTGCTGAACCTGCTCGACATCGAGCAACTGGAACTGGACCTTTTCCGCGGCCAGAGCCCGGACGAAGAGGAAAGCCAACGCGTCTTCGGCGGTCAGGTGATTTCGCAGAGCCTCGTGGCCGCCTACCGCACCGTGCCGGAAGACCGGCCCTGCCACTCGCTGCACGCCTATTTCATCCGCCCCGGCGACCCGAAAGTCCCGATCATCTACCAGGTGGACCATTCCCGCGACGGCGGCAGCTTCACCACCCGCCGGGTCGTCGCCATCCAGCACGGCAAGCAGATCTTCAACATGGCGGCGAGCTTCCATGTGCGCGAAGATGGCTGGCACCACCAGCACACAATGCCTGACGTGCCCGGTCCCGAAACGCTGGGCGACCGGCTGGAATGGCGCCAGAAATTCGCTGAAAAGCTCCCGGCCCACCATCGCGGCCATTTCCTGCGCCCGCGCCCCATCGAAATCCGCGAGATCGAGCCGCTCGACCCGCTGAATCCGGAAAAGGCGAGCGATGTCCACAATCTGTGGTTCCGCGTCGCCCGCCCGATCGACGAGGCGCCCTGGCTGCATCACTGCCTGATGGCCTATGCCAGCGACATGTCCCTGCTCGGCACCGGCAACCGGCCGCACGGCGTCTCCTGGATGACCGGCGAGCTGATGGCCGCCAGCCTCGACCACGCCATGTGGTTCCATGCGCCGCTCAAGTTCGACGAATGGCACCTCTATTCCATGGACAGCCCCTATGCCGGCGGCGCGCGCAGCTTCAACCGCGGCTCGATCTTCACCCAGGATGGCCAGCTCGTTGCCAGCGTGGCTCAGGAAGGCCTCATGCGGCCGGTGCGGAAGTAACTGCCCTCCACTGCAAAGAGCCGCGAAAAGGGCTTGCACTGCCCCGCGCACTCACTACACCGGGACTCCGGAGCGTAGCGCAGTCTGGTAGCGCATCTGGTTTGGGACCAGAGGGTCGTAGGTTCGAATCCTATCGCTCCGACCAGTTTCTCAAAGGCCGCTCGTGAAACGGCCGACAAGGGCAGGCAGATGCACGCACGGATCTACAAACCCGCCAAGAGCGCCATGACCTCCGGCCGTGGCAAGACCAAGGCCTGGGTACTTGAATTCGTTAAGGAAAATGTCCACCGCACGGCAGACCCGCTGATGGGCTGGACCAGCATCGACGACACATCCGGCCAGGTGCGCCTCGAATTCGAAACCCAGGAAGAGGCCGTGGAATTCGCGAAGAAGGAAGGGCTCACCTTCCGCGTCGAACCGGCCCGCGAACGCAAGCGGCTTGTTAAGTCCTACAGTGCTAATTTCGACGCAAACCGGAAACAGCCCTGGACGCATTAGGACAACGGGCAGGCAGA